>NZ_ATXF01000001.1 GCF_000421545.1 Agromyces italicus DSM 16388
AGCCGTCGCCGCCTTCAGGATCGCGACGTCCTCACGCAACGCCCGGTTCTCGGCCTTGAGCCGCTTGATCTCGGCATGTTCTTCGCTGGTTTGGCCATCACGGTCACCGGCATCGATATCGGCCTGCAGCACCCACCGGCGCAGCGACTCCGCACCCACGCCTTCCTGGCGGGCGACGGCCGCGATCGCCTTCGCGTTCGACGGGTACTCCGCCCGGTGCTCGCGCACGAGCCTGACAGCCCGCTCACGCAGCGCGGGATCGATCTTCTTCGGCATGATGACATCCAATCAACTCAAAAGGATGCGGCATCAAACCTGGGACGGTTCATGATGAGCCTACTTCGAAAGGAGGGGAGGGCGAGCTCATTCCGCTTGACGAGGAGAAACGCAATCACGCGACCGCCGCGATTCAGAAAGTCATCCCTGGCTTCGACTACTACGCACTCCTCGCACAGCTCAAAGACCGGGATGTCCTGAAAGCCAAGTTCACCGACACGAACGTGGGCTACGAGAAGGTCCAGATCTTCCGCATCGCGTCAGCGCTTGATCCCGACGCCCCAGGGGGCGATGCCGTCTTCAGGAAATTCGTCAATGAGTCGTACCACATCGAGAACGAGTACGTGATGCAGTTGAACCCGCGCGAGTTCGATTCAGTCCCCGAGCATGTCGTCCATGCGTGTGCGGACCTCCTTGGATAGCACGGCCGCGCTGAACGGTCATGCGCACGCCATAGAGAACCGTCGGGCGGGGCCTTGCTCTCGCCACGTTCCTCGTACTCACATCAGGCCCCATTTCCTCGGCTCGCCGGAGTGCCCGAAGAGCGCATTGCTGGTCTCAGCCCGCTGGTCAGGGGGATTCCGTGCGAGGCCAGTCGAGCCTTGCATCGAGACGGCCGAAATTGGGAAGTCGGCAGTCGTCGATATGGTTCGCTCATGCCGACGACGACGCTCGAAACCCACGGGGCGCTCAAACGCGCCCGTGACTTGCCCACCTGGCAGCTGCTTGCCGCCGACAACGCCAAAGAGGTCATCACCGTCCTCTACACCAACTTCATCGTGGCCGGACAGCCGCTGATCGCCACTGGCCGGTTTCACGAGCGCGTCGCTGACGACCTCCGCACCATGAACCGGCTCGCCGGAAGCCGGATGCTGCGACCAGCGGCGGACTACTGCAGCACCTGGGTCGACTACGGGTGGCTTGAACGCCGCCCCGACCAGTCCGGCGATGGCGAGACGTACGAACTCACACCGGAGGTGTACACCGCAATCGACGTCGTGACCAGGCTCGTCACCCCGACGTCCGGCACCACCTCATCCCAGGTTGCGTCCCTGTTCGCCCAGCTGGACGAACTGAACGTCCAGACGAATCCGAACAGCCAAGCTCGTCTCGACGCCCTGTACGCCCGCCAGGCCGCCACCCAGACTGAGATCGATCAGCTGCTCGACGCCGACGGCGAACCGGACCCGCTCGACGAGGAACGCGCCCTCGAGTCCGCGAGAGGGATCCTGAACAGTGTCCGCACTTCCGGCGCCGACTTCGCCCGCCTCCGCCGAGACCTGTCCCACACTGTCGACGACCTCCGCCGGAGAGCGCTTGAGACCGACGGCAACCGAGGGGACCTCCTCGAAACCGTGCTGTCGCAAACAGACCTCCGCGCCACTGAACAGGGACGGTCGTTTGTCGCGCTGTACGAACTCCTGGACGACATCGAATTGCGCGCCAAAGTCGGCAGCTCCATCAGGGACATCCTCTCCCGCCCGTTCGCCGCGAAACTCAGCCACACCGAACGGGAAGGCCTTCGCGACATGGTGGGGGAGCTGCGCCGGCGCGCCGGGGACGTGCACCAAGTCGTGGACACCCTCATGGACAAGCTCCGCAGCTACGTCGAAGAGCGCCAGTATGCGCAGGAACGCCTCATCGACCAAGCGCTCCGTACCGCGCTGAAGGAGTTCGGCCGGCTAGCGGAAACCGAATCGCTCCGCACGAAAGTACCGTTCGAGCTGCCGCTGTCCGTGCCGGAGTTCCGGTCCATCGGCCAATGGGCCCTCGGGGAGGTGCACGCATCGATCACCGACGAGCTCATCGACCACTCCGCCGACGACACCGAGCAGATCACCCTGGACGACGTGTTCGACCTCGCCGAAGGGGCCGACATCGACTTCCACACACTCCGGGAACGGATCACCGGATTGCTTGCCGCCCGGACCGTTGTCACGATCGGTGACATCATTGCCGACGCCCCGGACCTGCTAGACATCGCCGACGTCATCGGGTTGATCCTCATCGCCGGCCGCGGCACTGACAACGGCGTCACCGCCGTCATCCGCGACACCGAGGAGACCGTCTCGTGGGCCGGCGGCACCACCTTGAGGATCCCCAAGATACTGTTCCACGAATCGGAGACGCAGCATGCCTGACCTTAGCCTCGAACGCGACTTCGAGACGGTGAACGACCCCGACATTGCCCGGCACTTCGACGGCGACAACGGTGTGCTGCCGTTCGACGTCCGCGAAGCGATTGCGCGGATCCAACAAGGGCCGTTCCTCGACGGGTACGAACACACCCGGCTGTGGTCGGCGGTGATCACCCGCCGCGAAGACGTGCAACGGCACTTCGCGGAGACGTTCCAGGTCCTCTACGTCGACCGGGAGAAACGAACCGCGTTCGTTCGGCAAGCCGAGACCGACACCCCGTTCCCGGTGCTGCTGCGACGCGCCCCTCTGAACCTCGTGGAGTCAGCGGTAATCATCCACCTCCGCCGGCGCCTCGTCGAAGAGGCCGGGACCGGCGCCCCCGTCGTCGTCAATCGGAAGGACGTGCAGGATGAGGTCCTTACGTTCCGCCAGGCCGGCAACACCGACGAATCCGGCCGACGGAAAGCGGTGAACGGGGCGATCACGAAGTTCCAGAGGAACGGCATCCTGAAGCCGATCCGCGACACCGACGACCGGTTCACCATAACCCCGGTGCTCCACAACCTGTTCAAACTCGACGAAGTGAGCCGGCTCGTCGCAGCGCTGAAGTCCATGGACGGCGGCGCCGACAGCTACGACGAAACGCAGGGAGGCGATGATGACTGACCTGCTCGAAACCCTCGGCGAGGAGTTCGCGCTCGCCCTCCCACCGGTCGCGGAACAGTACCGGCTTACTGGCATCGGGCTGCTGAACTGGGGGACATTCAGTGGGCACCACTGGATCCCGGTGTCCGAAGTCGGGCACGTCCTGACCGGCGGGTCCGGGCATGGGAAATCCACAATCCTCGACGCCGTGTCGGTGGTGATGTTCCCGCCGAACGGGCTCGATCTGAACGCCGCCGCCCGCGACGCCACCGCGAAGGGGAAGGACCGGAACATCCTCTCCTACATCCGAGGCGCCTACGGGTCCCTCCCGGATGCAGAAGGGAATCCGGTCACCCAGTTCCTCCGCAACGGCAACACCTGGTCTGCGCTGTCGCTGGAGTTCACCCACCCTCAACATGGGCCGCTCACCCTGATCCGGGTGTTCCGTGCGTCGGAGACTGCCACCCGGCTGGAGCAGGTGCCGAAGGCCGGGATGATCGTCGAGGGCAAATTCCACCTGCCTGACCTGAAGGAGATCGTCACCCAGCCGCGGCTCGAGATGAAGGCGCTGCAGCGAGAGTTCGACCCGATCCACGTCAGCGCCGAGTTCACCCCGTACCAAGAACGGTTCATGCGGTTGCTGGGGCTCACGCAGCAGGCTATGGACCTGCTCGGGAAGATGCAGGCGAACAAGGGCCTGTCTTCACTCGAGCAGCTGACTATGGCAGCTTGATTCAGGACCGGGTTGACGGTCTGATTCAGGACCACCTTGCGGAATCCCGGAGTGTTGTGACGGTTTGATTCAGGACCACCTTCGACGGTTGATTCGCGGCCTCGCTGATGAGGCGCGGATCGGGGTGGTCAGATGGGAAGTCGCGTGGACCTGTTCGCTCGCATACGGCGTGATGCCCGCGTGGAAGGGCTCGGCATTCGGGCGCTCGCCCGAAAGCACGGCGTGGGCCGCGATACCGTCCGAACGGCCCTGTCGCGGGCGGACCCGCCGCCGCGGAAGACCCCGGTGCGCTCGTCGCCGAGGTTGGCTCCGTTCAAGACCGCGATCGATGAGATGCTGCGACAGGATCTCGACGCGCCGAGGAAGCAGCGCCACACCGCGACGCGGATCCTGGCCCGGCTCGCGGACGAGCATGGGGCGACGGAGCTGTCGTACTCAACGGTCCGGGACTACGTGCGTGTCCGCCGCGCCCAGATCGATGTTGAGGCCGGCCGGCGGGTCGAGGTGTTCATCCCGCAGCAGCACGCCCCGTCCGAGGAGGCTGAGGTCGACTTCGGTGAAGTCTGGGTGATTCTGGCTGGGGTGAAGACGAAGTGCCACATGTTCGCCTTCCGGCTCTCCCACTCTGGGAAGGCGGTGCATCGGGTGTACTCGACACAATCGCAGGAAGCGTTCCTGGAAGGCCACATCGACGCGTTCGAGGAGACCGGCGGGATCCCGACGAAGCACATCCGCTACGACAACCTCACCGCCGCGGTGCAGACCGTGCTCTACGGAAAGGGCCGCAACCGGGTAGAGAACGACCGGTGGGTGCTGTTCCGCTCGCACTACGGGTTCGACTCGTTCTACTGCCAGCCCGGGATCGACGGCGCCCACGAGAAGGGCGGCGTCGAAGGCGAAGTCGGCCGGTTCCGCCGCACCTGGCTCTCACCGATGCCCGTGGTCGACACCCTCGCCGAACTGAACGAACGGATCCGCGACTACGACGCCCGCGACCACGACCGGCGCATAGGCACTCGCATCCGCACCGTGGGGCAGGACTTCGCCGACGAGCAGGCGCTCCTTGGGCCGTTGCCGTTCGAACGGTTCGACCCCGGTCTCGTGCTGCACCCGCGCGTGGACCGATCGTCCCTGATCACGGTGCGGATGGCGAAGTACTCCGTCCCAGCGCGCCTGATCGGCCGGCAGGTGCGGGTATCGCTGCGTGCGTCCGAGCTCGTGGTCTTCGACGGCCGCGAGCAGGTGGCCCGGCACGAGCGAGTCGTCGCCCGCGGTGGGGAGTCGATCAACCTCGACCACTACCTCGAGGTCCTCCGCCACAAACTCGGTGCCCTCCCCGGGTCGACCGCGCTCGCAAGAGCCCGCGCGACCGGGGTCTTCACCCCGGCGCATGAAGCGTTCTGGCAGGCCGCCCGCAAGGCCGACGGCGACAGCGCCGGCACCCGCGCGCTGATCGACGTGCTGCTCCTGCACCGCACCATGCGACCCGTCGATGTGATCGCCGGAATCCGGGCGGCGCTCACCGTGGGCGCGGTATCCGCTGATGTCGTCGCCGTCGAAGCCCGCCTGCACGCGGGTGGGTCCGCCGCAGACCGTCACCCTGTTGAACATCGTCGTGGTGACGGGCAGCGAGTTGTCAGTCTCACCCAACGTCGACTTGCCGACCCGGCCGCGGTGATCGCAGGCCTCCCGCCGGACAACCGGCCGGTGCCAACGATGGCACCGTACGACGAACTCCTCACCCGCCGCCCCGCCGCCGCGCCGGCCACCAGCACGAGAGAAGGAACCAGCGGAACATGAGCACACCGACGAAGATCACGACCACCCTGCGCCGACAACGCGGAATGACCGAAGAAGCCGCCGCGACCGCGGTCGACCAAGCCTGCCGACGGCTCCGACTCCCGACCATGCGGGCCGTCATGGACGAAGCCGTGAAAGCCGCAGAACGCGAGCAACTGTCCTACCAAGGCTTCCTCGCCGAACTCCTCCTCGCCGAGTGCGACGACCGCGACCGCCGATCCGTCGTCCGCCGCGTCGCCGCAGCAGGGTTCCCGCGTCAGAAATGGCTCGGCGACTTCGACTTCGACGCAAACCCGAACATCAACCCCGCCACCATCCACACCCTCGCGACCGGGGAATGGATCCGCCGCGGCGACCCGCTCTGTCTCATAGGCGACTCCGGCACCGGCAAGTCCCACCTGTTGATCGGACTCGGCACCGCGGCTGCCGAAAAGGGGTACCGGGTCAAGTTCACGCTGGCGACGAAACTCGTGAACGAGCTCGTCGAAGCCGCCGACGAGAAACAACTCGCCCGCACGATCGCACGGTATGGGCGCGTCGATCTGCTCTGCATCGACGAGCTCGGCTACATGGAACTCGACCGCCGCGGCGCCGAGCTCCTGTTCCAGGTCCTCACCGAACGCGAGGAGAAGGCCTCCGTCGCGACCGCGTCCAACGAGTCATTCTCCGGGTGGACGAAGACCTTCACGGACCCGCGCCTGTGCGCCGCGATCGTCGACCGGCTCACCTTCAACGGCACCATCATCGAAACCGGCACCACCTCCTACCGACTCAACCACGCACGACAACGGCAGCACCCGAGTTGAAGACCGTTGGGGCTCCCACCGATCCTCCGCTTGGCATCATGCCGCTCTCATCGAAATGAACGGTGCACTCGCGGGTCAGCTGAGTGCGATCCACCACGCGACGCCGCCGGCCACGACAAGTAGCAGCACGATAAGTGCGATGCTCGTGCGCACGATTCTGCGACGACTGACGGTGCCCGGTTCTAGCGATGCGCGCGAGAGCTTGTCGAGGTTCGGGCTGACAGCCTGGAAAGGAGGCTCTGTCGAGGGCAGGATCTCATCGTCTGCATCCCGATCGCTGTTCATGCGGTCATCCTACGGGATGCTCATTTTGAGGCATTCGTTCGGTTCCTTGTCAAACGGCCGGGGTGGCATGTAGCCTCCACGGAAGGCTCGGCAACGGTGCCGAGCGTCTGGGGGGACAAACGAATGTTGCGCAAGATTGCCGTTGCGACGGCGTCGGTTGGGGCTCTGCTCCTGGGGGCCGGGTACACACCGGCGTTTGCGGCTCAGCCGGAGGATCCGGGCCAGTCGGCTCGTGCCGCTGAGAGCAGGCTGGTCGACTTCCGGGCTGCGAACCCGGAACCAAAGCAGCCCGCAGAGTCCGCGTCCGAGACCGCGTGGAACGAGTACTGGCACCGCATGTCCGACTGGTGGAGCGAGGTCCCCTGGGATGCCGTCGCAGAGCAGTGGGGCTGCGAGGCCGGCGGCACCGAAGTCGAACTCGTCGAGAGCAACGACGGCTCCGTGACCGCGCAGTACAGCGGTATCGTGCACTGCGATTCCGAACTCGACCAGGCAGGCCTTGGATACGTCGGTATCCCCGAGCCGCGCTCACAGCAGCTTGCAGCGTACGCCGCCGCAAGCAGGACCGATGTCGGGATCCTCGCCGTGCAACAGTGCGATCTGCCGGGCGGCGATAACTACTGCCTCACGCGGCCATCGAGCGGCAGCTCCACCCTCACCGCAAGCTTCCAGAAGGGGTACCCGGGCACCTTGACCGGCAGAGCTCGGCTTGGCAGCGTGCCCGCGACGGGTTCCTGCGTGAACGGAACCCAGATCGCGCTCGGCACTCTCGGGACGGGCGCACAGTACGCCACGTGGTACGCGACCGGCACCGCAGCATACAACGGCCGCTTCTCCTCGGCGTTCATGGTCGGCACATCGACGTATGGCCGGCACTGCGCGATGATGTAGCGAGAAGAGGTGATGCGACGATGAGTAGGCGATGGTCAGTAGCAGTCGGGATCGGCATCCTGGCGCTTGGCGCCGTCAGCGGCATCGCTGCGGCCGCCGTGCAACCGCCAGACGTGGGCGACAACCAGATCGATGTCAGTCCGGCAGCCCAGGCCGAGTACGAAGCTGAGCTCGTGGCGTTCCTTGAGGCGAACCCTCGTCCCGAAAGCGGAGACTTCACTCACTCCGTGGACGGCCGAAACTCCTATTGGAAGTCGATTGCCGCCTGGTGGGAGGCCGTCCCATGGGAGGCAGTCGCTGGACAGTGGGGATGCACTTCCGGTGGCGTCGGAGTCACCTTCAACCCGCCGGATGAGCAGGGAATCTCATCAGCTGGTTACGGCGGGATGATCGACTGCGGAACCCTCTACGAGTCGGGAACAGTACCGCTGCTCACCGAACCGGTACCCCGGAGCGAAGTCGACATCGCCGAGCAATAGGGCAGAGCATCCGGCCCTAGCCAAGCGAAGCGCCGCCGCGCATCTGATCGATGTCGTGGCGGCGTTTTGCTGCCCCGACGCGGGCATGGCTGGCCGATCCGCTCAACGCACGGTCACCGCAAGGTGGTCCTGAATCAGGCCGTCACGCCGGTCCTGAGTCAAGTTGACAAAGCCAAGCAGCTGATCCGCGAGTTCATGCTGGACCGCCCGGAAACGCAAGCGCATGCGCACCGTGCAGTCGGGAACCACGAAGCCACGAAGTCCGCCTTCCTCGCCGTGGAGGACGCCCGCAACCAACTCGCGGTGCTCGGCCCGATCCGCGACCTCGCCGCGACGATCGAATCGTCCTCGACAGCGCGGGCTGCCCTGCACCGACAGGCCGACGCAGTGCTGCGGGTCCGCACCAGCCGTGCGATCCAGATCACCGGACAGCTCACCGACGCTGCGGCCGCGAAGGTGCGAGCCGAGGCCGACAAGATCGACCGTGCAGACCGGCACCTCGCCGACCTGGGGTCGAAGATCGACCTCGCGAAAGCGCGGTACAACACCAACGGCGGGGACGAGCAGACAGTCGTCGACCTGCAGGTCGAGCAGGCGAAGCTCGAGCTCTCCAAGCGCGAGAACGCACGAAGGCGGCTCGAACCGAAGGTCGTCGAGGCCGGCCTCCAGATGCCCGACACCGGGCAGGAATTCGAAACGCTGCAACGCCTCGCAGGTGAACAGCTCGCCACGATTGACGAAGGCGGCGCCGCCGCCGCGCGACGTGACGTCCGCAACGAGTTTGTTATCACCGCTGGCAAGGCGAAGGACGCGTGGCGGGTCGCCGATCAGCAGCGGAAGAGCCTCGACGGGAACAGCAGCAACATCAACCCGCGCGAGCGGGAGCTGCGGGACCAGATCTCCCGCGCGACCGGTGTGCCGGCGGAACGGCTGCCGTTCGTCGCCGAGCTCGTGCAGGTGAGGAAGGGGCAGGAACGCTGGCAGGGCCCGATCGAACGGGTGCTGCGCGGGTTCGCCCTGTCGATGCTCGTCCTCGCGGACGACTACGACACGGTGAAGAACTATGTAGACGCGAACAACCTCCACCGCGACCTGACGTTTCATCCGGTTCGTTCCGCCGCGCCGGCGAAGCAGGCGGCGGCCGAAACGGTTCCCGGGAAGGTCGACGTTGCCGCAGGGGAGTTCCACGACTGGATCCGTGCGGAAGTGCGGACCCGGTTCGGCTACCGGTGCGTGGAGCATCTCGACGAGGTGGAGCGCCGGCAGCTGGCGGTGACGATCAACGGCTTGGTCCGCCATGCCGGTGAGCGGCATACGAAGCATGACCGCCGTCCGATCGGTGACACCACCAACTGGGTGCTCGGGTTCGACAACACGGAGAAGAAGCGTGCGCTGGCCACCCTGGTGGTGAAGCTCCGAGAGGAACTTCGCGTCGCGGAGGAAGCAGTCCTGAGCAACGACGACGCCGCGTCCACCCTGACGCAGCGGCGCGACTCGTTCGCCCGGATCCTCGAACAGGACTGGGAGGGCATCGATGTCGGGTCCGCATCGGAGCAGTTCCGAATGTATGAACGGAACCGCCGGCTCCTGTTTCGTGACCGGCCGACACTCGCGGACATCGCCGACGAGATCGAACTGCTCCAAGCTGACCGGACGACGTGGCAGGAACGTCGCGACATTGTGATCGCCGCGAAGAGCGGGCACGAGAACGACGCGAACCGGTATCACCGGGAACTGACGGACCTCCGCGAGACGCTGGCCGGCGAAGACCCAGCCGACCCTCCAGTCCTGCTGGCCGTGTCGGAACGGTTCGAGCTCACCGTCACCGCGAACACCATCCGTGGACTGGACGAAGCCGACCGGAAGGTCCGCAACGCGATCCAGGCTGATATCGACGAGCACACCGGCAAGGCATCCGCGGCGGAGAACGAACTCGCCCGCATCTTTACCAAGTACATCAGCGAATGGAAGGAGCTGTCCTCCGACCTGAACGGCACAGTCGAGTCCCTCCCCGGGTTCCTCGCCAAGCTCGACGCGATCGAGATGGACCGGCTGCCGGACTTCGTGGAGCAGTTCCGTGAGCTGATGCTCAGTGGACCAAGGAACCATCTCAGCGACCTCGCCGCGAAGCTCGAGGAGGAGCGTGCGGCGATCAGCCGCCGCCTCGACCCGATCAACTCGGCGTTGCGCAGCCTGCCGTACAACGCCGGCACGTACCTGCAGTTGGTGTCGTCGGACATGACCCCGCCAGAGCTGCTGGACTTCAACCGGGAATTGCAGACGTACTTCGCGTTGGATGTGCAGAACAAACGGAACCCGGACGACACCGGGTCGCTGGAGGAGCAGTACCGGGTGCTGTCCTCCATCGTCGACAAGCTCGGCAGCGACTCGCACACCACGTGGCGGAACAAGGTGCTCGACGTCCGTCAGCACGTGTCGTTCTCCGGGTACGAGTACCGCGGTACGGAACTGGTCGACACCCACCGTTCAGGTGACAGCCGTTCCGGTGGGCAGCGGGCGAAGCTGCTGATGTTCGTCCTCGCCGCGGCGCTGCGGTACCAGCTCGCTCGAGGCGAAGCGGACTTGCCGACATTCGCAGCCGCGTTCATGGACGAGGCGATGTCCCGCGCCGACGAGGGGTTCACGCAGAAATCTCTCGATGTGCTCCGCGACTTCGGGTTCCAGCCGATCCTCGCCACCCCGAACAAGATGCTCCGCACGTTCAGCCAGTACGTCGGCTCGTACACGATCGTGTCGATGAACGAGGAGGAGCACGAGTCGCGGGTCCGCCATGTGATTTTGGAGAAGCGCGCCGACGGGGGTTCCGATGCTTGACACCGTTGAAGCGATCCGTGCGGTCGCCTGGGCTGCGTTCGAAGCAAAGCTGCCCGGATGGGTTCAGTCGCGGGAACCGGTCGCGGTGAAGTTCACCATCCGTGGGTACGACGCTGCGGAGTTCGAACGGGACGCGGACGTGTACGCGGCCAACCTCGGCGACTGGGACCGGTACGCCGGCCCAGGCGCCGTGGAGTCCGTGCGCCGGAAGGCGGGACGGAGCGGCGTCATCGACGTCCCAGTCCGGATCCGGTTCGCAGGCGCCGCCGACGTGGCCGAGTTCGCCGGCCGGTCCTCCGAGTGGGCGCACGCAGCCCGCAGGGTTGATGATCTCCGTAGCCGTTGGCCGGTAGCGCACCTCACCCCGGGGCTGCTTCGGAAGGTGCTGGGATTCTCAGACGAGGACTGGGCTACCACCGTCGCCACCCTCGAGTGGACCGAACTGAACGACCCGACCGGGCTGTTCGCCCGCCAGCTGCCAGTCCCCGGCGCCGACACCAAATGGGTACAGAGGCACTGGCCGACAATCGTCCTCCTTTCCAAGAGTGGAGCCCGACGTAACCCAGAAGCGCTCGGCGAACTGCGCGACATCGAACCGATGACGTTCGTTCGTCTCCTGGACGACCGGCTCCGCCAGGAAGTCGGCGGCCTCGGGACATTCGCTGCCGCACCGTCCGAGCTCGGGAACCTCACGGTCACTCCGGACACCGTGATCATCTGCGAGAACCTCACGAACGGACGTTCGTTCACCGACCGCCCAGGCACAGCCGTTCTCGCCGGAAAGGGGAACGACGTCGTTTCCTACGCCGACCTTCCGTGGGTGCGCGCCGCCCGGGTCGTGTACTGGGGCGATATCGACACGTGGGGTTTCCAGATCCTCGACCGATTCCGCGCGTTCATGCCAGCCCAGTCGATCCTGATGGACGCCGCGACGCTGCACCGGAACCGGGCAGCGTGGGCCATCGAGAAGAATCCGACGAACGTAACGCTTGCGCGCATGGAACCGGAAGAAGCGGAGGTGTACGACGACCTGGTCGCCGGCACCTACGGCCCCGGAGTTCGACTCGAACAGGAGCGGATTCCGTGGGCGGACGTCACCGCCGCGCTCGACCTGCTCTGATCGGGGCAGGTCGGTGACGCCTGTCTAGGCCAACGGGCGGGGCGCCGCACTCTATGCGAAGGAGATTCGGACTGGACATTGTTCCGATGTCGTTCTTTTGCCCATGGAAGCATTTATGATGTAGGTGTCATATTCTTGGTTTGGAGGTGCTTTATGGTGAGCTCGTCGACGCTTGTTCGGGCCGCTCGTCGGAGTCGGCATCTCACGCAGTCGGGACTTGCGGCGCTGACTGGGATCGATCAGGCGAGCGTCTCGCATCACGAGCGGGGGAGAGATGCTGCGTTCAGCACTGTGGACCGATTGCTTGCAGGTGCAGGGCATCGTCTGTACGCGGCACCGACTCGGCGGGACGATGCCGCCAGCGCGGCGGCCACGATTCGCGACCACCTTCGCGCAGGAGACCCGGACCGAGCGCTCCGTGCGTTGCTTCAGCTGAACGACGACCTCACCGCCGAGCACGGACTCGTCCGAGGCATCCTTGCTCTGGCTGAACCTGAGCCGACCGGAAACCGTGTCTGGGATGCCGCCATCGCGGCTCTCGTGGCGTGGCGGCTGAACCAGGAGCAGATCCCACTGCCTGCGTGGGTCGATGATTCGGATCGTGTGTTGGCCGTCCCCGTTGTATTCCGAGTCGATCCGGCTGACCCTACTCCCGGGGGTGACGACGTCCCCGACGAGTTCGCTGACCGTGGTGTCCTCGCATGGGCCGACACGTTTGCGAGCGTCTGATGGCGGGCACGGCGCTCGACCGCGATGAGATCATCGCCGGTCTCCGAGACCTCGTTTCCGAGCTTCGCGCTGCCGGCGAGATCGCGGGTATTCGGCTGGTGGGCGGTGCGGCTCTCGCCCTGCGCTACTTCGACCGAGGGACCACCAAAGACCTGGATGCGCTCCATGTCCGTCCGGGCTCAGACGAGTCGGTGGCCGCTGCCGCTGCGCGGGTCGCGAATCGCCGCGGTTGGGACGCGCACTGGTTGAACTTCGAAGTGAACAACGCGGACGCGATCCCGACTCTCGGTCGCGCCGTGGAGTGGGAGACGATCTACGACAAGAGCGGCATCGAAATCCAAGTCGCCTCGAAGGAAGCGATGCTCGCGATGAAACTCCGGGCGAACCGCCCCGGTCGCGATACCCGCGACATCCGTCTCCTGCTCGCGCTTTGCGACATCCACACATTTGAGGGCGCGGAAGAACTCTACGAGGAGTTTTACCCCGGCGACCTGCTCACCGAACGCGCAGAGCGGATGGTCAACGCCATCCTCGATGGCGCGCCGACACCAGCTCCGCCTCCGCCAGGGCCGCTCGAGATCTGAACCGCGCCTGACCATCTCGGCGTTGACTTGGGCTCAAGTCCAGAGTGCTGCGCTCAGCACTCGATGCGTTCACGTTTATCCAACGCTTATTCGACCCGAGCTGAGTCGAGCTGCTCCGAGGCATCCCGAGTATTCTTGGATGCGCAGTTTCAGGATCGGCGAGAAATCCCCGATCATGTCGAGATCGGTCGAGCGGTTGCCGAGATTCGAAATCTGGGGGAGTGGTCCCAGGAGAGTCCATCGGTCGTCAGTTCAAGTCTGACCCGCCCCACGAAAGCCCTGTTGACGTATGCTTTTCGTCGCCAAGGGAGATGTTGTGGTGACTGCGTTCGACGTGGCAGTTGGAAACGGGCACGGCGCAACTCGCCTGGTCAAGGGTTTGCTCGGGAGCGGTGGTTGGATCTCGAGTGGACTGGCTCATGTTCCTCACGATGGTGTTCCGAGGAGGCCCCAGAGGAGGCCGAAACGGATAGACCCGGATCCAGTACTCCGGGGGTGCCCATTGCCACGACTCTCGGGTAGCGGGACCGCGTTGCGCAGCCTCGAGCGCACTTGGTCGGGCCGACGGCTAGTGTCGAGAGTCCGGGTCGGAATGCCCGACAGGGAATGTCGGTGCGGGATTTGTAGCGGGAGAGACCACTGAAGCTTCGGGTGAGCACGCGGGTTGCCGCGGCTGGTGGTGTACAGCGCAGCCGTGATGTGACGTTGACGGTGGAGGTGACGGCGCGAGTCGGCGAGGTTGCGCGCGCACTCGTGCGGGGAGGCGCGGGGCATCCGAGCTTGATGCCTTATGCGGTGCACCGGCATGCGCCGTTGACGTTGCTGGTGCAGTATCCGGACGGTGCTGCGCTCATGTTGGACTCCGGAGACGCGATTGTGGCGTCGGGGCTTCGGTCCGGGAGCTTTGTTGAGCCGGTGTTGGAGTCTCCCGCACACGCGGAGGCGTCGCGGGCGAAGGCGCCGGTTGCGTATTTGACGGTGCTCGACGACGAGCAGGAGGGGGTCACGTTTCTCGCGGTCCGGGGTGAGACGACGATCGGCCGTGATCGCAGCAACCGGGTCGAGCTTCATGATTCCGGGGTGTCTCGCCGTCACGCGATTCTCCGCACGGTGGGTGATCGTCTCGAACTCGAGGATCTCGGATCGGCGAATGGAACTGCGCGTTTGAGCGCGGGGGGCGAGCGGTTGCCGACGGAGGGGCCGGTTATTCCGGTGGCCGGGACCACGGTGGTCGAGGTCGGCACGGTACGCGTTCGGATCGACGTCGGTCCGCCCGGTCAGCCCGAACCCGCGTTGCAGAGCGCGGTGCCGCATTTGCAGGCACCGCAGGTGGATCCGGTGTTCGCTCCCGACGCGATCGCGCTTCCATCCCCGCCTGACGCACCTGAGCCGACCCGGTTTCCGCTCATCGCGATGCTCGCGCCGCTCGTGCTGGGGTCCGTTCTTTTTCTCGCAACTCAGTCCGTCTTAAGCCTCATCTTCATCGCGTTGTCGCCGATCATCATGATCGGCACATGGCTCGACAACCTCCTCTCGCGCCGACGGGCGAATCGCGCGAAGCAGCGCGAATTCGGGGCTGCGCTGGGCCTTGCCCGGCAAGAGCTTGAACAGAACAGGGAACAAGAACAGCAGTCACGAGGCGAAGAGACGCCACCGTCGGGTGATCTGGCCGAGCTTCCAACGCAACGAGCGCCGCGGCTGTGGGGTCGCAGGCCAGAGCATCGTGCGTTTCTCGAGTTGCGACTGGGAAACGCGACACTGCCCAGCCGCAAACAGATCGAGTTGCCGCCGCGCGGCAGCATCCCGGCGGAAGCCTGGGAAGAACTCCTTCAGCTGCATGAGCGCTACCGCACAGTGCAGGATGTCCCGATGCTGGAGCGTCTGGACCGGTGCGGCTCGCTTGGCATCGCCGGCCACGAACTCTGGGCGGGCGGGGCAGCACGTTCGGTGCTGGTGCAGTTGCTTTCGCAGCATTCCCCTGCAGATCTCGTGTTCACCGCGTTCGCCGATCCCGCGCATGCGCGCGGTGACTGGGCGTGGTTGAAGTGGATTCCACACGTCGACTCGGCCTTCAGCCCGATCAGAGCACCCCATCTGGTTGCGGATGAACGAAGCGCGGGCGTACTGCTGACCGAACTGGAAGGACTCATCCACGCCCGTACGCAGCCGGCACCGTCGAGGTCGGTGCGTTCCCGCATGACGGGCAGCGCCGAAGACGGGAAAGAGCGACTGACACCAGTCGGCGATCGCGCAGTGACTCCGGCGATTATCGTGTTCGTCCTCTCCGACACGATCGTCGACCGGACGCGACTGGTCGGGCTTGCAGAAGACGGGCCTGACGCGGGTGTTCACGTCATCTGGGTGGCGGAGCATCTCGGGGCGGTGCCCGCAGCATGTCGGACCACGGTGGAGGCCCTCCCGAGTGCCTGGCGGACGCACTTCGTGCGCCAGGGAGAAGTCGCACCCTTGACGGCATTGGAATCAGTGGATCTGCCGGTGGCCGAGAGGTTCGGCCGCGCGCTCGCCCCGATTCTGGATGCCGGAGCCAGAGTGCTCGACGAGAGCGATTTCCCGAGAAGCGTTCCGCTCGCGCAGATCGTGCCGGGCGACATCCTCGACTCCGGGACGGCGGTGCTTCGCAACTGGGAACAGACCGACAGCCTCGTTTCCCGGTGGGGATTCGGTGCAGAGCGAGAGGCCGGGCGGCTCGCCGCAGTTGTCGGCCAGGGCAGCGCCGGCCCAGTCGAGATCGACCTCCGCGTCCAAGGCCCGCACGCCCTCGTCGGCGGCACGACGGGTTCGGGGAAGTCGGAATTCCTGCAGTCCTGGATCTTCTCGCTCGCTGGAAACTATGCCCCAGACCGGGTCACCTTCCTGCTCGTTGACTACAAGGGCGGGGCAGCGTTCTCCGACTGCGTCGACCTGCCGCACACAGTCGGCCTTGTCACCGACCTGAACACGCACCTCGTACGACGCGCACTCACCTCGCTGCGGGCGGAACTGCGCTACCGGGAGGAACTGCTCGCTGAAAAGGGAGCGAAAGATCTGGTCGCGTTGGAGCGACGCGGCGACCCTGAAGCCCCACCGGCCCTCGTGATCGTGATCGATGAATTCGCGGCGCTCGTGAACGAGATCCCCGAGTTCGTAGACGGCGTGATCGATGTCGCACAGCGCGGCCGCTCGCTCGGCCTGCATCTGGTCATGGCGACACAACGCCCGGCAGGAGTCATCAAAGACAACCTCCGGGCGAACACGAACCTCCGTATCGCGTTGCGAATGGCAGACGCGACCGACAGCAGCGATGTGATCGGAGTGAACGACGCTGCAGGCTTCTCACCCGACGTGCCCGGCCGCGCGGCGATGAGGATCGGCGCGGGCCGACTCACGCACTTCCAATCCGGGTATCTCGGCGGGCGATCGGATTCCGATCTGCGCGATGTCGTCGAGATCCGTGACCTCGAGTTCGGTGAGCATTCGCCGTGGACGCTCCAACCTGAAGTTCGGCATGCACCCGCACGTGCGACGAAGGGTCCCACCGATATCGAAGTCCTCGCCGCGAACATTCGCAAAGCCGCAGAAGCCGCGGGCACCGTTCGTCCGCGCAGGCCATGGGTAGACCAGCTTCCCGAGTTCATTCCGCTCGGATCGGATCTCTTGGCACTCCGGCCGAGTGCGCGCGAGCGGGAGACGACCGGGCTCGTGGTCGGTCTCATCGACGAACCACACCTGCAGCGCCAGTCGCCGTACGAGATTCCACTCGCCGAGGTCGGGAATGTTGCGATCTTCGGCGGTGCAGGCAGCGGGAAGACGACCGCACTCATCACAGCTGCATGTGCCTCGATCCATGCCACTCCCGAAACTCAGATCTACGGCGTCGACTGCGGCGGCGGACGACTCGGTATGCTCGCGTCCCTCCCGAACACCGGCGACATCGTGCCGCTCGATGAACGTGACCGGGTCGTGCGGCTGCTTCGCCTCATCCGGACCCTCGTTGCAGGCCGTGTTGCCATGCGGACGGACGATCCGCCGGTGTTGCTTTTCATCGACGGTTTCGCCGCGTTCCGTGACGCTTACGAACATCATGGGGGCGGTATCGACCCTTTCGCTGATCTTGTGGAGATCGCCCGAGGAGGCCGCACCGTCGGCGTTCACGTGCTGCTCACCTCTGAACGATCCGTCGGTCTTCCGACCTCGCTTGCGGCGAGCGTGCCAGAACGGCTGGTGCTGCGGCTGCCCGCAGAACACGACTACAACTCGCTTGGCGTCCCAACCGGAATTCTCGAGAACGCCGGCCCTGGCCGGGCGCTGCGAATCGGATCCAACCAGGAGATCCAACTCGCAACTCCGGGCACCGATCCGGCAGACACCGACACGGCGATCAAGGACTTGGCTGCAGATCAGCAGCGCCTCGGGATCACCCGCCCGCCGGGCGTCGCTGCGGTCCCCGAATCGCTTCGTCGCACAGAGATCCCGCATGAGCTCGACCGGCCGGTCCCGTTCGCGATCGACACGGCCCACCTCGCGCCCGTACCGGCACCCGAACACGGCTTCCTGCTCGTCACCGGCCCGGCAGGCTCCGGACGCACGACGACTATCCGGTCACTCCTTGAAGCATTCGAGGAAGATGCCACCCGTACAGAACAACAGCTCGACGCCACGCTCCTCTCGCCTCGACGCTCATCGCTGCGCGATCTTCCGCTCTGGGGCGGCATCGCGGACACAGTCGACACCCGAGACCGAACGATCGCGAAGCTCATTCGTGCTCTCGGCGGGCACAGTCCGAAACCTGCCGGACTCCAGCTCCTGCCACTCATCGGCACCACCCCGCAGGCCACGCCTGAAGAAGCCGTCGAACCAGAGCCCATAGTGTTCCCCGCCGCCGGCCGTCGTGGAATCGTCGTCATCGAGGACATCGGCGGATTCGACGGCTCAGGAAACGAGCAACAGCTCGCGACGCTCCTCAAACTCCTCAGACGCAGCGACATCACCACCATCATCGAAGGCGAGAACGCGACTCTCAGTAGCGTCTGGGAACTGACCAGTCCACTCCGTGGCGCACGATGGGCAATCGCGCTCCAGCCCGATGCGAACGACGTACCCAGCCTCTTCAGCACACCTTTCGCTCACGCGAAGCGCGCTGAATCGCCGGCTGGCCGCGGCTACCTCATACGGAACGGCACACTCACCGGCGTTCACATCGGACTGCCCGACACGCATCGGTCTTGACCCGAGCAGCCTGGGGAAGGTGAGGTGCCGTCACTCACCGTACGCTGCTGCCACTGGTCGCGCAGGGGTTGCACGCACGATTCCCGCGAGCGCGGCATCGCTGCTTGTGGAGAGATTTTGTCCCCCAGCAGGATGACTGACAGTATCGTCAGGTGTCCGCGATTCTTCGGGACGCCATTTGTCTGCCGAACATGTAATGGAGTGCCAGGGGATGTCGAATATCAAGGTTTCCTACGCTGAGATCGAGACCGCGGCGAGCCAGCTCGGCACGGGACGTGAGGAGATCACGACGAAGCTGCAGGGCATGCAGAGCCAGATCCAGAACCTCGTGAGCTCCGGGTTCGTCACTGACCAGGCGTCGGGCAAGTTCAACGACGCGTACACGAAGTACACGGCGTCGGCGAACACGCTGATTGCGCAGCTCAACGAGATCCAGTCCTTCCTTACCGGCACGGCGAACGCGATGCGTGACCTCGACTCCCAGATCGCGTCCAAGATCAACTAGCCCCCAGCACGATCGTGTCGCGAGGCGACGTGCCAGACGCGAGCACGTCGATGTTGCTCGAGTTTGCGGGGCTCTGGTCGCGGGGTCTCGCCGATGTGGGCAAGTTGTGGCAGCTGTTCGATGTGTGCGAAATGCACATGCTCCGGCCGGACTACTTCGGTGCTCCGGTCTTCCGAACCGAAGCCGGATTGATCACTCCGGTGTTTTCAACGCTCGAGTTGCTCACGGAGTTCGTCGCAGCGTCGCCGGAGCTTGGGCCGGAATCAGGGGCCGGCGACTTCGACTGGGTGCGGCTGACCGGCGCGAAATTGTTCGGTCTCCCGGTCCGTGCACGGCTGCTGTCCATCGACCCGGGCAGCGAACACGGCGTGGTCGTGGATCTTGCTGCTAGGGATGACCCGCGGCCGTTGGCGAACGGTGCACCGCCGCTCGCGATCGATCTGGAGATGTCCCGCGACGGAAGGGTCATCGGCGGTCGGCGTGAAACCTCGGATGCTGCCACTGAGACGGAAGAATGATGAGCGATTTTCAGTGTTCCCCGCAGGAACTGCGAAACGGCGCGGTTAACGCAGGCGTGATCGGGCAGGCAATTGCTGGGCACCCGGTGCACCGGCTCATTTCTGGCGATGTCGGTCATGCCGGGGTGGCTGCGGCAGTGACCGCTTTTCGTGAGGCCTGGGCGGGCGAGTACCGTCTGCGGCAACAGGCAGCCGACGAGGCGAGCCAGATGCTCCAAGGTGCAGCAACCGATACCGAACGGGTGGACGCACTGCTGGCGCAGGCGATCGCACAGATCGGCGGCCGCTGATGCTGTCAGGAAGCGCGAGCGTTGAGACGTTGATCCCCGGGAGCCCGACCGCGATCGCGAGCACGATGGAAACGGCTGGTGCCGGTGCGAGCACCGCTCGGGATGTGACACAAGCGTGGCAGGTCATGAGCATCCCAGGCTGGCAAGGTCGCGCCGCGGCTGGGTGGCAAACGTTCACCCCGCGCGAAGCAGGTCGCGCCGGTCTCGCGCCTGCCGCGTTCAACCGGGTCGCGTCCGCCCTGCTGCGCTACCAAAGCGCGTTCCAAGCGGCTCGCGCCGAAGCACAAGCCGCGATCAATGATGCCGCCACTGCCGAACGGGCCACCGCGAACGCCCAACAGGAACATCAGACCGCGGAACGCGTCGCGGCCCTCGCGGCGCCCGGGACTCCTGAATCGATCGTGGCGCCGTTCGCTGACCCTGGTGCCGTTTCGATCGTGAACGCGAACGCCCGCTACGAAGCGGCCCGTGCCACGCTCCAACAGGTCGGCGACGAGGTCGCCGCTGAGATCCGTGCTGCGGGCGGCACGACCTCAGGTGAAGCACCAGGAATCGAATGGTGGGAGCAGGTCGGCATGTCTGTTCCCACATGGTTCGAGGGCCTGTTCCTCCAAGCAGGGGATACCGTGGTCGGGATCTGGGAGATGCTCCCCATCCAGTACATCTGGGACGACCTCGTCAACGATGGTGACGACTGGTGGGAGCAGTACTTCGTCGATCTTTGGGGCGGCATCATCGACTCCGTGGTCACAGACCCACTCGGTGCACTCGACGCGATGTGGGGTGAGTTCATCGCAGCTGACCACTGGGATGGCTATGTCGGCGAAGGCGCTGGCCGCGTCACCTTCAACGTCGCATCGTTCGCAGTCGCGGGCGTCGGAGCGCTCAAAGTCCTCAAGGGCCTCAAAGGACTTAGTCGGGCAGAAGCTGCAGCTGTCATCCTGAACAAGCCACCGAAACTCGATGTTCGAGTCGATCACTCACGCCCTGGGGGACACCTGTTTCCCGACGGCTTCGACCCACTGGGTGGGCTAAGGGCCGACGAGTTCGCAACCAAACACTGGGACCCCGACGCAGAACAATGGGACGGTTCGCTGGGAGGATGGAGATACCCGCCGGACAACGGATTCGACACCTCACCCGGTGTACCGCCACCACTAGAACTCACTGAGCTCCCCACTGGGTTCAAGTTCGACCGGTTCGGCGACCCGGAAGGTTCATATGTCTCGCCTGAGGGGACGCCGTTCCCTGAACGGGCCCTCCCACCCGACGCGGTACTGAAGGACTACCACGTCTACAAATTGGTGAAACCGTTCGACGACTCCTCGGGCTACCCGGTCGGTGGGGCCATCGCGGCAGAGTTCGAGCAACCTGGCGGTGGCACTCAGATCAAACTCCCGAAGAACGTTGCGTGGTTGGAAGAGAACGACTACATCGAGGAGGTTCCGCAGTGAAGTTTCCCGAACTGTGCAAGAAGTTGATTCGTGAGGTCGGTAGCGCCGACGTTGTCTGCAACGCTTATCCGGGTCTCGGGGCGACCTCTTCCCAGCAGGCCAAGCTGGGATTGTGGGTGCACGACGGCATATTCGACGTCGGAGGAGAAGAGCGAGGCGAGTGGAACTCGACCCGGCACTTCTCAACCGAGGATGAAGCTTGCGAATACATTTACGATCGCTTGACCCGACAGTCGGAGATTCGGGCAGAAACTCCGGAGGAGAGGCAACGAAGCCGGGAAATCACGGAAGCAACCACTCAGAAGTTGAAAGAGATGTTCCGCAAGCGGGACCTTTGAGTTCGTTGAAAGCATCACCGCGCTCACGTTCATCACACGGTCGCGGCCATCACTCCCGACATCCCGAATTTCGTCCGCGCTTCGAATTCGACGTGGCCGCGCTCGCATCTGTCTAAACAAACAGCCCACCTTGAGAGCGAGCAGAACAATTATGCAGCCTGCTGTTTCAGACCTTCGTGAACTCCGCAGCTTGGTGCAGCTGAGTCGCCCCGGTGTGTCCGGAGGCAGAATTCCTTGGAAGGATCTGTCTTATGGCACGTCCCAGTAAGTATCCGCGTGAGCTTCGTGAGCGCGCTGTCCGTATGGTCGCCGAGGTGCGGTCCGAGTATCCGAGCGAGTACGCGGCGATCACCGCGGTCGCGGGCATGCTCGGGATCGGCTCGCCCGAAACGATCCGGACCTGGATTCGCCGGGTCCAGGTCGATGTCGGGCAGCGGCCCGGTGTCACGAGCGACGCGCAGGCAGAGATCAAGAAGCTGAAGCGGGAGAACGCTGAGTTGCGGCGGGCGAACGAGATATTGAAGGCGGCCTCGGCTTTCTTCGCGGCCGAACTCGACCGGCCACACCTGCGATAGTCGCCTTCATCGACGAGCACAAGGATCGCACCGATGGTGGGCTCCGGTGGGGTGTCGAGTCGATCTGTGCCGTGCTCACCCAGCACGGTTGCAAGGTCGCCCCATCGAGCTACTACGACGCCCGGAACCGGGAGCCGTCGGCGCGGGAGGTCTCGGACGAGCGGTGGAAGCCGATCATCCTGGCCACGTGGAAGAAGCAACGGCGGCTGCTCGGCGCTCGAAAGCTCTGGTTGCGGTTGCGACGTGAGGGGCATGACATCGCCCGCTGCACGGTGGAACGGCTCATGCGTGAGCTCGGGATCGCTGGTGTCGTCCGGGGGCGGCGCAAGAACCCGGTCGACGCCGATCCGAGGGAAAGCAGGCCGGCCGATCTCGTGGACCGGCACTTCGCCAGGTTCCGCACGAATCAGCTCTGGGTGGCCGACTTCACCTACGTGTGGACATGGTCGGGGTGGGTGTACGTCGCGTTCGTGTTCGACGCGCACTCCCGCCGCATCCTCGGCTGGCGTGCCGCGACGAGCATGACGACCCCGTTGGTGCTGGACTGTCTCGAGATGGCGCTCTGGACCCGGCGGCGCGAGGGCGCTACCGGCTTCGCCGGGCTCACGCATCACACGGATGCCGGGTCGGTCTACACGTCGATTTCGTTCACCGATCGGCTCATCGACGAGGGCATCGACCCGTCCGTCGGGTCTGTCGGTGATGCGTACGACAATGCTCTCGCGGAGTCGCAGATCGGGCTCTACAAGTCCGAACTCATCCATCACGAGGGCCCGTGGCGCGACGTCGATCAGGTCGAGGTCGCGACCGCCGGCTGGGTGCAGTGGTTCAACACTGAGCGCATCCACGGCTCGATCGACGACCTCACGCCGCTCGAGGCCGAGCAGTTCAGCTACGCTCTGACCCAACCCCTCGAACGAGCGGGCTGACACCAGAAACCAGCCCTCCGGACACGCCGGGGCGACTCAGACCGCCTCCTGGAATACGTGACCGAGAAACTCCCGAAGGTCGCCGAGCACCTCGCTGACGCGCGGGAGGACGTCCTCGCGTTCACCGCGTACCCGAAAGACGTGTGGATGCAGATCTGGTTCAACAACCCCGCCGAACGGCTCAACAAGGAGATCCGCCGCCGCACCGACGCCGTCGGGATCTTCCCGAACCGCGACGCGATCATCCGCCTCGTCGGCGCGGTCCTGGCCGAGCAGACCGACGAATGGGCCGAAGGCCGCCGCTACCTCGGACTCGATGTCCTCGCTCGGTCACGCCTCAACCTCGTTCCCGACACCGGAAACGAGGTGACCGACCAACCCGTCCTCGAACTCAGCGCCTAACCAACACCAGCTCGAAGGATCACCGACCGCTACACCACGTCCAGGGGCTTGACCATCGGGCACCTGGTCGTCTCGATCATCGGCTCGTCGATCGCGCGGACGCGAGTCATGAACCCGCGGATCGCAATTCCGTTCATTTCGTCGATCTAGATACGCACACGGAGGGTGGGCAATTCCTCCAGCCGGTCGACTGTCCAAAGAAGTCGATTCACAGCCGCCGAAATTCAATGTGGATGTCACGGGGGCGCGCCTCGCCGGCGAAACCCCCGCAGTGGCCGGCCGGCGCCATCGGGCCACCGCCTGTTCGTTACGGGCGGTTGATCGTCGAGATCACGGCCGAATGTACGTTTGACGCTGCACGGTCGGTTCGGGCGGCACGGCCGGGAGCCAATCGGGTTCCTCGTCGGTCGCGTCGTCGTCGGCGACGACGGGGGGCGCGACCGGCTCGTCCGCCGACTGCGGCAGTGCGCCGAGCCGGTCGACCTGCTCGGCCAGCGCCTCGAGCACCGAGCGCAGTTGGACCTGGGCGACGCGCGCGTAGGTGCGCACGTACTCGATCTCCGGCATCGCCGCCTGCGGTGAGGCGACGGGGCCCGCGCCCGTGCTCCCGGCGGCAACGTGCGAATCCTCCGCCCGCGCGGCGCGTTCGAGCACGTCGCGGTACTCCTCACGGGCCGCGAGAACGAGATCGCGCGCATACTGCTCGGCATCTGCAACGGCCCGGTCGGCGATCGTCTGCGCCTGCGATAGCAGACCGACTGCGCCGAGGGTGACGTCTTCGTCGAGCTTCGCTTCGGCTGTGGCACTGAGTCGCGCAAGCTCTGCGCGCAGCTGGTCGCGTTCGCGGCGATCCTGTTCTGCGGCGGAGCGGACGGCGTCGATCGCCTCGTTCAGGCCGACGAGGAACGCGTCGACTTCGGCGCGGTCGTACCCGGCTCCGATATGCCGGACCGCGAACCTGGCCGGGTCGGTCTTGGGGAGGCCGGCGACGGCTGTCGCAAGATCGGACTGTTGCGTTACGGTCGGGGTCGGGATCGGGATCGGAGCCGTGGTCGGGCCGTGCACTGAATTGGACTGCGGCTCGTTCTCAAGATCGGGAGTCATCGGGCACTTCCCATTCGTTCGGCGGGCAGTGGGGACAGCTGCCCATCTTGGATTTCGTGAGGGCCTTCCAGCGGCGCCTCCTCGAGCGTCGCGAATTGCTCGAAGCGGAGATCGCCGGAGGCGACACCGGCAGCGCGGAGTCGTGCGAGCGAGTGCTTGACCATGGCCGGAGAGCCGCAGACCATCGCGAGGTCGCCAGCGCGGAAGTCGTCTTCCGCCGCCGCGTCGCCGACCAGCCCCTTGCGGCCCGGGTAGCTCGGGTCATCGGAGACGACGGGCGTGTAGGTGAACCAGGGTCGACCCGCGAGGCTCTGCAGCAGGCGCTGTTCGTAGAGATTCCACGGCACGCGCGCGCCGTGGAACAGGCGCACGCGAGGAGCATCCCCGGTCTCCTGCCACTGCACGTCGATCCGCTCGAGGTGTGCGCGGAGGGGAGCGAAGCCGGTGCCGCCTGCGACCAGCAGGAGGTCTCGGTGGTGCTCATCGGCGCCGAGAGTCAGTTCGTGCCCGACCGGTGCGCCGAGGCGCAGCACATCGCCGACCTTGAGTTTTCGGACGATCGCGCTCGACACTTGACCGCCCGGCACGAGCTGCACGTGGAACTCGAGCGTCCCGTCGGGCCGCGGCGCGTTCGCGATGCTGAGGTAGCGCCAGAGGCGGGGCGCCTGCGGCGTTTCGACCGCCACCGATTGACCGGGTTCGAAGACCAGCTCGGGTTCGGGGCGAACGTGCACGATCGCCACCTCCATGTTTCGGCGTTCGATCGCCGTGACATGGCCCTCCCAGGAGGCCGGACTGACCTGTTCCGACTCCTCGGCGGCCTGCACCATGACGGTGGCGATCACACCGTACGCGGCGGCCCAGTCGGACGCGAGCTCCGGGGTCCACTGATCACCGAGGAAGTGCTTCAGCGTCGTCAGCAGCGAGAGGCCCACGGCGTCGTAGTGCTCCGCGATCACCTGGAACCGCCGGTGATCCCTGCCGAGTTGCTGGATGAACGCGGTCACCTCATCGAGCTGGTCGACGTTCGAGACGATGCGACCCAGCGCGCCGACGAGTCGGTCGCGCTGGGTCGCCATCGACACCGGGAACATCGCCCGCAGCTCAGGGTGCGTGTAGAAGAGGTGCGAGTAGAAGAAGAGCGGCACCTCGTCGCCGAGCGTCTCCGCCGACGACCACGTGCGCTTCAGAGCCGCGGTGTCCAAGCGATCACTCGTGCGTCGAAGCGGCCTCGACGATGTCGGGCTGGGTGGCGGCGACCGCCGCCACCGTCCGATCGATGATCTCGGCAGGCACGCCCGCACCGGTCAGCGCGGCCACGAGGTGACCGGCGACGGCCGCGAAGTCGTCGGCCGAGATGCCCATGCCGGCGTGCGCCTTGCGCAGATCGCGCCCCTCGTAGACGACGGGGCCGCCCATGACGGTCGAGACGAGTGCGACCTGGTGTCGCTTGAGACGGACGAGTTCGATGCCGTCGAAGTAGTGCGCGAGTCGATCGTCGCCGAGCACCAACTCGTAGAAGCGGTCGACCACGGCGCTGATCGCCGGGGCGCCTCCCACCGCCGCGTAGTCGCTCTGTGCTTCCGATTCGGTCTGAAGTGTGGGGGAACTCATCGTTGGGTCCAATCGTTTCGTCGGGAGGGGCGATCCATTCCTAGCAGACGGAGTCGTCGTGGAACAAAGCCGGATCGACGATCGGGAGCACGATCGCGTCGACGGAAGCGTCGCCGCGAATGCGTCGCATCATCGCGATCACCTCGTCGGCGACCTCGCTCGTGAGGCGCGAGCAGACGACGCTCGTCGGACCGAGCGGACCGAGCCCGCCAGCGCGAACACGGATGACTCGCCACCCGACCTCGCCGAGCGCCTCGTCCTTCTCGAGGTCGGAGGCCTCTTTCAGCCAGACGTGCGCCCGGCGCGAGCGGCCCGGGTCGTCGTACTCGATCGCGATGCGGAGCTGCGGCACGATGATGTCGGGCCAGACCTCAGTTCGGCCGAAGAAGGCGCGGGCCACCCGAACGGCGTTGACACGGTGGTGGAGCCGGATGCGCTCTCCGAGCAGCATCCGCAGCTTCTGCTCGGTCATCGAGGTGCGGGTGCGCAGACCCGGGTTCATGAAGGCGACGCCGGCATCTCGGAGTGCCGCGGGCGCGTGGGCGTTGGCCCGGCACTTCCCGCAGCCGGTGCCCGTGAGCTGCTCGGCGACGGTCGCCCGGTACCGATCATGCCCGCGGTCGCATCGCCACTCGTACTCGGCGCCGATGCGCGTCTCCATCATGAGTCGGGTGCGCTGGGGTGGGGATGCTCGACGAAGGAGCTCGCCCCGCGAGCGCTGGGTCTCGGCGATGAGCATGCAGAGGGGGCAGGATCGGCCGATGAGGTGCGCCTCGTCGTCCTGGGCCCCGTGACCGCAACGGAATCTCACGGCGACCACATCGAGCTCCCATCGTTCGTCATGACCACGAGTCTCGTCCACGCCTCCGACAACCGATGTCGGCGGCGACCTCGAGAATGGAGCCGTGCGGATCGCTGTCGGAGCGGACGAGGGCGACCGGGTCGCCCTCGTCGACCTCGACGACCCCGGCGCGAGCGCCGAGGTGATCGGGCTGGCCGAGCTGCCGTCTCGCGCTGCGGCACTGGAGGCGGCCGGGCCCCGGTGGGTGTGGAGCGACACCCGACACTGGTATCCGATCCTGCTCCGCGCCGGGCTGCGCGTCGAGCGCTGCCATGACCTATTGCTCTGCGGGGCCATCCTCGAGGGCTCGGCAGATGCGCGCGAGCCCCGCGAGAGCGAGCGAGAACGGCCCGGATGGCTCGCCGCCGCCCCGACCCTCTCAGGGAGCACGATCGGCACGGCGTCATCGCCGCACGCAGGCGGGCCGACGGCACTCTTCGACCTCGGTGGCGGGCTCGGCCGTGGAGCCGCCGCGGACGCCGACCCTTCGGCCGTCCCACTCGATGGTATCGTCGCGGAGTATCGGCGGCAGGAGCGCCTGACCGCCGGGAGCGCGAGGCCTCGCGCGATGCGCCTGCTCCTCGCCGCCGAGTCGGCCGGTGCACTCATCGGTGCCGAGATGCGGGCCGCGGGTCTTCCGTGGAGCCGAGACGTGCATGAGCGGATCCTCGAGGCCGAACTCGGCCCGAGACCGAAACCGGGGTGGAAGCCCGAGCGCATGGCGGTGCTCGCGACCGAGGTCCGCAGCGCACTCGGGCAGACCTCGGTGAACCTCGACTCGCAGGCCGAGTTGCTCCGCGCCCTTCGAAACGCGGGTATTCAAGTCGACTCCACCGCGAAATGGGAGCTTCACGAGCACGACCATCCCGCCATCGCCCCGTTGCTCGCCTACAAGCGCTCGGCGCGTCTCCTGAGCGCCAACGGCTGGGCCTGGCTCGACGAGTGGATCGCCGACGGCCGGTTCCGTCCCGACTACGTCCCGGGCGGCACGGCCACGGGGCGCTGGGCGACCTCGGGCGGGGGAGCGTTGCAGCTACCGAAGATCGTCCGCGCCGCAGTGGTGGCCGATCCGGGCTGGTCGCTGGTCGTCGCCGACGCAGCGCAGCTCGAGCCCCGGGTGCTCGCCGCGCTCGCCCACGACGAGGCGATGGCGACCGCTGCGCGCGGCCGCGACATCTACCGGGGAATCGTCGACGACGGCGTGGTCGAGACGCGCGACCAGGCGAAGGTCGCGATCCTCGGGGCGATGTACGGCGCCACGACGGGTGACAGCGGGCGGCTCGTGCCGCGGCTCGCCCGCGCCTACCCGCGAGCGATGGCGCTCGTCGATCGGGCGGCCGCGACGGGGGAGCGCGGTGCACAGGTCACCACCAACCTCGGCCGGTCCTCACCCTTCCCTCCCGCGTCGTGGCACGCGGCGCAGGCCCGCGCGAGCGAGCCCGACGCGACGCCGTCCGACGAGCGTCGTGCCCGCAGCGTCGCGCGCGACTGGGGCAGGTTCACCCGCAACTTCGTCGTGCAGGGCAGCGCTGCCGAGTGGGCGCTCTGCTGGATGGCCGCGCTGCGCACCCGCCTCGCCCGCGTTCCGCCGACGACACCGGCCGCCGAGCGATCCGGGCCGGTCTTCAGCGCCGCGCCGCATCTCGTCTACTACCTGCACGACGAGATCATCGTGCACACCCCGAACGAGTACGCCGAGGCGGTCGCCGTCGCCGTACGCGAGAGCGCCGAGGGCGCAGGCCGACTGCTCTTCGGCGACTTCCCGGTCGACTTCCCGCTCGACCTCGCGATCGTTGACAGCTACGCGATGGCCGACGGCTGAGTGGTCGGATCCTCGGGCGCCGCCGCAGGACGCCTGCCCCGGCGTGGGCGTTCGAGGGTCGGGGCGAACGCGAGCGAGTCACCCGGTGCCGCGCCGAGCACTCCGGCCTCGAGCCAGCCGATCGCGGCACGGGCACGTGCGGCGTCGGCCGCCGCTGCGAGCCGGGCGAGTTCGGCGGGGGTGCCGGGGTCGCCGCCGGCCGCGTGCGCTTCCGACTCCGCAAGTCGCGCCCTCCACCGCTCGCGCTCCGCCGTGACGATCGGGCGTTCGTCGATCTCGGGCAGCGAGGCTGCGATCAGCACACGGTCGACCGTCTCGTCCCAAGGATCTGCGCCCGAAGCATCCGCGCCATCGAGCCAGGCGCGTGCGACGCGTGCGCCCGCCTCGGTGAGGCGATGCAGGGGCAGCCCGTCGGCCGTGGCGCCGGCCGATTCGATGAGGCCGGCCTTCGAGGCGCGTTCGAGCGTCGCGTAGCTCTGCCCGACGTTGACGCGGCGCCGGCCACCCGTTCTCGTCGCGAGGGCGCCGTGGAGTTGGAAGCCATACGCCGGCGCGGCGAGCAGGATGGCGAGGAGGGCTTCCCTGACGGCCATCGGGTCTCCTCTCGAACGTTCGAATACCTCACCGAGCATAGTGTTCGCGGCGCACGAGACGTCGCAGCGCACCGGATCGGCGCGCAACCTTGTGAACCGCCCTGATCCGGGGCATAATCGGCGATGCGGCGCTTGTCGCACACAATCGAACATCCGGCCACCCGCCGTTCCGAGGTCGTAGGGGAAGACGCACCTCAGCAGAACGGAGAAGGAGATGGCAGAGACGGTCGTGCGGGCCGCACGCACCGCGCGTGGCGTGCTGTTCGTGCACTCCTCGTCGCGGGCGCTCTGTCCGCATGTCGAGTGGGCCGCGGGGCGTGCGCTCGGCGTACCCGTGAACTTCGATTGGCAGGAGCAACCCGTGCTTCGCGGCGCCATGCGCGCCGAGTTCTTCTGGGAGGGCGAACCCGGCACCGGCGCCAAGATCGCCTCGGCGCTGCGCGGCTGGGAGCAGCTGCGATTCGAGGTGAGCGAGGACCCGACGCCCGGCAACGACGGCGCGAGGTGGATGCACACGCCCGAACTCGGCGTCTTCTTCGCGCAGACCGATGCGGCGGGCAACACCGTGATCCCTGAGGATCGCATCCGCTATGCCCTCGAGGTCGGCGGGCTCGACGCGCTCGAGGTGCACCGAGAACTGCGGCTCGCACTCGGCCAGGCGTGGGATGACGAACTCGAGCCGTTCCGGCATGCGAGCGACTTCGCCCCTGTCGTCTGGCTGCACCAGGTGGGGTGAGGAACCGAGGGCCCGCTGCGGCGCGACGCGGAGGTCGGATGGACCAGTCCCCGGCGGCCGTACGAGTGAAGCAGCCGGCCCGACGACGACGAAGGTCCCGGTGCGAGACGCACCGGGACCTTCGCCACGCGTAGCCGGCGTCAGACCGAACGGAACCCGACGACCGCGTTGTGCCCGCCGAACCCGAACGAGTTCGAGATCGCGACGAGCTCGCCGTCGGCGAGCGTGCGCGGCTCGCGCACCACGTCGAGCGGGATCTCCGGGTCGAGCTCGGTGACGTTGATCGTCGGGGGAGCGGTGCGCTCGTGCAGCGCGAGCACCGTGAACATCGCCTCGATCGCCCCTGCGCCGCCGAGAAGGTGCCCGGTCGAGGCCTTCGTCGCGCTGATCGCGATGCGGTCGAGGTGTTCGCCGAAGACCGCGCGGAGGGCCGTGTACTCGGCGATGTCACCGACCGGGGTGCTCGTCGCGTGCACGTTGACGTGGGCGACATCACCCGGAGTGAGACCGGCTGACGCGAGGGTCGCTCGCATCGCTCGCGAGGCGCCGAGACCCGAAGGATCGGGTGCGGTGATGTGGTAAGCGTCGCTCGTGACGGCGCCGCCGAGCAGCTCGGCGTAGATGCGAGCGCCGCGCGCCTTGGCGTGCTCCTCGGTTTCGACGACGAGCGCAGCGGCGCCCTCGCCCATCACGAAGCCGTCGCGGCTGACATCGTACGGACGCGAGGCGGTCGCCGGGTCGTCGTTGCGCTTCGAGAGCGCCTGCATCGACGCGAACGAGGCGATGGTGATCGGGTGGATCGCCGCCTCGGAGCCGCCGGCGATGACGACGTCGGCCTCGCCCGCCTGCAACTGGTTGTAGGCGTTGACCAACGATTCGGTGCTCGATGCGCACGCCGAGACGACGGTGCGGATGCCGGCGCGAGCGTGCAGGTCCATGCCGACCGCCGCGCCGGGGCCGTTCGGCATGAGCATCGGCACGGTCATGGGCAGCACGCGACGGGGGCCGCGCTCACGCAGCGTGTCCCATGCGTCGAGCAGCGTCCAGACGCCGCCGATGCCGGTCGCCCAGTCGACGGCGAGCCGCTCGGGCTCGACCTCAGGGGCACCTGCGTCGGCCCAGGCCTCACGGCCGGCGATGAGGGCGAACTGGCTCGAGGGATCGAGACGCTTCATCTCGTGACGCTCGAGCACCTCGGAGGCGGGGACCTTGGCGGTCGCCGCGAAGGTCACGGGCAGTTCGAGCTCGGCAACCCAGTCGTGCTCCAGGGCACGGGCGCCGGATTCGCCGGCGAGCAGCGCGTTCCAGCTGTCACGAGCGGTGCCGCCGATGGGCGAGGTCGCACCGATACCCGTGATGACGATCTTTTTGGTCATGACGAAAACACTCCGGGGAGGAAGGCGAAGGAAACGGATCGAGCGGGCCGGGCGAAGCCGCGGCCCGCTCGTCGCGGCGACTAGGCCTGGGCCTTGACGATGAAGCTGACGGCGTCACCGACGGTCTTGAGGTTCTTGACCTCTTCGTCGGGGATCTTCACGTCGAACTTCTCTTCGGCGTTGACGACGATGGTCATCATCGAGATCGAGTCGATGTCGAGGTCGTCGGTGAACGACTTGTCCAGCTCAACCGTGTCGGTTGCGATGCCGGTCTCGTCGTTGATGAGCTCGGCCAGGCCGGCAAGCACTTCTTCGGTGGACAATGCCATGGTTCTTCTCCTTGAGGGGTGTCTCGTTTTGACCGAGAGACAGTCTAGATGGACAGGGGTCGGCGGTTCAGGGGAGAACCACCACTTGGGCGCCGAACACGAGGCCCGCGCCGAAGCCGATCTGGAGGGCGAGGCCCCCGGAAAGTTCAGGATGCTCTTCGAGCAGACGGTGCGTCGCGAGCGGGATCGATGCCGCCGAGGTGTTGCCGGTCGTCGCGATGTCACGGGCGATGACGACGGAATCGGGCAGCTTCAACTGCTTCGCGAACTCGTCGATGATGCGCATGTTCGCCTGATGGGGGATGAAGGCGGCGAGGTCGGCGCCCGTGACGCCGGCGGCATCCAGTGCCTGCTTCGCGACCTTCGCCATGTCCCAGACGGCCCAGCGGAAGACTGTCTGGCCCTCCTGGCGCAGGGTCGGCCACTCGGCGGTGCCGTCACGGAACTCGACGAGCGTGCCGTTCATGCCGACCGCAGCCGCCTTCGAACCGTCGGAGCCCCACACCGTTCGGGCGATCCCGGGCGTGTCGCTCGGGCCGATGACCGCCGCGCCGGCGCCGTCGCCGAGCAGGAACGAGATGCTCCGATCGGTCGGGTCGACGACGTCCGAGAGCTTCTCGGCGCCGATCACGAGGGCGTAGTGCGCACCGCCGGTGCGGATCAGGGCGTCGGCCTGGGCGACCGCGTAGGCGTAACCCGCGCACGCGGCGTTGCTGTCGTAGGCCGCTGCGGGATTCGCGCCCACCCGGTCGGCGACGACCGCGGCCATCGACGGGGTCTGCTGCACGTTCGAGATCGTCGCGACGATGACGAGGTCGATGAGCTCGGGCGCGACGCCCGAGCGCTCGATCGCCTCCTTCGCGGCCTCGGTCGCGAGATCGAGTGCCGACACCTCGGCCCCGGCACGGGCGCGGGTGATGATGCCGGTGCGCTGCTGGATCCACTCGTCGGAGGAGTTGATCGGCCCGATGAGCTCTTCGTTCGGCACCGCGTTCTCGCCACGGGCTGCGCCGAGGGCGTAGATGCGGGTGTACGCGGGTCCGTGCGACTGCTGGAGCGTTGGTCTCGTCATGCTCGGCTTTCTCGTGATGAGGGGTCAGGCGGCCTGATCGATGAGCTCGATCGCGGCGGCGAGGTCGTCGGGAGTCTTCACGGCGACGGTGGGCACGCCCTTGAGGGCGCGCTTCGCGAGCCCGACGAGCGCTCCGGCCGGCACGAGCTCGATGATGCCGGTCACCCCGGCCGCGGCGAAGGACTCCATGCAGCGATCCCAACGGACGGGCGAGGAGACCTGTCCGACGAGCAGTTCGAGGAAGGTCGCACCGGATGTCACGCGGCCGCCGTCGCGGTTGGTCCACAGCGGCAGACCGGGGTCGGCGGGCGCGAGCGTCGCGGCGCGCTGCGCGAGACGCTCGACCGCGGGCTGCATGTAGTGGGTGTGGAAGGCGCCGGCGACTTGCAGCGGGATGACCCGAGCCCCGGCCGGCGGCTCGGCCCGCAGCTCATCGAGCGCATCGAGTGCGCCCGCGACGACGATCTGGCCGCCGCCGTTGAAGTTCGCCGGCTCGAGCCCGAGCTCGGCGAGGCGCGCGAGAAGTTCTGCCTCGTCGGCCCCGATGACGGCGCTCATGCCGGTCGCGACCTGCGCCGCGGCATCCGCCATGGAGCGCCCGCGTTCGGCGACGAAGCCGATCGCGTCGGCGTCGCTGAGCACCCCCGCGCCGGCCGCGGCGGTGATCTCGCCGACCGAGTGGCCCGCGATACCGCCGATGCGCGCAGCGCGACCGTCGGCGAGCAGGCTGCCGAGCGTGAGCAGACCGGCCGCGACGATGAGCGGCTGGGCGACCGAGGTGTCGCGGATCGTGTCGGCGTCGCTGACGGTGCCGTGCGCGGCCAGATCGAGGCCCGCGGCGGTGGAGAAGCCGTCGAGGCGCTCGGCGTAGCCGGGCACGTCGAGCCAGGGGGCGAGGAATCCGGGGGTCTGAGAGCCCTGTCCAGGGCAGACGACGACGATCACCACCCCAGTCTGCCAATCACCGGCGCCCGAGTGGTGTGCACACGCTACAAGCTCTTCGCGAAACCCTTGTGTCGACGGCACAGCGTGACGTCGAGACGCGCGTGAACGCTCCGTCGGCGCCGTGATCAGGGCCGACGCGGGGCGCCGTGCTCGTGATCGCTCATCGAACCGATGATGAGCGCCGACTGGAGGATGAGTGCCTCGCGGGCGCCCGTGGCATCCCACCCGATCACATCGGAGACGCGCTTCAGGCGGTACCTCACGGTGTTCGGGTGCACGAACAGCTCGCGCGCCGTCGCCTCGAGTGATCGACCGTTGTCGAGATAGCTCCACAACGTCGTGAGCAGTTCGGTCGAGTGCGCCCGCAGCGGGCGGTAGATGCGGTGCACGAGAGTCGCCCGTGCGAGAGGGTCGCCGGCGAGTGCCCGCTCGGGGAGCAGGTCGTCGGCGTGAACCGGCCGCGGCGCGTTGCGCCACGATCGTGCGACGGCGAAGCCCGCCAGGGCCGCCTTGGCGCTCTTCGACGCATCGACGAGGTTCGGCACCGCGTGCCCAAGAACGAGATGTCCCTGGCCGAAATGCGGTTCGAGCTGCGCGGCGATCTCCATGAACGTCAGGGCCGGTGCGGTGCCGATCGACTCCTCGGTCTCGCGGGCGAGCGGGTCGGCCCGGCCGATCACCAGCACGAGGCGATTGCCCTGCACGCCGATGAGGACATCTGCGTGCATGTGGCGTGCCGCGCGTCGCACGTGGTCGACGTCGAGCTGCTTCGGCGCGGTGCCGACGAGCACGGCGACCTCGCCGTGCCCGTGCCAGCCGAGGGCGGCGATGCGGCTCGGCAACTCGTCGTCGGCCTCGCCCGAGAGGATCGAGTCGACGACGAGCGCCTCGAGCCGCGCGTCCCAGAGGCCGCGCGCCTCGGCGGCACGCGCGTAGACGTCGGCCGCGGCGAAGGCGATCTCGCGCGAGTAGAGCAGTATCGCCTCGCGGAGCGGTTCGCCGCCGTCCTTCACGCGGTCTTCGACGACCTCGACCGTCACCCTGATGAGCTGCAGCGTCTGCTGGAGGCTCACCGACCGCAGCAGCTCACGAGGAGCCGCGCCGAACACGTCGGCGGCGATCCAGGGCGTCGATCGAGGGTCGTCGAACCACGCGATGAACGAGGAGATGCCTGCCTGGGCGACGAGACCGACCGCGGAGCGGCGGCTCGGAGGCATGTCGCCGTACCACGGCAACGTGTCTTCGAGTCGCTTGAGCGTCGCGGTCGCGAGTTCGCCCGCGATGGTCCGTAACCACGCGAGCGTCTCCGCCTTCGTCTTCGGTTTCGTCGCCACCTCGTCGCCCGCTAGCTCTCGCCGCCGGCCGAGCCGGTCGTGCCGGCGTTCACCTCGTGCAGACGGTACTTCTCGATCGCCTGCGCGGGCAGCGCCCGGTCGACCTCGCCGCGCTCGGCGAGGAGCTCGAGGGTGCGGACCACCACCGAGGGGCCGTCGATCTTGAAGAAGCGGCGCGCCGCCGGACGCGTGTCGGAGAATCCGAAGTCGTCGGCGCCGAGCGTCGCGTACTGGCCGGGCACGTAGGCGCGCACCTGGTCGGGCACCGCGTGCATGTAGTCGGAGACGGCGACGAACGGGCCGCGGGCGCCCGCGAGCTTCTGCGTCAGGTAAGAGACGCGACGCTCGGCATCGGGATTCAGGAAGTTGTGCTCCTCGGCGGCGAGGCCGTCGCGGCGCAGCTCCGACCAGCTCGTGACCGACCACACGTCGGCCGACACGCCCCAGTCGTCCGCGAGGAGCTGCTGCGCCTCGACGATCCACGGCACGGCGACGCCGGAGGCGAGGAGCTGGGCCTTCGGCCCGGCGGCCGTCGACTCCGAGAGGCGGTGGATGCCGCGGAGGAGACCCTCGACATCGACCCCCTCGGGCTCGGCGGGCTGCACGATCGGCTCGTTGTACACCGTGAGGTAGTACATGACGTTCGGGTCGGCGTGGTTTCCGCCGTACATCCGCTCGAGGCCGGCGCGCATGATGTGCCCGATCTCGTAGCCGTAGGCGGGGTCGTACGACACGACCGCGGGGTTGGTCGACGCGAGCAGCGGCGAGTGGCCGTCGGCGTGCTGGAGGCCCTCGCCCGTGAGGGTGGTGCGGCCCGCCGTGGCGCCGATGATGAAGCCGCGTGCCATCTGGTCGCCTGCCGCCCACATCGCGTCGCCCGTGCGCTGGAACCCGAACATCGAATAGAAGACGTACACCGGGATCAGCGGCTCGCCCTGCGTCGCGTACGAGGTGCCGACGTTCGTGAACGCCGCGAAGGCGCCGGCCTCGTTGATGCCCACGTGGATGATCTGCCCCTGCGGGCTCTCTTTGTAGGCGAGCAGCAGTTCGCGGTCGACCGAGGTGTAGTGCTGGCCGTTCGGGTTGTAGATCTTCGCGGTCGGGAAGAACGCGTCGATGCCGAAGGTGCGCGCTTCGTCGGGAATGATCGGCACGATGCGGTGGCCGAAGTCCTTCGAACGGATCAGGTCCTTCAGGAGGCGCACGAAGGCCATCGTGGTCGCGATCTCCTGCGTGCCCGAGCCCTTCTTCGCGATCGCGTAGACCGAGTCGTCGGGCAGGTTCAGGGCCACATGCGTCGAGCGGCGCTCGGGCGTGTAGCCGCCGAGCTCGCGACGCCGCTCCTGCAGGTACTGGATCGCCTCGTCGCCCTGACCGGGGTGGTAGTACGGCGGCAGGTAGGGGTTCTCCTCGAGCTGCGCGTCGGAGATCGGGATGCGCATCTCGTCGCGGAAGGTCTTGAGGTTGTCGAGCGTCATCTTCTTCATCTGGTGCGTCGCATTGCGCCCCTCGAAGGACTTGCCGAGGCCGTACCCCTTGATGGTCTTCGCCAGGATGACCGTGGGCTGGCCCTTGTGCTCGGTGGCCGCCTTGAACGCCGCGTAGATCTTGCGGTAGTCGTGGCCGCCGCGCTTGAGGCCCCAGACCTCGTCGTCGCTGAGGTGCGAGACGAGCTCGAGGGCGCGCGGGTCGCGACCGAAGAAGTTCTCGCGCACGTACGCGCCAGACTCGGTCTTGTACGTCTGGTAGTCGCCGTCGGGTGTGACGTTCATCAGGTTGCGGAGCGCGCCGTCGTGGTCGCGCGCGAGCAGGTCGTCCCATTCGCGGCCCCACACGACCTTGATGACGTTCCAGCCGGCACCGCGGAAGAAGCTCTCGAGCTCCTGGATGATCTTGCCGTTGCCGCGGACCGGGCCGTCGAGGCGCTGCAGATTGCAGTTGATGACGAAGTTCAGGTTGTCGAGACCCTCGTTCGCGGCGACCTGGAGCTGGCCGCGGCTCTCGACCTCGTCCATCTCGCCGTCCCCGAGGAACGCCCAGACCTGCTGGTCCGAGGCATCCTTGATGCCGCGGTTGGTGAGGTACTTGTTGAGCTGGGCCTGGTAGATCGCATTGATCGGGCCGAGGCCCATCGACACGGTCGGGAACTGCCAGAACTCGGGCATCAGACGCGGGTGCGGGTAGCTCGAGAGGCCGTGCGGCGCACGAGACTTCTCCTGGCGGAAGCCGTCGAGGTCGTTGCCGTCGAGACGCCCCTCGAGGAAGGCGCGGGCGTACATGCCGGGGGAGGCATGGCCCTGGAAGAAGATCTGGTCGCCGCCGCCGGGGTGATCCTGGCCGCGGAAGAAGTGGTTCAGTCCGACCTCGTAGAGCGACGCCGCGCCGGCATAGGTCGAGATGTGGCCGCCGACGGAGATGCCGGGGCGCTGCGCGCGGTGCACGAGGATGGCGGCGTTCCAGCGAAGCCAGGCGCGGTAGCGGCGCTCGATATCTTCGTTGCCAGGGAACGCGGGCTCGTTCTCGGGCGCGATCGTGTTCAGGTAGTCGGTCGTCGGCACCATCGGCACGCCGAGGTGGAGCTCCTTCGAACGCTTCAGCAGGCTGAGCATGATCTCACGCCCGCGCTGGTGGCCCTTCTCGGCGACGAGCGCATCGAGGGATTCGGCCCACTCGCTCGTCTCCTCGGGATCGGCGTCCATCGCCTCGACGGAGTACGGATCCTGGTCGTTGACAGTCACACTCGACCTTTCTCTACGGCTGATCTGCCGCGCGCGGGGTGCTGCGCGCACGACGAACGGCCGGGTTTCGACCGATCACACTTCGCCATACTAGTGACATTCACACAACGTTTCGGCCCACTCGACTGTGACTACACTCAGTGTTCCGACAAGAGTCCGCTGCATGAGCGCAACGAGAGAAGAGCACGGATGCCGCTGCCCATCGGGAGCCTCGCCCCCGACCTCGAACTCGCCGACCAGCACGGCCGCACGGTGGCTCTCGCGGCGCTCCGCGCCGAGAAGGCGGTCGTGCTCGTCTTCTTCCCGCTGGCCTTCTCGCGCACCTGCCAAGGCGAGCTGTGCGCGTTGCGCGACGAGATCTCGCTGTTCGAGGATGCCGGCGTGCACCTCGTCGGCATCTCGGTCGACTCGAAGTTCGCGCTGCGCGCCTGGGCGGAGGACCAGGGATACGGTTTCGCGCTGCTCGCCGACTTCTGGCCCCACGGCGCGGTCGCCAGGGCGTACGACGTGTTCATCGAGGAACGCGGCCACGCGGCTCGTGCGAGCTTCGTGATCGACCAGGGTGGCGTGATCCGCGCGGCGTTCGCGACGCCGCCCGGTGAGCCGCGCTCGATCGAGCAGTACCGCGAGGCACTCACCGCGTTGCGGCCGGGCTGAGCGGGCCGGCGGTGCCCGTCGGGTGCCGCCCCCGCGATAGCATTGCGGATGCGTCGCACACGCGACGGGCCTTTAGCTCAGTTGGTAGAGCGCCACGTTTACACCGTGGATGTCGTCGGTTCGAGCCCGGCAGGGCCCACGTCGTCGGTTCCGTCGTTCATTCGTCGAGTCGGCGGAAGGGCCCGACGCTAGGCTGGACGGGTGCCCCAGCAACTCGCCGATGTCCTCGCCGTCACCGAACGACTCTGGCCGGCCTCGGGCACCGAGCCGTGGGATGCCTCGGGGCTCGTCTCCGGGGCGCTCGATTCTCCCGTCCACCGCATCCTGCTCGCCGTCGACGCCGTCGCCGCGACGGTCGACGAGGCCGTCGAGCAGGGCGCCGATCTCCTGATCGCGCACCACCCGCTGCTCCTCCGCGGCGTCACGAGCATCGCCGAAGACCGTTACAAGGGTGCGCTGCTCGCGAAGCTCATCCGTGGCGGCAGTGCGCTGCTCTCCGCGCACACGAACGCGGACGTCGTCGCGACCGGCACCTCCGCGGTCCTCGCCGAGCGGCTCGGACTCGTCGCGCCGCGGCCGATCGAGGCATCCGACGACGGTGCCACCGGCATCGGCCGGGTGGGCCGGCTCGCCGAGCCGACCACCCTGGGCCGGCTCGTCCGCCACCTCGCCGAGGTGCTGCCGCCGACCGCGACGGGGGTGCGCGTCGCCGGCGGCTTCGACGATCCGGTCGAGACCGTCGCCGTGTGCGGCGGCGCCGGCGACTCGCTCCTCGGCCACCCGCTCGTCCGTGCCGCCGACGTCTACGTCACCGCCGACCTCCGGCACCACCCCGCCTCCGAAGCGCGCGAACAGGCACTGCTCGGCGGCGGCCCCGCGCTCGTCGACGTCTCGCACTGGGCGAGCGAATGGCTCTGGCTCGACACCGCCGCCGCCGAGCTGCGCGCGGCGCTGCCCGGTGTCGAGGTCGCCGTCAGCGAGATCCGCACCGACCCCTGGGATTTCCAGGTCGTGCAATGATGACTCCCACCCCGACCCCCACGAGGAGCAACACGTGAAGGCCAGCCCCGCCGAGCAGCAGGAACTCCTGCGCCTGCAGTCGATCGACACCCGGGTCGCGCAGCTCGCGCACCGCCTCGGCTCACTGCCGCAGACCGCTCCGCTGGCCGAGCTCGGGCAGCGCGATTCCGCCGTGCGCGGCACCCGCGCCGAGGCGATCGGCACGCTCGAAGACGCGAAGGCCGAACTCGCGCGGCTCGAGTCCGACGTCGCGCTCGTCGAGGCGAGGATGGCCCGCGACAGCGAGCGGCTCCAGCACACCTCCTCGGTGAAGGACGTCACCGCGCTCGAGGCCGAGCTCGCGTCGCTCGCGAAGCGCCGCTCGGACCTCGAGGACCAGGAGCTCGTCGTCATGGAGCGCGTCGAGGAGGCCGAGGTCGCCGTGTCGAGCATCGACCTCCAGCGCGCCGCGATCGTCACCGAGGTGACCGCGCTCGAGGCCGAGCGCGACGAGGCGGCCGGCACGCTCGCCGTCGAGCGCGAGCAGACCGAACGCGACCGCGAGGTCGTCGCCGCCGGCGTCCCCGCCGAACTGCTCGCCTTCTACGAGCAGCGGCGCGCCCGGGGTGCCGGCGTCGGTGCGGCCCTCCTGCGCCAGCGCACCTGCGGCGGCTGCACGATCACCCTCACGGGCTCCGACCTCGAGCAGGTGCGCCGCGCCGCGCACGACGACGTGGTGCAGTGCCCCGAGTGCGACCGCATTCTCGTGCGCACCGACGAGTCGGGTCTCTGACGCTAGACTTCAGGGGCGAGTGGGTCGGCAAGACGGTCGCGTCGCACGGTCTCGATCGTGCGCCGAGGAACGTCCGGGCTCCACAGGGCAGGACGGTGGGTAACACCCACCCGGGGCAACCCGCGAGACAGTGCCACAGAAAGCAGACCGCCCGGTGCGCAAGCGCCGGGTAAGGGTGAAACGGTGGGGTAAGAGCCCACCAGCGGTCGCGGTGACGCGATCGGCTCGGTAAACCTCGTCCGGAGCAAGGCCAGACAGGGAACGATGGGGCTGCCCGTCCCGTTCCCGGGTAGGCCGCTGGAGGGTCACGGCAACGTGCCCCCGAGAGAGATGGCCGTCCAGCCGGTGTCGCGCAAGCGCCCGGTGAACAGAACCCGGCGTATCAGCCGGCCCGCTCGCACCGAACGGCGCTTCAGCGGCGCTCGGCGCGCCCCGGCGTCCTACTTCGCCGCGAGCGAAGCGGCGCCGAGGAGCCCTGCGTTGTTGCGATGCATCGCCGGCACGATCGGGGTCTTCAGCTCGAGCAGCGGCAGGAACTCCCCGTGGAACTTCGAGACGCCGCCGCCGACGACGAACAGGTCGGGCGAGAAGATGAACTCGACGTGCGCGTAGAAGCGCTGAAGCCGCACGGCCCACTGCGACCAATCGAGCCCCTCCCGCTCCATCGCCGAGTAGGCGGCGCGCTTCTCGGATTCGAGCCCGTCGAGCTCGAGGTGCCCGAGCTCGGAGTTCGGCACGAGCACGCCGTCGTAGAGGAACGCCGAGCCGATCCCGGTGCCGAGCGTGGTGAGGATCACGAGCCCATCGGCGTCGACCGCCGCGCCGTAGCGCGATTCGGCGTAGCCGGCGGCATCCGCGTCGTTGATGAAGTGGATCTCGCGGCCGAAGGCCTGCTCGAACAGCTCTTCCGCGGGAAGGCCGATCCATTCGCGCGAGATGTTCGCGGCCGAGAGCGTCCGCCCGTGCTTCACGATCGAGGGGAAGCAGACCCCGAGGGGGAGGGAATCGTCGAAGTCGGCGGCGAGCCTCGTGAGCAGTTCGTCGGTCGCCGCGAGGATGTCGTCGGGTCGGCCTCCTTCGGGCGTCTTCACCTTGATTCGCGGGGAGACGAGCGCGCCGGAACGGAGATCGACGACGGCCCCCTTGATGCCCGTGCCGCCGATGTCGATGCCGATCGCGAGTTCCGTGCTCATGCGATTCACCCTAGCCCGAGCGGCCGGCTCGAGCGCCTGGGCTCAGGGCAGCGTGAGAATCTCGGTGCCGCGCTCGGTGACGACGAGGGTGTGCTCGAACTGGGCGGTGAGTGAGCGGTCGCGGGTGACGACCGTCCAGTCGTCGGCCCACACGTCTGCCTCGATCGACCCGACGGTCAGCATCGGCTCGATCGTGAACACCATGCCGGGCTCGATCACGGTCGTGGCGTCGGGGTCGTCGAAGTGGGGGATCACGAGCCCCGTGTGGAACGCGCGCCCCACGCCGTGCCCGGTGTAGTCGCGCACCACCCCGTACCCGAAGCGCTTCGCGTACGCCTCGATCGCGCGCCCGATGACGTTCACCCGACGGCCGGGTGCGACGGCGCGGATGCCACGCGCAAGCGCCTCGCGCGTGCGCTCGACGAGGAGGGCGGCCGCGTCGTTCGCCTCGCCGACGAGGAAGGTGTGGTTGAGGTCGCCGTGCATGCCGTCGAGGAACGCGGTCACGTCGATGTTCACGAGGTCGCCGTCGGCGAGCACGGTGTCGTCGGGGATGCCGTGGCAGATGACCTCGTTGACCGAGGTGCAGCTCGACTTCGGGTACCCGCGGTAGCCGAGCGTCGACGGGTAGGCACCGTGCGCGACGACGTACTCGTGCGCGATGCGATCGAGCTCGTCGGTCGTGACGCCCGGCCTGATCGCCGCGGAAGCGGCTTCGATCGCGCCCGCCGCGACACGTCCGGCGGCCCGGATGCGCTCGATCTCGTCGGGGGAGTAGCGGTCGCCGTCGCGGTTCGGGGCGGGGGAGGTGCGACCGACGTACTCGGGGCGGGGGATCGACGCCGGGACGGCGCGATTCGGTGACAGTCGGCCGGGGATCAGGTGGCCGGAGGCGTCCTTGGGCATAGGATCAGCCTATGGCCGAGGACATCGAGCACCGGTACTGGTACAACCTCAAGACCGGCGAGGTCGAGCACGGATTCGTCTCGCCGTCGGTGGATCGCGTCGGCCCGTTCGAGACGCGCGCGGAGGCCGAGCGTGCGCTCGAGATCCTCCGTGCGAACAGCGCGAAATGGGCCGAGGAGGACGCCGAGGAGCGCTGAGCGGCGCCCGCGCCCAGGGCACTACTCGTAGGAGTGTTCGGCGTTCGGGTAGCCGCCCGACTCGACATCGTCGCGCCACGCCTTGGCGGCGTTCGCGAGAATGCCCGAGAGGTCGGCGTACTGCTTGACGAACTTCGGTACGCGCCCGATCGTGAGACCGGCCCAGTCGGTCCAGACGAGCAGCTGACCGTCGGTGTGCGGGCCCGCACCGACACTGATCGTCGGGATGTCGAGCAGCTCGGTGACCTGGCGCGCCGCGTCCGCCGGAACCATTTCGAGCACCACGGCGAAGGCACCGGCATCTTGCACGGCCTTCGCATCGGCGAGGAGTTGCCTGACGCCCTCGCCACGCCCCTGGATGACGTGGCCGCCGAGGCCGTGCTCGCTCTGCGGGGTGTAGCCGATGTGCGCCATGACCGGGATGCCCGCTCCGACGATGCGGCGGATCTGCTTGTGGCTGCGCTCACCGCCCTCGAGCTTGACGGCGTGGGCGCCGGTCTCCTTCATGAAGCGCACCGCGGTGTGCAGCGCGTCTTCGGGGCCGTTCTCGTAGGAGCCGAACGGCATGTCCGCGACGACGAAGGCGCGCTTGACGGCGCCCGCGACGGCGCGCGTCAACGGGATCAGCTCGTCGACCGTGACGGGAAGGGTGGTCTCGTAGCCGAGCACGTTGTTGCCGGCCGAGTCGCCGACGAGGAGGAAGTCGATGCCGGCTTCGTCGAAGATGCGAGCCGTGAGCTGGTCGTAGCTCGTGAGGCCGGTGATCTTGATTCCGTCGCGCTTCGCATTCTGGAAGTGCCGCGTGCGCACCCGCTTCGGTGCACCCGGCGACGGCGCGCCCCCGTACGGGTTCTGCTCGACCGGCTGGTCGTCGGATGCTGCGGTCTGGGGCTCGCCTGACATGTCGCCATCCTCGCACACGCCGTCGGGGCAACCGCCCACGGCGCGTCGCGGCGAAGCGAGTGCGAGCCAGTACGCTGGAGGGTGCGAGAGAGGGTGTGGATGGATAAGCAGCGTGACTTCGTTCTTCGCACGATCGAGGAGCGGGGCGTCAAGTTCGTCAGGCTCTGGTTCACCGACGTCGTCGGCACCCTGAAATCGGTCGCGATCGCACCGGCCGAGGTCGAGGGCGCGTTCACCGAGGGCATCGGATTCGACGGCTCGGCGATCGAGGGTCTCAGTCGCACGTACGAGTCCGACCTGCTGGCGTACCCCGATCCGTCGACGTTCCAGACGCTCCCGTGGCGCGGCGACATCGACCCGACGGGCCGCATGTTCTGCGACATCACGACGCCCGACGGAGAGCCGGCGGTCTCCGACCCTCGCAACGTGCTGAAGCGCACGCTCGCACGGGCCGCCGACCGGGGCTTCACGTTCTACACGCATCCCGAGATCGAGTTCTATCTGCTGCGCTCGTCGAAGTACGGCGAGGCGGGCCCCGAGCCGGTCGACTCGGCCGGCTACTTCGACAACGTGCCCGGGGGCACGGCGCACGACTTCCGGCGCCGTTCGGTGCGCATGCTCGAAGACCTCGGCATCTCGGTCGAGTTCAGCCACCACGAGGCCGGACCAGGCCAGAACGAGATCGACCTCCGCTACGCCGACGCGCTGACCACCGCCGACAACATCATGACGTTCCGCACGGTCGTCAAAGAGGTCGCGATCGAGCAGGGCGTCTACGCGACGTTCATGCCGAAGCCGTTCGCGCTGCAGCCCGGAAGCGGCATGCACACCCATTTGTCATTGTTCGAGGGCGACGCGAATGCCTTCTACGAGCCCGGTGCGCAGTACCAGCTCTCGAAGATCGGCCGCCAGTTCATCGCGGGACTCCTGCGCCATGCGTCGGAGATCTCCGCGGTGACGAACCAGTTCGTGAACTCGTACAAGCGGTTGTGGGGCGGGGTCGGGCCTGACAAGCTCGCGGAGGCGCCGAGCTTCATCTGTTGGGGTCACAACAACCGCTCGGCGCTCGTGCGCGTGCCGCTCTACAAGCCCAACAAGGGCCAGAGTGCTCGGGTCGAGTACCGCGCGATCGACTCGGCAGCGAACCCGTATCTCGCGTTCTCGCTGCTGCTGGCCGCGGGAATGAAGGGGATCGAAGAGGGCTACGAGCTGCCGCCCGAGGCCGAAGACGACGTGTGGGCGCTCACCGACAGTGAGCGCCGCGCGCTCGGCTACAGCCCGCTGCCCGCAAGCCTCGACCACGCCATCGAGTACATGGAGACTTCCGAACTGGTCGCCGAGACGCTCGGCGAGCAGGTCTACAACTACGTGCTCGCGAACAAGCGGGCCGAGTGGCGCGACTATCGCTCGCAGGTCACGCCGTTCGAGTTGCAACGCAACCTCGAGATTCTCTGACCGCGACGTGTCTCGACAGGCGCCGATGCTCGGTCGGCTCGCGCGGGCGGGCTTCGATGATCTCGATCGGGCGTCGGCCGGTCTCGGCCGGCTCTCGCAAGCGACCGGCCTCGACGGCGAGGCGCTGCTCGAGGCGCTCGGCAGCGCCGCCGACCCCGACTCGGCCCTCGCAGAGCTCGAACGCCTCCATGACCGTGCCCCCGCCGAGCTCGTCGCGGTGCTCGCCGAACCGGCGGCCGCCGAACGTCTGACGCGACTCGTGGGAGCCTCACGCGGGCTCGCCGAGTTCCTGAGCCGGCATCCCGCCGACCTCGCGCTGCTGCAGGCCGTGCCGATGCCGCCGCCGTCGTCGGCCGAGTCCCGGGCACTCCTCCTCGCAGCGGTCGACGAACTTCCGAGCGAGGCCGCAGCCGATCCCGATGCCGTCGCCGCCGCGATTCGTGCGCGGTATCGTCGACTGCTCGCCGGCGTCGCGGTGTACGACCTCACCCGCCACGATGCCGTCGACGCCGTCGACGTCGTCGCCGCAGGCCTCGCCGACCTCGCGGGCGCGGTGCTCGATGCGGCGGTCGCCGGCGCACGCCGGATCATCTCCCGCGGGGAGGGTGCCCCCGCCGCGCCCGGCCGGTATCCCGCGGACGAGGTCGCCTCGACACGGCTCGCGATCATCGGCATGGGCAAGGCCGGCGCACGCGAACTGAACTACGTCAGCGACGTCGATGTCATCTTCGTCGCCGAGTCGGCCGACGATGCCGTCGTGGTCACGCCGCGCGCGGTCGAGATCGCGACGCGCCTCGCGATGGTCGCGATGCGCCTCATCGGCGAGCCCGGCATCGAGCCGCCACTCTGGGAGGTCGACCCGAACCTTCGCCCCGAGGGCAAGGACGGCGCGCTCGTGCGCACCCTCGACTCGCACCTCCAGTACTACGAGCGCTGGGCGAAGAGCTGGGAGTTCCAGGCGCTGCTGAAGGCGCGTCCGCTCGCCGGCGACCTCGAGCTCGGTGCCCGTTACACGGCCGGCGTGGCACCGATGGTCTGGTCGAGCTCGAGCCGCGAGGGCTTCGTCGAGTCGGTGCAGCGCATGCGCGAGCGGGTCACCGAGCACATCCCGGCCGACGAGGTCGACGTGCAGGTGAAGCTCGGCCCGGGTGGACTCCGTGACATCGAGTTCACGGTGCAGCTGCTGCAGCTCGTGCACGGGGCGAGCGACGACTCGATCCGCCAGGCCGGCACTCTGCCGGCGCTCACCGCCCTCGCCGACGGCGGGTACGTCGGTCGTGAGGAGGCGGGGGAGTTCTCGCGCGACTATCGCGTGCTCCGCGTGCTCGAGCACCGGCTGCAGCTCGAACGCCTGCGCCGAACCCATCTCATGCCCCGCGACGCCGACCGGCTTCGAGTGCTCGCCCGGGCTTCGGGGCTCGGCCGCGACGCGGCCGAGCTCACCCGGGTGTGGCAGTCGACCCGGCAGCGCGTGCGTGGGCTCCACCAGCGTCTCTTCTACCGCCCGCTGCTCTCGGCGGTCGCCGCGTTGCCCGCGTCGGGCCTCGAGCTCACGAGTGCCCAGGCCGAGGCGCGTCTCGCCGCGATCGGGTTCAGCGACCCGCGCGGGGCCCTCGCGCACATCGCTGCGCTCACCACGGGCCTCTCACGCCGTGCGACGATCCAGCGGCATCTCATGCCCGTCCTGATCTCCTGGTTCGCCGAGGGCACCGATCCCGACTTCGGGCTGCTCTCGTTCCGTCGCCTGAGCGACACGCTCGGCACGACGCACTGGTACCTCAGGCTCCTGCGCGATTCGTCTGACGCCGCGCTCCGCCTCACCCGGGTGCTCTCCGGCTCCCGCTACGCGGCCGAGCTCCTCGAACGCGCCCCCGAGGCCGTCGCCTGGCTCGAAGACCTCGAGGAGTTGCGGCCGCGTTCGCTCGCGGCGCTTCAGGACGAGACCCGCGCCGTCCTCCGCCGGCACGGCGAGACCGACGACGCCGCGAAGATCTTCCGCGCGATCCGTCGGCGCGAGATGCTGCGGCTCTCCCTCGCGGGAATCCTCGACGTCTGCACCGTCGAAGAACTGGGCCACGGACTCAGTGATCTCACGGAGAACCACATCGCCGCGCTGGTGTCGGCGATTCGCGGCGAGGGGCCCGACGGCATCGAGTTCGCGGTGATCGGCATGGGCCGTTTCGGCGGGCGAGAGCTCGGTATCGGCTCCGACGCCGACATCATCTACGTATACCGGCAGCAGGGCGCCGAGGCCGACGCCGCGCATTCACGAGCCCTTCGCATCGTGAGCGAGCTCGTGCGCCTCTCCGAGGACGCACGGCTTCCCTTCGACCTCGACGCCGACCTCCGCCCCGAGGGGCGCAACGGGGTCGTCGCCCGCTCGTTCGACGCGTACCGGGCCTACTACTCCCGCTGGTCGCTCACGTGGGAGGCGCAGGCCCTCTTGCGCGCTCGCGGCGTCGCGGGCGACTCGGCCCTCGTCGCCGACTTCACCGAACTCGCCGACACTGTGCGCTACCCGACCGAGATCGCCGAGCAGGCGGTACGCGAGGTCAAGCGCATCAAAGCCCGCGTCGAGAACGAGCGGCTGCCTCAGGGCGCCGACCCCACCCGGCACCTGAAGCTCGGTCGCGGGTCGATCTCCGACGTCGAGTGGTTCGTGCAGCTCGTGCAACTCCAGCACGCCGCCGAGATCGCGGCGCTGCGCACGACCTCGACCCTCGTGGCCCTCGAAGCGGCGACCGAGGCCGGGCTCATCGAGACCGACGACGCCGATACCCTGCGCGCCGCCTGGGTATTCGCCTCCCGCGCCAGATCGGCGCTGACGCTGTGGCTCGACCGCACGACCGACGTGCTGCCCGTCGAGCGTTCTCAGCTCGAGGGCGTCGCGCGCATCATGGGTTACCCCGCCGGCTCGGCGACCCGGCTCGAGCACGACTACCTTCAGCTCACCCGGCGCGCCCGCGCGGTGTTCGAGCGCGGGTTCTACGGCCTCGAGCCCAGGCGCGATCCCACCGTCTGACGATCAGTGCTCTCGGCAGCACGGATGCCACGGCGCCGGCCCCGTGGCATCCGCGATGATGCCGTGCCTCGTCGCGCTGGAAACGGCCGGAGGGCCGCCCCGCTCTCGCGGGACGGCCCTCCGGGGCAGCAGGGGGCTGCGGGTGATCAGACGCCGTAGTAGAGCTCGAACTCGAACGGGTGCGGGCGCTGAGCGAGGGGCTTCAGCTCCTTCTCGCGCTTGTAGTCGATCCAGGTCTCGATGAGCTCCTTGGTGAACACGCCGCCCTCGAGGAGGAAGTCGTGGTCGCCCTCGAGCGCGTCGAGCGCGGCGTCGAGCGAACCCGGCAGCTGCGGGATGGCCTTGGCCTCCTCGGGCGGGAGCTCGTAGAGGTCCTTGTCGACGGGCTCGTGGGGTTCGATACGGTTCTTGATTCCGTCGAGGCCCGCCATGAGCTGTGCGGCGAAGGCGAGGTAGGGGTTGCTCGCGCCGTCGGGCACGCGGAACTCGATGCGCTTGGCCTTCGGGTTGGTACCGGTGATCGGAATGCGGATGCACGCCGAGCGGTTGCCGGCCGAGTAGACGAGGTTGACGGGAGCCTCGAAGCCGGGAACGAGCCGGCGGAAGGAGTTGACGCTCGGGTTGGTGAAGGCGAGCACGGCCGGGGCGTGCTTCAGCAGGCCGCCGATGTACCAGCGGGCGAGATCGGAGAGCCCGCCATAGCCGGCCTCGTCGTAGAACAACGGCTTGCCGTCGTTCCAGAGCGACTGGTGGGTGTGCATGCCCGAGCCGTTGTCGCCGAAGAGGGGCTTCGGCATGAACGTCGCCGTCTTGCCCCACTGGTCGGCGGTGTTCTTCACGATGTACTTGAACTTCAGGATGTCGTCGGCCGCGTGCACCATCGTGTCGAAGCGGTAGTTGATCTCCTGCTGGCCGCCCGTGCCCACCTCGTGGTGCGAACGCTCGAGCTGGAAACCCGCCTCGATGAGCTTGAGCGAGATGTCATCGCGCAGGTCGGCGGTCTTGTCGACCGGGCTGACCGGGAAGTAGCCGCCCTTGAAGGGCGTCTTGTTGCCGAGATTGCCGCCCTCCTCCGTGCGGCCGCTGTTCCAGGCGCCCTCCTCGGAGTCGACCGAGTAGAAGCTCGAGTGCTGGTTGACCTCGTAGCGCACGTCGTCGAAGATGTAGAACTCGGCCTCGGGGGCGAAGTACGCGGTGTCGGCGATGCCGGTCGAGGCGAGGTACTTCTCGGCCTTCTTGGCGACCTGGCGCGGGTCCTTCGCGTAGATCTCGCCGTTGCGCGGGTTGTAGATGTCGAAGACCATCACGAGCGTGCGCTCGGCGCGGAACTGGTCGAGGTACGCGGTCGTCACATCGGGGATGAGCTGCATGTCGGACTCGTGGATGTTCGCGAAACCGCGGATCGAGGAGCCGTCGAAGAGCTGACCGACCGTGAAGAACTCCTCATCGACCGTCGAGGCCGGGATGTTGAAGTGCTGCTGCACACCCGGGAGGTCGGTGAAGCGGATGTCGAGGAACTTGACATCCGTCTCCTTGATGAACTTGAGCACTTCGGACGAATCGGTGAACATGTTTCGGCGTCTCCAAGGGGGCGGGTAGCGGAACGGTCTTGCACAGCCACGAGCGACGCTATCGGCGCGCCGTTTCCCGACCGTGACCGGAATGTTTCGGCCATGTTACGCCGGTTCGGCTTCGGTAGAATCGTCTGGTGCCCGACGCGAAACCTCAGACATTCGGTGATCTCGAACCGAGCCGTTGGCCCGGCGAACGCCTCGGTCTCCCCGATGAGGGGCGCGGTTCGGTGGCCCGGGCGGGCCGCCGCATCGCGGCGCTCCTCGTCGACTGGGGCAGTGCGATGCTGCTCTCGCTGCTCGTGACGCCCTACGAATCGGTGGCGTACACGTGGGTCACTCCGCTCGTGTTCGCGGTGCTGCAGATCGTCTTCATCCCGACGATCGGGGGCAGTCTCGGCCACAGGCTCTTCGGCATGCACCTCGTCGCGGTCGAAGGCGGCTGGGTCGGCTTCGTGCGCCCGATCGTGCGCACCGGGCTTCTGCTCCTCGTGATCCCCGCGCTCGTGTGGGACTCCGACCAGCGCGGCTTCCACGACAAGGTCGCCCGCACGGTGCTCATCCGCTCGTCGTCGTCGGGCGAGGCATCCGGCCCAGCGAACCCCCGCTGAAACGACGAACGCGGCACCCGTCGAATCGAGACGGATGCCGCGTGGTCGAGGTGTGCGTTCAGCGCATCTTGCCGCGCTGCGGCCGCGCCTTCATGGGGTCGATGCCCTTCGGGATCGGCAGCGCCGTCTGGAGCGAGTTCAGCCGGTTCGAGACCGCGAGCACCTCGGGCTTGGTCAACGCCTTCTTCGTCTTGCGCAGGGTCGCGGCGAGACGGTACAGCTCGATCGAACCATCGTCGTGCCCGACCGAGATGAGCGTGATGGGAACGTTCGGGAGCACGCGGGCGACCTTGCGCTGCTCGTCGTCGAGCATGCGCTGGGTGCGGGAGACCGGGCCCTCGCTGATCAGTGCGACACCGCCCTTGCCCACGGCGCGGTACACCGCGTCCTGGGTCTTGCCGTTGACGGCGACGGGCATCTCGTTGCCGACCCAGCTGCCGCGCAGACCGCTGCGGAGCACCGCGCCCACTGCGCCCGGCTGGCCGTCGATCTGCGAGTACGCGGCTCGCTCGGCACGTCGGCCGAGCACCACGAGGGCGAGAAGGAGGCCGGCCAGGACGCCGGCGACGACCCAGAGGGCGATGGTGAAGCCGTTGCCCTCGCCGAGCAGGAGCGCGAGCGCGAGCCCCACGATGATCGGCCCGAGGAATGCCAGGAGCATCAGCCACTGCGCGGTCGAGTCGTAGCGGCGGGTCATCTGGAAGACCTGCCACATCTGCTTGAGGCGGCCGGGCTCCTTCTGAGCCTTCGATGCGTCCTTGGTGCGTGCCATGGTTCCTAGGATACCGGCGGCCGGGGCCTGCTCGGACCGCGTGGGACGTCGCGATCCGAGCAGGTCGTGCGGGCGCGGGTCGGGATCAGCCGACCGCCTGCGCGAAGCCGAGTGAGGCGTCGGCGAGATGGGAGAGCTCGGCCGGAAGTTCGCGGCCCTTCGCCCGCATCGACTGCGCCCAGAGTCGGCCCGCCCGGTACGACGAACGAACGAGAGGGCCGGCGAGCACGCCGAGGAACCCGATCTCCTCGGCTTCGTCCTTGATCTCGAGGAACTCCTCGGGGCGGACCCACCGTGCGACCGGCAGATGCCGCGGGCTCGGACGAAGGTACTGCGTGACCGTGATGATGTCGGTGCCCGCATCGTGGAGATCACGGAGGGCCTGGGAGACCTCGACGCGCTCCTCGCCCATTCCGAGGATGAGGTTCGACTTGGTGATGAGCCCCGCATCGCGGCCCTGGGTGATCACGTCGAGCGATCGCTCGTAGCGGAACGCCGGGCGGATGCGCTTGAAGATGCGCGGCACCGTCTCGACGTTGTGGGCGAAGACCTCTGGTCGTGCGGAGAAGACCTGTTGCAGGAGCTCGGGCTCGCCGTTGAAGTCGGGCACGAGGATCTCGACGCCGGTGCCGGGGGACTGCCGGTGGATCTCGCGGATCGTCTCCGCGTAGAGCCACGCCCCGCCATCGGGCAGGTCATCGCGGGCGACGCCCGTCACGGTCGAGTAGCGCAACTGCATGCGCACGACCGACTCGCCCACGCGGCGCGGCTCGTCGGCGTCGAAGTCGGCCGGCTTGCCGGTGTCGATCTGGCAGAAGTCGCAACGGCGGGTGCACTGCGAACCGCCGATGAGGAATGTCGCTTCGCGATCCTCCCAGCACTCGTAGATGTTCGGACAGCCGGCCTCCTGGCAGACCGTGTGCAGATCTTCGCTCTTCACGAGCGATTGCAGCGCACGGTACTCGGGGCCCATCTTCGCCCGGGTCTTGATCCACTCGGGCTTGCGTTCGATCGGCGTCTGGGCATTGCGGACTTCGAGGCGCAGCAGTCTGCGCCCCTCGGGAACGGTGCTCACGCGGCCAGCGCCCCCTCGAACTCGAGGCGGAGGCGTGCGCCGACCGCGTCGACGAGGTCGGTCGGCGTCACCGCGCAGCCGAGCTCGCGGCTGATCGTCGTGATGCCCGCGTCGCGGATGCCGCAGGCGACGATCTTCTCGTACGGTTCGAGCGAGTTCGAGCAGTTGAGGGCGAAGCCGTGCATCGTGACGCCGTCGGCGACGCGGATGCCGATGGCCGCGATCTTGTGCTCACCGCCTTCGGGCCCGACCCAGACCCCCGAGCGTCCGTCGACGCGACGTCCGTCGACGCCGAACCCGTGGAGCACGTCGATGAGGACGCCTTCGAGGCGGCGGACGTAGCCGACCACGTCGATCGGTTCTGCAAGGCGGATGATCGGGTACCCCACGAGCTGCCCCGGCCCATGCCAGGTGATCTTGCCGCCGCGATCGACGTCGATGACGGGCGTGCCGTCATCGGGTCGCTCGTCGGGCGAGGTTCGCTTCCCGGCGGTGTAGACGGAGGGGTGCTCCAGGAGGAGGACGGTGTCGGGGCGTTCGCCCGCGACGACCGCGCGATGGACGGCGCGCTGAAGGTCGAGACCCTCGATGTACGGCACGGAGTTGGCGCTTAGCCCCGTGACGACGATGTCGAGCATTCGGCCAGTCTAGGCGACTCCTCCTCCCCAGCCGTTCGCGCCGCGAAGTCGCCCCGATTCGAGCGGTCGGCGCCTCGGGCGGACACGTCGTGGGGAAGAGTTCCAGGATGAGACGTCACAGGCGCGGCCGGTCGGCCACGACTTCTGCTCCGAACACCGGGACGGCGAAGGGATCGGGCCCGGCTCATGAGCCGCGCGCCGGCGACGAACGCGCAGCGATCTCGGGCTATCGTCTGCTGCGGCGCCTGGCGTCGGGTGATCGTGCCGCGATCTTCCTCGCGAACAGTCTGCACACGGCAGACGGCGAGTCGTCGTCACGGGCGGTGGTCGCGCTGCGAATCTACGAGGCCGGGTGCGACGACGCGCTCGTCGCGGCCGAGATCGCGGCGATGACGGCGGATGCCACGGGCACGCTGCCTGCGCTCATCGACGTCACCGCGCTCGACGACGGACGCTGCGTGCTCGCGGTTGAGCGGCTCGCAGGGCCGACGCTCGCTCGGCTGCTGACCGAGCGTGCGCTGGAGCCGGGGGAGGCCGTCACGATCCTCGCCCCCATCGCGGTCGCCGTCGCGGGGCTCGCCGAGGCGGGCTTCGTGCACACCCGGCTGGCACCGAACGACGTGATCATCGACGGGGTCGGCCGACCGCGACTCATCGGACTCGGGGCGATTCGGCGGCTCGACGAGGTCTCGAGCGCGATCGAGCGCACCGAACTCATTCGTGAGGGTCATGCGGCGCTGTCCGACCTCGTCGCAGGCGTGGCGGAGGTGACACGACCACCCGGCAGCCTCGACCGGGCGGTCGCCGCGATCCGCGACGCGGCTGCCGCACGACCGTTCGTGCGCAGCGAGGCTCTGCTCGAGCGCACCCTGTTCGAATCGGCGGCCGCGGCGCCGGTCCGCGGAGTTCCGGCCGGTGGGCAGCGCGGTGCCGTGCCCGGGCGGGTCGCCGAATCGACCGGGTCGGGCCTGGCCACTGGGCCGGTGGAGTCGGTCCGGCATGGGCTGGTGGACGATCCGACGCAGCGGGCCGTGGCCGCGCCGACGCCGCGCCGCGGGCTGCTCAGCACCCTGGCCGCGCTCGCCCAGGTACCGGCCGAAGCGGTCGAGCGCGGCGCGGACCTCGCGGACGTCGATCCGGTCACCTCATTCGCCGCGCGATGTCGGCGAGCACTCGCGGCCCGCCGCCGTACGGTGCTCGTGGCGGCGCTGGTGGGCGGCGCCGCGCTCGTGCTGCTGCTCGCGCTGGTGCCGCCCGCCGATCAGCAGGGCGTTCACGACGCGGGCGACACCGCGGCGGCCGCGGCGGGCGCCGCTGCGGGCCCGGCCTCCCCGGCGCCGGCGAGTGAGGGCGCCGTGATCTCCGACCGCGGTTCCGCTCCGGGCGACGGTTCCGCTTCCGGCGACGCCGAGACGACCCCCGGGGCCGACGGGGCGTCGATCGAAGATCCTGTGGAGGCGACCGCGGAACTCCTCGCGCGGCGCGAGGACTGCTTCGCCGCCCTCGACACGGCCTGTCTCCAGCAGGTCAACCATGCGGGATCGACGATCGAACGAGCTGATCTCGGGCTCATCTCCGGAGCCCGGGAGGGCGCGGAGATCTCTCCGGTCGCCTACTCTCTCGACGCGGTCGCGATCATCGCGGAGATGGGCGATGCCGTGCTCATGACGCTCCCGTACGCCGACCCCGAACGCGAACCGGCCTCGCTCCTCGTGATGAGGAGCGAGGCCGGTTGGCGTCTTCGTGAGATCTTCGACTAGATGCCGAGGTCGGCGTCGAACGCACCCTCTTCGAGACGGTCCTTGACCGCGGTGAGGAAGCGCGCGGCGTCGGCGCCGTCGATGATGCGGTGGTCGTACGACAGGGCGAGGTAGACCATCGAGCGCACAGCGATCGCGTCGGCGCCGTCCTGGCTGACGATGACGGGACGCTTGACGACGATGCCGGTGCCGAGGATCGCCGACTGCGGAAGGAACACGACGGGGGTGTCGAACAGCGCACCGCGCGACCCGGTGTTCGTCAGGGTGAACGTGCCGCCGGCGAGCTCGTCGGGCTTCAGCTGGTTGTTGCGCGTGCGGTCGGCGAGATCGGCGATCTGCGCGGCCAGGCCGGCGATGTCGAGCTCACCCGCGTTGCGGATCACCGGCGTGAGCAGGCCGCGCTCGGTGTCGACCGCGATGCTCATGTTCTCGTGTGCCGGGTAGACGATGCTGTCGCCGTCGACCGTCGAGTTGATGATCGGGTAGGCCTTGAGCGCCTCCGCCGCCGCAAGGGCGAAGAACGGCAGGAAGGAGAGCTTGTTTCCGGTCTTCGCGAGGAAGTCGCCCTTGACGCGGTCGCGGAACCGAGCCACGCGGGTCACGTCGACCTCGACCACGGTGGTGAGCTGCGCGGTCGACGTCATCGAGACGACCGCGCGCTCGGCGACGACCTTGCGCAGACGCGTCATCGGGACGGTGGTGCCCCGCAGCGGCGAGGTCTCGAGCGGCGTGCGCGCGGGAGCCGCAGCAGCCGCAGCGGGTGACGCCTGCGCCGAGATCACGTCCTGCTTGCGGATGCGGCCGCCGACACCGGTGCCGGTGACGCTCGCGAGGTCGACGCCCTGCTCGTTCGCGAGCTTGCGGACGATGGGAGTGACGTAGCCCGAGGGGCCCGCGTGGGCGCCCGCGGTGGGTGCAGGTGCCGCAGCCGGCGCGGGGGCCGGGGTGGGCTCGGGAGCTGCGACCGGAGCTGCCGGTGCGACCGGCTCGGCGGGTGCCGCGGCCGGTGCAGGTGCGGCGACCGGCTCGGGCGCGGCCGGTGCGACCGGCTCGGGTGCGGCGACCGGCTCGGGCGCGGCCGGTGCGACCGGCTCGGGTGCGGCGACCGGCTCGGCGGGTGCAGCAACAGGGTCGGCGGGTGCAGCAACAGGCTCGGGAGCGGGCGGTGCGGCGACCGGCTCGGCGACCGGCGCCTCGGCGGGCGCCGGCGCAGCGGCTTCGGGTGCGGGCGCCGCGGCACCGGAACCGTCGCCGATCGTCACGAGCGCGGTACCGACCTCGACGGTCTCGTCCTCCTGGACGAGGATCGCCTCGATGACACCCGCGACGGGCGACGGGATCTCGGTGTCGACCTTGTCGGTCGAGACCTCGAGCAGCGGCTCGTCGACCTCGACACGGTCGCCGACATTCTTCAGCCAGCGGGTGACCGTGCCTTCAGTGACACTCTCACCGAGTGCCGGGAGGCTGACGGATTCGCTCATGCGCTTGTCTCCTTCACAGCGTGGGAACGCTATCTAGCTTATTGCAGTCGTTGGGCGGGCAGCGTGGCTCAGATGGCGTGCAGCGGCTTGCCGGCGAGCTTCAGCACGGCCTCGCCGAAGGCCTCTGCCTGGGTCGGGTGGGCGTGGATGAACGGGGCGATGTCTTCGGGGTACGCCTCCCAGTTCACGGCCAACTGGGCTTCGGCGATGAGCTCGCCGACCCGCCCGCCGATCATGTGGACGCCGACGATGGGGCCGTCGTTCACGCGGACGACCTTCACCGATCCACCGGTGCCGAGGATGCTCGACTTGCCGTTGCCCGCGAGGTTGTAGTCGTAGGAGCTGATCTCGTCGGCACCGAACTTCTCGGCGGCCTTCGCCTCGGTGTAGCCGACCGAGGCGATCTCGGGCTCGCAGTAGGTGATCTTCGGCACGTTCACGTCATCGACGACGATCGGGTTCAGGCCCGCGATCTCCTCGGCGACGAAGATGCCCTGCTGGTAGCTGCGGTGCGCGAGCTGGAGGCCGGGGACGATGTCGCCGATGGCGTAGACGCCGGGGACGTTCGTGGCGAGGCGCTCGTTCGTCAGCACGAAGCCGCGATCCATCGTGACGCCGACCTCTTCGAAGCCGATCCCCTGGGTGGAGGGGCCGCGGCCGACGGCGACGAGCAGCAGTTCAGCGTCGTAGCTCTGGCCGTTCTCGAGGGTGATGACGACGCCCTGCTCGTCCTGGGTGACGCTCTGGAAGCGGACACCGAGCGAGAAGTCGATGCCACGCTTGCGGAAGGCCCGCTCGAGCTGCTTCGAGATCGACTCCTCCTCGTTGGGGACGAGGTGGGGGAGCGCTTCGATGATGGTCACCTCGGCACCGAAGGAGCGCCAGACGCTCGCGAACTCGACGCCGATGACGCCGCCTCCGAGCACCGCAACCTTCTTGGGCACGAAGTCGAGCTCGAGTGCCTGCTCGCTCGTGATGACGCGGCCGCCGATCTCGAGGCCGGGCAGCGAGCGCGAGTACGAGCCGGTCGCCAGCACGACGTTCTTGCCGACGTAGCGGTCGTCGCCGACCTGCACCGTGTTCGGCGCGACGAGGCGCCCTTCACCCTCGACCACGGGGATGCCGCGCGCCTTGAGCAGACCCTGAAGGCCCTTCCACTTGCTGGCGACGATGCCCTCGCGATAGGCCGAGACGCCGTTCATGTCGATGCCCTCGAAGGCGGCCTTCACGCCGTACTTGGCCGCTTCCTTCGAGACCTCGGCGACCTCCGCCGCGTGCAGCAGCGCCTTCGTCGGGATGCAGCCGCGGTGGAGACAGGTGCCACCGAGCTTGCCCTTCTCGATCACCACCGCGGTGAGCCCGAGTTCGACGGCGCGGATCGCAGCGGCATAACCCGCGCTGCCTCCGCCGAGGACGACCATGTCAAAGTTCTGCTCGGACAACCGCAATCTCCCTTGCGCATCTGATCTGCGTCGCGGACCGCCGCCGGCGTGTCGCCGCGGCAGGGCGTATGGGCGACGTTCTCGCCCATACGACCTTACTACTTGGCGGCGAGGTCCTCGCCCAGCGCGACGAGCGTGCGGACCGCCGCGCCGGTCGCGCCCGTTCCGGTGAATCCCCACCCGGCGCCGCCGTTGTGGCCGGGGCCCGCGATGTCGAGGTGCGCCCACGGGATCAGCTCCTCCGAGCCCTCCTTCTTCCCGACGAACTGCTGCAGGAACACGCCCGCGAGGAGCATGCCGGGCACGGTCATGCCGAGCTTCGCATTCATGAGGTCGGCGACGTCGGACTTGAGGAGGGGCAGCAGGTCGGCGGGAAGCGGCATCGGCCAGGTGGCCTCATCGACGGCGTCGGCCACGGTACGCACTCGAGCGACGAGCTCGTCGTCGCCCATGAGGCCGGTGATGCGGTGCCCGAGCGCGACGACCTGGGCTCCGGTGAGCGTCGCGACGTCGATGATGGCGTCGGGCTGCTCCTCGCTCGCGGCGACGAGGGCATCGGCGAGCACGAGGCGGCCCTCCGCGTCGGTGTTCACGACCTCGACGGTCTTGCCGCCGCGGATCCGCAGCACGTCGTTCGGTCGGATCGCGGTGCCGGACGGCATGTTCTCGGCGAGGCACAGCCAAGCGGTGACCCGGATCGGAAGGCCGAGTTCGGCGATCGCGACGATCGAGGAGAGCACGGCTGCGGCGCCCGCCATGTCGGTCTTCATGCCGACCATCGAGGCCATCGGCTTCAGCGAGAGACCGCCCGAGTCGAAGGTGATGCCCTTGCCGATGAAGGCGAGATGGGTGGATGCCCCGTCGGGGGCCCATTCGAGGCGCACGAGCCGGGGGCCCCGGCTCGAGCCCTGCCCGACTCCGGCGATGCCGCCGAACCCGTCGGCCTCGAGTTCCGCCTCGTCCCACACCCTGCTCGACACGCCCGCCGCGGTCGCGGCCTCGACGGCGGCTGCGGCGAAGGTCTCGGGGTACAGCTCCGCGGGCGAGGCGTTCACGAGATCCTTCGTGCGAGCGACCGCCGTGACGACCGATCGGATGCGTTCGAGACGGGTCTCCTCGGCGGTGAAGCGGCTGTGCAGCGCGATGCGGGCGACCGGGGGCTTCGGTTCGCTGCGGTATTCGTTGTAGGCGTACGCACCGAGCGCCGCACCCTCGAGAAGTGACGCGGCCGAGCCCGCGTCGTCGACGCCCGCGACGATCGCGACCGACTCGGTGCCGGTGAGGCGGCGGACGGCGGAGCCTGCTGCGCGGCGGAGGCTCGAGGCATCCGCCTGTTCGCCCACGCCGACGACCGCGACCACGCGGGGGCCGCCTTCGTGACCGGGAACCCGCGTGAGCTCCTCGCTCGCGCCGGTCGCGCCGAGCGCGACGAGCTGGGGTGCGACCCAATCGAATCCGTCGGCGGCGATCAGTTCGGGGCCGTCCGCGCCCTTCACGGCGACGAGCAGCGCGACGTCGGCGTCGGTGTCGGCGGCGGGGGAGGAGGTGACGGAGAGCGTGGGAACGGTCATGACTCCCGATGGTACGTGTTCGCTCTGGGCATGAACGCCCGTCCCCCAGGGCGGAAGGGGCCTCGATCGGCGTCACTAGGCTGGAATCATGCGCGACCCCCGCTCCCTCTACGAGTTGAACGCCGACGTCTCGGTGCCGCCCGGCCTGCCGCTCGTCGCGGGACTGACCGGCTCCGCCGATGCCGGCGGCGCCGTCGCGCAGACGACCGAGTACCTGCGGGACACCCTCGACACGACCGTCGTCGCGACCTTCGACATCGATGAACTGCTCGACTACCGCGCCCGGCGCCCGATCATCCTCTTCGAGGGCGACCACCTGAGCGATTACACGCCGCCCCGACTCGCGCTCGAGCTCGCCCGAGACGAGCTCGGCCGCCCCTTCCTCCTGCTCACGGGCTTCGAACCCGACTTCCGGTGGGAGCAGTTCAGCACCGCGGTGCTGCAGCTGGTCGACGAACTGCAGGTCTCGTCGACGACGTGGGTGAACTCGATCCCGATGCCGGTGCCGCACACGAGGCCGATCCGCGCCACCGTGAGCGGCAACCGCGAGGAGTTCATCGAGACGATGTCGGTGTGGCGGCCGACGACGCAGGTGCCCGCGAACGCCCTGCACCTCATCGAGTACCGTCTGGTGGACCTCGGTCACCCGACCACGGGATTCGTGCTCCTCATTCCCCATTACCTCGCCGATGCCGAGTTCCCGTCGGCGGCGGTGGCCGCGCTCGAGGCGATCAGCGCGGCGACGGGTCGCATCTTCCCGACCGACGCGCTGCGCGAGCAGGGGCGCGAGTTCCTCGGGCGCATCGACGAACAGGTCGGCGAGAACGGCGAACTCGCGAAGCTCGTGGGCACCCTTGAGGAGCGCCACGACGCCTACATGGAGGGGACGACCCTGCGGTCGCCGCTCACCGACGAGGACGGCGAGCTGCCGAGCGCCGATGAGATCGCCGCGGAGCTCGAGAAGTTCCTCGCGTTCCGACGCTCCCGAGACGACGAACCGCCACGGGCCGGTTGATCACGACGCCGAGCAGGAATTCCGGCGGGCCGCCGGGTGTTACCCGTGATGTACGCCGGGGTGCGTCGAATGTGCGTCGACGCGGCTGGTGGGCTGTATAATTGAGGCAGGACCCGTTCGGGTCCGCGGGTACGACCGACGCCGTGCCGAGACGCGGACTTGACATGGGTCCTCATAGTGTCCGAAAACGACCGGACCGACAGCTCGAGCCGCGCCCTCCGCCGAGGGCATACGCCGGCCGACGGTAGGAGAGGTTCATACGTATGGCAACGACGAAGGCGAAGGCGGCCGACGAGGCCGAGGCGCCCGCCACGAAGCGCCAGACCACCGCGAAGTCGGCTGCAGACAAGGCGCCGGCCAAGGCACCCGCCGCCAAGGCTGCGGCGAAGACGACGACCGCGTCGAAGACCCCGCGCGCCGCGACCGCGAAGGCCCCTGCGAAGCCCCGCACCAAGGCGAAGGGCAAGGCCTCCGAAGACGAGGACGAGCACGGGGCCCCGGTCGAGCACGACGAGGTCGACCATGACGAGGTCGACGACGAGACGAAGCCCATCGCGGTCGAGCCGCACCCGACGGGCGCGCTCGTGCTGCGCGCCGCCGACGACGAAGACGAAGTGCCCGTCTACTCCTCGGCGATCACGGGCGCGACGGCCGACCCCGTCAAGGACTACCTGAAGCAGATCGGCAAGGTCGCGCTGCTGAACGCAGCCGAAGAGGTCGAGCTCGCGATGCGCATCGAGGCCGGCCTCTTCGCGGAGGAGAAACTGTCTGCGATGACCGACGCCGAGAAGCGCTCGCAGCTCGGTCGCGAGCTGCAGTGGGTCGCGAAAGACGGCCAGCGCGCGAAGAGCCACCTGCTGGGCGCGAACCTGCGCCTCGTGGTCTCGCTCGCCAAGCGCTACACGGGTCGCGGCATGCAGTTCCTCGACCTCATCCAGGAGGGCAACCTGGGCCTCATCCGTGCCGTCGAGAAGTTCGACTACACCAAGGGCTTCAAGTTCTCGACCTACGCGACGTGGTGGATCCGCCAGGCCATCACCCGCGCGATGGCCGACCAGGCCCGCACCATCCGCATCCCCGTGCACATGGTCGAGGTCATCAACAAGCTCGCCCGCGTGCAGCGCCAGATGCTGCAAGACCTGGGTCGAGAGCCCACGCCCGAAGAGCTGAGCCGGGAACTCGACATGACCCCCGAAAAGGTCATCGAGGTGCAGAAGTACGGCCGCGAGCCGATCTCGCTGCACACCCCGCTCGGTGAAGACGGCGACAGCGAGTTCGGCGACCTGATCGAAGACACCGAGGCGGTCGTCCCCGCCGACGCGGTGGGCTTCACCATGCTGCAGAAGCAGCTGGAGTCGCTGCTCGACTCGCTGAGCGAGCGCGAGGCGGGCGTGATCCGCATGCGGTTCGGCCTCGGCGACGGAATGCCGAAGACCCTCGACCAGATCGGCGACACGTTCGGTGTGACGCGCGAGCGTATCCGCCAGATCGAGTCGAAGACGATGGCGAAGCTTCGCCACCCGTCGCGGTCGCAGTCGCTGCGCGACTACCTCGAGTAGGCCGCAGGTGCGCGCTGGTTCCCTGCGTTATGGGCCGGCGATCCTCGTCGGCCGACTCACCCGATTCGCCGCCCGGCTGCGCAAGCCGGGCGGCGGCTCGGCCGTGCCCGGGCTCGTCGTCAACCGCATCGCCCCGAAGTATCTGAAGCGCACGCTCTCGGGCTTCCCGCAGGGGCTCGTGGTCGTCTCGGGGTCTGCGGGCAAGTCGACGACGACGAAGATGCTCGTCGCGATCCTCCGCGAGCACGGCGTCGACGTCTTCACGAACCCGTCGACGGCCAATATCAGCCAGGGCCTCACCTCCGCCCTCCTGGAACAGGCCGACTGGCGGGGCCGGGTGCCCGGCGACGTCGCCGTCCTCGAGATGGACGAGGGCCACGGCGCGCTCGTCATGCAGGGGGTCGACGCGCGCGTCGTCGCCCTCACGAATGTGATGGTCGACCAGATCGACCGATTCCACGACTCCGAGATGGTCGCGGGCATGCTCGCCCGCATCGCGGCCCGCGCGGGCGAGGCCGTCGTCGTGAACGGCGACGACGCGTACCTCGAGCGCTTGGCTGCCAAGCTCGGCCCGGATGTCGCGGTGCACCGTTTCGGCGTGTCGCAGGCGGTGCTCGACTCGGCCCCCCGCGGGCTCGGCTACACCGAGACCTCGGCGCGGCGACTCGCGCCCGGTGACGGGCTCGTCATCGACGCGGTCGACGGGCGGGAGGCCGTGTTGAACGACCGGGGCGTGCCGGTGCGAGCGGGGCTTCCTGCTCGCGGCATCCACTACGCCGTCGATGCCGCAGCCGCCTACGCGACGGCACGTGCCGTGCTCGGCGAGCGCTTCTCGCCCGAGTCCGCTGCGCACGCGCTCAGCGCGATCCCCGCCGTGTTCGGGCGCGGCGAACGGATCACGGTGCGCGGCCAGGAGGTCGAGTTCGTGCTCATCCAGAACCCGGCGAGCTATCAGCTGAACGTCGACAGCATCGAGCCCGGAACGAGCGACATCCTGTTCGCGATCGGCTCCGATGTGCGCGATCCCTCGTACTTCTGGCCGGCTGACGCCGCGTCGCTCGAGCGGGTGAAGATCGTGAGCGGCTCGAAGGCCGCCGAGGCGGCGCTCATGCTCGCCTACGACGGGGTGGCGATCGACCGGGTCGAGCCCGAGCTCGGCATCGCCCTCGACGACTTCCTCGCGGCGCCCGCACCCGCGCGAGGCGTGAAGACCATCGTGTTCTCGGCCGACTCCATGCGCCGCACGCGGGCCCACCTCGGATTGACGGGAACCGAATGACCTTCACCATCGTGTCCCTGCTTCCGACGCTGCAGAACACCAACGGCGACGCGCAGAACGCCGCAGTGCTCGCGCAGCGAGCCCGATGGGCGGGCCTCGAGGCAGAAGTCGTGGCGGTCGACGATCGTTCGACGCTGCCTGATCGGGTCGATGCGGTCGTGCTCGGTTCGGGCAGCGACGCCTCGCTCGAGACGAGCCGTTCGGCGATGCTCGGGCTTCACGACGAACTCCGGCGGTGGGGCACCGAAGGTGTGCCGATCCTCGCCGTCGGCACCGGCTGGGAACTGCTCAGCTGGGGCATCGAGACGGCCGGGGGGCGGAGCATCGAAGGTCTCGGTATCCTGCCCGGTCGGGCCGTTCCCCGCGACGGCCGGGTCACGGGCGACCTCATCGTGAAGTCGCCGCTCCTCGGCGTGTTCGTCGGGTTCGAGAACCACGCTCGCGACTACGTCGGCGCTGAGGGCTCGCCGCTCGGCCGGGTCCGCGCGGGCGCGGGCAACGGCCGCGAATCCGGCCAGGAGGGCGTCGTCATGGGTGCCGTCTTCGGAACCCACCTGCACGGGCCCGTGCTCGCGAAGAACCCCGGGTTCGCCGATCACCTGCTCGGCATCATGGCCGATCGGGCAGGTCTCGGGTATGTTCCGGGCGGTCGGTCGGAGGAGGTCGACGGCTACGCCATGGCGGCGCGAACCGCGCAGCTGCGTGCGGCAGGCGTCGAAGCATCCATCGGCTGACCTCGAACCGGCCGCACTGCGCCCCCTCGAACGAAGAAGCGCCCCGGGTCGGTCGACCCGGGGCGTTCTCTCGTGTGCTCGGTGCGGCGCTCAGCGCTTGTCGTCCGCGAGCAGGCGACTCGACTCGTCGTGCCAGCTATGCGCGATCTGCGAGAGCTTCTCCTGGTGCTTGCGACCGTGGTGCGCGCAGAAGAGGAGTTCGCCGCTCGCGACGACGACGCGGATGTACGCCTGCGCACCGCATGCATCGCAGCGGTCGAGCGCGGTGAGCTCGTAGGGGGTCTCGAGTTCATCGACCGCACCGGTGGTCTCGGTGTACTGGGTCATGGCTCCTCCTCCGTTGCTCACGAATCTCCGTTCATCAATGAAAACACGCTCGGCGCCGGCCCCGTTCCATGCGGCCGGGCATTTCGCTCAGCGCGTAGCGCCTGCGCGCGGGTGTCGGCGGCGCTCACTAGGCTTGTTCGACGTGAGCTCCGACTATTCCGCCCGCCATCTCTCCGTCCTCGAAGGGCTCGAGGCGGTGCGCAAGCGCCCCGGCATGTACATCGGCTCGACCGACTCGCGCGGACTCATGCACTGCGTCTGGGAGATCATCGACAACGCGGTCGACGAGGCACTCGGGGGCCACGGTTCCGAGATCGGCGTGGTCCTCCATCCCGACGGCAGCGTCGAGGTGCGCGACCGTGCCCGCGGCATCCCCGTCGACGTCGAGCCGAAGACGGGCCTCACCGGCGTCGAGGTCGTCTTCACGAAGCTCCACGCCGGCGGCAAGTTCGGCTCGGGCTCGTACGCGGCGTCCGGTGGCCTTCACGGCGTCGGCGCGTCGGTCGTGAACGCCCTCTCCGAGCGGCTCGACGTGGAGGTCGACCGCGACGGCAAGACCTTCGCGATGTCGTTCCACCGCGGGGAGCCGGGCATCTTCTCCGATTCGGGCGCTCCGTCACCCGACGCGCCGTTCGCCCCCTTCGAGGAGCGAAGCGAACTCCGCGTCGTCGGCAAGGTCAAGAAGGGCGTCACGGGCACCCGCATCCGCTACTGGGCAGATCGGCAGATCTTCACGAAGGGCGCCGAGTTCCTGACGGACGAGCTTCTGGGGCGCGCACGGCAGACCGCCTTCCTGGTACCCGGCCTCGCGATCGATGTGACCGACGAGCGGGGCGAGACTCCGCACACGACCTCGTTCCAGTTCGAGGGCGGCATCTCCGAGTTCGTCGATCATCTCGCCCCCGACTCGGGAATCACCGACATCTGGCGACTCAGCGGCACCGGCGACTTCACCGAAACGGTGCCAGTACTGAGCGAGGGCGGCGCCATGGTGCCGACCGAGCTCACTCGCAGCTGCGACGTCGACATCGCGCTGCGCTGGGGCACCGGCTACGACACCGTCGTGCGCTCCTTCGTCAACATCATCGCGACGCCGAAGGGCGGCACCCACCAGACCGGGTTCGACCAGGGCCTCCTCAAGTTCCTCCGGCAGCAGGTCGAGCAGAACGCGCGCCGCCTCAAGGCGGGTAACGACAAGCTCGACAAAGATGACGTGCTCGCCGGTCTCACCGCCGTGATCACCGTGCGCCTGCCCGAGCCGCAGTTCGAGGGCCAGACGAAAGAGGTGCTCGGCACCCCGGCCGTGCGCAGCATCGTCTCGAGCGTGCTCACCAAAGAGCTGGGCGCCCGGTTCGCCTCGACGAAGCGCGACGACAAGACGCAGTCGGCACTGCTGCTCGACAAGGTCGTCGCCGAGATGAAGTCGCGCATCTCGGCCCGAGCGCACAAAGAGACCCAGCGTCGCAAGAACGCGCTCGAGAGCTCGTCGCTCCCGGCCAAGCTCGTCGACTGCCGCTCGAACGACGTGGCCCACAGCGAGCTCTTCATCGTCGAGGGCGACTCGGCACTCGGTACGGCCAAGCTCGCCCGTGACAGCGAACACCAGGCTCTGCTGCCGATCCGGGGCAAGATCCTGAACGTGCAGAAGGCGAGCGTCGCCGACATGCTCGGCAACGCCGAGTGCGCCTCGATCATCCAGGTCATCGGCGCGGGGTCGGGGCGAAGCTTCGACCTCGCGCAGGCACGCTACGGCAAGGTGATCCTGATGGCCGACGCTGACGTCGACGGCGCGCACATCCGGACGCTGCTGCTCACCCTCTTCTTCCGCTACATGCGCCCGATGATCGAAGAGGGGCGCGTCTTCGCCGCCGTGCCGCCCTTGCATCGTGTGGTCGTCATGAACCCGGGCTCGAAGCCCAATGAGACGATCTACACCTACTCGGAGGCCGAGCTGAAGAGCGTGCTGACGGGGCTCGACCGGCAGAAGAAGCGCTATCAAGACCCCATTCAGCGGTACAAGGGCCTCGGTGAGATGGACGCCGACCAGCTTGCGACGACCACGATGGACCGTCGGCACCGCACCCTTCGCCGAGTCGGCATCGGCGACGCCGAGAACGCCGGGCGCGTCTTCGAACTGCTCATGGGCAATGAGGTGGCGCCGCGCAAGGAGTTCATCATCGAGAGCTCCGACGCGCTCGAGCGCGACCGCATCGACGCTTGAGCGGCGTAAGGCCGATCGATCGCGGCGTCGGCCGCATCCCCTGAACGATGAAGGAGGCGGGAACCGAACGGGTGCCCGCCTCCTTCTGCGTGGGAGCACGTCAGCCGTCAGCCGACGCGGCGACCCACCGCCGAGACGACCGACTCGAGCGGCTGGCCCGAGCCGTCGCGCTTCGCACCCGGGTCGGGCAGTTCGCGCGTACTGCCGTCGGGGCCGACGGCGAGTGCGGGGGAGGGGCCGACCCAGGCGAGGTGGAGTGCGTCTTCGCCCTTCAGGAACCGTTGGGCCCGCACACCGCCGGTCGCGCGGCCCTTGGCCGGGAACTCGGCGAACTCGCTCACCTTCGCGCTGCCGGGGTCGGTGCCGAGCAGCGTGTCGGTCGAGGCGGCCACGGTCACGACGACGCAGCCGACGGCCTGGTCGCCCGAGATGCTCGTGAAGTGGATCACGTGCGCTCCCGAACCGAGGTTGATGCCCGCCATGCCGCCCGCCGCGCAGCCCTGCGGACGCACCGAAGTCGCGGGGAAACGCAGCAACTGCGCGTCCGAGGCGACGAACACGAGTTCGTCGGACTCGTCGCCCTGTACGGCTCCGACGACTTCGTCGCCGGCCTTGAGTCCGATGACCTCGAATTCGGGCTTGTTCGGGTAGCCGCCCGTCGCGACGCGCTTCACGATTCCCTGCTTCGTGCCGATGGCGATCGACCGCTCGGCGGCGAGCGACACGATCGCGAGCACCCGCTCGTCGCGGTTGGGGAGCGCGAGGTAATCGGCGACCTTCACGCCGGCGCCGAGCTGCACCGAGGTGGGCGGCAGCATCGGCAGGTCGACGGGCGTGAATCGGATGAGTCGGCCGCGGCTGGTCACCGCGCCGATCTCGGCCCGGCTCGTCGTGTCGAGGGTCGACGCGATCGCATCGTGCTTGCTGCGACGGGCGGGCACGGTGATCGTCGGCGCGCCCGCTGCACCCTCGGGCAGATCGACGCGCGCGATGCGGCCCGTCACCGAGAGGAACACCCGGCACGGGACGTTGGCGACCTCGAGGGCGGCCGCGGCCGCGCGCTTCGCCGCGGCGCCCGCGATCGAGGGACGTGCGTCGGTGAGCAGCGTGCGGCGGGGGGTGCCGTAGCGTTCGGCCGTCTCGGCGAGTTCGTCGGAGACGAGGGCCTCGATGCGGTGACGGCTGGCGAGCAGTGCCTCGAGCTCGGCGATCTCGGCGCGCAGCTTGTCGCGCTCGGCCTCGAGTTCGATGCGCGAGAACTTCGTCAGCCGGCGCAGCTGCAGCTCGAGGATGTACTCGGCCTGCACCTGACTGAGATCGAAGACCTCCATCAGGCGGCTGCGGGCGGCCGCGGTGTCGTCGGAGCCGCGGATGAGCTGGATGACCTCGTCGATGTCGAGGATCGCGACGAGCAGCCCGTCGACGAGGTGCAGCCGCTCGCGCCGACGCGCGAGTCGATACTCGGAGCGGCGCGTGACGACCGAGATGCGATGACCGACGTACACCTGGAGGAGTTCGCGCAGGCCGAGCGTCTGGGGGCCACCGTCGACGAGCGCGACGTTGTTGATGTTGAAGGAGTCTTCGAGCGGGGTCAGCCGATAGAGCTGCTCGAGCACCGCGTCGGGGCTGAACCCGGTCTTGATGCCGATGACGAGCCGCAGGCCGTTGGTGCGGTCGGTGAGGTCGGTGACGTCGGAGATGCCGTTGATCTTCTTGGCGTTGACGCCGTCTTTGATCTTCTCGATGACCTTCTCGGGCCCGACGAGGTACGGCAGCTCGGTGACCACCAGCCCGGTCTTGCGGGCCGTGATCTGCTCGACCGAGACCTTCGCGCGCGTCTTGAAGCTGCCGCGACCCGTCGCATATGCGTCTTTCACCCCGGCGAGGCCGACGATCGTGCCGCCCGTGGGCAGGTCGGGCCCCGGCACGAACTCCATGAGCTCGTCGAGGGTGGCGTCGGGATTGGCGATGAGGTGGCGGGCCGCGCCGACGACCTCGATGAGGTTGTGCGGGGCCATGTTCGTGGCCATGCCGACGGCGATGCCGGCCGCGCCGTTCACGAGCAGGTTCGGGTACGCCGCGGGCAGCACCTCGGGCTGGGTGAGCTGGGCGTCGTAGTTCGGAACGAAGTCGACGACGTCTTCGTCGAGCCCCTCGGTCATGGCGAGCGCCGTGGCGGCGAGTCGTGCCTCGGTGTACCGGGGGGCGGCGGGGCCGTCGTCGAGTGAGCCGAAGTTGCCGTGTCCGTCGATGAGCGGCACGCGCAGCGTGAAGGCCTGCGCCATGCGCACGAGGGCGTCGTAGATGGCGGTGTCGCCGTGCGGGTGCAGCTTGCCCATGACCTCGCCGACGACGCGCGCCGACTTCACGTGGCCCTTGTCTGGCCGGAGGCCCATCGCGCTCATCTGGTACAGGATGCGCCGCTGCACGGGCTTCAGCCCGTCACGGGCGTCTGGCAGGGCTCGCGAGTAGATCACCGAATAGGCGTACTCGAGGAACGAGCCCTGCATCTCGGTGGCGACGTCGACGTCTTCGATGTGCTCGACGATCGGTTCGTCGGCGGGCTGCGATTTGGCTCGGGTCATCCGTATTCTCTGTGCCGTGCGTGCGGGGCACGCGGGGGAACGGGGGCGCGCCCGGCCTGTGCCAGACTGGGCGCGATGTCTGCCATGCTACCGGTGCCCGCCGACACGGCCCCGCGCCTCACCGCAGTGCTCGGCAGTTCGCTCGCGAGCCTCACCGGGGCTGCGAACCCGCTCGGGTTCGCCCGGGCCCGGAGCGCGGTCGTCGTGCTCGTCGATGGGCTCGGGGCGGCGAACCTGCGGCAGCGCGCCGGCCACGCCCGTCACCTCGCGGGCAGCATGGCGAAGCGCGATGTCATCCAGACCGTCTTCCCCTCGACGACGGCGGCCGCGCTCGCGAGCCTCACCACCGGCGTGATGCCGGGTGCCCACGGACTCGTCGGCTACCGCACCCTCGACCCCGCGCACGACCGGCTCGTGAACCAGTTGAACGGCTGGGACGACGGCATGCGCCCCGAGACCTGGCAGTTGCGAGCGACGATCTTCGAGACCGCCGCGGCCGAGGGGGTCGACGCGGTCGCGATCGGGGCGCCGCGCTACGCCGACTCGGGCTTCACCCGGGCGGTGCTGCGGGGGGCGAGGTACGTGCCGGGCCTTCGCATGGCCGATCGGTTCGAGGCGGCACTCGGCGTGCTCGACGGGGGAGCGCCGGCCCTCATCTACCTCTACGTCCCCGAACTCGATCAGGCCGCCCATGCAGACGGCTGGGAGTCGGACCGCTGGCTGGGTCTGCTCGAGCAGCTCGACGCCGAGGTGGCGGCGTTCGAACGGCGGATGCCACGGGGCACGGGCCTGCTCGTCGCCGCGGACCACGGCGTGGTCGACGTGCCCGGCCACCGCCATGTCTTCGTCGACGCGAAGCCCGAACTCGTCGACGGCGTCCGCCATGTCGGCGGCGAGCCGCGGTTCCTCCACCTCTACTTCGAGGACTCCCTCGGTGCGGTGCCGCGGGCGCGGCTCGTCGAGCACTGGCGCGCAGCGGAGTCGGGTCGATCGTGGGTGATGACGCGCGAGGAGGTGATCGCCGCAGGGCTCTTCGGCGAGGTCGCGTCCGAAGTGGAGCCGCGCATCGGAGATCTCCTCGTCGCCGCGCGATCCGGCATCGCCTACTACGACCGGCGTGCCGCCGATCGGCAGGCGGAGACGATGATCGGCCAGCACGGCTCGCTCAGCGACGAAGAGGTGCGGGTACCGCTGATCCGCCGCGGCGCGTACGAGCGCTCCTGACGTCGCCGAAACGCGCGGAAGCCACGTGGCCGGCCGGCCACGTGGCATCCGCGAGGTTCGAATCGATCAGGCGGGGTACTTGCCGCGCTTGACCTGGGGCTTCGGCAGGCGGAGCGGACGCAGCTGGAGCGCGCGCATCGCCGCGTACCAGCGGACCTTCTCGACCTTGTCGGCGCCGAACTTCGCCGCGAGCTTGCGGGTCAGCACCTGGCCGAGGATGATCACATCGACCACCGCGACGAGGAAGAACGCCCAGAGGGACATGATGCCGATGGCCTGGACCTCGGCGCTCGGGATGAACGTCAGGATGATGACGGCGAACATGACGGGGATGAGTACCTCGCCGATGCTGAACCGGGCGTCGACATAGTCGCGGACGTACTTCTTCTGCGGACCGCGGTCACGGGCCGGAAGGTATCGCTCGTCGCCCATCGCCATGCCGACCCGGGCCTTCTCGCGGGCATCGGCGGCCTTCGCGCGCGCCTGCTTGGCCGCCTCTTTGCGGTCGTTCGGCACGAGCGGCCGCTTGTTGGCGGCCTCGCGTTCGGCGCGCGTCGGAGTCGGCGCGCCCTTGCCTCCCTTGAGGCGTGCCTGGGTCTCTTCGAGCGTCTCGGCGCTCGGCTGCTCGGTGCTGTTGGGTTGCTTTGCCACGGGGTCCTCGAATCGGTTCCCCTTAAGATTACCGGCATGACCGACTCTCTCCCCACTGTCGCCGGAGCCGATGCGGCGAACGCGCAGGTCGAGGCGATCCGTGCGGCCGTCGCCGATGGATTCCCGTCGACGATCGCCGACCTGACCGACCTCGTGAAGATCCCCTCGGTGTCGTGGCCCGCCTTCGACCCGGCCAATCTCCAGGCGAGCGCCGAGGCCGTCGCCGAGCTCGTGCGCGGGCTCGACGTCTTCGACCTCGTCGACGTCCGTCGTGCGCCGGTGGCCGGCGCCGAGCACGACGACGACCCGCAGCTCGGCTCCCCGGCGGTGATCGCGCACCGCGCCGCGCGCAACGGCCGGCCGACGGTGCTGCTCTACGCGCACCACGACGTGCAGCCGCCCGGGCGCGACGAAGACTGGGACTCGGCCCCGTTCGAACCGACGCTCCGCGGCGACCGCCTCTACGGTCGAGGCGCCGCCGACGACAAGGCCGGGATCATGGCGCACGTCGGCGCGATCCGCGCCCTCACCTCGGTGCTCGGGCACGACCTCGACCTCGGCATCGCGCTCTTCATCGAAGGCGAGGAGGAGTACCTCTCGCAGTCCTTCGGCAACTTCCTGCACGCGCACCGCGAACTCCTCGAGGCCGATGCGATCATCGTCGCCGACTCGGGCAATTGGGATCTCGAGACCCCCGCGATCACCGTCGCGCTCCGCGGCGCGGTCGCGTTCAACCTCCGCATCGACACCCTCGCGCACGCCTCGCACTCGGGGATGTTCGGCGGGGCGGTGCCCGACGCGATGTTCGCGGCCATCCGCCTGCTCGACACGCTCTGGGCCGCCGACGGCTCGGTCGCGGTCGACGGGCTCGCCTCGGCCGGACTCGAGACGCCCGAGTACGACGAGGCGCAGCTCCGCGCCGAGACGGGCCTGCTCGAGGGCGTCACCCCGATCGGCAACGACACGATCCTCTCGCGCATCTGGTCGCAGCCCGCCATCACCATCACCGGCATCGACGCGCCCGACATCGCGAACGCGTCGAACACGCTGGTGCCCGGGGTCCGGGTGCGTGTCAGCGCGCGCGTCGCCCCCGGCCAGGACGCACGCGAAGCCTACGAGGCGATCCGCGCGCACCTCGAGCGGAACGCGCCGTTCGGCGCCAGACTCGCCTTCGACGACGTCGACACCGGGCAGCCGTTCCTCGTCGACACGAGCGGATGGGCGGTCGCCGAGACCCGCGGTGCGATGGAGGACGCCTGGGGAAGGCCCGCCGTCGAGATCGGCGTCGGCGGGTCCATCCCGTTCATCGCCGAGCTGGTCGAGGAGTTCCCGTCGGCGCAGATCCTGGTGACCGGCGTCGAAGACCCCGACTCGCGCGCGCACAGCCCGAACGAGTCGTTGCACCTCGGCGTCTTCCAGCGGGCGCTGCTCGCCGAGGCGCTGTTCCTCGCGCGACTCGACGCGCGAGAGGAGGATTCCTGAGGGCTTCCAGCCGTCGGTCGGGTTCCGGCGGTTACCATGGGATGAGGATCACGCGTTTCCAGACGCATCGAGGAGAGACATGAGCGACACGATCACCGACACCACGCACGGCGTGAAGCTGAGCGACCCCGCCGCCGACAAGGTGCGCAGCCTGCTCACGCAGGAGGGTCGCGACGACCTGCGCCTGCGCGTCGCAGTGCAGCCGGGCGGCTGCTCGGGGCTGATCTATCAGCTGTACTTCGACGAGCGCCTGCTCGACGGCGATGCCGTCGTCGACTTCGAGGGTGTCGAGGTCGTCGTCGACAAGATGAGCGTGCCCTACCTCGACGGAGCCTCGATCGACTTCGAGGACTCGATCCAGAAGCAGGGCTTCACGATCGACAACCCCAACGCGCAGGGAAGCTGCGCGTGCGGTGACTCGTTCCACTGAGCCATACGCCATCCCGCCGAGAGGAGGCCGCGAAATGCGGCCTCCTTTCGTGTTTTCTGCAGATCGAGGGTGATTTTCGGGCCGCGGCGCGCCCGACACCGCACCCGGATGCACACCTCGGGGGCGGAGTCGGAGTAGGCTAGACAACGATCAACGCGCTTCGCTGTGAAGCGCCTTCGAGTCTCCCGAAAGGTCACCGGTGCGCCACAATCGCCGTCTCCGATGGGCTGCAATTCCGATCGCAGCGTCACTCAGCCTCGTACTCGCCGGGTGCACGCAGGCTCAGTTGAACGGATTCCTCCCCGGCTTCGTCGAGGGCGAGGCACCGGTCACGAACCACACCGAGCGAGTCTCGGGCCTGTGGGTCACCTCGTGGATCGTGCTGCTCATCGTCGGTGTCATCACCTGGGGTCTGACGATCTGGGCGGTCATCGCGTACCGCCGTCGCAAGGGCCAGACGGGCCTGCCGGTGCAGCTGCGCTACAACATGCCGATCGAGGTGTTCTACACGATCGTGCCCCTGATCCTCGTGCTCGGGTTCTTCGCGTTCACCGCGCGTGACCAGCAGGCGATCGAGCAGCGCTTCGCCGAAGACGAGGTCGAGGTCAAGGTCGAGGTCATCGCCAAGCAGTGGGCGTGGGACTTCAACTACGTGAACGAAGACGTCTACTCGCCCGGCATCCAGGGCCAGCTCGACGACGAGGGCCCCAAGGGCTCGCTCGTCCAGTCCGAGCTGCCGACCCTGTACCTGCCCGTGGGCAAGAACGTCGAGATCGAGCTCGAGTCGCGCGACGTCATCCACTCGTTCTGGGTCGTCGACTTCCTCTACAAGAAAGACATGTTCCCGGGCAAGACGAACTACATGTCGTTCGTCCCCGAGCGCGAGGGCACCTACGCCGGCAAGTGCGCCGAGCTCTGCGGCGAGTACCACTCGCTCATGCTCTTCAATGTCGAGGTCGTCTCCGAGGCCGAGTACGAGGACTACATCGAGTCGCTCCGCGAGGCGGGCCAGGAGGGCCAGCTGTCGAGCGAGTACGACCGAAATCAGAACATGCCCGGCACGGGCGCGCCTGAACTGAATGAGGAGCACGAAGCCGAATGAGCACCACGACCGCACCGGCTCGACCTCAGTCGAGCAGCCTGCCGTTCGGCGCCTCGAAGGTCGAACGCAAGGGCAACATCCTGGTGAAGTGGATCACGTCCACCGATCACAAGGTGATCGGGTACATGTACCTGATCACGGCGTTCATCTACTTCTGCATCGGCGGCGTGATGGCGCTGATCATCCGCGCCCAGCTGTTCGAGCCCGGCCTCGAACTCATCCAGACCCGCGAACAGTACAACCAGCTGTTCACCATGCACGGCACGATCATGCTGCTGATGTTCGCGACGCCGCTGTTCGCGGGCTTCGCGAACGTGCTGATGCCGCTGCAGATCGGCGCGCCCGACGTCGCGTTCCCGCGGCTGAACGCCTTCGCGTACTGGCTCTTCAACTTCGGTTCGCTCATGGCCGTCGCCGGCTTCTTCACGCCGCAGGGTGCGGCCTCGTTCGGATGGTTCGCGTACCAGCCGCTGGCCTCGACCACGTTCTCGCCGGGCGTCGGCGGAAATCTCTGGATGATCGGCCTCGGCCTCTCGGGCTTCGGCACGATCCTCGGTGCGGTGAACTTCATCACCACGATCATCACGATGCGCGCCCCCGGCATGACCATGTTCCGCATGCCGATCTTCACGTGGAACACGCTCGTCACCTCGATCCTCGTGCTGATGGCCTTCCCCGTCCTAGCGGCCGCGATGCTCGCCGCCGCCGCCGACCGCGTCTTCGGCGCGCACATCTACGACCCCGCCAACGGCGGCGTGATCCTGTGGCAGCACCTCTTCTGGTTCTTCGGCCACCCCGAGGTCTACATCATCGCGCTGCCGTTCTTCGGTATCGTCTCCGAGATCTTCCCGGTCTTCAGCCGCAAGCCGATCTTCGGCTACAAGACCCTGATCTACGCGACGATCGCGATCGCGGCTCTGTCGGTCACCGTCTGGGCCCACCACATGTACGTCACGGGATCGGTGCTGCTGCCCTTCTTCGCCCTGATGACGATGCTCATCGCCGTTCCGACCGGTGTGAAGATCTTCAACTGGATCGGCACGATGTGGCGAGGTTCGATCACCTTCGAGACACCGCTGATCTGGTCGCTGGGCTTCCTCGTGACGTTCGTCTTCGGCGGTCTGACCGGTGTGATCCTGGCGTCGCCGCCGCTCGACTTCCACGTCTCCGACACCTACTTCGTCGTCGCGCACTTCCACTACGTGGTGTTCGGTACGGTCGTGTTCGCGATGTTCGCCGGCTTCTACTTCTGGTGGCCGAAGTGGACCGGCAAGATGCTCAACGAGACGCTCGGCAAGTGGCACTTCTGGCTGCTCTTCATCGGCTTCCACACGACCTTCCTCGTGCAGCACTGGCTGGGCGTCGTCGCCATGCCTCGCCGGTACTACTCGTACCTGCCTGAAGACAACATCACCTGGATGAACCAGCTGTCGACGATCGGTGCGGGCATCCTCGCGATCTCGCTGATCCCGTTCTTCCTGAACGTCTACATCACGGCTCGCCGCGCTCCCAAGGTCACGGTCAACGATCCGTGGGGCTACGGCGGCTCGCTCGAGTGGGCGACCAGCTGCCCGCCGCCGCGCCACAACTTCACGTCGATCCCGCGCATCCGCTCCGAGCGTCCCGCGTTCGACCTGAACCACCCCGAGGCCGGCATTCCGGTCGGCATCGGCCCCGCGAAGGACGCCCCTGAGGCACCGACGTACGACGCCGCCACGGAGGAGATCAAGTAATGCGCGCCAACGTCATCCTGTTCTGGATCCTCACGGTCTTCTTCGTGATCATGGCCGGCGTCTACACGGCGTGGAGCTGGGCCGACAACGCCTCGCGCGGGCTCGACCACCCCGAGTGGGCGGGTACGGTCGCGATCAGCCTGACCGCGATCCTCTCGGGCTTCATCGCGTTCTACCTCGGTCGCGTGCACAAGGCTCAGGGCGCAGAACTGCCCGAGGACCGTCTCGACGCCAACATCGACGACGGCGACGCCGAGCTCGGATTCTTCAGCCCGTGGAGCTGGTGGCCCATCATGCTCGCCGGCGCGGCGGCGCTCCTCTTCCTCGGCCTCGCGGTCGGGTTCTGGATCTCGTTCATCGCGGTCGGCATCGGTCTCATCAGCCTCGTCGGCTGGGTCTACGAGTACTACCGCGGCAACTTCGCGCGCTGACGTTCGTTCATCGAAGCCCCCGACGCCCATCGGTGTCGGGGGCTTCGTCGTGCAGGCGAGCGGTCGTCATCGCCGTGCCCCGACGATGCACCAGACTCGATCCTGGTGTCGATAGCTCGCATGCAGCCCGTGCGCCGAGACGACGCCGACCATCGCGTCGGGGGAGTGGACGAATCCCCGATAGCCTCGCCCGAGGAGCCGCATCACGAGATTCACCCAGCCCGCAGCGGCCCGGCTCATCACACTTCTCGGTGGATGGCTGAAGACGAGCGCACTGGTCGCCAGATCCGCCGCGGCCGAGAGCAGGCGCTCGGCGTCGGGATAACAGCACACGACCCGGTGGAGCACGACGATGTCGGCAGGGCCCACGGCATTCGGGTGTTCGGCGATGTCGACGCCGACCGTCCTGGTCACTCGACCCGCCACACCCGCTTCGGCGAGCAGTCGGTGTGCGGTCTTCTCGTAGGCAGCGGACAACTCGAGGTTGACGGTGCTCGCGGCGCCGCGTTCGAGCAGGGCCAACTGCAACTCGCCGACCCCGCCGCCGATCTCGAGAACCCGTGCGCCTTCGACGCCGACCTCGTCGACGAGGTAGGCGACGATGCGCCGCTCAGGAGCAGCCAGACCCCGTCGCGCGTAGTGGCGTGCGACCCGCCGTGCGAATCGCTCGTCGAAGACGGCGTCGTAGCGTTCGTCCCCGACACCGGTGCGCCTCGGCGCTGCGCCGCTCGCGCTGCAACAGTCGTCCACGACGCAATTATGGAACCCGGGCGCCGTTCCCGCACGCCGGTCATGCCAGTCGTCTCAGGTGGGCGTCACGTGGGTGATGCTCAAGAGCTCGACCGAGACCGTGACGGGATCGAGCGGCTCGATGTTCACGCGGGCGCCGGCCGCGTGGAGAGCGAGCGTCTCGACATGGTGCGCCGATGGGCCCATCTCGGCGAGTCGGAGTCGCGTCGCGGCATCCGACTGGAGGGAATACTCGACCGCTGCGGTCGAATGCAGCGTCAATCCGGCGTCGCCGAGTTGCTCGATCAGTCGCGATGACTTGCCGCTGGGGATGTCGAGGACGAGGCCGTCACGGCGCAACTCCTGAAGGTGCCGCTCGGTCGGCACCACGCTGAGAATGCTTCCGCCGGGGCGGATCACGCGCGCGAACTCCTCGAGATTGCGCGGAGCGAACACGTTGAGGATGATGTCGACACTGTCGGTGCGAAGCGGAAGCGGGCGCCAGATGTCGAGCACGATGCCGGTCGCGTCGCCGAGCGCACGCAGGCTCGCGCGTACCGCATCCGGCGATCTGTCCGCGAGGAGGAACTGGAGCTCGGGGAGTGCTCGCGCGAGCTCTGCAGAGTAGTGCCCCGTGCCGCAGCCGAGGTCAGCGATACGCAACGAGGAGCCCGATCCACCGGGGAAGGGGGACCCGGGCGCGTCCTTCGCCACCGACCGCACGGCCTCGACGAGCGCATCCGAGATCGGAGCGTAGGCACCGCTGCCGAGGAGCTCGGCGCGGGCGCGCAGCATCTCGGGATCGTCGCCGATCGTGCGTGGCGCACCCGGGGGAAGCAGCGTGAGATAGCCGTGCTTCGAACGGTCGAATCGATGACCCGATCCGCATCCGAAGACGCGATCGTCGATGGGGGAGAGGTCGAGGAAACAGTTCGGGCACCGAAGCCAGGTCGAATCGATCGACATGGTTCGGTGCCCGGATCTGTCAGACGCGTGCGTCAGTGGTGGCCGTCGTGGCCGGCCTCGAGCTCGCCCTTCGTGACCGGCGCGATGCGGTCCTCGAAGAACCAACGCGAGATCGCGGCGCGAAGGCGCTGACCGACGGTGATCTTGCCACGCGCGTTCGGACGGATCATGAGCGGCTCGTAGCTCTCGTAGCTCACCAGACGCCAGCGCTCGTACTCGTCGAGCGGCTGGTGCACCTCGATGAACTCACCACCCGGGAGCTTGACGATTCGACCCGACTCGTAGCCGTGCAGCACGATCTCACGGTCTTTCTTCTGCAGTGCGAGGCAGACGCGCTTCGTGATGAAGTACGCGACGAACGGGCCGATGATGACCGTGGCCTGGAGAGCGTGGATCACGCCCTCCATGGTCAGCCAGAAGTGGGTGGCGAGGATGTCGGAGCTCGCCGCGGCCCAGAGACCTGCGTAGAACGTGACTCCGGCGGCGCCGATCGCGGTACGCGTCGGAGCGTTGCGAGGGCGGTCGACGATGTGGTGTTCGCGCTTGTCGCCCTTCACCCACGCCTCGATGAACGGATAGATGAGCACCGTCACGATGAATCCGCCGAGCACGACGAGGGGCACGATGATGTTGAACGACCAGGTGCGGTCGAGCCACACGAACTCCCAACCCGGCGGGATCAGACGCAGCGCGCCGTCGGCGAAGCCGATGTACCAGTCGGGCTGGGTACCTGCCGACACGGGCGACGGGTCGTAGGGACCGTAGTTCCAGATCGGGTTGATCGTGAACATCGACGCGATGAGCGCGAGCACACCGAAGACGATGAAGAAGAACCCACCGGCCTTGGCCGCGTAGATCGGGAGGATGGGCGGTCCGACCGCGTTCTGCTGGGTCTTGCCGGGGCCCGCGTACTGCGTGTGCTTGTGGACGACCACGAACACGAGGTGGAGGGCGACGAGCGCGACCACGAGTGCCGGGAGCAGCAGGATGTGCAGGGTGTAGAGACGACCCACGATCTGGGTGCCCGGGAACTCGCCGCCGAAGATGAGGAACGACGTCCACGTGCCGATCAGCGGGATGCCCTTGACCATGCCGTCGATGATGCGGAGGCCGTTGCCCGAGAGCAGGTCGTCGGGCAGCGAGTAGCCCGTGAAGCCCTCGGCCATCGCGAGGATGAAGAGGATGAAGCCGATCACCCAGTTCAGCTCGCGCGGCTTGCGGAACGCACCCGTGAAGAAGATGCGCAGCATGTGCAGTCCGATGGCGGCGACGAACAGCAGCGCGCCCCAGTGGTGCATCTGGCGCACGAACAGGCCGCCGCGGATGTCGAAGGAGATGTCGAGGGTCGACGCCATCGCGACCGACATCTCGACGCCCTTGAGCGGCACGTACGAGCCGTCGTAGTGGACCTCGGCCATCGACGCCTGGAAGAAGAACGTCAGGAAGGTGCCCGAGATGAGCACCACGACGAAGGCGAAGAGCGCGACCTCACCGAGGAGGAAGGACCAGTGGTCGGGGAACGCCTTGCGACCGAGCTCCTTGACGAAGCCGGCGACACTCGTCCGTTCGTTGACGTAGACGGAGGCTGCCGCGGTGAACGACCGCTTCTGCGGCGCGGTGGCGGACGGTGCGGTGCTCAATGGCGCTCCCAGAAGCTCGGGCCGACGGGTTCGGTGAAGTCGCTCTGCGCGATGAGGTAGCCCTCGTCGTCGACGGCGATCGGCAGCTGCGGCAGGGGCCGCTTGGCCGGTCCGAAGATGACCTCGCAGTGGTTGGCCACATCGAACTGAGACTGGTGGCAGGGGCAGAGCAGGTGGTGCGTGTGCTGCTCGTACAGCGCGACCGGGCAACCGACGTGGGTGCAGATCTTGGAGTAGGCGACGATGCCCTCGTACGACCAGCTTTCGCGATCGGGCAGTTCGTTGAGCTCCTCGGGGTTCAGGCGCATGAGCAGCACTGCCGCCTTCGCCTTCTCTTCGAGCCGGCCGTGCTCGAGTTCGGTCAGGCCCTCGGGGATCACGTGGAACGCACTGCCGATGGTGACGTCGGCGGCCTTGATCGGCGTGCCCGACGGGTCGAGCGCGAGGCGCGTGCCCTTCTTCCACATCGTGTGGCTGAGCAGCTCGACGGGGATCTGATCTTGCGGGGCGAATCCGCGGAACAGGACGACGGCCGGGAGCGGGAAGACCAGCAGCGCGCCGATGAGGCTGTTGCGGATCGCGGCACGACGGGTGAAGCCCGATTCGCGGTCGGCGTCGGCGAAGACCTTCGCGGCCGCCGCCTGCGTCTCGGGGGAGCCGCCGATCGGGTGGCGCTCGTCGGCGAGCTCGACGTCGGTCATGATCGACTTCGCCCAGTGCACGGCCCCGAAGCCGATGCCGAACAGAGCCAGCGTCGCACCGAGGCCGATGAACATGTTGTTCAGCCGGACGTCCCCGACGTTGTTCGACTCCATCGGGAACAGCATGTAGGCCGCGATGGCCCAGACGCTGCCGAGGATCGACAAATAGAAGAGCGTGTAGACGGTGCGCTGCGCACGCTTCTCGCGCTTCGGGTCTTCGTCGGTGACGCGGGGCCGGTGCGGCGGGAATCCGGGGTTCTCGAACGTGTCAGCGGTGATGACCGCAGTACCCGGCGAGACGGCTGAATCGTGCGCGGCGTGCGACGAGTCGGCAGCGGCGATCTCCGCGCTGCTGTGGTCGTCCTGTGCCATGGTTCTCCTTCGTAGCTTCTTCAGTGCCGGGCGTGCGCTAGTTGGACTTCGCCGTGATCCACACGGTGATCGCGACGATCGCGCCGAGACCGAAGATCCAGATGAACAGGCCCTCCGCGACCGGGCCGAGCGAGCCGAGCTCGAATCCGCCAGGAGAACGGTTGTCCTGGACGTACTTGAGGTACGTGATGACGTCGCGCTTGTCTTCGGGGGAGATGTTCAGGTCGTTGAACACCGGCATGTTCTGCGGGCCCGTGACCATGGCTTCGTAGATGTGCACGCCCGAGACATCCGTGAGCGGGGGAGCGAACTTGCCTTCGGTCAGCGCGCCGCCGGCGCCGGCGACGTTGTGGCACATCGCGCAGTTGATGCGGAAGAGCTCGGCACCGTTGGCGGCGTCGCCGCCGCCGTTGACGAGGTGGTCGCTCGGGATCTCGGGGCCCGGGCCGAGCGAGGCGACGAAGTAGGCGAGCTGCTTCACCTGCTCATCGGTGAACTGGACGGGCTTCTGCTGTGCCTGCGGGCCCTGCATCTGCATCGGCATGCGGCCGGTACCGACCTGGAAATCGACCGAGGCGGCGCCGACGCCGATGAGGCTCGGCCCGTTGTCGGTGCCCTGGGCCTCGAGGCCGTGGCAGGTCGCGCAGTTCGCCTGGAAGAGCTTCTTGCCCTCTTCGATGGTCTGCTGCGAGTTCGGGTCGACTTCGGCCTGGGCGACGGTGCCGGTGCTGAGCGCTGCGTAGGCGCCGCCGGTGAAGACGAGACCGAGCGCGAGGAGCGCGGCGGTGGCGAGCGGGTGCCGGCGTCCGGCGCGTCGCTTCGAGCGAGTCATGTGGTTCTTCCTGTTCACGGGCATGAGGGCTGACGCTTCTCGGGGCGGCTTACTTCAGTACGTAGATGACGAGGAAGAGACCGATCCAGACGACGTCGACGAAGTGCCAGTAGTACGAGACGACGATCGCGCTCGTGGCCTCGCGGTGACCGAAGTTCTTGACCGCGAACACGCGGCCGATGATGAGCAGGAACGCGATGAGGCCGCCGGTGACGTGGAGGCCGTGGAAGCCGGTCGTCAGGTAGAACGCGGAGCCGTAGGCGTTGGAGTCGATCGCGATGCCCTCGGAGACGAGGGTGGCGTACTCCCAAACCTGGCCGGCGACGAAGATCGAGCCCATCGCGAAGGTGAGGAAGAACCACTCGACCATGCCCCACTTCGCCACGTTGTACCACGCGCCGGTTGCGTACGGCTGCATGCGCTCCGCCGCGAAGACGCCGAACTGGCAGGTGAACGACGAGAGCACGAGGATGATCGTGTTCGTCAGCGAGAACGGGAAGTTGAGTCGATCGGCCTCGAACGCCCAGAGCTCGGGCGAGGTCGACCGCAACGTGAAGTAGATCGCGAAGAGGCCGGCGAAGAACATGACCTCGCTGCCCAGCCAGACGATCGTTCCCACCGCTACGGTGTTCGGTCGATTGATCACGGGCGCGCTCGCCTGATAAGTGATTGAGGTGCTCGTCACCCTCCCATTATGGCCGAAATCAGGCCTGAGTTTTCGTCATCCGCCTGGACCGTGTCGGCCGAGACGGGTAAGGGAACCCTAAGTCGCGCTGTGGGAAGCCCGGGAATACGCCGTGAATCGGGCGGATAGGATCGGCACATGCCCGATCACCAGAATTGGCCCGACGTCCTGAACTCCCTTCTACAGGGGGTAGATCTCAGCGTTTCGGATGCCGCGTGGTGCATGGAACAGGTGATGACGGGCGCCGCGACCGAGGCGCAACTCGCGGCGTTCCTCGTCGCGCTCCGCATCAAGGGGGAGACGGTCGACGAGATCGTGGGCTTCCGCGACGCCGTGCTGGAACACGCCGTTCCGCTCGCGGCTGACCCCATGGCGCTCGACATCGTGGGCACCGGCGGCGATCGCTTCGGCACGGTGAACGTCTCGACCATGGCGTCGATCGTCGCCGCGGCCGCCGGCGTACCCGTGATCAAGCACGGCAACCGTGCGGCGAGCTCGGCGTCGGGTTCCTCCGACGTGCTTGCCGCGCTCGGGCTCGACCTCGCCCTGCCCGCCGAGCGCGTGACGAAGGTGCTCGACGAGGCGGGCATCACGTTCGCCTACGCCGCGGCGTTCCACCCCGGATTCCGCCATGCCGGTGCCGTGCGCGCCCAGCTCGGCGTTCCCACCGTCTTCAACTTCCTCGGTCCGCTCTGCAATCCTGCCCGGCCCGAAGCCTCGGCGGTCGGCGTCGCCCAGCTCGATCGGGTACCGCTCATCGTCGGCGTGTTCCAGACGCGCGGCGCCACCGCGCTCGTCTTCCGTGGCGACGACGGGCTCGATGAACTCACCACCACCGGGCACAGCCACATGTGGGAGGTCTCGGGCGGCACGGTGAAGGAGCACGACCTCGATCCGCGCGACCTCGGAATCCCGCGGGCGAGCATCGACGCGCTCACGGGCGGCGACGCCACGCACAACGCCGCGATCGTGCACGAGGTACTCGCGGGCGCGCGCGGCGCCGTCCGCGACATCGTGGTCCTGAACGCGGCCGCCGGCCTCGTCTCGTTCGAGCTCGCGAAGGACCCGGCCCAGTTCCAGCGCCCGATCCTCGATCGCTTCCGTGACAAGATGGCGATCGCCGAGGAGACCATCGATCGGGGCGCCGCCGCCGCGAAACTCGACGAGTGGATCGCGGCGACCAAGCGCTGATCCCGTGTTGAACGACGATGCGGGCCCCGTGGCATCCACGAGGCCCGTGCTTCGTCGCCGACGTCGCTACTTCACGTCGTCGTCGACCCAGTCGAAGGTCTTCGACACGGCCTTCTTCCAGAGCCGGAGCTGCCGGTCGCGTTCGTCGGCGTCCATCTTCGGCTCCCAGCGGGAATCCTCCTGCCAGTTCGCCCGCAGCTCGTCGAGGCTCGACCAGAATCCGACCGCGAGGCCGGCGGCGTACGCCGCGCCCAGCGCCGTCGTCTCGGCGACGACCGGACGCACGACCGGCACGCCGAGGATGTCGGCCTGGAACTGCATGAGCGTGTTGTTGGCGATCATGCCGCCGTCGACCTTGAGCTCGGTGAGGTCGACGCCCGAGTCGGCGTTCACCGCATCGAGAACCTCCCTCGTCTGGAAGGCCGTCGCCTCGAGGGCCGCGCGGGCGATGTGGCCCTTGTTGACGTAGCGGGTGAGGCCGACGAGGGCACCGCGGGCGTCGGGTCGCCAGTACGGCGCGAACAGGCCCGAGAACGCGGGTACGAAGTACGCGCCGCCGTTGTCCTCGACCGACTTCGCGAGCTCCTCGACCTCGGGCGAACTCGAGAAGAGGCCGAGGTTGTCGCGCAGCCACTGGATCAGCGATCCGGTGACGGCGATCGAGCCCTCGAGCGCGTAGTGCGGCGGCTGGTCGCCGAGCTTGTAGCCGACGGTCGTGAGCAGGCCGTTCTTCGAGTGGACGATCTCCTCGCCGGTGTTGAAGATGAGGAAGTTGCCCGTGCCGTAGGTGTTCTTCGACTCGCCGGTCTCGAACGCGGCCTGTCCGAAGGTCGCGGCCTGCTGGTCGCCGAGGATGCCGGCGACCGGCACCTCGCGGAGAAGGCTCGACGGCTCGACCGTGCCGTACACCTCCGACGACGACTTGATCTCGGGGAGCATCGAGCGCGGCACGCCGAACGCGGCGAGGATGCCGTCGTCCCATTGCAGCGTCTCGAGGTCCATGAACATCGTGCGGCTCGCGTTCGTGACATCCGTCGCGTGCACACCGCCCTCAGTGCCGCCGGTGAGGTTCCAGAGCACCCAGGTGTCGGTCGTGCCGAACAGGAGGTCGCCGGCCTCGGCCTTCTCTCGCGCGCCGGGCACGTTCTCGAGGATCCACACGATCTTCGTGCCCGAGAAGTACGTCGCGAGCGGCAGACCGACCTGCTGCTTGAACCGCTCGACGCCGCCGTCGGCCGCGAGACGGTCGACGATGGGCTGGGTGCGGGTGTCCTGCCAGACGATCGCGTTGTACACCGGTTCGCCGGTGTTCCTGTCCCACACGACGGCGGTCTCGCGCTGGTTGGTGATGCCCACCGCGGCGATGTCGTGCCGGGTGAGGTCGGCCTTGCCGAGGGCCTGCCCGATCACCTCGCGGGTGTTGGTCCAGATCTCGGCGGGGTCGTGCTCGACCCAGCCGGCCTTCGGGAAGATCTGCTCGTGCTCGAGCTGCCCGGTCGAGACGATCGATCCGGCCTTGTCGAAGATGATCGCGCGCGAACTCGTCGTGCCCTGGTCGATCGC
>NZ_ATXF01000002.1 GCF_000421545.1 Agromyces italicus DSM 16388
CCAAACCCAAGCGTGGTCACGACAACAGGTTTGGGCGCGGCAGAATACGTGGATGACGATTACTACCCGGATGGCTACGGTCACGGATGAGGGGTGGCTGTTCCAGCTCCACGAGGATGCTCACAAGGAATTGGTTGAAGCGGCCTATGGTCCGTGGATCGTGGTGCAGCAGCAGGAGTTCTTCCGCCCGCTCGTCGATGATCACGACGTCTTCATTCTCGAACAGGACGGGTCGGCTGTTGGCGCGGTGTACTTGGGCATCCGCGATGAAGACACCTGGCTCGAGCTCATCGAAGTAACCCCGGCCCGTCAGGGCGAGGGCATCGGCGCTGCCGCCCTCAGTTGGGTGGTCGAAGAATCCGTGAAGGCCGGGCGTGGGACGCTACTTCAGGTTCACAAGGTCAACGAGGGAGCGAAGCGCCTGTACGAACGTGAAGGCTTCACTGATGCCGGAACGACGGAAACCCACCACTTGCTCCGTCACCCGTAGCCCCGGTTTAGGTTGTGATCCTCTCGGCCCGCGCCGGGAGGATCGTTGGGTCATGCGGCCATCTGCTGCACCCGTGGTTCGTAGAGGGTGCCGTCGCGGAGCATCGCGTAGAGCACGTCGGATCGGCGTCGTGCGAGGGCGATGAGGGCTTGGTTGTGGCGTTTGCCTTGCGCGATCTTGCGGTCGTAGTACTGGCGTGAGTCGGGGTCGCGGAGTGCGGCGAACGCGGATAGGAACATCGCGCGCTTGAGGACCTTGTTGCCGCGCCGGGATGGGTGTTCGCCGCGGATCGAGGATCCTGATCTTCGGGTGACGGGTGCGAGCCCGGCGTAGGCGGCAAGGTGGCCGGCGGTGAGGAATTCCTTCCCGGTGATCTCGGTCAGGAGTCGGGCCGCCGTCCTGACGCCGACTCCGGGCATGCTCGTCAGGACGGGGTGAAGAGGGTGGGCCGCTACGAGTTGCTCGACCTCGGCGGCGATCTCGTCACGCTGTCGGCGCAGCCCGGCGAGTTGCTCGGCAAGGCGCGGCAGCACGGTGCCGGCTGCGCTGGTGCCGATGACCACTACGGTCTGCTCGCGCAACGCTGCGGTGATCTCGGCCGCCCATACCCGGCCTTTCCGGGGCGCGCGTTTGATCAGCCGATTCCCCAGACGCTTCTCACCGGCAGCGGCCATCGCCGTCGGCGACGGGTAATGCTCGAGCAGGTCGAGGATCGCCGGATGGTCCAGCCTCGGCCCGATCACCCGCTCGAGTGCGGGGTGGATTTGTGTGAGCAGGCCGCGGATGCGGTTGCTGACCTGAACGATCTGCCCGGCCAGGTCGTCGTCGAAGCCGCACAGCATGGTCAGTTCGGCGATCTGCTCGTCGGCGATCTGGATCGACCGCAGCGTGTGCGGCATGGTGCGGGCGGTTTCGGCGATGATCAACGCGTCACGGGCGTCCGTCTTGGCCTCGCCGGGGTGTAGATCCGCGATCCGTCGCATCGCCAGCCCCGGCAGGTAGCCCACGAGCACGCCCTCGGCCTTGGCGACCGCGATCGGCAGCGCCCCGATAGTCGCGGGCTGGTCGACGACGAGCAGCACCCGCCCGTGTGCCTTCAGCTCACCGATCAGCGCGCGCATACGGCGCTCGTCGTTGGGTAACGCCTTGTCGAACAGCCGGGTGCCATGCCGGTCGAGCGCGACGGCATGGTGCTCACCCTTGCCGACGTCCAAGCCGACGAAGATCTCCACGCTCTCGTAGCCAGCGACACTCAGGTTCACGCGTTCCTCCGATCGTCAGGTCATTGACGGCCTGCTATCGGCAGTGAGTGTCGGCATCCACGTTACGAATGACCTCGGATCTGTCTCCGGGCCCAGCCCCTATCAGCGATCACGCACTGCCAGACCAGGCCCGGTGACAACACCCCCCAGATCATGACTTCGACAGGGGGCAGTAATCATGCCGGGCCCGGCAGGCCGTCGCCCCTCAGCTTGCCGCCGAGAAGGCTCACGAAGAAGGTAACGGGG
>NZ_ATXF01000003.1 GCF_000421545.1 Agromyces italicus DSM 16388
TGAACCGTCCCAGGTTTGATGCCGCTGTTATGCGGGTTGCGGCTCTCGGGTGAGTGTCGCGTAGTGGGCAGCCTCGTATTCGTTTGGGCTGACCATGCCGAGGCTACCGTGGAGCCTGCGGTGGTTGTACCAGTCGACCCAGCCGGCGGTCGCGAACTCGACGTCCGCGATCGTCTTGTACGGGCCGTCGTGGAAGATCGTGGTGCGGATGCACTCGGCCTTGTACAGCCCGTTGATCGTCTCCATGAGCGCGTTGTCATACGCGTCGCCGACCGTCCCGATCGACGGGGCGATCTGCTCCAACGCGAGGTGATCGGTCAGCACGATCGATGTGTACTGGGATCCCGCGTCGGAGTGATGGATGAGCTGGTGCGGACCGACGGTATGCCCCTGCCGGTCGCGTTCCCACAGCGCCATCCGCAGCGGGATCATGACGAGGTCGACGTGCTTGCTGGTCTGCGCGTGCCAGGCCACGACGCGTTGCGAGAACACGTCGAGGATGAACGCGACATACACCCACCCGGCCCAGGTGCGCACGTAGGTGAAGTCGGTGACCCAGGTGTGATCGGGCCGCGGCGCGGTGAAGTTCCGGTTGAGCAGGTCCCCGGCGCGAACGCCGTCCTTGGCCTGAATCGTGGTCCGCGGTGCTTTCGCGCGGGTGACGCCAGACAACCCCAAGGCCCGCATCGCCCGGTCCACGGCGCCCCGGGAAGCGTCAGCGATCGCGGTGCGGCGGATGAACGCGGTCATCTTCTTCCGCCCGTACAGGCCCTCCGGAGTCATCTTCCGGCGCGCGGCACCGGCCGCATCGACCACCGTCGTCCATGCGGCCTCGCGGACGGCGTCCACGACCATCGCGTCGGTAACCGTCCGGACCGATACCCGGCCCTGCCTCCGGGCCCGGTAGGTGCGCGCGGCGATCTTCACGCCCTGCTCACGCAGAACGCGGATGATCGACTCGACCGCATGCCCCTCAGCCCTCATCTGGTCGATGAAGCCCATGATCAACGGTTGCGGGGGTCGAGTTCCCCCACGAAGAAAGCCGTCGCCGCCTTCAGGATCGCGACGTCCTCACGCAACGCCCGGTTCTCGGCCTTGAGCCGCTTGATCTCGGCATGTTCTTCGCTGGTTTGGCCATCACGGTCACCGGCATCGATATCGGCCTGCAGCACCCACCGGCGCAGCGACTCCGCACCCACGCCTTCCTGGCGGGCGACGGCCGCGATCGCCTTCGCGTTCGACGGGTACTCCGCCCGGTGCTCGCGCACGAGCCTGACAGCCCGCTCACGCAGCGCGGGATCGATCTTCTTCGGCATGATGACATCCAATCAACTCAAAAGGATGCGGCATCAAACCTGGGACGGTTCA
>NZ_ATXF01000004.1 GCF_000421545.1 Agromyces italicus DSM 16388
CTCGAGCCAGGTGTCTTCATCGCGGATGCCCAAGTACACCGCGCCAACAGCCGACCCGTCCTGTTCGAGAATGAAGACGTCGTGATCATCGACGAGCGGGCGGAAGAACTCCTGCTGCTGCACCACGATCCACGGACCATAGGCCGCTTCAACCAATTCCTTGTGAGCATCCTCGTGGAGCTGGAACAGCCACCCCTCATCCGTGACCGTAGCCATCCGGGTAGTAATCGTCATCCACGTATTCTGCCGCGCCCAAACCTGTTGTCGTGACCACGCTTGGGTTTGGGCCAGTGGACTTGACGAAAGACATAGGGGCACCCCCGATAGGCTTGATCGCATGAAGATCGCGCGGTTCAGCCATGGCCGGAGCCAACAAGACCTGACCATCTCGTTCGGCATCCTCGACGAAGAGGAGCACGAGCTGGTCGTGCTGAAGGCCGATCCGATGTTCGCGGGCTACGAGCCGACGGGCGAGCGGGTGCCGCTCGCCGGGGCGAAGCTGCTCGCGCCGGTGATCCCGCGGTCGAAGGTCGTCGCGGTCGGCAAGAACTACCACGACCATGCCGCCGAGATTGGCGGCGAGGCCCCGGCAGAGCCGCTGCTGTTCCTGAAGCCGAACACGAGCGTGATCGGCCCCGACGACGCGATCGTGCTGCCGCCGCAGAGCGAGCGGGTCGAGCACGAGGGCGAGCTCGCCGTCGTGATCGGCCGCATCGCGAAGAACGTGAGCGAGGCCGATGCCGAGCAGGTGATCTTCGGCTACACGATCGCCAACGACGTCACCGCGCGCGACCTGCAGCAGCGCGACGGCCAGTGGACCCGTGCGAAGGGCTTCGACTCGTTCTGCCCGCTCGGGCCGGTCATCTCGACCGACGTCGACTTCGAGAACGGCACCATCGAGACGAGCGTCAACGGCGTGCGCAAGCAGGAGGGGCGCCTCGCCGACCTCGTGCACTCGGTGCCCGCGATCATCGCCTACGCGTCGAGCGTGTTCACCCTGCTCCCCGGCGACGTCATCCTCACGGGCACCCCGGCCGGCGTCGGCCCGATCGTCGACGGCGACACGGTCGAGGTCACGATCTCGGGCCTCGGGGTGCTCTCGAACCCGGTGCGTTCGGCAGGGTAGTGGTCGGTGTGGGCGAGCAGGGCTCAGTGCACGGTCCGGATGCCACCGGCGCCGCCGCCGACCCCCTGGCGATCGAGCCCGCGCCCGGCGCCGGGCACCACGACCTCCGCGGTCGCGACGACCTCGCCGCGCTCATCGAGGCGTTCTACCTGCGGGCGTTCGCCGACCCCTTCATCGGGCCCATCTTCACCGACGTCGCGAAGATGGACCTCGCCCACCACCTGCCGATCATGTGCGACTTCTGGGAGTCGGTGCTCTTCGACGCCGGTACCTACCGCCGCAACGCGCTCGGGCTTCATGTCGCGCTCGACGCGAACCACCCGCTGACCGAGGCGCACTTCGAGCGTTGGCTCGTGCTCTGGCGGCAGACCGTCGACGACGGGTTCACGGGCGACGTCGCCGACCGCGCGAAGGTGCAGGGCGAGCGCATCGCCGCGTCGATCCGTCGACGGCTCGCCGGCGGCACCGGGTCGGCCTACGAGACGATCACGACGCGCGAGCGGCTCGAGGAGGGCGGCACGATCGACGGGCCGCGCAGCGACGGCACGACCGGCGGAGAGGGCTGAACCGGCCGGCAGCCCGAGCGGGGCGTCCGGCCTGGCATGGTCGGCGTGACGAACGCCCGGCACCGACGGCTGGTCTGAGGACAGCGGCGCCTGCACGCCCGCGGCTCAGCGCCGCAGGCTGAGGTGCGCGGCGCTGCCGGTCACGGCATCGGCCGCGCGCGAGACATCCTCGTCGTCGTTCCAGAGGTGGAACGCGACGCGTGCCCGACCCGCCCGCCCCGACGCGACGAGCCCCGCGGCCGTCAGCGCCGCGAGGTCGCAGCCGGACTCGTCGGGCCAGGTGACGATCGCCGAGTCGGAGGCGTCGAGTCCGATCCGCTCGCGGAACGCGTTCGCCAGCCCCACGTCGTGCTGCTGCACCGAAGCCAGGTCGAGCGAGGCGGCGAAGCCGAGCGCGGCGTCGGCGCCGGCCCACGCGTGCCACGCGGGGGAGACCTCGAAGCGACGGGCGCCGTCGGCGAGGTGCAGTTCGGGTCCGTAGCACGACGCCCAGGGGTCGTCGCCCGAGTACCAGCCGGCGGTGTGCGGGGTGAACGACTCGACGGCCCGGTCGGAGATCGCGGCGAAGGCCGCCCCGCGGGGGGCGCCGAGCCACTTGTAGGCGTGGCAGACGACGAGGTCGCCGGTGACGTGGTCGGTCGGCATCCAGCCGGTCGCCTGGGTGGTATCGACGAGCGTCAGCGCGCCGTCGTCGCGGGCGGCGGCGGTGATGGATGCCTCGTCGGCGACCTCGCCGGTCGCCGACTGCACGAGCGAGTACGAGACGAGCCAGGTCGACGGGGTGACGGCGTCGGCGAGGGCGTCGAGCGGCACGTGGCGCACGTCGAGGTCGCCCCGCGCGAGGAAGGGCGCCACGACCGACGAGAAGTCGCCGTCGACGCACAGGATCTCTGCGCCGGCCGGGGCCGCGGCGGCCGCGAGCCCCGCGAACACCGAGACCTGCGAGCCGGTCGCGATGCGCTCGGGGGAGGTACCGAGCAGGCTCGCGGCGTGCCCGCGGGCGCGCTCGAGGGCGGCCGAGTAGTCGGCGGCGGTGGCCGCACCGAGCGACCAGCGCTCGAGGTCGCGGCGCACGGCGTCGCGGGTGACGTCGGCGGGCAGGCCGAGGGTGCAGGCGGCGAGGTAGCCGCGGCCTGCGGCGAAACGGTCTCGGAGGTGGTGCATGCCTCCAGCGTCACCCGAGTCGACTCATTCGACAAGAGCCAGTGTTCGATGACTTACATAAGCCGTGCTTATGATATCGACATGTCGGATGCCTCGATCGAAGCCCTCGCCACCGCACTCGACCTGCAGACGGTGCGGGTCGTGCGCCGCATCGCCGAGCACGGCTCGCTCACCGCCGCCGCCTCTTCGCTCGGCTACAGCCAGCCCGCGGTGAGCCAGCAGCTCCGCCGCTTCGAGGATCGCACGGGCATCGCCCTCGTCGAACGCGTCGGCCGCGGCATCCGGCTCACCGAATCGGGGCGCGTGCTCGCCCGTCATGCGAACGCCGTCGCCACCGCCCTCGAGGCGGCCGCCGGCGAACTCGCCGAACTCCGGGGGCTCCGCGCGGGGCGGGTGCGCCTCGTCGCCTTCCCGTCGGCGTCGGCGACCCTCGTGCCCCGGCTCATCGCCGCGCTCGCGGCGGAGCATCCGGGCGTCACCGTCACCTATGTCGAGGCAGAGCCGCCCGAGGCGGTCGCGGCCGTGCGCGCCGACCGCGCCGACGTCGCGATCACCTTCAGTTACCCGGGCGACCGCGACGACCCGCACCGCGCGAGCGCGCGCGGGCTCGACGTGCGCGGCTACGGCGAGGAGCCGATGCGGCTCGTGCTCCCGGCGGGGCATCCGGCCGCGGCATCCGACCGTATCGAACTGGCCGACCTCGGCGACGAGGCCTGGATCGCCGGCTGCCCGCGCTGCCGCGGGCACCTGCTCGAGCTCGCGGATGCCGCGGGCTTCACGCCGCGCATCGCCTTCGAGACCGACAACTTCGTGGCCGTCGAGGGCATGGTCGCGCAGGGCCTCGGGGTGGCGTTGCTGCCGGCGCTCGCGCTCGCGGCCTCGCCGAGGCATCCCGACGTCGTCGCCCGGCCGACCGCGCGGGCCGACGTGCGCTCCCTGCACCTCGTGACCGCGCAGGGCGCGGGGAGGGTGCCCGCCGTCGCGGCCACCCTGGCAGCGCTCGATGGCCTCGCCGGCGCGCGGTCCGCGCGCGCCGCTCGGTAGCATTGAGGCGATGTCCGAGTCAGCTCACCCCGTCACCCAGGCCACCGGCAGCGATGTCCGTGTGCGCTTCTGCCCCTCACCGACCGGCACGCCGCACGTCGGCCTCGTGCGCACCGCCCTGTTCAACTGGGCCTACGCGCGCCACACCGGCGGCACCTTCGTGTTCCGCATCGAAGACACCGACGCCGCCCGCGACAGCGAAGAGAGCTACGAGCAGATCCTCGACGCGCTCACCTGGCTCGGCCTCGACTGGGACGAGGGCGTCGGCATCGGCGGCCCCCACGAGCCGTACCGGCAGTCGCAGCGCGCCGACCTCTACGCCGAAGTCATCGAGAAGCTGAAGGCCTCGGGCCACGTCTACGAGAGCTACTCGACCGCGGAGGAGATCGACGCGCGCAACGAGGCCGCCGGCCGGCCCAAGCAGCTCGGCTACGACAACTTCGACCGCACGCTGACCGAGGAGCAGAAGGCGCTGTTCCGCGCAGAGGGGCGCGAGCCCGCGCTGCGTCTGCGGGTGCCCGAGGTCGACCTCGGCTTCGACGACCTCGTGCGCGGCGAGATCACCTTCCCCGTCGGCAACACCATCGACTTCGTCGTCGTGCGCCCGAACGGCGCCCCGCTCTACACGCTCGTGAACCCCGTCGATGACGCGCTCATGGGCATCACGCACGTGCTGCGCGGCGAAGACCTGCTCTCGTCGACGCCGCGCCAGATCGCGCTGTACCACGCGCTCATCGACATCGGCGTGACCACCTTCGTGCCGCGCTTCGGCCACCTGCCGTACGTCATGGGCGAGGGCAACAAGAAGCTCTCGAAGCGCGACCCCGAGTCGAACCTGTTCCACCACCGCGATCGCGGCTTCATCCCCGAGGGGCTGCTCAACTACCTCGCGCTCCTCGGCTGGGGCTTCTCGGCCGACCGCGACGTGTTCAGCCGCGACGAGCTCATCGCCGCGTTCGACGTCGAGAACGTCAACCCGAACCCGGCGCGCTTCGACCTGAAGAAGGCCGAGTCGATCAACGGCGACCACCTCCGCCGGCTCGACGTCGCCGACTTCGCGGCCCGCACCGTGCCGTATCTGCAGGCCGCGGGCGCCGTCTCGACGCCGATCACTCCAGGGGAAGAGGCGATCCTCGCCGAGGCCGCACCCCTCGTGCAGGAGCGCATCAACCTGCTCGGCGAGGCGCCCGGCATGCTCGGCTTCCTGTTCACCGACGCCGACTCGCTCGAGTACGACGAGGCTGCCGTCGGCGCGCTGCCGGCCGACACGGCCGCGGTGCTCGCCGCCGCCCGCAACGCGCTCGACGCGCTGCCGGCCTCGGCCTGGGGCACCGCCGAGATCGAGGAGGCGCTTCGCGCCGCACTCATCGACGGCCTCGGCCTCAAGCCCCGCGTAGCCTTCGGCCCCGTGCGCACCGCCGTCTCGGGCCGCCGCGTGTCGCCGCCGCTGTTCGAGTCGATGCAGATCCTCGGCAAGGTCGACTCGCTCGCGCGCGTCGACCGGCTCGCCGCCCTCATCGGCTGACCCCGCGCCCATCGCGTTTCGGGGGTGCTTTTCCGCAACTTCGGCCGCCTCCTCGGCGCCGATCTTGCGGAAGAGCACCCCCGAAACGTCGCTCGGTCGGCTGAGGCACGGCTCGCTCAGTTTGGCTGGCGCGACCGGGTAGGCTACAGTTGACTCTCGGCGCGGAACTCCGGTTTCGGGCCATTGGGGTATGGTGTAATTGGCAACACGGCGGTTTCTGGTACCGTTGTTCTTGGTTCGAGTCCAGGTACCCCAGCTGTGAGAAACCCCCGGTTCGCCGGGGGTTTTCGTGTTTCTCGGGCGCGGGCGCGCACCCCCGGCCGGCAGCATCTCCGTCCACCGTGCCAGCCGTGGCCCGCTGATCGAAGAGCGTCGCGTCGACGATCAGCCCGATCGAGATCGACGGCGCGAGCCCTCCTCGTTCCGAGGCGGTCGTCATTCGCTCGTCGAGGGCTCGGGCTGGGCCGGCCCCGCCCGGTTCGTGCATGATGGTTCGATGCTCCATATGGTGATCGAAGGTCACGAAGCTCCCGCGCGAGCGCCGTTGTCGATCGCGCCGGGGGAGGTCGTCGAGGTCGGCGAATGGGACACCGAATGGCCCGCATTCGTGTTCGTGACGTCGGCGGGAGGGTCTGGCTGGGTGCCCGGCAGGTATCTCTCGATCGAGGGGGAGACCGGGACGGTGAGAACGGCGTACGACACCACCGAGCTCACGGTGCCCAGGGGTGCTGTGGTCGACGTCGTCCGAGACGACGTCGAGAGCGGCTGGGGCTGGTGCCGGGCAGGCGACGGGCGTGAAGGTTGGATTCCGTACCGGGCACTCGCGGCCGTCTGAACCGAACGGCAGCGTCGCCGGGACGCCGCCCTGCTGACGTCTCGTCGTCTCCGGCTCGGGTGCGCCCGCACCGAGAGTTGCACAAGAAGGGTTGCACAAATTTCCTTGTGCATTTATCGTGGTGCACATGGCGACGACACCCGACTCCGACGGCATCCTCGATATCACCGATGCCGACGTCCTGAAGGCGTTCACGCATCCGCTGCGCAACCGCCTCTACGACCTCCTCGCCGTCGATGGTCCGGCGACGGTCTCGATGCTCGCAGAACGCGCCGGTGCCGCGATCGGCAGCGTGAGCCACCACCTCGGCATCCTGGCCAGGGCCGGGCTCGTCGTCGAGGCGCCCGAGCTCGCCCGTGACGCCCGCGAGCACTGGTGGCAGCGGGCGCAGCGCGGCATCAGATGGTCGTCGTCGCGCCTCGCCGACCCGGCGGCACGCACGATCGCCGATTCGCTCGAGGCGCAGATGCTCCAGGAGCAGCACGACCGGGCCCGGCGGTGGCTCACCGAGCGCGAAGCGCGTCCCGAGTGGGCCGAGGTCGCCTTCGCGCACCAGTCGCGCCTCTGGCTCAGCCCCGCCGAGCTCGCCGAGCTCGACGAGGCGATCGTCGCGCTGGTCCGCTCGTACTCCGGCCGCGACCACGACGGGCGAGAGGCGGTGCTCCTGTGGGCGCGCGCGTTCCCGAACCGGCCGTGAGCGTCGAGCAGGCTGGGCCCGTCGAAAGCCCCACACGCATCGAGGGCGCTTCGAGCGCGGATGCCGCGGGGTCGAACCCGCGCGCAGTCGAGGCGCCTGCTCGGGGCTCCCGCGCGCGCGGCGGCCTGCGTCGCAACCGCGACTTCCTGCTGCTCTGGGCGGGGGAGGCGGCCTCGGTGACCGGCGCCGGCATGACCAGCGTGCTGCTGCCGCTCGTCGCCGTGGATCTCCTCGACGCCTCGGCGACCTGGATAGGGGTCATCGCGGCGGCCACCTGGCTGCCGTGGCTCGTCGTGGGGCTGCCGATCGGTGCGTGGGTCGACGGTCGTTCGCCGCGCGCCGTGATGATCGGTGCGAACGCGGTCTCGATGGCGGCGTACGTCTCGGTACCCGTCGCGGCGCTCGTCGGGGTGCTGAGCCTCTGGCAGCTTGTGGTCGTCGCGCTCGTCGTCGGCACCGGCACGATCGCGTTCAGGTCGGCGTACACGAAGCTGCTGGTGCGCGTCGTTCCGGAGCGCGACCGGCCGGTCGCCAACAGCCTGCTCTTCGGCACCGAGAATGCCGCCAACACGGTGGGGCCTGGGCTCGGCGGCCTCGTCGGCCAGCTCGTCGGCCCGGTGAAGGGCATGCTCGGCGAGGCGCTGGGGCTCGCGGTCTCGCTCGTCTGCCTCGTGCTGATGCGGCCGCACCCCGCGGCATCGACGCCGCGACGCGAGCCGCTTCGGGCTTCGGTGCGCTCGGGTCTCCGGCTCGTCTTCGGCGACCGGCGACTGCGGTTCTTCGCCCTCCAGGGGGCGTTCGCGAACTTCGGGCTCATCGGTCAGCAGGCCGTCCTCGTGCTGTGGCTGAGTCGCGAACTGCAGCTCGACTCCGCGGTGATCGGCCTCGTCTTCGCCGTCTCCTCGGTCGGCGGCATCGTCGGTGCGCTGGCCGCGCCCGCGCTCGGGCGTATCCTCGGCGACGCCCGGGGCGTCAGCATCACACTGACCGTCGCGGGGCTCATGCTGCCCCTGCTCGCCTTCGCGCAGCCCGGCCCGGTGCTCTGGATCGTGGTCGCGGCGAACGCCGTGGCCGTCGCGGGCATCGTCGCCGCGAACGTGCTGCGGCGCACCTGGGTGCAGTCGTACGTGCCCGAGCACATGCTCGCGCGCCAGAGCACGAGCGCGCAGCTCGTGAACTTCGCGGGCATGCCCGTCGCCGGCGTGCTGGCGGGGGTGCTCGCCGAGCAGTGGGGGCCGGCGCCGGTGATCTTCGTCATGGGCGTCGTGGCGCTCGTCGCGAACGCGGCCTCCTGGCTCCAGCCCTGGCTCCGTCGGCGCGACCTGCCCCGCGGCACGGCCGCGGTGGCGGAGGCGCGTTGAGCGGCTTCCGTCCAATGCTTGACGTACTACGCCACACATAGTATGTTCGGGGGTGTATCACCCGTAGCACCGAATGGAGGTCATGATGATCAGTGCCGACGCGATCCGCGGGTACGTCGACCTCATGGTCCTGTCGCTCCTGCGACAGCGACCGTCGTACGCGTACGAGCTCGCACAGCAGATCCACGCCGTGACCGGCGCCGAGTACACGATCAAGCAGACGACGCTGTACTCCGCGGTCAAGCGCCTCGAAGGGGCGGGGCTCGTCACCTCGTACGCCGGGGCATCCGAGTCGGGCAAGCCCCGCACCTACTACTGCATCAGCGACGGCGGGCTCTCCCACCTCGAGCTGAAGGTCGCCGAATGGCGCGACACGAAGTCGGTCGTCGACCGATTCATCGAAGGAGTCGAAGCATGAACGTCATCACCGCCTACCTCGAGACCATGTTCGGCGCGTACTCGCCGACCGCGAGGCTGCTCGAGGCGAAGGCCGAGCTGCACACGATGATGGAGGACGCTTACCACGGGTACGTCGACCAGGGGCTGTCCGAGAACGAGGCCGTCGGCCGGGTCATCACCGAGTTCGGCAATCTCGACGAGCTCGCGCCGCAGCTCGGCATCAGCGCCGAGATCGCTCCGGCCGCGGGCGGGCCCGGCGTCGCAGCCGGAGCGACCATGCCGTCCGCGCCGCATGCCCGGGCGGCGGCGCCCGCCCCCGTCACGCAGGAGGAGGCCGAAGCGTTCGCCGAGGCGCGCCGTCGCAGCGAGCCGCGCGTCGCGCTGGCCGTGGCGCTGCTCGTCATGTCGCCCATGCCGCTCATCGCGCTCGCGACACTCACCGGCGGCGGCGCGATCGCGCTCGACCAGCAGGTGGGCGTGATGATCGGGCTCGGCGCCCTGCTCGCGATCGTGACGGTCGCGGTCATGATGATGGTGCGCCGCGGCCAGCTCCTCGAACCGTTCGCGCGACTGACCGCAGGGGAGTTCACCCGCTCGCCCGGTGTCGACCGGTGGGCGCGGCAGCTCGCGGCCGAGGCCTCGCCCCGGCGCACGACCGCCCTCCAGATCGCCATCGGCCTCTGGATCCTCGCCGTGACCCCGGTGCTCGCCATGAGCCTGCTGGCTCCGCCCGAGGTGACGCAAGCGTGGATCGGCGTCGCGGTCGCCGCGATGCTCGCGATCGTCGCGACCGGGCTGCTCGTCTTCCTCCCGAGCAACTGGGCCGCATCGGTCGCCGAGACGCTCACGCAGGCCGAGGGGGTCGCCGCGGCATCCGACGACCGACGCGGCATCGTCGGCGTGATCTCGGCCTTTTACTGGCCGCTCGTGGTGGTCGTCTTCCTCGGATGGAGCTTCATCGGCGGCGATTGGGGCAGGTCGTGGATCGTCTGGCCGATCGCCGCCGTGCTCTTCGCCGCGATCTCCTCGGGGCTGCACGCCGTCGAGCGCTACCGGGCGAACCGCGCCGGATAGCCGCCGCGGCGGGCACGCGAGCGTGGAGGACGAGGGTGCTTTAGGATAGCCTTACCTGCCTGCTTCGGTCCGAAAGGTCCTCCTCTCCATGCGTCAAGCCCTGCGCCGTGCCGTCGTGCCGGCCCTCGCCGTCACCCTGCTCCTCAGCGGCTGCGCCGCCGGAGGCTCGGGCGATGCCGCGATCGACGAGGACGCCCTCGTCGTCTACAACGCCCAGCACGAAGAGCTCACCCAGGAGTGGGCCGACGCCTTCACCGAGGAAACGGGCATCGAGGTCGTGCTCCGCAACGGCGACGACAGCGAGCTCGGCAACCAGCTCGTGCAGGAGGGGGCGGCGTCGAAGGCCGACGTCTTCCTCACCGAGAACTCGCCGGCGATGTCGCTCGTCGAAGAGTCGGGGCTCTTCGCCCCGGTCGGCGAGGAGACCCTCGAGCTCGTGCCCGAGCAGTACCGCCCGACCTCCGGCGCGTGGACGGGCATCGCCGCCCGCTCCACCGTGCTCGTCTACAACCCCGAGCTGATCAGCGAGGCCGAGCTCCCGGCCTCGCTCATGGACCTCCGGAACCCCGAGTGGAAAGGACGCTGGGGGGCCGCCCCCGCGAAGGCCGACTTCCAGGCGATCGTCTCGGCCGTGCTCGAGACGCAGGGCGAGGACGGCGCGCGCGCCTGGCTCGAGGGCATGGCCGAGAACGCGGTCGAGTACCGCAACAACATCGTCACCATGAAGGCGGTCAACGCCGGCGAGGTGCCGGTCGGCATCATCTACCACTACTACTGGTACCGCGACCAGGATGCCGCGGCCGAAGACAGCGGCAACACGAAGCTGCACTACTTCGGCGATCAGGACCCGGGCGCCTTCGTCAGCGTCTCGGGCGGCGGCGTGCTGAAGAACGCGAAGCACCCCGACGAGGCGCAGCAGTTCCTCGCCTTCCTCGCGGGCGAAGAGGGCCAGCGAATCCTCGGCGAGGGTTACAGCTTCGAGTACCCCGTCGCCTCGGGCGTCCCGGCCAAGGCCGAACTTCCTCCGCTCGACTCGCTCGACGCCCCCGTGATCGACCCGTCGTCGCTCAACGGGCCGAAGGTCATCGAACTCATGACGGAAGCCGGCCTGCTCTGACCCCGACCGCGACCACGACGCCCACGGTCGCGACGCATCGGCGTCGGGCGCCCGTCGGTCTGGTCGTGGTCGTCGCGGTGCTCGCCACGGGCGCGCTCCTGCCGATCGGCTATGTCGTCCAGGCGGCCTTCGCGATGGGCTGGAGCGAGCTCGCGGCGCTGGTGTTCCGCCCGAAGGTGGGCGAGCTGCTGGTCAACACCGTGCTGCTCGTCGTCATCGGGGTGCCGGCGAGCGTCGTGCTGGGCGTCGGGGCGGCGTGGCTCGTCGAGCGCACGGCATTGCCCGCGCGACGCGTCTTCGCGGTGGGCTTCGTCGCCCCGCTGGCCATCCCGGCGTTCGTGGCGAGCTACGGGTGGGCGAGCGCGATCCCCTCGATCAGCGGACTCTCGGGCGGGGTGCTCGTCGCCGTGCTCGCCTACTTCCCACTCGTCTATCTCCCCGCGCTCGCGGCGATCCGCGGGCTCGACCCCGCGCTCGAGGAGTCGGCGCGGGCGCTCGGCATGGGCTCGTGGGGCGTGTTCGGGAGGGTGGTGCTGCCGCAACTGCGCCTCGCGGTGCTCGGCGGGGCGCTCGTCGTCGCCCTGCACCTCCTCGCCGAGTACGGCGCCTTCGCATTCCTCCGGTTCGACACCTTCACGACCGCCATCGTCGTCGCCTACCAGGCCACGTTCGCCGGCCCGAACGCGGCGGCGCTCGGGCTCGTGCTCGCGGTGCTCTGCCTCGGGCTGCTCGCGCTCGAGTCGCTCGCGCGCGGCAGCGGACGCGCGCGTTACGCGCGAGTCGGCAGCGGGTCGCCGCACCCGCCCGCACGCCTCCCGCTCGGCCGGCTCTCACCGCTCGCGGTGCTCGCGGCGGCGGCCGTCGTCGTCGCCGCCACCGTCGTGCCACTCGCGAGCGTCGCACGTTGGCTCTTCGCCGCAGAGGCGTTCGATCTCGCCGCGCTCGTGCCGGCCACCGCGCAGACGCTCGGTCTCTCGATCGGCGGTGCGATCGGCGCGATACTCGTCGCCTTGCCGTTCGCGTGGCTCGCGGTGCGCTACCCGGGGCGGCTCTCGCGCCTGCTCGAGGGTGCCGCGTACCTGGCGAGCAGCCTCCCCGCGATCATCGTCGCCCTGGCGCTCGTCGCGACGACGCTCGCATTCGCGCCGGCCCTCTACCAGACGGTGTTCACGGTGATTTTCGCCTATGTCGTGATCTTCCTGCCCCGGGCGCTCGTGCCGCTGCGGGCGGGGCTCTCCCAGGTGCCGGAGTCGCTCGAGGAGGCGGCGCGCTCGCTCGGCGTCGCGCCGTGGGCTGCGCGCCTGCGCGTCACCGTTCCGATGCTCGTGCCCGCCGTCGCCGCGGGCGGCGCCCTCGTCGCGCTCGGCGCCGCGAACGAGCTCACCGCGACGCTCCTGCTCGCACCGACCGGCACGCGGACGGTCGCGACGAGCTTCTGGTCGGCGGCATCCTCGCTCGACTACCCGGCCGCCGCACCCTACGCCGTGCTGCTCGTGCTGCTCTCGATCCCCGCGGTCGCCCTCATGTTCGCCCACGCCACCCGACGGAGTCTCCGATGACCCTGCGCCTCGATCGCGTCACGAAGTCGTTCGGCAGCACCGAGGTGCTGCGCGAGGTCTCGCTCGAGGTGCCCGACGGCACCCGGCTCGCCCTCGTCGGCTCCTCCGGCAGCGGCAAGAGCACCCTGCTGCGGCTCATCGCGGGCTTCGAACGCCCTGACGCCGGCTCGATCCGGCTCGACGGGCGCGAACTCGCCGGTCCGACCACCGCGATGCCGGCGCATCGCCGAGGCATCGGCTACGTCGCGCAGGACGGCGCGCTCTTCCCGCACCTCTCGGTGGCGCGCAACATCGCCTTCGCGCTGCCGCGGGGGTCCGGCCGGGCGGCGCGCGTGCGCGAGCTCATGCACCTCGCCTCGCTCGATCCCGCCCTCGCCGAACGCATGCCGCATGAGCTCTCGGGCGGGCAGCAGCAGCGGGTCGCGCTCGCCCGGGCGCTCGCGCTGCGACCGAGCGTGATCCTGCTCGACGAGCCGTTCAGCGCCCTCGACACGGGGTTGCGCGCGCAGACCAGGCGTGCCGTCATCGAGGTGCTCGAGCGCAGCGGCGTGACGGCGGTGCTCGTCACCCACGATCAAGACGAAGCCCTCTCGTTCGGCCAGCAGGTGGGCGTGCTCGCGGGTGGCCGACTCGTGCAGACCGGCGACCCGGCGGCCGTGTTCGACGCTCCGATCGACGCGGGGGTCGCCGAGTTCCTCGGTGACGTCGTCGTGGTGCCCGCCCGTTCGGCGGGAACCGATCTGGCCGATTGCGCGTTCGGATGCCTCGTGGTGCGCCACGATCGCAGCGGCGGCGCCGAACGGGTCTGCGCGATGCTGCGGCCCGAGCAGCTCCGGCTCGACCCGGGCGCGGCCGACGGCAACGCGACCGTCGTCGGGGTGCGCCGCACCGGCGCCTCGGCCGAACTGCGGCTGCGCCTCGGCGCCGCGGAGTTCCCGGTCGAGGTGACGCACCGCGTGCCGCTGCACGAGGCGGGCCGCTTCGAGGCCGGATGCCCGGTGCAGGTCGCCGTCGATGGCGGCGTGGTGCTCTACCCCGCGCCCGATCAGCCGCCGATCGCGGCCACGGCTCCGGTCGGCTGACCGCTCCGCTCGGCGGGGCCGCAGGCCGGCTGCCGAAGCTCGGTCCGGTCCGTCGCGTCCGCCGATCGTTCGAGCCGCTCCTGCCGGAGCCGCGCCCGTGAGGCGAATCCTCGGCGCGCGCGGTCCGTCATCCGTGAGAGCTGCCCGCTCGCGACCAGGTAGGCGCGCCACGCGAGCACGCCGACCGCGAGCGACAGCAGGGTGCCGAGCCACGGTGCCGACGTCTCGAACGGCGGGTACACCTGCCAGTGCGTGAGGTAGACGAACATCGAGGCACCGGCGAGGGTGGCGACGGCGGGAACGATGAGGCGCGGAAGCGGGAGTGCCGGGATCCAGATCAGCGCGAGCACCCCGCCCGCGACGATCGCCTCACGACCGGGTTCGCCGAAGAAGCCGAACGAGCTCGCGACGGCGACCGCCGACACGACGATGCGGCGTGCGGTCGTGTCGGCGCGGGCGACGAGCCAGCCGAGGGCGATGAGCCAGATCACGACGGGTGCGCTGTACCGTTCGACGTATTCGGCGTGCGGGCCGGAGATCGCGAAGCGGGCGGCGAGCGCGACGGCGAGGGCGCCGAGGGCGAAGCCGAACGGCGCTCGGCGTTCGAACCGGTCGACCGCGCGCACGGCGAAGAGCAGGGCCAGGCCGACGAGAGTCCACACGGCCGCTTCGAGGAACCAGAATTGCCACTGCTCGTTCCATCGGCCGTCGCTCGGCACGAGGTTGTTCACGAGGAGCGCGGTGGTGGGGCCGTACCGGCCGGTCACGAGTGCGACCGCGCCGATCCAGAGCGCCGCGGGCACGGCGAGCTGCACGGCGCTGCGCGTGAGCCGTCGCACCCTGGTGGCGCCCGGCACCGCGGCCAGCTGGAATCGGGCGAGGTTGTAGCCCGCGACGGCGAGCAGCAGGTGCGCGCCGCCCTTCAGCATGAAGAGGTCGGCGTGCGTTCCCACGATGAGCACGATGGCGGCGGCGCGCAGCACCGCGGGGGTCTCGAGGCGTACAGCCCATGGGCGGCGGCGCGGGCCGGCGGGGTTCGGTGCGGATGCCTCGGGCGGCGCGCCGTGCGCTCGGGCGCCCGCGGTGCGGTGCGCGGCGCTGCTCGCCGTGACGTCGGGCTGGCACGCGGCGCTGCTCGCCGTGACGTCGGGCTGGTCCACGGCGCGGTTCGCGGCATCGGCGGGGCTCGAGCCTCCGCGCGCGCCGAGTTCGCGGGCGGTCAGCCGTGGCCACTCGCGCGGGAGCGCCCCGAGCAGCTCCTCGAGTCGCAGCGACACCTCGATGTAGCTCAGCGAGTCGCCGCCGAGCCCCGCGAAGGAGTCGTCGAACCCGGCGTCGGCCCGGCCGAGCAGTGTCGCGAAGAGGTCGCGGACGCGCTCGGACGCATCGCTCGCGGTCGGCGCCGAGGTGCCGGTCGTCTCCCCGAGCACCCGATCGTGGTCGGCGGCGAAGCGCACGAGGGCGGCGGTATCGGGCTTGCCGCTCGAGGTGCGGGGGAACTCGGCGACCGCGTAGCCCGCGACGACGTGCGACGGCAGCCCGGTGAGGCTCGCCGCCCGCTCGCGCACGCGCGCGACGACGCGATCGGAGGTGGCGAAGACGAGCAATCGCGCGTCGTCGGTGGCCGCACGCGCGGTGAGCCCCTCCTCGGCGAGCAGCCGCTCGACCCGGTCGAGGTCGAGCCTGAGTCCGAACACCTTGGCGAACCGGACCGCCCGCCCGACGATCTCGAAGAGGCCGTCGGGGCGACGACGTGCGAGATCGCCCGTGCGGAGCTCGTGCACCGTTCGGCCGAGCGCGAAGTCGGCCGGCGCCTCGGCGTAGCCGAGCATCACGTTCGGGCCTTCGTAGACGAGCTCGCCCGTGCCCTCGCCGAGCGGCCCGTCACCCTCGATGGAGGCGGTGCTCGAAGCATCCGCTTCGTCTTCGACCTCGCCGAGGCCGGCGATGCGCAGCCGACCACCGGGAATCGGCCGGCCGATCGCCCCGGCGGCGCTCGCCGCGAGCTCGGGAGGCAGGTAGGCCATTCGCGCCGTCGCCTCGGTCTGCCCGTACATGACGAAGAGCTCGAAGCCGCGGCGTTCGCCGAGCTCGGCGATCCGTCGCACCGCCTCGGGCGCGAGTCGCCCGCCCGCCTGGGTGAGGTACCGCAGGCTCGGCAGCTCACGATCGGCGAAGCCGTCGGCTTCGAGCAGTTCGAAGGTGTACGGGACGCCCGCGAACGAGGTGATGCGATGCTCGGATGCCTCGTGCCAGAAGCTCTCGTCGGTGACCGACCGCTCGGTGAGCAACAGGCTCGCCCCGGCGAGCAGGTGGCTGTTGACCACCGAGAGCCCGTAGCAGTACTGCAGCGGCAGGGTGGTCGCGGCGCGGTCGGCAGGGGAGAGTCGCAGGTACTCGGCGATCGCGGCGGCATTCGACCGCAGGTTCTCGGCCGAGAGCCGCACGAGCTTCGGGGAGCCGGTCGACCCCGAGGTGCTCGCCAGCAAGGCGAGTTCGGGGTGGAGCTCGTGGCGCGTGCCGCGACGACGCTCGTCGAGGATCCAGTGCCTCTCGCCGCGGTCATCGGCGCCGGTGCGTGCGATGACGTCGGGGTCGAAGCGTTCGGTGAGTGCCGCGCGATTGCGACGCGCGGTCTCGTCGCCCCCGGCCGGCACGAACAGCACCGGGTGGCCGCCCTCGAGCGCGGCGAGGTAGGTGACGACGGGTTCGAGCGTGTTGCCCGCCTCGATCATCACGAGCCGCCGGGTCGTGCCGAGCTCGGCGCTGCGCCGGCCGACGCGGTCGACGAGTTCGGCGTAGTCGATCACCCGGCCGTCCGCGACGAGTGCCGGATCCTCCGCACGTCCGCCGAGCGTCGAGACGCCGAGGGCTGGTGCGGACGAGGGCATCGATCAGGGCTTTCGGAGCGGGGAGGGTGCCGAGCGGCTGGGAGGACTGAGGTGAGCCTACCCTAACCGAGGTCGGGCGCAGAATGACCGGATCGGCGTCGGTGGGGCTGCGTAAGGTGTGAAGAGCGAGGCGGAGCCGTTGCCGCCGCGCGACCGGAGACCGTCATGAGCGCAGAGATCATCCCCTTCGTCGTGGCCGACCGCGCGGCCTGGCGCGCCTGGCTCGACGCGAACGAAGAAAGCTCCGACGGGGTCTGGCTGCTGCTCGCGAAGAAGGGCACGACCGAGCCGACGACCCTGATCTACGCCGAGGCCCTCGACGAGGCGCTCTGCAGCGGCTGGATCGACGGGCAGAAACGCAGCCACGACGACGCCTGCTTCCTGCAGCGGTTCACGCCGCGGCGACGCGCCTCGCTCTGGTCGCAGCGCAACATCGGCCTCGTCGAGGGGCTCGTCGACGAGGGCCGCATGCGGGCGCGCGGCCAGTTCGAGATCGACCGCGCCAAGGGCGACGGGCGCTGGGAGCGTGCCTACGCAGGGGCGGCCGCGGCGCAGGTGCCCGACGACCTCGCGGCCGCGCTCGCCGCGTCGCCGGCGGCATCCGAGCTCTTCGCACGCCTGAACGCGACCAACCGCTACGCCGTGCTCCACCGTGTCACGACGGCGCCGAGTGCGACGAGCCGCGCGAACCGGCTCACGAAACTCGTCGGCGGGCTCGAACGGGGCGAGACGCCGTACCCGCAGTGAGCTTGGAGCGCGCAGGACTCAGCGCCCCGAGACCGATCGTTCGGCTGTGGCACCTTCGGCGACGACGAGCGAGGGCTCGTGCCGCACCGGGAAGTTCACCGACCTGGCGGTGAAGCAGTGGTCGCCCACGCGCTCGTGCAGTTCGTCGGCACGGGCAGCGTCGGCTGCGCCGTCGGCGCCCGGGGCGATCGTGACGGTGGGTCGCAGCACGATCTCGGAGAACCGGCCGCTGCCGACGGCCTCCTGGAGCATCGTGCCGACCGGTGCGTCCTCGTAGCCGGTCACGACGAGTCCGGCCGTCGCAGCCGACCGCTCGCGTTCGACCTGCGCGATCGGGTCGGGCCGCGCGCCCAATAGTGGCAGAAACTGCCATTTCGGAGTACGGTGTTGCGTGTGGCACGCCGGCCGATCACCCCCGAACGACTCGTTCGCATCTCTGCGGCGTGCGCCGACGCGATTGCGGCCGACCCGGGCGCAGTTCCCTCCGTGGCGAGCCTCGCCGCAGCCGCAGGCATCTCCGAGCGCAGCTTCTACCGCTACTTTCCGACGAAGGAGGAGTGTCTGCGTCCGCTCTTCGACGACGGCAATCGAGCCTTTGCGCGCGCACTCGCCGCCCGGCCCGCCGAGTCGGGACTCGTCGCCGCGCTGCACGGCGTGTTCGTCGAGGTGTTTCCCGACGAACTCGAGTCCCGGTCGCGCGCGATCATGTCTGCGGTCATCGCCGACCCGTCGCTCCGGCGAGTCTGGCTCGAAGCGAGCTACGACACAGTGCATCTCATTCGGCCCACCGTCGCGGGGCTCCTCGGCAGGCCCGACGGCTCCGTCGCGGTCACTGCGGCCTGCTGGAGCGCGGTCGCCTTCGTGATGGCGGCGGTCGAGCACCTCGTCGCCGAGGGGAGCCACCCCTCCGAGCTGGCCGACGAGCTCGCCGGATCACTTCCCGAGACGGTACGGGACCGCATGCCGTCACAGCACGAAAGGATGGAATCATGACCCAGGATCTCACCGGCAAGGTCGTCCTCGTCACGGGCGGCGCCCGAGGGCTCGGCGAGGCGTACGCGCGCGGCATCGTGGCGGCAGGCGGCAAGGTCGTCATCGGCGATCTGCTCGACGACGACGGCGTCGCCGTCGCCGAATCGCTCGGAGAGTCGGCACGCTACCAGCATCTCGACGTCACCGACGCCGCGTCGTGGCAGGCCGCAGTCGACGCGACCGTTGCGGCGTTCGGCCGACTCGACGGGCTCGTCAACAACGCCGGCATCTCGGCCTCGGGTTTGCCGGTCGCCGATGAGCCGCTCGACACCTTCCAGAAGATCGTGCAGATCAACCTCGTCGGCGTGCACATGGGCATGCACTTCGCGATCCCGGCCATGCGAGCGGCCGGCGGTGGCTCGATAGTGAACATCTCATCCGCCGCCGGGCTCATGGGCATGGCGCTCACGAGCGGGTACGGAGCAGCGAAGTGGGGCGTGCGCGGCCTCACCAAGATCGCCGCCGTCGAGCTCGGTCGCGAGAAGATCCGAGTGAACTCGGTGCACCCCGGCATGGTGCTCACGCCGATGACGGCACCGACCGGCATCAGCCTCGACGAGGGTGCGTTCCCGAACAACCCGTTCAAGCGGGTCGGCCGCGCTGAGGAGCTGGTCGGCGCGATCACCTACCTGTTGAGTGACGACGCCTCGTACACGACCGGCGCGGAGCTCGCGGTCGACGGCGGCTGGACGGCCGGCCCCTCGACCGAGTACATCATGGGCCGGTGACGACGCGGTACGGGATGCCTCGGACGGGGCATCCCGCTGCCGTCCGTCACGTGACAGTGTGAACTTGCGCCGCCTGCGGCGCTTTGTCACGCTGAGAAGCGTGCCCTCTTCCTCGCGCCCCAGGTCACGGGGACTCTCCGTGAAACGAGCCGTGCTCTACGCCGGCGGCACGGTCGTGCTGCTCGCCGTCGCGGTGCTGGCGGCGCGCGGCCTGCGCACGCTGACGGCGGTCGAGGGCTTCATCGCCGAATACCCGGGGCACAGCCCCCTGCCCGACGGTGCGCCCGTCGGCATCCCGGCCTGGCTCGGATGGCAGCATTTCTTCAGCGCCTTCTTCCTCGTGATGCTGGTGCGCACCGGGCTGATCGTGCGCTCGAAGACCCGGCCCCCCGCCTTCTGGACCCGTGACAACACCCGCTGGCCGCGCACGAAGGGCGCCCCGCGCCGCCTCGGCATCTCGGTATGGCTCCACCTCGTCGTCGACGCGTTCTGGGTGCTCAACGGCGTGGTCTACGTCGTGCTGCTCTTCGCCACCGGGCAGTGGGTGCGCATCGTGCCGACGAGCTGGGACGTCGTGCCGGGCTCGATCTCGGTCGTGCTCCAGTACCTCTCGCTCGACTGGCCGACCGAGAACTCGTGGGTCTCGTACAACGACGCGCAGGTGCTCGCGTACTTCACGATCGTCTTCATCGCCTCCCCGCTCGCCATCCTCACCGGGCTCCGGCTCTCGCCGGGCTGGCCGCTCCAGGGCCGGCTCGCGACGGCACTGCCCGAGCGCACTGCGCGGGCGCTGCACTACCCGGTGATGCTGTTCTTCCTGCTCTTCACCTTCGCGCACGTCGTCCTCGTGCTCGCGACGGGGGCGCTGCGCAACCTGAATCACATGTACGCGTCGCGCGAGTCCGACGACTGGGTCGGCTTCGCGATCTTCGCCGTCTCGATCGTGGTCATGATCGGCGGGTGGGTGCTCGCGCGCCCTCTGCTGCTGGTGCCTGCGGCCGAGCGCTTCGGGCAGGTGCGCCGGATGCCGGAGGCCCCGCCCGTGCCGAATCGCACCGCCGCACGGCGCTGAGCCGGCGGGACCCCCGCCGAGAGACGAACGGGTTGGTGCTGGACAAGTCGCCCGGCCTGCGGTGTCATTGAGTGACAGCGCAGGACGGACCCTGCTCTTCCGGGGCTCTCGAACGCACTGCCGAGCGCGGGGAGGGGGTGCGGTCAGGTGGTCGGAAAGACCGCGACGCGGAACAAGCGGAACCGTGACTTCGCCGAGACGCGCACGCCCGGCGGAGTCATCGGCGGATTCGTCGGGCTGATCCTCGCGAGCACCGCGGTCGCCGCGCTCGTCGTCGTGTCGGTGACCCCCTCGATCGCGATGGTCGGGCTCGCCGCCTCCGGCACGATCAGCATGTTCGACAATCTGCCCGGGTATCTCGAGATCGGCGAGCTCTCGGAGAAGAGCAACATCTACGCCACGGGTGCCGGCGGCAAGCCCGTGCTGCTCGCGTCGTTCTACGACCAGAACCGGGTCGAGGTCGGCTGGGAGGCGATCGACCAGGATGTGAAGGACGCGACCATCGCGAGCGAGGACCCGCGCTTCTACGACCACGGCGGCATCGACATGCAGGGCACCCTTCGCGCGGCCGCCACGACCGCGAGCGGACGGGACACGCAGGGCGGCTCCTCGATCGCCCAGCAGTACGTCAAGAACGTGCGCGTGCAGCAGTGCGAGCTGATGCCCGAGGATGCGTCGCGCGACGACTGCTACGACGCGGTGACCGAGACGACGATCGACCGCAAGGTGAAGGAGATGCGGCTCGCGATCGGCGTCGAGAAGCGGTACACGAAAGACGAGATCCTGCTCGGCTATCTCAACATCGCCGGGTTCGGGGGCACGGTCTACGGAATCGAGGCTGCGGCCAATTACTACTTCGGCGCCTCCTCGTCAAATCTGAGCCTCGCCCAGGCGGCCTCGCTCGTCGCGATCGTGAACAACCCCGAGAAGTTCAGGATCGACCGGCCGGGCAACGAGCGGAACGGTTCGGCCGACGGCTACGCCGACAACCACGGGCGCCGCGACTACATCCTCGACCGGATGCTCGCGTTCGGGAAGATCACGCAGGAACGTCACGATGAGGCCATCGCCACCCCCGTCGAACCGAAGATCACCGAGCCGAGCACCGGCTGTCAGACCGCCGGAGCGAGCGCGTACTTCTGCGACTACGTGAAGAACATCCTCCAGACCGATCCGACGTTCGGCGAGGACGCCGAGACCCGCATGCTGAACTTCCGGCGGGGCGGCTACGACGTGTACACCACGCTCGACCTCGATCTGCAGGCCGCGGCGGTGAAGACGCTCGGTGACAACGTGCCGCAGACCTTCCCGGGCTGGGACGTCGGCGGCGTCATCTCGAGCGTGCAGGTCGGCACCGGACGCGTGCTCGCGATGGCGCAGAACAAGGTCTACAGCCAGGACCCCGCCGTCCTCGCCTCAGGTGCGCAGTACGAGAGCATCAACTACAACACCGACTTCACGCACGGCGGCTCGCGCGGCTTCCAGCCGGGTTCGACCTACAAGGTGTTCACGCTCGCCCAGTGGCTCAAGGAGGGGCACGGCCTCAGCGAGCGCGTCGATTCGAAGCCGCGCTCGAACTGGGGCGTGTTCCGGGACAGCTGCCTCGGCAACGTCGACGTCTCGGGCGAGAACTGGAACCCGAAGAACGACCAGGGGGAGTCGGGCGGGGCCTACACCGCACTCGAGTCGACGACGCAGTCGATCAACACGGGTTACCTCGGCATGGCGAAGGAGCTCGATCTCTGCGGCATCCGCAAGACCGCCGAGGCGTTCGGGATGCACCGGGCCGACGGCGATCCGCTCAACCAGAACCCGGCCTCGGTGATCGGGACGAACGAGGTCGCCCCGCTCAGTCTCGCGATCGCGTTCGCCGGCATCGCGAACGACGGGGTCACGTGCACGCCGATCGCGATCGAACGCATCGTCGGACGCAACGGCGAGGAGGTGCCGGTGCCCGAGTCGACGTGCACCGCATCCGTCTCGCCCGACGTCGCTGCGGGCATGCACTACGGCATGAGCCGGGTCATGAACGGCACGGCGTACGAGTCGAACAGCAACACGGTGCCCTACGTCCCGCTCATCGGCAAGACGGGAACGACCGACGGCGCGAAGGACACGTGGATGGCGGGTGCGAGCACCGAGGTCGCGACGGTCGCGGCCGTCGTGAGCGTGAACGGCGACGCCAACCAACGGGGGATCACGTTCGCGAGCGGGGAGGCGGCGACGGCGCGGCACCGGATGTGGCCGGCGGTGATGTCCGTCGCCGCGGCGAAGTACGGGGGCCACGGATTCCGCGAGCTCGGCCCCGGACCGGTCGTCGCCCGGCCGCCCTCGCTCCAGTCGCCCGGTGAGGGCGACGACGGCGACGAGGAGTCCGACGAGGGCGCCGAACCGGCGGGGACGGGCGCGGGCGAACCTGCGGAAGGCGGCGGCTTCGGAGGCGACGGAAGCGGCGCCGGTGACGGCGATCGGGGCGGTGGCGGTCGTGGCGACGGCGGCCACCGCGGGGGTGGCGGTGGTCGCGGTGGCGGGGGCGGGCGCGGAGGCTGATCCGACGACGATGGGGCGGTCGAGCATCGCTCGACCGCCCCATCGTGGATCCTCCTAGACCGCGGCGGCCTCGGTGTTCGACTCCGCCCTGCGGAATCGCACCCGGTGCACGATCCAGGCTGCGATCGCGGCTGCGCCGAGCCCGAGCAGCACGAGCAGCCACGGGGCGACCGATGCGGGCGCGACCTTCGCCGTGCCGTCGGCCAGCGTGGCGGTGCCGTCGGCGAGCTTGCCGTTGCCCGCGTCGAGCTCCTCCGCACCGTTCGCGAGTTCGTCCGCGCCGGCGGCGAGCGTCGAGCTGCCGGCCGCGAGTTCTCCGGCGCCTGCGGAGAGCGACGCGGCGCCGTTCGCGAGTGTTCCGGTGCCCGCGGCGAGGTCGCCGGCGCCGGCGCTCAGCGTGCTCGCGCCCGCCGAGAGTTCGCCGGCGCCGTTCGCGAGCGACTGCGCACCTTCGGTGAGGCGCGCGGTGCCTGCGGCGAGATCGCCCGACTTCGTGACGAGTCGGTTCGTGCCTGCGAGGAGCCCGTCGGCGCCGGCGGCGAGCAGACCCGAGCTCTGGCGGAGCCGCTCCGTGCCGCTCAGCAGCAGGCCGTTGCCCGCCGCGAGTTCACGCGACTTGCCGAAGAGGGTACCGGTGCCTGCGGCGAGATCCTTCGCGCCGACCGCGAGCTCCCCGGTGCCCGTGGCGAGCGACTTCGCGCCGAGGGCGAGGTCTCCGGTGCCCGTGGCGAGCGACTTCGCGCCGAGGGCGAGGTCTCCGGTGCCCGTGGCCAGTGACGTCGCGCCGAGGGCGAGAGTGCCGGTGCCGGTGGCGAGTTCGCCGGACTTGGTTGCGAGGGTGCCGGTGCCTGCGGCGATCTGGCCGGACCCGGCGGCGATCGCCGCGGCGCCTGAGGAGAGCTCCGCCGATGAGTCGGCGAGAGCGGTGCCGCCTTCGGCGAGCTCGCCGATGCCGGCAGCGAGGCTCGCCGCGCCGGCGTGGAGCCCGTCGACGCCACCCTTCGCATCGGCGACGGCGGCGGACAGCGCGGCCGAACCGGCGGCGAGCGACCCCGTCGCGGTCTCCAGCCGGACGGCTCCGTCGCGGGCCGCGACCGAGCCGTCCCGGAGCTGCCCGACCGATGCGAGGAGGTTCGCGTCGGCGCCGGCGGCGGCAAGCTGGTCGTAGAGGCCCGAGAGGCCGGTCGCGAGCTTCGTGTTCGCGTCGGCGAGGGCGGACGCGCCCCTGTGCGTGGACGCGGCGCCGACGGCGAGATCCTCGCCGCCCGTCTTCAGCGAGGCGACACCGGTGCGCAGCGAGCCGGTGCCCGTGGCGAGCCCTTCGACGCCGGTCTTGGTCTGACCGAGGCCTCCGGCGAGCTGAGCTGCCCCCTGCGCGAGGCGGGCGGCCCCGTCGGCGAGCGCTGAGCTGCCCGACGCGAGTTCGCTCGTCTTCTCGGCGAGCGTGCCAGCGCCTGCGCTGAGCTGGGCTGCGCCGCCGGCGGCCTGCCCTGCGCCCACGGCGAGGGACTTGGCGCCGGTGTCGAGTACGCCGGCACCCGAGCTCAACTTCGCTGCGCCGCCGGCCGTCCGGCCAGCGCCGGCGGCGAGGGCGTCGGCGCCGGCATCGACGGCTCCAGCGCCCGTGCTGACTTCGGCGGCGCCGCCGGCCGCTTGGCCGACGCCTGCGCTCAGTCGCTTCGCGCCGTCGGCCGCGGCAGCGGCGCCGCCGTTGAGCTCCCCGGCTCCGGCGACGAGCTGGTCGGTGCCGTCCTCGAGTCGTACCGCTCCGGCGTCGAGGTCGCCTGCGCCGGTCACGAGACGGCCGGCGCCGGCATCGAGTTCTGCCGCGCCGCCGGCCGTGCGGGTGGCACCGTCGGAGACCTTGAGGGCGCCTGCGGCGCTCTTCTCCGCACCGGCCTTGAGTCGTTCGGCGCCCGCTGCGGCCGAGGTGGCGCCGGCCGAGACCTTCTCGGCGCCTTCCGCGGCGCTCGCCGCACCGTCCTCGAGTTCGCCGGCGCCGCCGGAGAGCTGCTGGGTGCCCGCGGCGAGTTTCGTCGAGCCGTCGCCGGCCTGGCCGGCGCCCGACGCGAGCTGGGTGGCGCCGGAGTGCAGCGCGCCCGTCGTGAGCATGAAGAACGCCGCGAGGGCGATGAGGGCGATCGCGAGGATCACGGCCGTGACCTTCATGCCGTTGCCGTGGCGATGCGCGGTCGGGTCGATTCTCGTCATTGAGACTCCTGTGGTCGCCCGGGCGCGACGGCACGTCGTACGACGCGCGCAGACGCCCGGAAGTGGAGGGTGCAGGACGATGACGGTGCAGGTCATCGGGATGCGGGCGCTGTCTGGTCGGGTCGCGCCCGCGTACTCAGGGGAGCCGACGCCCCGCCGGTGCGGAGCCGCCGTGGCGCCGCGGTGGCGCGGTGCGCCTGAGGTGCCCTGAACGTAGCAGCGCGCGATATTCCCTCAACGGATGCCGCGGAATCTCTGTGCCGATCGACAACGGTTCGCGGGCCGGGGTCGTGAGCCTTTGTCGACGCCCTACAGTGCGGCGCGGGCGGGCGCCGGGTTTCAGAAGTCGAGCGTGTCGCCGGGCTCGAGCGGGAGGTACTCGCCGCCGTGCTGTTCGGTCGCCCAGGCCAGGCGGAGATTCGAGAGCGCCTTGCCCGCGGTCGACAGCAGCATCTCGTGCGTCGGGAACGCCCGCCGGGGCGCGACGGCCTCGATGAAGTCCATGGCCTCGCTGATCTTCATCCAGGGCGCGCCCGCGGGCACCGCGAGCACGTCGACGGCGACGCCGTGCGGCACGGTGAACGAGTCGCCCGCGTAGTAGAGCGCGTCGTTGACGAGCACCCCGAGATTGTCGATGACCGGGATGGAGGGGTGGATGACGGCGTGCCGGCCGCCGAAGAACCGAAGGCGGAACGGCCCGATCTCGACTTGGTCGCCGGCTGCGACGACCTCGACGGGAAGGCCGGCGGCGGCCGCGGCGACTCCAGCGGGGCCGAACAGGCGCACCTCGGGATTCTGCTCGACGATGCGCTCGAGTTGATCCGGTGTCCAGTGGTCGTCGTGCTCGTGGGTGACGGCGACGGCGACGGCACCCGACGACTCGGTGATCGGCGTCGTGAACTTGCCGGGGTCGAGGTAGAGCTTGTCGCCGGAGTGCTCGATGACGAGGGCGGCGTGTTCGAGTTTCGTGAGGCGCATGCTCCGAGCCAACACCGCACCCGTCGGACGCGCAAGGCGCGCCACCGCGCGAATCGCTGCCAGAATCGCCCCATGGATCGAACTCCCGAGCGGTTGCTGGTCGCCGTGAACCCCGCGGCGTCGTTCGGGCGCAACCGTGCCGTCGGCCCTGCGGTCGTCGAGCGGCTCCTGCGCGAAGGCTACGAGGTCGCCATGCTCAGGGAGGCGAATTTCGAACTGCTTCGTCGCGAGGCCGAGCGGGCGTTCGCCCGCGGCACCGACGCCGTCGTCGTGGTCGGCGGCGACGGCATGGCCTCGCTCGGGGTGAATCTGGTCGCGGGCACGACGGTGCCGCTCGGCATCGTCGCGGCGGGCACGGGCAACGATCTCGCGCGTGGGCTCGGACTGCCCATCGGCGACCCGTCGGCCGGAACCGAGCGCCTCGTCGCGCAGCTGCGGGTGCCTGCCCGCACCATCGATGCGGGAGTCGTGCGGCAGGGCAGCGTCGACACCTGGTTCGCCGGGGTCGTTTCGGCGGGATTCGACGCGGTCGTGAACGAACGGGCGAACCGGATGACCCGGCCTCGCGGCCCCAGCAGGTATACACTCGCGATCCTCCGGGAGCTCGCGACGTTCCGACCGCGGACGTACGTGCTCACGATCGACGGCGTCCGCCGAGAGCAGCGGGCGATGCTCGTCTCGGTCGCGAACAACGCCTCGCTCGGCGGCGGCATGCGCATCGTGCCGCACGCCGATCTCACCGACGGGCGGCTCGACGTCTTCATCGTCCACCCGCTCTCGCGTGCGGCGTTGGCCGGCGTGTTCCCGAAGGTCTTCGCGGGTGAGCATGTGGACCATCCGGCGGTCGAATTCGTCACGGCGCGCGAGGTGACGATCGAGGCGGATGGCGTCGTGGCCTACGCCGACGGCGAGCGGATCGGTGCTCCGCCGGTCTCCGTCAGGGTCGTCCCGGCGGCGCTCAGCGTGCTCGCCTGAGCAGCACGATCGGGGCCGTCGCTCGATTTGGAAAGTGCCGGAAACGTGTGTCATACTCTTCAAGTTGTCGAAAATAGAACGAGAAGTTCTGAGATGCACGGCCCCATCGTTTAGCGGCCTAGGACACCGCCCTCTCACGGCGGCAGCGCGGGTTCAAATCCCGCTGGGGTCACGAGTTCGACAACAGATGAATGCCCTCGCTTCGGCGGGGGCATTCGTCGTTTCACGGCAGGGATGTCTCGCGCAGGGCTGTGCCCCGAGATCTCCGTCGTGCACGACGGGCCGGCCAGGGTCGACGTCCCCGAGCCCATGGCATCCGCGCCGTGACCCGCGATCGCGGGTGCCGCGCGAGGCGGCACCCGCGATCGGTCAGTGCCGCGCGGTCGCCTGGGCGGGCTCGCCCACGACCTCGGCGAGGCCGTTGCGGGCGTCGGGGTAGGCCACGGGAACGCCGTCGTGCACCTCGTGCGGGGCGACCTTGTGGTACGACATGCGGTCGATCAGTGCGAGCGCCAGGGCCGACAGGATGAACACGCAGTGGATGATGACCTGCCACATGACGCCGGTCGAGGTGTACTTGTCGGTGCCGTCGCCGGTCGTGCCGTTCTCGGGCATGCCTCCGACCTCGATGAAGGTCTTCAACAGGTGGATCGAGGAGATGCCGACGATCGCCATCGCGAGCTTGACCTTGAGCACGTTGGCGTTCACGTGCGAGAGCCATTCGGGCTGGTCGGGGTGGCCGTCGACGTTGATGCGCGAGACGAAGGTCTCGTAGCCGCCGATGATCACCATGATCAGCAGGTTCGCGATCATGACGACGTCGATGAGGCCGAGCACGAGGAGCATGATCTCGGCCTCGCCGAGGGCGTGGTCCTGAGCGAAGAACACACCGTCGATGAGGTGCCAGAGCTCCTTGAGGAACACCCACACGTAGACCACCTGGGCGACGATGAGCCCGAGGTAGAGCGGCGCCTGCAACCAGCGGCTCGCGAAGATCGAGTACCCGACGAGCGCGGAGCCCGGGGTCGGGCGGTACTGGCGGGCGGGTGGCGGCGTCTTCGTGGCGCTCAAGTTCTCTCCTCGGATCGGGGGTACGAGTCTACGTGGCCGAGATTTCGACTAGACTCGCCGGAGCGAAGGGGAGTATCCCGCGAGGCTGTGCCTCGATTCACGATCGTCAGTACGAGCGCCATCGCAGCCGCTCCGGTCGTCGAAGCTGTGCGAACAGCCCGGGAGAGACTTTCGGATTCCGTCGTCCCCAGAACTCCGAAAGGTCCAACGTGCTCGAACTCCCCGTCTGGTTCGAAGTCGGTTCGCTCATCGTGCTGACGCTCATCCTCATCGGCGACCTGCTGCTCGTGCTGAAGCGCCCGCACGTGCCCTCGATGAAGGAGTCGACGCTCTGGGTCGCCTTCTACGTCGCGCTCGCGCTCGTCTTCGCCGGAATGATGTTCTGGCTCGGCGACGCCGAGCACGGCGGGCAGTTCCTCGCCGGCTGGCTGACCGAGTACAGCCTCTCGATCGACAACCTCTTCGTCTTCGTGATCATCATGGCGAGGTTCTCCGTGCCGCGGAAGCTGCAGCAGGAGGTGCTCATGGTGGGCATCATCATCGCGCTCGTGCTGCGCGGCATCTTCATCCTGCTCGGCGCCTCGCTCATCGAGAACTTCAGCTGGATCTTCTACATCTTCGGCGCCTGGCTCGTGTGGACCGCGATCCAGCAGGTGCGCGGCGACCATGAAGACGAAGACAGCGAGACCTTCATCGTGCGGCTGCTCCGCAAGCGGGTCAGGCTCACCGACGAGTACGACGGCGTGAAGCTCCGCACCACGATCGACGGCAAGCGCTTCTTCACGCCCATGCTCATCGTCTTCGTGGCGATCGGCACGACCGACCTGCTCTTCGCGCTCGACTCGATCCCCGCGATCTTCGGCATCACCCAGTCGGCGTTCATCGTGTTCACCGCGAACGTGTTCGCCCTGATGGGCCTGCGCCAGCTCTACTTCCTCCTCGGCGGCCTCCTCGAGCGCCTCGAGTACCTGAAGTACGGCATCGCCTTCATCCTCGCGTTCATCGGCGTGAAGCTCGTGCTCCACGCGATGCATGTCAACGAACTTCCGTTCATCAACGGCGGCGAGCACATCGAGTGGGCGCCCGAGATCTCCACGTGGATGTCCCTGGGCGTCATCCTCGCCGCGATGGCGGTCGCCACCGTGGCGAGCCTCGTGAAGGCCCGCGTCGACGCGAAGCGCCGTGGACACAAGCTGATGGACGAGGTGCCCCACTTCACCGAGGACTCCGAGCGTTCGGGCCGCTGACCCGGGCTCCGTTCTCCACAGGTGACGGCGTTGCGGCGCAGGAGTTGCTACCGTTGACGGGCGACGCCCGGCGGCGTCGCTCGGGCTGCCGTCCCGACCACGCCCGCCCTATCGAGGAGAACCGTGCCAGGTGATGTCGAGGGTGTCGTCGCTCTGACCCGCGGTTCGGCGCTCATCGCGCACTCCGCGCGGAGCGACATCGGGCGCGTGCGCAGCGTGAACGAAGACGCCGTGTTCGCCGAGTCGCCGGTCTATCTCGTGGCCGACGGCATGGGCGGCCACGCGCGGGGCGATGCCGCGAGCCAGGCGGTCGTCGAGACGTTCCGGCGCCATGTCGAGCCGGGCACGCCGCCGTCACCCGAGCAGGTGCTCGACGCGATCCACAGCTCGAACGAGGCCGTGCGCGCGCTGAGCGACCGCGGCGAGGAGGGCACGGCCGTGGCGGGCACCACGCTCGCCGGCGTCGCGCTCGTCGACGCGGGCGATGCGGGCGGCTACCACTGGATGGCGTTCAACATCGGCGATTCCCGCATCTACTCGTGGAGCGGCCGGGCGCTCGAGCAGGTGAGCGTCGACCACTCCGCCGTGCAAGAGTTGGTCGACGCGGGGCTGATCAGCCCCGACGACGCCGAACGCCACCCCGAACGCAACGTGATCACGAGAGCGCTCGGAGCCGACGACGTCGTCGACCCCGACGTATGGCTCATCCCGGCCACAGGTCGACAGGTCTTCCTCGTCTGCTCCGACGGGCTCACGAAAGAGCTCGAGGACGAGCGGATCGCCGCCATCCTCGCGGGCGACGCCGCGCACCCCGCCGGCATGGCGGGCGAACTCGTCGATGCCGCGCTCGCGCACGGCGGACGCGACAACATCAGCGTCGTCGTCGTCGAATCGAAGATCGGCGGCGATGACGACGACGCCGATTCGACGCGCGACCGCGGCGACGAGTCGATCGAAGTCACGAGGCCGAGAGACGAGGGGCGACACGATGGCTGAGTATCGCGCAGACGCGAGCGGGGCCGTCGCCGCCGTGCGGACGGGGGCCGTGCTCGTCGTCGCGGGCGAGTCGGCTGCGCCGGTGGCCGCAGAGCTGTGGTCGGTGCTCGACCGCGAGGCGACGAACGCGGTGCTCGAGCGGCTCACGGCCGACGGTCTCGGGCGCACCCCCGACTTCGCCTTCCTCACCTGGCAGTCCGCGGGCGAGCGCCTCGGCAGCGTCCGCATCATCGTGCGCGGAGCGTTCGAGGTCGTCGCGGGCGAGGTCGTCGTGTCGGGCGCCGCCGTCTCGACGTGGACCGAACGGCTCGTCGACGACGCCGAGCGCGTCGAGATCGTCCATGCAGAAGCCTCGGATGCCACGGATGCCACGGATGGCGCCTCGTGGCTGCCGATCCTCGACGGCGTGGTGGCCGCGGCGGCCGTCGCCGTGCCGGGCGCCGCGCCGACGGGCGACATCGGCGTCGCTCCGAAGCCCCTGGCGACCTCGGCCGCCGCTGCGCCGGCGAATCCCGGGGCGGAGGTCGACGACGTCGAGCTGCTCGGGGTCTCCGAGCACACGATCGCGCCGGTCGAAGAAGAGACCATCGTCGGGGTCACCGATTTCATCCGTCCGCCCGAGGCGACCGGGGGTCCGCTCGTGGCGGCGCCGAACGTCGTGCCGACGCCCGCCGTCGTCGGTGATCTCGACGAGACCATCGCGCGGCCGGTCGGCGAGGGCGTGTCCGCTGCCTTCGCCCCCGGCGACCACGACGGCATGACGGTCGCGAGCGCCGACATCCGGCGCCTGCGCGCCGAGCGCGATGCGGCCCGTCCGGCCACGGGTGCGGCGCCGGCGCGCCCGACGCCGGCATCGCCGGGCGTGCGCGTGCGCATGCCCGACGGCAGTTTCGAACCGCTCGGCCACGAGATCGTGCTCGGCCGCTCGCCGAGCGTCAGCAAGGTCTCGGGTGGTCGTCTGCCGAGGCTCGTCACGATCGGGCACGGCGATCCCGACATCTCGCGCAGTCACGTGCGCCTCGCGCTCGAGGGCGGCACCGTCGTCGTCACCGACCTGCACTCGCGCAACGGCACGCTCGTGGTCGCCCCCGGTCGTGCACCGGTGAAGCTCCGCGCCGGAGAGCCGACGCCCGTGCTCATCGGCACCGTCGTCGACCTCGGCGGCGGCTGGACGATCCAGGTGGTGGGCGACTGATGCGGCGAGCCACCTCGACACCGCCCGAGCTTCCGGGCTACAACTCGCTCGGCCTGCTCGGCTCGGGCGGCTTCGCCGACGTCTTCCTCTACGAGCAGCGCCTGCCGCGCCGCAAGGTCGCCGTCAAGGTGCTGCTCACCGAAGAGCTCGGCCGCGACACCCGCGCCCAGTTCGTCGCCGAGGCGAACCTCATGGCGCAGCTCTCGGCGCACCCCTTCATCGTCACCATCTTCCACGCCGACGTCTCGGCCGACGGGCGCCCGTACTTCGTCATGGAGTACTGCTCGGGCCCGAGCCTGGCCGAACGGTACAAGCGCGAGCCCTTCTCGGTCGAAGACGCGCTGCGCACCGGCGTGCGGCTCGCCGGCGCGATCGCCACCGCGCACGCCGCCGGCATCCTGCACCGCGACATCAAGCCCGCGAACGTCCTCACGAACGACTACGGCTGGCCCGCGCTCACCGATTTCGGCATCTCGTCGAATCTCGAGGGCGAGCTGCCGGTGCACACGGTCACGGTGGCCGAGCTCGGTGCGACCGGTTCGGCGTCGGGCACCGGGCAGTCGGCGGTCGGGCTCAGCGTGCCGTGGTCGCCGCCCGAGATGTTCGACGACGACCCGAAGCCCGACCCGCGCAGCGACGTCTTCTCGCTCGCGGCGACGGTGCACACCCTGCTCGCCGGGCGCACCCCGTTCGAGATCCCGGGGCGCTCCAACGGCTCGCTCGACCTCATGGGCCGGATCGAGCGCGGGGCGATCACGCCGATCGGCCGAACCGATGTGCCCGCGAGCCTCGCGGCCGTGCTGGCGAAGGGCATGGCGACCCGTCGCGACGATCGCTATCCGAGTGCGGTCGAGTTCGCGCGCGCCCTCCAGCGGGTCGAGCTCGAGCTCGGCTATGCCGCGACGAACATCGAGGTGCCGAACCTCGCCGCTGCGCGCGAGGCCGAGCCCGACGACGACGGCGCCGACGCGACTCGCGCCCGATCGGTGAAGACCGTCGCGGCGCAGGCACCCGTCGCGCCCTCGCCCGTGGCCGCCGTGCCGGTCGCGCCCGCGCCGATCGCGCCGCCGCCCGTCGACGACGACCGCACCCTCGCCCGCTCGCCGCAGCAGCTCGCCGCACAAGCTCCGGCGCCCGCGGTCGACGACGCCACCATGCTCCGCACCCGCGGCGCCGCCGCGCCGGCGCCCGACGCCACCGTCATCCGCCCAGTGGGCGCGGCCCCGGCCTCCGGCACCGCGTCGGCGCCGACCGAGACCAGGGCGCCTCGACGCTCGCGCGTCGGTGCGGTCGTCGCGATCGTCGCCGCGATCGTCGTCGCGGCCGTCGTCGGCATCGCGATCGCACTCTCGGGCACGCTCGCCGCGCCCGAGCCCGAGCCCACCTCGTCGACGAGCGGCGAGGACGCGGTGATCGAGGCGACGGTGCCGGCGCCGACGGTCGAGTTCGCCGGCCTCGACGGCACCTCCGCCGTCTTCGAGGTCGCACACGACGACGCCGAAGAGGGTGACCGCTACCGTTGGAAGCGCGTCGACGGAACGGGTTCGACCGAAGTCTCCGAGGGCCCGACGATCACCGTCGTGAACGATGCGGGGGGCGTCGTCTGCATCGATGTGCAGGTGCAGCGCGGCAGCAAGACCTCCGAACCGGCGAGGGGATGCTCCGGATGAGGCCGTTGCGCGTCGAATACTGCGGGGAGTGGTACACGGTCGAGGCCGGCGAGCCGTTCACGATCGGGCGCGACTCCGACCTCACCATCGACGAGAACCCGTACCTGCACCGCACCTTCCTCACCCTGTCGTCGGAGTACGGCCTCTGGTGGCTCTCGAACGTGGGGCAGCTGCTGTCGGCGACGGTCTCCGATGCGACGGGCAGCGTGCAGGCCTGGGTCGCGCCGGGGGCGAAGCTGCCCCTCGTCTTCCAGACCGTGCACGTCATGTTCAGCGCCGGCGCGACGACCTACGACTTCACCGTGCATGCCGAAGAGGACTTCTACAACACCTCGCTCACGGCGACCCCCGCCGACGGCGGCACCACGGTGATGCCGGTCACCCTGACGACGAGCCAGCGGCTGCTCGTGGTCGCGCTCGCCGAGCACGTTCTGGCCCAGCCGACGGCCGGGCGCGCGACCGTGCCCACCTCGGCCGAGGCGGCGGCCCGCCTCGGCTGGAGCATGACGACGTTCAACCGCAAGCTCGACAACGTGTGCGAGAAGCTCGACCGCATCGGCGTCGACGGACTGCGCGGCGGGCGGGGCAAGCTCGCCACGAACCGTCGCGCCCGCCTCGTCGAGTACGCCGTGGCGACCCGCCTCGTGAGCGCCGACGACCTGCCGATGCTCGATCGCGCGGTCGACGACGCCGAAGTCCCGCACGCGTGATCCCACCCCTTCGGAGCGCACGGCGTCGCGCTGTGGCATCCATCACCGCGCTCGCCCTGCTCGCCGCGGTCCCGCTCGGTATCGCGGTGCTGCACGACGGGTTCCCCGTCACCGATGTCGACCTCGATGCGCGGACCGTCTGGGTGACGAACGGCGACGCCCTGCTCGCCGGGCGGCTCTCGAAGCCGATCGCCGAGTTCGACGGCGCCGTGAACACCGCGTCTCGCCGAACCGAGGTCTACCAGCACGGCGACGATGTCTTCCTCCACGATGCCGAGGCCGGCGCGATCGAGCGGATCGACCCCTCGTTCACCACGCTCGTCGAGCGCACCGAGGTGCCGCCGGGCTCGAGCGTCGCGTACGGCGGCGACTTCCTGGCCGTCGCTTCACCCGGGGGCGACGTCTGGATTCTCGACGCCGCCGCGCCGCTCGCCTTCGACTCCGCCTCCGCGCCGACGATCGTCGAGGCGGGTGCGGGGGCGCAACTCGCGGTGTCGGGCGACGGCACCGTGTTCGTGAGTTCGCCGCGCGAGGGCGCCCTCTTCCGGATCGGGGTCGGCGCCGAGACATCCGAACGCATCGAGCTGCCCGAACTCGGCGAGCACCGACTCGCCGCGGTGGGCGAACACCCGGTCGTGCTCGACCTCGAGCGAGACCGATTGATCACCGACCAGGCGACCGTCGATCTGCCCGAGGCGGCGCTCGAACTGCAGCAGACCGGCCCCGACGACGCGGCGGCGCTCGTGGCGACCGGCACAGGGCTCCTCGAGGTGCCGCTCGAAGGCGGTGCGGTCCGACGCATCGACGTCGGGATCACGGGCGAGCTGGCCGACGCCGAAGACGTCTCCGCACCGGTGCGTCTCGAGGGGTGCGCGCACGGGGCGTGGGCGGGGGCCGGCCGATACGCGGTCGCGTGCGCCGACGGCGAGGCCCGGACGGTCGAACTCGACCGCCCGACGCACAACGTCGAACTCGAGTTCCGCGTCAATCGCAGCGTGATCGCGCTCAACGACCTCACGGGCGGCAACGCCTGGCTGATCGACTCCGCACTCCGCCTCGTCGACGACTGGGAGCAGGCCACCCCGCCCGAGGACGAGGAGACCGAGGACGGCGACGAGGAGTCGGCGACCGAGTCCTTCGAGGACACGCTCGCCGAACGCACGGAGGAGAACCGGGCCCCGCTCGCCCGCGACGACGTCTTCGGCGTGCGCCCTGGCGTCTCGACGATCATCCCCGTGCTCGACAACGACTCCGATCCCGACGGAGACGTGCTCGCCGTGGCCTCGACCGGCGAGGTGCCCGAGTCGCGAGGCGTGCTCGAGGTCATCGACGGCGGGCGGGCGCTCCAGTTCACGCCCGCCGACGGCATGCAGGGCTCGGTGAGCTTCCGCTATTCGGCGAGCGACGGTCGGCCGGGCGGCGTCGCCGAAGCGCAGGTCGACCTCGCGGTCCGCCCGCTCGGGCAGAACACGGCACCGGCGTCGTCGCGGAGTGCGGCGATCGGCGTCGAGCAGGGCCAGCGCGTCTCGTACAACGTGCTGCGCGACTGGCGCGATCCCGACGGCGACGCCGTCTTCCTCGTCTCGGCGTCGCCGAAGGGCGATGACGCGGTCAGCTTCGCGCCCGACGGCGAGCTCACCTTCACGCACACCTCGGGCGAGCTCGGCGAGAAGCAGGTCGCCTTCGTCGTCTCCGACGGGGTCGACCAGTCCACCGGCACGCTCACGGTCGAGGTGAAGCCGAAGGGCGAACTGCACCCGGTCGGCACCCCCGACTTCGCGGCGACGTTCACCGGCGAGACCGTGCTCGTCGAGCCGCTCGCGAACGACCAGAGCCCCTCGGGCGAACCGCTCGCGCTCCTCGGCCTCGACGAGGTGCCCGACGGTGCCGAGGTCGTCCCGAACCTCGAGCGCGGCACCATCGGGTTCACCGCACCGACGCCCGGCAGCTACACCGTGCTCTACCAGCTCGGCGCGGGCTCGAGCGCGAGCGTCGGACTGATCCGCGTCGATGTCGCGGAGCTGCCCGCAGAGCCGCTCGCGCCGATCGCCGTGACCGACCTCGCCTACCTGCGCGCCGGCGAGCCCGTCTCGGTGCCCGTACTCGCGAACGACGTCTCGCCGAGCGGCGACGTGCTCGCGGTGCAGGCGGTCGACACGCACGGGGCCGACGGCCGGCTCGCCGTCGAAGTGCTGACGAACGCGGTCGTGCGCATCACCCCGTCGTCGGCGCTCACCGAGCAGCTTCAGCTCGAAGTGACGATCAGCGACGGGCGGGCGAGCACGACCTCGGGCCTCACCGTCGTTCCGGTGCCGCCTCTGGTCAAGCATCAGCCGCCCGTCGCCGTCGACGACGAGGTGCGCGTGCGGGCCGGCGACATCGTGACGGTGCCCGTGCTCGACAACGACTCCCACCCCGATCACGCGCCACTGACCGTCGAGCCCGAGCTCGTCGACGACGCCGCGGCGGGTGGGCTCGCCTTCGTCAGCGACGACACGGTGCGCTACCAGGCGCCCGATGAGCCCGGCGTGTACTCGGTCGACTACCGGCTCACGGATCCCTCCCGAGAGACCGCCGTCGCCACGGTACGGTTCACGGTCGTCGACGACGGGGGAACGAACGCCGCGCCGAACGCACGGCCGCTCACCACCCGCACCTTCGCCGACTCGTCCGTGAAGATCGACGTGCCGCTCGACGGCCTCGATCCCGACGGCGACTCCGTCGCGCTGCGGGGCGTCACCTCGACGCCGAAGCTCGGGCGGATCGCCGCGACCGACACCGGCAGCATCGAGTACGAGTCGTACCCGGGCATGTCGGGCACCGACAGTTTCGAGTACGAGGTCGAGGACACGCGCGGCGAACGTTCCACCGGGACCATCCGCGTCGGGGTGATCCCGCGCCCCGGCACCGACGCGCCACCGAACGCCGTCGACGACACGGTCGAGATCATGCCGGGGCGAGTCGCCTCCGTGCCGGTATGGCGCAACGACTCCGACCCGAACGGCTACCGGCTCGAGATCGACGAAGAGCTGGTCGAGGTCGACGACGGCATCGCGGCCGAGGTCGACGACGATCGCGTCGTCGTCGAGGCGCCCGACACCGAGGGCGCGTTCACGATCCGGTATCGGATCGACAACGGCCACGGCGGTGTCGACACCGCGTTCCTGCACGTGCTCGTGACCGACGACGCCCGGCCGGCGTACCCGAGCTCGGTCGATCGGTTCGTCGCCGTGGACGACGTCGTCGACGGCCGTGCGGCGGTCGTCGACGTGCTCGAGGGAGCCGAGAACCCCGGCGGCCGGATCGAGGACCTCGTCGTCTCGCTCGAGGGGAGAGGCACGGATGCCGCGGAGCTGCTGCCGGGCGGGGAGGTCCGGGTGCGCGCAGGCGAGGCGCGTCGCGCGATCGCCTATCGGCTCACGAACGAGGTCGACGGCCTCGCGACGACCTCGTTCATCATCGTCCCGCCCGCGCCCGACGGCGAACGCGAGACGCGGCCCGCACCGCCCTACCTCAACGAGCTGGCGCCGCAGCAGACGCCGCTCGACACGCCGATCGAATGGTCGGTCGCCGAGCTCGTCACCGTGCCGTCGGGCCGCCCGGCGCTCGTGCTCTCGGCCTCGGCGACGAACGGCGACGGCTCCGAGGTGAAGATCGACGGCGAGACGCTGCGGTTCACCCCGGCGAAGGGCTACCGGGGCCCGGCGTCGGTGAGTTTCGCGGTGACGGACGGCACCTCGGAGGCCGACCCCGACGGCGTCTCGGCGCTGCTCACGCTCCCCGTGACCGTCGGAGATCCCGATCTCGCCGATGTCGCCCCGAGTTTCACCGAGCAGACCGTGACGATCGAAGCCGGTGAGGAGCCGCTCACGATCGAGCTGCGCGACTCGGCGTCGCACCCCAACCCCGATCTCGTCGAGCAGCTCGCGTTCGGCGGTCTGTCGGGCGCGACGAGCGAGGTGAAGGCGGGGCTCGCCGGCTCAGAGCTCACCGTCATGGCACCGCGCGGGTGCAGCCGGGCACGACGGTGACGCTGACGTTCGAGGTGTCGCTCGGCGAGTTCGTCGTGCCGGGCGAGATCGTCGTGGTCGTGGCATCCTCGACCCGGCCCCTTGCGCGCACCGCCGACGACCCGAACGGGGCCGAACAGCGCACCTTCCGCCCCTCTCAGACGATCGAGCTCGACGTCCTCGCCAACGACTTCAATCCGTTCGCGGCCGATGGCGAGCCGTTGCGGGTCGTCGGTGCCGTGCTCGATCGCTCGGGTGCGGGGGAGTCCGCCGACATCGCGTTCACCGATGAGACGGTGAAGATTAGAACCGGGCCCGGCGCGACGGGCACGCTGAGCGCGGTCTACACGGTGCAGGATGCGACCCGCGACCGCACGCGGCAGGTGCAGGGGCGCGTCGTGCTGTCGATCGTCGACGTGCCCGATCGCCCGCGGGCACCCGGCGCGAGCGAAGGCGACGGCCGGGCGACGGTGACCGTCGACTCGACCGCATCGAACAACTCGCCGATCCTCGACTACACCATCTCGTGGCCGGGCGGGCAGTTGACGGTCCCACGCGAGGGCAGTTACACCGTGACCGGGCTCCAGAACGGCACCGACTACGCGTTCCGGGTGACCGCGCGCAATGCGGTCGGCAACTCGACCCCTTCGCCCGAGAGCGTCGCCGTCCGCCCGTACGGCGTCCCGGCCGCCCCGGCGAGCGCGAGCCTCAGTGCGACGACGAACGGCACGGGCGACATGACGCTCAGCTGGTCGCCGCCCGCGAGCGACGGCGGGCGCGGCATCGGGGAATACCGCTGGCGGCAGCTCGGCGGGGGAACCTCAGGCACGACGACGGCGACGGCGGTGAACTTCCGGATGGGCGTCGGCACGCAGGTCACCTTCGAGGTGCAGGCCTGCAACGCGCGCGGATGCGGCGGGTGGACGAGTTCGAACCCGGCGACGCCGACCGCGCCGCCGCCGTGGACGCCGACGCACTACTCGACGACGATCACGCAGCCGACCTGCCCCGAGCCGGGGTCGGCGTACCCGGACGGGCCCTGGAACAGCGACAGCGGATGCTCGTTCCAGCCGCAGGGTGCGCTGGCGCCCGGCACGGTGATCGATGCATGGTGCTACTCGCAGCAGAACGGGGAGCACTGGCTGTACTTCACCTCCGAGAGCGGCGCCTACGACGGCTGGTTCGTGTACGCCGACCACACGAACAGGCCCGGGCGCTCCATCCCGGCCTGCTGAGGGCCGACGAGCTCGATGGGGATGACTCCCCATGTGACGTCGTCGCAGGCCCGTGTTAGCGTGTACCCCGTTGTGGGGGCCGGTCGCCCCGAGAATCCGTCGTGAAATCCAGGGAGCAGTGGTGGGAACCTTCGCTTCGTGGATCCGTACGCGCAAGGCCACCGCGACGACCCTTGCGCTGACGCTCCTCGCCGGCGTGCCGCTCACGTTCGCGGTCCTGCACCAGGGTTTCCCCGTCACCGACCCCGACCTCCGGGCGCGCGACGTGTGGGTGACCAATGCGAAAGACCTGCTCGCTGGTCGGCTGAACCGCCCGATCGGCGAACTCGACGCCGCGGTCAGCACGGCCACCAATGAGTTCGACGTGCTCCAGAACGGCGACGACGCGTTCCTCTACGACCGCAGCATCGGTTCGATCGAGCGCATCGACCCCTCGTTCACGACCCTGACCGAGCGCATCGACGTGCCGCCCGGGTCGACCGTCGCGTACGGGGGCGAGGTGCTCGCGGTGCTCTCGCCGAAGGGCGAGTTGTGGACGGTGCTCGCCGGCTCCGCCCTGTCGTTCGACGCCGCAGGCACCGACCCGCTCCTGAAGCTCGGCGAGGGGGCGCAGGTCGCCGTTTCGGGCGAGGGCACCGTCTTCGCGACGAAGCCCGGCAAGGGTGCGCTGTACACGATCGCGCTCGATCACGAGCCGGTGAAGCGCGAGGTTCCGAAGCTCGCGGGCCACCAGCTCACGGCGGTCGGCGAACGCGCCGTCATCCTCGACGAGAAGAAGAACCGGGTGATCGTCGACGGCAAGGCCGTCGAACTGCCCGCCCCCGGGCTCCGGCTCCAGCAGTCGGGCGCCGAGCACGACACCGTGCTCGTCGCGGGCGCCGACGCGCTCTTCGACGTCCCCCTCGGCGGCGGGGCGGTCACCTCGACTCCCAACGGCGGAGACACTCCGGCCGCGAAGGCGAGCGAGGTCGCCGCGCCCGTCTGGCTCGAGGGCTGCGCCCACGGTGCCTGGTCGGCCTCGGCGCGCTACCTCGCGGCGTGCGACGGGGCAGAGCCGCGGTCGCAGGCGATCGAGCAGCGCACCGCAGGGGCCCGGCTCGAATTCCGCGTCAATCGCGACGTGATCGTGCTCAACAACCTCTCCAACGGCAACGCCTGGCTGGTCGACTCCGACCTCCGACTCGTCGACAACTGGGAGGAGGTGACGCCGCCCGAGGAGTCGGAAGACGAGGAGGGCGACGAGAAGAGCTCACAGCAGAACTTCGAAGACACCCTCGCCGAGCGCGGGCCGATCAACCGGCCGCCGCTCGCCCGTGACGACGAGTACGGGGTGCGCCCCGAGCGCACGACCATCCTCGAGGTCCTCGAGAACGACACCGATCCCGACGGCGACGTGCTCACGGTCGCCGAGCTGCCTGCCGCGAGCGGAGCCGCGGGGCGGCTCGAGCTCATCGACGGCGGCCGGGCGCTGCAGTTCACGCCCGAGAAGGGGGCGGCCGGCACCGCGTCGTTCCGCTACACCGTCGACGACGGGCGCGGCGGCAAGGCCGAGGCATCCGTCAACGTGCGCGTCAGGCCGCCGAGCGAGAACGAAGCGCCGATCTCGATGCGCAACGGCGCGACGAGCGTCGAGCAGAGCCGCCAGATCTCGTACAACGTGCTGGCCGACTGGAACGATCCCGACGGCGACGACGTCTACCTCGTGAACGCCTCGCCGACGAGCGGCGACTCGGTGCGCTTCAGCCCCGACGGGCTCGTGACCTTCGCGCACCAGTCGGGCGAACTCGGCGCGAAAGAGGTGCAGTACATCGTCTCCGACGGGCAGACCGAGGCCGCTGGCACCCTCACCGTCGAGGTGAAGCCGACGGGCACCCTGAACCCGGTCGGCACGCCCGACTTCGCCCAGGTGTTCGCGGGCGAATCGGTCTCGATCGAACCGCTCGCGAACGACCTGACGCCCTCGGGCGCGCCGCTCACGCTCGTCGGTCTCGACGAGGTGCCCGAGGGGCCGTCGATCACGCCGAACCTCGAGCGCGGCACGGTCACCTTCTCGGCGAACGAGCCCGGCGAGTACGTCTTCCTCTACAACCTCGCGGCCGACACGGCCGTGAGCGTCGGGCTCATCCGCGTGCAGGTGAACGAGGCGCCCGGCGAGGCGCCGCCCCCGATCGCCGTGAAGGACACCGCCTACCTCAGGCCAGGCGAGCCGACGACGGTGCCGCTGCTCGCGAACGACGTGTCACCGTCGGGCCGCGTGCTGGCCGTGCAGTCGGTCGACGATTCCGCCACCGACGACCTCGTCTCGGTCGAGATCCTCACCAACACGGTCGCGCGGGTCACCGCTTCAGAGGCGATCGACCGCCAGCTCCAGTTCACCTACACGATCTCCGACGGGGTGAACACCGCGACCGCATCGGTGGCGGTGGTTCCGGTGCCGCCGCTCGTGAAGCATCAGCCTCCCGTCGCAGCCGACGACAGCGTCAACGTGCGAGCCGGCGACATCGTGACGGTGCCGGTGCTCGACAACGACTACCACCCCGACGCCGCCGCCATCCACGTGCTGCCCGAGCTCGCGAACACGAACGCCGAGGGCGGGCTCGCCTTCGTGAGCGAAGACGCGGTCCGATTCCAGGCGCCGAAGGCTCCGGGCACCTACAGCACGGTGTACACCGTGGGCGACGATTTCGAACAGACCGCACGCGCGACGGTGCGATTCACCGTGATCGGCCCCGACCCCGAGAACAACCGCGCGCCGCTGCCGACCCCGCTCACCTCGCGCACCTTCGAAGGGTCGGCCGTGAAGATCGATGTGCCGCTCGACGGCATCGACCCCGACGGCGACTCGGTCGTGCTCACCGGCATCTCGACGCCCCCGGCCCTCGGCCGCATCATCGAGCGCACGAGCACCTCGATCACCTACGAGGCGCTCACCGGCTCGGCCGGCACCGACACCTTCAAATACGAGGTGCAGGACACGGGCGGAGCGAAGGCCACCGGGGTCGTGCGCATCGGCGTGATCCCGCGGCCCGCCGTGCAGCTGCCGCCGAAGGCGGTCGACGACACCATCGAGATGAAGCCGGGCCGCACCGTCGGCGTCGAGGTGCTGCTGAACGACTCCGACCCCTCTGGCTACCAGCTGCACGTCGCCGGGCTGCCCGACGTCGACGACGGCATCGAGGCCGAGGTCCGCGACCGTCGGCGGGTCGTCGTCACGGCGCCCGAGACCGAGGGCGCCTACACGCTGCGCTACGAGATCTCGAACGGTCACGGCGGCGCCGATGCCGCCTTCCTTCAGATCGCCGTCTCGAAGGACGCGAAGATCCTGCCGCCGACCGCCGAAGACCAGGTCATCGAACCCGAAGAGGTCGTCGACGGCGACCGGGTGAACGTGCGGCCACTGAACGACGCGACGAACCCCGGCGGCCTCGTCGAAGACCTGTCGGTCACGGTCGAGGGGCCGAACGCCGATCGTGCCGAAGTGCTGAACGACGGCAGCATCGATGTGAAGCCCGGTCGCGAGCGGTTCGCCGTCGCGTTCCGCCTCGAGAACGAGCTCGACGAACTCGACGCCAAGGCCTTCGTGATCGTGCCGCCGATCCCGGGCGGCGAGGAGCCGGTCGAGGAGACGCAGCGACCCAAGACCCCCGAAGAGCTCGCGGCCGAAGAGAAGGCCAAGTTCCCGGCGCCGCACCTCGCCGAGCTCGGCGAGATCGTCGTGCCGATGAACGGCAGCATCACGTGGAACGTGAACGACATCGTGGTGGTGCCCTCCGGCAAGCCGCCGCTCATCCTCACCGCGTCGGCGACCAACGCCGGGGAGTCGCCGTTCGTCGACGGCCAGACCCTGCAGTACGTGCCCGAGCAGGACTACCGGGGCTCGGCCGCCGTGACCTTCGAGGTGACCGACGGCACGAGCGCCGACGACCCGATCGGACGAAAAGCGGTCCTCACCATTCCGATCACCGTCGGCGACCCGAACTTCAACGACACCCCGCCGACGTTCACGCCGCGCAACGAGACGATCCAGGCGGGCGAGGAGCCGTGGCAGGTCGACCTGCGCTCCTCGACGTTCCAGCCGAACCCCGACAACATCGAACGGGTCGAGTACACGAATCTCGGCGGCACGACCGACGACATCCAGGCCTCGATCGACGGCGGCACCCTCACGATGTCGGCCGAGCTCGGCGTGCAGCCCGGCACCTCGACGAGGCTCACCTTCGACCTCCGGTTCGAGTCGTTCACCGTGCCCGGCTACGTCGACGTGAAGGTCGTCTCGTCGACTCGTGCCGAGCCGACCGCGAACGACGACGGACCGATCGACATGACGCGCAGCGACTCGCAGCCGGTCGACGTGCTCGCGAACGACTTCAACCCGTTCAACGCCGAGGGCGAGAAGCTGCGGGTCGTCGCCGCAGAGATCGACTCGCTGAACGTCGGCTCGAACGCCACGGTGAGCCACACCGAGACGGGCATCACCGTGCGCACCGGCCCCGCGTTCACGGGTGAGCTCAGCGTCATCTATCGCATCGGGGACGCCACGATGGACCCGGCTCGCGAGGTGCAGGGGCGCGTGAAAGTGATCGTGCGCGACGAGCCCGATGCGCCGACGCTGACCCGGCTCGTCGAGGGCGACGGCTACGTCGATCTGACCTGGCGCGGGAATGCGACGAACAACTCGCCGATCGAGGAGTACATCGTCTCCTACGCGGGCAAACAGGCGAGGTTCGGGGCGAACGCCGACGGCAGCCCGCAGCGGATCCCGAATCTCGCGAACGGAACGTCCTACAGCTTCACCGTGCGGGCGATCAACGAAATCGGCCCGTCCGAGGCATCGAACTCGATGAGCGGTGTGCCGTACGGTGCGCCGAGCGTGCCGCGGAGCGTCAGCCTGACCGCCTCGCAGAACGGCAACGGCAACCTGTCGATGAGCTGGGCCGCGCCGTCCGACAACGGCGGTCGTGCGGTGACCCGCTATGACTGGGCCTACCGCGAGGGCGGCAGCGCGACCGGGCAGACGGGGGCGACGTCGGCGAGCGCGAACGGTTCGAACGGCACCACCTATCGCTACGACGTTCGCGCGTGCAACGCGCGCGGCTGCTCGCCGTGGGCGACGTCGAACCGCGCCACGCCGACGAAGCCGCCGCCGCCCGAGCCGTCGGGCACGATCGGCAAGGGTGCGAGCATGGCGTGCGACAGCGGCGGCGGCGGCTGCGCGCGGGTGCGCATCAGCTGGAACAACCTGAACCCCGGCAACTACCGCGTGTACGCGATGGCGGGCGGCTCCGGCGTCGGGTCGTACCGGGGCGTCTACAACGGGCTGGGTTCGAGCGGCCGGCTGGAACTGCAGAACCACCTCGGCCAGCGCAACGACACGATCGCCGTCAGGTTCGAGAACATCAGCGGCGGCACCTCGGTGACACTCGGTTCGATCAGCGGAGCCCAGTGGAACAACCTCGGTTACAACACCTGGTGACCCGCCCGACCCGACTTCCCAGCAGCGAGAGAGAGACGAACGCATGTCAGTAACCCAAGAACAGGCCCTGTGGTTCCAGGACGCCTTCTCGAAGCTCGTCGACAACGTCGACCGTGCGATCCTCGGCAAGCGCGAGGTCATCGAACTCGTGGTGACGGCGCTGCTCTCCGACGGGCACGTGCTCCTCGAAGACTTCCCGGGCACCGGCAAGACGGTGCTCGCGAAGGCGCTCGCGAACACCCTCGACGGCTCGAACTCGCGCATCCAGTTCACGCCCGACCTGCTGCCCTCCGATGTCACCGGCGTGACGATCTACGACCAGGGCAAGGCCCAGTTCGAGTTCCACCGCGGCCCGATCTTCGCCTCGATCGTGCTCGCCGACGAGATCAACCGCGCGAGCCCGAAGACGCAGTCCTCGCTCCTCGAGGTCATGGAGGAGGGCAAGGTCACCGTCGACGGCGTGAGCTACGACGTCGGCAGCCCGTTCATGGTCATCGCGACGCAGAACCCGGTCGAGCAGGCCGGCACCTACTCCCTGCCCGAGGCGCAGCTCGACCGCTTCCTGATCAAGACCTCGCTCGGCTACCCCGACCACGACACGGCCGTCACGCTGCTGCTCGATTCGGCCAACCGCGCCCGCGCCTCGAAGGTGTCGCCGATCATCGCGCCGAGCTCGATCACGACGATGTCGCAGCTCGCGAGCGAGGTCTACGTCGACGCGGCGGTGCTCTCGTACCTGAACGAACTCGTCTCGGCGACGCGGAGCGACAAGGACGCGGCGCTCGGCGTCAGCATGCGCGGCGCGCTCGCGCTCGCACGTGCGGTGAAGACGCGTGCGATCTCGAACGGCCGCACCTACGCCACCCCCGACGACGTGCGCGACCTCGCGGTGCCGGTGCTCGCCCACCGCATCATCGTCGACCCCGAGTCGGAGTTCGCGGGCGTCACCGCCGAGGCGATCGTCAACCGGGTGCTCGTCGAGGTCGCACCTCCGGCGTACCGGGCGGCATGACCGCCGAGTCCGGCGCGCCGAAGCCCCCGTCGCAGGCGCGCATCGCAGTCCGCGCCGTCGCACGTTCGCTCGGGGCATCCCTGCGCTCGCTTGGTGCGACCCTCGCGCGCGCCGGGCGCGCCGTCGCCGACTTCTGCGCGCCCGTGACGGGCGTGATCTCGACGACCGGATGGCTCGTGCTCGGCGCCGCGGTCGTCGCCCTCGTGCTGGCGTGGGTGTTCGGCTGGATCGAGTTCGCGTTCCTCGGCTTCACCCTGCTCGCGGCGATGCTCGTGTCGGTCGCGTTCATCTTCGGCCGCATGCACTTCACGGTCGGCATCGAGCTTCAGCCGACGCGCGTCGTGGCGGGGGAGCGGGCGCTCGGGCGCATGGTCGTCCGCAACGCGGGTGGTTCGCCGTCGGCGCCGGCCCGCATCGAGCTGCCGGTCGGCGCCGGACTCGCCGAGTTCGTCGTGCCGCACCTCGCCCCCGACGCCGAGCACGAGGAGCTCTTCGCGGTGCCGACGAACCGGCGCGCCGTGATCATCGCGGGTCCGGCCGTCTCGGTGCGCGGCGACCAGCTCGGCATCCTCCGCCGCACCGTGCGCTGGACCGACCCGGTCGAGCTCTTCGTCCACCCGTTGACCGCGCGGCTCCGCCCCTCGGCCGCGGGTCTCGTGCGCGACCTCGAGGGCGAGGTCACGAAGGTCATCACGAACAACGACATCGCGTTCCACGCGCTGCGCGCCTACGAGCCGGGCGACCCGCTGCGCAACGTTCACTGGCGCACCTCGGCCCGCACCGGTCAGCTCATGGTGCGCCAGTACGAAGAAACGCGGCGCTCGCAGCTGACGCTCGTGCAGACGACCGAGCGCGCGCACTACGCCTCAGACGACGAGTTCGAGCTCGGCGTGTCGGTGCTCGCCTCGATCGGCGTGCAGGTCGTGCGCGACGCGACCAGGCTCTCGGTCGTCACCGAGGGCGTGGCGCTCCGCACGGCGACGCCGACCGTCCTCCTCGACGACTCGTCCCGGATCGAGCCGGCCGACGGCGCGTACCCGTCGATGCGCGACTTCGTTCGTGACGCGACGAAGCGGTTGCCCACTCCGAGCGTCGTCATCGCGATCGGCGGCTCCCAGCTGCCCATCGCCGAGTTCCGCTCGGTCGAGACCGTCTTCGGCAACGACACCGAGACGATCGCGATCCGCGTCGAGCTCGGCACCACGAGTTCGCTCGCCAAGGTCGCCGGCACGACGGTGGCGACCGTCGGCGCGCTCGGCGATCTGCCGCGCCTGATGAGGAGGGTGCGCCCGTGAAGCGACTTCCCCGCAACGTGACGAGCGACCTCCTCGTCCTCAGCCTGCTGTCGCTGCTCGGCATCCTCGGCTACGAGACCTCCTTCGGCGACCTCAACTTCCTCGTCGCGGCCCTCGCCGGTCTCGTCGTCGGCACCCTCGTCGCCGTCGCCGGAGCGCTCTGGCGGCTCGGTGTGCTCACGACGGTGCTCCTCGCGCTCGCCGCCTACTTCCTGCTCGGCACCCCGTTCACGATGCCCGAGACCGCGATCTTCGGCGTGCTGCCGTCGCTGAGCTCGCTCGCCGGGCTCGCGTACGGCGCCGTCTTCGGCTGGGCCGACATCGTCACGATCGGTACGCCGGTCGAAGCGCCATACTACATCGCCGCGCTACCGTACTTCGCCGCCTGGCTGGTCTCGCTCGTCGGCACGCTGCTCGTGACCCGTTGGCTGCCGAAGCGCCGCACCGCGCTCCGCGCGAGCGTGCTCGTCATCGGCCCCGCGCTGCTCTACCTGTCTGGCATCCTGCTCGGCACCGACGAGGCCTATTTCGCCGGGGTTCGCGGCGTCGCGTTCGCCGTGATCGCGCTCGTCTGGATCGCCTGGCACCGGGGCACGACCGTCGAAGCCTCAGGAGAGGGCGCGAAGCGCCTGCGCAGGCAGAAGATCACCGGCACGTCGGCGGTCGTGGCCGGTGCGGTCGCGGTCGGCGCGCTCGCGGGCGTCGCCTTCGCCCCGGTGAGCCCCGACCGCTTCGTGCTCCGCGAGGAGATCGTGCCGCCGTTCGATCCCCTCGAGTTCCCGAGTCCGCTCTCGGGCTTCCGCAAGTACACCAAGGACCTGGCAGAGGAGACGCTCTTCACGGTGCGCGGGCTCGAGCCCGGCGACACGCTGCGGCTGGCCACCATGGACTCCTACACCGGACGGCTCTGGAACGTCGCCGGCCCCGAGGACGTCGGTGCCGACGGCGGCGGCTACGGCATCGTCGGCGAGACCCTTCCCGAACCCGGTCTCGCCGATCTCGGATCGAAGCGCGCCCTCGAGGTCGAAGTGGGGGCGTACTCCGACGTGTGGTTGCCGACGGTCGGCTACGGCTCGTCGCTGCGCCTCCTCGACGAACAGAGCTCGGCACGCGCCGGCGACCTCCGCTACAACCCCGAAGCGGGCACCGCGGTGCTCACGAGCGGCCTCGACGAGGGTGCGCGCTACGAGCTCTCGGCGAACGTGCAGCGCGAGCCCGACACCGAAGCCCTCCTCGACGTGCCGGTCGCGAACCTCACGCTCCCGATCGTCGAGAACTCGCCCGACGTCGCCGAGGCGAAGGCGAGCGAGTTCGCGGGTGACGCGGTCAGCCCGATCGAGCAGCTCCGCGCGATCGAGACGGCGTTGAAGACCGGGGGTTTCCTGAGCCACGGCCTCGCCTCCGACGCGGTGCCGTCGCGTGCCGGGCACGGCGCCGACCGCATCACCGAGCTCTTCACGCGTTCGCAGATGGTCGGCGACGCCGAGCAGTACGCTGCGGCCATGGCGCTCATGGCCCGCGATCTCGGTTACCCCGCGCGCGTCGTGATGGGCTTCGCGCCCGAGATCGGCGAGGGCCAGGAGGAGGTCGAGGTCGTCGGCGACGACGTCACCGCCTGGGTCGAGGTCGCATTCGATGGCATCGGCTGGGTGAGCTTCCGGCCGACACCCGACCAGGTCGACGTGCCGAAGGAGGAGACGCCGAAGCCGAAGTCCGAGCCGCAGCCGCAGGTGCGCCAGCCCCCGCGCGCCGAGCACACCGACGACGAACTGCTCGCGACCGTCGAGATCGACGAGACCGACGACGACGACAAGGACCGCCCGTTCCAGGTGCCGGGCTGGGTGTGGGTCACCCTCGCCTCGATCGGCATCCCCGCCGCGATCGTCTTCCTCCCCATGCTGGCCGTGATGCTCGTGAAGGCCGCGCGACGTCGCAGGCGGCGCACCGGCCCGAACGACCGGCAGGCCGCAGCGGCCTGGGAGGAGCTGGTCGACCGCTACGCCGAGCTCGGCTTCGAGCCGCCCGCACAGACCACCCGCATCCGGTCGGCGCGCGCCCTCGAGCGCCAGCTCGGCGAGCAGGGGCTCACCGAGGCGATGCGAAGAAGCGGTGCGGATGGCACTGGGCCCGAGCCGATCGCGCTCACCGCACTGGCGGCGACGATCGACCGCGACGTGTTCGACGGCGAGACCGTGCCCGACGAGATCGTCGTCCACCGCTGGACGGAGGCGGAGGCGGCCACCGCCGCGGTCACGGCCGCGGTCGGTCGAGTTCGCCGCTTCATCAGCCGCTACCGGATCCGCTCCCGTCGGTAGGCTGTGAACGTGGCAGAACCGGACTTCATCGTCCCGCCGCCGGGCCTCGTGCCCTCGGCGCCCGAGACGGCCGCGCCCGATCGCACGGTGCGCGCCGCGCCGACGAGGGCGCTGCCGCCCCGTGCGCTGCCGAGCTTCGTCCCCGGGCGTGCGGCCCCCGCCGCACCGCGTCCGCCCTCTCCGCGTGGCGCAGCCCCGGCGGCACCGCCGAGGTCCGAGTCGGCGGCATGGCGGCTCGTCGCGGCATCCGGGGCCGAAATCGTGATCGACGGGGTGCTCGTGCTCGGGCGCGACCCGCTCGCCACGGCGGGCTCGAAGGCCAGGGCGGTCGCGATCGACGACCCGACCCGCACGGTGTCGAAGACGCATGCCGTCATCGAGCCGGCTGAGGAGGGCGTGCGCGTCACCGATCTGCGTTCGACGAACGGCAGCCGTGTCGAGGCGCCCGGCGAACCGCTGCGCGAGCTCGTGGCGGAGCAGCCGAGCCATGTGCCGGTGGGTGCGGCGCTCTACCTGGGCGAGTTCGGCCTGCGGGTGGATCGGGTCGTCCGCTCGACGGTGTAGCCTGATTCCATGCGCGCGCCACGACTTCTCCTTCGTCGCCGCGGCGGGGCTTCGTTCTGAGGCCGTCCCCGTCGCGGAGTCCGTCGTCGGCCGATTTCTCCGGATCGAAGTCGATCCTCCTGCACCGAAGAGAGACGAACGCATGAGCACTGCGCAGACGAGCGCCGACCGCCCCCGCACCCTGGCCGAGAAGGTCTGGAGCGACCACCTCGTGAAACAGGGCGAAGACGGCACCCCCGACTTGATCTACATCGACCTGCACCTCGTGCACGAGGTCACGAGCCCGCAGGCTTTCGACGGCCTGCGCATGGCGGGGCGCCCGGTTCGTCGCCCCGATCTCACGATCGCCACCGAAGACCACAACACGCCGACGCTCGAGATCGACAAGCCGATCGCCGACCTCACGAGCCGAACCCAGATCGAGACCCTGCGCAAGAACGCGGCCGAGTTCGGCATCCGCCTGCACTCGCTCGGCGACAAGGAGCAGGGCATCGTGCACGTCGTGGGGCCGCAGCTCGGCCTCACCCAGCCCGGCATCACCGTCGTCTGCGGCGACTCGCACACCTCGACCCACGGCGCGTTCGGCGCGATGGCGTTCGGCATCGGCACGAGCGAGGTCGAGCACGTGCTGGCCACCCAGACCCTGCCGCTGAAGCCGTTCAAGACGATGGCGATCAACGTCGAGGGCACGCTGCGCCCCGGGGTGACCGCGAAAGACATCATCCTCGCGGTGATCGCGAAGATCGGCACGGGCGGCGGTCAGGGCTACGTGCTCGAGTACCGCGGCTCTGCGATCCGCGCGCTGTCGATGGACGGCCGGATGACGATCTGCAACATGTCGATCGAGGCGGGTGCCCGGGCGGGCATGGTCGCACCCGATGAGACGACGTACGCGTACCTGAAGGGTCGGGCGCACGCGCCCGAGGGCGACGAATGGGATGCCGCGGTCGCGTACTGGAACACGCTGGCGAGTGACGAGGGCGCGAGCTTCGACGCGGAGGTGTCGATCGACGCCGACGCGCTCGAGCCGTTCGTGACCTGGGGCACGAACCCCGGCCAGGGCGTCTCCCTGTCCGAGTCGGTTCCCGACCCGGCGACGATCGACGACCAGCACGAGCGCGCCGCGGCCGAGCGGGCGCTCGAGTACATGGACCTCGCCGCAGGCACCCCCCTCAAGGACATCAGGGTCGACGCGGTCTTCATGGGGTCGTGCACGAACAGCCGCATCGAAGACCTGCGCGCGTTCGCCTCGATCATCAAGGGCAAGCAGAAGGCCGAGGGCGTGCGCGTCATGGTCGTGCCGGGCTCTGCACGGGTACGGCTCGAGGCCGAGGCGGAGGGCCTCGACAAGGTCATCACCGACTTCGGCGCCGAATGGCGTTTCGCCGGCTGCTCGATGTGCCTCGGCATGAACCCGGACCAGCTCGCCCCGGGCGAGCGCTGCGCGTCGACCTCGAACCGCAACTTCGAGGGCCGGCAGGGCAAGGGCGGCCGCACGCACCTCGTCTCGCCGCTCGTGGCGGCCGCGACGGCCATCCGAGGGACGCTCTCGAGCCCCTGGGATCTGGGTCTCGGTACGGGCCCGGAGGCCCACTCGACCACCGACGATCCCGGCCTGACGGCCACCGACCGCACCGAAGGAGAGGCGCGCTGATGCAGAAGATCACGACCGTCACCGGCGTCGCCGTGCCGCTCCGCCGTTCGAACGTCGACACCGACCAGATCATCCCGGCCGTGTTCCTCAAGCGGGTCACGAAGACCGGCTTCGACGACGCGTTGTTCCACGGGTGGCGCCAGGACCCGGAGTTCGTGCTGAACCGCCCCGAGTTCCAGGGCGCGAAGGTCCTCATCGCGGGCCCCGACTTCGGCACCGGGTCGAGTCGCGAGCACGCCGTCTGGGCGCTGCGCGACTACGGGTTCGACGTCGTCGTGAGCTCGCGGTTCGGTGACATCTTCCGCGGCAACGCCGGCAAGCAGGGGCTCGTCGCCGCGCAGGTCGCCTATGAAGACATCGAGCGCCTCTGGGCGGTCGTCGAGGCCGACCCGGGAATAGACGTGACCGTCGACCTCGTTGCACGGACGGTGAGCGCGGGTGCGCTCACGGTCGCCTTCGACATCGACGACTACACTCGGTGGAGGCTTCTGGAGGGGTTGGACGACATCGCCCTCACCCTCCGGGACGAACGAGCCATCGCCGAATTCGAGACACATCGGGCGGCGTGGCGGCCCAAGACGCTCCCCATCCGGGAGCCGGCGGAATCAGGGAGTCTGTGAACACACTCGGGCAGGATGCCAAGAACCACGGGACGGCAGTCGGGTTGAACGTCGACAGGATCACGATCAACGGCGGGAAGCCGCTCCGCGGCCGGATCGAACTGAAGGGGGCCAAGAACCTCGTCACCAAGGCGATGGTCGCGGCGCTCCTCGGCGACACTCCGAGCGTCCTGAAAGACGTGCCGAACATCAGCGATGTCCGGATCGTGCGGGGTCTTCTCGAGGTGCACGGCGTCACGGTGACGCAGGGCGAGGAGGGCGAGCTCATCCTCGACCCCTCGGCCGTGGAGTCGGCGCACATGGCCGACATCGACGCGCACGCGGGCTCCAGCCGCATCCCGATCCTGTTCTGCGGGCCGCTGCTGCACCGGCTCGGCGAGGCGTTCATCCCCGATCTCGGCGGGTGCCGCATCGGCGACCGGCCGATCGACTACCACCTCGAGGTGCTGCGCAACTTCGGCGCCATCGTCGAGAAGCTGCCGAGCGGCATCCGGATGTCGGCGCCCGGGGGACTGCACGGCGCGAAGGTCGCACTGCCCTACCCGAGCGTGGGCGCGACCGAGCAGGTGCTGCTCACCGCGGTGCTCGCCGACGGCATCACCGAGCTGTCGGGCGCGGCGATCGAGCCCGAGATCATGGATCTCATCAACATCCTGCAGAAGATGGGCGCCATCATCACGGTCGACACCGACCGGGTGATCCGCATCGAGGGCGTCGAGAAGCTCGACGGCTACACGCACCGCGCCCTCTTCGACCGCAACGAGGCCGCCAGCTGGGCGGCCGCGGCGCTCGCGACCGATGGCGACATCTTCGTCGGCGGTGCCCGGCAGGCCGAGATGCTCACCTTCCTCAACGTCTTCCGCAAGGTCGGCGGCGCGTTCGAGATCGCCGAGGACGGCATCCGCTTCTACCACCCCGGCGGTGAACTGAAGCCGGTCATCATCGAGACCGATGTGCACCCCGGGTTCATGACCGACTGGCAGCAGCCGCTCGTCGTCGCGCTGACGAAGGCGAAGGGCGTCTCGATCGTGCACGAGACGGTGTACGAGCAGCGCTTCGGCTTCGTCGACGCGCTCGTCGAGATGGGGGCGTCGATCGAGGTGCACAAGGAGTGCCTCGGCGGGCGGCCCTGCCGCTTCGGCCAGCGCAACTTCCAGCACTCCGCCGTGATCTCTGGTCCGACGAAGCTCACGGGCGCCGACGTCGAGGTGCCCGACCTCCGCGGCGGGTTCAGCCACCTGATCGCCGCGCTCACCGCGGAGGGGCGATCGACCGTCTCGAACGTCGGAATCATCGCGCGCGGGTACGAGGACTTCATCACGAAGCTCGAGCTCCTCGGGGCGGATTTCGAACTCGAAGGATAATAGGGGAGTGCAACACGACGACTCGTCTCCGACGGCGACGGCGAAGCCGCGCTCGGAGACCCGCCGCCCTTCGTTCTTCTGGGTGCTCGCCGGCATCGTCCTGCCGGTGCTCAACCTGGCGGTTCGATTCCGGTTCCACCACCGCGAGCGCATGCCCGCCGCGGGCGCCTTCGTGCTCGCGCCGAACCACTACAGCGAGATCGACCCGGTCGTGATGGGCGCCGCGAGCTGGAAGCTCGGGCGCGCTCCGCGATTCCTCGCGAAGGCCTCCCTGTTCAAGAACCCCGTGCTCGGCTGGTTCCTCCGAACCTCCGGTCAGATCCCGGTCGAGCGCGCCGGCAGCAGCGGCCATGCGGCGCTCCGCGCGGCCGAAGAGCTCGTCGAGAAGGGGCGTATGGTCGTGGTCTACCCCGAGGGCTCGCTCACCCGCGATCCTGAGCTGTGGCCCATGCGCGGCAAGACGGGGGCCGTGCGCATCGCATTGGAGCGCGACATCCCCATCGTGCCGGCCGCGCACTGGGGCACCCAGGCGCTCATGCCGCGCTACGGCAAGAAGCTCAACCTCTTCCCGCGCAAGACGATCGACGTCATCATCGGCGAACCGCTCGACCTCAGCGCGTTCCGCGGCAAACCCGTCGACCAGGCTGCGCTGGTCGCGGCGACCGCGCTGCTGATGGATGCGATCGCCGGGCTCCTCGCCGAGATCCGGCACGAGCCCGCCCCGGCCGAGCGCTGGGATCCGGTGGCCCACGGCCAGAAGGAGACGGGCCGTCTTGAAGACTAAGCAGAACCCCCGCAAGCCCGTCGGAAAACGTGTCGCCGTCCTCGGCGCGGGCAGTTGGGGCACGACTTTCGCGAAGATCCTCGCCGACGGCGGCGCCGACGTCGTGCTCTGGGCCAGACGTCCCGAGATGGCCCGCGAGATCCAGGAGGCCAAGCGCAACAGCGACTACCTCCCGGGCGTGAACCTGCCGCTCGGCCTCCGGGCGACGAGCCGGCTCGACCTCGCGCTCGCGGGCGCCGAACAGGTCTTCGTCTCGGTGCCGAGCCAGTCGCTGCGCGACAACCTCGCGCTCATCGCGCCGCACCTGCACGCCCAGGCCACGGTGATCTCGCTGATGAAGGGCGTCGAGAAGTCGACGGGCAAGCGCATGAGCGAGGTCATCGCCGAGGTGCTGAAGATCGAGGAGTCGCAGATCGCGGTCATCTCCGGACCGAACCTCGCGCTCGAGATCGCGAAAGAGCAGCCGACGGCCGCCGTCGTCTCGTCGACGAGCCTCGAGACCGCGCAGGCCGTCGCCTCGGTCGCCCGCAACCGCTATTTCCACTCCTTCGTGAACACCGACGTGATCGGCACCGAGTTCGGCGGCGTGCTGAAGAACCTCATCGCCGTCGCGATCGGCATCGTCGACGGCGCCGGCTACGGCGACAACACGAAGGCGTCGATCATCACGCGCGGCCTCGTCGAGATGAGCGACTTCGCGGTCGCGTTCGGCGCGCACCCAGAGACCCTCTCGGGCCTCGCGGGGCTCGGCGACCTCATCGCGACGAGCCAGTCGCCGCTCTCGCGCAACAACACCGCGGGGCGGCTGCTCGGCCAGGGGTACCACCTCAACGACGTGGTGAACCAGATGCAGCAGACCACGGAGGGGCTCGCCTCGGTCGGGCCGGTCCTCGAACTCGCGCGGGCGAAGGGCGTCGACATGCCCATCGTCGAACAGGTGCGTCAGGTGCTCGCGGGCACGCTCGACCCGAAGGACATCGCGCCCCACCTCACGACCGACGACGAGCCCCAGGGCGAAAGGACGAACGATGGACAAGCTCAGGGTGGTTCTGCTGTTCGGCGGGCGTTCAAGCGAGCATTCGATCAGCTGCGCCACGGCGGGCGGAGTGCTGGGAGCGATCGACCGTGACCGCTTCGAGGTGATCCCGGTCGGGATCACCCGCGAGGGCGCGTACATCCTCGAATCCGACGAACCCTCGCGCTTCGCGCTCGACCCCGCGCACCTGCCCGAGGTCGTCGACAACGGCACGCGGGTGCTTTGGCCCGAGTCGACGGCGTCGCGCGAACTGACCGTGACGACGGCGCGGCCCGGCACCGAGGGCTCGGACACCCGCTCGCTCGGCGCGGTCGACGTGGTGTTCCCGATCCTGCACGGGCGCTTCGGCGAGGACGGTACGATCCAGGGCCTGCTCGAGCTCGTCGGCCTGCCGTACGTCGGAAACGGCGTGCTCGCCTCGTCGCTCGGCATGGACAAGCACTTCACGAAGACGGTGCTCGAGGGCGCCGGCATCCCGGTCGCGCCGTGGATCACCGTGACCCGTGCCGCACTCGCCGCCGACCCCGATCTCTGGCAGCGGCGCACCCGAAGCCTCGGTCTCCCCGTGTTCGTGAAGCCGGCGCGCGCCGGCTCGTCGGTCGGCGTCACCAAGGTGAGCGACTGGGCGGCGCTCGACGCGGCGCTCGACGTCGCCTTCGACGAAGACGGGAGCGTGCTCATCGAGTCGGGTGTCGTCGGTCGCGAGATCGAGTGCGCGGTGCTCGAGGGCCGTGACGGCGCGGCCCCTCGGGTGAGCGTGGCCGGCGAGGTTGTCGTGACGGGTCGCGATTTCTACGATTTCGAGGCCAAGTACCTGGATGCCCCGGGGGTCGAGCTCGTGTGCCCGGCCGACCTCGGCGACGGCGAGCTCTTCGAACTCCAGCGCATCGCGCGGCGTGCGTTCGAGGCGATCGGCGGCCAGGGCCTCGCGCGCGTCGACGTGTTCCTCACCGACGAGGGCTTCGTCGTGAACGAGCTCAACACGATGCCGGGCTTCACCCCGATCTCGATGTTCCCGACGTGCTGGCTCAACTCGGGGCTCAGCTACCCCGAGCTGATCACCGAGCTCATCGAGATCGGGCACGCGACCGGCGCGCGCTGAGGGCCGCCGTGGACGTCGGCGAGCTCGATCTCGCACCGCTGACCGAGCCGGCCGGCCGGGCGGCGGTGCAGCGCGCCCGCGAACGGTCGCGCGAGCAGGGGCTCGCGCGGCACGAGGCGGTCGGCGGGTGCGTGCTCATCGGGCTCGTGTTCGTGGCCTGCGGGCTCGGCGCGCTGATCTTCGGCGCGCTCTGGGGCCCCCTCGGGGCCGCGCTTCCGGTGATCGTCGGCATCGTCGCCACGTCGTTCGTCGTCGTCGCGACCCGGCGCCGGGCCGGTGCGGGCAGGATCCGTCGCTACCGCCTCCAGCGCTTCGCCGAGCGCAACGGAGCGCGGTACCTGCCGCGCGTCAGCGACCCCGAGCGACCGGGCCGCATCTTCGGCATCGGCTCGGTCGCGGTGTCGAACGACGTCGTCAGGTTCGACGGCGCGCGCGAGATCGAGGTCGGCAACCACGCCTATTCGACCGGTTACCGGGACAGCGTTCGGATGTCGTGGGGCTACGCCTCGGCGACGCTGAAGCACGAGGCGCCGCGATGCACGGTCGACCTTCGGAGGCGCGGCGCAGCTGCCCGGCAGACGCCTCCCGCGCCCCTCGACGTCGCGCTCGGCGACGTCGACCTTGCCGGACTCGAGCACGGCGGTGAGCTCGCGGCGCGGTTCGCGGTCTCGTCGCGGATCGGTCGAAGCGAGACCGTGCGGGAACTGCTCGGGCGCACGGTGTTCGTGCCCGAGCTCGTCGAGCGGGTCACCGCCCGCGGACTCGACCTCGAGATCGTCGAGGATCGGCTCATCCTCACCTCTCCCGAGCAGCTCTCGAGCGACGACCCCGAGACGTGGCGGTGGCTGCTGCCGCTGCTCGTCGAGATCGCCGACGCGATCGACGCGGCCCTGGGCCCCGCGGACTGAATCGGCTCGCCGCGCTCAGCCCTCGGTCGTGGTGCAGGTGCCCTCTGCGGGGATGACCGACACGGCCGAGGAGAGTTCGGTGATGGCCGTGGTGCCCGAGACGACGTCGTTGTCGACGAGTACTTCGACCGCGGGCGTACGCCCGTAGGTGGTGAAGCGGTAGTTCGGCGCGTCGGTCTCGTCGATGACCCAGTCGACGCCGTTGACCGTGACGCAACGGTCGGTCGTCGGGCCCGGTGCGCGCACGCCGCAGCGCAGCAGCACCGACGCGGGCGAACCCCAGGCGCCCGTGCCCTGGGCGTTGGTCTCACGCTCGGCCTGCTCCTCGCCGGTGTCCTTCGCGATCGAGTCGGGCAGGCGCACGACGACCGCGGCGCAATCGGGATCGCTCGCCTCGACGGCGGGGTCGATCGGTACGGCCTGGCTGCACCCGGTCAGTGCGAGGGCGAGCGCGGTACCGCCCACGACGACGAGGGCTCGGGCGCGGCGGCGGGGCGGGGTCGGGCGGTTCATCTCTTTCAGCGTAGCCGTCCGAACCCGTGGGTCCGGTGCATCGAGGGCGCCGCACGGCTGGCGAGCGCGACGGTGCTCAGCAGTTGGGGCGGCACGCGCGCTGCGAGAGGGCGTCGGTGAGCACGACACTGAGATCCCGTGGCTCCGCGGCGGAGTAGGCCGCCCCGCCGGTGGCCTTCGCGATCGCACGCATCGCCTTCACGTCGGTGTCGGGCCCGATGCCGACCATGATGACGGGGACGGGTTGCGCCGGGTCGTCCATCTCGGTGAGCTGGGCGAGCAGTTGATCGAGCGAGATCCCGTTCTCGTCCTCGTTCCGGCCGTCGGTGAGCAGGAGCACCGAGTTCACCTTGCCGGTGTCGTACGTCGATCGAACGTGCGCGACGGCGGCGAGTGCGGTGTCGTAGAGCCCGGTGGCGCCGCCCAGCCGGCCCGGCAGGGAGGCGATGGCGGTGCCGAGCTTCGCCTTGTGCTCCGCATCGCCGAGCCGCTCGATGGGGGCGAGCGACTCCCAGTCGCGCTCGCCCGCACGCTCGGTCGAGAAGATCCAGAGGCCGAGGTCGACGTCGCCCGAGAACTGGGACAGCGTCGAGGTCGTCGCCTGGGTGAGCAGGTCGATCCGCCGGAGACCCGTGACCGTCGGTTCCTCCATCGAGCCGGAGACGTCGACGACCGAGAGGATGCGCGAACGCAGGCTCAGGACGCCCCAGGTGCGGAGGATCGAGACCTGCGCGCCCGCGGCGGCGGTGTCGACGGCGACGGCTTCGGCGAGAATGCCCTCCTGCTCGAGCTCGCCCGAGCCGACGCCGTCGCGGAAGCCGTCGGCGGCGAAGGCGTCCTTCGCACCCCACAGTGCGAGTTTCAGCCCGTCGAGTTCTTTCGCCCGGAGTGCGAGGGCCCGCGATTCCGCGGTGTCGGGTGCGTCTTCGGCACCGGGAGCGGGGAGGTTCTTCGCGAGCTCGGTCTCGTCGAGGGAACGGAGGAACGGATAGTTGAGGGCGAGCGTGCCGTCGGAAGGATAGAGGGCGACGAGCGGGGATGACCCGGTTTCGCCGTTGTGCAGGGCGATCTGCTGCTCGCTGGCGATCGCGAACGTCCCTGCCGGACGCGAGTCGAGCTCGGCGAATGCGTCGGCCGCCGTCGGCAGCACGGTGTCGTTGAGCTCGATCATCGCGGTCTGGAACTGTCGGGGTGCGCCGATGTCGGCGCGCCGCTCCATCGCCTGGAGCGCGCTGAGGCTCGCCGAGGAGGCCTCGGGGTCGGCGAGCAACGCCGTGAACTCGCCCTTCATGAGCGCGTTCCAGCCCGGAGGGGTGTCGCCGAGCTCACCCGCGCGCTCCGCGGCGGCCGCGAACACGACGGGACTCGAGGCGATCGATCGCTCGAGGGCGAAGTTCGGAACCGGTCGGCCGAGTGATCTGGCGGTGCTCGACATGCGCACGAGCCAGACGGGGGAGTCGGGGATCCAGGCGTCGACATCCGCGGCATTTCCCGACGCGAGCATCGCGGCGGTGTCGGCGGACGCCTGGGCTGTGACCTCGGTCCGCGAGCACGACTGCTCACCGGCGTCGTAGTCGGCGGCGATCGCCTTCACGGTCGCGGCGATCGCCGGGTCGGCGACGACGCTGAGCTCGGCCGGCGTCGTGCAGGGTATCTCGGGGTTCTGCCAGCGTTCGAACTCGCCGCTCGCCCAGGCGACGCCGGCGACGCCCGCGACGCCGACCAGTGCGACCGTCGCGGACACCGCCGCGATCGCGATGGTCGTCCGACGGCGTCGTCGTCGGTCAGCTGCTCGTTCGCTCCGTCGACTCACGCTCGCTCCATCGCAGGGCGGTGGGCAGGGCGTCCACCGCGGTCGGGTTCTTCGCGAACCCAGCGTAGGCATCTGCACCAAGTTCGTAAAGAACCATTACACACCATCCGGCGATCGGTCGTGACCTACGCTGAGTGGATGCCCGAGGATCGCCCCAGCACCGCAACCGATCTCGAGCCGATCGAGCACGGCGAATCGGTCGAGACGATCGGCGCCCTCGGCGAGCAGGCCGTGCTCGCCCGGATCCTGCCGCGCCTGCACGCGGGGGACTCGGCCTTGCTCGGCGCCGGTGACGACGCCGCAGTGGTCGCGGCGCCCGACGGGCGCTTCGTCGTCACGTGCGACATGATGATCCACGGCCCCGACTTCCGTCTCGCCTGGTCGACGCCCTTCGAGCTCGGCTGGAAGGCCGCGGCGACGAACCTCACCGACGTCGCCGCGATGGGCGCCAGGCCGACGGCCCTGGTCGTGGCGATCGCGGCGCCGCCGAACCTCGCCGTCGGGGTGCTCGAGGGTATCGCCGACGGGCTGCGCGAGGGGCTCACCGCGCTCGCCCCCGGGGCAGGCGTGGTCGGCGGAGACCTCTCGGCGTCGTCCGTGCTGACGATCACGGTCACCGCCTTCGGCGATCTCGAGGGCAGGAGGCCGGTGACCCGCGCGGGCGCGCGGGTCGGCGACCTGGTCGCGCACGCCGGCGTCCGCGGCGATGCGGCGCGGGGTCTCGGCCTCCTCTTCGCCGAGGGGGTGGATGCCTCGGGCGAGCCCGATCGTGAACGGGCCGCCGCGCTTCGCGCGAGGCATCCGCGACTCATCGCCGCCCAACTCGCACCCGAACCCCCCGTCGCCGCCGGCGTCGTCGCGGCCGAAGCCGGAGCGACCGCCATGCTCGACGTCTCGGACGGGCTGGCTCGCGACGCGCGGCGGCTGGCCGAGGCGAGCGGGGTCGGCCTCGATTTCGACGGCGCCGCGCTCGGCCCCGAGGTGCGACTCGCGCTCGCGGGCGCCGAGGACCACGGCCTGCTCGCGACCTTCCCCGCGGGAACGGCCGTGCCCGCGCCGTTCGAGATCGTCGGCCGCGTCGTCGACGCACCCGGAGAATTGCGCGTCGACGGCGAGCCCATCACCGCCGTCGGCTGGGACCCTTACTCGGGCTGGGACGGCCGCACCGGCTGATCGGCCGCCGCCCACCACAGCGTCGTCTCGCCGTAGTCGCGCCGCCGCTCGGCGACGAGACCCGCGGGCCAGGCCGGCTCGGGCGATCGGCTGCTGCGTTCGACCACCACGACCGCGTCGTCGGACAGGAGCGGCGCGAGCAGCTCGAGATCGTGCGCGAGCGCGGTCTCGGAGAGGTCGTACGGCGGATCGATGAACGCCAGGTCGACCGGACCTGCCGCTCCTTCGAGGTAGGCGGCGACGGCGCGCGACACGACGCTGACGCGCACCGCGTGCACGCCGCCGTCGGCGCGGCTCACGGCTGCGGCGTTGCGTCGGCAGATCTCGGCGGCGGGCTTCGCCCGCTCGACGAGCACGACCTCGGCGGCGCCTCGGCTCGCGGCCTCGAGACCGAGCGCGCCTGAACCGGCGTAGAGGTCGAGCACGCGCGCGCCGTCGATGGCGTCACGGGCCTCGAGCGCGGAGAAGATCGCCTCGCGCACGCGATCGCTCGTGGGGCGGGTGCCGGAACGCGGAACCTGGAGGCTGAGTGAGCCGGCGAATCCGGCGATGATGCGGGTCATGCTCCCGGCAGCTTATCGACGCCCGCCGACCGCTGCCATGATGGAGGGGTGCCTGCCCCAGTTGATGAAGAGACCGGCTCGACCGACCGCCTGCCCGCCGATCCGTCCCGACACCGAGGGGGGGAGCAGCAACTGATCGACCGCCTCTGGGACTTCGCCGACCCCGGTGCCAGCGCCGAGCGGTTCCGCGAGCTTGCGAGCGACGCATCGCAGACCGCGCACACCCGCGCGGTCATGCAGACGCAACTCGCCCGCGCCATCGGGCTGCTCGGGCGGCGCGACGAGGCACTCGCCGAACTCGACGACGTCGTGGGCGCCCTGCCGGTCGACGACGACGAGCCCGGTGCCCTCCTCGCCGAACTGCGCGCCCGCGTGGCGATCGAGCGCGGCCGGCTCCTCGCGGCCGACGGCCGGCCCGCCGACGCGGTTCCCGAACTGACCCGCGGGGTGCGCGAGGCCGCCATCGCCGGCTCGACCTTCCTCGTGCTCGACGCCCTGCACATGCTCGCCCTCCACGACGTCGGCCACGAGGAGGAGTGGGCGACCGAGGGGTTCGACGTGCTCGACGGTGCGCGTGACCCGCGAGTGCTCCGCTGGGGCGTCGCGCTCCACAACAACCTCGGCTGGACCCTGCACGACTCCGGGCGGCTCACCGGTGCGCTGATGCAGTTCGAGGAGGCCGCACGGGCGGCCGAGGCGTACGGCACCGCCGAGCAGCGGCACGTGGCGAGATGGTCGGTCGCGCGGTGCCTCCGCAGCCTCGGCCGCACCGACGAGGCACTCGGACTCCAGCGCGCGCTCGCGGCCGAGCGCCCCGACGACCCCTACGTACAGGCCGAACTCGCGGCACTGACGGAGGCGCCGCCTACGATCGAGGCATGACCGCACGACCAGCGGATGCCTCGGAGGAGGCGATCCCCGGCAGCTACACGCTCGACTCGAAGCTGGCCGGCGCGCTCGGCGGCCGGACGGCGCAGGCGATCGAGCGGGCGTTCGGCCATGTCACCGTCGGCGATCTGCTCGCGCACTACCCGCGGCGCTATGCGCTGCGCGGCGAGCTCACGGCGCTCGCCTCGCTGCCGCTCGACGAGAACGTCACCCTCGTCGCCGAGGTGATCGAGGTTCGGGTCCGCGAGATGCGCCAGCGCCGGGGGTCGATCGTCGAGGCGAAGATCTCCGACGGCACCGGCGTGCTGACCCTCACCTTCTTCAATCAGCGGTGGCGCGAGAACGACCTCCGGCCGGGGCGACGCGGCATCTTCGCCGGCAAGGTGGGCGACTACCGGGGCAACCGCCAGCTCGCGCACCCCGACTACGAGCTCTTCGACGACGAGGTGCCCGCCGAGGTCGGCGATGCGGCGGCCAAGCGCTGGGCCGAGGCGCCCATCGCGATCTACCCCGCGACCTCCACGCTCGCGAGCTGGCAGCTGGCGAAGGCGATCGGGATGCTCCTCGACGGACTCGGTCGGGTCGACGACCCGCTGCCGGGCTCGGTTCGCGAGGGCCGTGCGCTCCTCGGCCATCGCGAGGCGCTCGAACGGGTGCATCGCCCGGAGCGCGAGTCCGACTGGAAGGCGGCCAGGCGAACCCTCCGCTTCACCGAGGCGTTCGTGCTGCAGTCGGCGCTCCTCGAACGGCGTGCCGCCCTGCGGGCGCGCCACGCGCTCGCGCGGCGTCCGGCGCCCGGTGGCCTTCTCGAGCGCTTCGATGCCGCCATGCCGTTCGCGCTCACCGGCGACCAGGAGCAGGTGGGCGCCGAGATCGCCCACGACCTCGGCGAGCCCGTGCCGATGAACCGTCTCGTTCAGGGGGAGGTCGGCTCCGGCAAGACGGTGGTCGCGCTGCGGGCGATGCTCGCGGTCGCCGACTCGGGCGGGCAGTCGGCGCTGCTCGCGCCGACCGAGGTGCTCGCCGCCCAGCATCTCCGCTCGATCGTGAAGATGCTCGGCCCCGAGCTCTCCGCCGAGCTGATCCCGACCCTGCTCACCGGCCAACTGCCCGCCGCCGAACGCAAGAAGGCGCTGCTGCGCGCCGCCGCCGGCCAGTCACGCCTCATCGTCGGCACCCATGCGCTCCTCGGCGACACGGTCACCTTCGCCGACCTCGGGCTCATCGTGGTCGACGAGCAGCATCGGTTCGGGGTCGAGCAGCGCGAGGCGCTGCGGCTGAAGGGCGCCGAGCCTCCGCACGTGCTGGTGCTCACGGCCACTCCCATCCCGCGCACCGTCGCGATGACGGTGTTCGGCGACCTCGACGTCTCCACGATCGCCGAACTCCCCGCAGGCCGGGCGGGCATCGAATCGCAGGTGGTGCCGCTCGCGATCCGTCCGGCGTGGCGCCCGCGCGTCTGGGAGCGCCTCGCGGAGGAGATCGCCCTCGGCCGCCAGGGCTTCGTGGTGTGCCCGGCGATCGAGACCCGGGTCGCCGAAGACGACGGCGCCGAGCCGGCGCCCGGCGAGACCGAGGGGGCGGGCCCCGTGGCATCCGTCGCCTCGGTGCTCGCCGAACTCGGCGAGCACCCCCGATTCGCCGAGCTCCGCGTCGCGCCGCTGCACGGACGCATGAGCGCCGACGAGAAAGACCGCACGATGCGCGCCTTCGCGGCCGGCGAGCTCGACGTGCTCGTCTCCACGACGGTCATCGAGGTGGGCGTCGACGTGCCGAACGCGAGCGTCATGGTGGTCGTCGACGCCGACCGCTTCGGCGTCTCGCAGCTGCATCAGCTGCGCGGGCGCGTGGGCCGGGGGGCGGTGCCTGGGCTGTGCCTGCTGGTCACGGGCGCACCGCCGAACTCGCTCGCCCTTCAGCGCGTCGAGGCGGTCGCCGCCACCCTCGACGGCTTCGAACTGGCACGCGTCGACCTCGAGCTGCGCCAAGAGGGCGACGTGCTCGGTGCGATGCAGTCGGGCGGGCGATCGTCGCTGAAACTGCTGCGCGTGGTGCGCGACGGCGAGGTCATCGCCGACGCACGTGCCGAGGCCGAGGTGATTCTCGAGGTCGACCCGACGCTCGACGGGCACCCGGCGCTCGCCGCCGCCGTCCGCCGCCGACTCGACGACGAGGCGAGCGGGTACCTGAGCAAGGGCTGAGACTCTCGGCCGGGCCCCGGCGAGGCCGCCGCTGGCGCTACGCTGGTTCGTATGCAGCGGATCGCCGTCGTCCCCGGATCGTTCGACCCCGTCACGCGCGGCCACCTCGATGTGATCTCGCGGGCGGCGGGGCTCTACGACGAGCTGCATGTCGTCGTCGTGCACAACCCCGACAAGTCGGCGCTGCTGCCGATCGCCCAGCGCGTCTCGCTCATCGAGCAGTCGATCGCCGACGCGGGCATCGAGGGTCGCATCGTCGTCGCCGCCTGGAGCATGGGCCTCCTCGTCGACTACTGCACCGACGTCGGGGCGAGCGTGCTCGTCAAGGGCGTCCGTTCGCAGCTCGACGTGGCGTACGAGACGCCGATGGCCATCGTGAACCGACATCTCGCCGGCGTCGAGACGGTCTTCCTCCTGCCCGACCCGGCGAACGCGCACGTGTCGAGCTCCCTCGTGCGCCAGGTCGCGTCGCTCGGCGGCGACGTCGCCCCCTACGTGCCTCCGGTGGTCGCCGACTACCTCGCGGTGGCGATGACGGCATGAGCGGCGAGGTCGCGGTGACGGGCGGGTCGGCAACGGCGGCGCGCGCCGCGACCATGGGCATCGACGAGGTCGGGTCGCTCGCCGCGACCATCGTGGCGAACGTCGAGACGGTGATCGCCGGCAAGCGCGACGCGGTCACCGCGGCGCTCACGGTGCTCCTCGCCGAAGGCCACCTCCTCATCGAGGACGTGCCGGGTGTCGGCAAGACGATGCTCGCGAAGGCGCTCGCACGCTCGGTCGACGCGAGTGTCAGCCGAATCCAGTTCACCCCCGATCTACTGCCGAGCGACGTGACCGGGGTGTCGGTCTTCGACCAGGCGAGCCGGCGATTCGAGTTCAAGCGCGGCCCGGTCTTCGCGAACCTCGTCATCGGCGACGAGATCAACCGGGCGAGTCCGAAGACCCAGTCGGCCCTGCTCGAGTGCATGGAGGAGCGCCAGGTCACCGCCGACGGCACCACCTTCCGCCTCGATCCGCCGTTCACCGTCGTCGCGACGCAGAACCCGGTCGAGATGGAGGGCACGTACCCGCTGCCCGAGGCCCAGCGCGACCGCTTCATGGCGCGCATCTCGATGGGGTACCCGGCCCCGGCCGATGAACTCGCGATGCTGACGACGCGCGAGACCTCGAGCCCGTTCGAGTCGCTCGAGGCGGTCGTCTCGCTCGGCGAGCTCCGGGCCATGATCGCCGCGGTGCACCAGGTGTTCACCTCGCAGCCCGTACAGGAGTACGCGGTCGAACTCGCCCGTGGCACTCGTGACGACCGGCAGCTCAGGCTCGGGGCGAGCCCGCGTGCGACGCTCCAGCTCGTGCGCGCGGCGAAGGCGCATGCCGCGATGCACGGTCGCGACTTCGTGCTCCCCGACGACATCGACGCGCTCGCCGTGCCGGTGCTCGCGCACCGGCTCGTGCCGACGAGCCGCGCGCTCGGGGCGCACGACCGCGACGCGGGCCCGCTCATCGACGCCATCGTCCGACGCATCGTGGGGGAGACGCCGGTTCCGGTCGGCAGCGCACGAAGGAACTGACATGAGACGCCCCCGTCCCCTGCGTGTCGCGACCTGGCCGCGACTCACCCGGCGCGGCGGCGCACTGCTGGTGGTGGGGGCGGCGCTCCTCGCCGTCTCGCTCTGGTTCGACCTGCGCGACATCATGCTGCTCGCCTTCGTCGGCATCGCGATGCCCGGGGTCGCGGCGCTCTTCGTGACGCTCCGGGTGCCGCGCCTCGGGGTCACCCGCAGGTTCTCGCCGCCGATCGTCGCGGCGGGCAGCTCGTCTGCCGTCGCGATCGCGGTGCGCAACCGTTCGCGGCAGACGCTCGACGGCGCTCACTGGCGCGACCGGGTGCCCGAGGGACTCGATGCTCCGGCCGAGGCGGTGCTGCCGGCGCTCGGGCCGTACGAGAGCGTGCTGCCGTCGGGCGACGACACGGTGCACCTCGAGTACCGCCTGCGGCTGCCCCGTCGCGGCGTCTACGGCATCGGCCCGATGCGGATCGGCGTTGCCGACCCCTTCGGCCTCGCCCGCATCGACCGTGACGCCGGAACGCGTCACGAGGTCGTGGTGACGCCGCGGGTCACCCCCCTCGAGCGGGCCCTCGGTTCGGCCGCGAGCGTCGACGGCGTGCTGCACGGGCTGCAACGCCGGGCGCACCCGAACTCCGACGAGCTCATCGCCCGCGAGTACCGCTACGGCGATCCGCTGCGCCGCGTGAACTGGCCGGCGACGGCCCGGCGCGGCGAACTCATGGTGCGCGAGGAGGAGCAGCGCGGCGACCCCGAGGTCCGGATCCTGCTCGACACCATGCTCTCGGGGCAGTTCCGCGCCGGGGGTCCGAGGCCCGAGTGGGCCGGGCTGGTGCACCTCGGCTTCGAGCTCGGCGTCGAGGTGGCGGCCTCGATCGGCGTGCACCTGCTCGAGCGGGGTTTCCGCGTCCGCTGCGATCCGCTCGGCGACCCGGGGCGGGGCGGCCTCGGCGAGGGGGCGCCCGGCACCTATCGCCTGCCCGGAGGAGACCACGTGCTGCTCGAGGACCTCGCGAGGCTCGACTCCCCGAATCGCGGCGAGCGGGTCGACGGCACTTCCCCGGGCGGCGGGAGCACGGAGGGCGCCGGTCGCGGCGAGGTCCGCGCACGCGAAGCGAGGATGCCGGGATTCGCCGTGCTGGTCGACCCCGACGAGCAGGATGCCGCGACGCTCGTCTCGCTCCGCACCGGATTCGAGCCCGCGGTCGCCTTCGTCGGCGAGGCCGTCTCAACGCGGGTGGTGAAGGCGCTCGAGCAGTCGGACTGGCGTATCGTGCGAGTCGGTCGGGCGGCCGCGATCGGCGACGCCTGGGCGGGCGTCGCCCAACCCGACGCGATGAGTCGAACGGGCGCGGCACCGGCCGCGCGAGTGAGCGACGCCGATCGCGGCTCGACCCGCCCTTCCGCCGGGGGGCGCGATGCGCCCTGACCCCCTGCCGCTCACCCGCGGTCAGCGACTCTCGCTCACCGCGGCGAGCTTCCTCCTGCTCGCGGTCTCGACGATGGCGCTCGGGCCGCTCATCTCGGGCAGCGGATGGTGGTGGCTCTGCGCGTTCGTGGCGGCCGGCACGCTGTTCGGGGGCGCCGGACTCCGCGCGGTCCGGGTTCCCGCCTCGCTCGTGCCGGTGCTCGAACTCGTCGTGCTGCTGCTCCTGCTCACGCTGCTCTTCGGCGGGTCGACGAGCTTCGCCCTCATCGTGCCGACCCAGGACACCTTCGCCCATTTCGGCGAGCTCTTCGACGGCGCCCAGCGCACGATCCAGCAGCAGTCCGTCCCGGCGATTCCCGTGCCGGCGCTGGGCTTCGTCCTCGCGCTCGGCGTCGGGGTGCTCGCGATCTGCACGGACGTGCTCGTCCAGACCGTCCGCATGCCCGCGCTCGCTGCGGCCCCCGCGCTCGTTCCGATCCTCATCCCCGGGTTCATCATCGAGTCGGGTGCCGAGGTGGCGACGCTCGTCTTCTCGGCGGCCGCGTACCTGCTGCTGCTGCGCATCGACGTGCGCGCCCGTCGCCGCGCACTGCTCGCTGCCGCCGAGCGCGACGATGAGACCGGCGGCACCACGGTCATCCCGCCCACACGGGTGCCGATCGTCTCGAGCCTCGGCGCGACGCTCGGCCTCACCGCGGTCGGCATCCTCACGGCGGCGGTGCTCACCGCCTCGACGCCGAGCATCTCCTCGAGCCTGCTGCTCGGCTCGGGTTCGCCGTCGATGAGCTTCGCCCGCGGAGTCAGCCCGTTCATCGACCTCGGACGCGATCTCCGAAGGCCCGACCCGCGGCCGGCGTTCCACTACTTCGCGAGAGACAACGACCGCCCGTACTTCACGGTGCTGACGCTCGACCGATTCGAAGGCGCGGCGTGGGGCGTCACCGAACGGCCCGTCGACGCCGACAACACCGTCGACGCACTTCCCCTGCCCGACGGGCTCGACGACGAGGTGACCGCCACCGAGCATCCGATCGACATCGTGGTCGACGAGGTGCGCACCACCTGGCTGCCGCTGCCGTACCCGACGCGGCAGGTCGAAGGGCTCAGCGGCTCGTGGTTCTGGGATGCCGGGTCGCTGACGGTGCGGAGCGTCGATACCGACACCGGCGGGCAGCGCTATCGGGCGACGTGGCTCGAGGTCGACCCGAGCCCGTCGCAGTTGCGAGCGGCGGGAGGCCGGGCTGGCGAGGAGTTCGACGCCTTCCTCGCCCTTCCCGATGACGTACCGCCGATCATCGCCGAGACCGCGGCGACCGTCGCAGGCGGCGCGGCGACGCAGTACGATGCCGCGGTCGCGATCCAGGCGTTCCTCCGCTCGCCCGAGTTCGAGTACTCGACGGAGGCGCCGGTCGAGGCGGGCTACGACGGCGGAGGCTTCGAGGTGATCGCCCGGTTCCTCCAGGAGCGTTCGGGGTACTGCGTGCACTTCGCCTCGACGATGGCGGTGCTCGCCCGCGAGGCCGGTATCCCGTCGCGCATCTCCGTCGGCTACACCCAGGGCACGTCGACCCAGGAGCGGGTCGACGGTGTGCAGCGCGTGGAGGTCGACTCGCACGACCTGCACGCGTGGCCCGAACTCTACTTCGAAGGCGTCGGCTGGGTGCCGTTCGAACCCACGCCGAGTCGGGGCACGGTGCCCGACTACTCGCGGCCGGGCGCCGGAGACCCCGCAGCAACGCCACCCCCCTCCTCGGGCAGCGCGAGTGCGCCGCCGAACGGACGCCCCGAGCTCGACCCCGATCGGGGCCTCGCGGACGGCGGCGGCACCGGTGGGGCGGCCGACTCGTGGTGGCTCAGGGGCGGCGTCGCGCTGCTCCTCGTCGCCGGCGTCCTTCTCGCCCCCGCCGCGCTCCGGGCCGGACAGCGCGCGTCGCGGCATCGGCGCATCGCCCGAGGCGACGGGCCGGCGGATGCCGCATGGGACGAGCTCGTGGCGACGGCGCGCGATCTCGGGTTCAGGGTCGAGACGAACTCGACTCCGCGTGCCATCGCCCGGGGGATCGCCGATCGGGAGGGGTTCGTCGGCGAGTCGGGCGACGAGGCTCGGCAGGCGCTCGCGGCACTCCGCGACGCGGTCGAGCGCGAACGCTACGGACCGGCGCCGGAGCGACCGGGTGCCGGCGCGGACCGCCCCGGCGGCCGGGGCGAGGGCTCGCCCGAGGCATCCGACGAACGCGTGCGCGCGCTCGCGATCGCCTGCGCCGCGCTCGCCGAGGGGGAGTCGCTGCCCGCCAGATGGCGTGCGACGCTCATGCCCCGCTCGCTGATCGAGCGGGTGAGGCCGACGTTCGGCGAACGTCCACCCGTCGACGCGTAGAATCATCGATCGTGGCCACCAAGCATTCCGTGTTCGACCTCAGCGTGCGCGATCTCGTGAACCGTCCGGGTGAGATGCGCGAGGAGCGCGTCAGCGCGCCCGCAGCCCATCAGCTCGGCGAAGGTCTCGTCGCCGTGAAGGAGGGGTCGGAGATCGACCTCGGCGTCCGGCTCGAATCCGTGCACGAGGGGATCCTCGTCACCGCCGAGGTCGATGCGACCGCCGACGGCGAGTGCGGGCGCTGCCTCATCGAACTCGCGGTGCCCGTCCAAGTCGAGTTCCAAGAACTCTTCGGGTATCATGGCGGGGAAGCCATCGAGTATGAGGTTCAAGACGACCACGTGGATCTTGAACCACTCATCCGCGATGCGGTAGTGCTGGCACTGCCGTTCCAGCCGGTGTGCCGACCGGACTGCCCAGGTCTCGACCCCGAGACCGGCGTCCGACTGGCCGATCATCCGGAACTCGTCACCCCTGAGCACAACGACCCTCGCTGGGCCGCGCTCGCAGGGTTCCAGGCCTCCGAAGACAACGGTCCGGATTCGATGTCCGGCGCCGACCAGCAGAGAGAAGAGAGATAGTCATGGCTGTTCCGAAGCGGAAGAAGTCACGCGCCAACACCCACGCGCGCCGTTCGCAGTGGAAGGCCGAGGTCCCCACGCTCGTCAAGACCGTCGAGAACGGCAAGGTCACCTACAGCCTTCCGCACCGCGCGAAGGTCGTCGAGGACTCCGCGGGCACCCCGCTCTTCCTCGAGTACAAGGGCCGCAAGGTCGCCGACGTCTAGTCGGCCAGAGACGCACCGACGACCGGTCGTGACGCGAACGGAACGCACGGCGAGCGGGCGCACAGCGCTCGAAGATCGCACGCTCGACGAATTGCAGCGAACGCTGCAGGTCGACATCGATCCCGCCCTGCTCCTCCTCGCGCTCACGCACCGGTCGTTCGCGTACGAGAACGGCGGCATCCCGACGAACGAGCGCCTCGAGTTCCTCGGCGACTCGATTCTCGGACAGGCCGTCACCGTCAGGCTCTTCAGGGATCACCCCGACCTCGATGAAGGCGAGCTCGCGAAGCGGCGCGCCAGCCTGGTGTCGAGTGTCGCCCTCGCCGAGGTCGGCCGCACCATCGGGGTCGGCGCCTACATCCGGCTGGGGCGCGGCGAGACGATGACCGGCGGCGCCGACAAGCCGTCGATCCTCGCCGACACCGTCGAGGCGATCATCGGCGCGGTGTACCTCGACGCGGGCGGTGACGCCGCGACCGAGCTGGTGCTGCGTCTCGTCACCCCGCTCATGCAAGATCCTGAGCGCTTCGGCGCCGCGATGGACCCGAAGACGAGCCTGCAGGAGATCGCGGCCCGCCGCGGCGCGCCGGCGCCGTCGTACTCGGTCGCCGAGTCCGGCCCCGACCACAACAAGCACTTCGTCGCGACCGTCACGGTCGGCGAACTCGTGGAGGCGTCGGGCGCGGGCTCGAGCAAGAAGCAGGCCGAGATGGCCGCGGCGCTCGAGGCCTGGACCCGGATCAGCGGCGCGGCCTGAGTTGCCCGAACTCCCCGAGGTCGAGGTCGTCCGCTCAGGGCTCGCGCCCGCGGTGACGGGCGCCGTCGTCGCGGCCGTCGAGGTGCTCGATCGGCGCTCACTGAGGCGGCACGATGCGGCATCCGGCGACTTCGAGACGTTGCTGACCGGTGCCCGCGTCGAAGCGGCCGTGCGCCGCGGCAAGTTCCTCTGGCTGCCGCTCTCGGGTGACGAGCGGCGCGGTGGTCGGGCGGTGGTCGGCCACCTCGGCATGAGCGGCCAGATGCTCCTGCGCACGCCCGATCACCCGGGGGACGACCGGCACGCGCGGGTGCGCCTGCACCTCGAGCATCCCGAGCACGGCGAACTCCGCGTCGACTTCGTCGACCAGCGCATCTTCGGCTCGCTCGCGGTCGATCGTCTCGTGCCGACGACCGACGGCGAGACCGGCGGCTTCTCCGACGGGGTGACGGGGGAGTGGGCGCGGCAGCTGCCCTCCCAGGTCGCCCACATCGCGCGAGATCCGCTCGACCCCGCCTTCTCCGAGCGTGCGTTCGTCGCTGCGCTCGCGAAGCGCGACACCGGCGTCAAGCGCGTGCTGCTCGATCAGGGGGTCGTCAGCGGCATCGGCAACATCTACGCAGACGAGTCGCTCTGGGCCGTGCGCCTGCACGGCGAGCATCCCGCCTCGTCGCTCTCGCCTCGCCGGGTGCGCGAACTCCTCGCCGCCGTGCGCGACGTGCTCGGCAAGGCGCTCGCTGAGGGCGGCACGAGCTTCGACGCCCAGTACGTCAACGTCAACGGGGCATCCGGGTACTTCGAGCATTCCCTCAACGCCTACGGACGGGCCGGCAAGCCGTGCCCGCGTTGCGGCACGCCGATGGTGCGAGAAGCCTTCATGAACCGCGGTTCGCACTTCTGCCCGAGGTGCCAGCGAAGGCGCTGAGCTCGGGTCATCGGGTTCGGTAGCGAGCGGAGATCAGTCCCGACGGGAAGGAGCGCTGTTCGACGAGTTCGAGGTCGAGGCGCACCCCGTCGGGGAAGAAGCGCTTGCCGCCGCCGACCACGCTCGTGGTGATGAAGAGGTGGTACTCGTCGACCAGGCCGGCCCTGATCGCCTGGGCCGCGAGTTCGGGGCCGTCGACCGAGAGGTCGTGATCGGCCTCGGCCTTGAGCCGTCGCACCGCATCGGGGTCGAAGCTCCGCTCGATGCTGGTCCTCCCGCTCGAGACGGACTCCAGTGTTCTCGAGTAGACGATCTTCTCCGCGGCTCGCCAGTCGTTCGCGTACTGCACGATGTGCGGCGGCACCTCGGGGTCGTCGCGCACGGTCTCCCAGAAGACCATGGTCTCGTACATCCGCCGGCCGTAGAGGAAGGTGCCGACGTCGCGGAACGCGTCGCCGATGAAAGTGTGCACCTCCTCGTCTTCCGCACCCCTGCCGAGGTCGCCTTCGGCCGCTTCGGCGTACCCGTCGAGCGAGGTGATCATCGAGTAGATGAGCTTGGCCATGTTCAGCTCCTTCCTGAGAGGTGAGTCGACTGGCTCGCCTCCATTCGAAGGTAATCCCTCCGGAGTGGTGAGTCAACGGGCTCACCACTGTGCGATACTTGCGGCATGCCCCCCGAGCTGTCGAGCTACCACCGCGGTATCGCCGCGAGCAAGCGGGCGACGATCCTCGGCGCCGCCAACACGCTGTTCCTCGAACTCGGCTACGACCGCACCTCCCTGGCACGTGTCGCCGAGGCGGCCGGGGTCTCCAGGGCGACGCTGTTCAAACAGTTCCCGACCAAGGCCGAGTTGTTCGAGGCGATGGTCCTCACCGCGGCCGGCTCGCCGGACGGCGCGTTCGAGGAACCGCCGTCGGGCGACTTCCGCGCGGGCCTGATCGGCTTGGGCCACGCCTACGTCGAGCTCCTGAACCGCCCGGGGATGACGGAGCTGATTCGCGCGGTGATCGCCGAATCGTCGCGGTTCCCCGAACTCCGGGAGCGGGTCTTCGACTTCGGCACACTGCCGCTGTTCGCGGCGGTTCGGCGCTGCTTCGTCATCGCGAGCGCCGAGGGGATCGCGATCGTCGACGACCCCGACACCGCGTCGGCGCAATTCCTCGGCATGATCTCGACCGTCGTCTTCTGGCCGCGACTGATCCACGGCGGCTGGACGATGAGCGACGCCGAGATGCACCGCGTCGTGCACGAGGCCGCGCTGACCGTCGAGGCGCGCTACGGTGCGCAAGCGGGCGGCTGACCCATCGGTTCAGCCCCGCTGGAACTCCGCCGAGACGCCGCGCACGTCGAAGCCGAGCGCGACGTTGATCGCGAGCATGTGCTCGTTCTCGTCGGCGTTCCAGGTGTAGACGTCGGTGCGCTCTGGCGCGATCTCGCCGAGGAGGACGAGGTTCGCGAGCTTCACCCGCATGCCGAGGCCGTGGCCGCGGTGCGCGGCGACGACCAGCGTGTCGGACTGGTACGCGACGGTCTTGCCGGGCGGCAGCTCGAGCTCGGTGTAGCCAGCGACCGAGCCGTCGGGCGCCACCGCGGCCTGGACGAGGAGCGACCGTCCGCCGTCCAGCGCACGATCCTCGTGCGCGCGCACCCGGGCTCCGTCCCAGCGCTCCTCGTCGATCGTGAGCTCTCCCGCCGGGACGTCGAGCACCATCCTGGCGCGCGCAGCGGCATAGCCGTCGACGAGGTCGTCGGGGGTGCGGTCGACCCAGCCGACGATGCGGTAATCGGATGCCTCGGCCTCGCGTTGCGCGGACGCTGCCCTGAATTCTTCGACGCGCCCGGCGACGGTCAGGCCGCTCTGACGCTCGATCTGGCGCAGCGTGTAGCCGTGCCGCATCGCGAATCGCGCGCCCGGCAGCTCGACTGGGATCGTCGCGTCGCCCTGCGGCGCGTGCAGTCGCCCACCCGGCAGGGCGGCATCGGCGATCGGGATGTCGAAGAAGGTGCCGAAGACCTCGCGGCCGAGCCTGCGGATCACCCCCTCGGCCCGGGCGAGGAGCTGCGAACCGATCCCGGCCCGCCGATACTCCGCGGCGACCTCGACGACGGTGTCGCCCCGCAGGGCCGCCGGGTCAGCCTCCCAGAACGCCACCGAGCGACCGACGCAGCGTTCGCCGTGCCACGCGGCGAACACCCGGCGCGGCAGATACGCATCCTGGTAGAGCGCCAGCAACTCGGGGGCGGTGAAGGCGAAGCGATCGTCGCCCCAGCGCTCGATCTCGATCGCGGTCTGGAGCTCGACGACGCGTTCGAACTCGGCCGACTCGGCGGTGCCGAGCACCTGTGGGATCGTGACGGGTCGAATGTCCACGGGCACGCGCCGGCTCCTCTCATCGGGCTGCCGAGTACGGGCAGCCGACCAGACTAGCCGCGCCGCGCCACGGCGACAAGCGCGGCTTCGTCGATCGGCGGCGCGCGTGCACGCCCGGAGCTCGAACCTCGGATACGGTAGTCCGCAGCGTTCTCGCGCACAGGGGAGGGTAGGACGTGTACCTCAAGAGCCTGACGCTCAAGGGCTTCAAGTCCTTCGCGCAGCCGACGACCTTCGCCTTCGAGCCCGGGGTCACGTGCATCGTCGGCCCGAACGGCTCGGGCAAGTCGAACGTCGTCGACGCACTCGCCTGGGTCATGGGCGAGCAGGGTGCGAAGACCCTCCGCGGCGGCAAGATGGAGGACGTCATCTTCGCCGGCACCTCGACGCGCGGCCCGCTGGGTCGCGCCGAGGTGAGCCTCACGATCGACAACTCCGACGGCGCCCTGCCGATCGAGTACAGCGAGGTCACGATCTCGCGCACGCTGTTCCGCAACGGCACGAGCGAGTACGCGATCAACGGCGAGCAGTGCCGCCTCCTCGACGTGCAGGAGCTGCTCAGCGACTCGGGCCTCGGCCGGGAGATGCACGTCATCGTCGGCCAGGGCCAGCTCGACCAGGTGCTGCGCGCCACGCCCGAAGACCGGCGCGGCTTCATCGAGGAGGCCGCGGGCATCCTCAAGCACCGCCGCCGCAAGGAGAAGACGCTCCGCAAGCTCGACGCGATGCAGACGAACCTCACCCGCCTCTCCGACCTCGCCGGCGAGATCCGGCGCCAGCTGAAGCCGCTCGGTCGGCAGGCCGAGGTCGCCCGCGAGGCCGCGACCATCGCCGCGGTCGTCCGCGACGCCAAGGCGCGACTGCTCGCCGACGAGGTCGTCGGCCTCCGACGCGCCCTCGACGAACACGGGAAGAGCGAGCACGAACGGCACTCGGAGCGCCTGGTTCTGCAGGAGCGCCTCGAACAGCATCAGGCGAAGGTCACGCGGCTCGAGGAGGCGCAGGGCGGCGACGACGTCGACCGCGCGCGCTCGACGAGCTTCGCGCTCGAACAGGCGCAGTCGCGCCTGCGTTCGCTCGATTCGCTCGCCCGGCAGCGGATCGCGCTCCTCGAGGGCGCGTCGGACGATTCGGATGCCGCGCCGAGCGTGACCCGAGAGATGATCGACGGCGCCGTCGCCGAGCTCGACGGTGTCCGCGACGGCATCGGCGCCGAGGCTTCCGCCCTCGATCTCGCGCACGAGGCGACGCAGCGTCGCCGGGCCGAACTCGACGCGGTCGACGAGGGCATCGCTCGTCAGTCGGCGCTCGTCTCGGCCTACGACCTCGAACTCTCGAAACTCACCGGGCAGGCCGACTCGGCCGCATCGAAGCTCGCCGCCGTGCGCGGTGAGGTGCTGCGCCACGCCAACGCGCTCGACGCCGCAGCGGTACGTCGTGAAGCCGCCGCCGCCGCGCTCGCCGAGGCCGAGGCCGCCGCGGGCGTCGAGCAGACCGCGGAGACCGATCTCGACGAGGCCTACGAGCTCGCGCAGGGCGCGGTCTTCGAGGCCGAGGCCGAGATCGAGCGCATCCGTGAAGAACTCCACGGGCGCGAGCGCGAGCACGGCGCCCTCAGCGCCCGTACTCAGGCGCTCTCGCTCGCACTCGACCAGAAGGACGGCTCGGCCGCCCTCGTCGCGGCCGGGGTCGCCGGGGTCCGGGGTCTCCTCGCCGAGGCGATGCAGGTCGAGTCCGGCTACGAGGCCGCGATCGCCGCCGCGCTCGGCTCGCTGGCCGACGCCGTGCTCGTCGACGACCGCGACGCCGCCTACCGTGCGCTCGGCCGCGCCGAGACGGGCGAGCTCGGCCGCGTCGCACTCGCCGTCGCCGAACCCGGCGGCGAGGCCGACGCCGCACCTCCGATCGGCGGGCTCACCGCCGCCGCCGACGTCGTCACCGCCCCGCCCGGCGTGCGGGGGCTCCTCGCCGAGATCTTCATCGCCGACGACCTCGCCGCGGCGCGCGCCGCCGAACCGGCGCTCGCCGAGGCATCCCGCCCCGCGACCGTGATCACCCGCGATGGCACCGTCATCGGCCGCTACGTGGTGCGTGGCGGCTCGGGCCGCAAGCAGAGCCGCATCGAGCTCATCGCCGAGCGCGACCGCGCCGCCGCCCGCCTCGAGGAGGTACGCGGCGAGATCGAGCGCAGTCGCGCAGAGCTCGCCGAGCAGCGGCAGCTCGTCGAGGCATCCAAGGAGCAGTCGAAGCGCGCCCTCGCGGCGCTCCGCGAATTCGACGCACAGCTCGCGCAGCGCACCGAACGCCTGAACCGCGCCCGGGTGCAGGCCGAGGCCGCCGAGGCCGAGTCGGAGCGACTCCGCCAGGCGTCGGCGAACGCCGAGGAGCGGGTCGCCGAGGCCGAGCAGGCCGCCGGCGAGGCGAAGGCCGCGCTCGAAGGGGCCCGAGCGGTGCCACGGCCGGTGCTCGACGTCTCGGTGCGCGACGCGGCGCTCGCCGCCGTCGAGTCGGCCCGTGAGGCCGAGGTGGAGGCGAAGCTCCGGCTCGAGACCGCGAAGGAGCGGGTGCGCGCCGAAGAGGCCCGCATCCGCACGATGGAGGCGCAGTACGACGCCGAACGCACCGCCGCGGTCGAGGCCGCCCGGCGTGCGGTGATCCGACGGGCGCAGCTCGAGGCGGCCCGGCGCGTCGCCGAGGCGCTGCCGCCCGCACTCGAGTCGGTCGACGCCTCGGTCGCCGAGGCCCGCGTCGCCCTGGGGCGAGCCGAGGCCGAACGCTCCAGCCGCAACGAGGAGTTGCAGGCGGTGCGCCGCGAGGAGGCCGCGGTGCGGGAGCGCCTGCACTCGGTCACCGAAGACGTGCACGGGCTCGAGCTGCGGATCTACGAGAAGAAGCTGCACGTCGGCGGGCTCGTCGAGCGCGCCGAGTCGGAGCTCGGGCTCGACGAGGCGGTGCTGATCGCCGAATACGGCCCCGACGAGCTGATCCCCGCAGACGGCGCCGGCCGCGTTGACGGCGAGGAGGCCGAGCCGAGGCCGTTCCGCCGGGAGGAGCAGCAGCGGCGTCTCGCCGCGGCCGAGCGCAAACTCGCGCAGCTCGGCCGCGTCAACCCGCTCGCACTCGAGGAGTTCGCGGCGCTCGAGCAGCGTCACCAGTTCCTGAGCGAACAGCTCACCGACCTCGCGAACACGCGAAAAGACCTGCTCACGATCATCGAGGAGATCGACGGGCGTATGGAGGCGATCTTCCGCAGCGCCTTCGACGACACGAGGGCGGCATTCGCCGAGGTGTTCCCCGTGCTCTTCCCGGGCGGCACCGGCAGCATCTCCCTGACGAACCCCGACGACCTGCTGACCACCGGCATCGAGGTGAGCGTGAAGCCCGCGGGCAAGAAGATCGAACGTCTCTCGCTGCTCTCGGGCGGCGAGCGCTCGCTCGCGGCCGTCGCGCTGCTCATGGCGATCTTCAAGGCCCGCCCCAGCCCGTTCTACATCATGGACGAGGTGGAGGCCGCCCTCGACGACGCCAACCTCGGGCGGCTGCTCACGACCTTCGAGAGCCTGCGCGATGCGAGCCAGCTCATCGTCATCACCCACCAGAAGCGCACGATGGAGATCGCCGACGCCCTCTACGGCGTCTCGATGCGCCAGGACGGCGTCTCGGCGGTCGTCGGCCAGCGCGTTCGTGAGGAGCGCGAGCAGAAGGCGAGCTGACCCGGGACGCTCCGACCCGGGCCCCCGTCACCGTAGGCTGGAGGCATGGCAGAACGCGCATCCTGGTCGCTCGGCGCGGCCCTTCGCGGGGTCTTCGGGGCGAAGACGATCGACGACGACACCTGGGACGACCTCGAATCGGCGCTCATCCGGGCCGACTTCGGGCCTGCGGTCACCGAGGAGATCGTCGCGCAGATCCGCGCCCAGGTCGAGCGGTTCAAGACCACCGACCCGAAGGACGTCCAGCGGATGCTCCGCGAGGTCGTCGAGGAGCGGCTCGCCAAGTACGACCCCACCCTGAAGCTCACCGAACGGCCCGCCGTCGTGCTCGTCGTCGGCGTGAACGGCGTCGGCAAGACGACGACGATCGGCAAGTTCGCGCGCTTCCTCCGCAGCTACGACCGCTCGGTCGTGGTCGGCGCCGCCGACACCTTCCGCGCGGCCGCCGTCGACCAGCTCGCGACCTGGGCGGAGCGCGCGGGAGTCGGCATCGTGCGCCCCGAACGGGAAGGTCAAGATCCTGCGTCGGTCGCGTTCCAGACGGTCGACAAGGCCAAGCAGGACGGCACCGAGATCGTGATCATCGACACCGCCGGCCGCCTGCATACCAAGGACGGCCTCATGGACGAGCTCGGCAAGATCCGTCGCGTCGTCGAGAAGCAGGCGCCGATCAGCGAGGTGCTGCTCGTGCTCGACGCGACCACAGGCCAGAACGGCCTCGCGCAGGCCGAGGCGTTCATCCAGCACGGGGGCGTGACGGGTCTCGTGCTCACGAAGCTCGACGGCAGCGCGAAGGGCGGTTTCGTGCTCGCCGTGCAGGAGAAGACCGGCCTGCCGATCAAGCTCATCGGACAGGGCGAGGGCATCGGCGACCTCACCGGCTTCACGCCGCACGTCTTCGCGCAGAAACTCGTCGGTTAGGAGCATCCTGATGTCGATCGAACACGACTACTTCGGCCTCGTCGGCGACTACTGGTCCGAGACGTTCGAGTACGCAGATCAGCGCGTCGAGGTGGTGCTCGACGCCGACGCCGACCTCGTCTCGCTCCCGTCGCTCGACATCGCCTCGGCGCTCGTCGGTGAACTCGAACTCGTCGACGACGAACTGCGCCAGGCCTTCGTCAGCCAGCTCGACAGCAAGAGCTCGCCGATCGTGCGCTACCTCGACGCGGTGCTCGACCCCGAGCTCGAGCAGGCCGACGACATCGACGCCGCGATCGGCCGCGACTCGGGCGACCGGCAGGTCGACGCGCTGCGCTCGTTGAGCCTCGTGCGCGTCGACCTCCGCCCCGACGCCGACGAGCCCGGCGACGTCTTCGCCGAGTTCGAGTACGCGCTCGCGCCCGACGACACCGACGAGCGCCTGGTCGCCTCGATCGACCTCGAGCGCGAGATCGTCGACGTCCGCTTCGAGGGCTGAGCACGCCTGAGCGCACCGGAGCGCGCCTGGGTGAGCCCGAGCGTGCTGCGAGCGCCGTCTCGGGGCGCGGTTCGACCCGCGAAGCGGAGAGGCATCCGACCTCGCTTAGAATCGAAGGCACCATGGCTACCTTCGGAAACCTGTCTGACCGCCTCGCGGAGACCTTCAAGAACCTCCGCACCAAGGGCAAGCTCTCCGCTTCCGACGTCGACGGCACGGTGCGCGAGATCCGTCGTGCCCTCCTCGACGCCGACGTCTCGCTCGACGTGGTCAAGCAGTTCACCGGGCAGGTGCGCGAGCGTGCGCTCGGCGACGAGGTCAACAAGGCGCTGAACCCCGCCCAGCAGGTCGTGCAGATCGTCAACGAGGAGCTCATCGCGATCCTCGGCGGCCAGCAGCGCCGCCTCCAGTTCGCGAAGAACCCGCCGACGGTGATCATGCTCGCGGGCCTCCAGGGCGCGGGCAAGACGACCCTCGCGGGCAAGCTCGCGAAGCACCTCGCGAAAGACGGGCACACGCCGCTGCTCGTCGCGAGCGACCTCCAGCGCCCGAACGCCGTCAACCAGTTGCAGGTCGTCGGCTCGCAGGCCGGCGTGCCGGTCTTCGCCCCCGAGCCCGGCAACGGCGTCGGCGACCCCGTCAAGGTCGCGAAGGCGGGCGTCGCCGAGGCGCGTCGCGCGCTGCACGACGTCGTCATCATCGACACCGCCGGCCGCCTCGGCGTCGACGCCGAGATGATGAAGCAGGCCTCGAACATCCGCAAGGCGACCGACCCCGACGAGGTGCTTTTCGTCATCGACGCGATGATCGGTCAGGACGCGGTCACGACGGCGAAGGCCTTCCAGGAGGGCGTCGACTTCACGGGCGTCGTGCTCTCCAAGCTCGACGGCGACGCGCGCGGCGGTGCGGCGCTCTCGGTCGCCTCGGTCACCGGGCGCCCCATCATCTTCGCGTCGACCGGTGAGGGCCTCGACGACTTCGAGCCGTTCCACCCCGACCGCATGGCGAGCCGCATCCTCGATCTCGGCGACATCCTCACCCTCATCGAGCAGGCCCAGCAGGCCTTCGACGAAGAAGAGGCGCTGAAGGTCGCCGAGAAGTTCGCGACCGACCAGTTCACGCTGAACGACTTCCTCGGGCAGATGCAGCAGCTCAGAGGTGCCGGCTCGATCAAGAAGATGCTCGGCATGCTGCCGGGTGCGGGCGGCATGAAGCAGCAGCTCGAGAACTTCGACGAGCGCGAGATCGTGCGCACCGAGGCGATCATCCAGTCGATGACCCCTGCCGAGCGCGAGAACACGAAGCTCCTGAACGGTTCGCGGCGCCTGCGCATCGCGAAGGGCTCGGGCATGACCGTCACCGACGTCAACCAGCTCGTGCAGCGCTTCGAGCAGGCCGCGAAGATGATGAAGACCGTCGCCCGCGGCGGCGTGCCGCAGATCCCCGGCATGGGCCCGATCCCGGGCGCCGGCGGCTACGGCGGCGGCAAGCGCCAAGCAGCCAAGAACAAGAAGAAGTCGGGCGGTTCGCGCTCGGGCAACCCCGCGAAGCGGGCGGCCGAGAACGAGGCCATCGCGTCGGGTGCGACCCAGGCCGGCCAGGGGCGTGCGCCGAGCGGTTCGGGCTTCGGCCTCGGCGCAGGCACGGGCCCCAAGAACGCCCCGACCGAGGAGGAACTCGCCTCGCTCCAGAAGCTCCTCGGTCGATGATTCCCGTGCTCGTCGTCAGGCGAGCGGATCCCGCCGATATTGTCTGATTGGCGAGGGCGACGGATGCCCCCTGAGATGAGTGGAGCACGGTCATGACCATCGGCGACCCCGAGTATCGAGACGCCGGCCTCGAGTTCCCCGCTGACTTCCTGTTCGGGTCCGCGACCGCCTCGTACCAGATCGAGGGTGCGGCAACCGAAGACGGGCGCGGGCCGTCGATCTGGGACACCTTCAGCCACACGCCGGGCAAGATCTGGAACGGCGACACCGGCGATGTCGCCGACGACCACTACCACCGCCTCGAGTCCGACCTCGACCTGATGGCGGAGCTCGGCCTCGAGGCCTACCGGTTCTCGATCGCCTGGCCGCGAGTGCAGCCCACCGGGCGGGGCCCCGCGAACGAGGCCGGGCTGGCGTTCTACGAACGCCTCGTCGACGGGCTCATCGCCCGAGGCATCCGACCCATCGCGACCCTGTACCACTGGGACCTTCCCCAGGCCCTCGAAGACGAGGGCGGGTGGGTGAACCGCGCCACGGCCGAGGCGTTCGCCGACTACGCCCGCATCGTGGGCGCGAGGCTCGGCGACCGCGTCGCCGTGTGGACGACGCTCAACGAGCCCTGGTGCAGCGCCTATCTCGGCTACGGCTCGGGCGCGCACGCCCCCGGTCACCTGGACGGCGCCGCCGCGCTCGCCGCTGTCCACCACCTGAACCTCGCACACGGCCTCGCGATCGCCGCCCTCCGCGAGGTCGTCTCGAACGACCCGGGTTACTCGATCACCCTGAACCTGCACGTCATCCGGCCGCACGGCCCGACCGGCGTCGAGGCGGCGCGACGCATCGACGGGCTCGCGAACCGCGTGTTCCTCGGGCCGCTGCTCGACGGAGAGTATCCGGCCGACGTGATCGCCGACACGGCGGACGTCACCGATTGGTCGTTCGTGAAGCCAGGCGACGCCGAGCTGATCCGGCAACCCATCGACCTGCTCGGCGTCAACTACTACTCCACGGTCACGGTCGAGATGTGGGACGGCCGGTCGCCGCGGTCGAACGCCGACGGCCACAAGGACATGGGCGGCACGGCCTGGCCGGGCTCCGAGCGCGTCGAGTTCCTCGTGCAGCCCGGCCCCTCCACCGCCATGGGGTGGAACATCGACCCGTCGGGTCTCGAAGAGCTGCTCGTCGCACTGCACGAGGCCTACCCGACGCTGCCGCTCATGGTCACCGAGAACGGGGCCGCGTTCGACGACGTGGTCACGGTGGGCGCCGATGGCCCCGCCGTGCACGACCTCGACCGCATCGACTACCTGCGGCGCCACTTCACGGCGGCGCACCGCGCCATGGCGCGCGGGGTCGACCTGCGCGGCTATCAGGTGTGGTCGCTCATGGACAACTTCGAGTGGGGCTACGGCTACTCGAAGCGATTCGGCATCGTGCGCGTCGACTACGACACGCTCGAGCGGCTGCCCAAAGACAGTGCGAAATGGTACGCCGAACTGATCCGCACCCGCGCGATCCCCGATCCCGGGTAGCTCGTGGCCGAGGGCCGGTCCGCCGGTTCAGTCCGCGACGTTCCGGCGTTCGCCGATGCCCTCTCGGAGTTCGCGCGCGAGGTGGGCGACCACCGCGGTGAGGTCCCCGTCGGCGTCCGCCGAGACCCGGAGCTGGCGTTGGTAACTCGCGCCGCCGTCGAGCACGGCTCGCACCTGCTGAAGCTCGGCCGGGCAGCCGAGTCGTTCGGCGACGGGGGCGAGCGTCGTCAGGAGGTCGCGCAGGTCGTCGGCGACGGGACGCTCGGTGCCGGCGACATCCGTGATCACCTCGGCCTCCATGCCGTAGCGGGCCGCCCGCCACTTGTTCTCGCGCAAGAACCAGGGTTGCAGCACCGTGAGTGTCTCGCCCTCGTCGAGCCGTGTCGACATCCATTCGACGAGGCATTGGACGAGGGCGCCGATCGCGGCGATCTCGGCGGCGGTCGAGACGCCGTCGCAGACGCGCACCTCGACGGTGCCCCAGCGAGGAGAGGGCCGGATGTCCCAGCGGACCTCGCTGTGGTCGTCGATGACGCCGGTGCGCACGAGGTCGCCGACGTAGCGCTCGTAGGCCGCCCAATCGGCGAGCGGGTAGGGGAGACCCGCGGTGGGCAACTGCTGGAACATGAGGGCGCGGTTCGAGGCGTAGCCCGTGTCGACGCCGGCCCAGAACGGGCTCGAGGCGCTGAGCGCTTGCAGGTGCGGCAGGTAGGCGAGCAACCCGTCGAGGATCGGCAGGGCCTTGTCGCGGTCCTCGAGTCCGACGTGCACGTGCACGCCCCAGATCATCATGTTCCGACCCCACCAGCGGGTGCGCTCGATGAGCTTGTGGTACCTGGGCTTGTCGGTGAGGTGCTGGTCGTACCACTGGCTGAAGGGGTGGGAGCCGCTGCAGATCAACTCGTAGTCGCCGAGCCCGTCGATGACCGCACGCACCTCGGCGAGTTGCTGCTCGAGGTCGCGCACGGCGCCCGCGACGGTCGTGTGCACCCCGCTCACGAGTTCGACGGTGTTCGTCAGCAGTTCGGAGGTGATCGAGGGGTGCGTGCCGCCCGGGCTGCCCGCGTCGAGCAGTTCGAGTACCCGATCTCCGATCGACGCGAGTTCGCCGGTTGCGCGATCGACGATCGCGATCTCCCATTCGAGGCCGACGGTGGACCGTCGGGAATGCGCGAACTCGATCGGCATGGCGGCCTTCCCCGGGGTCGCGCGCGGGTGCGGGCCCGTTCGGCAATCATCCCACGGTGCGCGCGGCCGGTCGGGGGGGGTGCGACGCAGGATGACTCGACCCCGACCTCACCGGCTGCGACGCTTCATCGGAGTACGATGTGCCGCATGACATCTCGCCAGATCGGTACCCCATGAGCCCCGAGCCGATGCGGCTGCTCGAGGTGCAGAGCCTGCGCGAACAGGTCGAGCGTACGCTGTCGTCACGGATCGTGGCGGGGGAGTTCGCACCGGGGGCCGTGCTCACGGTGCCGACGCTCGCCGCGGAGTTCGGGGTCAGCGCGACGCCCGTGCGCGAGGCGATGCTGAACCTTGCCCGGCGCGGGTTCCTCAGCCCGATCCGCAACCGCGGCTTCCGCGTGACCGAGATCTCGCTGGACGAGCTCAGGGAGCTCGGGGAGGTGCGGGCGCTGCTCGAGGCCCCGCCGATGCGTCGACTCGCGGGAAATCTGCCCGAGGCGACCGTCGCCCGGCTCGAAGAACTCGCGGCCGAGATCGTCGCAGCAGGGCGGGAGGGCCGGTTCGAGGATTACCTCGAGGCCGACACGGCGTTCCATCTCACCCTGCTCGAACTCACCGGCAATCGGCACCTCGTACGCCTCGTCAGCGAGCTGCGCCAGCAGACGCGTCTCGTCGGGCTCGTGAACCTGGCCGAGAGCGATGCGCTCGTCGCCTCCTCGCTCGAGCACGCCGAGCTCGTGAAGCTCCTCGTGACGGGCGACGGCGCTGCCGCCGAAGACCTGATGCGCCGCCACGTCGGCCACGTCGCCGGGCTCTGGAGCGGGCAGGACGAGGGCTGAGAGCCCGCGTCCGACGATGACGCCGCGCCTGCGGCTATGGTGCGGACGCGGCGCTGTGAAGCGATCTCATCGAGGAGGTAGTATGTCACGTATCGCGTCGTGGTCGCACGTGACGCACGAGACCGCCCACGCCCCGTCGAGGTCGGCCTCCGTGCCCGTGTGCGCGACGTTCGCTTCGTCGAGGTGCAGCCTGGCGCGGCACGGATGAGCGCGGAAGGACAGCGATGCGGATCGCAGTGATCGGGGCGGGCGTCGTCGGCGCCACGTGCGCCTTCGAACTCGCCGAGCGGGGCGCCGAGGTGGTGCTCATCGACCGGGTGGGCATCGCCGCAGAGACCTCGAGCCGATGCGAGGGCAACCTCCTGGTCAGCGACAAGGCGCCGGGGCCCGAGGCCGAGCTCGCCATTCACTCGAACGCGCGCTGGCGCGCGCTCGCCGAACGGCTCGACGCCGAGCGGGAGGGCGGCCAGCCCGAGACCGAGTTCGAGGCGAAGGGCGGCGTGGTGGTGGCCTTCCCCGGCGGCGAGGAGGCGCTCCGGCGCTTCGCCGCGACCCAGCGCGGCATCGGCGTCCGGGCGGAGGAGCTCGGTGCCGAGCGGCTGCTCGCCGCCGAGCCGCACCTCTCGCCCGAGGTCGTCGTCGCGATCCACTACCCCGACGACGCGCAGCTGCAGCCGTCGAACGCGACGCAGGCGCTCGCCGCGGCCGCCATCCGGCGGGGGGCCCGCCTCGTCGTCGCCGAGGTGACGGGGTCCCGTGCCGAGGCCGGGCGAATCGCGGCGATCGAGACGACGGCCGGGGCGATCGAGGTCGACGCCGTCGTCAACTGCGCCGGCCCCTGGGCGGGCGAGCTCGGCCGCCGTCTCGGTGCGCCGCTCGACATCCGGCCGCGCCGCGGCGTCGTCCTCGTCACGACCCCGATGCCCCAGCGGGTCTTCCACAAGGTCTACGACGCCGACTACGTCGGCGCCGTCGGTTCGGGGGATGCCACGTTGCAGACCTCGACCGTCGTCGAATCGACCCCCGGCGGCACCGTGCTCATCGGGTCGAGCCGGGAACGCGTGGGCTTCGACGAGCACCCCGGGGTCGACCCGGTGCGCGCGATCGCGGCCAAGGCCACCCGGCTCTTCCCCTTCCTCGAGGAGACCATCCTGCTCCGCAGCTACTTCGGGTTCCGCCCGTACGCCCCCGACCATCTGCCCGTGATCGGCGAGGACCCCCGCGTCGGCGGCCTGTTCCACGCCACCGGTCACGAGGGCGCCGGCATCGGCCTCGCCCCGGCGACGGCCGAGCTCGTCGCCCACGCCGTGCTCGGCGCACCGACGTCGCTCGACCCGGTGCCGTTCCTGCCGGGGCGCCCGGGGATCGGAGCGGCTGCGTGAGCGCGGCGCGGAACGCACGCGGTTCGATCCGGTCGACTGGTGCGACCGGCCTGACCGCAGTGCCCGCCGCCGTCGAGATCCTCGTCGAGGGCGAGACCGTCACTGGCCGCGCCGGCCAGACGATCGCCGGGGTCCTGCTCGGCTCGGGCCGGGTCGCCTGGCGCGGCGCCCAGCACGGCGAGCGCGGCGTCTTCTGCGGCATCGGGGTCTGCCATGACTGCCTCGTCACGGTCAACGATGTCGAGGGCGTGCGCGCCTGCCAACGCGAGGCCGTCGACGGCGATCGCGTCGAACGGGAGGTGCGCGAATGACCCGTGTCGCGATCCTCGGAGCCGGGCCAGCTGGTCTCGCCGCCGCCGAGGCCGCGCTCGCGGCGGGCGCGCAGGTCACCGTGCTCGACGAGGGGGCTCGCCCGGGCGGGCAGTTCTGGCGCCACCGCCCCGGCCTGACCGATCCGCGCATGCAGCACGGGGTGCGCCGCTTCGAACAGCTGCAGTCGGCCCTCGCCGGCGCGGAGGTGCATTCGGGTGCTGCGGTGTGGTCGGTCGAGCCCGGCGAGCCCGGCGAGCCCGGCGAGGTCGGCGGCGCCGTGGTGCTCCGCGCCGCCGTCGGCCCGGCCGACGGTGCCCGCCGCGAGGCGGTCGTCGTCGAGGCCGATGCGCTCGTCATCGCGACGGGCGCCCACGACCTCGCCCTGCCGATTCCGGGATGGACGCTGCCAGGGGTGACCACCGCCGGCGCGGCCCAGGCCCTGGCGAAGCGCGACGGGGTCTCCGTCGGGCGGCGGACCCTCGTGGCCGGGGCGGGGCCGTTCCTGCTGCCCGTCGCCCAGTCGCTGGCGCTCGTCGGCTCGACGGTCGTCGGCGTGCACGAGGCATCCCGCATCGGCGCACTCGCCGGCGGCTGGCTGCCGAAGCCGTGGCAGCTCCTCGGCAAGGCGGGCGAGCTCGCGCAGTACGCGGGCGCGCTCGCGCGCCACCGCATCCCGTACCGCGTCGGCAGCGGAGTCGTGCGCGTGCTCGGCGACGAGCGGGTCGAGGGCGCGGTCGTCGCGCAGCTCGACGCCGACTGGCGCCCGCGGCCAGGCACCGAGCGCGTCATCGAGTGCGACGCCGTCGCGCTGGGGCACGGATTCGTCCCGCGGCTCGAGGCCGCGATCATGCTCGGCTGCGAGGTCGCAGGCGATCGTCGGGGCCGTTTCGTCGTCGTCGACGACGGGCAGCGCACGACGCGGCCGCAGGTGTTCGCCGCCGGCGAGGTGACGGGCATCGGGGGAGCAGACGCGGCCCTCGCCGAGGGCGCGATCGCGGGGTACCGTGCGGCCGGGGTCGCGCAGGACGACCAGCGGCTGCACGCCGCGCTCCGCGTCCGCGATCGGATGCGCCGCTTCGCGCGGCGACTCGAGACGGCGCACGGCATCCGGCCTGGATGGACGGCGTGGCTCGACGACGACACGATCGTCTGCCGCTGCGAGGCGGTCGCGAAGCGCGCGATCGTCGAGCGCGCCGAGGTGCCGCTGCGGGCGATGCGCCTCGCCACGCGGGCTGGGCTGGGGCCCTGCCAGGCACGCACCTGCGGGCGCGCGGTCGAGGCGATCGTCTCCGAGGCTCGCGCGTCGGCGGCCGGGGTCGCCGCGGCGGGGGAGACCGTCGACGGCTCGTCTTCCTCGGCTCAGGGCGGGGACGTCGGCTTCGATCGGCGACCCCTGCTCGCGCCCGTGCGGCTCGGCGAACTCGGCGGATCGGATCGGCCGACCAACGGTGAGAATTGACGAGAAACCGCAACATCCCCTCGTAGTGCGTGATATATTACACATTACTTGAGGTCGAGGATGTCCCGTGGACGCACCGAGACCCACCGGACCACATCGAGACCGACAGGATGGAACCCCGATGACCGAGAAGAACATGGACCTGGGCGGTGTCGTCGTCGCCACCACCCTCGCCTTCCGTGAGGACGCGGGCGCGCCCGCCGGGCTCGCCGTCGACTACGACAAGTTCGGCGAGCATGTCGACTTCCTCATGTCGAACGGCTGCCGCGGGGTCGGCCCGAACGGCTCGCTCGGCGAGTACTCCTCGCTCACCGACGAGGAGCGCCGCAAGGTGATCCAGGTCGCCGTCGAGGCCGTCGACGGCCGAGGCATCGTGATCGCCGGCGTCCACGGCGTCGGCAGCCACCAGGCGCGCAAGTGGGCCGAGGTCTCCCAGGAGGATGGCGCCGACGGCGTGCTCCTCCTGCCGCCGACGCTCTATCGGGCCAACGACGCCGAGGTCATCGCGCACTACCAGGAGGTCGCGAAGGTCGGGCTGCCGATCATGGCCTACAACAACCCCTTCGACACGAGGGTCGACCTCGTGCCCTCGCTCATCGCGAAGCTCGCCGAGATCCCCGAGGTCGTCGCGATCAAGGAGTTCTCTGGCGACGTGCGCCGGGTCTACGAGATCAAGGAGCAGTGCGACATCGACATCATCGCCGGTGCCGACGACGTGCTCTTCGAGCTCATGGTGAACGGCGCCGTCGGCTGGTTCGCCGGGTACCCCAACGCCTTCCCGAAGGAGGCCGTCGAGCTCTACAACCTCTGCGCCGAGGGCATGTGGCACGAGGCGAAGGCGCTCTACGAGCAGCTCGTCGCCGTGTTCCGCTGGGACTCGCGCACCGAGTTCGTGCAGGCCATCAAGCTCTCGATGGACATCTGCGGCAACTCGTACGGCGGACCGACCCGCCCGCCGCGCGGCCCGCTCTCGGCCGAGCAGCACGCCCAGGTCACCGCCGACACCGAGCGCGCACTCGCGGCGATCGCCGCCCGGCAGGCGGTGCTCGCCTGATGCGGGCGCGCCGGGTTCTCTCCGCCGTCGACTCCCACACCGAGGGCATGCCGACCCGTGTCGTCACGGGCGGGATCGGCCGGATCCCCGGCGCGACCATGAACGATCGACGGCTCTACGCGATGGAGTACCTCGACGGGCTGCGGGGCCTCCTCATGAACGAGCCCCGCGGCCACGCGTCGATGTCGGGGGCGCTCCTGCAGCCGCCCGCGCGCGACGACGCCGACTGGGGCGTCGTGTTCATCGAGGCGAGCGGCTTCCTGCCGATGTGCGGGCACGGAACGATCGGCGTCGCGACGGTGCTCGTCGAGACCGGCATGGTCGAGGTGACCGAGCCCGTCACCGAGATCCGGCTCGACGTGCCGGCCGGCCTCGTCATCGCGCGCATCGCGGTCGAGGGCGGCCGAGCGAAGCACGTCACCATCGAGAACGTGCCGAGCTTCGCCGAGCGGCTGGATGCCTCGATCGAGGTGCCGGGCTATGGCGAGGTGCCGTACTCGATCGCCTTCGGCGGCAACTTCTACGCCCTCGTCGAACTCGATGCGGTCGGGCTGCCGTTCGACCGCTCGCGCAAGGACGAGATCCTCAGGGCGGGGCTCGCGATCATGGAGGCGATCAACACGCAGGCGCCGCCGCAGCACCCCGTCATCGCCGGCGCCAACCACGTGCACCACGTCGAGTTCATCGCACCCGGTTCGGATTCCGTCCGATCCCGGCACGCCATGGCGATCCACCCGGGCTGGTTCGACCGATCGCCGTGCGGCACCGGGACGAGTGCGCGGATGGCCGAGCTCTTCGCCCGCGGCGAGCTCGCGCTCGACACCGAGTTCGTCAACGAGTCATTCATCGGCACCGAGTTCACGGGGCGGCTCATTCGCGAGACCGAGGTCGGCGGCATCTCCGCCGTCGTCCCGACGATCACCGGCCGCGCCTGGGTCACCGGCCTCGGCCAGTACTTCCTCGACGAGGACGACCCGTTCCCCGAGGGATTCGTGTTCTGAGCCATCCCGTCGGCGCCGCCATCCGAAACGACCAGTTGGAGACTCACGCATGACCACCGAGACCGACCTCGACGCCGTCGCCGCTCGCGCGGCGCGGGCCGCACGACCCTTCGCCGAGACACATCCGCGCGAGCGCGCCGCCGCACTCGTCGCCGTCGCCGACGCGCTCGACGCGGCATCCGCCGAGCTCATCGCGATCGCGATGCGCGAGACCGGCCTCACCGAGGCGCGCCTCACGGGCGAGGTGCGCCGCACCACCAACCAGCTGCGGCTGTTCGCCGAGGTGATCGTCGACGGCGGGTACCTCGACGCGCGCATCGACGACGCCGACCCCGGCTACGTGATCGGCCCGCGTCCCGATGTGCGGCGCGTGCTCGAACCCGTCGGCCCGGTGCTGAACTTCGCGGCGTCGAACTTCCCCTTCGCCTTCTCGGTCGCGGGCGGCGACTCGGCCGCGGCGCTCGCGGCCGGGTGCCCCCTCATCGTGAAGGCCCACTCGGGGCACCCCGAGCTCTCGCGACGCACCGGCGAGGTCGTCGCCACCGCGCTCGCCGGGGCGGGCATGCCCGACGGCGTCTTCCAGGTGGTCGCGGGTCAGCAGGCGGGGGTGTCGCTTCTGCAGGACGACCGCATCCGCGCCGGCGCCTTCACCGGGTCGACGCGCGTGGGGCGCCTCCTGTCCGACCTCGCCGCCTCGAGGCCGCGCCCGATCCCGTTCTTCGGCGAGCTCGGCAGCGTGAACCCCGTCTACGCGACGGCGGGCGCGGTGTCGGAGGACCCCGAACTGCTCCAGGGCTTCCTCGCGTCGGTCTCGGGATCGGCGGGGCAGCTGTGCACCAAGCCCGGCTTCCTCTTCGTGCCGCGCGGGGCCGTGCTCGGCGAGGTGGACGAGACCGCAGCCACGCTCGCCGAGCACCGCCTCCTGAACCCGGGTATCGGGCGCGCATTCGAGGAGCGCCGCACCGCCGTGCTCGGCGCCCCCGGCGTCACCGTGCTCGCCGAGGGCGCGGTGCGCGTCGACGACGCGGAGCAGCGCTTCGCGACACCCACGGTCGTCGAGGTCGACCTCGATCTCCTGCGCGAGCACCGCGAGGAGCTCCTCGAGGAATCGTTCGGCCCGCTCTCGATCATCGTGCGCTACGACGACGCGGCCGAGCTGCCCGCCGTGCAGCGCGAGCTGTTCCCCGGCAACCTCACCTCGACGTTGCACGCGAGCGATGCCGAGCTCGCCGGCGGCGGCCTCGCCGATCTCGTCGACGCCCTCGCCGAGACGAGCGGGCGCGTGCTGTTCGGCGGCTGGCCGACGGGCGTCTCGGTGACGAGTGCGATGCAGCACGGCGGGCCGTACCCGGCGACCACGAGCGACGCGACGAGCGTCGGCACCGCTGCGATCACCCGGTTCCTCCGCGGCGTCGCCTACCAGAACGCCCCGCAAGCGCTGCTGCCCGAGCCGCTCCGCGACGACAATCCGTGGGGCGTGCCGCAGCGGCGCAGCGCAGCCGGCCGGTCGACCGGCTGGGGGAGTCTCACCGGCGAGCACTGATCCCGAATCACGGCGGCGGATGCCGCGGGCGAGGCCCCGTGGCATCCGCCGCCGTCGTTCAACCTGGGCACCCCGGCGTTTCAGGACGACGAACGCCGCTCAGGACGGATACTCGAGGATCGCCCCGAGTGGCGTGCGTTCTCCTGAAACCGTGCGGCGGTCAGCGCAGGCTGAAGCCCTCGGCGAGCGGGTCGGCAGGGTCGAGCTCGAACTCGCAGCGGCCGACGCGGTACGCCTGCCCGGTCACTTCCGGGATGACCCCGTCCGCGGTGCGCTCGGCGATGCGGGCGAGGAACCGGGTGCCGATGATGGAATCGTGCGTGAGCGTCTCGCCGTCGCCGAGCTCGCCCGTGTGCGCGAGGAGGGCGATCCGCGAGGCGGTGCCCGAGCCGCAGGGGCTGCGGTCGACCTCGCCGTCGGCGAAGACCGTGACGTTGCGCTGCCAGGGGCCGTCGTCGGTGCGGCCGAGCTCGTCGACGAGGATCGTGCCGTAGACGCCCGCGAGCCGGTCGTCGTCGAGCTGCGCCGCGGGGTGCTCGTTCAGCGCCCACTTGATCTCTCGGCCGAGCCGGATCAGCTCGGTCGTGTGCGCGGGCGTCACCGCGAGGCCGAGCGACGAGGCAGCGAGCGTCGCGTAGACGGCGCCGCCGAAGACGAGGTCGACGAGCACCTCGCCGCGGCTCGTCGCGAGCGGGATGCTGCGGGCGAGCACTCGGGAGGCGACGTTGCGAAAGACGACGCCCGTCGTGCGGCCGTGTTCGCGCTGCACCCGCGCCTGCACCCGTCCGCTCGGCACGTCGATCACGATCACCGCCTCACCGTCGTCGGGGGCGTCGACGCGCCCGGTCGCGACGGCCCAGGCGCCGAGCGCCATCGTGCCGTGCCCGCACGCGGTCGAGAAGCCGTCCTTGTGCCAGAACAGCGCGCCGAAGTCGGCGCCGTCGTCGTCGGGCGGCGTGATGAAGCCGCCGTACATGTCGTCGTGGCCCCGCGGCTCCAGGCAGAGGAAGCGGCGCACGGCATCCGGTTCGCCGGTCATCGCGTGCACCCGCCGCTCGGCCACGGTCCGGCCCGCGGTCGCGACGCCGTTCACGATCCGGAACGGCTCGCCGGCGGTGTGCCAGTCCTCGGTGCTCCAGTGCATCACGCTCCCTCCTCGATCGCGGCCGCGGCGACCGCGAGGTCCTGCCAGCCCATGCCGCACGTCTTCACGACGCGCGGACGATCTCGCGCCACGTCGATGTCGCCGGTTGCGATCCGCGCCATCGGCACGATGTCGCCGGGGGAGAGGTGCCCCTCCTCGACGGCCATGATCACATCGCCGGCCTCAGCGCGGGAGACCCGCTCGGTCTCGACGATCACCTGTGCGCGACCGAGGAGCGCGCCGGGCAGCTCGCGCGCGTCGCGCTCGTGCGAGCCGACCGCGACGAGCGCGGTGCGCTCGTGCACGAGGGCCGCGTCGAAGAGCGGTTCGCGCGCGGTCGTCGCGCATACCACGAGGTCGGCGTCGGCGACGTCGCCGGCGCTGCCGACGGCGACATCGAGGCCGGATGCCGCGAATGCGGCCACCGCGCGTTCGACCCGGCCCCGGTCGCGGCCGACGAAACGCACCCGCTCGATCGGGCGGATGGCGCGCATCGCCTCGACGTGGCGGAGCCCCTGCGGGCCGGTGCCGAACACGACGAGGCTCGACGCGTCGGGCTCGGCCACGAGATCCAGCATCGCGGCCGACATGGCGGGGGTGCGCAGGTTCGTGAGCTCGGTGCCGTCGAGGAGGGCGACGGGCGAGAGGGTCTCGGCGTCGAGCACGATGTAGACGGCCTGGATGCGCTCGAGGCCCCGCTCGGGGTTCGCGGGAGCGACCGTCGCGAGCTTCTGCCCGGCGTAGCGCCCGAGGTCGGCCGGCATCAGCAGGAGCTGCCCGTGCCGGACGTCGACGATCGATCGCGGCGGATCGTCGTCGGGATCGAACCCGGCTCGGAGCGCATGCTGGAGGGCTCGGATGGCGCGGGGGAGGTCGACGCGGGCGCGGAGCGCCGCCGCATCGAGGACCCGGATGGCGGCGATGACATCGGTCATATCGACATCCTAGTGTGTGATGTGTAATATGCTACTCATCGCGGATTGTTCGACGAAGCGCGTCCGAGGTTCGCCCGGCCCTCCCCTCTCGGAGGCCGGGCGCGCCGCTGGCTCCGTCGCAGCCGGCGATCCGCGGTGCTGACCGGTATCGCGGCTCGGATCAACCCGAAGGTGACCGATGTCCCGGAAGCTCCTCGTGCCTGCCACCGCCCTCACCGTCGCCACGGTGCTCGCGCTGGCCGCGTGCGCGCCATCGTCCGACGACCCCGCGGGCGGGGGTGAACCCCAGACCGGCGGCACGCTCAAGGTGCTCGCGAACGGCGACGTCGACCACCTCGACCCCCAGCTCGTCGCGTACGTGCCCACCTACAACGTCATGCGCTCGATCTCGCGCTCCCTGCTGAGCTACTCGGCGAGCAACGACGCGGCCGAGCGCATCGTGCTCCAGCCCGACCTCGCCGAGGCCGTGCCCGAGCCCAGCGCCGACGGGCTGAGCTACACCATCACCCTGCGTGACGGCATCACCTGGGGCGCCCCCGACGGCGAGCGCGCGATCGTCGCATCCGACGTGGAGCGCGGCATCAAGCGGCTCTGCAACCCCTTCATCTCGGGTGCCCTCGCCGGGTACTTCACCGGTCTGATCGATGGCATGGAGGAGTTCTGCACCGGCTTCGCCGCCGTCGCCCCCGAGGTCGATCCCATGCGCGAGTACCTCGAGAACACCGATATCTCGGGCATCGAGACGCCCGACGACACCACCGTCGTGTTCACGCTCACGAAGCCCGCGAGCGACTTCCCGTTCATGCTGTCGCTCGATGCGGCCGACCCGGCACCGATCGAGGCGCTCGACGAGCTGCCTGACTCGCCCGAGTATCGCCGCAGTTTCGTCTCCTCCGGCCCGTACAAGGTCGCCGACTACACCCCCGACGCCAAGCTCGTGCTCGAGCGCAACGAGGCGTGGAACCCCGACAGCGACCCGCTGCGCAAGGCCTACGTCGACTCGATCGAGATGACGATGGGCGTCGAGGGCGACGCCGCGATGCAGCAGCTGCAGGCCGGCTCGGCCGACCTGCTCTTCGACCTCTCGCCGAGCCCCGCGAACATCCAGCAGCTCAAGGCGCAGAACGACGACAAGCTCTCCACCATGGAGAACGGCGGCGTCGACCAGTTCATGTGGATCAACACGAAGTCGCCCAACAACGGCGGCGCGCTCGCCGACCTGAAGCTGCGCCAGGCGCTGCAGTACGCGGTCGACAAGACCGCGGTCGTCCAGACGATGGGCGGCGAGGAGCTCGCCGGCGTCACCAACGGCATCTTCGGGCCCGGCATCCTCGGCTACGAGGCGTACGACCCGTACCCCGCGAACGACGGCAAGGGCGACCCCGAGAAGGCGAAGCAGCTGCTCGCCGAGGCCGGGTTCCCCAACGGCATCACCCTCAAGCTGCCGTACCGCAACGTCGGCACCCAGCCCGACATCGCGCAGACCGTGCAGGCGAGCCTCGAGCGCGCCGGCATCACCGTCGAGCTCAGCCCGGTGCCGCCGACCGACTACTACGCGAACTTCATGACGAACCCCGAGAACGCCACGACCGGCGCCTGGGACATCGCGCTCGTCGGTTGGTCGCCCGACTGGCAGGGCGGCGCTGCGCGTAGCGTCTTCCAGCCGCAGTTCGTCTTCGACGGCACGCACCAGAGCTACAACTACGTCGACTACGACAGCGACGCGGCCAACGCCCTCGCCGAGCAGGCGCTCGCCGCCACGACGCCCGAGGAGGCCGGCGATCTCTGGCACCAGGTCGACGAGGCGGTCATGGCCGACTCGCCGATGGTGAGCATCGCCTACCGGCTCAAGCCGAACTACCACTCGGAGCGCGTCGGCGGATTCGTCGAGTACGCGCAGAGCCAGAACGGGGACTGGACCAACGTCTGGCTGAACGGCTGACGCAGGTCACGAGTCATCCATGAACCGTGGGGCGGCCGGCCGTGAGGCCGGCCGCCCGCTCGGAGGAAAGGACCACGCAATGGCGCTTCTCGAGGTCTCGAATCTCGTCGTCGACATCCCCACCGAGGATGGCACGGTGCACGCCGTGCAGGACGTCTCCTTCACCGTGCACGAGGGCGAGTTCTTCGGCATCGTCGGAGAGTCGGGCTCGGGCAAGTCCGTGATGGTGCAGTCGATCATGGGCCTCGTCGCCGGTGCGCGCACGAGCGGCACCGTCGACTTCCGCGGCCGCAACCTGCTCGCACTCGGCGACGAGGCGATGCGCTCGGTGCGCGGCCGGGAGATCGGCATGATCTTCCAGGACCCGCTCTCGAGCCTGCACCCCCAGTACACCGTCGGCTGGCAGATCGTCGAGCAGATCCGCGCGCACGAGAAGATCTCGCAGCAGGCGGCGAAGGCGCGGGCGATCGAGCTGCTCGAACGCGTCCGCATCCCCGACGCCGCGGCACGGTTCGACGCGTACCCGCACCAGTTCTCGGGCGGGATGCGCCAGCGCGTGATGATCGCGATGGCCCTCTCACTCGGCCCGGCGCTCATCATCGCCGACGAGCCCACCACCGCGCTCGACTCCACCGTGCAGGCGCAGATCCTCGACCTGCTCGACGAGATGCGGCGCGAGTTCGGGGCGACCGTCGTGATGATCAGCCACGACCTCGGGGTGCTCGCCCGCGTCGCCGACCGCGTCATGGTCATGTACGCGGGCCGGCGCATGGAGCTCGGTGAGAGCGCGAACGTGCTCTGCTCGCCCGCGCACCCCTACACGGCCGGCCTGCTCCGTTCCTCCGCGTTCAACCGCGAACCGGGCACCCCGCTCGTGCCGATCGCCGGCCGCCCGCCGAGCCTGCTCGCTCCGCCGTCGGGCTGCGCCTTCGCCGCTCGATGCCCGGATGCGATGTCGATCTGCTCGGAGCGGCCGCCGCTCCGCCGCTACGACGACGGCACCGAGGTCGTGTGCTGGCTCGAGGGCGAACCCGGCGAGCCGCCGGCGCCCGAACTGCCGCCCGCGGTCGAGGCGCGCTCCGACGACCCGGCTGCCGACGCCTCGATCGTCCGCGTCGAGTCGCTGCGACTCGCGTTCCCGCAGCGGCGCGGCCCCGCCCGCGTCGTGCTCGACGACATCACGCTCGAGGTCCGCCGCGGCGAGACGCTCGGGCTGGTCGGCGAATCGGGTTGCGGCAAGACGACGCTCGCTCGCGCGATCGCCGGGCTCGTCGCGCCGACCGCGGGCACCGTGACCTTCGACGGGCACGAGCTCTCCACGCTCGGCCGGCGCGAGTGGCGCTCGCTCCGGCGTCGTGTCCAGGTCGTGTTCCAGGACCCGTTCGGCTCGCTCAATCCGCGACGGCGGGTCGGCTCGATCATCGGCGACCCGTTCCGGATCCACGGGCTCGCCTCGGGCCAGGGGCGTCGCGCCGAGGTGCAGGAGCTCATGGAGCTCGTCGGTCTCAACCCCGAGCACTACAACCGCTTCCCGTCGCAGTTCTCGGGCGGCCAGCGCCAGCGCATCGGCATCGCCCGCGCGATCGCGCTGAAGCCCGAGCTCGTGATCCTCGACGAGCCCGTCTCCGCGCTCGACGTGTCGATCCAGGCGCAGGTGCTGAACCTGCTCGACGAGCTTCAGCGCACGCTCGGCCTCACCTACCTGTTCATCTCGCACGACCTGTCGGTCGTGCGCCATGTCTGCGATCGCATCGCGGTGATGGAGGGCGGACGCATCATCGAACTCGACGACGCGGATCGGCTCTACCGCGATCCGCAGCAGCCGTTCACGAAGCGACTGCTCGCGGCGGCCGCACCCGAGATCCCGCGCACGCCGGCCCGGCGACGGCTCGTGCGCACCGCCCGGCCCAGGGAGGCGGGACCCGCGCCGGTGCTCCTGCCCGAGCGTGCGATCGAGGGGGCGCGCCGATGAGCCTCTCGACCTCCAAGCCACCGGCGCCGCGGCTCGCGACCCCGAAGACCGCTGCGATCGCGGCGCGCAACGCCGCAGACGTGCAGCTGCGCGGCTCCTGGTCGCTGACCTTCGCACGGCTGCGCCGCGACCCGGCGAGCATCGGCTCGATCACGGTCATCCTGCTGATCGTCGCTTTCGCGCTCGGTGCGCCGCTCGTCGCCGCGTGGACGGGCCACGGCCCGACCGAGCAGTTCCGCGACACCGGGCTCAGCCCCTCCGGAATCCCCGTCGGCCCCTCCGCGGAGTTCCTCCTCGGCGCCGACCAGCTCGGCCGCGACGTGCTCGTCCGGCTCGCGTACGGGGCTCAGGTGTCGCTGCTCGTGGGCGTCGTCGCCTCGATCGCGGCCTCGGTGATCGGGGTCGTCGTCGGCGTCGTCGCGGGCTTCTTCGGCGGCCCGGTCGACACGGTCCTCAGCCGCATCACCGACCTCGTGATGAGCGTGCCGTTCCTGCTCTGCGCGATCGCGCTCGTCGCGGTGCTCGGGCCGAGTCTGCCGTTGTCGATCGCCGTGATCGTGTTCTTCAGCTGGACGGGCCTCGCCCGGGTGATCCGGGGCCAGGTCATGGCGCTGCGCCACCGCGAGTTCGTCGAGGCGGCGCGCTCGCTCGGCGCCTCGCGCACCTCGATCATGTTCCGAGACATCCTGCCGAACCTCGTCGTGCCGATCATCGTCTACACGACGCTCATGATCCCGTCGGCGATCGTGTTCGAGGCGACCCTCTCCTTCCTCGGACTCGGCATCGTGCCGCCGACGCCGAGCTGGGGCAACATGCTCGCCGATGCGGCGAACGGCTCGCTCTACCTCATCGCGTGGTGGATGGTCGTGGTGCCGGGCGGAGCCCTGCTCGCGCTCACGCTCGCGTTCAACCTGCTCGGCGACGGTCTGCGCGATGCGCTCGACCCCGCCGCCTCGAAGGGGGGCAAGGGCGCATGACCCGGTTCATCCTCGCGCGCGTCGGCTTCGGCCTGCTCGTGCTGTTCCTGCTCAGCGTGTTCGTCTTCGTGCTCTTCTACGTCTCGCCCTCCGACCCCGCACGCATCATCGCGGGCGACAAGGCGACCGAGGAGCTGATGGCCCAGATCCGGGTGAAACTCGGTCTCGACCAACCGATCTACGTGCAGTACCTGAACTTCGTCGGCAACCTGCTCCGCGGCGACATCGGCTTCTCGTACCGCTCGGGGCTCCCGGTCTCCGACCTCCTGTACGCACGCGTCCCGGTCACGATGTCGCTCGTGTTCGGCGCCGTCGTGCTGTGGCTCGCGATCGGCATCCCGATCGGCATCGCCTCGGCGAAGCACCCGGGGAGCCTGCGCGACCGCTTCGGGCAGGGCTTCGCCATCGTCGGAATCAGCTTCCCGACCTTCGTGCTCGGCATGATGGCGCTGTTCCTGCTGTACTTCCTGCCGACGAAGGCCGGCGTGACCCTGTTCCCGCCCGGCGGGTACGTACCGTTCGCAGAGGATCCGCTCGGCTGGGCGTGGCATCTGATCCTGCCCTGGACGACCCTCGCGCTCGTCGTCGCGGCGGTGTACGCGCGCCTCACCCGCGGCCAGATGCTCGAGGTGCTCGGCCAGGACTACATCCGCACCGCGCGGGCGAAGGGCCTCACCGAGCGCCGGATCACGTACACGCACGCGTTCCGCAGCGCGATGCCGCCGCTCGTCACGCAGCTCGGCATCGACATCGGCCTCATGCTCGGCGGCGTGATCGTGATCGAGCAGGTCTTCGGCCTGCTCGGCGTCGGCAGTCTCGCCGTGACGAGCGTCGCGATGCAGGACCGTCCCGTCGTGATCGCGATCGTGCTGCTCGGCGGCGTCTTCGTCGTCGTCGCGAATCTCGTCGTCGACCTGCTCTACGCCGTGCTCGACTCTCGCGTGCGGACGGCGGCACGATGAGCGGCGCCGGCTACCTCGTGAGTCGCGACCTCCGCGCCCGCGACCTCTGGACCGACGTCCCGCTCGACTGGGACGACCCCGAGGGTGAGACCATCCGGGTGTTCTCGCGCGAGCTCCTCGATGCGCGCCGGGCGCACGAGCGCCTTCCGCTGCTCGTCTACCTGCAGGGCGGACCGGGCGGCAAGTCGCCGCGGCCGACCGGTCGCGACGGCTTCCTCGCGGCCGCGCTCGAACGCTTCCGCGTCGTGCTTCCCGATCAGCGGGGCACGGGGCGGTCCACCCCGCTCGAGGGCGACGCCTTCGCGGGGATGCCGGCGGCCGAGCAGGCTCGCCGGCTCGCCCTGCACCGCGCCGACTCGATCGTGCGCGATCTCGAGGCGGTGCGGGCGACGCACTACGCCGGCGAGCGCTGGTGGTCGCTCGGCCAGAGCTACGGCGGATTCCTCACGCTCCACTACCTCTCGGTCGCCCCGGAGGCGATCGTCGCCGCGGCGGTCGCCGGGGGTCTGCCGTCGCTCGACCCCTCGGCCGAGGCGGTCTACGCCCGCACCTTCCCGCGCGTTCGCGCGAAGAACGCGGCCTTCGAGCGGCGGTTCCCGCACCTCGGCGAACGCGTCGCCGCGGTCGCCGATCACCTCGCCGCGGGCGACGTCCGGCTGCCCGACGGCGACCGGCTGACGGTGCACCGCCTCCAGACGCTCGGCTTCGACTTCGGCATGACGGTCGGCTTCGACCGGGTGCACTGGGTGTTCGACGAGGCGTGGGCGGATGCCTCGGAGACGCGCCTGTCCACGACCTTCCTCGCCGAGGCGCAGCGGCTCACGGGCTTCGAGCGCAACCCGCTGTTCATCGCGTTGCAGGAGAGCATCTACGGAGAGGGGCCGACCGGGTGGGCGGCGGAGCGGGCCAGAACCGCCCATCCCGACTTCGACCCCGCCGCGCGGCCGCTGCGCTTCACCGGAGAGATGGTGTTCCCGTGGATGTTCGAGGAGATCCGGGCGCTGCGCGGCTTCCGGCAGGGCGTCGAGCTGCTCGCCGACTCCCGCGTGCCGATCGCGCTCTACGACCTGCCGCGCCTCGCCGCCAACGAGGTGCCCGTTCAGGCGGCCGTCTACCACGACGACATGTACGTCGATGCGGGCCTCTCGCTCGAGACGGCCGCACGCGTCAGCGCCCTCGAAGCGTGGATCACCAACGAGTTCGAGCACGACGGCCTGCACCAGGGCGACGTCGCCGAGCGACTGTTCACCGCCCTCGAGGTGCGCCTCGGCATGGCACCAGCAACGGATGGCCCGCGCAGCGCGGGCCGGGAGGAGACCCGATGACCACCAATGACGCCCCCGACGCCGTCGCCGAACTCGCCGCGCCCGCAGCGGCGGCGCCGCCCGCACGATCGATGCCGCAGGCGGCCGAGGCCGATCCGCGCATGCCGCGGCTCGCCGAGGCGCCGGGTTTCGGCGAGTGGATGCTCCAGGGCTGGGGCGAGGCCGATCGCACCCCGGCCGTACCGTCGGGCGCCTCAGGCGCGGCCGCTCGGCACCGGGCCCGGCTCGGGGAGGCGCTGCCGGGGCGCGTCCTCGCCGTCGCCGCGGGCCGAGCGCCCATGCGGGTCAACGACAATGCGCACGAGTTCCGCGCCGACAGCGACTTCCTCTGGCTCGTCGGCGCCGCGATCGAGGACGCCGTGCTGGTGCTCGAACCGGTCGCGGGCGGGCAGGAGCCGACGCTCTACCTGCCCGCGCCGTTCCGTCCCGGCGACGAGGGCTTCTTCGCGGATCCGCTCCGGGGCGAACTCTGGGTCGGACCGATGCCCGGGCTCCGCGAGTACGGCGACGCGCTCGGCGTGCGCACGCGGCGTCTCGAAGAGCTCGACCTGCCCGTCGACGCCCTGCTGGCGGGCGCCCCCGCCGCTGCGGGGCCGGCCGCCGCGCTCGCCGCCCGGCCGCGTTCGGCGGAGCTCGACCGCGTGCTCGCCGAACTCCGCATGATCAAGGACGAGTGGGAGCTCGCCGAACTGCGCGCGGCCGTCGACACGACGGTCGACGGGTTCGCCGCGACCGCGCTCGAGATCCCGCAGGCGGTGCGCCGCGGCGGCGAGCGCTGGCTCCAGGGCACCTTCGACCGGCATGCGCGCACCTTCGGATCCGGCGTCGGCTACGCGTCGATCGTCGGATCCGGCCCGCACGCGCCGATCTTGCACTGGGTGCGTGCGGAGGGCGAGATCGACCCCGACGCGCTGCTGCTGCTCGATCTCGGTGTGGAGCGACGCTCGGGCTACACCGCGGACGTCACCCGGACCCTGCCCGCCTCGGGACGGTTCGGGGCCGCGCAGCGAGAGGTTCACGACCTCGTCGAGCGCTCGCACCGCGCCGGACTCGCCGCGGTCGGGCCCGGCCGTGACTGGGCCGACTTCCACACCGCCTGCATGGAGGTGCTCGCCCGCGGGCTCGCCGACTGGGGGCTCCTGCCGGTCTCGGTCGACGAGGCGCTCTCGCCCGGCGGGCAGCATCACCGCCGCTACCTCGTGTGCGGAGTCGGTCACCATCTCGGCCTCGACGTGCACGACTGTTCGACGGCGAGCCACGCCGCCTATCAGGGCGCGAAGATGCGGCCCGGCATGGTGCTGACGGTCGAGCCGGGGCTGTACTTCCACGCATTCGACGAAACCCTTCCGCCCGAGCTGCGCGGCATCGGGGTGCGCCTCGAGGACGACCTCGTGGTGACCGCAGCGGGCGGCGAGGTGCTCTCGGCCGGGCTGCCCATCGACGCCGACGGCATCGAGGGGTGGATGGCGGGGCTGCGCTGACGCGCGGCGCGGCGCCGGTTCGCGGGAGCCCGCCGAATCTGGCAGAATAGGGGGTTGGATCGCCGCCCGACCCTCTATCAGGCCGTGATCCGACCATTTTCGAGCTTCCGCCGGGTGTGCACCCCACGCTCCAGGCGATCGGTTCAACCTTTCGACACATTCAGGAGAATCGTGGCTGTCAAGATCCGTCTCAAGCGTCTCGGCAAGATCCGTGCGCCGTACTACCGCATCGTCGTCGCCGACTCGCGCACCAAGCGCGACGGTCGTGTGATCGAGGAGATCGGCAAGTACCACCCCACCGAGCAGCCCTCGTTCATCGAGGTCGACTCGGAGCGGGCCCAGTACTGGCTCTCCGTCGGTGCGCAGCCGACCGAGCAGGTCGCCGCCATCCTCAAGCTCACGGGCGACTGGGGCAAGTTCAAGGGCGACGCGAACGCCGTCTCGACCGTGCAGACGAAGGCCGCCAAGGTCGAGTTCGTCGCCGACGAGAAGAAGAAGCCGGTGCTGAAGCCCAAGGCCGAGAAGCCGGCCCCCAAGGCCGAAGAGGCCCCGGCCGAGTCCGAGGCCGCGGAGACCGCGACGGACGAGGCGTAAGCCTTGCTCCAGTCCGCGCTCGAACACCTCGTCAAGGGGATCGTCGATCACCCTGACGACGTGAAGGTCGTCGCAGCGGCTGGCGCACGCGGCGAGGTCCTCGAGGTTCATGTGAACCCCGAGGACCTCGGTCGCGTCATCGGTCGTGCCGGCCGTACGGCCAAGGCGCTCCGCACGCTCGTGACCGCGCTGGCCGATGGCCGCCGTGTGCGTGTCGACGTCGTCGACACCGACGACTGACGTGGCCGACGCACCGGGTACGCAGCTCCGGGTCGGGCGCCTGACCAAGGCGCACGGCCTCAAGGGCGCCATCAAGCTCGAGCTCTACACCGACGACCCCGAGCGTCGCTTCGTGCCCGGCGCGGTGTTCTCGTTGCAGGTCCCGAAGGACTCGCCGTGGCACGGCGAGCACCTGACCCTCCGCGAGGTGCGCTGGTACAACGGGCAGCCGGTCGGGTTCTTCGAGGGCGTCGACGACCGCACCGCGGCCGAGACGCTGCTGAAGGCCATCCTCTGGGTCGACCAGGTCGACGATGAGGCACCCGAAGACGACGCCTGGTACGACCACCAGCTGATCGGGCTCGCCGTCATTCGCGACGGCGCGCGCATCGGCGAGGTCGTGCACGTCGAGCACCTGCCCGCGCAAGACCTGCTGATCGTGCGCGTCGACGAGGAGCGCGAGGGCGGCCGCGACGTCATGGTCCCGTTCGTCTCGGCGATCGTGCCCGAGGTCGACCTCGAGGCCGGCACGCTCACCGTCACCCCGCCGGCCGGGCTCTTCGAAGAGCTCGCCGAGAGCGAGACGGCGGACGCCTCGGCCGAGCCCGTCGCCGACGGCGACGCCCCCGCCGAATAGGTCGCTCGATGCGCGTCGACATCGTCACGATCTTCCCCGAGTTCTTCTCGGTGCTCGACCTGTCGCTCCTCGGCAGGGCGCGCGAGTCCGGCCTCCTCGACGTCACCGCGCACGACCTGCGGGACTTCACGCACGACCGGCATCGCACCGTCGACGACACGCCGTACGGCGGCGGTGCGGGTATGGTCATGAAGCCCGAGCCGTGGGGCGAGGCCCTCGACTCGATCGTCGGCGACGGGGCATCCGATGCGCTGCTCATCGTGCCCTCGCCCGCGGGCGAGCCGTTCACCCAGGCGATCGCCCGCGAACTCGCCGATGAGCAGCACCTCGTCTTCGCCTGCGGGCGCTACGAGGGCATCGACCAGCGCGTCGTCGACCACTACGCGACGCGGATGCGCGTGCGGCTCGTCTCGCTCGGCGACTATGTGCTGAACGGCGGCGAGGTCGCCGTGATGGCGATGATCGAGGCGGCGGGCCGACTCGTCCCCGGCGTCGTCGGCAACCCCGAGTCGCTCGTCGAGGAGTCGCACGAGAACGGCCTGCTCGAGTACCCGAGCTACACGAAGCCCGCCGAGTGGCGGGGGATCGAGGTGCCGCCGGTCCTGCGCTCGGGCAACCACGGCGCGGTCGCGGCGTGGCGGCACGAGCAGCAAGTCGAACGCACCCGTCGCGTGCGACCCGAACTGCTCGGCGACGGACCGACCGCCCCAGGTGCGTGAGGCCTTCTTCACGCGCCCGAAACATCGGGCTCGCCGCCCCGTAACACCCGCTTCATAGCGTCGAATCGGCGGGCACCAACGATTCCCGCCGGAGAGCGCGGGTCGGAGCATGGTCGTCACGAATGCGGCGTCGGCGCCGTTGCACCGGCCGGAAGGCCGGCCGCTCCGTCTCGTCGCGGTGACGCACGGGGCGCCTTCCACGGCGAACCGCGAGTCGATCATGCGCCTCGTCGACGGGGTCGCCTCGGCCAGGCCCGAGCTCGACGTCGCCATCAGCTTCGTCGATGCACGGGAGGGCGATCTCGCGGCCGCACTCGGCAGCGGTGGGCCCGCCCCGGTGATCGTTCCGCTCGTGCTGTCGGCGGGGTTCCACGTGCGCACCCGGCTCTCGCTCGGCCTCGAGCGGCTCGGTGCCGGTGCCGGGCTGGCCGAGGCGCTCGGTCCCGACGAACGCATCGTCGACGTGCTCGCGCGGCGGCTCTCGCTGGCGGGCCTCGAAGACGACGACGCCGTCGTCCTCGCCGCCGCCGGATCGAACGATCCGCGCGCGGTCCGGGAGTGCTTCGAGACCGGGCGCGGCCTCGGCGTCAGGCTGGGCCGGCCGGTCACGGTCGGCTTCATCGCCGCGGCGATCCCGCGGCTGCCCGACGCGATCGAGATGATCCGCGAGGTGCACCCCGGGGTGCGAATCGCCGTCGTGCCGTATCTGCTCGCGCCCGGCGCCTTCTCCGACGCGGTCGCTGCGACGGGAGCCGAACTCGTCGCCGAGCCCCTGCTCTCGCCCCGGGAGTCCGCCGCCGCCGAACTCGTCGAGCTCGTGCTCGACCGCTATTCGGCCGCCGCGTCACGTCGCGTCGCGGTGTAGGCGGCGGAGGGGCGCGTTCGGCACGCGAGTCGTATGCCGCAGCACCGACCGCTCAGCCGGTGCGGCTGGGAGCGTCGTCAGGCGAGCCCGCGGGGGCGGGATCGCCCGCGCCCGCCGGCTTCGACGCCGCGCGTGCGAGCACCTCGCCGATGCGGCCCTTGCACCCGCCGCAGCCCGTGCCCGCCCGGGTGTCGCGCCCGATGCACTCGACCGTCGTGCTTCCGCTCGCGGTCGAGGCCTCGATGCGCTCGACCGTGACGCCGTTGCACCAGCACACGGTCGCGGTCGGTGCGAACGCATCGCCCGAAGCGGACGGGTCGAAATCGGGGCCGTCGAAACGGAGGAGCAGCGAGCGGTCGGCCGGGAGCTCGCCGCGCCGCTCGAACAGCAGCGTGAGCTCGGCGGCGGTGCGCGGCATCCCGACGCTCGCGAAACCCGTGAGCACCCCGCCCTCGGTCACCATCTTCACGTAGCGGTGGTGCTCGGGGTCGGCCCACTGGGCGACACGTCGCCGGGGGTGCGAGGGATGCTCGTCCCACGGCTCCGCCGAGACGTCGCCGACGGCGACCACATCGAGGTGCTCGGCCTTCAGCATCACGATCGCCTCGCGCTCGGCGGGCAGGGCCGGGCGTTCGCCGGGCAGCGAACCGTCGTCGCCGAGCTCCGTCGAACGAGTGGATGCCTCGCCGCGGGCCTCGGCCGAGAGCCGGGCCGCGAGCCAGTCGGCCTGCCGCCAGCCGGGGCCGATGAGCCCGGCCGGTGCGCCCGGCAGATCGCGTTCGCGGGCGTTCTGCTCGGTGCGCTCCACGATCTGGGCGCAGTCGCCGATCGCGAAGACGGCCGGGTCGCTCCAGGAGGCGAGCCAGGGGTGCACGACGACGCCGGCCGCCGTGCGGAGCCCGGCGAGCGTCGCGAGCTCGGTGCGGGCGCCGACCCCGCAGGAGAGCACGAGCAGGTCGCCGCGGAGCTGCTTCCCGTCGGCGGTGACCAGCTGATCGAAGCGGCGGCTGCCGTCGGCCTCGTCGCGGAACCCGACCGCCTCGGCGCGCGAGTTCGCGACGACGGTGACGCCGGTGCGCCGGAGCGCGGCACGGAGCACGAGCCCCGCGCCGCGGTCGAGGTTGCGGGGCATCGGGTGCGGGCCGTGGTGCACGACGCACACCTCCGCGCCCGCGTGCGCGGCAGCCAGCGCGAGCTCGAGCCCGAGCACTCCCGCGCCGAGCACGATGATGCGGCGCCGCGCCCGAACCGCGGCGAGCACGCGTTCGGCGTCGGCGAGGTCGCGGAGCGCCGTGATGCCCGACGGCAGCTCGTCGTCGCGGCCGACGAGCGAATCCGGATACTTCTCGAGCGAGACGAGGTCGCGACGGTGCCGTTCGACCCCGTCGAGGGTGGGCACGTTCGCGCGCGCGCCCGTCGCGAGCACGAGCCGGTCGTAGCCGACGCGCTCGCCGGTCGAGAGCTCGACCGTGCGGGCGTCGCGGTCGATCGTGCGCGCGGCGACGCCGAGCATCATCCTGACGCCCGCGGCCTCCGCGGCCTCCCGGTCGCCGACGAGCATCGAGTCGAGCTCGGTGCCGCCGACCGCGTACTCGGCGACGAGCACGCGGTTGTAGGCCTCCATCGCCTCGCCGCCGATCACGGTCAGCTCGAGGGAGCCGTCGGCGACGGCCGGCAGCAGCTCCTCGACGAAACGTGCGCCGACCGGTCCGTAGCCGAGGAGGACGACGTGTCGCGGAGTGGTCATGTCGTGGCTCCGGCTTCTGCAGGGCGGGGTGCCGGGTCGGTCGCGAGGCCCGTCGCGGGCCGGGGCTTCGAGCGGTGTGCTGCGCGCAGGCGCACCCGATTGGTCTTGAACTCGGGCATCGCCGAGACGGGGTCGACCCGGTCGCTCGTGAGCAGGTTCGCCGTCTGACGGTCGCCGAAGTGGAAGGGGAGGAACACGGTCTCGACGCGCACCTCGGTCGTGAGCCGGGCGGGGCAGGCGACGAGTCCGCGCTCGTTCGCGAGCTCGACGATCTCGCCGTCGGCGATGCCGAGCCGTGCAGCGGTCGCCGGGTGGATCGAGGCGCGCAGTTCGGGCTCGGCGGTCATGAGTTCGGGCACGAGCCTCGTCTGCGCCCCGCTCTGGTAGTGCTCGAGGAGGCGCCCGGTGACGAGGGTGAGTTCGTCGGGGGCGGGGCCCTCGAGCACTGCGTTCCGCACCGTGACCGGCACGAGCCGGGCGAGGCCGTCGGGGTGCGCGAAGCGCTCGGCGAAGAGCCGCGGGGTGCCCGCGCTGCCGCGCGGGTACGGCCAGTATGCGACCTCGCCCCGGTCGAGCATCGCGTAGTCGATGCCCGAGTAGTCGGCGAGACCGCCCTCCGAGGCCAGGCGCAGCTCCTCGAAGACGCGTTCGGGGTCGGTGTCGAACGTCGCCCGGCAGTCGAGCCGCCGGGCGAGCTCGGCGAGCACCCAGAGCTCGTCGCGCGTGCCCTCGGGGGCCTCGAGCGCTCGGCGGCGCCGCAGCACGCGCCCTTCGAGCGAGGTCATCGTGCCCTCCTCCTCGGCCCACTGGCGCACGGGCAGCACGACGTCGGCGAGCGCGGCCGTCTCGGAGCGCACGAAGTCGCACACGACGAGGAGATCGAGGGCGGCGATTCCTGCGCGCACCGAGGCCGCATTCGGCGAGGAGACGACGAGGTTCGAGCCGTGCACGAGGAGCGCTCGCACCCCGCCCTCGCGCCCCATCGACGCCAGCAGCTCGACCGCGGGGAGCCCTGGCCCGGGGATCGCCTCGGGCGGGACGCCCCAGACCCCGGCGACGTGGGCGCGCGCCGCCGGGTCGGTGATCTTGCGGTAGCCCGGCAGCTGATCGCACTTCTGCCCGTGCTCGCGCCCGCCTTGGCCGTTGCCCTGGCCGGTCAGTGTGCCGTAGCCGCTGCCCGGGCGCCCGGGCAGGCCGAGCAGCAGCGCGAGGTTGATCGCGGCCGTCGCCGTGTCGGTGCCGTCGACGTGCTGCTCGACACCGCGCCCGGTGAGGATGAAGGTGCCGCCGCCGGCGGCGAGGCGACGGGCGAGCCCGCGAATCGACGAAGCGGGCACCCCCGTCACCGACTGGACACGCTCGGGCCACCAGCTCGCGACCGACCGACGAAGCGCCGCGAACCCGGTCGTGCGCCGGTCGACGTAGTCGGCGTCGACGAGCCGCTCGGCGATCACCTGGTGGATGAGGCCGAGCAGCAGCACGAGGTCGGTGCCCGGCGCCGGCTGCAGATGCAGGCCCTGCCCGTCGTCGGCGAGTCTCGCGGTCGCGGTCCGGCGCGGGTCGACGACGACGAGGCCGCCGGCCGACTGGGCGCCTGCGAGATGTCCGATGAACGGGGGCATCGTCGCGGCCACGTTCGAGCCGAGGAGGAGTACGGTCTCGGCGCCGTCCAGCTCCTCGACGGGGAACGGCAGCCCGCGATCGACGCCGAACGCCCGATTGCCCGCGGCTGCGGCCGACGACATGCAGTAGCGGCCGTTGTAGTCGATGCGGCTCGTGCCGAGCGCGAGCCTCGCGAACTTGCCGAGCAGGTAGGCCTTCTCGTTCGTGAGGCCGCCGCCGCCGAAGACGCCGACGGCATCGGCGCCGTACTCCTCGCGGATGCCTCGGAGCCGACCCGCGACGAGATCGAGCGCCTCGTCCCAGCTCGCCTCGACCAGTTCGCCGCCGGCACCCCGTACGAGCGGCACCCGGAGTCGTGAGGTGCTGCTGAGGAGTTCGGCCGAGGTCCACCCCTTCTTGCACAGCCCTCCGCGATTCGTCGGGAAGTCGCGCGCGGCGACGCTCACCGGCGCCGGCGACGGCGCCGCGGACGAGGCCGACGCCGTGGCATCCGGTTCGCTGAGCGTCATCGCGCACTGCAGTGCGCAGTACGGGCAGTGGGTGGCGGTGGCGGCTCGCGGCATTCGTGCTCGATTCAGATCTGCTGCGCCCGGGCCCGACCGGGCCGGACGTAGACGAGGGCGGTCAGGGCGAGGAGCACGGCGTAGCCGGCGACGAAGCCGAGGAAGGCGGCGGCGTACCCGCCCGTCGCCTGGAACGAGAGGTTCAACGCCTGGGGGATGAGGAAGCCGCCGTACGCGCCGATCGCCGAGATGAGGCCGAGCGCCGCGGCCGCCTTGCGTCTGCGTGCCGACTCGTCGCCCGAGGCGCGCAGCGCGAACACGATCGGCACCATCCGGTAGGTCGAGCCGTTCCCGATGCCGGCCGCGGCGAAGAGCAGCAGGAACAGGCCGAGGAAGCCCCAGAATCCCGTGACCGGCAGGGCGACGACGACCGCGAGGGTGATCGCCGCCATCGCCGCGAAGGCGCTCATGGTGATGCGGGCGCCGCCGAAGCGATCGGCGAGACGTCCGCCGTAGGGGCGCGCGAGCGAACCGATGAGCGCTCCCATGAAGGCGAGCGAGACCGAGGTGCCGCCGACGGCGATCGTCGAGAAATCGGGGAACTGGTCGACGATGAGCTTCGGGAACACGCTCGCGAAGCCGATGAACGAGCCGAAGGTGCCGATGTAGAGCAGCGACAGCACCCAGAGGTGCGGTTCCCTGAGGGCCGCCGCCGAACCGGCGAGATCGGCCTTCGCGTTCGAGAGGTTGTCCATCCGGCGCCACGCGCCGAGCATCGCGACGACGATGAACGGAACCCAGATCCATCCGGCGATCGGCAGGTTGAGGGATGCCCCTGCGCCGATCGTGATGACGACGGGCACGATGAACTGGGCGACGGCGGCGCCGAGGTTGCCACCCGCGGCGTTGAGCCCGAGAGCCCAGCCCTTCTCGCGCTGCGGATAGAAGTACGTGATGTTCGACATCGAACTCGCGAAGTTGCCGCCGCCGAATCCGGCGAGGGCCGCCACCGCGAGGAGGACGCCGAACGGCGTCTCGGGGTTCCCGACGCAGACGGCGAGGGCGATCGCCGGGGCGAGCAGCAGCCCCGCCGAGATGATCGTCCAGTTCCGGCCGCCGAAACGGGGCACGAGGAAGGAGTAGGGAATGCGGAGCGTCGCACCGACGAGGCTCGGGATCGAGATCAGCCAGAAGATCTCACCCGTCGAGAGCTCGAAGCCGGCCTCCGGCAGGGTCACCGCGACGATCGACCAGAGTTGCCAGATCACGAAACCGAGGAACTCGGCGAAGATCGACCAGCGGAGGTTGCGACGTGCGATCGCGCGCCCCACGCCGTTCCACTGCGTCCGATCCTCGGGGTCCCAGCCGTCGATCCAGCGGCCCGGGCGCATCGTGAGGACGGGGGCCGGGGCGACGGACGTGGGCGTGCCCGTGGCGGGATCCGGCTGGTGCTGCTCGGTGCTGACGGTGTCGGTCATCGGTGCCTCCGGTGCGGTCGTTCGTGCGCGGAACTCGTGCGACCGACGCTACGGAGCCGGTGTTTCCGCGGATCGTGCCGATCGTGAACGCCTCGTCTCGAGGTGCTCACCCGGTGCCGGCCCGGGTGTGAGGCGCGGCTCAGACATCGATCCGGTACCCGCGCTTGACCACGGTCGCGATGAGCCCGGGCACTCCGATGGTCTGCCGCAGGCGGCTGAGGGCGACCTCGAGGGCGTGCAGGTCGCCCGTGCCGGGCAGGCCCGACGCGAGCCGGTCACGGGCGACGACCGCGCCGTGGGCGAGCACGAGCGCGCGCAGCAGGGCGAGCGCGACGGGGGCGAGCGGCACCCGCCGGTCGTCGATCTCGAGCATCGACCCGCGGAGGGCGAGCTCGCCGTGACGGGTGGCGAGCCGGAGCACCCGCGACTGCTCGAGATGCTCGCAGACGAGCCGGATGAGTGCGCCCATCCTGAACCGCTCGGGCTGGATCGGCACGATGCCCGCATCGAGGAGCGGCGCCGCCGTCACGGGGCCGACGGCGGCCGCGACGACGGTTCCGCACATCGCGTCGACGAGGTCGTCGTAGCGGCCGCGCGCCTCGGCGGCGCCGAACAGCGCGTGCACGGCCGGCGCGCTCGTGAAGGTGATGGCGTCGAGCCCGCCCGAGCAGGCGGCGTCGATCAGCCGGTCGACCCGATCGTCGTCGGCGTCGGTCTCGACCCAGCGGTACGGCTCGACGGTCAGCACCCGGGGGTGCACGGCGCGCAGGCGATCGAGCTGATGCGCCTGGAGGAAGCCGTGCAGCTGCACCGCGACGGTGAGATTCGGCGGGTAGCGATCGAGCAGCTCGTCGATGAGCGACTCGGTCGTCTCCTCGGCGCTCATGCCGACGTCGTTCAGCCCCGCGGCCCGGATTCCGCCCCGTGCCTTCGGCCCGCGGACGAGGATGTCGGTCGACTGGAGCGCCTCGACGAGGTCCTCGCCGAGCCCCGCCGAGTCGGCGACCTCGAACCAGCGCCGCACCCCGTAGGCGGTCGTCGCGAGCAGCACGTCGGGTCGGGCATCGATGATCGCGCGCGTGTCGGTGATGACGGGATCGTCGCTCGCGGCGTTCGCCATCCGCAGCGTCGGGGCGTGCAGCACCTGGGCGCCGCGTCGGGTCAGGGCGTCGATGAGATCGGCCGAACGCCGGTCGCTCGTGACCCCGATGCGGAACCCCGACAACTGATCGGGGCGGAAGCCAGGCGGGCACTCCGTGGCATCCGTCATGCGATCACCGACAACACGGCCGCGCGGGCCATCAGTTCGTCTGCGGCCGCGTCGCCGTCGTGCGCAAGGCGCACGACCTCGCCGACGACGACCACGGCGGGGGAGACGACGCGCGCTCGCGCGGCCGTCGCGACGATGTCGGCGAGGGTGCCGACGGTGGTTCGCTGCTCGGGGCTGAATCCGCGTTCGACGATCGCGACCGGATGCTCCGGCGGCAGGCCGTGCCGGGCGAGTCCGGCCACGAGGGAGGGCAGTGTGCCGATGCCCATCAGCACGACGATCGTGCCGCCGAGCCCGGCGAGGTGGGCGAGCTCATCGTCGCCGAGCGGCGCGTGCCCCGAGACGACCGTGAAGAGACGGCTCACCGCGCGATGCGTGACGGGAATGCCCGCGGCGCCCGGCACTGCGATCGCGCTCGTGACGCCCGGGACCACCTCGACGGGGATGCCCGCTGCCTGGCAGGCGAGCACCTCCTCGCCGCCGCGGCCGAGCACATACGGGTCGCCGCCCTTCAGGCGCACCACATGGGCACCGGATGCCGCGTACCGCACGATGAGCGCCTCGATCTCGCCCTGGGGCACGGCGTGGTGACCGGGGGCCTTGCCGACATCGACGATCTCGGCGCGCGGGGCGAGGGCGGCGAGCTCCTCGTGGGGCGCGAGGCGGTCGACGAGCACGACGTCGGCGTCGGCGAGGGCCCGCACGGCGCGGACCGTGAGCAGGTCGATCGCGCCGGGGCCGCCGCCCACGAGCGTGACGCGCCCGGTCATGCGAGCTCCTCCCGCATCGGAATCGTGGCGCCCGCGATGAGGATCGCCCGTCCGTCCGCGCGTTCCTCGGCCGTCGCCGGGCGGAACTGCTCACGTTCGGCGACCCGGGCGATCGAGGGATCGGGCGTGTGCGGGGCATTCACGAAGGAGCGGAACCGGCGCAGTCGCTCGGGATCGGCGAGCGTCGCCGCCCATTCGTCCTCGTAGTGCTCGACGTGCGTCGCGACGGCCGCCTCGAGTTCGTCGGCGAGGCCGAGCCGGTCTTCGACGACGACCTCGCGCACGTGCTCGAGGCCGCCCTCGAGGTCTTCCATCCACCGTGCCGTGCGCTGCAGCCGGTCGGCGGTGCGGATGTAGTACATCAGGTAGCGGTCGATGTAGCGGATCAGGGTCTCGTCGTCGAGGTCGCTCGCGAGCAGCTGCGCGTGGGCCGGCTGGAACCCGCCGTTGCCGCCGACGTAGAGGTTCCACCCCTGATCGGTCGCGATGACGCCGATGTCCTTTCCGCGGGCCTCGGCGCACTCGCGCGCGCACCCCGAGACGCCGAACTTGAGCTTGTGCGGGGAGCGCAGACCCCGATACCGGAGCTCGAGCCCGACGGCCATCGCCACCGAGTCCTGCACGCCGTAGCGGCACCACGTCGACCCGACGCAGCTCTTGACGTTGCGGAGCGCCTTGCCGTACGCCTGGCCCGACTCGAACCCGGCGTCGACGAGCCGCTTCCAGATGTCGGGCAGCTGGTCGAGCCGTGCGCCGAACAGATCGATGCGCTGGCCGCCCGTGATCTTCGTGTAGAGGCCGAACTCCTGGGCGACGGAGGCGATCACCGCGAGCTTCTCGGGAGTGATCTCGCCGGCCGGGATGCGCGGCACGACCGAGTAGGTGCCGTCCTTCTGCATGTTCGCCATCGCCCGGTCGTTCGTGTCCTGGAGGCCCCCGCGGCCGCCGTCGAGGATGTACGAACCGTGCTGGGTGGCGAGGATCGAGGCGATCACCGGCTTGCAGATGTCGCACCCGCGACCGGTGCCGAGGCGCTCGACGATCTCGTCGAAGCTCGTGAGCCCGAGTACCCGAATCGACTCGAAGAGCTCCTGCCGGGAGAGCTCGAAGTGCTCGCAGAGCGCCCGGGAGAGGGCGACGCCCGACTTCTCGAGCTCGCCCTCGAGCAGCTTCTTCACGAGCGGAACGCACGAGCCGCACTGCGTGCCGGCCCGCGTGCACGTCTTCAGCGCGCCGAGCTCGGTGCAGCCCTCGGCGTGCCCGTCGCCCGTGATCGCGTCGCGGATGGTGCCCGCCGTCACGTTGTTGCACGCGCAGACGAGGGCTCCGGTGGGGAGTTCGTCGCCAGCGGGCGGTTCGACGCCCGAGGCCGAGAGATACGCCGCCGGCTCGCTCGAGAGCTCGGTGCCGAGCAGCGGGCGCAGGCTCGAGTACGGCGAGGCGTCGCCGACGAAGATCCCGCCGAGCAGCGTCTTGGCGTCGCCGGTCATCACGAGCTTCTGGTAGAGCCCGCGTGCGGGGTCGGCGTAGACGATCTCGAGGGCGTGCTCGGTGCGGGCGAGGGCGTCGCCGAAGCTCGCGACGTCGACACCCGAGAGCTTCAGCTTCGTCGCATCGTCGACGGTCGTGAACTCGGCGGCACCGCCGAGCAGGCGGTCGGCGACGACCTCGGCCATCGCGTTCGCCGGTGCGACGAGGCCCGTGCAACGCCCCTCGAAACTCGCGACCTCGCCGATCGCGTACACCCGAGGCCGTGACGTCGCGCAGGCCGAGTCGATCGCGATGCCGCCGCGGGGGCCGAGGTCGAGGCCGAGCTCGCGGGCGAGCTCGTCGCGCGGACTGATGCCGATCGCGAAGACGACGAGATCGCAGTCGATGCGCCGGCCGTTCGCGAGCTCGACGCCGGTCACCGCCCCGTCGTCGACGTGCAGCGCCGTCGGTCGTACGCCGAGGTGCAGCCCGATGCCCTGACCGGCGATGATCCGGCCGAGTGCGCGTCCCGCGCCCTCGTCGAGCTGGGCCGACATGAGCCAGCCGCCGGAGTGCACGATCGCTGCGTGGGCGCCCAGGGCGGCGAGCCCGCCGGCGGCCTCGAGTCCGAGGAGACCCCCGCCCGCGACGACGACGCGGGCGGGCCGTCCGTGCGTCGCGGCGATCGCCGCGGTCTCGGCGACGAGCGAGTCGACGTCCTCGATGGTGCGGTACACGCGGGCGTGCTCGGAGCCGGGGAGGTCGGGCACCGGCGCGCTCGAACCGGTCGCGAGCACGAGCTCGTTCCAGTGCAGCCGCCGACCCGTCGACGTCGTCGCCGTGTTCGCGTCGGCGTCGATCGCGACGACGCGCTCGCCCACGACGAGGCCGACGTGCCCGCTGTCCCACATCGTGCTCGGCTCGAGCGCGAGGTCGACCGTGCCGTCGGCGAGCCGGGTGCTGAGGGCGACCCGGTCGTAGGGGGCGTGCGGCTCCTCGCCGACGACCGTGACCCGCAGGCTCCGGCCCGTGTCACGGGCGTGCAGGCTGTCGGCCAGTCGATGTGCGGCGGGCCCGCCGCCGACGATGAGGACGTCGCGCACCGCGGTGCCGCCGTCGAGCTCGCTCGTGCTGCCGGACATGCTGCCTCCCCTGATCGGATGAGGCGAGCGTAGGAGGGAGTCGTTTCGGGGCTGTTTCGGCGCGGTAACCGAGCTGCGCGCATCCCGCACGGCCACCGACCGCGGATGTGAGGCGCTCTTCACCGCCCCGAAACATCGGGACCGGTCGGTCGAAACGAACCGGGGCTAGCGTCGGGTGCAGACATCGCCGGGCCGTCGCAGCTCGGCTCGACCGAGGAGGACCCGCCATGACGCCGACCGCCACGACGACCACCTGGCTCGCCGCCTGCGATCTCGACGAGCTCGAGCCGGGGTGGGGCGAGGTCGCGCTGCACGCCGACCGGCAGATCGCACTCGTGCGCCTCCGAGGCGACGAGGTCTACGCGGTCGACCACCTCGACCCCCACACCGGTGCGCCCGTCATGGCGCGGGGCATCGTGGGGTCTCGGGGCGAGCGCCCCACCATCGCCTCACCGTTGCACAAGGAGGTCTACGATCTCGGCACCGGCGAGTGCTTCACCGATGCGACACTGGCGCTGCGCACCTTCCGCACGCGAATCGTCGGCGGCATGATCGAGGTCGAACTCGACGCCTGAAGAACGGGGCGTCTCGTCTCAGCCGCGCTGCGTGAGCACGATCGGGTCGCCCTCGGTGACGGCGATCGTGTGCTCGGCGTGCGCTCCGCGGGAGCCGTCGGAGCTGCGCAGGGTCCAGCCGTCGGGGTCGGTGAAGATCTCGTCGGTCGTCTGGAGGAACCACGGTTCGATCGCGACGACCAGGCCGGGCTTCAGCGGCAGCCCGCGGCCGGGGCGGCCGTTGTTCGGGATGTGCGGGTCGCCGTGCATGGTGCGGCCGACGCCGTGCCCGCCGAAGTCGGTGTTGATCGAGTAGCCGCCGGCCTTCGCGACGTCGGCGATCGCGCGCGAGATGTCGCCGATGCGGTTGCCGGGGCGCGCTGCGGCGATGCCGGCGTCGAGGGCCCGCTGCGTCGTGTCGATGAGGCGCAGGTCGTCGTCGCGGGGGGTGCCGACGACGATCGAGATCGCCGAGTCGGAGACCCAGCCGTTCACCGAGGCGGCGAAGTCGAGGCTCAGCAGGTCGCCGTCGCGGAGCTTGTAGTCGCGGGGGAGGCCGTGCAGCACCGCGTCGTTCACCGAGGTGCAGATGACCTTGCCGAACGGGCTCGCCCCGAACGACGGGTGGTAGTCGATGTAGCAGCTCTCGGCGCCGGCCGTGCGGATCATCTCGTGCGCGAGCGCATCGAGCTCGAGCAGGTTGACGCCGACGGCGGCGGCTTTCGACGTCGCCTCGATGACGCTTGCCACGAAACGGCCCGCAGGCCGCATCTCCTCGAGCTCGGCGGGGGTCCTCAGTTCGATCACGCTCATCCTCTCCGAGACCATTCTGTCGTCTCCGCCCTGAGTGAACACCCGGCGCGCTCGCAGCCGCGCCGGATTACGCTTGCCCCATGCTCATCCGGCGCCTCTTCTACCGCTGGCAGTTCATCGCGATCGTCGCACTGCCGGCGTGGCTTCTGGTGGGCTGGGCGATCTTCGGCTCGGGCGGCTGGGGCACCCTCGGCCTCGTGATCGTCGTGCCGGTCGCGTTCCTCACGCTCGGAGTCGTGGTCCTCCTCGTGAACGCGCGGCCGACGGTGCGCCGCGAACGCGCCGTCTCATGGATCGACGTCGGCGTGATCGGCGTCTGGCACGCCGCCCTCATCGCCACGGGCTTCTACACCGGCGGGTCGACGTTCTTCGGCGTCCTCGCGATCGTTGCGGCGATCGCCGCGTTCTGGGTCGCGCTCTGGCAGCTCGTGAAGGACGGCGCGAAGCGCATGAACGCCTCCATGGCCGAATTCGAGCGGCTCGCCGCCGAGCAACAGGGCGGCAAGCCGCGTCAGGATGCCCCGGGCACCCGCCGTCCGCCGTTCGACGACGGAGACGAGGTCATCGTCATCCACGAGGTGCGCGACTGACGCGTGCGTCGGCGACACCGTGGCATCCCCGTGACCGCGTCGCCCGCTTTGCCTGCCGGGCGTCCGGCATGGCACAATAGAGGATTGTGCCGCTGCGGGAGCGATCCCGCCGACGTCTCTGCCTCCGGGGAGCATGCGACGCATGGGTCAACCGTGCGAGGCGGCGCCAGACACTTTCCATTCAAGATCCGCGTTCGACCGGTTGCGGGCGCAGAGAGCGAACATCATGCACATTCTCGACCATGTCGACGCCGCGAGCCTGCGGTCGGACATCCCCGACTTCCGCCCCGGCGACACCGTCAAGGTGCACGTGAACATCATCGAAGGCACCCGCTCGCGCATCCAGGTCTTCCAGGGCGTCGTCATCGGCCGCTCGGGCGAAGGCGTGCGCGAGACCTTCACGGTCCGCAAGGTCAGCTTCCAGGTCGGCGTCGAGCGCAAGTTCCCGGTGCACTCGCCGGTCATCGACCACATCGAGGTCGTCACCCGTGGTGACGTCCGTCGTGCGAAGCTCTACTACCTGCGCAAGCTCCGTGGCAAGAAGGCCAAGATCAAGGAGAAGCGCGACGCCTGACCCGTCTGCGCGAATCGCGGTCTCCCGCGAACTCCGACCGAGCTCCCCACCAATAGACTGGTGGGGAGCTCGGGCGGTTAAATGACAGAAGACACCACCATGCGCGAAGAAGATCGCGCTGGTTCGGCATCGGCACGCGGCAGGCAGCGCGGCATTCTCCTCTTCCTGAGGGACCTGCTCGTCATCTTCGTGGTGGCGGTGCTCGTTTCGTTCCTCATCAAGACGTTCCTCATCAGATCGTTCTTCATCCCGTCGCAGTCGATGGAGATGACGCTCGTGAAGGACGATCGCATCATCGTGAATCAGCTGGTTCCCGAGGTGACGCCGATCTCGCGCGGCGACGTCGTGGTCTTCAAAGACCCGGGGGGCTGGTTGCCCGCCCGCGTCGAGGAGTCGCAGCCGCCGCTCATCGCCGCCGTCGACTGGTTCATGGCCTTCGTCGGCCTCTCGGCGCCCGATTCGAACGACCACCTCGTCAAGCGAGTCATCGGGCTGCCCGGCGACCACGTCGTCTGCTGCAACGCGCTCGGCCAGATGAGCGTCAACGGCGTGCCGCTCGACGAGTCGGCCTACGTCGCCCTGCCGCCCGGCGACACCAAGGTCTCAGAGGTCGATTTCGACGAGACCGTGCCCGAGGGCGCGCTCTGGGTGATGGGTGACAACCGCGGCAACTCGAAGGACTCCCGTTTCAACGGCGACACCCCCCTCAAGGGCTTCGTGCCGATCGACAACGTCGTGGGGCGTGCGTTCGTCGTCAGCTGGCCGGTCTCGCACTGGGCGTGGCTCGACAACTACCCGACCGTCTTCGAGGGCGTCGACGAGGGCGCCGGCTGATGGGCGGGCAGGCGATCCCCAACCTCCGCGCCGAGCGCGAGCTCTTCGACGAGGGGGCGCCGTTCGTGCTCGCCTGCGACGAAGTGGGCCGCGGCGCGCTCGCGGGCCCCGTGACTGTCGGGCTCGTCGTCATCGACCCCGCCGTGCGCCGGATGCCGGCCGGTCTTCGCGACTCGAAGCTCATGACCGAGCCGAAGCGCGATGCGATGGCGCCTCGCGCCGGCGCCTGGGTGCGGGCGTGGGCGGTGGGCGACGCCTCTGCGGCCGAGATCGACGAGCTCGGCATCATGGCCTGCCTCGGGCTCGCGGGTGCCCGCGCCTTCGCGGCGCTGGCGGCGGGCACCGGGCTCGCCGACGAGGTGGCCGGTGCGCCGCTCATCCTCGACGGCAACCACGACTGGCTGAGCCCGGCGATCGAGCGGCGGGTGGCCGTACGCACCCGCATCAAGGCCGACCGCGACTGCGCCTCGGTGGCGGCGGCCTCCGTGCTCGCGAAGGTGCATCGCGACGGTGGGATGCGCCTGGCCCACGCCGACACCCCGCTCTACTCGTGGGACGAGAACAAGGGCTACTCGAGCCGCGCGCATTTCGCCGCGATCGACGAGCACGGCCCGAACGCCCTCCATCGGCGCACCTGGCTGCACGAGCGTGCGCCCGAGGCACCGGCGCTCTTCGAGCTCGGCGTAGGATGAACGACGATGGATGAAGACGAGTTCGAAGACTACGACCGCGAGGTCGAGTTGGCCCTGTATCGCGAGTACCGAGACATCGTCTCGCAGTTCAAGTTCGTGGTCGAGACCGAGCGACGGTTCTATCTCGCGAACGAGGTCGAACTCGTGCGCCGTGACACCGAGCACGACTTCTACTTCGAGCTGACGATGAAGGACGTCTGGGTCTGGGACGTCTACCGCGCCGACCGCTTCGTGAAATCGGTGCGGGTGCTGACGTTCAAGGATGTCAACGTCGAAGAACTCGCCACGCGCGAGTTCGAGCTGCCGAAGGAGCTCGCGCTCGACGAGTAGTCGTCGGTGCGGGCCCGGCACTCGGCGATTGTGCGCGTTCCCGTCGCGACGGCCCCGTACCGGCGGTGCCGGCGGCTCGCTCATCGGCGTCGCGGCCGGCACTTCCAGTCACCGCCGACGTCGCGGATCACGAGACGATCGACCTCGAGTTCGGCGAGCGTCGACATCACCAGCCCCGGGGCGAGGCCGCTGCGTCGGGCGAGGTCGTCGACCGACCGCGCGCTCCTCGGGCTGAGCGCGTCGAGCAGGCGGACGGCATCGGCCGAAGGCGCTGAATCCATCGACCGGTTCGGCGGGCCCTGCTCGATCCCGAAGCCCATTCCCGAGGCGAGCTCGGCCATCTGCGCCGCGTCGACGACGCAGGTCGCGTCGCGCTCGCGCATCAAGCGGTGACAGCCGGCAGACGACGGGCTCGTCACCGGCCCGGGCACGGCGCCGAGTGGACGGCCGAGCGTGGCCGCGTGCCCTGCGGTGTTCAGCGAGCCCGAGCGGATCCCGGCCTCGATCACGATCGTCGCGTCGCCGGCCGCGGCGATGAGCCGGTTGCGCTGCAGGAACCGCCACTTCGACGGCGCGGTCCCGCAGGGCACCTCCGAGTAGATGGCCCCGGTCTGCGCGATGCGGGTGAGCAGCGACTCGTGGCCCGCCGGATAGAGGCGGTCGATGCCGCCGGCGAGGAAGGCGACCGTCGTGCCGTCGCTCGCGAGCGCCGCGCGGTGGGCGACGCCGTCGATGCCGTAGGCGCCACCCGAGATGATCAGGAAGCCGCGATCGACGAGACCGGCCGAGGCCTCCGCGGTCACATGTTCGCCGTACCCGCTCGCGGCTCGAGCACCGACGAGCGCGATGGTGGGCTGAGCTCCGGCGAGCGCGTCGGCGCGACCGCGAACCCAGAGTGCCAGCGGGGCGTTCGGACCAAGGTCATCGATGCCCGTCGGCCACTCGGCATCGCCGGGGACCAGGAGACGTGCGCCGACGCGAGCGGCCTGCGCGAGGGATCGCTCGAACGCCGCCGCGTCGATACGAGGACGCCAGCGCTTCAGCCCGTGCCCGATCGACGAATCGCCGAGCGGTTCGCCCGGCTCGCCCGCTGCCCCGAGCGCGACCGCGAACTCGGACGGCCTCGCGCCCGAGATGACGAGGTCGAGCACGGCGGGCGCGCCGATGGCGTTGACGAGTCGCCCCAGAACCCCGTCGCCGGGTTCGGAGAGGAACCCGAGCGCCGCACGGGCGGCCGCGTCGGCACGTTGCTCCTCCTCGGCATGCTCGTGGCCGCCTCGAACAGCGTCGATCGCGGTCGAGTATGCGGAGGCGGTGCGGCGCGTGGCGCTCATGACGTGACCCCCGACTTGAAGAACATCGCGCGCCCGACGTGCTCGGCGCTCGGCGTGCTGCTGCCGGCGAGGTCGGCGAGGGTCCACGCCACCTTCAGGATCCGGTCGTACCCGCGCATCGTGACGCCCCCGCGTTCGAGCAGCCGGTCGAGCGTGGTGGTCGCGCGGGTGCCGGGATGCAGTCGGCCGGCGCCGCGGAGCCAGGGACCGGGCATGTCGGCATTGGTGCGCCAGGGCGTACCCTTTAGCCGCTCGGCTGCGGCGGCGCGCGCCGCCAGGACCATTGCCCGCCCCTGCGCGGTGGAGACCCCGCCCTCGTCGGCCATGCGCATCGCCGCGACGGAGACCCTGGGTACGCGCAGTTGCAGGTCGACGCGATCGAGCAGCGGCCCGGAGAGCCGCGCCAGGTAGCGGCGCTGCACGATCGGAGCGCACGTGCACTCGGTGGTGCCCGCATTGCCGCACGGGCACGGGTTCGCCGCGAGCACGAGCTGGAAGCGTGCGGGAAAGGTCGCCACGGCGTTCGCCCGATGGATCGAGATCGTGCCCGACTCGATCGGCTGGCGCAGTACATCGAGCACGGCCCGTGGGAACTCGGGCGCTTCGTCGAGGAAGAGCACGCCGTGGGTCGCCCTCGCTGCGGCGCCCGGACGGATCACCCTGCTGCCTCCGCCGACGATCGACGCCGCGGTGGCCGTGTGGTGCGGCGCCTCGTACGGCGGCCTGAAACTCAACTGGGCCCCCGGGCGGCGACCCGCGAGCGAGTGGATCGAGGCGACCTCGAGCGCCGCGTCGGCATCGAGATCGGGCAGGAGCCCTGGCAGGCGGGAGGCGAGCATGGTCTTGCCCGCCCCGGGCGGCCCGAGCATCGAGACGTGGTGCCCGCCGGACGCGGCCACGAGCATCGCCTCGACCGCGTCGCTGTTGCCGGCGACTTCGGCGAGGTCGCCCGCGGGATCGGGGGCGTCCTCGACCGGCGACTGGCCGGCCACAGGATCGCTGACCCGGGGTTCGAAGGCGCCGCCGTGCCAGATCGCGGCGTCGAGCAGCGATGCGACGCCGATCACCCGGGCGCCGGGGACGAGCGACGCCTCCTCGGCGTTGGCCGAGGGGACCATGACGAGGTCGTGCCCCGCGCGGACGGCGGCGAGGACGGCGGGCAGGATGCCGTCGATCGGGCGGAGGCGACCGTCGAGTCCGAGTTCGCCGAGATGCACCACCCGTGCGACCGACTCGGTCGAGAGCTCTCCCGAGGCGGCGAGACAGGCGATCGCGATCGCCAGGTCGAACCCCGACCCGTGCTTGGGCAACGCCGCCGGCGAGAGATTGACGGTGAGTCTGCGGCTCGGCAGCGGGCAGCCCGCGTTGCTCGCCGCCGAGCGCACCCGATCGCGTGCCTCGCCGAGCGCGGCATCGGGCAGACCGATGATGATGACGCCGGGCAGCTGCGCCGAGAGGTCGGCCTCGACTTCGACGATCGAACCGGTGAGCCCGAGCAGGGCGACCGACGCCGTGCGTGCGACCGGCATCAGCTCACTCCCTCGAGGTGCTCGATGATCGCGGGTGCGTCGCGAGGAAGGGTGACCGCGATCGCGTCGATGCGGATCCGGGTCGGATGCGCGCCGGACTGTTCGCACCAGGCGATCGCGAGTCGTCGCAGCCGAGCGAGCTTCGGGGGCGTGATCGCCTCGAACGGGTGCCCGTAGCCGAGGCCCGTCCGCGCCTTGACCTCGACGAACACGACGGCCTCGCCGTCGCGGGCGACGAGGTCGATCTCGCCGAGACGGCATCGCCAGTTGCGCTCGATCACCGACATGCCGAGCGCCTCGAGATGGTCGGCGGCGAGTTGTTCGCCGTGCCGACCGAGCTCCGTGTTGTGGGCCAAAGCGACCACCTCCGCTTCGAGCGTGCCGTGCCCGAGCGGCGGATCGGGCCGCGTGGCGGGTTCCGCGGAAGCTCGGAGGCCGCGGCGGGCTGTGAGGGAGAAGTCGGCGGGCGCGGCCCGGCGCCCGCCGCCTGTCGGTGCCGGATCGTAGGCTGAGCTCGAAGGGCGGGGGAGATGGAGCGACTCGGCAGGTACCCGGCGGCGACGACGGTCATCGCGCACGTCAGCGACACGCACCTCTTGTCGGGCGGTGCACCGCTCGGGGGTGCCGACACCGTCGCAGCCCTCGCGCAGACGGCGGCCCAGCTCGAGCGGCTCGGCGCGTCGCTCGACGTCATCGTCGTCACGGGCGACGTGGCCGACCTCGGTGAGGCCGACGCGTATGCCCGTGCCCGCGCCGAGCTCGACCCGCTCGCCCGGGCGACGGGGGCCGAACTCGTCTGGGTGATGGGCAACCACGACGAGCGCGCGGCGTTCCGACTGGGGCTGCTCGATGAAGCACCCGGCGGAGCGCCGCTCGACGACCCGGTGCACCGCGTCGCCGACGTCGACGGGCTCCGGATCATCGCGCTCGACACGACCGTGCCGGGCTACCATCACGGCGAACTCGACGCTCGCTCGCTCGACTGGCTGGCCCGAGTGCTCGCCGAGCCGGCGCCGCGCGGCACGATCATCGCCATGCACCACGCTCCGATCGCGACGCCGCTCGCCCTCATGGACGTCCTCGAGCTGCGCGGACAGGACGAACTGGCCGAGGTGGTGCGAGGCCGAGACGTCCGGCTGTTCCTCGGCGGGCATCTCCACTACGCGACGCACGGTGCGTTCGCCGGCATCCCCGTCTCCGTCGCCGGGGCGACGGCCTACACGATGGACCTCTCCGCGCCCCCGCGCGAACTGGTCGGCATCGACGGCGGGCGCTCCTTCTCGCTCCTGCACCTCTTCGATGGCGCGTTCTCGGCCTCGGTCGTGCCGCTCGGCCCCTTCGACGTCGTCACGAGCTTCGGCGAGGGGTATCTGGCCGAGCTCGAGGCGATGGCCCCCGCCGAACGACTCGAGCGGTTCTCGCGCAAGCCGCCGACATGACCGCGCCCCTCGACAGCATCGTCGACGACTACCTGGCCCACGTCCGCGCCGAGCGGGGCTACTCCGAGCACACGGTCGCCGCCTACCGGGCCGACCTCGCCGACCTGCTCCGCTTCGCCGAGGAGCACGGTGTCGTGGCGGTGAGCGAGATCGACCTTCCGATCCTGCGCGACTGGCTCTGGGCGGCGACCGAGCGAGGGCTCACCCGGGCCACCATCGCGCGGCGTGCGGCCTCCGCCCGCGGCTTCACGGCGTGGATGACCCGGCGCGGACTCGTCCCGATCGACCATGGTGCGCGGCTGCGCGCCCCGCGGGCTCAGCGCGCGTTGCCGAGGGTCGTCGCGGCACCCGCCCTCGACGAGGCGCTCGCCGGGCTCGAGGCACGTGCGGTCGCGACGCACGACCCCATCGACGTGCGAGACGTCGCGATCGTCGAACTCCTCTATGCCTCGGGGTTGCGCGTCTCCGAGCTCGTCGGAATCGATCTCGGCGACCTCGATCGACGGCGTCGCACGGTGCGGGTCGTGGGCAAGGGGGCGAAGGAGCGGGTCGTGCCGTACGGCGCGCCGGCCGCACGCGCCCTCGACCGGTACCTCGAAGACGGCAGGCCGAGGATCATCACGGCGGCGACACCGACGGGCGCGACCCCGACGGGCACAGCGGCGGCGCCGGCCGGAGCACCGATGGCACGGCGCCGGACGCCCCGTGTCGCGTCGACGCGCGACGACGCGTTCTTCCTCGGCGCCCGGGGCGCACGGATGGGCACGCGGGGCGTCTATGCGCTCGTCGCCCGACTCCTCGCCGAGATCCCCGGGACCGGACCGAGCGGGCCCCACACCTTCCGCCACACCGCGGCGACGCACCTCCTCGACGGCGGCGCCGACCTCCGGGCGGTGCAGGAGTTCCTCGGCCATGCGAGCCTCGGCACCACGCAGATCTACACCCACGTCTCGGCCGAGCGGCTGAAGGAGAGCTACCGCACCGCCCACCCGCGGGCGTGACGCGCGGCCGCATCCGCCGGGCCCGTCCCCCGGAGGGATGCCTCATCCGAATGGCAGCAGCACGGCGCGAGGGAGCCCGCCGAGGAACAGGAAAGGCGAGACGTACTCGCCGTCGAATCTGACGCCGAAGTGCACGCAGTCGCCCGCGCAGTGGCCGCCCTGCGAAGCGATGCCGATCGCGGTGCCCGCAGCGACCGTGTCGCCCGCCCCGACCGAGGGGTCGATCGGTTCGATCGCGCTCACGACGCCGTCGCCGTGGTCGACGGCGACCACGCCGCGGCCGGCGACCATGCCCGCGAAGCTCACGACCCCCGACTCCGCGGCGACGAGCGGGGCGCCGGGTTCGACCTCGAGGTCGACGCCCCGGTGGCCGGACGTGTACGGCGTCGGCGGGGCACGGAACGGCGAGACCACACGCACCGGCGGGGGAACCGGCCAGACCCACTGGACCGTCTCCACCCGATCGCTCTCGGCTCGAATGGCGGTCGAGCCGAGCCCGAAGGCGAGTGCAGCCGGCGGCGATATCGCGACGAGGGCTGCGAGCACGGCGAGCGTGAGCGTCGCCGCCGCGAGGGCGGAGGCGGCCGTGCGGTGACGACGGTGCGGGGTGCCGGGGTGCTGGAGACGGGTCATGCCCTCGATCGTGCGGCGACTGCGAGGCATCCGGCCGTGACCGACGCGCCGCCGTGGACGACCGATGCCGCCCGGCGGTTGGGGAGGAGGAGTGCCGATGGTAGAGTGTCCGGAGCGCCTCGCCTGTCGAGGTGACTACGCGTGCCCATTCGGCGACCGACTCCATTCAGTCCGACCCCTGAGATCTCAGGGCGACGGCGGAGCCGTGCCGGGCACCAGGGCTCCCGGCCGCCGGCCGGTTGCGACAACTGAGAACAGAAGGAGAACGGCTCATGGCCGTCGTCACCATTCGCCAGCTGCTCGACAGCGGCGTGCACTTCGGGCACCAGACCCGCCGTTGGAACCCGAAGATGAAGCGCTTCATCTTCACCGAGCGTTCCGGCATCTACATCATCGACCTGCAGCAGTCGCTCGCCTTCATCGACAAGGCGTACGACTTCGTCCGCGAGACGGTCGCCCACGGCGGCACCATCCTCTTCGTCGGCACGAAGAAGCAGGCCCAGGAGTCCATCGCCGAGCAGGCGACCCGCGTCGGCCAGCCCTACGTCAACCAGCGTTGGCTCGGCGGCCTCCTCACCAACTTCCAGACGGTCTCCAAGCGCCTCGCGCGCATGAAGGAGCTCGAGGAGCTCGACTTCGAGGGCACCACGAGCGGCTTCACCAAGAAGGAGCTCCTCATCAAGAAGCGCGAGCTCGACAAGCTGCACAAGTCGCTCGGCGGCATCCGCAACCTGTCGAAGACTCCGTCGGCGCTCTGGGTGGTCGACACCAAGAAGGAGCACCTCGCGATCGACGAGGCCAAGAAGCTCGGCATCCCCGTCATCGGCATCCTCGACACCAACTGCGACCCCGACGAGGTCCAGTACCCGATCCCGGGCAACGACGACGCGATCCGCTCGGTGAGCCTGCTCACCCGCATCATCGCCGACGCCGCGGCCGAGGGCCTCATCGAGCGCCACCAGAAGCCCGAAGAGGCCGGCAACGTCTCGGCCGTCGAGCCGCTCGCCGAGTGGGAGCAGGAGCTCCTCCAGCAGGGCGCCGCGACCGAGAAGACGGTCGAGACCGAGGCCGCGGCCGAGGCGGAGGCCGCAGAGGTCGTCGACGAGGCTGCGGCCGAGATCGCAGCGACCGAGTCGGTCGCCGACGTCGAGGGCGCCGAGGCTGCGGCCGAGGTCGTCGCCGACGAGACCGCCACTCCCGCCGAATAAGTCCGAAGGAGACAGCCACACATGGCAATCAGCATCGCTGACATCAAGGCCCTGCGCGAGCAGCTCGGCACGGGCATGGTCGACACGAAGAAGGCGCTCGAGGAGGCCGACGGCGACCTCGAGAAGGCCACGGAGATCCTGCGTCTGAAGGGCGCGAAGGGCAACGCGAAGCGCGCCGACCGCTCGACGAGCGAAGGTCTCGTCGCCGCGAAGGAGTCGCCCGCCGGCTACACGATGATCCAGCTCGCCTGCGAGACCGACTTCGTCGCGAAGAACGAGAAGTTCGTCGCGCTCGCCGAGAAGGTGCTCGACGCGGTCGCCGCGGCCGGTGCCGCCGACGTCGCGTCGGCCCTCGCCGCGCCCGTCGACGGCCAGACCGTCGGCGAGGTCATCGACGAGCAGGCTGCGATCCTGGGCGAGAAGGTCGAGCTCGCGAAGGCCGTCACCCTGCCGGGCGACGAGTTCGCGGTCTACCTGCACAAGACCTCGAAGGACCTGCCGCCGCAGATCGGCGTGGTCGTCGCCTACTCGGGCGCCGACGCCGAGACCGCTCGCGCGGTCGCGCAGCACATCGCGATGTTCGACCCGCAGTACCTCACTCGTGAGGACGTGCCGGCCGAGCTCGTCGAGAAGGAGCGCGACATCGTCACCGAGATCAGCCGCAACGAGGGCAAGCCCGAGGCGATGCTCGAGAAGATCGTCGACGGCCGACTCACCGGCTTCTTCAAGCAGATCGTGCTGCTCGAGCAGGGCTACGCCCGCGACGACAAGCAGCAGGTCAAGAAGGTGCTGGAGGACGCCGGTCTCACCGTGACCGGGTTCGCCCGCTTCAAGGCCACGGCGTAACACCTTGGCGAGGGAGCTCGGATCGTTCAGTCGATCCGGGCTCCCTTTTCCATGCGCGGATGCTCCGGCGCAGGCGTCCTTCGACGGCTGCGCGCCGCGCGCATCTCGCCCGGCAGTGCGCCGGGGCGAGGCGAAGCACTAGTTTTGACACGGGTACCGGAAGGACGGGCGGGGATGACGGAACGCAAGCGCAGAGTGATGCTGAAGCTCTCAGGAGAGGCGTTCGGCGGGGGAGCACTCGGGGTCAACCCCGATGTCGTGAGCGCCCTCGCCCGAGAGATCGCCGATGCGGCGAAGACCGTCGAGGTCGCGATCGTGGTCGGCGGCGGCAACTTCTTCCGCGGCGCCGAGCTCAGCCAGCGCGGCATGGACCGCGGCCGAGCCGACTACATGGGCATGCTCGGCACGGTGATGAACTCGCTCGCTCTCCAGGACTTCCTCGAGCAGGCGGGCGCCGAGACGCGCGTGCAGTCGGCGATCTCGATGACGCAGGTCGCCGAGCCGTACATCCCGCGCCGCGCCGAGCGCCATCTCGAGAAGGGCCGGGTCGTGATCTTCGGCGCGGGTGCGGGGCTTCCGTACTTCTCGACCGACACGGTCGCGGCGCAGCGTGCGCTGGAGATCGACGCCGAGGTCGTGCTCGTCGCCAAGAACGGCGTCGACGGCGTGTACTCCGACGACCCGCGCACCAACCCCGAGGCGACGAAGATCGACCGGATCAGCTACCAGGAGGCCCTGCAGCGCGGCCTCAAGGTCGTCGACTCGACCGCGTTCAGCCTGTGCATGGACAACGGCATGCCGATGCAGGTGTTCGGCATGACCCCCGCCGGAAATGTGACCGCTGCGATCCTCGGCGCCGAGCTCGGCACCGTCGTGAGCAACGGCGTGGAGCCGAGCAGTCGATAGACTGGCCCGAGTAGCGAACCGTAAGGAGTTCCCGTGATCGCGGATGTACTTTCCGATGCCACCACTCGCATGCAGAAGGCGGTCGAGGTCGCCAAGGACGACTTCGCCACCGTGCGGACGGGGCGGGCGAACCCCCAGCTCTTCCAGAAGATCATGGTGAGCTACTACGGCACGCCCACGCCGCTCGCGCAGCTCGCCTCGCTCCAGAACCCCGAGGCGCGCACGCTCGTCGTCACCCCGTACGACAAGGGTGCGATGAAGGACATCGAGCAGGCCATCCGCGACATGCCGAACCTCGGGGCGAACCCGACGAACGACGGCAGTCTCATTCGCGTCACCCTGCCCGAGCTCACCGAGGACCGCCGCAAGGAGTTCGTCAAGATCGTGCGCTCGAAGGGCGAGGACGCGAAGGTCGCCGTGCGCAACATCCGTCGCAAGGCGAAGGACGACCTCGACGCGCTGAAGGGCGAGGTCGGCGACGACGAGGTGGCGCGCGGCGAGAAGGAGCTCGAGCAGATCACCAAGTCGAACGTCGACGCGATCGACGAGGCGCTCAAGCGCAAGGAAGCCGAACTCCTCGAGGTCTGAGGGAGCGAGATGTCAGGCGTCCCAGAAGAGGGCCAGGCGGACGCCGGGGGGCAAGAACGGACCGCGCGTGGCGAGTTCCGCGCCCAGGTGAACGCACGCAAGGCCGACCTCGAGCGTCAGTTCGAGGCATCCAAAGCGCAGTTCGACGAGGCGCAGGAGAAGATCAACGCGCGCACCGGTCGCAACCTGCTCGTGGCGATCCTCATCGGTCTCGTCTTCGGCGGCGCCGTGCTGCTGAGCCTCCTCGTCGTGAAAGAGCTCTTCATGCTCCTCGCGGTCGTGATCGCCGGTTTCGCGAGCTACGAGCTCGCGCAGGCGCTGCGGAAGGCCGACTACCGCGTTCCGCGCATCCCGACCGTCGTCGTCGCGGTCGCGGCCGTGCCGGTCGCATATTACGGCGGCGCCGGAGGGCAACTGCTCGCCGTGCTCGGCGGCATCGCGGTGGTCACGATCTGGCGACTCATCGAGCAGGGCGTTCCCCGACTTCGCACGGATGCACGGACACTCGTGCGCGACCTCGCTGCCGGGGCCTTCGTGCAGGGCTACGTGACCTTCCTGGCGACCTTCGCGGTGGTGCTCACCGCCGCAGACGGCGGCCAGTGGTGGACACTCGCGTTCATCGTGGCGGCCGTCGCCGCCGATACCGGCGCCTACGCCTTCGGGCTCATGTTCGGCAGGCACAAGATGGCGCCGGTGATCAGCCCGAAGAAGACCTGGGAGGGGTTCGCCGGAGGAGCCGCGACCAGCGTCGTCACGGGCCTCCTGATCTCACTGTTCCTGCTCGGCAACACCTGGTGGTTCGGGCTGCTGTTCGGCGCCGCGATCTTCCTCACCGCCACGCTCGGCGACCTCGTCGAATCGCTCATCAAGCGCGATATCGGCATCAAGGACATGAGCTCGTGGCTGCCCGGGCACGGCGGTTTCCTCGACCGTCTCGATTCGATCCTCCCGTCCGCGGCGGTCGCGTTCGTGGCGTTCCGGATCTTCGGGTGAGCGTGCGCGTGATCTTCCGGTGAGCGTGCGCGATACTGGTGCGGTGGATCCGACCTTCCCGATCGCCCGAAAGCCCCGCCTCGGCTACGACACCGCCCAGGTCGAGGAGTTCCTGCAGCGCGCCCGCCGCGCGTACGACGGCACCGCGCGCCCCGACGACGAGCCGCTGACGAGCGAACAGATCCGTCTCACGGCCTTCGCGATGCAGAAGCGCGGCTACTCGACCGATCACGTCGACGCGGCGCTCGCGCGCCTCGAGGACGCCTTCGCCGCGCAGGAGCGACAGGTGGCCGCGCGCCTCCACGGAGACGAGGCGTGGCTGCGTGAGGCTCGAATGACGGCGCAGGTCGTCTCGAACCGGCTCGCACGACCCGAGGGGGAGCGCTTCGAACGGATGAATCCCCTCGTGCTCGGGTACAGCGTGCGCGAGGTCGATCGCTTCTCCGATCGGCTGACGCGCTACTTCCGGGACGGCTGGCCGATCTCCGTCGAAGACGTCCGCTCCGTGGTCTTCGCGACGCAGCGGGGCGGCTACCGCGAGGCCCAGGTCGATCTCGTTCTCGACGCCGTCGTCGACGTGATGCTCGCCGTCCGATGACGTGCCGCGTCGCGTTCGACTGGCCCGGCCGTGCTCCGATACACTCATCGAATCGTGGGTAGACACAATGGAGCAGACGCAGCCGCACAGGCGCCGGTGACGAGGAGCCGACCCACCAGGGGGCCCGTCAAACAGGCCGCCTCGGTCCTCTTCGCGTTCTTCGCCGCCTCGGGTCTCGTGCTCGTCAACATCGTCGACCCGTACTCGGGTGCCACCGCCTCCGCCGAGTTCGCGTTCGACGGCGATCGCTTCGACGGCGAGGCCGCGCAGTCGGTCGCCGCCGGCACCGGTTACGAGGTCACGCTCGGCGGCCCCGAGAACTACGTCGTCGAGGAGAAGCCCGAGGTCGTGGTCGTCGCGGCCTCGTCGGAGGGTGGCTGGGCGCCGCCCGCGGTGACCCCAGATCCCGGCTCCGCGCAGGCGTATGCGGCGGGTGCCGTGGCCGCACGCGGCTGGGGCACCGGGGAGTTCGACTGCCTCGTCGCGCTCTGGAACAAGGAGTCCGGCTGGAACGTGAACGCCTACAATGCCGGCAGCGGTGCGTACGGCATCCCGCAGGCGCTGCCCGGCTCGAAGATGGCCACCGCCGGCGCCGACTGGGAGACCAACGCGGGAACCCAGATCGAATGGGGGCTCGGGTACATCTCGGGTCGCTACGGCACCCCGTGCGGCGCGTGGGGGCATTCCCAGTCCGTCGGCTGGTACTGAGTCCACCGTGGGCGAACGGGCGTCTCCCGTCGCCCTAGACTTGACGGCATGGCGCGTTCGAACCGATCTCGGGGTCGCGCTGCGCGAGCACGCGAAGGACACCCCGACCTCGACGTCGACCGCCTCACAGCCGGATGGCGACGCACCGAGGTGCACGCCGGTCGCGAGTGGAACGTCCAGCCCGTCTCCGAGGCACAGGCCCTCAAGGCCTACCTCTGCCCCGGTTGCGGGCTCGAGGTCGCACCCGGCGTCGCGCACCTCGTCGCCTGGCGCGCCGACGGCGTCCTCGGCGATGCCGCTGATCTCGCGGGGCGACGGCACTGGCACACGCACTGCTGGAGATTGGGCGCACGGTGAGCGGAACAGACGAATCGATCGAGATCAGAGCGGGCGTCGAGCTTCCCGCCCGCCGCGAGGAGATCGAGTTGCGGACCAGCGACGGGCTGCGCCTCGTCGGCGAGCTGGCACTGCCGGCCGAACGCGCCCCGGTCGCGACGCTGGTGACGCTCCACCCGCTGCCGACCGCCGGCGGGTTCATGGACTCGCACATCCTCCGCAAGGCGGCGGCGAGGCTTCCGGCGCTCGCCGATCTCGCCGTGCTGCGATTCAACACGCGCGGCACCGCGTCCGCCCGCGGGACGAGCGAGGGCTCCTTCGGCGAAGGACTCGCCGAGCGTGCCGATGTCGCCGCGGCGATGGCGTTCGTCGCCGAGCGGGGGCTGCCGCATCCCTGGCTCGTCGGCTGGTCGTTCGGAACGGAGCTCGCGCTGAAGTACGGGCTCGACCACGGCATCGACGGCGCGATCCTGCTCTCGCCGCCGCTCCACCGCACGAGCGACGGAGAGCTCGCCCGCTGGCGCGACGCGGCGCCGGCACTCGTCGCGCTCATTCCCGAGCACGACGACTACTTGAAGCCCGCCGAGGCCGCCGAGCGGTTCGCGGGGTTGCCCCGTCTGCGCCGCATCGACGTCGCGGGCGGGCGTCACCTCTGGGTGGGGGAGACGCAGACGAGGCGCGTGCTCGATGAGATCGTGTCCGTGGTGAATCCGGCAGCGGCGCCGCTGCCGACGCGGTGGCCGACGTACGACGCGGCCGTGCGCGAGTGACCGCGGGCGACTAGCGTTCGTTCTGCCGCGGGATCACGACCTGCTTGATGATCAGCAGGAGCGCTGCGGCGACCGGGATCGCGACGAGCGCCCCGAGGACGCCGCCGAGCGCACCGCCCGCGAGCGCCGCGATGACGACGAGGGCACCGGGCACCTTGACCGCGCGGTTCATGATGCGCGGGCTCAGCACGTACGCCTCGACCTGCATGTAGATCACGTAGTAGATGGCGGCGGCGAGTGCGGTGAGCGGCGAGCCGATCGTCGGAATGAGGCAGACGAGCACGATGATGATCGAGCCCGTGAGGGTGCCGACGAGGGGCACGAGCGAGAACATGAATGCGAGGAACGCGAGGACCGCGGTGAACGGCGCACCGATGATCGAGAGGTAGACGAAGCTCAGCGCCCCGTTGACGGCGGCGAGCGACACCTGCCCGAGCACGAATCGGCCGACCGACTGGGTGATCTGTTCGGTGAGGTCGGCGAACCGGGCGCGCTTCGAGGCCGGCACCAACTGGTAGGTCGCCCGCTTCATCGTGTTGAGCGACGCCGCGAAGTAGAGCATCAGGATGAAGACGATGATGACGGCGAACACCCCGGTGCCGATCGCCACGGCGGCCTGCAGCACCCCTCCGGCGAGTTCGGAGAGCTTGTCGGGGTTCGTGAAGAAATCGGTGAGCGCCGCAGTCACCTGCTCGGCGATCTCTTCGACCTTGAGCAGCGGGAACTGCTCCTGGAGGTACTCGAGCCAGTCCTGGGAGCTCACCTGTCGGACGATCCGAGGGATCTCGTCGATGATGTCGCTGATCTGCTCGACGATCGTCGGGACGACCGCGAGCACCAGCCCGGCAACGATGAGCCCGACCCCGCTCATCGCGATGAGGATCGCCGACCAACGCGGAAGCCCTCGGCGCTCGAGCCAGCTGATCGCCGGATCGAGCCCGAGGGCCAGGAAGAGGGCTGCTCCGATGTAGGTGATGATCGCCGAAAGGCTGACGATCGACGTCAGGATGAAGAGTCCGACGCCGACGCCGAGCGTGCCGACGAGCCCGATGCGGAACGCGTTCTGGATCTTCATGGAACCTGCGCGCTCCTTACGGCTCGACTACTTCGTGTCGGCGGCGATCTGCTCTGCCTGGGTCAGCACGCCGCGCAGGCTCTCGAAGTAGCCGGCGACCGCGTCGCGCTCGATCCTAATCTGCGAGAGGCGGTCTTCCGCGTCCGCCACGAGGGCGCGTGTGCGTTCCTCGGCATCCGCGATGAGCTTGCGCGCCTGGTCGTGCGCGGCGGCGACGCGCTCGCGTGCCTCCTCGTCGGCCCTGTCGCGGACTCCGGCGATCTCGGCGCGCACCTCGGTCTCGAGGCGCTCGGCCTCCGCGCGGCTCGCCGCCGTGCGGGCGACGGCCTCGGCGAGTTCGGCGTTCGCGTCCTCGAGGAACTGCTGAGTCTGGGCGACGGCCTCCTGGTGCGCCGCGAGGCGCTCCTGCTCGGACTCGTCGCGCTTCGCAGTGAGTTCGGACTCGAGGTCGAGGTGCGACTTCTCGATCTCGCGACGCATGCGGTTCACCTCGTGCGTGGTCTTCTTCCGCATCGCGGTGAGCTGGTTGTCGAGATCGATGCGCGACTGCTCGGACTCGGCGTCGAAGTCGGCTCGTGCCTGCTCCTGCTCGAGGGCGAGGTCGGCGCGCATCTGGTCGAGGTCGGCGGCGTGCTTCGCGCGAATGCGCTCGAGTTCGTGCTGGAGCTTCAGGCGCGCGGCTTCGGCCTCGCGGTCGAGGTCGACCTTGGCCTGCTCGCGCTGTTCGGCGAGTTCGGCGCGGCTGCCGGCGAGTTCGCGGTCGAGGTCCGTGCGGGCTTGTTCGAGTTCGTGGACGAGGGAGGCGCGACGTTCGGCGATCTCGGCGTCGATGCCGGCGCGGGCCTCGGCCGATTCGCGCTCGAGGTCGAGCTTGGACTGCTCGGTCTCGCGGGTGAGGTCGATCCGCGCCTGCTCGGTCTCCTTCGCGAGCTCGGCGCGTGCGCGGTCGAGTTCGATCGCGACCTCGGCTCGGGTCTGTTCGGTCTCCTGGGTGAGGCCGGCCGCGGTCGCCCGGGCCTCGCTCGCCTCGGCGTTCGCGGCGACGAGGATCTCGGAGGACTTCCGCTCGGCGGCCGAGACGAGCGCGGCGGATTCGCGCTTCGCGGTCGTGCGCAGCTCGGCGGTCTCGGTCGCGACGGCGCCGCGGATCGCCGCGGCATCGCGCGCGGCGTCCTGTCGGAGCTGCTCGCTCGTCTCGTGGGCGCGGGCGACCATGTCGTCGGCTTCGGCGCGAGCGTTCTCGAGCATGCGGTTGGCCTGGGCGCGCGTCTCGGTGAGCGTGCGCTCGGCGAGTTCGTGCGCGTCGGAACGCATGAGGTGCGCCTCGTCCTCGGCGGCGCGGCGGAGCTTCTCGGCGTCGATGTCGGCCTGGGCGATGAGCCGGGTCGACTGCTCTTCGGCGACGCGCAGGGTGTTCTCGAGCTTGGTGCCGAGGCCCGAGAAGGTCGGGCTGCCGACCTCTTCGAGTTCTGCGGTCAGCTCTTCGATTCGCGCGAGCAGGCGCTTGTTCTCTTTCACCGAGTCCGACGACTGGTTGTTCGCGGTGATGATGTCGCGACGAAGGCCGTTGATGGCCTTGTCGACCTCGTCCTTGTCGTATCCACGGAACACCTGTGTGAACTCGGTCTCTTCGACGGCCATGCTTCCTCCGGGTCGTGTCCCGCGTTTGTGGGGGCTCATGCGGGAATCGTTCCGATTGTACGGGGCTTCGGGGTACCGTGCGGTGCGGCCGCTGCCAGGGATCGGTGAGGCGACTCACAGACTCTGCCGGTAGTGTGGAATGTCTTTGTCGGATGCCGCCGTGCGCGGCTTTGGAGGTTGTTCGTGCGCTTCGCCCTCGCAATCGTGGCCTTCGTCGCCGCGGCCGTGATGATCGGGCTCGGCATCGCCCAACGCACGGTGTTCATGGAAGCCGATCGGGTGTCGATGTCGGCCGAGTCCGACGGCGAGAGCGCGTTCATGGTGATCGGGCCCGATGCGCTGGCCGCGAATCCCGGCAAGCAGGAGATCTCGGTGTCGGGCGACGGCCCGATCTTCATCTCGTACGGGCGCACCACCGATGTTCAGGCGTGGCTCGGTGAGATCCCCTACGAGTCGGTGCGCTACGACGCCGAAGAGAAGACGCTCGTGACCGAGTCGGTGACCGCTCCGCCCGCCGACGAGCCCGAGACCGCATCGCCCACCGACGAGCCGGAGACGTCGCCGACCGCGACCCCGGCGCCGACCGAGACGCCCGCGGCCACCGACGCCGCGCCCGACCCCGAGGCGCTCGCCGCCGCCACGCCCATCGGCTCCGACCTCTGGCTCGACGAGTTCACGGGGGAGCGATTCGTGACCACGACCATCGACGTCCCCGAGGGGATCTCCGTGCTCGTCGCCTCCGACGGTCTGTCGCCCGCGCCGACGCGCGTGTCGCTCGACTGGCCGACCGACACCGTGACCCCGTGGGCGGGGCCGCTCATCGTGGGCGGTGGCCTCGTCTTCCTCGTGGGGCTGGGGCTGCTCGCCTCCGGGTTCATCCGCCACAAGCGGTCGCGGGGACCGCGTCGCAACCTTCCCAAGGGGCCGCGCGGCCGCCTTCCGAGTGCACCGAAACCCACGCGCAACCAGGTCGGCGGCAGCGGCGGGCGCCGTGCCGTCGGGCGTGCCAAGCGCGTCGTGATCGTCCCGGCGCTGCTCCTTCCCGCCCTCGCGCTCTCCGCGTGCTCCGCCGACTACTGGCCGAGCTTCGACGGCGACCAGGCTCCGGCGACGACGGCACCGGCGACCCCGGTCACCACCGCCGACGCCGAGGAGGAGACCGATCCCGAGGCGCCGGCCGTCGAGCCCGCGGTGACGGTGCCGCAGATGGAGCGCATCATGCGCCGACTCGCGGTCTTCACGGGCGAGGTCGACGAGTCGCGCGACGCCGACCTCGCCGCGGAACGCTTCGTCGGCCCGCCGCTCGAAGCCCGTGCAGCCAACTACACGATCAGGGGCAAGCTCGAAGATCACCCGCTTCCGCCTGCGATTCCGGCCTCGCCCCTGACCCTGACGCTCCCGCAGCAGTCGACAGGCTGGCCTCGCACGGTGCTCACGATCGCGAAGAACGCCGACGACGAGACGATCGCACCCACGGCGCTCGTGCTCGTGCAGGAGACTCCGCGCGAGAACTACCACGTCATCTCCCAGACCGCGCTCGTTCCCGACACCGACGTGCCCGAGGTCGCTCCGGCCTCGATCGGCGCTCCGCCCATCTCGCCCGAGTACAAGGGTCTCGTGATGCCCACCGGCGAGGTCGCGGCGGCGTACGCCGATATCCTGCAGAACGGGGCCGAGAGCACCTTCGCCCCGATGTTCGCGCTCGACGACTCCGATCTCGACGAGGCGCTCAATGCCGCGAGCCGTAAGAAGGCGGCCGAGTCCGAGAACCCGACGGCGACGCTCACGGTGTCGACGGCGGCCGGCTCGATGCCGCCGATCTCCTTCGGCACGATCGACGCAGGGGCGATCGTCGCGGTCGACGTGCGCCGCGGCGAGAAGAGCGTGCCCAACGACGGAGGCACCACCGGGTTCCAGGAGGGCGGCAGCGCCGCGGCGCTGTCGGGCTTCACCGAGCAGAGCGCGAAGGGGGTGTCGCGGGTCAGCGGCATCCAATTGCTCTTCTACGTCCCGGGCGTCAGCGCGGGTGAGAACGCGCAGATCCAACTCCTCGGCTGGTCCGAGAACCTGATTCAAGCTGCGGAGGTCAAGTGACGAACCCCATTCCTCCCTCGGGGGCCGCCCTTCGCGGGGCCGTCGACCTGTCGACGCTCGTGCAGCGACAGCAGACGGCCTCGACCCCGAGCGGCGCGCACGCACCGTCGTCGTCCGATCGCATCGTCGTCGAGACCGACGACACGGGCTTCGGCGCCGTCCTCGAACTCTCTCGCACCGTTCCCGTCGTCGTCGCGCTGTGGGCCTCATGGAGCGAACCGTCGCAGGCGCTCCTCGGCGCCCTCGAGCGCCTGGTTCGTGCCCGAGACGGACGGCTGATCCTCGCCGCGGCCGACGCCGACCGCAGTCCGCAGCTCGTGCAGGCGTTCCAGGCACAGGCGATTCCGACGGTCGTCGCGCTCGTCGCGGGGCAGCCGGTGCCGCTCTTCGCGGGCGAGCAGCCCGACGAGGTCATCTCGCAGCTCTTCGACCAGTTGCTCGAACTCGGTGCCCAGCACGGGGTGTCGGGTCGGGTCGAGGCGGGCGACGGCGAAGCGGAGCAGTCTGCGCCCGAGCCCGTCGAGACGCCGCTGCCGCCGCTCCACCAGGAGGCCTACGAGGCGATCGAACGGCGCGACTACGATGCGGCCGCAGCCGCGTACCGCACCGCCATCGCGCAGGATCCGCGCGACACCCTCGCGGTCGCCGGACTCGCCCAGGCGAACCTCCTCGGCAGGCTCGCGGGCAAGACCCTCGACGAGATCCGTCAGGCGGCCGCCGCGGCACCCGACGACCTGGCCGCGCAGCTCGACGTCGTCGATCTCGATGTCTCGGGCGGTCATGTCGACGACGCCTTCGATCGGCTCCTCACGATGTTCCCCTCGCTCGACGCCGACGGGCAGAGACTCGTGCGCGAGCGGCTCGTCGAGCTGTTCGAGGTCGTCGGCACCGATGACGCGCGCGTGGCGACGGCCCGCCGCCGCCTCGCGAGCCTCCTCTACTGACGGAACCCCGCCAGCGAGGCGCACGCCACGATTTCGGAGATCTGCCCCGATTCGGGTCCATGGGGATGCTCCGCTCCGAAGTCGTGGCGATCGCCGACGTTGTGGTGGGCGGCCTCGTGCTGAACCGCGCCGCTCAATCCTCCAACTCGAACCACACCGCGCCGAGCGGCGGCAGCGCGAACGTCGCCGAGGCGGGCCGTCCGGCCCACGGCACGGGTTCGGTTTCGACACCGTCGAGGTTGCCGACGCCCGAGCCGCCGAACTCCGCGGCATCCGAATTCAGCACCTCGCGCCACCGGCCTTCGAACGGCAGACCGAGTCGGAAGCGCTCGTGGGGCCGCCCCGCGAAGTTCACGATGCAGAGCAACGGCCGTCGCTCGCGGTCGTAGCGCAGGAACGCGAGCACGTTCTCGGCCGCGGCGCCGCCCTCGACCCATTCGAAGCCCGCGGCGTCGTCGTCGAGCTGCCACAGCGCGGCCGTCTCGCGGTAGCGTCGATTCAGTGCGCCCACGAACTCGGCGAGCTGACGATGCGACGGCTGGTCGAGGATCCACCAGTCGAGGCCGCGCTCCTCGCTCCACTCGCTGAGCTGGCCGAACTCCTGGCCCATGAACAGCAGCTGCTTGCCGGGGTGCGCCCACATGAACGCGAGGTAGGCGCGCACGTTGGCGAGCTGCTGCCAGTGATCGCCCGGCATCTTGCGGACGAGCGAGCCCTTGCCGTGCACGACCTCGTCGTGCGAGATCGGCAGGATGAAGTGCTCGCTGAACGCGTAGAGGAACGAGAAGGTCAGCTCGTGGTGATGGTGCGCCCGATGCATCGGCTCCGTCTGGATGTACTCGAGCGAGTCGTGCATCCAGCCCATGTTCCACTTGTAGCCGAAGCCGAGGCCGCCTGAGCTCGTGGGCGCGGTGACCCCGGGCCACGAGGTCGACTCTTCCGCGATCATGACGATGCCGGGGTTGCGCTTGTACGCGGTCGCGGTCGCCTCCTGGAGGAATGCGACCGCCTCCAGGTGCTCGCGCCCGCCGTGCACGTTCGGCAGCCATTCACCCTCGGCACGCGAATAGTCGAGGTAGAGCATGGACGCCACGGCGTCGACCCGGAGGCCGTCGACGTGCAGCTCTTCCAGCCAGAACAGGGCGTTCGCGACGAGGAAGTTGCGCACCCGGGGGTTGCCGTAATCGAAGACGAGGGTGCCCCAGTCCTTCTGCTCGCCGCGCCGGGGGTCGGCGTGCTCGTAGAGCGCTTCGCCGTCGAAGCGGGCGAGCGCCCACTCGTCCTTCGGGAAGTGCCCCGGCACCCAGTCCATGATCACGCCGATGCCCGCTTGGTGCAGGCGGTCGATGAGGTGCCTGAGGTCGTCGGGGGAGCCGAAACGGCTGGTCACGGCGTAGTAGCCCGTCACCTGGTAGCCCCACGACCCGCCGAAGGGATGCTCCGCGAGGGGCATGAACTCGACGTGCGTGCAGCCCAGCCAGTCGAGGTACTCGATGAGTTCATCGGCGATGTCGCGGTAGCCCTTGCCGGGGCGCCATGAGCCGAGGTGCAGCTCGTAGATCGACATGGGGCGCTCGTGCGCGTTCGTCACGGCGCGGAGCGACATCCACTCGCCGTCGCCCCACTCGTACGCGGTGACGTCGACGATCGAGGCGGTCGCGGGCGCCTGTTCGGCGCGGCGGGCCATGGGGTCGGCCTTCATGGTCCACTCGCCGGCGCGCGTGAGGATCTCGAACTTGTAGCGCGCACCCGGCTCGAGCTCGGGCACGAAGAGCTCCCAGACGCCGCTCCGCCCCATGCTGCGCATCGCATGCCCGGCGCCGTCCCAGCGGTTGAAGTCGCCCACGACCCGCACGGCCCGTGCGCGTGGTGCCCAGACGGTGAACGCCGTGCCGCTGATCGAGGCCGAGACGCCCCAATGCTCCCGGTGCGTGGCACCGAGTGCCTGCCAGAGTTGTTCGTGTCTGCCCTCCCCGATCAGGTGGAGGTCGAGCTCGCCGATCGTCGGGGCGAAGCGGTACGGGTCGTCGGCGAGCCACTCCCCGCCATCGGCGTAGCGTGCGCGGATCAGGTAGTCGCAGGGGCCGAAGTCGCCCGCGCCGGCCCAGATGCCGTGTCCGACGTGCTCGAGCGCGAGGGTCTCGCCGCCGGCGAGGATCGCGTCGACCGAGTCGGCGAGCGGGCGACGGGTGCGGATCGCGGAGAACGGTCCGGGCTCGGCCACGCGCGCGAAGCCGTGCTGCCCGAGGACGGAGTGCGGGTCGGCATGGCGACCCTCGGCGACGGCGGCGAGCACCTCGCCATCGACGTCGGGTGCGGCGATCGGTTCAGGCATCCTCAGTCTCGTCTCACATGGAGGACGTGCACCGGGCGCGTGAACGCGTCGAGCCGCACGTAGTCCGAGGCGCCCCACTCCCAGCTCGCGCCGGTGACGAGGTCGTCGACCTCGAACCGGGCGTCGTCGTCGATCCCGAGGGCCGCGAGATCGAGGTGCACCGTGGTCTCGCGGACCGAGTGGGGGTCGACGTTCGCGACGACGATGATCGTGTCGTCGCGCCCGTCGGGCGTGAACCGGCCGTCGAGGTGCTTCGAGTACACGAGCACCGAGTCGTCGTCGCTCGCGTGGACGTGCAGGTTGCGGAGCTGGGTGAGCGCCGGATGCTCGGCCCTGATGCGGTTCAGGATGCCGAGGTACAGCGCGAGCGACCTGCCCTCGGCTTCGGCCGCGGCGAAGTCGCGCGGCTTGTACTCGTACTTCTCGTTGTCGATCGCCTCTTCGGCACCGGGCCGCGCAACCGACTCGAAGAGCTCGAACCCCGAGTAGACGCCCCAGAGCGGCGCCGCGGTCGCGGCGATCGTCGCGCGCACCGTGAACGCCGCCGGGCCGCCGAACTGCAGATACTCGGTGAGGATGTCGGGGGTGTTCACGAAGAGGTTCGGCCGCATGAAGTCCGCCGTCTCCTGGGTGACGGAGGTGAGGAACTCCTCGAGTTCGGCCTTCGTGTTCCGCCAGGTGAAGTAGGAGTACGACTGCTGGAAGCCGACCATGGCGAGCGCCTGCATCATCGCCGGGCGGGTGAACGCCTCCGCGAGGAAGACGACGCCCGGGTCCTCCGCGTTCACTGCGGCGATGAGCCGCTCCCAGAACACGAGGGGCTTCGTGTGCGGGTTGTCAACGCGGAAGATGCGCACGCCCTGCGTCATCCAGTGCCGCACGACGCGCAGCACCTCGGCGAAGATGCCCTCGGGGTCGTCGTCGAAGTTCACCGGGTAGATGTCCTGGTACTTCTTCGGCGGGTTCTCGGCGTAGCGGATCGTGCCGTCGGGCAGCTGCGTGAACCAGCCGGGATGCTCGGCGACCCACGGGTGGTCGGGCGAGGCCTGGAGCGCGAGGTCGAGCGCGATCTCGAGGCCCAGTGCGTTCGCGTGGCGTACGAACGCGCGGAAGTCGGCGAGCGTGCCGAGATCGGGATGCACGGCGTCGTGGCCGCCCGGGCTGCCGTCCTTCGTCGGGCCGCCGATCGCCCACGGCGAGCCGGGGTCGTCGGGTCCGGGCGTCAGGGTGTTGTTCGGTCCCTTTCGGTTCGTCACGCCGATGGGGTGGATCGGCGGCAGGTAGACGACGTCGAAGCCCATGGCCGCGACCGCGTCGAGGCGCCGCTGCGCAGTGCGGAACGTGCCCGACTTCCACATGCCGTCCTTCAAGCGCCTCGCCCCCTCCGAGCGGGGGAAGAACTCGTACCAGGCGCCGACCCCTGCGCGCCGGCGCTCGACCAGGATCGTGTGCTCGGGGGAGTCCGTCGAGAGGCGCGCGAGCGGGTGGGAGTCGAACTCGTCGAGGAGCGGGTCGTCGATGAGCGTGCGGCGAGCAGCGACGGATGCCGCGACGTCGCGCAGCCCGGCGGCAAGCGTCGTGAGTCGTGTGCGGGCCGCGAGCGGTCGGGCCTTCTCTGCGATGGCCCGGTCGAGCAGGCGCGCGCCGAGCTCGAACATCAGCTCGGCGTCGACCCCGGCGTCGACCTTGAGCGCGGCGTCGTTTCGCCACGTCGCGACCTCGTCGTCGAAGCCCGTGACGTGCCAGCGCCACTCGCCGATCTCGCCGAGCAGCACCTCGGCCTCCCATCGGTCGGTGCCGGCCGCCAGCGGAGACATCCTCTCTCGGCGCACCTCGCCTGATGGGCTCGTGATGACGAGCATCGCGCCCACCCGGTCGTGCCCTTCGCGGAACACGGTCGCGCGAAACGGCACCACCTCGCCCTCGAACGCCTTGGGGCGCCAACGCGCATCGGGCGCAGCGGGGGTCAGCCGGGTCACGGGGATCCGGCCGGCGAGCACGGGGGCGGTCGTCACGGTTCGACCGTAGCGCGTGCGCGCCGGATCGTACTTGCGAACGCGGCCGGAACGTCATGACCGGCCGGCCGTTGAGGGTAGGTTTCGCGGCCGGCAGCGGTTCGCGAAGCTGCCGGAGTCAGGGTTTCGAGACGGCGCTGGCGCGCCGCCTCGACCCGTGCCCATCCCCGTGCCCGGGCTCAGCCCGCTCAGCGGGTGCGGGCGATCGAAGCGTACCAGCCGGCCGTCACCGCGAGCAGGTCGTCAGGCGCGAGCTCGAGGTCGAGGCCGCGGCGACCGCCCGAGACGTAGATCGTCTCGTGGAGGATCGCCGACTCGTCGAGCACCGTCGGCAGCGCCGTCTTCTGGCCGATGGGGCTGATGCCGCCGACGACGTAGCCCGTCTTGCGCTCGGCGACGGCGGGGTCGGCCATCTCTGCGCGCTTGCCCCCCAGTGCGGCGGCAAGCGCCTTCAGGTCGAGCTGCATCGCCACGGGTACGATGCCGACAGCAAGGGCGCCATCGATGCTCGCGAGCAGGGTCTTGAAGACGCGGTCGGGGTCGAGGCCGAGCTTCTCGGCGGCTTCGAGGCCGTAGGCCGCGGCGCGCGGGTCGTGGTCGTAGCCGAGTGCGGTGAACGCGACGCCGGCCCGAGTGAGGGCGACCGTCGCGGGCGTGCCTGCCGAGGCATCCGCGCGCTTGGCCATCAGGCTGCGCCCGCTGCACGGAACAGTCGCATCGACTGGGCGCCGACGATGATGGTGGTGCCTGGGGCGAGCGCCCCGGAGCCAGGCGAGCCGACTGACGTCGACGGCGCCTCGTTGGCCGAATCCCAGAGCGGCGTGTACCCGCTGACCTCGTCGTGCGACGGCAGCACGACCTCGGCGTCGGACTCGTGGGCGTGCACGACGAGGAGGATGCGGTTCGGCGCCTCGGTCTCCGGCGTCGAGGCGGCGAGGAACTGCAGCGTGCGCTCGGCGGGGGAGTTCCAGTCGTCGATGCCCATGGTCTCGCCGTCGGCGTTGAACCAGTCCATCTGCGAGGCACTCGGCACGGTCTCACCGAGCCGCCCGAAGCGAATCGGTCGCAGCGCCGGGTTCTCGGCGCGCAACCGCATCAGGTGGCGGGCGGTCTCGAGCAGCTCGGGGGCGAATCGGGGCCGGTCGGCCGTGTCCCACGCGAGCCAGGTGAGCGGCGAGTCGTGGCAGTACGCGTTGTTGTTGCCGCGTTGGCTACGGCCGAACTCGTCGCCCGCCGTGATCATCGGCACGCCCGCTGAGAGCAGCAGCGTGCCGAGCAGGTTCCGGATGCTCCGGCGCCGCGAGGCCCGCACGACCGGGTCGGCCGCCTCGCCCTCGACGCCGTGGTTGTACGAGTTGTTGGAGTCGGTGCCGTCGCGGTTCTGCTCACCGTTGCCCTGGTTGTGCTTGACGTCGTAGGCGGTGAGGTCGGCGAGCGTGAACCCGTCGTGCGCGGTCACGAAGTTGAGGCTCGCGAGGGGCCCGCGCTCGCCCGAGAATGTGTTCGACGAGCCCGCGAGACGCGTGGCGAAGCGGCCGATGCCGCTGCCCGCCGAGCCGGTCTCGCGCTCGCGCCGCAGGTCGCCGAGCCAGAATTCGCGCATGCGGTCGCGGTAGCGGTCGTTCCATTCGGTGAAGCCCGCTGGGAAGTTGCCCGTCTGCCAGCCGCCGGTGCCGAAATCCCACGGCTCGGCGATGAGTTTCGAGGCCCCGATCACCGGGTCGTCGAGCATGGCGCGCAGCAGCGGATGCTCCGGCGTGAACGTCTCGCGCTCGTCACGGCCGAGCGTGGCGGCGAGGTCGAGACGGAATCCGTCAACCTGCAGCTCGTCGGCGAAGTAGCGCATCGAGTCGAGCACGAGCCGTTGCGACGCCTCGGCGGTGAAGTCGAGGCTGTTGCCGCAACCCGTGGTGTCGACGTAGTGGCCGTGCGCGTCGTGCCGGTAGTAGGCGGCGTTGTCGATGCCCCGGAAGGAGGAGGTCGGCCCCTCGCGGCCCTCTTCGGCGGTGTGGTTGTAGACGACGTCGAGCACGACCTCGAGGCCGGCCTCGTGCAGGCGCCGCACCATGCCGGCGAACTCGCGTCGGACGGCGGCGGCACCTTCGGCTCGAGCCGCCGAGCTCGCGTACGGCGAGTGGGCGGTGAAGAACGCGAGCGTGTTGTAGCCCCAGTAGTTGATCTTGCCCTGGCGCACGAGGCGCTCCTCCGACACGAACGCGTGTACGGGCAGCAGTTCGACGGTTGTGATGCCGAGGTTCACGAGGTACTCGAGCGAGGCGTCGTGCGCGAGGCCGGCGTAGGTGCCGCGCAGGGGCTCGGGCACGGCGGGATTCAGCTTCGAGAAGCCCCGCACGTGTGTTTCATAGACCACGGTGCGGTCGAGTGGAACGCGGGGCTTGGCCGAAACGCCCCACTCGAAGCCCGTCGCGGTGAGCGGCTCGAGAGCGACGCCGCGCCACGAGCCGTCGTCGGCGCGCGCGAGTCCGCGGGCGTAGGGATCGAGCAGGGTGTGTACCGGGTTGAACGCGTGCGGGGCTCCCGCAGGCCCGTCGACGCGCAGGCCGTAGTGGGCGCCCGGGCGGAGTTCGGTCGACTCGCCCTGCCAGACGCCGTGGTCGCCCCGCACGAGGGGAGTGCGGGCGATCACGCAGTCGAGGTCGTCGGCGTCGAACACGACGAGGTCGACCGAGGTCGCGTGCTGCGACCAGACCCTCGCGACCCCGCCGTCGGCGCCCGCATGCACACCGAGGTCGTGCAGGGGATCGCGCTCAGGCATGCGATCTACAGTAGTTCGTGGAGGCGAGACGCCTGCAAGTGCATACACGCCCGTGTCGCGTACGCATTCGGTCACACCCCGGAGGTCACATGGTCTACCTCGACCACGCCGCGACCACGCCGATGCTGCCTGAGGCCATCGACGCGCTCACGGCCGCGCTCGCCGTGGTGGGCAACCCGTCATCGATCCACAGCGCGGGCCAGCAGGCCAAGCGCCTGCTCGAGGAGTCGCGCGAGCAGATCGCTGCGACGCTCGGCGCCGACGGCATCGAGATCGTGTTCACGGGCAACGGCACCGAGGCGGTGAACCTCGCGATCAAGGGGCTCTGGTGGCAGCGGCATACGGCTGCCGGGGTAGTGGCGGGGGCCGCCGAGGCGCCTGTCGCGCGTCGCCGCATCCTCATGCCGGCGGGGGAGCACCACGCCACGATCGACACCGTCGAGTGGCTCGTCGCCCACGAGGGGGCCGAGGTGGTCGAGCTGCCGATCGACGAGGTGGGCCGGGTTCGCCTCGACGTGCTCGCAGACGAGCTCGACCGTGACGCGGCATCCGTCGCCCTCGTCACCATGCTCTGGGCCAACAACGAGGTCGGCACGATCGAGCCCGTCGAAGAGGCGGCGCGTATGACCGCTCGCGCGGGCGTGCCGCTGCACGTCGATGCGATCGCCGCCTACGGGCAGGTCCCGATCGACTTCCACGGCATTCGACGTGCGACGGATGCCCCGCGCGGCGCCGGACTCGTCGCCCTCAGCGTCTCGGCGCACAAGATCGGCGGGCCCGCGGGCATCGGCGCGCTCGTGCTCGACCGCTCGGCGGCCGTCGAACCGCTCATCCACGGAGGCGGCCAGCAGCGCAAGGTGCGCTCGGGCACGCAGGACGTGGCGGCCGCGGTCTCGTTCGCGGCGGCGGCGAAGGTGACCGCGTCGCGTCTGGGCGACGATGCGGCGAGGATGTCGGCGCTTCGCGACCGACTCGTCGCGGGCGTCGCGGCGACCGTGCCCGACGCACGCCTGTCGGGCGACGTCGGCCCCGGGGCATCCGTTCGACTGCCCGGCAATGCGCACTTCTCGTTTCCCGGCTGCGAGGGCGACTCGCTGCTCTTCCTCCTCGATGCGGCCGGGGTCGCCGTCTCGACCGGCTCGGCCTGCCAGGCGGGCGTGCCCGAACCCTCCCATGTGCTGATGGCGATGGGCCGGAGCGAGGCCGACGCGCGCGGCGCACTGCGCATCACGATCGGCCACAGCTCGACCGACGCCGACGTCGACGCGTTCCTCTCGGCGCTGCCTGCGGCGCATGCACTCGCCGCGAAGGCCGGTCTCGCGGCCCGGGCGACCTCCTTCGACCGCTGAGATCGCGGCTTCTCCGGAGCGTGGTTGCCGAGAACCCTGTTTCTCAGGAAACTCGGGCACCGGGCGTCCCTCGTGCGGCCGAAATCTCCTGAGAAACGTCGTTATCCGGGTGCCGCCTCCTGAGAAACGTGGGGTGTCGGGAAACACGGAGGTGCGCTTGCCTACACTGGAGGGGTGAAGGTTCTCGCAGCGATGAGCGGCGGCGTCGACAGCGCCGTCGCCGCTGCGCGCGCCGTCGAGGCGGGCCACGAGGTCGTCGGGGTGCATCTCGCGCTCAGCCGCATGCCGGGCACGCTCCGCACCGGCAGCCGCGGCTGCTGCACCATCGAAGACTCGATGGACGCGCAGCGGGCTGCGAACGTCCTCGGTATCCCGTACTACGTGTGGGACTTCTCCGAGCGGTTCAAGGCCGACGTCGTCGACGACTTCATCGCCGAGTACTCGGCGGGGCGCACCCCGAACCCCTGCATGCGCTGCAACGAGCGGATCAAGTTCGCCGCCCTCCTCGAGAAGGCGCTCGCGCTCGGCTTCGACGCCGTCGCCACCGGCCACTACGCGAAGGTCGTGACCGGCGCCTCGGGCGCGCTCGAACTGCACCGCGCGAACGCGGAGTCGAAAGACCAGTCGTACGTGCTCGGCGTGCTCACGGCCGAGCAGCTCGCCCACGCCTACTTCCCGCTCGGCGACACCGCCTCGAAGCAGCTCGTCCGCGCCGAGGCCGCCGAGCGCGGCCTCAGCGTCGCGCAGAAGCCCGACTCCTACGACATCTGCTTCATCCCCGACGGCGACACGAAGGGCTGGCTCGCCGAGCGCGTCGGCACCGAGACCGGCGACATCGTCGACCGCTCGGGCGCCGTCGTCGGCTCGCACGAGGGCGCCCACGCGTTCACCGTCGGCCAGCGCCGCGGCATGCGGCTCGGCACCCCAGCGTCCGACGGCAAGCCCCGCTTCGTGCTCGAGGTGCGACCGAAGGAGAACACCGTCGTCGTCGGCCCGAAGGAGGCGCTCGCGATCGGCCTCATCGCCGGGTCGCGCTACTCCTGGGCCGGCCTCGACCCAGTGGCATCCGGTCTCGTGGCCGCCGACGGCGAGGCGTTCGACTGCGAGGTGCAGATCAGGGCGCACGCCGATCCGGTGCCCGCGTCGGCCGTGCTCGACGGCGGCGAACTCGTCGTCACCCCGGTGCAGCCGCTCGACGGCGTCGCCCCCGGCCAGACCGCCGTCATCTACGTCGGCACCCGCGTGCTCGGCCAGTTCACGATCGACCGCACCGTCAGCGCGGTGCCCGTGGGGGCGTAGCGGGCGAGTCCGCGCGGCACGCCCCCGCTGCACCGCTCAGCGGAGTTGCGCGAACGCCTCGGCGTCGGCGGTCGGCCCGACGATGAGGATCGTGTCGCCCGCGTGCAGCACGGTCGCATTGTCGGCGTTCCGCCACGCCTCGTCGCCGTGCTGGTAGGCGGCGACGGTGATGCCGTGGCTCGATCTGATGCCGGTGTCGCCGAGCGGCTTGCCGTGCAGCACCGACGGGGCCGCAGTCTTCACGAGCGCGTAGCCCGGTGCGACCTCGATGTAGTCGAGGGCGGCACCGCGTACGAGGTGCGCCACGCGCCGGCCCATGTCCTTCTCGGGGTAGATCACGTGATGGACCCCGAGCTGCTCGAGGATGAGCCCGTGGCGGTCGTCGACGGCCTTCGCCCAGATGACCGGGATCTTCATGCTGAGCAGCACCGAACAGGTGAGGATCGACGCCGAGATGTCACCGCCGATCGCGACGACGACACGGTCGAACTCGTCGACGGCGAGCTGGCGCAGCGCCTCCTCCTTCGTGGAGTCGGCGCGCACGACCTGGGTGAGCTCGCCGTTCAGGGCCTGGACGAGATCCTCCTCGAGATCGATGCCGAGCACTTCGGTGCCCCCGGCCATGAGTTCGAGTGCGAGGGCGCTGCCGAAGCGGCCGAGGCCGATCACGGCGACGGAGTCGGCCTCGGCGATGCGGCGCGACGTGTCGCCGCCGAAGAGGGGGAACCTAACCAATTGCCGGCCTTTCCTTGGGGAGTTCGTAGAGGATCCGTCGCTCGCGGAGAGCGATGGCGCTGCCGAGGGTCAGCGGGCCGATGCGGCCGAGGAACATGAGCAGGACGAGCACGATCTTCGCCGCGTCGGGAAGGTCGGCGGTGATGCCGGTCGACAGTCCTACCGTGCCGAAGGCCGAGACCGCCTCGAAGAGCACCCGGTCGAGGTCCAGTCCGGTGATCATGAGCAGCACTGCGGTGCCGACGACGACCGCACCGACGGCGATGAGCACCACCGTGATCGCCTGCCGGTGCACGGCGCGGCTCAGGCGCTTGCCGAAGATGTTCACCGAGGTCTCGCCGCGCAGCTCGGTCATCATGATGAAGAAGAGCACGGCGAAGGTCGTGACCTTGATGCCGCCCGCGGTACCGGCAGGACCGCCGCCGATGAACATGAGGACGTCCATGCCGAGCCAGCTCGCGTCGTGCATCTGGCCGATGTCGATCGAGTTGAAGCCCGCGGTACGGGTCTGCACCGACTGGAAGAAGCCCGCGAGCACTCGCGCACCGGGGTCGAGTGCACCGAGCGTGCCCGGGTTGTCCCATTCGATCACCGTGAGGTAGACGGTGCCGCCGATGAGCAGTACCGCGGTTCCCCAGAGCACCAGCTTGGTGTTCATCGTCCAGTGCAGGGGGCGCCGGAACTCCTTGCGGAGTTGCATGATGACCGGGAAACCGAGACCGCCGAGGATGATGGCTGCAGAGATCGGGATGCAGACGAACGGGTCGGCGACGAACCCCATGAGGTTGTCGGTGTAGAGGGCGAAGCCCGCGTTGTTGAATGAGGACACCGCGAGGAAGCCCCCGTGCCAGGCGGCCTCGCCCACGCCGTAGCCGTACCCCAGCACGAGACGCAGCCAGAGCAGCACGAACACCGCCGCCTCGATGACGAGGGTGATCTTCACGATGCCGCGTACGAGCGCGCGGACGTCGGCGAATCCGCTCGTCTTCGTCTCGGTGGCGGTCGTGATGCGGGAGCGCACGGACAGTTTGCGCGCGAGCACGAGGCCGATGAGCGAGGCGAAGATCATGATGCCGAGACCGCCGAGCTGGATGAGCAGCATGATCACGACCTGGCCGAACGAGGTCCAGTACGTCGGGGTGTCGACGACGGTGAGGCCGGTGACGCAGACGGCGGATGTCGCCGTGAACAGCGCATCGACGAACGAGGCGCCGCCCGGGCCGACCTTGGAGATCGGCAGCATCAGCAGCGCGGTGCCGACCAGCACCGCTCCGGCGAAGCCGGCGACGACGGTCTGCGCCGGATGCAGGCTGAACGCTCTCCGGCGGGAGCCGGTTCGATCGGCCCGACCCGGGGTACGTATGGTCACCGGCTCACTGTAGTCGGTCACGCTCGGGCGTCGGGGGTCGATCGTAGTATTGGCCTGTGAGCGAGACTCCCGTCGAGAACGACCTTCCGACCGACTTCGAGACGGCGCGCGCCGAGGCCGAGGCGCTCACGGCGCGCATCGAGGTCGCCAGGCTCGCCTACTACGGCGACGGCGACTCACCGCTCGCCGACGCCGAGTACGACACCGCATTCCATCGGCTCGAGGCGATCGAGCGGGCGTTCCCCGAGCTCGCCGGCCAAGACAGCCCGACGCAGCAGGTCGGCGCAGCGGTCGTCTCGGCCGGGTTCCCCGAGCACGAGCACGCCGAGCGCATGCTGAGCCTCGACAACGTGTTCTCGATCGACGAGTTCCGCGAGTGGGCCGCGAAGGCGCAGGCCGCGGCGGGGCGACCGGTGCACTGGCTGACCGAGCTCAAGATCGACGGCCTCGCGATCAGCCTCGCCTACCGCGACGGCGTGCTCGAGACCGCGACGACTCGTGGCGACGGTCGGGTCGGCGAGAACATCACCGAGAACGTCGACCTGATCCCCGTGATCCCACGACGTCTCGAGGGTGCGGGCTACCCGTCGTTCTTCGAGGTTCGCGGGGAGGTGTTCCTGCGCACCGCCGACTTCGAGGCGCTGAACGATCGCCAGCATGCGTTGCAGGCCGCATTCGAGGCCGACTGGGCCGCGAAGGGCCGGCCGGCCGATGCGGTGCCGACCCGCTACCCAGAATTCGCGAACGCCCGCAACACCGCGGCCGGCAGCCTCCGCCAGCGGCGCGAGAAGAAGAGCGAGTTCGAGTTCGCACTCATGCGCGAACGGCTCGGCCGGCTCTCGCTCTACCTGCATGGCATCGGCGCATGGGCCGACCCCGAGGTGCGCGCGCAGTCCGAGATCTACGGGCGCCTCGCCTCATGGGGGCTGCCCGTCTCGCCGCACTCGCGCGTGTTCTCCTCGGTCGACGAGGTTGCCGACTACATCGTCGACCGCGGCGAACACCGCCACGACGTCGAGCACGAGATCGACGGCATCGTCGTGAAGATCGACGAACTCGAGCTCCACGCCGAGCTCGGGGCGACGAGCCGCGCGCCGCGTTGGGCGATCGCCTTCAAGTACCCGCCCGAAGAGGTGCACACGAAGCTCCTGGACATCGTCGTCGGGGTCGGCCGCACCGGTCGTGCGACGCCGTACGCCGTGATGGAGCCCGTGAAGGTCGCGGGCTCGACGGTCCGCCAGGCCACGCTGCACAACCAGCAGGTGGTTCGCGCCAAGGGCGTACGCATCGGCGACACCGTCGTACTGCGCAAAGCCGGCGAGGTGATCCCCGAGATCCTCGGCGCGGTCGAGCAGTTGCGTGACGGCAGCGAGGTCGAGTGGCACATGCCCGAGCTCTGCCCCGAGTGCGGTACGCCGCTGCGGGCGATGAAAGAGGGCGACATCGATCTGCGCTGCCCCAACGCGCGGTCGTGCCCGGCGCAGGTTCGCGGGCGCGTCGAGCACATCGGCTCGCGCGGCGGACTCGACATCGAGGCACTCGGAGAGGTCACCGCGGCGGCGCTGACGCAGCCCTCGTTCCCGGCCGAACCGCCGCTGGCGACCGAGGCGCGCCTCTTCCAACTCACGATCGACGAACTCGTGCCCATCGAAGTCGTCGTCCGCGACGCCGAGACCGGTGAGCCCAAGATCGACGAGGCGACCGGCGAACCCGTTCGGCGCGCTCCGTTCCAGAAGGTGCGCATCGCCTACCCGCCGGGCACCGAGCAGCTGACGCCGGCCGAACGTCGCGCAGCGGGGGTCAAGAAGGACTTCCGCGAGGTCGGTCCGTCCGAGGCGGCGACGAAACTCCTCGCCGAACTCGAGAAGGCGAAGGCGAAGCCCCTCTGGCGCCTGCTCGTCTCGCTCAACATTCGCCATGTCGGTCCGGTGGCGGCGCGGGCGCTCGCCGACTGGTTCGGCTCGCTCGCCGCCGTCCGGGCGGCATCCCGCGACGAGCTCGCCGAGGTCGACGGGGTCGGCGGCATCATCGCCGACTCCTTGATCGACTGGTTCGGCGTCGACTGGCACCTCGAGATCATCGAACTGTGGACGGCGGCGGGCGTGCAATGGGCCACCCCGGGGCATCCGGGGCCGGGTGCCGCAGCCGCGGCAGGCGGGGTGCTCTCCGGTCTCACGGTCGTCGCGACGGGCAGCCTCGATGGGTTCACCCGCGAAGGCGCGCAGGAGGCGATCATCGCCGCGGGCGGCAAGGCGGCGTCGAGCGTTTCGAAGAAGACCGACTACGTGGCCGCCGGCCCAGGGGCGGGGTCGAAGCTCGCGAAGGCCGAGGAGCTCGGCATCCGGGTACTCGACGCGGCGCAGTTCGCCGTGCTGGTGAGCGAGGGGCCCGCGGCACTCGACTGAACGCAGGCGTTCCACGGGCGCGGGCTCTCCGGTGCACCCCGATAGAATCGTTGGATTCCCACCACGAGACGACGGAGCAGCATGTCCGAAATCAGTGCGGAGCAGGTCGCGCATCTCGCGAACCTCGCACGTATCGCGCTCACCGACGAAGAGATCGGGCATTTGACGACCGAACTCGCCCAGATCATGCACGCGGTCGAGAAGGTGAGCGAGGTGGCCACGCCCGACGTGCCGCCGACGAGCCACCCGATCCCGATGCAGAACGTGTACCGCGACGACGTCGTCGGCAACACGCTGACCGCCGAGGAGGCGCTCTCGGGCGCCCCCGAGTCCGACGGTTCGCGCTTCGTGGTCACCGCGATCCTGGGAGAAGAACAGTGAGCGACGAGCTGATCCGCCTGTCCGCCGCCGAGCTCGGTGAGAAGCTCGCCGCCGGCGACGTCTCCTCGGTCGAGGCGACGCGCGCACACCTCGACCGCATCGCCGCGGTCGACGGCGCGGTGCACGCCTTCCTCCACGTCGAAGGAGAGCGCGCCCTCGAGACCGCCGCCGACCTCGACCGCCGCCGTGCCGCGGGCGAGGCCCTCGGCCCGCTCGCCGGCGTGCCGATCGCCATCAAAGACGTGCTCGTCACGAAGGGCATGCCCTCCACCTCGGGCTCGCGCATCCTCGAGGGGTGGATCCCGCCCTACGACGCCACCCCGGTCACGAAGGTCCGCGAGGCTGGGCTCATCCCGCTCGGCAAGACCAACATGGACGAGTTCGCGATGGGCTCCTCGACGGAGCACTCGGCCTACGGGCCCACCCACAACCCGTGGGATCTCGATCGCATCCCGGGCGGCTCCGGCGGCGGTTCGGCCGCGTCGGTCGCCGCGTTCGAGGCGCCGCTCGCGCTCGGCAGCGACACCGGCGGCTCGATCCGCCAGCCCGCGCACGTCACCGGCACCGTCGGCGTGAAGCCGACCTATGGCGCGGTCAGCCGCTACGGTTCGATCGCCCTGGCCTCGAGCCTCGACCAGATCGGCCCGGTCACCCGCACGGTGCTCGACGCGGCGTTGCTGCACGACGTCATCGCCGGGCACGACCCGCTCGACTCGACCTCGCTGCCGATGGCCTGGCCGTCGATGGCCGATGCCGTCAGGCGGGCGGATGTCTCGGGCCTCCGTATCGGCGTCATCAAGGAGCTCGACGGCGCGGGCTTCCAGCCCGGCGTCCGCCAGCGCTTCCACGAGGCGCTCGAGCTTCTCGAGCGGGGCGGCGCCGAGATCGTCGAGGTCAGCGCCCCCCACTTCGAGTACTCGATCGCCGCCTATTACCTGATCCTCCCGGCCGAGGCCTCGTCGAACCTCGCGAAGTTCGACTCGGTGCGGTTCGGCCTGCGGGTCACGCCCGACGGCGCCGGCACGGTCGAGCAAGTCATGTCCGCGACCCGCGAGGCGGGCTTCGGCCCCGAGGTGAAGCGCCGCATCATCCTCGGCACCTACGCGCTCTCCGCCGGCTACTACGACGCCTACTACGGCAGCGCCCAGAAGGTGCGCACGCTCGTGCAGCGCGACTTCGACGCCGCGTTCGCGAAGGTTGACGTGCTCGCCTCGCCGACCGCGCCGACCACGGCGTTCAAGTTCGGCGAGAAGCTCGCCGATCCGGTCTCGATGTACCTCAACGACATCGCGACGATCCCGGCCAACCTTGCCGGGGTGCCCGGCATCTCGGTGCCGACCGGTCTCGCCCCCGAAGACGGCCTGCCCGTCGGCATCCAGTTCCTCGCGCCGGCGCGCGAGGACGCCCGCCTCTACAACGTCGGCGGCGCGCTCGAGCAGTTGCTCGTCGCCGAGTGGGGCGGCCCGCTGCTGGGTCGGGCCCCCGACCTGACCGCACACGAGCTCTCCGCGACCGAGGAAGGCGCACTCTGATGGCCCGCGCTGAACTGATGGACTTCGACCAGGCACTCGAGCTCTTCGAACCGGTGATCGGCCTCGAGGTGCACGTCGAGCTGAACACCACGACGAAGATGTTCTCGTCGGCGCCGAACCCGGCGAACTCCGAGTTCCACGGTGCCGAGCCGAACACGCTCGTCTCGCCGGTGTGTCTGGGCCTGCCGGGGTCGCTGCCGGTCGTGAACGGCGACGCCGTGCGCAAGTCGATCTCGCTGGGTCTCGCGCTCGGCTGCTCGATCGCCCCGTCGAGCCGCTTCGCGCGCAAGAACTACTTCTACCCCGATCTGGCGAAGAACTACCAGATTTCGCAGTACGACGAGCCGATCGCCTTCGACGGCGAGCTCGAGGTCGAGATCGAGGGCGGCAAGACGTTCATGATCCCGATCGAGCGCGCCCACATGGAGGAGGACGCCGGCAAGCTGACCCACGTCGGCGGTGCGACGGGCCGCATCCAGGGCGCCGAGTACTCGCTCGTCGACTACAACCGTGCGGGCGTGCCGCTCGTCGAGATCGTCACGCGACCGATCTTCGGTGCCGAGGCGGATGCCCCGGCGCTCGCGAAGGCGTACGTCGCGACGATCCGCGACATCGCCCTCGCGCTCGGCATCTCCGAGGCGCGCATGGAGCGCGGCAACCTGCGCTGCGATGCGAACGTCTCGCTGCGCCCGCGCGGCCACGAGAAGCTCGGCACCCGCACCGAGACGAAGAACGTGAACTCGTTCCGTTCGATCGAGCGCGCGGTGCGCTACGAGATCCAGCGGCAGGCGGCGATCCTCGCCAACGGCGGCACGATCACGCAGGAGACGCGGCACTGGCACGAGGACACGGGCGCGACGAGCGCCGGTCGTCCGAAGTCCGACGCCGACGACTACCGCTACTTCCCCGAGCCCGACCTCGTGCCCGTCGTGCCGTCGGCCGAGCTCATCGACGAGCTGCGCGCGGCGCTGCCCGAGCCGCCGGCTGCACGTCGGCGTCGGCTGAAGGGCGAGTGGGGCTTCACCGACCTCGAGTTCCAGGATGTCGCGAACAGCGGACTCTTGAACGAGGTCGCCGAGACCGTCGCCGCCGGAGCCTCTCCGGCCTCGGCCCGCAAGTGGTGGACGGGTGAGCTCACCCGTCTTGCGAACGCCTCGGAGCGCGACGTCGCCGAGCTCGCCACGCCGGCGCAGGTCGCCGAGCTCGCGGCACTCGTCGATGCAGGCACGCTCACCGATCGCCTCGCCCGTCAGGTGCTCGAGGGCGTCGTCGCCGGCGAGGGTTCGCCGCAGGAGATCGTCGACGCCCGCGGTCTCGCCGTCGTCTCCGACGACGGGGCGCTCATCGCGGCGATCGACCAGGCGCTCGCCTCGCAGCCCGACGTGCTCGCGAAGATCCGCGACGGCAAGGTCCAGGCCGCCGGCGCGGTCATCGGCGCCGTCATGAAGGCGATGCAGGGCAAGGCCGATGCGGCGCGCGTGCGCGAGCTCGTCCTCGAGCGCGCGGCCGCGGTGCAGTAGCGCTTCAGCCCTCGGCGAGTCGAGAGCCGGGCGCGTCCTTCGGGTCGGCCCGGCTCTCAGCCGTTTCCGGGGGAGTGTCGAGAGAATCGAATTCCCCTTCACGATCAGCGAGGACACCATGGGATTCTTCGATCGACTCTTCGGCTCACCCGAGCAGCCCGCACCGCGGCAGTCACCGCCGGTCAGGCGGCTCAGCGATGACGAGCTCGCGCTCGAGCGCTACCGTTACCTGCTTCGCACCGCACCGCCCGAGTCGATCGAGCAGGTGCACGCCGAGGCCTTCGCGAAGCTGACGCCCGAGCAGCGGGCGGCCGTGTACCGTTCTCTCGCCGACGAGGCGCCCGCAGGGGAGCGGATCGTCTCCGACGAGCCGTCGGCCCTCGCGCGAGCGGCCACGCGCGCCGAGCTTCGCGCACCCGGCAACATGGAGCGGGCGTTCCGCGGGGCGGATGCCACCGGCGCACGCGCCGGCCAGGCCGGCCCGTCCTTCGGCCAGATGTTCGGCGGTTCGCTGCTCGGCTCGATCGCGGGCGTCGTCGTCGGCTCGGCGATCGCGCAGGCGCTGCTGCCCGACGCCTCGGCGTTCGAGGCCGGCGGCGCCGACCAGGGCGCCGACGGCGCGACCGACGCGGGCGCGGGCGAAGCCTCGGCCGACGTGGGTTCCGATTCCGGTGGCGACTTCGGCGGGTTCGGCGACTTCGGTGGGGGCGATTTCGGCGGCGGCGGCGACTTCGGGTTCTAGCCGCGTCGCCGTGGCGGCCGTTCCCCCGGCGCCATGGCTTCGCGCAGACGGCGCCGCGGGAGCGGTGTCGGTGGGCGCGGTTAGGGTCGGAGCATGAGCAAGCAGGACGGCTCGTCGAGGCAGGTGACGACGGGCCCCGTCGACGATTCGGCGACCCCGATCCTGCACGTCGACATGGACGCCTTCTTCGTCTCGGTCGAACTGCTTTCGCGACCCGAACTGCGCGGCAGGCCCGTGCTCGTCGGCGGCACGGCGGGGCGAGGCGTCGTGTCGGCCGCGAGCTACGAGGCCCGCCGCTACGGCGTGAACTCGGCGATGCCGATGTCGATCGCGCTGCAGCGCTGCCCGAACGCGGTCGTGCTCCGCGGCGACTACGCGAGCTACTCGCGCTACTCGAAGGAGGTCATGGGCATCTTCGAGTCGATCACACCGCTGGTCGAGCCGCTGTCGATCGATGAGGCGTTCCTCGACGTCTCGGGTGCGCGCCGCCTGCACGGCAGCCCCGCCGAGATCGCGTGGACGATCCGTCAGCGCGTGCAGCGCGAGACGGGCCTCACCTGTTCTATCGGGGTGGCCGCGTCGAAATACGTCGCGAAAGTCGCCTCGAGCCGGGCCAAGCCCGACGGCATGCTCGTGGTCCCGGCGTCCGAGACCGTGTCGTTCCTGCATCCTCTTCCTGTCTCGGCGTTGTGGGGGGTCGGTCGGGTGACCGAGGAGTCGCTGACACGACTCGGCCTGCGCACGGTCGGCGACGTCGCGGCGATGCCCGCTGACGCGCTCGAACGGGCGATCGGCCCGTCGCTCGCGTCGCGTCTGATGCGGCTCGCGAACGGCATCGACCCGCGCGATGTCGAGAAGGCTCGGGCCGAGAAGAGCATCGGGCACGAGGTCACCTTCGGGCACGATCTCACCGATCCCGAGCAGATCCGTCGCGAGCTGCTCCGGTTGTCCGACGACGTCGCCGTGCGGCTGCGGCGTGCCGGCCTCGTCGGCCGAACGGTCGTCTTGAAGCTCCGGTACGGCGACTTCCGCACGGTCACGCGTTCGCGTACTCTCGGCGAACCGACCGACGTCGCACGACGCATCTACGACGAGGCGCAGTCGGCGCTCCCCGAACTGCTCGGTGACGGCGCGCGAATCCGTTTGATCGGGGTGCGCGCCGAGCATCTGCGCCCGTCGGGCGGGGGTGCCATGCTCTGGGATCCCGACGAGGAGTGGCGCGAGGCCGAACGCGCGATCGACGAGGTCACCGCTCGATTCGGGCGCGGGGCGGTCAGGCCCGCGGCGCTCGTTCGAACCGGGGAGGCGGCGGCGCGGGTCGAGTCGATGCGTCGCAAGCCCATGGATGCGGAGGGCCGGGCCCGGCTCGCCGCCGAGCAGGCAGCGCAGGCAGCGCAGGCCGAAGGGCGCGCAGGGGTGGATCGAACCCAGTTCGGCGGGTAGCGTGGCGACATGGCTGATCTCGTACTCGAACTGGCAGAGACCGTCGCCGGCGTCGGCGTGAAGACCTCATACGGCGAACCGATCGACCTCGACGGCACCAAGGTCGTTCCGGTGGCCCTCGGTTACTACGGCTTCGGCGCCGGCAGCGGCAGCGACGAGAGCGGCGACCAGGCCGGTGGCGGCGGGGGCGGTGGGCTGTCCATTCCCCTCGGCGCATACGTCGGTCGTTCCGGGGGCGAGGTGCGTTTCGAGCCGAATCTGATCGGTCTCATCCTGGTCGCCACGCCGCTCGTCTGGGTGACCGGCAAGGCGCTGCGCTGGGTCATCCGAGCGCTCAAGCACTGAGCCGGGGCGACGCGGTCGCCGCCCCGGCGTATACTCGTCCTCGAACACGGGAGTCCGGTGAGCCGGGCTGAGAGGAAGGTTCTCAACCTTCGACCGTCGAACCTGATCTGGGTCATGCCAGCGCAGGGAGGGCAATCGATCTCAATATCCCGTGCCTCTTTCCACGAACCGAAAGGGCACGACAGTGCACACCACTTCCCCCACCACCCCGTCGGCACGCGAGGTCGCACCGAAGCGCACCTTCCGCTGGCGCGTCGTCGACATCGTCGTGGCGGCCGTCATCGCCGTCGCGACGGGCCTCCTGTTCCTGTTCTGGAACAACATCGGCTATGCCTGGTTCGTCGCGGCTGACGCCGTGACCCCGGGCCTCGGCGGCATCGCCGTCGGCATCTGGCTGATCGGCGGCGTGCTCGGCGGCCTCATCATCCGCAAGCCCGGGGCGGCGCTCTTCGTCGAACTCGTCGCCGCGATCGTCTCGGCGCTCATCGGCAACCAGTGGGGCATCGAGACGATCTACTCGGGCCTCGCGCAGGGCATCGGCGCCGAACTCGTCTTCGCGTTGTTCCTCTACCGTCGATTCGGGCTGACGCAGGCCATCCTCGCCGGCGCGGCAGCCGGCGCCGCCGCCTGGACGCTCGAGCTCTTCGTCTCAGGAAACCTGCAGAAGTCGGCCGAGTTCCTCGCACTCTACTTCGGCACCGTCGTCGTGTCGGGGGCGGTGCTCGCCGGCCTCGTCGGCTGGTTGCTCGTGCGCGCCCTCGCCGCGACCGGGGCGCTCAGCCGCTTCGCCGCGGGCCAGGACGTCACCCAGCGGGTGTGAGGATGTCACGTTCGTCAGCGCCGGCGCCGGCCGCCATCGAGGCGCGCGGCTGGGGGTGGCGCCATGCGTCACGGCTCCGCCCCGCGGTCGAGAAGCTCGATCTGCGCATCCACCCCGGGGAGCGGGTGCTGCTGCTCGGCCCTTCCGGAGCGGGCAAGTCGACGTTGCTGCATGCACTCGCCGGGGTGCACGGCGGCGACGACGAAGGTGAGGAGTACGGCGAGCTCATGGTCGACGGGGTCGCGCCATCGGCGGCCAGGGGGCGCGCCGGTCTCGTCCTGCAAGACCCCGATTCGCAGGTGATCCTCGCGCGGGTCGGCGACGATGTCGCGTTCGGCTGCGAGAACCTCGGGGTACCGCGCGACGAGATCTGGCCCCGAGTTCGTCGGGCGCTCGCCGACGTCGGACTGGAGTTGCCGCTCGAGCACCCGAGCTCGGCGCTCTCGGGCGGACAGAAGCAGCGGCTCGCCCTCGCCGGCGCGATCGCGATGCGTCCGGGACTCCTGCTGCTCGACGAGCCGACGGCCAACCTCGATCCCGACGGGGTGCGCGAGGTGCGAGACGCCGTCGGGCGCGTGCTCGAGCGCACGAGGGCGACACTGGTCGTCGTCGAGCACCGGGTCGACGTCTGGGTCGACCTCGTCGAGCGGGTCGTGGTGCTCGGGCGCGACGGGCGTCTGATCGCCGACGGCACGCCGGGCGTCGTCCTCGTGGAGCAGCGCCGGGAACTGCTCGACGCCGGTGTGTGGGTGCCTGGCGTGCCGCTGCCGGGTGCCGTCGCCTTCGACGTCACCGGGCAGGCGACTGCGGCGACCGAGTCCGGTTCCGCGGGCCGCAGTGCGATCGAGCACGCGCTCACCGCACGAGGCCTCGCCATCGGCCGGCGTGCGAACGCCGTCGTACAGCGCGGTCTCGAGCTCGACGTCGCTGCGGGGGCGAGCACGGTCATCACCGGTCCGAACGGCGTCGGCAAGTCGACGCTCGCGCTCACCGCGGGCGGCCTGCTCCGCCCGCTCGAGGGGCGCGTCGAGGCATCCGCTGCGCTCGCTTCCGGCCTGAAGCGCGAGCCGATCGCCTGGCGCTCGCGCGAGCTGCTCACCCGTATCGGTACCGTCTTCCAGGAGCCCGAGCACCAGTTCGTCGCGTCGACCGTCGAGGGCGAGCTCGCGGTCGGTCTCCGTGCCCTGCGGCTTGATGACGTCGCGATCGCGGCCCGTGTCCATGAACTCCTCGAACGGCTCCGCCTCGACCATCTCGCTCGCGCGAATCCCTTCACGCTGTCGGGCGGAGAGAAGCGCCGTCTCTCGGTCGCCGCGGTGCTCGCCACCCGGCCATCGGTGCTCATCCTCGACGAGCCCACCTTCGGCCAGGACCGATCGACCTGGATCGAACTCACCGCGCTCCTCCGCGAACTCGTCGACGACGGGCTCGCGCTCGTCTCCGTGACGCATGACGCCGCATTCATCGCACGGCTCGGCGACGAACGCATCGTCCTCGCGGCGTCGACGGCGAGGGAGTTCGCATGAGCGCAGAAACGTACTCGGTGCCACAGGCGGCGGCGCGTCTCCGTTTCATCGATCGGGTGAATCCCGTGAGCCGGCTCGCCGCGGCGATGCTGCTCACGACGCCGCTGCTCCTCACCGTCGACTGGGTCAGCGCCGCGACCGCGCTCGTGATCCAGCTCGTGCTGTTCGCGCTCGCGGGCGTCACACTGCCGACGCTGCTGCGCCGCGCCTGGCCGATCCTCATCGCAGCACCCGTCGCCGGCGTGAGCATGCTGCTCTACGGTCAGCCCTCCGGCGAGGAGTACTGGACCTTCTGGCTCGCCCGAATCACCGATGGTTCGATCGAACTCGCCGTCGCGGTCACCGTGCGGGTGCTCGCGATCGGCCTGCCCGCGGTGCTGCTGTTCATGCACGTCGACCCGACCGAACTCGCCGACGGGCTGGCGCAGGTGTGGCACCTGCCGAGCCGATTCGTGCTCGGTGCGCTCGCCGGCGCCAGACTGGTCGGACTCTTCATCGAGGACTGGCAGGCGATGTCGCTCAGCCGCCGGGCGCGCGGGATCGGCGACCACGGGACCGTGCGGCGGTTCGCGACGATGGCCTTCGCCCTGCTCGTGCTCGCGATCCGTCGCGGGTCGAAACTCGCGACGGCCATGGAGGCGCGCGGATTCGGCAGTGAGGTGCCGCGAACCTGGGCTCGCGAATCTCGGGTCGGATGGCCGGACCTCGTGCTCGTCGTGCTCGCCGTGACGATCGCCGCGGTCTCGATCGCGTCGGCGGTCTGGGCCGGAACCTTCCACGCGGTGTGGTCGTGAGCGACGTGACGCATCGCCGCACTGCGGCGCTGCAGCTCGTGAGGGCAGCGGTACGGCGCTCGGTCGCGGTACCGCGTTCGGTCGCGGCCGACGCGGGCGCGGGAGCCGGCCGCCGCAGCGGCCCGATCGTCGCGATCGACGGGCCGAGCGGATCGGGCAAGAGCACCTTCGCCGACGAGCTCGCCGCAGACTGGCCCGGCGGCCGCGCGCGGCTCGTGCGGCTGGACGAGGTCTACCCGGGGTGGCACGGGCTCGCAGCGGCCGCGGGGTCGCTCGATCGCACGCTGCTCGCGCCGCACGCTCGCGGGGTGCCCGGCGGCTGGCGCCGCTGGGACTGGTCCGAGGGACGCCGGGCCGGTGCGGTGGTGCTGCCACCCGGCGGCCCGCTCATCCTCGAGGGGTGCGGTGCGTTCGAGGCGGTCACCCGGCGTCCGGGTGCGGTGCGCGTCTGGTTGCAGGCCGCCGACGACACCCGCAGGCTGCGGGCGCTCGCCCGTGATGCGGGGCGATTCGACCCCTACTGGGAGCTCTGGGAGACCGAGTGGCGGCGCTACGTGCGCCGGGTGCGACCGCTTCGATCAGCCGACCTCGTGGTGACGCTCCCCGCGGTCGACTGAGCGTTTCGCCGGCGGCTTCGGGTGCAGAACCCGTGCTGAGGGCTACGGTGGACACATGAGTGCAGATTCGGTCGGCGCCCAGTACGTCGCAGAGTTCATCGACGGACCGCTCGAGGGCGAGTTCGACCATCGCGCCCTCGTCGGAGGCGAGGCCGAGCGGCGCATCGGCATGGTCGCCGCGGTCGACGGTCTCGAATCGCTGTTCTGGTACGACGCCGTCGGTGAACGTCAGGTCAACGGCGAGCTCCGGGTGAGGTTCCGATTCGATGCGGACGACTCCGACCCCGTCGAGTCCGACGACGAGAACGACTGAGGCGATCGATCAGCTCGGCTGCGCCGCGAAGAACGCCGCGATGAGCGGCGCCGGATTGGTGAGGCGCCACAGCGGTCCTGGGTCGTCGATGTCGGCCGACAGCTCGAGTTCGCTGCGGATGTCGCCGTCGGCGGTCGGCACCGTCACGGTGCCCACGGCGCGCCCGGCGGTCGCGGTCGAGAACGGCTCCACGGCGACGGATGCCTCGCCCGGGTCACTGCCCCATGCGGCATCCGTGCGCCCTGTGCGCGCGATCAGCGCAGCCGAGTCGCCCCAGGCTGTGGTGACGGTGCCGTACTCGTCTCCTTCGGTGATGACCATGACCGGCTGGGCGGCCGCGGTCACCGACGTCACGGCCTCGGTGACCGCCGGGTCGAGCGTCTCGTAGTCGGGCATCATCGTCATCGCCCCGGTAACGCGGGTGGGCTCCCCGCCGTCGGCGGACGGGAGGACCGTGCTGAAGATGAAGCAGACGCCCGCCTGGTCGGTGTAGCTGCGGGAGAGGGCGCGCACGCCCGCCTCTCGGAGATGGTCGATGACATCGGGCACGCCGCGTGCCGTCGAATCGGTTGCCCCGGGGGCCGTCACGATGGCCGTGAGCGCCGGGTCGGCGTAGAGGAGCGCGCCGAGGCGCGCGAGCTCCTCGGCGGTGCCCACGTTGTCGGCCGAGAGCCCCGTGGCGTCGGCGACCCTGGTCGCGTCGAATCCGTTGGCTTCGAGCCAGGCGTTCGCCTCGACGACGTAGGTTTCGGCGCTGCCGAATGCCCAACGCACGAGGGTGTCGGCGTGGTTGTTGCTCGAGGCGAGCAGCGTCGCGCGCACCACGTCGCGCTCCGTCCACGAGTCGCCGGGCGAGACCTGGAGCGTGCGGTTGCCGTCCTTCACATGGTCGAGGTAGTTCGTGTAATCGGAGGGCCCGATCGTGATCGCGGGGCCGGGCCCGCTCGCGGGGAGGGGCAGCGAGTCGAGGGTCGCGAGCACCGCGATGAGCTTCGCCGCGCCGCCGATCGGCACGGCCCCGACGGCGCCGCCGACGGCGAGCGTCTCGGCCGTTCCGTCGTCGCCGACGATCGCGAGCGCGCTCGCACCGGCGTCGGGGAGCACGACGGGCGCGCCGGGCCCGCCCGTCGCCGCAGATGCCGCATCGACGCGGATGGTGGCTTCGGGCAGCGGGCCGAGGAGCATCGCCGGGCCGTAGACGCCGATGGCGAGGATCGCGACGGCGCCGAGCGCGACTCCGACGATCCGGCCGGGGGAGAGAGTCATGGAGATCAGCGTAACGGTGCCCGAATCACGCCCAGCCCAGCTCGTGCAGCCGGTCGTCGTCGATGCCGTAGAAGTGGGCGATCTCGTGCACGAGAGTCACATGGATCTCGTCGCGCAGTTCGCCTTCGTCCTCGCAGATGGCGAGCAGCGACTCGCGGTAGAGGATGATGCGATCGGGCATCTCGCCGAAGCCGTACCGGTCGCGCTCGGTGAGCGCGAAGCCGTCGTAGAGGCCGAGGAGATCGAGCGATCCGTCCTCGGGGCGATCCTCGACGACGAACACCACGTTCTCGAGCCCGTCGACCATGTCGTCCGGCAGCTGGTCGAGTTCTTCGACCACGAGCGCTTCGAAGGCCTCGGCATCGAGTTCCACGATTCTCCTCCGTCGGTGTGCGTTGCGCCCGTCGGCCATGCAGTCCGTTGGTCTGGCTTCGGCCGAGCGAAAGCGCGAAGCGCGGGCCCGCATCGGACCCGCGCTTCGCGGACTTGGGGTGAGTAACGGGGCTTGAACCCGCGGCCTCCTGGACCACAACCAGGCGCTCTACCGACTGAGCTATACCCACCATGTGTCGGATCGCCGTGACGATCTGGCAACTAGAAGAGCGTACTACACCTTCTGCTTCTGCTCGAACTCGGCGACGACCTCGGCGGCGAGCGACTGGAGCTCGTGGCTCGCCGGCCCGGGGTCGGCGACGAAGACGGCGCGACGGTAGTACTGCAGCTCGCGGATCGATTCGAGGATGTCGGCGAGCGCGCGGTGGCCGCCGTTCTTCGCCGGCGCGTTGAAATAGGCGCGCGGGAACCAGCGCTTGGCCAGCTCCTTGATCGAGGAGACGTCGACGTTGCGGTAGTGGAGGTGCGCGTCGAGCCGCGGCATGAATTTCGTGAGGAACGCCCGGTCGGTGCCGATCGAGTTGCCGGCGAGCGGGGCCTTCTGCTCGTCGGGAACATGCTGCAACACGTATTCGAGTACCTGGTACTCGGCGTCGGCCAGACTGACCCCGTTCGGGATCGCTTCGATGAGCCCGGATTCGGTGTGCATGCGACGGACGAACTCGCCCATCGACTCGAGCGCGCTCGCGTCGGGCTTGATGACGATGCTGAGCCCCGCATCGACGGGGTTGAGATCGTAGTCGGTGATCACAACCGCGATCTCGACGAGCTCATCGACCTCGAGGTCGAGCCCGGTCATCTCGCAGTCGATCCAGACCAGTCGGTCGCTCGAAGAAGCCATGCGGCGAGTCTACCGGGGCGCGCCGACACGTCTCTCGCGAGCTGTGGTGCCCCCGGCAGGAATTGAACCTGCGACCAAGAGATTAGAAGGCTCCTGCTCTATCCGCTGAGCTACGGGGGCGGTCTCGCCAAGCATACCGGGCGCCGCGGCTCACCCTTCGGTGGGCACCTGCACGTCGTCGGTGCGGGTGCGCTCGCGCGAGCCGCCGCGCCCCCGCAAGAGCAGGGCGATGAGGGGGAACAGCAGCACCGAGATCATGCCGGCGCCGACGAGCGCTGCGGCCGTCCCGCTCGCGAGGTCGCCCTCATCGACGCCGATCGCCGTGACCGCGACGATGATCGGCAGGCCGGTGGCGCCGAACAGCGCGGTCGCGGTGAGGTCGCGGGGCGAGGAGCCCGCCGGAGCGGCGAGGAGCGAGGGCATGCCCCGGATCACGAGCAGGAGCACCACGAAGACCGGCAGCATCGCGAGCGTGCGGCCGTCGGCGAAGAGCGCCTCGAGATCGAAGGTGACGCCCGTGTTGATGAAGAAGATCGGGACGAGGAAGCCGTATCCGACGCCCTCGAGCTTCGACTCGATCGCCTCCGCATCGTGCTTCGGGGCGCCGACGAGGAGCAGACGGTAGAGCACGCCGGCGGTGAATGCCCCGAGCAGCATGTCGAGGTCGAGCACGATGCTGAGGGCAACGAGGGCGAGCAGCACGAAGATCACCAGTCGCACGGCGAACTGCCCGCTCGTGTGCAGGGTCGCCGTGATCACCTGGTGCATGCGCTTGCCCGCACCCTTGGCCGCCAACCAGATGGCGAAACCGGCGACGACCGCGAAGCCGACCAGCACGATCGCGGCGACGAGCGGTGAGCGCCCGCTGAGGAACAGCGAGATCGCGAGCAACGGACCGAACTCGCCGACTGCGCCGAGCGCGAGCACCGAGATGCCGAACGGCGTGGTCAGGTCTCCGGAGTCGCGCAGTACCGGCATGATCGTGCCGAGCGCCGTCGAGGTGAGCGCGATGCCGATGAAGGCCGCTGCGGGAAGGTCGGGCGCGAACAGCGCGGCGATGCCGACTCCGGCGGCGAGCGAGATGATCCACCCGATCGCAGCCCGGTTCAACGGCCGGCCACGGATGGCCCGGAAGTCGATCTCGTTGCCCGCGAGGAAGAACAGCATGGCCAGACCGAATTCGGCGATCAGGCCCATGAACTCGTCGGGCACGACCCAGCCGAGCATGGCCGGACCGAGGAGCAGCCCCAGCACGATCTCGAAGACGACGAGCGGGATCGCGATCCACCTGCCGAGCCCGCGGACCAGTAGCGGCGCGACGACGGCGATCGCAGGAACGAGCACCATCGTGCTGATCGAGACTTCCACGTGACCTCCTGAACGGGCGCATCCCTGACGTGATGCTAGTGGAACGGCTCCTCGCGCATCCGGCGCACGGGCATCCCGGGGAGGCTCGCAGCTCATGTTTCCTCCGCGAAACACGACGACGGTATCGTCGGGGCATGCGAGACCTGCAGGCGCGAATCATCGCCGAGCTCAACGTCAGCCCGACCATCGACCCGCCCACCGAGGCGCGCGCACGCGTCGAATTCCTGAAGGACTACGTGCGCGTGACGCGCGCGAAGGGGTTGGTGCTCGGCATCAGCGGCGGTCAGGATTCGTCACTCGCGGGGCGCCTCTGCCGGATCGCGGTCGACGAACTGGTCGACGAGGGCGTCGAGGCGCGATTCGTCGCGGTTCGACTGCCGTACGGGGCGCAGCGCGACGAGGACGACGCCCAGCTCGCCCTCCAGTTCATCGAGCCGCAGGAGACCGTCGTGTTCAATGTCAAGGGCGGTGTCGACGGTGTCGCGGCCGACTTCGAGACCGCGCTCGGCGAGCCGATCAGCGACTTCGGCAAGGGCAACGTGAAGGCCCGGATGCGCATGGTCGCCCAGTACGCCATCGCCGGCGAGGGCGCGCTGCTGGTCGTGGGCACCGATCACGCCGCGGAGGCCGTCACGGGCTTCTTCACGAAGTTCGGCGACGGCGGGGCAGACGTGCTGCCGCTCTCGGGGCTCACGAAGCGGCAGGGACGAGCGCTGCTCATGGAGCTCGACGCTCCCGAGCGCCTGTACCTCAAGGTGCCGACCGCGGATCTGCTCGACAGCCTGCCCGGCCAGTCCGACGAGGCGAATCTCGGGCTGCGCTACGAGGACATCGATGCCTACCTCGAGGGCGAGGAGATCGACGAGCAGGTGGCCGAGAGGCTCGAGGCACGGTTCCTGCAGACGCGCCACAAGCGCACCGTGCCGGTGTCGATGTTCGACGAGTGGTGGCGCTGAACTTCGATCAGCGGGTCGCGTCGGAGGCGGGCATCGTCGTCGCGGTCGGGCCGGTGGCCTCGGTGGCGATCGTCGGCGTCGGGGCGGTCGACGCCCCGCTCGTGTCGCCGATCGTCACGGCATCCCGGTAGCGGTCGTGGTGCTGCTGCGCGACCCAGGCCTCCTGCTCGTCGATCGTCGTTTGCTCGGGGGTTTCGTCGCGCTGGGTGCGCCACCGCATGAGGTCGTTCTGGAACTGGCGCTTCGTGCGCGACGGGCGCCGCTGCCAGTCGAGCAGACGGTCGCGGAACTCGACCACGGCGGGATCGAGCTGGTAACCGAAGGTCGATGAGGCGCGCTTGAGCTCGTGCAGTTGGTGCGCGGACCAGTTGGCGGCGACGTCCGATCCGCGGATCGGAAGCAGCCGCACCAGGATGTCGGCCTGACCGACGGTGCGGTCGGCGAGCACCTGCTCTTGGGGCGTGAGCGAGTTCCACACGGAGGCTTCGGTCGCCGCATCCACGAGTGCCGCGATCGCGGCACTCTTCGCCTCGCGATCGCGCTGCGCGACGACGCGTTTCACCGCCGCGCTCGAGATCCAGGCGGCGAGCAGCCCGGCTGCGAGGACGGAGACGAAGAGCACGACGGCGGCGAACACCGTCGACTGCGATTCGCTCGAGGTGAGCCAGGAGATGAGGTCGTTCCACCACTGCATGGCGGCAGGCTACCCCCGAGCGGGTCGTGCGAGATCGAGCCCCGACGGCGCGCCCCGGATCGCGGCGCGCCCCGGATCGCGGCGCGCGGTCGGATCAGCGGAAGAGTTCGGCGGCCTCGCGGGCCGACCAGAACTCGCCGATCTCTGTCGTGCGCAGAGTGCCGGCGGTGAGTCGGCGCGCCGCGAACCGGCCGCCCTCGCCGACGGCTCGGTGTTCGACATGGCCGAGCACCGAGCCGTCGGCTCGGGCGACACGCCAGAGCCCGGGCGCGGCCGGCGTGAACGCGAGACCGGGTACTTCGACGGGGAAGGCCTCTCGGACGCGCGGCTGCGGCGTGGGTGTCATGATGCTCCTCTCGACGTCGCAGCCGGCCCTGCGGGGGTGTCCTCGGAGACTAGGCCGTGCCACCGACATCCTCAGCCGAGCGCAGTGTCCTGCGCCGCGAACGGTTCGATCCGCTCGATCTCCTCGATCGTCAGCGGCGCGGCGTCGAGCGCTGCGACATTCTGCTCGAGCTGCGCGACGCTCGAGGCGCCGACGAGGGCGCTCGCCACGAGCGGCTCCCGCAATACCCACGCGAGCGCGAGTTGTGCGAGCGACTGCCCGCGCTCGCGGGCGATGGCCTCGAGTGCCCGCGCCCGCTCCAGGTAGTCGGCGCTGATCCGTTCAGGGGGCAGGAACCGGCTCGTCGCCGCGCGCGAACCAGCGGGAACTTCGCCCGAGAGGTAGCGGTCGGTCAACAGCCCCTGCGCGAGCGGAGAGAAGACGATGCTCGCTGCGCCCGCCTCGTCGAGCGCGGGGAACAGCCCGTCTTCGACATGCCGGTCGAACATCGAGTACCGCGGCTGATGGATGAGCAGGGGCACGCCCTCGGCCGCGAGCGCGGCGGCGGCCGCCCTGGTCTCGTCGGGGCCGTAGTTCGAGATGCCGACGTAGAGGGCCTTGCCCTGCCTGACAGCGGTGGCGAGCGCCCCCATCGTCTCTTCGACGGGCGTCTCGGGATCGGGGCGGTGGGAGTAGAAGATGTCGACGTAGTCGAGCCCGAGCCGGCCGAGGCTCTGGTCGAGCGAGGCGAGCAGGTACTTGCGCGACCCCCACTCGCCGTACGGTCCCGGCCACATGTCGTACCCGGCCTTCGACGAGACGATCAACTCATCACGGTAGGGGGCGAGGTCGCCGGCCAGCAGGCGACCGAAGTTCTCCTCGGCCGACCCGTGCGGTGGACCGTAGTTGTTCGCGAGGTCGAAATGCGTGATGCCGAGATCGAACGCGCGTCGCACGATCGCCCGCTGCGTCTCGAAAGGGCGATCGTGCCCGAAGTTGTGCCAGAGCCCGAGCGAGAGGGCGGGCAGCTTCAGGCCGCTCCGGCCGACTCGGTTGTAGCGCATGCGGTCGTAGCGTTCGGGGGCGGCGATGTAGGGCATCCCGCCACTCTAGAGCCGTGTTCGGCGGCGCGACCTGCGCATCCGCCATCTCTCCTCGACAGCCCGGCCTGCATCGCATCGATGCACAGAACGACGGCAGGGGTTCGGATGCCCCGTGCCTGGGCCGAGCATTGGGGCACGTGGTTCCGGGGCGGTGTCCGGCACGAGGCCGTCCCGGAGCCACGAGTCGCCGATCCGCGGCGGCGCCAGACCGAGGAGTACACATGAGCGACACCATCGCGGTGACCGGCGTCGTCGGCACCGACCCCCAGCAGCGCGTGACCGGCGACGGACTCGTGATCACGTCCTTCCGCGTCGCGTCGACCCGGCGCTTCTTCGACCGGGCCAAGGGCGAGTGGAAGGACGGCGAGACCAACTGGTACGGCGTCTCGGCGTTCCGGCAGCTCGCCCGCAACGCGAGCCTGTCGATCCGCAAGGGCGAGCGCGTCATCGTGCAGGGGCGGCTCCGTCAGCGTGCGTGGGAGACCGCCACGAAGTCGGGCACCTCCGTCGAGATCGAGGCCGACGCGATCGGGCACGACCTCGCGTGGTGCGTCAGCACCTACGCGCGGGTGCAGGCTTCCAAGCCGGCCGCCGAGGCGGCCGAGACTGGCGCCGAGGCCGAGGCCGAGGCCGAGGTCGAGGTCGAGGTCGAGGATGACCCGATCGAGTCGGGAGAGTTCGACCGCGAAGGCGAACCCGCGGCGTCCACGTGGCTCGAGGGCGAGGCCGCGAACGACGACCCGCACGAGGTCTCCGAGCTCGCCGAGGCCGGGCGCTTCTGAGCCTCGCCGGCGGCGACGGCCGCCCGGTGCCGAGCGGCGTCGACCGCTTAGACTCGGCTCGGGCGGTCGACACCGCGGTGAGGGGAAGCATGGCACGGCGGAACAGGACCACGGCGGCGCTCGCGCTCGCCGCAGCTGCGCTCACCCTCGGCCTCGCCGGGTGCAGCCTGTTCGGCGGGCCGGGCCCGTCGCCGTCCGCCTCAGGCGGCCCGTCGGCGACCGAATCGGCGGCCCCGACGCCGAGTGCTCCGCCCACATTACGGCCCGAGCTCTCGGCCTCCGAGAACCTGGCGTTCTTCGACTCCGTCAACACCGCGGTGGTCGCGGCGAACGCCGAGGCGGGCGGCCGCGACTTCATCGACGCGCTCGTCGCCGCAGGTTTCGACAAGACGGCGATGGAGGTCACGGCCGATCGCACGACGATCGACCTCGACGCCGACTCGGTGCAGTTCGCCGTGCTCTTCCAAGACGAGTGCCTCATCGGGCAGTACGGTCCGAAGTCGGGCGGCTACCACGGCGCGGTGCGCCCCGCGCTCGGCACCGGCGACTGTCTCGTCGGCGAGACTCGCCCCATAGACTGGTAGGCGACACGGCGGGCCGCGTTCGGCCGCTACCGCATGGGGTTTGAGGGAAGATCTTGGCTGATTACATTTACTCGATGGTTCGCGCGCGCAAGGCGGTGGGCGACAAGGTCATCCTCGACGATGTGACGATGGCGTTCCTTCCCGGGGCGAAGATCGGCGTCGTCGGCCCGAACGGCGCCGGCAAGTCGACGATCCTGAAGATCATGGCCGGCCTCGACCAGCCGTCGAACGGCGAGGCGAAGCTCACCCCCGGCTACTCGGTCGGCATCCTCATGCAGGAGCCCGAGCTCGACGAGTCGAAGACCGTGCTCGAGAACGTGCAGGAGGGCGTCGGCCCCATCAAGGCCAAGCTCGACCGCTTCAACGAGATCTCGCTGCTCATGGCCGAGCCCGACGCCGACTTCGACGCGCTGCTCGCCGAGATGGGCACCCTGCAGGAGGAGATCGACGCGGCCGACGCCTGGGATCTCGACTCCCAGCTCGAGCAGGCGATGGACGCGCTGCGCTGCCCTCCGGGCGACGAGCAGGTCTCGGTGCTCTCGGGCGGTGAGAAGCGTCGTGTCGCGCTCTGCAAGCTGCTGCTGCAGAAGCCCGACCTGCTGCTCCTCGACGAGCCCACCAACCACCTCGACGCCGAGAGCGTGCTCTGGCTCGAGCAGCACCTCGCCAAGTACCCCGGCGCGGTGCTCGCCGTCACCCACGACCGGTACTTCCTCGACCACGTCGCCGAGTGGATCTGCGAGGTCGACCGAGGCCGGCTCTACCCCTACGAGGGCAACTACTCGACCTACCTCGAGAAGAAGCAGGAGCGACTCACCGTCCAGGGCAAGAAGGACGCGAAGCTCGCCAAGCGCCTGAAGGAGGAGCTCGAGTGGGTCCGCTCGAATGCGAAGGGCCGCCAGGCCAAGTCGAAGGCGCGCCTCGCCCGGTATGAGGAGATGGCGTCCGAGGCCGAGCGCACACGCAAGCTCGACTTCGAGGAGATCCAGATTCCGGCAGGTCCCCGCCTCGGTGACATCGTGCTCGAGGTCAAGAACCTCAAGAAGGGTTTCGGCGACCGGGTGCTCATCGACGGCCTCAGCTTCTCGTTGCCTCGCAACGGAATCGTGGGCATCATCGGCCCGAACGGCGTCGGCAAGACCACGCTCTTCAAAACCATCGTCGGCCTCGAGCCGAGCGACGGCGGCTCGGTGAAGATCGGCGAGACCGTGCAGATCTCCTACGTCGACCAGACCCGTGGCGGCATCGACCCGAACAAGTCGCTCTGGGAGGTCGTGTCCGACGGGCTCGACTACATCCAGGTCGGCAAGGTCGAGGTGCCGAGCCGCGCCTACGTCTCGACGTTCGGCTTCAAGGGCCCCGACCAGCAGAAGCGCGCCGGCATCCTCTCAGGCGGTGAGCGCAACCGCTTGAACCTCGCGCTCACGCTCAAGCAGGGCGGCAACCTGCTGTTGCTCGACGAGCCGACCAACGACCTCGATGTCGAGACCCTGTCGAGCCTCGAGAACGCCCTCCTCGAGTTCCCGGGCTGCGCCGTGGTCATCACCCACGACCGGTGGTTCCTCGACCGCATCGCGACGCACATCCTCGCCTACGAGGGCACCGAGGAGAACCCGTCGAACTGGCACTGGTTCGAGGGCAACTTCGAGGCGTACGAGGCGAACAAGGTCGAGCGCCTCGGCGCCGACGCCGCGAAGCCGCATCGCTCGACGTACCGCAAGCTCACGCGAGACTGACTTGCGACTGCACGTGCCCACCCCGTTGCGGTGGAGCGACCTCGACGCCTACGGGCACGTCAACAACGCCCGGATGCTCAGTCTCCTCGAGGAGGCTCGCATCCAGGCGTTCTGGGTCGACGAGCACGGCACGGCCGAGCACGCGGTGGGCGCATCGACGGCGGTCATCGACGCGACGCCCGGGTCGACGACGATCACGCTGATCGCCCGCCAAGAGATCGAATACCTCGCGCCGATCCCGTATCAGCGGTTGCCGCTCGACATCGAGCTCTGGATCGGGCATATGGGCGGCGCGAGCCTCGACGTCTGCTACGAGGTGTTCTCGCCGGCGGGCGTCGAGCCGCGGGTTCGCTACACGCGGGCGGTCACGACCATCGTGCTCGTCGACGCCGCGACCGAGCGGCCCCGGCGCATGACCGACGAGGAGCGCGACGCCTGGACGCCGTACCTGGAGGAGTCGATCGGCTTCCGTCGGCGCTGAGCGTTCGCCGGAGGCCGAAATCGAGGTCTCCGCGCGTCAGCGTTCGAGCGGGTCTTCGCTGAATGTGCCCTCCCAGACGGCGCGGCTGCCGGCCTCGCCGATCCGAACGAGGGTCGCGGTCGAGCCGACCGCGACGACGAGCGATGCGATGACGAGCACCGCGGCCACCCCGATGCGGAGTCCTCGCGACAGCCCGGAATTCGTGCGCCGGGCGTCCGCGCGCTCGACGAGCGCCCACGCCGCGATGAGGGCCGCGACGACGAGCACCCCGATGAGCCACGGGGTGAGATCTTCGCCCATGCCGGTGTGCTGCTGGATGAGGGGAGCCTCCGGCACGCGGGCCTCGAGCCACTTGCCGGCCTCGACGGTGACGAGCCCGAGCGGCACGAGCAGCACCGCGCCGACGAGGGCGGGAAGCCAGAGGACCCGTCGCGCGGCCGGCCAGGCGGCGAGCACGACGAGCAGGAGCCCCACGAGCGGCGTGAGCACGATGACCGCGTGCACGAGCAGCACGTGGAGGGGGAGACCCTCGAAACTGTACTCCATCGCGCTCGACCCGGGCCTCAGGAAGCGGTGACGATCCGGTCGCCCGAGACGGCGACGGGGATGGGGGTCAGCGGGTCTATGGCAGGGCCCTGCACCACCTCGCCGGTGGCTGCCTCGTAGATCGAGCCGTGGCACGGGCAATGGAACTCCTCGCCGGCCGCGGCGACGACGCACTGCTGATGCGTGCAGATCGCGCTGAACGCGACCACCTGCCCCGACGTGGGCTGGGCGATGAGCGCGGGTTCGCCGTCGATGGTGGCGTCGATGCTGCCGCCGACCGGAACGTCGGCGAGAGCCCCGACATCGTCGCCGAGGGCGGGAGCGTCGGGCTCGGGGCCGGTCGTGGCGGTCGGATCCTCATCGCTCGGTGGATCGATGCTCGGGCTCGCGCTGCCGCCCGAGTCATCCGCGGCGCATGCGGCGAGGGTGAGGGCACTGCCGACCGCGCCGACCGAACCGATGGTGAGCACAGCACGTCGTGTGAGATCGCTGGGTTCCGTCATTGCCGAACTCCTTCGCCCGCCCGGGCGCGCGAGCGCCCCTGCCACCATTGTGGGGCACCGACGCGCCCGGCGCCGGGATTGCACAGCAATCGCTCAGCCGTGCGGTGCGGGTGCCCGCACCATGCCCTCCTGGGCGACGCTCGCGACGAGCACGCCGTCACGGGTGTAGACACGGCCGAGCGAGAGCCCACGGCCGCCGCTCGCGGAGGGCGACTCCTGCACGTAGAGCAGCCACTCGTCGACGCGGGCGTCGCGATGCCACCACATGGCGTGGTCGAGGCTTGCGACCTTGAGGCCCGGGGTCGCCCAGGCGATGCCGTGCGCGCGCAGCACCGGCTCGAGGATCGAGTAGTCGCTCGCATAGGCGAGCGCCGCCCGGTGCTGTTTCGGGTCGTCGGGGAGGCGGCCGAAGGCCTTCATCCACACGGCCTGGTGGGGTGAGCGGTCGCCGTCGACACTCAGGTAGATCGGCGACGGCACGTGTCGCACGTCGAAGGCTCGTTCGTTCGACCAGTATCGGGCGACGTCGTGATCGAACTCGCCGAGCACGTCGGCCGTCGAGGGCAGCGACTCGGGGTCGGGCAGCCCGTCGGGCATGTCGAGCTGGTGCTCGACACCGTCGTCGTCGGTCTGGAACGAGGCGATGAGCGAGAGGATCGGCTCGCCGTGCTGGTAGGCCTGCGTGCGGCGCGTCGAGAACGAGCGCCCGTCGTGGATGCGGTCGACCGAGAAGGTGATCGGGTGCGCGACATCGCCCGGGCGGAGGAAGTACCCGTGCATCGAATGGATGTTGCGGTCGTCGGGCACGGTGTGCAGGGCGGCCACGATCGACTGGGCGAGCACCTGACCGCCGAAGACACGCCCGAGCGGCATCCACTGCGACGGGCCGGTGAAGATGTCTTCAGTGGTGCGCGCACCGGTGTCGGTGAGGTTCAACGTGCTCAGCAGGCCGTCGATGGGTCCGTTCATCGTTCCTCCGTGTCGGTGGGCGGCCGCCGCCGGCGCCGTGGAACGCGGGTCAGACGGAACAGCCCCGCTCACTTGGTAGTTTAGACAGGAGATGGTTCAACGACTCACGCTCGCCGACAGCCTGTCGCTCGGCGATCTGCACACGTATCTGCAACGGGCCGCCCGCGTCGAAGACGGGTCGGTGCGTCTGATCGCCGGCTCCGGAATCCTCGCCGTCTACACCGCGATCCTCTATCCGCGGGGCATCCTCGACGAGAGCCCGACCGTGCTCGGCCTCCGCACCTTCGCACTCGCCGACACCGAGGAGTTCGATTCGGTGGTGCCGATGCGCTCGCTCGTCGAGCGCATCGTGCGCGCCCGGGGCGAGCTCGGCGAAGGCGACGAGTCGCGGCCGATCTCGATGTCGCGGCCGCCCGAGGTGAACACCGTCACCTGGGCGGGCATCTCGCCGCCGCGAGGCGGCTGGCGCCCGCTCGGCGAAGCGGATGCCTCGGTGCTCGAAGCCGCGGCGCGCGCGGGCATCGACGAGGTCGCCGAGGCGATCCCCGCGGGCACCGGCGAGCAGCTGGTGCAGCGCGTTCGTTCCGAGGTGTGGGGCCGGGGTGTCGAGGGCGTCGAGTACCTGCCGACCGGAGCGGCGTTCGCGGCCTTCAGCCTCGGGTTCCTCGGCGACGACCCCGTGCAGTTGTTCGAGACCGGCCCGTGGACGAGGCTCTCCTCGCGCCGCGGGCACGTGCTCGTGCGGCGCAAGCCGTGGACGCTGAAGTCCTAGTGCCCTCAGCTGGTTGAGGAGGAGCGAAGCGACGTCTCGAAACCTGCCGCATGGATCGGGATTTCGAGATGCTCGCTGCGCTCCCTCCTCAATCCGCTCGCCTCGGTCGGGGTCTCGAGACGCTCGCTTCGCTCCCTCCTCAATCCGCTCGCCTCGGTCGGGGTCTCGAGACGCTCGCTTCGCTCGCTCCTCGACCCGCGGAAGCGATCGCCCGCCCCGCTGCACGGCCGGTGAAGAGGCATCCGCCGAGGAAGGTGCCCTCGAGCGCGCGGTACCCGTGCACGCCGCCGCCGCCGAAGCCCGACGCCTCGCCGGCGGCGTACAGCCCGGGAACGGGCGCGCCGTCGGCGCCGAGCGCGCGCGAGTCGAGGTCGGTCTGGATGCCGCCGAGGCTCTTGCGGGTGAGGATGTGCAGCTTCACGGCGATGAGCGGCCCGGCCTCCGCGTCGAGGAATCGGTGCGGGGTCGCCACCCGGATGAGCTTGTCGCCGCGATACCTGCGTGCTCCGCGCAGGGCGGTGATCTGGAGGTCTTTCGTGAACTCGTTCTCGATCTCGCGGTCGTGCGCGTGCACCTCGCGCTCGATGTTCGCGGTGTCGAGCGGGGCCTCGGGGGAGAGTGCGCGCATCCGCTCGAGCAGGTCATCGAGGGTGTCGGCGACGATGAAATCGACGCCGTGCTCCTTGAAGGCTTCGACCGGTGCGGGCGCTCCGCGCCTGACGCGCTGGGCGAGCAGCTTCAGGTCTTTTCCGGTGAGGTCGGGATTCTGCTCGCTGCCTGAGAGCGCGAACTCCTTCTCGATGATCTTCTGGGTGAGCACGAACCAGGAGTGCCCGTGCCCCGTCGCCGCGAGGTGCTCGAGCGTGCCGAGGGTGTCGAAGCCCGGGTAGAGCGGCGGCGGCAGGCGGCGCCCCTCTGCGTCGAACCAGAGCGATGAGGGACCGGGCAGGATCCGGATGCCGTGCAGCGGCCATACCGGGTCCCAATTGGTGATGCCCTCGGTGTAGTGCCACATGCGATCGCCGTTCACGAGACGCGCGCCGGATGCCTCGGCGATGCCGAGCATGCGTCCGTCGACGTGAGCGGGCACGCCCGAGAGCATCTCGGCGGGCGGTTCGCCGAGCCGGGCCGGCCACGCCGCGCGCACGAGCTCGTGATTGCCGCCGATGCCGCCCGATGAGACGACCACAGCGGGGGCACGCAGCTCGAAGTCGCCGACGACCTCGCGGTTCGAGGCCTCGCCTCGAGCTGCGTCGTCGGCCGCCAGCACCGCGCCGCGGACGCCGACCACTGCACCGCCCTCGACGATGAGCTCGTCGACGCGATGGCGGTGGCGGAACTCGACGAGCCCTGCGGCCTCACCGGCCTTCACCCGGGCGATGAACGGCGCGAGCACACCGGGCCCGGTGCCCCAGGTGATGTGGAACCGCGGTACGGAGTTGCCATGGCCGATCGCCTGCCCGGCGCCGCGCTCGGCCCACCCGACGACCGGGAAGAAGCGAACGCCCTTCTCGTGCAGCCACGCGCGCTTCTCGCCCGCGGCGAACTCGAGGTACGCCTCGGCCCAGCGCCGCCCCCACTCGTCCTCGTCGCGGTCGAACGCCGCGGTGCCCTCCCAGTCCTGTCGGGCGAGTTCGAGCGAGTCCTTCACGCCCATGCGCCGCTGCTCGGGCGAGTCGACGAGGAACAGGCCGCCGAACGACCAGTGGGCCTGCCCGCCGAGGCTCGCCGCGGGCTCCTGGTCGACGATCACGACGCGGCGGCCGGCGTCGACGAGTTCGGATGCCGCGACGAGGCCGGCGAGGCCGGCCCCGACGACGATCGCATCGGGGGTGGATGCTGCTACGGCCACAGTGACTCCTTCGTCGCTTCGGGTGGTGGCGGTGGGTCGTCAGGCGTCGAAGGTGTTCACCATCGCGAAGGCGGCCCGCTGGAGATAATCCCACAGGGTCTCTTCGGCGAGGGGTGGCAATTCGAGCGAGTCGACCGCGGTGCGCATGTGCGCGAGCCAGCGGTCGCGGGCGTCGGGGTTCACCGTGAAGGGCTGATGGCGCAGTCGCAGGCGCGGGTGGCCGCGCTCCTCGCTGTACGTCGTCGGTCCGCCCCAGTACTGCTCGAGGAAGAGCTGGAGCCGCAGCGCCGCGGGCCCCAGATCTTCTTCGGGGTACATCGGCTTCAGCACCGGGTCATCGGCGACGCCGCGGTAGAACTCTGCGACGAGCTTCTCGAAGGTCGGCCTGCCGCCGACCTGCTCGTAGAACGACTGGATCTCGGTCATGCTGCGCCTCCGTCGGGCGAGGTCGGGGGCTTCGGCGTCGTTCCTGCGTCGCTCGCGCTGCCGCCCGTGGTGCGGGGCAGGCGAGGCGCCCGGTTCTTCGGCTTCTTCACGGGCTGCCCCGCGACGACCGAGTTCGGCGCGGTGCGCGGCGGCTTCGCGCCCTTGACGCGGGTCGCGCCGTCGAAGCCGGTCAGCACGACGCTCGCGAGGCTCGGGAGCTTCAGTTCCATCTCGTCGAGCGCGTGCTTCAATCGCATCCGGAGCTCACGGGCGACATCGTCCTTCGCGGAGGACCGCACCTTCATGACGACCCGGAGCACCATCGCCTCGGCCGAGATCGACTCCAGCCCCCAGACCTCGGGCTTCTCGAGCACGCGCGAACGCCATTTGCCCGAGTGCGCCATCTCGGTCGCGGTGCGAAGCAGCGCGGTCTCGACGGTCTCGACGTCGGCGTCGTAGGGCACGGCGAGGTCGATGATGACCCGCGCCCAGCCCTGCGACATGTTGCCGACCCGCAGGATCTCGCCGTTGCGGACGAACCAGAGCGTGCCGTTCACGTCGCGGACGGCCGTGATGCGGATGCGCACCTCTTCGACGATGCCTGTGGCCGGCCCGAGGTCGACGACGTCGCCGACGCCGAGCTGGTCTTCGACGACCATGAACAGACCGTTGAGCGCGTCTTTCACGATGTTCTGCGCACCGAAGCCGAGGCCGGCGCCGATCGCCGCGGTCAGCAGCGCGAACGAGCCGAGGATCTCGGAGTTGATCGTGTTCACGACGAGCAGCACGACGACCACGAACAGGGTCACGTTGACGATGTTCGTGAGCACCGTGCCGAGGGTGCGGGTGCGTTGCACGACGCGAACGGCGGCGAGCGGCGAGGCCTGCAGCGCCTGGGTGTCGGTGACGTCCTGCTTCTTCTTGACGCCGGTGACGATCTGCTTGACGACCCGCTCGATGACGAAGTGCAGCACCCAGCGGATCAGCAGGGCGATCACGATGATCATCACGATCGAGATCAGCTTGCCGAGCATCACGTCCCAGTTGTCGGCCCAGAACGTCGCGATGCCCGCCCAGAAATCACCGCTGACCGGGTTCTCTCCGGAATCATCGACGGCGGGCTCTGCAAAACCGAACATGGTTGGCAAGTCTACTGAGCCCCACCCGAGAGCTCGCTGGCATCGCGGGCACGCGCGGCGAGCGCCCGGTCCAGTTCGGCGAGGTGCTCCGAGACGATGCGGTGCATCGACGCCGGTTCGGGGTGCTCGGCGAGCCAGGCGCGGGTGAGATCGGCGAGCCCGGCGTCGACGATCGGGCTCGGGAAGAGCCGCGTCGAGAGGATGGCCGCCATGTTGTAGGAGCGACCCTCCCAGACGCCGGGCATCGCGTCGAGGTACTCGTGCGCGACACCGGCGAGGAGCTCGGGGGAGCCCGTACGACGCCAGCCCTCGGCGATCGCGCGCGCCAGGTCGTTCGACAGGGTCGTGTCGGTCATGGCTCGCCGCCACGCGGCATCCTTCACCGCCTGATCGGGGCGCGCGGCGCGCGCGGTCTCGGCGAGCTGCCGCCCCTTCGCGGTGTCGTCGGCGGCGAGCGCCGCAGCGAGCTCCGCGTCGTCGCCGGCTCCGAGCGCGGCACGCGCGATCACGATCTCCCAGCGGAGATCGAGGTCGATCTCGAGCCCGTCGAGCGCGATGGTGCCCTCGAGGAGGCTGCCGAGCACGTCGCCGTGCGCGGCCGTCGTCGCGAGGCGGGTGAAGGCCTTCACGAACTGCAACTGCGCATCGGAACCCGCGGGTGCGAGCTCGGCGAGTGCCCAGATCGCGTCCCCCGCCTCGTCGGAGAGGCGTTCGCGGTGCTCGTCGGCGAGGTAGCGACCGAGGGCGAGCTCGAGCCGGCCGAGGGCGAGCGCGCGGGCCGACGACTGGGTCTCGTGCCCGATCGAGGCGAGCACGAGCCGCACGAACGCGGCCGCAGGCAGCTCGGCGTCGCGCACGGCGTCCCACGCGGACCCGAGCACGACGGCGCGGGCCACCGGGTCGGCGAGCTCGGCGAGGTGGTGCGCCGCCGTGTCGAAGGAGTGCGCGTCGAGCCGGACCTTCGCGTACGTGAGGTCGTCGTCGTTCACGAGGAGGAGGTCGGGCTTGGTCTCGCCGACGAGCTCGGGTAGCTCGGTGCGCGCGCCGTCGACGTCGAGCTCGACGCGGAAGGAGCGGGTCAGACCGGCGTCGCCGAGGACGTAGCCGCCGATGGCGAGACGGTGGGGCCGCAGGGTCGGATGCGACGGCGCCGCCGTCTGCTCGAGGTGGGCGGCCGTGATCGTGCCCGAAGCATCCTGCTCGACGATCGCACGCAATGTGTTGACGCCCGCCGTCTCGAGCCAGAGCTGCGACCACCGGGTGAGCTCGCGCCCGCTCGCCCGCTCGAGCTCGTCGAGCAGATCTCGCAGGGTCGCGTTGCCGCCGGCGTTGGCGGCGAGATATGCGCCGACGCCGCGCTGGAAGGCCTCGAGCCCGACCCACGCGACGAGCTGCTTCAGCACTGAGGCGCCCTTGTCGTAGGTGATGGCGTCGAAGTTGACCTCGACGTCTTCGAGGTCGCGGATCTCGGCGACGATCGGGTGGGTCGAGGGCAGTTGGTCCTGCTCGGCGGCGTGCGTCTTCTCATCGCTCGCGAAGGTCGACCAGGCGCCCGTGAACTCGGTGACCTGCGAGGTCGCGAGGGTCGACGCCCACGTCGCGAACGACTCGTTGAGCCACAGGTCGTTCCACCACTTCATGGTCACCGAGTTGCCGAACCACATGTGGCTGAGCTCGTGCAGCACGACGATCGCGCGCTGCTCGCGACGGGCGTCGGAGACGCGCGAGCGGAACAGGTACGACTCGTTGAAGGTGACCGCGCCGACGTTCTCCATCGCGCCCCAGTTGTACTCGGGCACGAAGATCTGGTCGTACTTGCCGTACGGGTAGGGCACGCCGAAAGCCTGCTCGTAGAACGCGAGCCCGGCCTGCACCGTCTGGAACATCATCTCGGGGTCGGCGTACTCGGCGAGCGAGGCGCGGGTGAAGAGTCCGAGCGGTACCTCGCGGCCGTCGACGCTCGTCGCGGTGCCGCGCCGGCTCGCGTACGGGCCGGCGATGATCGCGACGATGTAGCTCGAGATGACGGGCCCGGTCTCGAACGCCCAGGTGGCGGCCCGTCCGCCGGCTGAGCTTGTCGAATCCGGGCTCGGCTCGGGCGACGGTGCGTTCGACAGCACGCTCCAGTGCGATGGCGCGGTGATGGTGAAGCGCACGCCCGCCTTCAGATCGGGCTGGTCGAACACCGCGTAGACGCGATTCGCCTCGGCGACGGCGAACTCGGTGTACAGGTAGGTCTCGCCGTCGACCGGGTCGACGAAGCGGTGCAGGCCCTCGCCGCTGTTCGTGTAGCGGGCGTCGGCGACGACGCGCAGCTCGTTCTCGGCGGCGAGCCCGTCGAGCCTGATGCGGGTGCCGTCGCTCACCTCGGCGGGGTCGAGCGTGCGCCCGTTGAGCACGACCTCGTGCACCCGCTCGGTGCTCGCCTCGATGAAGGTCGCAGCGCCGGCGACGCCTGTGAACCGGGCCGTCGTCTCGCTGCGGAACGTCTCGCCGTCGCCCGAGAGGTCGAGCACGACCTCGTAGCTCGCAGAACCGACGGTCGCCGCCCGCTCCTCGGCTTCGATGCGGGTGAGATTGGCAGCAGGCATGGACGATCCCTTTCGTGACGAGTGCGCTCAGCAAGCCTAGCGAGCACGCTCCGGTGGGCGAGGAGGGGCGACGAAGGAGCACGCGTCTCGAGACCCGCCGCGAGGCCTCGGGATCCTCCTCCCTCGCTACTCGACGGCCGGGCGCATCCCGTGCTCGTACGCGATGATGACGAGCTGCACGCGGTCGCGTGCGCCGAGCTTCTGGAGAACCCGGCCGACGTGCGTCTTCACCGTGGACTCGGAGAGGAAGAAGCGTTGGGCGAGCTCGGTGTTGTTGAGACCCTCGGCGATCGCCTCCAGGATCTCGCGCTCACGGGCGGTGAGCACGTCGAGCGGGCTGGGCACGCTCGCCGCCGCGGAGTGGGCGTCGGGTCCACCCGGGAGATCCTCGGCGAACAGTTCGAGCATGCGCCTGGTGACCCGCGGTGAGAGGGCGGCCTCGCCCGCGTGCACCGTGCGGATCGCGGTCACGAGCTCGTGCGGACGCACGTCCTTCAGCAGGAATCCGCTCGCGCCGGAACGGATCGCCGCGAACGCGTACTCGTCGAGGTCGAAGGTGGTGAGCACGATGATGCGGGTCTCGGGATGTCTCGCGCTCAGCTCAGCGGTCGCGGCGATGCCGTCCATGCCCGGCATGCGCACGTCCATCAGCAGGACGTCGACCTCGGTCGTGTCGACCAGTTCGAGCGCGGCGCGGCCGTCGGCAGCCTCCCCGACCACGTCGATGCCCGGCTCGGCGTCGAGCACGAGTCGGAATCCGGTGCGCACGAGCGCCTGATCGTCGATGAGACCGACGCGGATCGGCCGGCCGGTCGGTTGATCTGCGGCATAGGTCATTCGGCGTCGTCCTTCGCGGTGTCGTCGGGGGAGTCGTGCGAGGTGCTTCTCGGTGCATTGCGGGGGAGCGCGGTCGCCTCGGGATGCCCGAGCACCGCGTGCAGGCGCCAGCCGCGTCCAGGTCGGGGTCCGGCTTCGAGCGTGCCGCCGTACAGCGCGGCTCGCTCGCGGAGCCCGGCGAGCCCCCGACCTGCGCCGCGAGTCGTGGTCACGCCATCGCCGCTGTACGGCGCATCGTCGTCGATCGTGATCTCGACGCCGTCGGCGCCATGCGCGACAAGTACGTCGACCTGGTGCGCGCGTCCGCCGTGGCGGAGCGCGTTCGTCAGGCCCTCCTGCACGATCCGGTAGACCGCGAGGCCCGTGGCGGCGTCGGCGGCGGGCGCTCCGACGGTGGTGAGAGTCACCGGCATCCCGGTGTCGCGGAACCCCTCGATGAGCTCGGGCAGGGCTCCGAGGCCGGGCTGCGGTGCGAGCCCGGCGGGTTCGGAGTCGGGCCCGGTGAGCACCCCGAGCATCCGGCGCATCTCGCCGAGCGCGTCTCGGCCGGTCTCCGCGACGCTCCGCATCACCTCGGCGGCGCGCTCGGGGTCGCGTGCGACGGTCGCCGCCGACCCGTCGGCGAGCGTCACCATGACGGTGAGGCCGTGGGAGACGATGTCGTGGAGCTCGCGGGCGATTCGGGCGCGCTCGGCGATCGCGGCGAGCTGCGCCTGCTGGTCGCGCTCCCTCGCGAGGTCGTGCGCGCGGGCGATGAGCGCGTCGAGGTATCGGCGGCGGTTGCCGACGGTCACGCCGATGAGGGTCGCGATCAGCATCACCACGGCGTATTGCGACGATGCGGCGACCGGGCCGATCTCGAGTTCGGGTCGGCCGAACGCGGGGTCGGTCGCCATCCAGACCGCCAGGTAGGCGGCGGCCGTCGAGGCCACGACCGAGCCGGCGTAGCCGACCCAGGCCGATTTCGTCGACCGGTAGACCCCGAGCCCGTAGAGGGCGAACAGCATCGGGTAGACGTCGACCGCGCCGAACGAGTACACCATGAAGCAGATGAGCCACGCGACGCCCATCACGAGCCACGGGCGGCTGCGCCGGAACAACAGCAGCGCCGCCCCGCCCAGCGCGATCCCGACGAGCTGCAGCAGCGTCGACCAGAGCGGAGGTTCGGGGGAGTCGGTCGCCATCACGATCGCCCCGATGAACGTCGGGATGACGTAGGCCGCGGCGATGAGCGAGTCGGCGAGGCGCGGATGCCTCGCCCAGAACTGCCGGATCACGCCCGGGGGCTTCGGCAGACGCAGTTCTCCCCCGGCCGCAGAAGCCGGGCGGCCGGGGGAGAACGGTGCTTCCGTCATAGGCAGGACTCTACGCGTCCCTGCGCTTCAGGAGCACGGCTGCGCCGGCGAGGGAGACCCCCACCCACGCCAGCACGATCAGGAGGCTCTGCCACGCGTTCGGACCGACGATCGTCGACTCGTCCGCGCCGATCCCCATGAACATCGTCATTCCCGCGTTCGGGAGCAGGTACGGGGCGGCGTCGTGCGCCCAGTCGGCCGGAATGAGTTGCAGCACGATCGGCAGCAGCAGCAGGATGCCGAGCACGGTGGCGATGCCGCCCGCGCTCGATCGGAGCATCGCGCCCACGCCGAGCGCGAACACCGCGACGAGAGCGAGGTAGAGCGCACCGCCCGCGAGTGTGAGGAGCGTGTTCGCGTCGAAGAACTCGAGCTCGGTGCCGAACACGATCGACGAGGTCAGGTACGCGCCGAGGTTGGCGAGCATCCCGACGACGAAGGTGGCGACGAACAGCACGACGCCCTTGGCGGCGAGCGCCGGCAGGCGCTTCGGCACGGCCGTGAGGGTCGAGCGGATCATGCCGGTCGAGTACTCGCCGCTGATGACGAGCACCCCGAGCACGCCGACGACGAGCTGACCGAAGTAGACGCCGAACGTCGAGGCCTGCATGACGAGCTCGTGCGTCTGCTCGAACGGCAGCGGGCCGCCGTCGATCTCCTCCCCGCTGCTCATGCCGACCATGCTGAGCGACATCAGCAGGGCCATGCCGAGTGAGATCGCGATGACGATGAGGTACGACCAGACGGTCGAGCGCAGGCTCCGCAGCTTGATCCACTCGGAGCGCAGCACACCGCCGAAGGTGAGGCGCCCCCGCTGGTTGAGCCCGTCGACACCACCCTGTGAAGGGTGGGTCGCAGTGGGGGTGATCGTGGTCATCGGACGGCCTCCGTACGGTATTCGACGACGCCGGCCGTGAGGGCCATGTAGGCCTCTTCGAGCGACGCGTTCTGCGGGGTGAGTTCGTGGATCGCGAGCCCGTGCTGGGCTGCGAGGTCGCCGATGCCGGATGCCTCGACTCCCGTCACCTCGAGCAGGCCCGCCTCCGAGCGGATCACGGCCACCTCGGGCGCGGCGAGCAGCTCGGCCAGCTGCGAGGCGTGCGGTGAGCGCACGCGCACCCGGGGTCGCGTGCCGCCCTCGATGATGTCGGCCACAGGCGCGTCGGCGATGATCTCGCCACGTCCGAGCACGATCAGGTGGTCGGCGGTCTGCGACATCTCGCTCATGAGGTGCGAGGAGAGGAAGACCGTACGGCCCTCGCCCGCGAGATGGCGCACGAACTGGCGCACCCAGAGCACGCCCTCCGGGTCGAGGCCGTTGACCGGCTCGTCGAGGATGAGCGTCGACGGGTCGCCGAGCATGGCCGCTGCGATGCCGAGCCGCTGGCCCATACCGAGCGAGAAGCCGCCGACGCGCTTGCGGGCGACCGACTCGAGGCCGGTGAGCTCGATGACCTCGCGCACGCGTCGCTTGCCGATGCCGTGGGTCGCCGCCATCGCGAGCAGGTGGTTCTCGGCGGTGCGACCGGTGTGCACCGCCTTCGCGTCGAGCAGCGCGCCGACCTCGTGCAGCGGCGCCCGCGACGCGGCGAACGGCTTGCCGCCGACGGCGACCGTGCCGGAGGTGGGCCGGTCGAGTCCGACGATCATGCGCATCGTGGTCGACTTGCCGGCGCCGTTCGGCCCGAGGAACCCGGTCACTTGACCGGGCCGCACGGTGAAGGTGATGTCATTGACGGCGGTTTTCGCGCCGTAGCGCTTGGTGAGCGCGGTTGCGGTGATCATGTCTTCGACGTTACGGATGCCGCCGCCTGCGGCGCATCCGCCGCGGGAATGGTTCGGAGCGGCGGTGGGTGGTACCGGGGTACCACGTCGGTCGAGTAGCGAAGCGTATCGAGACCACCCGGGAGTGGTCTCGATACGCTCCTTCGTCGCTACTCGACCGACCTGGTGCGTTACTGCGCGTCGCGCGCCTGCGCGGCGAGGGCGCGCTCGACGCCGGCGACGTTCTCGACCACGAGTCGACGCAGCGCGGGCGCGGCGTCGGTGTTCTCGTCGAGCCACGCGTGGCTCGCGCCGACGAGCTCAGGGTTCGCGAGCGTGGCGGGGTAGAGCAGCTCGACGAGCTTCTCGGCGATCGCGTAGCTGCGCTGCTCCCACACGGTCGTGAGCCTGCCGAAGTAGCGCTCGACGAACGGCGCGAGCAGCGACTGGTCGTCGGCACGCACGAAGCCCGCGGCGGTCGTGCGCACGACCGAGTTCGTCGCGGTGTCGGCGACGACGATCGAGTCCCACGCGCGCTGCTTGCCCTCGGCGGTCGGCGTCGCGGCACGGGCGTGCGCCGCCGACTCCTGGCCGGTCGCGGTCTTGTCGCTTGCGAGGCGCGCGTCGATCTCGGCATCGCCGGCACGGCCCGCGGCGACGAGCGCGATGAGCAGCTCCCAGCCGAGGTCGGTGTCGATGTCGAGTCCGTCGAGCGAGATCGAACCGTCGAAGAGGCCCGCGAGGGCGTCGACCTGGGTGCCGGCCTCGGCGATCGCGGCGAACGACTTCACGAACTGGAACTGGGCGTCGCTGCCGGCCTCGGCCTCGCGCGCGAGCTGCCAGAACCCGTCGGCGAGGGTGCGGCGCGCGTCGGCGCGGCGCTCGGGCGCGACGTACGAGCTTGCGGCGAGCTGCGCGTTCGCGAGGATGATGCGCAGCGTCGTCGACTCGGTCTCGCTCGCGATGTTGCCGAGCACGAGCTCGAGGTAGTCGCTCGCGCTCGTCTCGGCGTCGCGCGTCGCATCCCAGACGCTCGACCAGACCAGGGCGCGGGCGAGCGGGTCTTCGATCTTCGAGAGGTTCGCGATCGCCACCTGCTGGGATGCCTCGTCGAGGCGGATCTTCGCGTACGCGAGGTCGTCGTCGTTGAGCAGCACGAGGTCGGGGCGGGCGAGGCCGACCAGCTCGGCGACCTCGGTGCGCTCGCCGTCGACGTCGAGCTCGACGCGGTGCTCGCGCACGAGCTTGCCGTCGCGCAGGTTGTAGAAGCCGATCGCGAGGCGGTGCGGGCGGATGGTCGGGTGGTCGGTGTGGGCCGACTGCAGCACCGTGAACGAGGTGATCGTGCCCGAGGCATCCGTCTGAATTTCAGGGCGCAGGGTGTTGACGCCCGCGGTCTCGAGCCACAGCTTCGACCAGCCCGACAGATCGCGGCCGCTCGCGACCTCGAGCTCCGAGAGCAGGTCGGCGAGGGTCGTGTTGCCCCACGCGTGCTTCTTGAAGTACGCCGAGACGCCCGTGAAGAACGCCTCGATGCCGACCCAGGCGGCGAGCTGCTTCAGCACCGATCCGCCCTTGGCGTACGTGATGCCGTCGAAGTTGACGAGCACGTCTTCGAGGTCGCGGATCGAGGCTGTGATCGGGTGCGTCGACGGCAGCTGGTCTTGACGGTATGCCCAGCTCTTCTCCATCGAGTTGAACGTCGTCCACGCGTGGTGCCACTCGGTGGCCTCGGCGGTGGCGATGGTCGACGCCCACTCGGCGAACGACTCGTTCAGCCACAGGTCGTTCCACCACTTCATGGTGACGAGGTCGCCGAACCACATGTGCGCGAGCTCGTGCAGGATCGTGACGACGCGACGCTCCTTGATCGCGTCGGTCACCTTCGAGCGGAAGACGTACACCTCGGTGAAGGTGACCGCGCCCGCGTTCTCCATCGCGCCGGCGTTGTACTCGGGCACGAAGAGCTGGTCGTACTTGGTGAAGGGGTAGGGCACGTCGAACTTCTGCTCGAAGTACTCGAAGCCCTGCTTCGTCTTCTCGAAGATGTAGTCGGCGTCGAGGTACTGCGACAGGCTCTTGCGGCTGAACACGCCGAGAGGGATGACGCGGCCGTCGCTACTCGTGAGCTCGTCGCGCACGACGTCGTAGGGTCCTGCGACGAGCGCCGTGATGTAGCTCGAGATGCGGTGCGTGGGCTCGAACGCCCAGGTGGCGGTCGAGACGTCGTCGGCGCGGCGGCCCGACGGGTGCACGACGGGTTCGGGCGTCGGCATGTTCGACACGACCTGCCAGTGCGACGGCGCCGTGACCGTGAACGTGAAGGCGGCCTTGAGGTCGGGCTGCTCGAACACGGCGAACATGCGGCGCGAGTCGGGCACCTCGAACTGGGTATAGAGGTAGACCTCGCCGTCGGCGGGGTCGACGAAGCGGTGCAGGCCCTCGCCGGTGTTCATGTAGCGGCCGTCGGCCTCGACGACGAGCACGTTCTCGGCCTGCAAGTTCGGCAGTTGGATGCGCACGCCGTCGCTCACCTCGGCGGGGTCGAGTGCGACGCCGTTGAGGGTGACGGAGTGCACTGCCGCCGTGATCGCGTCGATGAAGGTCGAGGCGCCCGGCGTAGCCGCGGCGAAGCGCACGGTCGTGGTGGTCGTGAACACCTCCGGGCCGACGGTGACGTCGAGCACGACGTCGTAGTCGTGCACCGTCACGAGCGCTGCGCGCTCCTCGGCTTCGAGTCGGGTGAGGTTCTCTCCGGGCACGTGCGCTCCTTCGCAATATCGACGCGGCTCGTGGCCGCAGGCAACGCGTTCCAGCCTAGCCCTCGCATGCGCCGGTCGAGTAGCGACGGGGGAGGGAATCGAGACCTGCGGCTTCGAAAATCTCGTTTGCGTCTCAGTGTCAGACATTGGTCGTTTCACCCCGACAGGGATGCTTACGATATTGCTCGCACTCGTGCTCGAACCGTGGGGTTTCTGAGTTGCATGCCCGGTCGCGCGCTGTTCGCGGGGTCTGCTGCGCGAATGCGTGACAATTCTCGTCACGCCGCCAGGCGACGGTCGTGTTCGCGACAGGCGTAGCCTTCACCCATGCGCACATCCGTCGACAACGAGGCCCCGACCGCTGAGCGCTACCGTGCATTCGCCGAGGTCGAGGCGCGCGGCATGTCGAAGACGTACGACGCGTGGGCGCTCGGCGTCGCCGGCGACCCGGCGACGATCGCGCTCATCGACGAGCTGCCGCCGGCGAAGCGTCAGCCGAACCTCGTCTTCTCGGCGGCACGGTTCAACGGCGCCGAGCCGGCGCCCTACGACGCCTTCAAGAATTGGCTGCGCGAGCACTGGCCGCCCGTGCGACACACCGCCGAGACGCACGCCACCCAGACGAACGAGGCCGGCCGCTGCGCGCTGCACGTGCCCGCGCTCGCCGAGATCGACGGCCCGCTCGCGCTGCTCGAGGTCGGCGCCTCGGCAGGCCTGTGCCTCTACCCCGACCGGTACGGCTACCGGTACGCCGGTCGCGAGCGACTCGACCCCGCCGACGGCGCGAGCCGCGTCATCCTCGACTGCGAGACCCGCGAGACCCGCGGAACCGCGCCGGTGCCCGTGCCCACGCACCTGCCCGACGTCGTCTGGCGCGCCGGCATCGACCTCAACCCGCTCGACGTGACGAACCCCGACGACCTCGCCTGGCTCGACGCGCTCATCTGGCCCGAGCACGACGACCGCCGCGAACGGCTTCGCGCCGCGGCATCCATCGTCGCCGCCGACCCGCCGCACCTCGTCGCGGGCGACCTCAACGAACGGCTCGCCGCGCTCGCCGCGGAGGCGCCCGGCGACGCCACCCTCGTCGTGTTCCACACGGCCGTCATCGCCTACCTCGACGAGCCCGCACGCGCCGGCTTCGTCGAGACGGTTCGCACGCTGCCCGGGCACTGGTTGTCGGTCGAGGGCCGGTCGATCGTCCCCGGTATCCGGGTGCGCGACGACGTGCCGAACGACTCGACCGACTTCGTGCTCGCCCTCGACGGGGTGCAGCGCGCCTGGGCGCAACCGCACGGGCGCGCGCTCACCTGGGTGCCGAATCCCTGAGCGACGAGTGCCGCCAGGTGCTCACCCGAATCTACGTCGAATGACGGCGTCCATCTCGTCGACGAGTCGTGCGGCCTGTTCGACGAGGTCGAGGGCTCGAGCCATGGTAACGAGCCTCGCTGAATAGTGGGACTCGGGCTTCGCATCGAGGAGCCGTTGCAGTTGTGCGGCGCATGACCTTCCCGGCGTGACTTGCCGCAACAGTTTCACCGCATCGACGTGGTTCTCGCCGGCCCGTTCGCCGACCTCCGCGCCGCAGATCGCGTCGCTCGCGGCGATGCCAGCGAGAACTGCGATGCGACGGTGTTGCCCAGCGGTTCGATCGATGCATCGGCGCCGAACTCATCGACGAGTCGAGCGGAGTCGAGGAATGCGCGAGCCTGCGCCTGTCGCGCGAGCACATCGGCTCGGCCCATGGGCGTGCGACGCTGGCTCATCGGCCGGCCCTGAGCAGGCGACGAATGTCGGTCGACCCCGTCAGAGCGATGCCTTCGTCGCGGATCGACGCGATGAGCGGCTCTTCGGCATCAATCAGTGCTGCGAGTTCGCTCGAGTCGACGGAGAGGAACTGCGCACGGTTGCCGGTTGCACGCTCGACCCGAAGGGCGGCTTCGCCGACCATCTCGAGCCGGCAATCGAGGTCCACCTCGTCGGCCCAAACGATCAGCACATCGATGTCGGAGTCGCTGCCGGCGTCAGCTCGCGCGAACGACCCGTACAGGACGGCGTGGCGGATGTGCTCGCCGTAGACGTCTTCGATGATGCGCGCGATCTCGGTCTGGGCTCGCGCGGATCCGTCGAGCAGGAGTGAGATCGGCTGCCAGAGGATGTGCGAGCGGTTCAACGAGTATCTGTTGGCTCGGCCGATTGGCTGGACGTCGACGAGGCCCACCGATTCGAGACGTTCGAGAATGCGCTGAACGGTACGCAGGCTCGCCACCCCCGAAAGTTGCTGAATTCGACGCCCGGATGCGCCGTCGCCGAGTACGTCGAGTTGGCGCAGAACGCGGGCATCGCTCTCGCCCAGGACGTCGTATGCCGGGTGGCCCAGGTGCATGACCAGATTCTACCGCCGAATGACCACATTCATGCATCAAATGATGAAGTTCCGACGCCACATGACTACAACGTGCACCATACCGGGAATCGTGCATCATGCGGCGAAGCCCTGGGCGCAACCGCACGGACGCGCCGTCACGTGGGTGCCGAATCCGTAGAATTGCTGCATGCGCATCCACATCGCGACCGACCATGCCGGCCTCGAGTTCAGCCGGACCCTGAATGCTCATCTCTCGAACGGCGGCCACGAGGTGATCGACCACGGCCCGGTCGAGTACGACGCGCTCGACGACTACCCGGCGTTCTGCATCAACGCCGCGCTCGGCGTCGCCCGCGACCAGGCCGCCGGCGTCAAGGCGCTCGGCGTCGTGTTCGGCGGATCGGGCAACGGCGAGCAGATCGCCGCGAACAAGGTGCCGGGCATCCGCGCCGCCCTCGTCTGGAGCATGGACACCGCGATCCTCGCACGCGAGCACAACGACGCCAACGTCATCTCGATCGGCGCCCGCCAGCACACCGTCGAAGAGGCCATCCGCTACATCGACGCGTTCATCGCCGAGCCGTTCTCGGGCGACGAGCGTCACGTGCGCCGCATCGCGCAGCTCGCCGAGTACGAGACGACGGGCGACATCGCCGGCAAGGGCGTGGATGTCACGGCGGCTTCGACAGGCTCAACCAGCGAACAGCGCTGACGTGCCCGAGGGTCACTCCGTCCACCGCATCACCCGGCAGTTCGAGCGCAACTTCGTCGGGCATGTGGTGCACGCCTCGAGCCCGCAGGGCCGCTTCGCGGTCGGCGCCGCCGAGATCGACGGGCGGCGCATGATCGACGCGCGCGCGGTCGGAAAGCAGATGTTCCTCGGCTTCGAGGGCGACGTCTGGCTGCGCGTGCACCTCGGCATGTACGGTGCGTGGGACTTCGCGGGCGACATCCTGATGGATGCCACGATCGCATCGGCGAACGGACGCATGGGGCAGACCAACCAGCGCGGAACCTTTCTCGACGCGCCGAACCCCGACGCCGTCGTCTTCGACTCGGCGGGCGAGAACTCGCTGCACTCGATCGGGGCGCCCCGCAAGACCCGGTTGCGCATGTCGGAATCCGAGAAGGAGGGCAACGGCCTCGACACCTTTCCGCCCGAGCCGATCGGGCAGGTGCGGGTGCGCCTGCTCACCGACACGATCTGCGCCGACCTTCGCGGGCCGACCGCGTGCGAGGTGCTCGACCCGGCGCAGGTCGAGGCGACGGTCGCGAAGCTCGGCCCCGACCCGCTGCTCGACCCCGGCAAGGGCGCCGAAGAGCGCTTCACGAGCGTCGTCCGCAAGAAGCCCACACCCATCGGGCTGCTGCTCATGGATCAGAACGTGGTCGCCGGCATCGGCAACGTCTACCGGGCCGAGCTGCTGTTCCGGGCCCGTCTGAACCCGCACACGCCCGGCAGGCAGGTGCCCGAGGAGCTCGTGCGCGGGCTCTGGCGCGACTGGGCGAAACTCTTGCGCATCGGCGTCGAGACCGGGCAGATGATGACCATGGACGACCTCGACCCCGAGGCGTACCGCGCCGCGATGGCGAGCCGCGACGACCGGCACTGGGTGTACAAGCGCGAAGGCCTGCCGTGCCGGGTCTGCGGCACGAACATCGTGCTCGAGGAGATGGCTGCTCGGAAGCTCTACTGGTGCCCGTCGTGCCAGGCGTGAGGTCGAGCGGGGGATAACCCCCGACGCGATCGGGGCGCCCGCCGGGTGGGGCGGCGCGGCATCGCTCGCGAGGCTGGAGTCATGCTTCAGACACGTCTCCGTCGGCCGCGCGCCGCGATCGGCAGCGCCATCGCGGCCCTCGCCGCAGGCGGGCTCGTCGCCCTCGCCTTCGCGGGGTGCGGCATCGTCACGCCGGGCCCTATCTCGACCGTCGGCGAGGTCGACTTCGACCGCCCGCTCGCCATCCCGCCGCTCGCCGAGTCGACCGTCGACGCCGACGGAACTCGCGTCTTCTCGCTCGAGGCGCAGGCGGGCGCCACCGAGTTCGAGCCGGGCGAGCCGAGCGACACCTGGGGCTTCAACGGCACCTACCTCGGCCCGACCCTCGTCGCCGACCGCGGCGAGCACGTGCGCGTCGACATGACGAACTCGCTCGACGAGCCGACGACCGTGCACTGGCACGGCATGCACCTGCCTCCCGAGATGGACGGCGGCCCGCACCAGATGGTCGAACCGGATGCCACGTGGTCGCCCGAGTGGGATATCGACCAGCAGGCGGCGACGCTCTGGTACCACCCGCACCCGCACGGCGAGACCGAAGACCACGTCGCCCGTGGCCTCGCCGGCATGTTCATCCTCCATGACGAGCACGAGCGCTCGCTCGGCCTGCCGGGGGAGTACGGCGTCGACGACATCCCCGTGATCGTGCAGGACACGGGCTTCTCCGCCGAGGGCGAGCAGGAGTCGAAGCGGCGCACCTACGCGGGCGGCATCGGCGACGAACTCATCGTCAACGGCACCCGCAGCCCGTACCTCGAGGTGAGCGACGAACTCGTCCGGCTGCGGCTGCTCAACGCGTCGACCGCTCGGACCTACGCCTTCACGTGGAGCGATGCCCGCCCCGTGCAACTCATCGCCTCCGACGGGGGCCTCCTCGAGACATCCGTGGACCTCGATCACGTACGCCTCTCACCGGGTGAGCGGGCAGAGGTGCTGCTGCGCGTGACCCCCGGCGAACGCGTCGTGCTGCAGTCCAAGATGACGCCCGAGATCGCGGGGCTCGTCGGCCCGGTCGCCGACACCAACGGCGGCAGCGACGCGTTCGACGTGCTCGAGGTGCGTGCCGCCGACGCGCTCGACCCGGCGCTCGAGGTGCCGGCGCAGCTCAACAGGATCGCAGACTACGACGAGTCCGAGGTCGTCACGACGCGCCGTTTCGAACTGAGCGACAGCTTCGAGATCAACGGCAAGGCGATGGACATGGGCCGCGTCGACGAGACGGTGACCGTCGACACGCTCGAGCGCTGGGTCGTCGACAACGCGACCCAGGTGCCGCACAGCTTCCACGTGCACGACGTGCAGTTCCGCATCGCCACGATCGACGGGCAGGCGCCGCCACCCGAACTGGCGGGCTGGAAGGACACGATCTTCACCGAACCCGAGACCGAGTACGAACTGCTGATGCGCTTCGAGGACTACGCCGACTCCGACACGCCGTACATGTACCACTGCCACCTGCTGTGGCACGAGGATCAGGGCATGATGGGCCAGTTCGCCGTCGTCGAGCCGGGGCAGTCTGCCACGATGACTGGAGGAACCAACCATGAGCACTGAATCGACGAACGCACGACCGAGCCCGATCGCATCGACGGAGCGGCCGTCGCGCCGCCGTGGGTACTGGTCGATGTGGGCGAGCGTGCCACGCGAATTCGGCTTCCTCATCCTCACGATGCCCATCGCCATCACCGGCCTCGTGCTGCTCTCGACGATGTTCTTCACCGGGCTGGGCCTGATCGTGCTCGTCTTCGGCGTCTTCATCCTCGTCGCCTCGCTGTTCATGGCGCGCGGGTTCGGCGCGCTCGAACTCGTGCGCCTCCGGTGGGCGGGCCGCCCCGAGACGATCCAGCCGGCGTGGGGGCGCGGAGATCGCGAGCAGGGCTTCTGGCGTGCGACCTTCGCACCGTTCGTCGACGGCCACTACTGGTTGTACCTGCTGCACGGCATGGTCGTGAACCCGATCGTGAGCGTCATCAGCTGGAGCATCACGATCGCGTGGACCTCGGCAGCGCTCGGCGGCACGACGGGGTGGATCTGGCAGCGCTACCTTCCCGACGGTCGCGGTGACGACGACTTCTGGCTCCACGACGTCGTGACGGACTTCGTGTTCCCGGGCAACACGTGGCAGATCGACCCCCGCGTCGGCGAGGCCGTGTTCGAGTTCGTCGTCGGGGTCATCTTCCTCTCGACCCTGCCGCTCGTCTTCCGCGGCCTCACGGTGCTGCACGACGTCATCGCTCGCGGAATGCTCGGCGCGTGGCGTTCGGAGGCGCTCGAGCGCGAGGTCGTTCAGCTGGCCGCTTCGCGGGGCGCGGCGGTGCAGGCCGAGGATGCCTCGCTGCGGCGTCTCGAGCGCGACATCCACGACGGCCCCCAGCAGCGACTCGTGCGCCTCCAGATGGACCTCGCCGCGATCGAACGCAAGCTCGAGCGCGACCCCGAGTCGGCGCGCGAACTGCTCGGCGAGGCGCGCGACCAGGCCCGTGAGACCCTCGACGAGCTGCGTGCACTCTCGCGGGGCTTCGCCCCGCCCATCCTGCAGGACCGCGGTCTCGCGGTCGGACTGCGCTCGCTCGCGTCGCGCAGCCCCGTCCCGGTCGAGGTCGAGATCGCACTGCCGGATGCCTCGCTGCCCGCGCCGATCGAACGCAACGCCTACTTCGTGGTCGCCGAGCTGCTCACGAATGCGGCGAAGCATGCCGAGGCCACGGGCGTGCGTCTCGTCGTGTCGACGCGCGACACCGGCGAGGCGGGGCACTGGCTCGACCTCTGGGTGACCGATAACGGGCGTGGCGGCGCATCGACGCTGCCGGGTCACGGGCTCGCGGGGCTCGCCGATCGTGTGCAGGGCCTGCAAGGAGTCTTCGTCGTCGACAGTCCCGTCGGCGGACCGACGTCGATCGGGGCGCACATCCCGTACACGCCGGTGGCGTAGATCCGTGGGTTGAGGAGCGCCCGACGGGGGAGGACGCGTCTCGAAACCCGTGGGTTGAGGAGCGCCCGACGGGGGAGGACGCGTCTCGAAACCCGTGGGTTGAGGAGCGCCCGACGGGGGAGGACGCGTCTCGAAACCATCCGTCGGCGCACACGGTTTCGAGAGGCATCCGCACCCCGTCGATAGTGTGAGGGCATGACCGACCGTGCCCGGCCTCTCCGAATCGTGCTCGCCGAAGACTCGGTGCTCCTCCGCGAGGGCCTCGTGCGCCTCTTCGACGAGGCGGGATTCGAGACGGTGGCCGCGTACGGCGAGGCCGACTCGCTGCTCGCCGCGATCGATGAGACCGACCCCGACCTCGCGGTGCTCGATGTGCGCATGCCGCCGACCTTCCGCGATGAGGGCGTGCGCGCCGCGATCGAGCTTCGCCGTCGGCGTCCGAAGCTCGGGGTGCTGCTGCTCAGCCAGTACGTCGAGGGCACGTACGCCCACGAACTGCTCTCCTCGGGGGAGGGGGGCATGGGCTACCTCCTGAAAGATCGGGTCGTCTCGCTCGACGAGCTCGAAGACGCGGTCGCACGGGTGAGCGAGGGCGGCACCGTGCTCGATCCGCAGGTCGTGCGCGAACTGCTCTCGCGGCGCAGCGATCCGCTGGCCTCGCTCACGCCTCGCGAACGCGAGGTCATGGAGCTCATGGCCGAGGGGCGCACGAACGCCGGCATCGCGAAGCAGTTGTTCATCGGGGTCGGCGCGGTCGAGAAGAACGTCACCTCGATCTTCCAGAAACTGGGCCTCGAAGACTCGGGCACCGATCACCGTCGGGTGCTCGCCGTTCTCACCTGGCTGCAGCGCTGACCGCTGGTCGAGCCCGGTTCGGCGAATCGCTCAGCGAAGCGGCGAATGTGCGTCGAGCGTCCCGCGGTAGCTGCGGTAGCCGCGCACCATCCACACGACGAACTGCGCGATGGCGATGACCGTTCCGGCCGCGATCGCCCATCCGAGCGAGGCGCTGAGTGCGAAGACCACGGCGCCGACGAACATGCCGACGAGCGCGGTGTTCACGACGAGCATGACCATCATCGAACTCGCGAACACCTGAGAACGATCGCGAGTCGCGAAGGGGAAGTTGGTGATCTTCGCCCCGGTCTCGTCGTCGGTGGTCCCGGTCAGGAAGTACCGGGCGATCCCCGGGTCGAGATCGAGGTAGGCGCGCCGCAGACGGTTCATCGCGAGCACGTAGACGAGATCCTCGGCCGCGGTGTTGAACGCCCGCAGTTGTGTGATCACCCCCAGCAGCACGAGCAGGGCGAGCACGCCGATCGCGGCCACGCCGAACCAGCCGCGGAAGCCGGTCGCGTTGCCGAGCACGCCGAGCGAGACGAGGCCTGCCGACACGAGGGTGAGGAAGATCGCGATGCGCGTGAGTACCTCGCTCTGCGTGGTGCTCCTCGACGCGAGCAGGCTCCAGTGCTCGGTCGCGAGCATCTGGGTGCGCAGCGCCTTCTGCGCATCGCTCAACGATGCGGTGTCACCGCGGTCGGGCGGTTCGTGGCCCGGAACGACGGTCGCCATGTCCGCATTGTGCACCCGCGCCGATCAACCCGCCATCCTCGGCCCGCCACCCTCAGCCGCCGGCGGGCGGTGCCCGCCGCGGTGCAGCTCGACGACCCTCGTAGCGCCGGGCGAATCAACGTCGTCGGTGATCGGCTCATCGGCCATGAATCGGCGGATGATGTGCGCGAGCTCGCCCGGATGGCTGAAGTTGATGGCGTGGGCGGCGCCCACCATCACGACGACGGTGACGTCGGTGCCTGCGTGGCGGACGACGTCGTGCACGCGGGCGGGGTCGGGCATCAACGGGTCGCGGTCACCGATCACGGCGAGGATCGGTGCGGACAGCGACAGGAGTCGTTCGAGCGTCGGGTACCGGGTCAATGCGCCGAACATCTTGACCGTGCTCGCGACGCCGAACTTCAGGTAGTCGGGCGCGGCGACGCGGACCATCCGCTTCGGTTCGCGTCCGCCGTCGCGCGCGAGTTGGGCCATCGCACGCACGAGCGGCTGATTGTGGTAGCCGCCGGCGGGGGAGACGAGCATCGCTCGCGCGAGGCGGTCGGGGTGGCGGTGGCCGAACTCGCAGATGACCGGGCAGCCCATCGAATTGCCGACGAGGGAGGCCTTCTCGATGCCACGGTCGTCGAGGAACCGGGCGGCCGCGTCGGCGAGCGACGTCAGCGTCAGGTTCGAGCGCGATCGGCGGGCGCTTCGACCGAACCCGGGCAGGTCGGGAACGAGCGTGTGGAAGTCGTCGGCGAGGAGCTCGGCGGTCGGCAGCAGGTAGTGGCCGGAGAGCCCGAACCCGTGCAGGTGCATGACCGCCGGGGCGCCGACCGGCGGGGAGGGCGACTCGCGGTAGAAGACATCGAGCCCGTCGACGGTCGTCCAGCGCTCCGCGAGCGTCGACTGCGGGCGCCGGGGCGTCTTGCGCGCGCGGTGCCGCGTCGAGCCCGCCTCGGCGTGCACCGCATGCGGAGACGGCTCGGGCCCGGATGCATCCGCCGTCATACCGGCAATTCTGCACCCGGGCCCGTCGGCCCGCCATCGTTTCGTCTATTTGACGGCGATGTGCGAGAAGAGGAACCAGCGGTCCTTGTCGAGGCCTCTCCGGATCTCGATCACGACATCCTGGCTGGCCGGGTCGAGCTCGCCGAGTCCCTCGATCGCGGCGTTGATCTTCTCGGTCGCGAGGTCGATCTGCGTGACGACGTCGGCGATCGCCTCGTCGTACGGAAGGAATCCGAGCTTCGGATCCTTCGCGCCGCTCTTGGATGCGACGGTGCCGAGGCGGCCGTCGATCGGCAGTCCGAGGGCGACGACGCGCTCGGCCGCGAGATCCGACCAATCCTGCGCGTGGGCGACGACCTCGTCGAGCAGTTCGTGGACGGCGATGAAGTTCGCGCCGCGAACGTGCCAGTGGGCCTGCTTGCCGTTGACGGCGAGCGCCACGAGTTCGTGGACGACGGGGGTCAGGTACTGGGCGACGCCTGCGGCGACGTCGGCGTTCGATCCGGTCTTCGGTGCGGTCTGGATGTCGGTCATCGTGTCCACCTTCCCTGGAGTGATGTCTTCTTCAACGCTACGCAGATGCCCGGGTATTTCAAGCAAGGGAAGGCAAGGCTGACCGGGCTCGACTCCGCGCGTCATGCTTCCCCGGCGGCACGGCGAACCGATAGTTTGTGGTCAATCCGATCGAGAGGCGCTGCGCTATGACTTTCCTTGCCACCATCTGGGACTGGTTCTGGTTCCTGTTCTGGATCTACGTGTACCTCGCGTACCTGTTCGCATTGGTCTACATCGTCATCGACATCTTCCGCGACCGCACGCTGAACGGGTGGCTCAAGGCGGTCTGGCTGATCTTCCTGGTATTCGTGCCCTTCATCACCGCGCTCGTCTACCTGATCGCGCGCGGCGGCGGCATGGCCGAACGCTCGGCGCGCAAGCAGAAGGAGTCCCAGGAGTACAGCGAGGAATACATCCGTTCGGTCTCGTTCGCGAGCCCGATGGACGAGATCGCCAAGGCGAAGGCGCTGCTCGATGCCGGCACCATCACGCAGGGCGAGTTCGACGCGCTGAAGAACAAGGCGCTCGGCAACAAGTACTGAGGCGGTGGGGGCGGCGCAACTGCGCCGCCGCTGCCGCAGGAGCTGCTCGGCTCATGCGAAGACGGCCCGCGACATTGTCGCGGGCCGTCTCAGTTTCTGCTCTTCGGAGGGGATGACGGGAATCGAACCCGCGTGATCAGTTTGGAAGAAAGAGGAGACCGTATCGACCTGTTGTGACCTGTAGCGACTGCCCAGTATCTGCGCGGGGAGGAGGTGCAACCTGTAGCGACCTGTAGTGATTCGTTGTCACGGGTTTGTGACATCGCCGTGACACGGGGCCCAGCGATTGCACTGTGCAAACAACCCCCCCCACCCGGGCCGACTCGTCGCGCGCTTCCGCCCGTGTTACGACAGCCGCCTCTGTACGCGACCGCACTCTGAGAAATCGCGACCCTGAGCCGCTCTCGACCCCGAGCCCGTAGGCGCCCCGCTGAGCGCCGAACGGAGCCCGCAGGTAGTTGCGGGTGCTCGCGCTCTGAAAACGCCGGAGAATCGCGCCCGCGGGCCCAATGGGACGTTTGGCGCGCAGGGAAGGCATTTGTAGGAATCCACAGCGGCCAAGGCGAGTAGCGCACGTGTCAAGTTGTGCCGGAAATCAATTGCTGCGTAAGGTGAAATCGTGATGAATGCCAATTCGCTGCCAATGCGTAGTACGCGATCCAAGCGTGCGGTGGCTGCCGACGCTGCGCGGCGCGCGATGCAGGCGTGGACTCACCGAGTGAACGGCTCGACGTGGGGCGAGGTCGCCGAGATCGTCGGCTATCACGATGCGGCCACGGCGCTCCGGGCCGTCAAGAACTACTTCGCGACGCTGCCCGAGCCGAACGCCCCCGAGTTGCGCGGCCTCTGGCGCGGACGCCTCGAGGCCCTCTGGTGGCAAGCCGCGATCGACGTCGCCGAGCAGCGACCCGGCGCTCTCAGGGCAGGCGTCGCGATCGCGCAGCGCGCAGCCGCTCTCGACGGTCTCGACGCACCGACCCGGCTCGAGCTGACCGACCCGACCGGGCAGGAATTCGCCCGCATGCTCGCCCTCGTCGCGCAGGCGTCGGGCGTCAACGCGCCGATCGAGGCCGACCCGCTCGAACTCGAGGCGCAGGGCGACGACGACGAGCTGCTCGAGGGCGACTGGGGCGAGCCCGTCGACGACGAAGAGGATTCCGACGAACACTAGGCGGTAGCCGTCGGGATACGACGAACGCCCCCTACCCGACTGGAACCGGGCAAGGGGGCGTTCGTGTTGTGGCTCAGGACTCGAGCGCGAGCCGCTCGGCCTCGAATCGCATCAGCACGACGTCGGCGACCTCGGCGAAGCTCATACCGTCGCCGAGCATCATCTCGACACTGCGGCGGATCGCCTCGGGCGCATCCCCGGCGAGGTCGAGAAGGTGGTCGAGCCCCGCCCGCTGCTGCACGGTCACGATGCCCACGACTCCGACACGAACGGGTTGCGCGCGACCTCCTCGGCGACCTGCTCGGCGCGAGCGGCCCGCAGTTCGTCGCGCTCGCGTTCCGCCTTCGCCGCGAGGCGCTCGGCCTGCTCGTCGAGGGGCGCGTACTTCGGGAACTCGGCCCAGACTCGCTCACGAACGGCCGCGAGCTGCTCGGGCCGGAATGACCACGCGTCGCGCTTCGCGTCGCGCTCGTCGTCGCCGAGCACTTCGACCGCGAGTCGGATACCGAAGGCGCCGTAGGGTCGCGCCGACCCGTTGAATCCGGCGAGCGATCGCAGCCCGACCCTGAATCGGATCTCGTCGATGTCGAAGGGCTTGCCGGCCTGCTCCCAGTGCGTCGCGCACGAGCCGCAGAAGCTCGCGGGGCCACCCGACGACCACCTGAGCGGGCTCGTCGACCATCGCGTGCTGTGCGAGGCGCCGCAGGCCGCACACGGCCCCGTGGAGCACCGCGCGCCCCGGCTTCGGGCGAGCACCTTCTTCGCGGCATCGGCGAGTGCGGCACGGTCGACGTGCTGCCATGCCCGCCCGGGCGCGTCGCGGGCATCGGGGCCGAAGAACTGCCGCGACGCGAGCAGCGCCCGCCTGACGGTGCCGACGTATCTCGCCGCGATCGCCTCGGCTTCGCCGTCGGTGAGGTCGTCGCGATCGAGCAGCACCTTGACAGCTGTCGTGCCGGTCGTCGGGCAGGCGTCGTGACGGCGCTGCCAGCGGAGCACCGGAGTGAGCCCCCGGGCCTTCCGGTCGACATCGGCGCGGTCGTGATCGACGTGCGCGGAGTTGCTCCAGGCGTCGCCCCGCCCCGGAGCGCCCTCCGGGGCCGTGATGCCATCGCCAGCGCCCACAGGCGCCCCGCAGGCGGCACAGAGCGCCTCGGGCAGGTCGCGGAGCCGATCGAGAACTTCGCGGCTCTTCTGGGGCATCTGGCGGCTGCTCCGCGGGCTCATCGTCGGCCGCCGTTCCGACGGATCGACCGCACGATCGAATCGAGCGCTCGGCGTGCTCGCCAGACTCTGAGCGCGTGCGCCGAGGCAGTCGGCCCGCCGACTGAGGCGAGCAGAGCACGTGCGGGCCAGCGGCACTCAGGGTGGTTTCCGCCGGCGGCGAGCGCGGCGGCAGACGCCGGCACGCCCGTGCCGCAGTAGCTGCAGCGGACTTCGGGTTCGTGGTTCATTTCGTTGACCTCCTCGGTCGATCGGGTGTTGCGGTTCATCGGGCGATCACGGGCGTGATCGTCGCGATCGTGAAGGCGAGCAGGGCGCACAGGATGGCGCCGGACGGGAAACGGCGGGTTCGGGTCGGTTTCATGCGCCGCGCTCCCATCCGCGGAGCCGGTACACCATGACGCGCGGGTTGTTCCTCGAGGCCTTCGCATTGAGGGAACCGCGCCACCGCAGCCACTGCTCGCCCGCGATGATGTCGGCCACCGAGCATCCGGTCGCGACCGCCAGCTCGGCGCGGGTGGCGATGACGGCGCCGTCGGCCTTCGCCCTCGAGGCGAGCGCCTCGAGCGTTGCGCGCTCACAGTCGGTCAGCTCGTCGACGGTGCCGTCGTACTCGCGATCGAGTCGGGCGAGCTCGGCCTCGAGCCATCGGGCGGTGGTGGTCATTCGGTCGTCTCTGGTCGGGTCGTTCATGCGGTCTTCTCCTCGGGGGTGGGGTGGACAGGTGGACGCGCTGTCCACCCCCGAACTTCTGCGGAATTCCGGGCGAGTTGGGGGGTGGACACGTTGTCCACCTGTCCACCCCTGTGCCCCGTGTCCACGGCGTCGGTGAGTCGGTAGCGGGTGCCGTCGCCCGACGTATCGGCGACGACCGCGCTCGCGGCGACGAGGTCATCGAGGGCGTAGTCGACGTTCCCGCGGTCTCGCGAATTGGCCCCCTTGCGAAGCTCGGCGCGGCCGACCTCGCCGCTCTCGAGGCGGGCCAAGATCCACTTGGCTACGCGCTTCCGGGCGGCATCGTCAACGCGTTCGTTCACGATGATTTCTGCAGCGGCCCGCGACTCGGCGCGCGCGGTGTTCGCCCTCGCGGCGGCTCGTACGAGATCGGCGCGGACTTCCGCCCGGGTCACGTTCGACCGGTCGAGGACGAGCCCGGCAAGGTGCCAGTCCTCCTCGGTGATCGAGACGGCGTCGCGCGGCTCGAGGAGCGCGACGCCGGCGGCGATCTTGAGGCGAGCCAGACCGGCGTGTGCATCGAGTTCATGGCCCTCGCCGCGGAGCCGTGCGAGGCGGGCGGCGTCGATCTCGGCAAGCGCGGCCGGGCACACCGGGATGACCCGGTGCTTCCCTCTCGTCGGGATCGTCATGAAGGGTGGCGGGGTCCAGCCGAGCGGCTCGGGCGCGGGCGGCGGTGTCGTCGGTGCGTCCGGGTCGGTGCCGGGGAGCCAGATGAACCTCTGCGGCGTGCCGCCGTCGGTGTCGTCGAGGAGTCCGGCCGCTCGTGCTGGCTGGATGCCGGCGACGAGGGCGGCCCGGTAGGTGTGTGCCGCGACGGGCAGACGTCGGGCGGCATCGGCGTTCTGGAACCCGAGGGCCTCACCGGACCACACCTTGCGGAGTTCACCGAGGAGGGTGGCTCCCTGCCTCTTGGCGAGGGCGGCGAGGGTATCGATCTCGGCGACGTCGAACAACACGTTCGTCGTGTGCTGCTCGACCTGCCCGTCGGCCCGGCGCACGTAAGCGTGAGGTATGCCTTCTCCCGACCCGATGTTCACGATGTCGAACGCCGGAAAGCTCCCGAAGTTCAGAAAGTCCGCCGCGGCAGACTGGCTCGCGCCCTTTCCTCCGCCAGAGGGCGCGACGATGCCGACGAAGAGGTTGAGCGAGCCGAAGGAGCCGACGGCGGGCGGCAGCACGACATCCGGTGGTGTCGCGGCGATCACGCGGGCGAGTACCCCACCGAGCACGGCCCATGGACCGACACGGCGAGCGCGGGCGTGGTCGCGGATCCGGCCGAGGATCGGCCGGGTGTCGAACACCTCGAGGCCCACGCTTGCCGCGTCCGGAATGCCCGCGAAGGGGTCGTTGATCTCCCTCATCGCTGGGCCCCCTCTCGGAGTCCCGACCGCACGGTCGCCCACGCTTCCGACGGCGGCAGACCTGCGTCGCGTGCCGCGTCGACGAGTGCCTCGGCAATGCCGTGCTCGTCACCGCCGGCCGCCACGATCTCGGCGGCCCTGTAGGCGGCCCAATTTAGCGTCGAATTCCGCGTACCGGCCTCGGCACCGCGTACGGCGACGAGGAGCCCCTCGAGGCGCCGCCGAGCGGTCTCTCGGGTGAGCGGCGCCGAAGTCCTGATGTCACTGAACCTCGGCACGGCGGCGCGCTCCGGCGGCAGCACGTCGACGAGTACTCGCCGCATGTAGTCCGGCACTATGCCCACGGATTCCTGCCGCCACCATCCGCGAAGCTCGCGGCCCGGTCCGCAGAAGGGAACGACGCGCTTACCGGCGAGGAGGTCGATGGACAAGGCGTTGAGCCCGATCTCCGTGCGGTCGAAGCGCGGTTCCGCCCTGTAATACAGGTGGATGCCGCCGCGCGGGGTGGTCGCGAAGATGTTGGACATCGGGGAGTGGCCACCGAACAGCTCGCACGCGTCGTTGATACCGTCGCGCCCGTTGGGGTGGCCGACGTCGAGATCCAAAACGAGAAGGTCGGACCAGTCGAGGCGGACGCCCCATCCGTCGTGGAAGAACTCGGCGCCGAGGCGGGCGCGCTCATCAGGGCGGGCGGTCGCGAGATCGAACGTCGTACCGAGCGCAGGCTTGCCGCCGATCGTCGGGATGATGGCCCAGTTGACGAGCAGCTCGGCATCGTGCTGGCGGATGCGGTCGTCGAATTCCGCGACGAGCGCGGCGGAGGAGTCGTAGACTCGTGTTGCTGGGTGCCCCTGCTTCCTCCGGGAGGTGGGGGCGCTGTCGTTGTAGTGCATGGGTCAGACCTCCTCGAGTCCGAGCTGGCGGCGGAGCGGTGCGCTCAGTACGCGGATGTTGCGGCCGAGCCGCATCGAGGCGATGTCGCCGCGCTCGATCGCCAGCCGGACCGTGTACCCGCTCTGCCCGACGACTCGGGCCGCCTGGTCGGGCGTAATCGTCGTTTGCGTCAACAGAGCCTGCATCGCGTCGTCGGCGGTCGCGTTTCGGGTGTTCGTCATGTCGTCTCCTCTCGACGTGTTGTTATGTCTCTCACGCTATGCAAATGTGTTTGACAGAGCTATGCGCAGATGACACACTGATGATCATGCGAACGAAAATGACAGCGACGGCGAGCGCGGCCGGCGTCACGGTGACCGGCATCCGCGATCTGCCCGCATGGGCCGTCGAGGTGCGGACCGCCGACGGCGCGGTCACCCTCGTGCCGCCGCCGGGCAAGACAGTGACCACGAGGGAATGGCGAGCGCTACCGCTCGGCGCGGTGCTCCGGGTCGCCGATTCGGTGCGCCAAGGTGAAGTACTTCACGGCTTGGCCCAGATGATCGCGAGCGAGGGCGGCGACCCTCGGGCGTCGTCGCGTGGCGGCAGACGCGAGCACCTCGCCCGCGTAGTCCGGGTCTATCGCCTCGCGCTTGAGCACGACATCGCCCCGCGCGAGCTGCTCGCCGAGGTATTCGAGACCACCGAGCCGACGGGTCAGCGGTGGATCGCGCAGGCGCGAGACGCCGGGCTCATCGACGACTATCGCGACGAGCTGGCGCGGGCGAAGGCCTACACGCCGCACCGCCCGCGCGACGCGCGCAAGGATCGGCCGGGTGTCGATCCACGCACCGGCCGTGCACCGGGCCGGGGGAGCACGACGACGACGACAAAGAAGGAGGACACGAAATGACCGAGCAGCGCCGCCAGCGTGGCAGCAGCATTCAGCGCGTCGTACTCAAGTCGGGTGAGGTGCGTTGGCGGTTCCGCCTCGACCTACCGCCGGTCGTCGACGAGAACGGCCGGGTGCGTCGTCGGCAACAGACGATCACGTGCAAGACCGAGGCCGAGGCGATCGCCGCGCAGGCGAAGGCTCGGGCTCAGGTGCACGCGGGCGACTACGTCGAGCCCGACCGGGCGACGGTCGACGACGTGCTCGACGCATGGATCGCAGCAAAGAGCGTGCGCTGGAAGCCGAGCACGAAGTACGTGAACGAGAGCGCCCTTCGGCCGATCCGGGCATTCATGGGCGACAAGCCTGTGCAGCGCCTGCGGCCCGAGGATGTCGACAAGCTCGTGCGGCACCTGAGCAGCACCCGCTCGGGCGCCGAGGGTGGTCGCTCCGGCCGCTCGGTGAAGCTCGCGATCCAGTTGTTGACCGCGGCCCTCGACCTCGCCGTGCGGCGCGGCACGGTGAACCGCAACGTCGCTCGGGGTATCGAGCTACCCCGCACCGAGGCGACCGAGCGCACCACGTGGTCGGCCGACGAGCTGCGCCGCTTCCTCGACGCTGCTCTCGATCACCGGCTTGCGGGTGCGTTCGCCCTCTCGACCCTCGGCATGCGCCGGGGCGAGGTGCTCGGCGCCCGGTGGGGCGACATTGACATGAACCGCCGCGTGATCGTGATCAGGGAGTCGCGCGTCGCCGTCGGCGCGGATGTCATCGCGGGGTCGCCGAAGAGCGCGCGCGGTCGGCGCGAGGTTCCTCTGCATGCGGCCGTCATCGAGGCGCTGCGGATCACGCGGGAGCGCACCTTCGTTGACGCTCTCCCGATCGATATCGACCGCCGGCTGATCGCGCTCGACGAGCTGGGCGAGCCGATGCGGCCCGACCACTACTCAGCCGCGTTCTACGCCGTCGCCGACGCCGCGGGGCTCCGGCGCATCAGGTTGCACGACGTGCGTCACAGTGTCGCCACGCTGCTCCTCGAGGCAGGTCAGCCGCCGCACGTGGTCGCGGCCGTTCTTGGTCACGACGTGCGCACTCTGCTGTCGACCTACGCCCATTCCAACGCCGTCGCAGCCGCCGCTGCGGTCGACGCTCTCGCGGGTGCTCTCGGGAGCGTTAGTGACATTTCCGGGCCAGCTCGTGACATCGCGGCACTCGGCGGTCGGGCCGGAATCCGGGGCTGACCGGCGATTTCTCAGAGAGGGGATGACGGGAATCGAACCCGCGTGATCAGTTTGGAAGACTGAGGCTCTACCATTGAGCTACATCCCCGCGGCCCGCTCGCGGGCACTGGATCATCGTAGTACACGCCGTCGGCACCTTCGCGCACGGCGCGTCGTCAGCGCAGTGCTCCGATCGAACCGATCGTCGTCCGTGCGAGGCGCAGCTGGCGCTCGTAGGTGGCCGCGAGCACCACCAGCACGACGCCCGCGATGCCGAGCCACAGCCACCACCACACGGCTTCGTACAGCCAGGTGATCGCCGGCCAGAGCTGCACGATCGCGTGCACGAGCAGCACCGAGCCGCCGAGCACGAACGGCGCCTGCATTCGCCGCATCGCGCCGATGATCAGGGCCAGGGCCGACACGATGCCCAGTGCGATGATCCGCCAGAGTTCTGGGTCGAGGGCGTCGGCGGCGAGCGGGGGGAGCAGCAGAATCGCGAGACCGGCTCCGAGCGCCGGCCAGCTGCCGAGTTCGGGCGAGCGGTGCAGCGCGAACGCGCCTGCGGCGATGAAGGCGAGGCCGACCGGTGCGGTGACGAGATCGAACGGGTCGACGGTCGCGCTCAGGAGTGCGATGAGGCCGCCGAGCACGAGGATGCCGCGGGTCGTCCACGCGAAGATCGGCCCGGCGATCGGTCGCGCCCCCGTGGCAGCAGCGACGACATGGGCGGCGCCCACGACGGTGACGAGCACAGCCGCCCGCAGCGACGACGCGTCGTCGTAGACGATCGCGAAGAGCGTCGGCAGTGAGGCCGCGACGAGCGAGGCGGCGAGACCGGTCGCCGCGACGAACGCGGGTCGCGAGCCGGCCCGGGCCCAGACGACCGCGACGACGATGCCCGTCGCGAGTGCCACGACAGGCCAGAACTCCGGTGGCAGGCCGCCGCCACCGGCCTGCGCGACGGTCATGCCGCGCACGAGCGCTGCACCCGTGACGGCCGCCCACCCGGTCGCCGCGGCGAGCAGGCGAACGGGCACGCCGCGCACCATCTGCGGGAGGAACCCGGCCGCGATGGCGACCACGGTGCCCCCGGCGACGAGCACGATGGTTCGCAGCTCGGACGACCCGGCCGAGGCGACGCTCGGCAGCACCGCGACTGCAGCGGCGACAGCGAACAACGCGGTGCGGCCGCGCGCGCTCGGGGTCGCAGGTGCGCGGCGCCAAGTGATGAGCGCCCCGCACACGATGAGCGCCGCCGCGAGCGGCAGCGTGTACGCCTCCACTTCGTCGATGCCGTCGCCGAGGAAGCGGCTCCACACCGCGAGGACCGCGAGGACGGCGCTCAGCCAGGAGAAGTGGCGCAGTGGGCTCTCGCCGCCGATCGGGTCGCCCGCGAGCGCGGCGAGCACGATGGGCACCGGCGCGAGGATCGCGAACACCAGCCAGGGTTCGCCCGCGCCCGAGAACGCCGACGTGACCGTGAGGAGGCCGAGCAGGCCGACCGCTGCGGACCAGCCGACCACCGCGGCATCGTCAGGGCCGCGCGACACCACGTGCGCGAGCCCGGCGCTCGCGAGGGCGGCGCCCGCGAGGCTGTAGGCGAGCGCCTCGGGGCCGGCCGCCTCGAGCGCGAGCAGTCCGCCGCCTGCACCGAGTGCGAGCGGGGCGATCGCGGCGACGGCGATGCGCAGTCCTGCCGGCGCCGAGGGGCGCAACCATGACGCGGATGCCACGGCGAGCAGCGTCGCCGGAAGCCACGACCACGTGGCATCCGGTTGATCGACGACGAACTCGCCCGCGGCCACGACGGCGCTCGCGAGCAGCGGGACGGTGAACGCGGTGCGGTCGCCCCGGGTGCCGAGACGCACGACGCCGGCGATGCCGACGAGCAGCGAGGCGCCGATGCCGACCGTCAGCCACGGTGCGGCCGCCGGCTCGTCGAACCGCACGCCCCGCGACTCGAGCCACCAGACGAGCGAAGCCAGGGCGGCGACGGTGAGCAGCGCCGCGATGACGACGTGCACGATCCCGGCCGCGTTCGCCCGCGCACCCCAGATGCGGCCCGAGAGGATGCGCCCGCCGACGGCGGCCGCGAGCACGCCGCCGCTCGTCGCGGGCCAGACCTCGGGCGCGGTGAAGCCGAACAGCTCGGCGAGTATCGCGGCCGTCACTCCAGCGACTGCGGCGACCGCGAGCAGCCCGCCCGTCGCGTGACGCGAGAATCCCGCCCAGACGAGTGCGCCGAGGGCGACGGCGAGCCAGATCGACGCGGTGGCCCACGGCGCGTCGACGACCGCGCCGACGACGACGAGCGCGGCGAGTGCCGCGCCTGCCGGGAGCGCGACGAAGCGGCGGAGGCGGCCGAGGATCGCGAGCGTCGCCGCCCCGCCGAGGGCGACGACCACCGGCAGGAGCACTGCGCCGAGCTCGGTGGCGGCGTCGAGGCCGAGGGCACCGTCGACCCTGAGGCCCGGGGCGGGGATGGCGTCCCCGAGCAGACGCGCACCGATCGCGGCGATGCCGACGAGTGCCCCGGGCACCGCCGAGCCCGCCGCCACGAGCGCGCCGCTGAGGACCGCGCCGAGCTCGTGGCCGGGCCGTACGCCCACGCGCCGGAGGGCGAGCGAGAGGAGGCACAGCACCGCCCCGGCTCCAGCTGGAGCGAGCCAGATCGCCGTGCCCAGGTCGGCCTCGACGGCGATCGTGACCGCGGGCGCCAGCGCCGCGCTGAGCCCGAACGCCGAGGCGGCGACGACGCGCCACGCCTCGGGAACGGTGGCCGCCCGCGCGCCGAGCGCTCTGACGAGGAGGAGCCAGGCCGCGGCGGCGCCGAGGAAGCCCCAGAGCGGATGCCATGCCAGTTCGGGCATCGTCCACGCGGCGGTCAACACCGCGAGCCCGCCTCCGGCGAAACCCGCGCTGAGCACGATCGTGCGTTCGACGAGCGGTGGAAGGGCGAGGGCAGCGGCGCCGAGCAACGCCGTGGCGATCGCACCTGCCCAGACCCCGGTGACCGAGTCGCCCGCGGGGGCGAGCTGGGATGCGAGGAGGTAGACCGAGACGGGCAGAAGCGCCGCGACGGCGATGCCCGTCGTGCGGATGCCGGTGGCGAGGCGCGCGAGCGCGAGCACCGCAGCCACGACGAGGAGGGCGCCGCCCGTGTAGCCGGCGGCATCGAGCGCGTCGGTGCCGAACAGGTCGTTCGCACGCACGATCCAGACGTCGAGCAGCAGGAGGACGACGGCCACGGCTGCCACCCCCTCGGCCGTTCCGGGCAGCCGCCGGGCGCGGACGAGCCAGGCGACGCCGAGCACCACGACGCTGAGTGCGGCGGTGATGATCGAACGCACCTCGAGGTTCGCCACGAGGTACGCGTAGAACAGGAAGACGATCGCGGTGATCGAGAGCAGCACGACACCGAGCCCGAGCAGGAAGACCTGGACGCCGGAGCGTCGCGCGGGTCGGGTCGGGGCCTCGTCGACGGGCGAAGCCGATGCCGTGGGCCCGATCGCCGGCGGAGTCGCCGACCCGGGCGATGGCGCCACCGGCACCGCCGGCACCGGTGGTGTGACGGCCGTGGCCGGCGCCGTGGCATCCATCACCGCGGTCGTCGTGCCGGACCGGGACGCGAGCGACGCCGTCGGTGGCAGCGCCTCGCTCGGCCGCGCGACTGCCGCCGCCTGCGCGGCACGCATCCGCGTGATGAGCTCGGCCCGCGTCGCGCTCTCGGCGTGGAGGCGGGTGCCGACCGCGAGCAGCTCGACCGAGGCGGGCACGCCGAGGTCGAGTCCGCATGCGGCGCATCGGGCGGAGGGAAGCAGGGCGAAGCAGGCGGGGCAGCGCGTCGTGTCGACGAAGAACGCGGGGTCGGCGGGCCAGCGCAGCACTCCGTCGGGAGCGGCGGTCGGTCGGTCGGTCATGGCGACACTCTGCCAGCCGCACGGCGAGGATCGCGTGATCGCTCCACAGGCGCGCCGAGCCGGAGCGCGGTGATCAGCAACCCTCGCCGCGCGTGCAGTAGACTTTCCGAGGTCCACCCGCCTGACGTGTGCTTCGGCATGCCCGTGCGGGTGAATCGACGAGTTGAGTCGGCGACTCGGGGCGTAGCTCAGCTTGGTAGAGCGCCCGCTTTGGGAGCGGGAAGTCGCAGGTTCGAATCCTGTCGCCCCGACGAGTTCCTCGACTCGACACGAACTTCCACACAACAGGAGATCTTCCCCATGCCGACCACTTCGGTTGAGAAGCTGAGCCCCACTCGCGCCAAGCTCACCATCTCGGTGACGCCCGAGGAGCTGAAGCCCAGCATCGCCCACGCGTACGAGCACATCGCCGAGCAGGTCAACGTGCCCGGCTTCCGCAAGGGCAAGGTGCCGCCGCCCATCATCGACCAGCGGGTCGGCAAGGCCGCCGTGCTCGAGCACGCGGTCAACGAGGGCCTCGACGGCTTCTACCGCGCCGCCGTCGCCGAGCACGAACTGCGCCCCATGGGCCGCCCCGAGGCCGACATCGTCGAGTGGCCGAGCGACAAGGACTTCTCGGGCGAGCTGCTGCTCGCCATCGAGGTCGACGTTCGTCCCGAGATCGAGATCCCGGCCTACGAGGGCCTCGAGCTGACCGTCGACTCGATCGAGGTCGGCGACGACGAGGTCGCCGAAGAGCTCGACCGCCTGCGCAGCCGCTTCGGCACGCTCATCACGGTCGACCGCCCCGCCAAGTCGGGCGACTTCGTGACCCTCGACCTCGTCGCCACGATCGACGGCACCGAGGTCGACACCGCCAGCGGCATCTCGTACGAGCTCGGCTCGGGCGAACTGCTCGAGGGCATCGACGAGGCGCTCGACACGCTCTCCGCCGATGAGACCACCACCTTCGCCTCGAAGCTGCTCGGCGGCGACCACGAGGGCGAGACCGCCGAGATCACCGTGACGGTCGGTGCGGTCAAGGAGCGCGAACTCCCCGAGGCCGACGACGACTTCGCACAGATCGCGAGCGAATTCGACACGCTCGCCGAACTGACCGCATCGCTCAAGGAGCAGGCCGGTCGCAACAAGGTCTTCGGCCAGGGCAACCAGGCCCGCGACCTCCTCGTCGAGAAGCTCCTCGAGCTCGCCGACGTGCCGGTCGCGCAGGGCGTCATCGACGACGAGGTGCACCGTCACCTCGAGGGCGAGAACCGCCTCGAGGACGACGTGCACCGCGCCGAGGTCGCCGAGTCGAGCGAGAAGGCGTTCAAGACGCAGATCCTCCTCGACGCGATCGCCGAGGCCGAGAAGGTCCAGGTCAGCCAGGAGGAGCTCACCCAGTACCTCGTGCAGGGTGCGGCGCAGTACGGCATGGACCCGAACGAGTTCGTGCAGATCCTGAGCCAGCAGGGCCAGATCCCCGCCATGGTCGGCGAGGTCGCGCGCAACAAGGCGCTCGCGATCGCGCTCGGCAAGACCAAGGTGTCGGATGCCGCGGGCAACGCCGTCGACCTCTCCGAGTTCACGGCCGTGGGCGGCGACGACGAGGCCGCTGAGGAGGCCACCGAGGCGCCCGCGGAGGAGAAGAAGCCCGCCGCGAAGAAGCGCGCTCCCAAGAAGGCCGCCGCCGATGCCCCGGCCGAGGACGCCGCCGAGGCTCCTGCCGAAGAGAAGAAGCCGGCTCGCAAGCGTGCGCCGAAGAAGGCCGACGCGGAGTAATCACCGCATCGCAGTACGAGAGGGTCGAGCGTTCTCGCTCGGCCCTCTCGTCTTGGCCGGGACCGTCGGCAGAGGGAGACAGGATGAGCGAGACGAGCGACTGGCAGCGGCAGATCGACGAGGTGTGGTCCAGGGCCGACGAGCTCGGCGAGCTCGAGGTCATCCGGCGCATCGACGCGCTGGCCGCCGAACGCGATGAGCACGACCCGCTCGCGCTCTTCGAGCGGGCCGGCGCGCGCGACTCGGCCGGGCTCGAGCGCGAGGCCGAACCGCTCTATCGGCGCGCGATCGGGGTCGGCCTCGCAGGTTCGGAGCGCGTGCAGGCATACATCCAGCTCGCCTCCACCGTTCGCAACCTCGGGCGGCCGCTCGAGTCGATCGCGCTCCTCGACCAGATCGAGCCCGAGTCGGGCGAGCTGCGCGACGCGGTCGTCGCGTTCCGTGCGCTGGCGCGGGTCGACGCGGGCGACGCCCGCCATGCGGCATCCGACGCCCTGGCCGCACTCGCACCCCATCTGCCGCGCTACCGCATCTCGCTCGCCGCCTACGCGGCGGAACTCGCGGCATCCGCCTAGGGCGAACAGCCCGGTTCGCGCGCGTTGCACCGGATAGATTCGATTCAACGCGACAACCGAAACGGAGCGACACATGGCCGAACCGACACCAGGCACCGGTGTTTTCGATCGACTGCTGAAGGACCGCATCATCTGGCTTGGCTCCGAGGTGCGCGACGACAACGCGAACGAGATCGCGGCGAAGCTTCTGCTGCTCGCCGCGGAGGATCCGAAGAAGGACATCTACCTCTACATCAACTCGCCCGGTGGCTCGATCACGGCCGGCATGGCGATCTACGACACGATGCAGTTCGTGCCGAACGACATCGTCACGGTCGGCATCGGCATGGCTGCCTCCATGGGGCAGCTCCTCCTCACGGCGGGCACGAAGGGCAAGCGCTACATCACGCCGAACGCGCGAGTGCTCCTGCACCAGCCGCACGGCGGCTTCGGCGGCACCGCGAGCGACATCCAGACACAGGCGCAGCTCATCCTCGACATGAAGAAGCGTCTCGCCGAGATCACCGCGGCCCAGACGGGCAAGTCCGTCGAGCAGATCAACGCCGACGGCGACCGCGACCGCTGGTTCAATGCGCAGCAGGCGCTCGAGTACGGCTTCGTCGACCACATCCGCGAGTCGGCGCTCGACGTCGCCGGCGGCGGCGGAACCCAGGCGTAGGCACGAGAGAAGAGAGAACGAGCGAATGACAGTACCCACCTTCGGTGGCACCGCCTTCAACGGCGTGCAGGCACCGGGCTCGCGCTACATCCTGCCGAGCTTCGAGGAGCGCACCGCCTACGGCTACAAGCGTCAAGACCCGTACGCGAAGCTCTTCGAGGACCGCATCATCTTCCTCGGCGTGCAGGTCGACGATGCCTCGGCCGACGACATCATGGCCCAGCTCCTGGTGCTCGAGTCGATGGACCCCGACCGCGACATCATCCTCTACATCAACTCGCCCGGTGGCTCGTTCACCGCCATGACGGCGATCTACGACACGATGCAGTACATCCGTCCGCAGATCCAGACCGTCGTGCTCGGCCAGGCGGCCTCCGCCGCTGCGGTCATCGCCGCCGCCGGCACGCCCGGCAAGCGCCTCGCGCTGCCGAACGCGCGCGTGCTCATCCACCAGCCCGCCATGGGCGAGGCGGGGCACGGCCAGGCGAGCGACATCGAGATCCAGGCGGCCGAGATCCTGCGCATGCGCGGATGGCTCGAAGAGACGCTGTCGCGTCACTCCAACCGCACCCCCGAGCAGGTCAATGCCGACATCGACCGCGACAAGATCCTGTCCGCTGCCGAGGCGCTCGAATACGGTCTCATCGACCAGGTGCTCACCTCGCGCAAGAGTCTGCCGGCGATCACCCGGTAGCCTTTCAGCGTGACGAACGCGGCGGATGGCCGGCTGGACGACAGCCGCGCCATCCGCCGCGTTTCGCTGTCTGCGGACGCGTCGATCGATCCCGCCGTCTGGCCGGCGACGGTCCCCGCGGTCGCGCAGCTCATCGAAGACCGAGGGCTCGAGTTCATGCCCGGCCTCACCTTCCTCGTGGGCGAGAACGGCAGTGGCAAGTCGACCCTGCTCGAGGGCATCGCGACCGCATACGGGCTCCCGCCCGAGGGCGGCAGCAGCAATGGGGGCCGAGCGACCCGCCCGAGTGAATCGCCGCTCGGCGAGTGGTTGCGCGTCGAGCGAAGCCCGTGGGCGCCCCGATGGGGGTTCTTCCTCAGGGCCGAGACGATGCACGGCTACTACAGCTACCTCGAAGACCTGCCCGACAGCCCCGATCGGCACCTGCACTCGCTGAGCCACGGCGAGTCGTTCAACGATCTGCTCGGCAACAAGCTCGACCACCCCGACTTCGTGGCCGGGCTCGTGTGCCTCGACGAACCCGAGGCGGCGCTGTCGTTCTCGTCGATCCTCGGATGGATCGCGGCGCTCGACCGCATGGTCGCCCGCGGCACGCAGGTCGTCTGCGCGACCCACTCGCCGATCCTCGCCTCCGTCCCCGGCGCGACCATCCTCGAGCTGGGGGAGTGGGGCATCCGGGAGGCGAACTGGGAGGACCTCGAACTCGTCGCCCACTGGCGCTCGTACCTCGACGACCCACGTCGCTACCTGCGTCATCTCATCGACGGAGCGCACCGGGTTCGCGGCGGGCGAACCCGGTGGCGTGTCGAATCGCCCGGGCTACGCCGCAACCGCCGGAACTCGGGCTAGGCTCGGAACAGACTCGTCGACAGGGAGGGTTTCGATGGCACGCATCGGAGAGAGCGCCGATCTGCTGAAGTGCTCCTTCTGCGGAAAGAGCCAGAAGCAGGTCCAGCAGCTCATCGCCGGACCCGGCGTCTACATCTGCGACGAGTGCGTCGAACTCTGCAACGAGATCATCGAGGAGCGCCTGGCTGAAGCGGGCGACACCGAGGCAGGCGAGTTCGAGTTGCCGAAGCCGAAAGAGATCTTCGGCTTCCTCGAAGAGTATGTGATCGGGCAGGAGGCCGCGAAGAAGGCGCTCGCCGTCGCGGTCTACAACCACTACAAGCGCGTGCGTGCGAAGGCGACGCTGACGACCGCCGATCGTGCCCACGACGACGTCGAGATCGCGAAGTCGAACATCCTGCTGATCGGTCCGACGGGCTGCGGCAAGACCTACCTCGCCCAGACGCTCGCGAAGCAGCTCAACGTGCCGTTCGCGGTCGCCGATGCGACGGCGCTCACCGAGGCGGGCTACGTCGGCGAAGATGTCGAGAACATCCTGCTGAAGCTCATCCAGGCCGCCGACTACGACGTCAAGCGAGCCGAGACCGGCATCATCTACATCGACGAGGTCGACAAGATCGCCCGCAAGGCCGAGAATCCGTCGATCACGCGAGACGTCTCGGGCGAGGGCGTGCAGCAGGCGCTGTTGAAGATCCTGGAGGGCACGGTCGCCTCGGTGCCGCCGCAGGGCGGTCGCAAGCACCCCCACCAGGAGTTCATCCAGATCGACACGACGAACGTGCTGTTCATCGTGGCCGGCGCCTTCGCCGGGCTCGAAGACATCATCTCCTCGCGCGCGGGCAAGCGCGGCATCGGGTTCGGCGCCCCCCTGCACAACAAGGAGGACGAGGCCGACATCTTCAGCGAGGTCCTCCCCGAAGACCTGCACAAGTTCGGACTCATCCCCGAGTTCATCGGCAGGCTTCCGGTCGTGGCGACGGTGACGCCGCTCGACCAGGAGGCGCTGATGGAGATCCTCACCGAGCCGAAGAACGCCCTCGTCAAGCAGTACCAGCGCATGTTCGAGCTCGACGGCGTCGAGCTCGACTTCGAGCAGGCCGCACTCGAGGCGATCGCCGACCTCGCGGTGCTCCGCCAGACGGGTGCCCGCGGCCTTCGCGCGATCATGGAGGAGGTGCTCGGACCGATCATGTTCGAGGTGCCGTCCTCGACGGGTGTTGCTCGGGTGGTCGTGACCAAGGCCGCAGTGCTCGACAACGCGGCTCCGACGATCGTGCCGCACAAGCCGCGCCGGGCCGAGAAGTCGGCGTAGAACGAGAGAGTCCGCCCTCCATCCCGTCTCGGGTCGCCGGGATCTCTGGGTCAATCGAAGACGCGCACGACGTGCCACCGAGCGTCGGAGCCCGATGCGTGCTCGACGTCGAACACGTGGGTCTCGCCGTCGGCCGTGCCCGCTTGGAACCGCCACCCTGAGATCTCGAGCGGTAGCCGGCCCGGGGAGACGTCGTGCTCGGCGAAGGGGCGCCACCACTCGCACGCCCCCACGAGTGCGGTCGGGGTATCGCTGACCCGGAACCGGCGCGACCGCCAGACGAGACGCAGCGGTGTTCCGGCGTCGTCCGTCCACAGTTCGACGGGTTCATGCAGTTGCGGCACGGCACCCTCCGATTCGACCGTCATTCGAATATGTGTTCGAATCCTACCATCGTGCCACGAACTGCTCGATCCGAGGCGACGGGGCGGGGAGGAGGCATCCGGGCGCGAGGAGGCTCGCACTCGGATCGAACCCGAGAACGGACGACGGCCCGAGCAGCGAAGCGCTGCTCGGGCCGTCGTACGAGGGACTCCGGCGGACTCAGGCCAGGTCGTCGTCGGTCCGAGCGCCGAACACGATCTCGTCCCAACTGGGCATCGACGCGCGGCCCTTCTTCTGGGCCCGAGCTGCGCCGTTGCTGCCCGAGGGGGACGCGACCTTGCCCCAGATGCTGCGGGCCCCTGCGCCGGGCTGATCGTCGGCGGAGAGTTCGGGCTGCGCCTCGACGGCCGCGGCAGGGGCGACCGGTGCAGGTGGCGTGGCAGGGGTGGGTGCAGGCCGCGGCGACTCGTTCTCGACGATCGCCGATTCGCGTTCACCGCGACGCCGTCGCAGCGCCTCGAGCAGGTCAGCCGTCTCGCCGAGAGATTGCTTCGGTTCGTCGGCGCGCTTGATCGCGGCACGCGCGACGGCGGGGCTCGACGTCTGCGAAGTGCGAGCGTAGGGGAGCGGCTCGAGATGGGGAGCCGTGTCGTTGACGTCGTGGTCGAGTTCCTCGAAGGTGAAGGCTCCGCTGTCGAACCTCGACTCATCGGAATCCGGCCCGACGGCACGCAGCCGGGGAATGAGCCCGCCCTTGAGTTCGCCCTGCTGCGAGAGCGTGACCGCCTCGGAGTTCAGCGGCTGCAACGACTGCTTGCGCGGCTCGAACGTCCAGCGCGCATCGTGATCGATCGTGTCGGCGGTGAACTCGAGCTTGACGATCCAACCGCGTTCCTCGTCCTTCCAGCTGGCCCATCGCTCGCCCTGGGCGCCGAGCTTCGCGAGCCGGTCGCGGATCACGGCGCCGAAGGTGGCGGGTTCGTCGGCGGGCTCCGCCTCGACGCCGAGATTGACGGGTACGGCGAGTGCCGAAGTGACGACGTGTTCGCGCTCCGCGAGCACTGGACCCTCGAATCGCCGGATGTAGTCGACCGACGCGCCCGTGACCTCCGCGACCTCCTCGGCGGACATCCCTGCACGAATGTGCGCCTGCACTTCCCGTGGCGAGGGTTTGGGCCCGCTGTGCTGCTCGGGTTGAGCCTGCCGGATCCGCGACTGGAGCACCTCGTCGATCTCGATCCGGAAGCGCGCGCCATCGTCGGAGGCAGCGAGCAACGCGCCGTTCTCGACCCCGATTACCTTGAGTTCCTGCATCGCGACAAGCCCTTCCGTGCTTTCGTCTCCGCCCAAGGATGCCACGTCGCCGCCGATGCTCGCGGGAATAGCGCGGGCGCGGCGGAAGTTGAGCACGGTGCATCGCCGAACGGGTGTGCAGAGGGTTTGCTTACGTACCCGTTTTGATGCAGACTATGGCCGCCGAATCTTCGGCGCATGAGGAAATGGATGGGAATGGCAACGGATTACGACGCCCCGCGGAAGACCGAAGACGACTCGGAGTCGATCGAGGCCCTCAAGGAACGCGTCCCCGACAAGATGTCGGGAGTGGTGGATGTCGATGATGCCGACAACCCCGGAGGATTCGACCTCTCCGGTGCAGACCTCTCGGACGTCGAACTCGATGTCGTCGTGCTTCCGCCCCAGGCCGACGAGTTCACCTGTGTGAACTGCTTCCTGGTCAAGCACCGTTCGCAGATCGACCACGAGACGAAGCTCGGGCCGATCTGCCTGGAGTGCGCGTCCTAGACGCTGCGCTGCTCACTTTCAGGCCGTCGTGATCCGTTGATCGCGGCGGCCAGTTCTTTCGGCCGTCGGCTCGAGACGAGCCAGTAGGGCGTGGGGTCCGCCGGGTCCATGATCGGCACCCGCACGACCGGTCGCACCCACCCGCGGATGACGAGGAACGCACGGGCGTCGAGCCCGGTTCCGCGCTCGATGCGGGCGGCGACCTCGTCGGCCGCAACCGCCTCGCCGAGCTGCCCGACCCCGATCTCGGCGCGTCCGGCGCGGAACCGGCCGTCGCGAACCTCGACGGTGGGCGAGGTGAGTGTCAATGCGCCCACGGACGCGAGGTAGAGGATCACCCCCGTGGCGATGCCGGCGGGCAGCGAGACGGGCGCCAGCACGAGGATGCTCGCGGGGATGAGCAGCAGGCTGGCGATGTAGATCCACGGCGTGGGCCAGAGTCTCTCGTGGTAATCGGGCATGGCTCTATCAGATCAGACTTCTGCACTCCCCGGTGATCGAGTGGGTCGGTGACCCGGGCGGCGCTCGCGCACGGACTTCTGCACTCCCCGGTGATCGAGTGGGTCGGTGACCCGGGCGGCGCTCGCGCACGGACTTCTGCACTCCCCGGTGATCGAGTGGGTCGGTGACCCGGGCGGCGCTCGCGCACGGACTTCTGCACTACCCGCGAACCGTGACCGATGCCGTCGATGTGCTGATCACCGCTGAACGCATCCCGAGCTACGCCCACGAGGGCGACGCCGGCGCCGACCTCCATGCCGCGGAGTCCGTCGTCCTCGATCCGGGGGAGCGCGCGACCGTCGCCACTGGCGTCTCGATCGCGTTGCCCGAGGGCTACGTGGCGTTCGTCGTCCCGCGGTCGGGCCTCGCATTCAAGCACGGCATCACGATCGTGAACGCGCCGGGAACGGTGGATGCGGGGTATCGCGGCGAGATCAAGGTCGCCCTGCTCAACACCGACGCGCGTGAGTCGTACACGATCGAGGCCGGCGACCGCATCGCCCAGGTCGTCGTCATGCCCGTCAGCCGGGCGCGCTTCGTCGAGGTCGAGCAACTCCCGGGCAGTCTGCGCGGCGAGGGTGGATTCGGCTCCACGGGATTCGGGGAGCTCAAGTCAGGAGTGAGCGCGTGAGCGACATCGAGAACACCGAGGGCGCGGTCGTCGACCAGCCCAAGTCCGCACCCGACGATCGGGCGAGCGCGGGCCCCTTCGACGAGTCGGAGGCCAACCCGGTCCGTCCGTACGTCGATCTCGGCGGCGTGAAGGTCCTGCCCCGAGAGGGCCTGCATCTCCGTCTCGAGGTCGAGGAGGGCACCAAGCGCGTCGTGGCCATCGGCCTCGACTATGCGAACTCGACGCTGCAGGTGCAGCCGTTCGCCGCACCGCGTTCGAGCGGGCTCTGGCACGAGATCCGTTCGCAGATCGCCGAGCAGATCGCTCGTCAGGGTGGCACGACCACCGTGCGCGAGGGAACCTTCGGACCCGAACTGCTCGCGCAGATCCCCGTGGCGGCCGGCGAGGGGCAGCAGGGTCAGATGCGTCTCGCCCGCTTCATCGGCGTCGACGGCCCCCGCTGGTTCCTGCGCGGCGTCATCGCAGGGCAGGCGGCGGTCGATCCCGCGGCGGCGTCGCAGGTCGAAGATCTCTTCCGCTCGATCGTGGTGGTGCGCGGTGCGACGCCGATGCCGCCCCGCGACCTGATTCCGCTGCGAATGCCCGCGTCCTCCGCGGGCGCTCCGACGGCGTAGCGGTGTCGGCTGCACCGGGGGCGGCACGCCCCGATGACGACGGGCAGGATGCCCCGGACAGTGCCGACGCCGATGCGGCCGAGTTCGGCCGTCAGCTCGCCGCCGCTGCCGAGAAGAGCGGCCTCGGCGCGCTCGCACGCGATGAACAGCTGAGCGGGCGCGACCTGCTCGGAGCGGTCGGCGGTGTTCGGGGCATCCTCGAGGCGCTGCTGCCCGGCCTCGTCTTCCTCGTCGTCTACAGTTCGCTGACGAGCTTCGCGGGCTACGAGGCGCAGGCGGCCCTCGTGCCGGCGCTCGGCGCGTCGGTCGGTCTTGCGGTGGTGTTCACGATCGCACGGCTCATCGTGAAGGGCCAGGCGACCCAGGCGATCGCGGGGCTCGTGGGCGTGCTCGCGTCCGCCGCGCTCGCACTCTGGACCGGGCGCGCCGAGGACAACTACGTGCTCGGCTTCTTCACGAACGCCGCGTACGCGCTCGCCCTGCTGATCTCGTTGTTCGTTCGGTGGCCTGCGATCGGGCTCATCGTCGGATTCCTCATGGGCGATGGTCTCGCATGGCGCAAGGATCGCCGCAAGTACCGCGCGGCCCAATTCCTGACACTCGTCTGGATCGGCCTGTTCGTCGCCCGGCTCGCCGTTCAGCTCCCGTTCTATTTCGCGGGCAACGTCGAAGCCCTCGGTGCTTTCCGGCTGCTCATGGGCGTGCCGCTCTATGCGCTCGTGCTCGTCTTCTCCTGGCTCGTGGTGCGCGCCGTCCACCCGTCTTCGTCGCGCTCCGGCGAGTGATAGAGTTATCTCGACGTCAAGATAAATTCGCACGAGGTGCGAGGCCTGTCGGCGGGCGATCGGCTTAGGTTACCCTTGCTGGTACCGCCCCATGTCTGACGGAGAAGATGGAGTGTCGTGCGCGTCGTCGCCGACATCCGCGAAGGAGAGGACATCGTGTCTGCAGTGAACAGTTTCGGGGCGAAGGACACGCTCCGCGTCGGTGATGAGTCCTATGAGATCTTCCGGCTCGACACCGTGCCGGGTCACGAGCGGCTTCCGTTCAGCCTGAAGGTGCTGCTCGAGAACCTGCTCCGCACCGAGGACGGCGCGAACGTCACCAAGGAGCAGATCGAGGCGCTCGGCTCGTGGGTTCCCACCGCCGAGCCCGACACCGAGATCCAGTTCACGCCGGCGCGCGTCGTCATGCAGGACTTCACCGGTGTTCCCTGCATCGTCGACCTCGCCACGATGCGCGAGGCGGTCGTCGCTCTCGGCGGCGATCCGAACAAGATCAACCCGCTCGCCCCAGCAGAGATGGTCATCGACCACTCCGTCATCGCCGACCTCTTCGGCACCGAGAACGCCCTCGAGCGCAACGTCGAGATCGAGTACGAGCGCAACGGCGAGCGCTACCAGTTCCTCCGCTGGGGCCAGACGGCGTTCGACGACTTCAAAGTCGTGCCGCCGGGCACCGGCATCGTGCACCAGGTCAACATCGAGCACCTCGCGAAGGTCACCTTCACCCGCACCGTCGGGGGCGTGCTCCGCGCCTACCCCGACACCTGCGTGGGCACCGACTCCCACACCACCATGGTCAACGGCCTCGGCGTGCTCGGCTGGGGCGTCGGCGGCATCGAGGCGGAGGCGGCCATGCTCGGCCAGCCCGTGTCGATGCTCATCCCCAAGGTCGTCGGCTTCAAGCTCTCGGGCGCGATCCCGACGGGCGTCACCGCCACCGACGTCGTGCTGACCATCACCGACATGCTGCGCAAGCACGGCGTGGTCGGCAAGTTCGTCGAGTTCTACGGATCGGGCGTGGCCTCCGTGCCGCTCGCCAACCGCGCCACCATCGGCAACATGAGCCCCGAGTTCGGTTCGACCGCCGCAATGTTCCCCATCGACGACGTGACGCTCGACTACCTGCGCCTCACCGGCCGCAGCGACGAGCAGATCGCGCTCGTCGAGGCGTACTCCAAGACGCAGAAGCTCTGGCACGACGCAGACAGCGAGCCCGTGTTCAGCGAGTACATGGAGCTCGACCTCTCGACCGTCGTTCCCTCGATCGCCGGACCCAAGCGCCCGCAAGACCGCATCGAGCTCTCCGAGTCCAAGAGCGCCTTCGAGAAGGATCTGCTCAACTACGCGATCGTCGACCACGACCTCGTCGACCTCGAGGTCGCCGAGTCGTTCCCGGCCTCCGACCCGCCCGGCAACTCGCCCGAAGACGAGCACAGCCACCACGAGCACCACCACCGCAGCCACGCCCCGGCGACCGCGTCGAACCCGACGCCGGTGACGCTGGCCGACGGTGAGAAGTTCACGCTCGACCACGGCGCCGTCGCGATCGCGGCGATCACCTCGTGCACGAACACGTCGAACCCGTCGGTCATGCTCGCCGCGGGCCTGCTCGCGCGCAACGCGGCGAAGAAGGGCCTGAAGGCCAAGCCGTGGGTGAAGACCACGCTCGCGCCGGGCTCGAAGGTCGTCACCGACTACTACGAGAAGGCCGGCCTCACCGACGACCTCGAGGCGCTCGGCTTCTACACCGTCGGCTACGGCTGCACGACCTGCATCGGCAACTCGGGTCCGCTGATCGAAGAGATCTCGGCCGCCGTCAACGACTCCGACCTCGCCGTCACCGCCGTGCTCTCGGGCAACCGCAATTTCGAGGGGCGCATCAACCCCGACGTGAAGATGAACTACCTCGCGAGCCCGCCGCTCGTCATCGCCTACGCACTCGCCGGCTCGATGAACTTCGATTTCGAGGCCGACGCCCTCGGCAAGGACACCGAGGGCAACGACGTCTTCCTGAAGGACATCTGGCCCGACGCCGCCGAGGTGCAGGACACGATCGACAGCTCGATCAACAAGGACATGTTCGTGCACCAGTACGCGAGCGTGTTCGAGGGTGACGAGCGCTGGCGCAACCTCGAGACGCCGACCGGTTCGGTGTTCGAATGGGACGAGGCATCGACCTACGTCCGCAAGCCCCCGTACTTCGACGGCATGACCATGGAGACGACGCCCGTCGCCGACATCGCCGGCGCCCGCGTGCTCGCCAAGCTCGGCGACTCGGTCACGACCGACCACATCAGCCCGGCCGGCTCGATCAAGGCCGACAGCCCGGCCGGTCACTACCTGACCGAACACGGCGTCGACCGCAAGGACTTCAACTCCTACGGCTCGCGTCGCGGCAACCACGAGATCATGATCCGCGGCACCTTCGCGAACATCCGCCTGAAGAACCAGCTCCTCGACGGCGTCGAGGGCGGCTACACGCGCGACTTCACGCAGGTCGACGCGCCCCAGTCGTTCATCTACGACGCGAGCCAGAACTACCAGGCCCAGGGCACCCCGCTCGTCATCTTCGGCGGCAAGGAGTACGGCTCGGGTTCGTCGCGCGACTGGGCGGCCAAGGGCACGAGCCTCCTCGGCGTCAAGGCGGTCATCACCGAGAGCTTCGAACGCATCCACCGTTCGAACCTCATCGGCATGGGCGTCGTGCCGCTGCAGTTCCCCGCCGGCGAGAGCTGGGCGTCGCTCGGTCTCGACGGCACCGAGGTCGTCTCGATCTCGGGGCTGGAGCAGTTGAACGAGGGCGTGACTCCCAAGACGGTGCACGTCGTCGCAGCGCCGAGCGAGCACTCGCCGGCCGGCAAGCAGACGATCGAGTTCGACGCGGTCGTGCGCATCGACACGCCGGGTGAGGCCGACTACTACCGCAACGGCGGCATCCTGCAGTACGTGCTCCGCAGCCTGGTCTGACGCGACGCACGCCTCGACGAGGGGGCGATCGGCGACTCCGCCGATCGCCCCCTCGTCTGCCCGGGCCCACAGCCGGCCCGGCGTAGAATCGTTCCGTTCGGCGGTACCACCCGCGTCACTCCGGAGGCACCACGCATGACCCTGCTCTCGACGATCTCAGGCCCTCGCGACCTCGATGCACTGAGCCAGCAGCAGCTCGAGCAGCTCGCCCGTGAGATCCGCGAGTACCTCGTCGAATCGGTGTCGAAGACGGGCGGCCATCTCGGCCCGAACCTCGGCGTCGTCGAGATGACGATCGCCATCCACCGGGTGTTCGAGTCGCCGCGCGATGCGATCGTGTTCGACACGGGCCATCAGTCGTACGTGCACAAGCTGCTCACCGGCCGCACCGACCTCTCGTCGCTCCGGCGCACCGGCGGACTGGCCGGCTACCCGCAGCGCTCCGAGTCCGAGCACGACATCGTCGAGAGCTCGCACGCCTCGAGTTCGCTGTCGTGGGCCGACGGCATCTCGAAGGCGTTCGAGATGACCGGGCAGAACGATCGCCACGTCGTGGCGGTGGTCGGCGACGGTGCACTCACGGGCGGCATGACGTGGGAGGCGCTCAACAACATCTCCGACGACAACACCCGCAAGCTCATCGTGGTCGTCAACGACAACGGCCGATCGTATGCTCCGACGATCGGCGGCATGGCCCGCTTCCTCAACACGGTGCGCACGAAGCAGGGGTACCGCAATCTCCACCTCTCGAGCCGGCGGGCGTTCGACAAGCTCGGCGGACCTGCCAGTGCGTTCTACCGCGGCGTGCGGGGTGGTCTGCACGGCTTCCTCAGCCGTTTCACCGGCAACGAGGCGCTGTACTCGAACCTCGATATCAAATACATCGGCCCGGTCGACGGGCACGACGAGCATGCGATGGAGGAGGCGCTGCGCCAGGCGAAGGCCTACGGTGCGCCCGTCATCGTGCACACCATCACCGAGAAGGGGCGCGGCTACGAGCCCGCCCGCCGCGACGTCGCCGATCAGTTCCACGCGGTCGGTCAGATCGACCCAGAGACGGGGGAGTCGCTCGAGTCATCCGCGGGCCCGTCGTGGACGGGGGCCTTCGCCGATGAACTCGTGCACCAGGCCGAACGCAACGAGCGTCTCGTCGGCATCACCGCGGCGATGCTCCGTCCGACCGGGCTGCACCGCATGGCCGAGCGGTTCCCGAACCGGGTGTTCGATGTCGGCATCGCCGAGCAGCACGCCGCGACCGCGGCAGCCGGCCTTGCGTTCGGCGGGCTGCACCCGGTGGTGGCCGTCTACGCCACGTTCATCAACCGCGCGTTCGACCAGCTCCTCATGGACGTCGCCCTGCACAAGGCCGGCGTGACGTTCGTGCTGGATCGCGCGGGCGTGACCGGACCCGACGGCCCGAGCCACCATGGCGTCTGGGATCTCTCGATCCTCCAGGTCGTGCCGGGCATCCGCATCGCCGCCCCCCGCGATGCGATCCGACTGGCCGAAGAACTCGGCGAAGCCGTCGCCGTCGATGACGCGCCCACGGTCCTGCGCTTCCCGAAGGGCACCGTCGGTGTCGACTACGACGCAGTGCGACGTACCGATGACGGCGTCGACGTACTCACGGAGTCCGACCGCAAAGACGTGCTGCTCGTCACCGTCGGGCCGATGGCCGGCATCGGCCTGGCCGTCGCCGAGCGGCTCGAGGCGCAGGGCATCGGCGCGACCGTCGTCGACCCGCGGTGGGTGGTTCCGGTGCCGCGCAGCGTGATCGAGCTCTCGGCCGAGTACCGCATCGTCGTGAGCCTCGAGGACGGCATCCGGGTCGGCGGCATCGGCACCCGCATCCGTCAAGACCTGCGCGAGGCGGGCGTCGACACCGCCGTCACCGAGTTGGGGCTGCCCGACGAGTTCCTCGAGCACGGCTCGCGGGCCGACATCCTCGAGCGGGTCGGGCTCACGCCGCAGCACATCGCCCGCGATGTGACGGCGATGGTCCTCGGCTCGAAGCTGCCGCACGCCAGGCCGACCGGCACCGAGTCGGCCGTGCCCACCGACACGAGTCCTCAGCAGCGCATCTGACGCGTTCCGCCGGCCGTGCGGACCGCGGCATCGCGGGCGAGCCGGCGCCGGACGCCTCGGGGGACACCTCGAGCGAGGCGGGCGCGAGGCATCCACCGAACACGAACGCGGCCCCAGCCGAAGCACGGGGCCGCGTTCGCATGCCGAATCGCGTCGGACTACGCGCCGACGCCCTTCACGGGCGGGTGGTGGAAGGTGTCGCCGAAGACGCGATCCGAGGCACCGACCCGGTCGAGGTAGGGCGTGACGCCGCCCATCTGGAACGGGAAGCCGGCGCCGAGCACCATGCAGAGGTCGATGTCTTCAGGTGCGGCCACGACCTCGCCGTCGAGCATGAGCTTGACCTCGCGGGCCAGGCCGTCCTGCAGGGCCACGAGGATCTCCTCGGCCGAACGCGGGTTCCTGCCGCCCGCGACCAGCTTCAGGGCGCCCTTGTCGAAGCCCTTGACCTTGCCCTTGTCGTCCTTCTCGAGCAGCTTGCCGTACTCGGCGAGCTTGTGCAGGTTCTCGCTGCGGTAGAAGCGCTCGGGGAATGCCGCGTGGTGCGTGTCGAGCACGTGCGCGCCGACCTTCAGCCCGACGAGGTCGAGCAGCGCCGACGGCGCCATCGGCAGGCCGAGCGGGGCGATCGCCTGGTCGACCGTCTCGAAGGAGGTGCCCTCGTCGACGGCGCGCATGGCCTCGCCGAGCAGCACCGCGAGCAGGCGGTTGACGACGAAGCCCGGGGTGTCGGCCGTGATGACGGCGTTCTTCTTCAGGTTCTTCGCCGTGACCATCGCGGTCGACAGCGTCGCCTCATCGGTGGACGGCGTCTTCACGACCTCGATGAGCGGCATGACCGCGACCGGCGTGAAGAAGTGGAATCCGACGAGACGCTCGGGATGGGCGAGCTTCGCGCCGATCTGCTCGACCGACAGCGACGAGGTGTTCGTCGCCAGCACGGCCTCGGGCGAGATGTGCTGTTCGATCTCGGCGAACACGTTCTGCTTGATCGCGAGCTCTTCGAACACCGCCTCGATGACCCAGTCGCAGTCGGCGAAGTCGGCCTTGTCGACGGTGCCCGTGACGAGCGCCTTCAGACGGTTCGCCTCGTCGGGTGAGATGCGGCCCTTGCCGAGCAGGGCGTCGATCTCGCCGGCGATGTAGGCCACGCCCTTGTCGACCCGCTCCTGGTCGATGTCGGTGATCACCACGGGAACGCGGAGGCGACGCACGAACAGCAGCGCGAGCTGGCTCGCCATGTACCCGGCGCCGAGCACGCCGACCTTGGTGACCTTCTTCGCGAGCGCCTTGTCGGGCGCGCCGGCCGGGCGCTTCGTGCGCTTCTGCACGAGGTTGAAGGCGTAGATCGAGGCCTGCAGCTGATCGCCGGCGATGAGGTCGGCGAGCACCTCGTCCTCGCGCTGGAAGCCCTCCGCGCGCGTGCCGCTCTTCGCGGCCTTCATGAGCTCGAGTGCAGCGTACGGCGACTGCGGCACCGAGCCGATGCGGCTCTTCAGCATCTTCGTCGCGATGCCGATCGCGGCGTCCCACTTGACGAGCCGCTCCATCTTGCCGGGCTCGTTCGTGCGCTTCACCTTGATGCGGTCCGAGACGACGTCGTCCGCCCAGCGGATCGAGTCCTCCAGATAGTTCACCGCGGGGAAGATCGCGTCCGCAATGCCGAGGTCGAACGCGTCCTGGCCCTTGAGCGTGCGGTTCTGCTTCAGCGGGTTCTCGATGACGACCTTGAGGGCGTTCTCGATACCGATGAGGTTCGGCAGGATCGTCGCGCCGCCCCAACCCGGGATGAGACCGAGGAACACCTCGGGCAGCGCAAGGGCCGGAGCCGAGGCATCCACCGTACGGTAGTCGGCGTGGAGGCCGATCTCGAGGCCGCCGCCGAGCGCGAGTCCGTTGTAGAACGTGAACGACGGCACACCGACCTCGCCGAGCTTCGCGAGCGCGTAGTGGCCGAGCTGCACGAATTTCTTCGCGGTCTCCTTGTCGGGGATCTCGGCGACCTTCGACAGGTCGGCGCCCGCGGCGAGGATGAACGGCTTTCCGGTGACGGCGACCGCGTGGATCTCGCCGGCTGCCGCGCGTGCCTTGAGCTCGTCGAGCCGCGCCGCGTACTCGAGCAGCGTCGCCGCACCGAGCGTGTTCGGGCGGGTGTGGTCTCGGCCGTTGTCGAGGGTCAGGAGCGCAAGCGTCTTGCCGCCCGAGAGCGGCACATCGCGGACGTACGAGCGGGTCACGACCTCGTCGTCGCCGGCGAGGGCGACGAGCGAGGCGAAGTCGATGGTCGAGTAGTCGGTCATGCGCGCTTCTTCGCCTTCTTGTCGAAGTTCGGGTTCTCCCAGATCATCGTGCCGCCCTGCCCGAGGCCGACGCACATGCTCGTGATGCCGTACCGAAGTTCGGGGCGTTCGGCGAACTGGCTCGCGAGCTGGTTCATGAGGCGTACGCCCGACGAGGCGAGCGGGTGGCCGACGGCGATCGCGCCGCCCCACGGGTTCACGCGCGGGTCCTCGTCGTCGATGCCGTAGTGGTCCATGAAGGAGAGCACCTGCACGGCGAAGGCCTCGTTCATCTCGAAGAGGTCGATGTCGTCGATCGTGAGGCCCGCCTTGCGGAGCGCCTTCTCAGTCGCGGGGATCGGGCCGATGCCCATGATCTCGGGGTCGACGCCGGCGAAGGCGTAGCTCACGAGCTTCATCTTCGGGGCGAGGCCGAGCTCCTTCGCGGTCGCGCCCGAGGCGAGCAGGGCGGCGGTCGCGCCGTCGTTGAGCCCCGAGGCGTTGCCCGCGGTGATGCGGCCGTGGGGGCGGAACGGCGTCTTCAACCCGGCGAGGCCCTCGAGGGTCGTCTCGGGTCGCATGACCTCGTCGCGGGTGGCGAGACCCCAGCCCTCATCGGTGCGGATGGCGACGGACACCAGATCCTGCTGGATCTTGCCGGCCGCGTAGGCCGCGGCGGTCTTCTGCTGGCTCGCAAGGGCGAAACGGTCGCTCCGCTCCTTCGTGAGCTGCGGGAAGCGGTCGTGGATGCGCTCAGCGGTCGCACCCATGACGAGGGCGTCCTCGCCGACGAGCCGTTCGCTGAGGAAGCGCGGGTTCGGGTCGACGCCCGAGCCCATCGGGTGGTGCCCCATGTGCTCGACGCCACCGGCGATCGCGAGGTCGTACATGCCGTAGCCGATCGATCCTGCCAGCATCGCGGTCGCGGTCATCGCGCCGGCGCACATGCGGTCGATCGAGAAGCCGGGCACCGTCTTCGGCAGTCCGGCGAGGATCGCGGCGGTGCGACCGAGGGTGAGCCCCTGGTCGCCGGTCTGGGTGGTCGCGGCGATGGCGACCTCGTCGATGCGGTCCTTCGGCACGTTCGGGTTGCGTTCGAGGAGTCCGACGATCGCCTTCACGACGAGGTCGTCGGCTCGGGTGTTCCAGTACATGCCCTTGTCGCCGGCTTTGCCGAACGGGGTGCGGACCCCGTCGACGAACACGACTTCAGCTTGATCAGCCACGCTGCAGCTCACTTTCGATCAGGATGCTTCGATCCTACGAAGCACGCTGCAAGCCCGCTGAATCGCTTGACGGATCCTACGAATCGTCGGAGGTGGCGTCGAGCAGGGCTTGTGACGCCTCCACAAACGCGGCGGCGATAATCTGTGCGGTTGCGGCAAGCTGCCACGGGCGGGCGCCGAGCTCGGCGAGCGCAGAACCGATCGATGCGGCATCGGCGGGACTGGGCGGGGACCAGGCTACGCGCCGCAGGAAGTCGGGCGTGAGGAGGTTCTCGACCGGCATCTCGAGTGCCTCCGCGACTTCGGCGACGGCCGTCTTCGCTGCCTTCAGCCGTGCGTCGGCCTCCGGGTTTCGGCCCGCCCAGGCCCGCGGCGGTGGCGGCGCGTCGTTCGGCACCCGAACCGCAGGAAGCTCGGTCGTCGTGAGTCCGCGCTCGACCGCTGTCCACCAGCGGTCGAGCTCACTGCGGCTCTGGCGCCCGGTGAACTCGCGAAGATCGGCGAGTGCGCGGCGGGTCGACGGCAATGACTTCGCGACCGCGACGATCGAGGCATCGGGCACCAGTCGACCGGGGGCGACGTCGGTCGAGGACGCGAGCTCGTCGCGGGAGAGCCAGAGCTCTCGGGCGACGGCGAGATTCCGTCCGTTGCGCATCGCGTGGATACCGGAGAGCCTCCGCCAGGGCTCGGCCGCGGCCGGCTTCGCCGCGCGATGCAGCACGGCGTCGAACTCCTGCACGCCGATCTCGGTCTTCCCGGCCTCGGCGAGGCGATCGACGAGGCGGTCGCGCACATCGACGAGCATTTCGACGTCGAGCGCCGCGTACTTCAGCCACGATTGCGGCAACGGCCTCGTCGACCAGTCGGCCGCGGAGTGCTCCTTGGCGAGCCTGACGTCGAGCAGTTCCTCGACGACCGAGGCGAGGCCGACGCGCGGCATGCCGAGCAACCGCGCCGCGAGTTCGGTGTCGAAGATGCGATCCGGGTCCAGTCCGACCTCGCGAAGGCACGCCAGATCTTGGCTGGCCGCGTGCAGCACCCACTCATCGGAGTGGATGCCCGCCTGCAGTGCCGAGAAGTCGGGGATGTGCAGCGGGTCGAAGAGGAAGACCCCCGAGCCGCGGCGGTACATCTGGATGAGATAGGCGCGCTGCGAATAGCGGAACCCGCTCGCCCGTTCGGCGTCGACCGCGATCGGCCCTTCGCCTCCGAGGAGGGCTGCGACGGCGTCGTCGAACTCCTCGGGTGTCTCGATCACCCGGTAGTCATCCACGATTCGACCTCCGACGGGGCAGTGCGGTCACCCCTTCCGATCGGGGCGGAAGCCCTGCGAGCATGCACAGCAATTCGCTCCAGCCTTCCACATGGGCCTTGATCTCGGCGTCGAGAGGGGTCCAGGATGCGCGCAACTCGATCTGCGCGCCGTCACCCTGGGCTGCCAGCTCGCCGAAACCGGTCGAGAGGATCTTGGTCGCGGTGCCGGAGGCGGCGATGTAGTGCGCTCCGCGGGCGTCGAGCGCATCGATCAGCCACGACCATGCGACTTCGGCCACGAAAGGGTCGAGTCCGATGTCGGTCTCGAGCGGCGCCTGGGCGAAGCAGACCACGCGGAAGCTCCCGCCCCAGGCCTCGGGCTCGCTGGGGTCGTAGAGCAGGATGAATCGGCCGGTGCCGAGTTCCGAGTCGTCGCCGTGGCGCGTGGGCGCGACATCGGCCGAGAGGGCGACCGAGTGCGGTGCGAGCCCGCCGGGCGCCGGGATCTCGGTGACCGCGAGCTCGGCGCGCGGAACTGCGGCTCGGATCGAGGCGAGTGCTGCCTCGAACTCGGCGGGAAGCGAGGACGGGTCGTCGGGCACGAGTGCAGACTAGAGTCTCGACCGGAACCGGTGACGGCGGCACGCCGCACCGTGACGCACCCGAGACGGGTTGACGGGGAGGATGCCGATGGCGCTGCACGGGGAACGAGACGGGGCCGTGCGGACGGTGGTCGGAGCCGCCGCGCTGCTCGCGGCGGTGATCGCTCTCGTGACCGGGGCGACGGCCGCCCTGCTCACGGTCGTGTTCGCGCGCAGGGTCGTCACGCCGCCCACGAGGAGAGAGCAGGATCTCCGGATCCTCGGCATCGACTCCGCGGCTGGTGAGATCACGCTCGCCGCGAGCGACGAGGCGCGCATGCGCGGCCGCTACGGGCTCTGGTTCGAACACGACTCGGGGCACGCGCGACTCGGTGACGTGATCGAGGAACGGGACGGGCGGGTGCGTCGCGCGTTCACCTCGACGGACTTCGGGCGGCCCGAGCGCGCCACTCGGGGGCGGATCGACGGCTGGTTCCACCTCGGCCCGTGGGAGCTCGACACCCCGTACGAGGACGTCGTGGTCGAGACGCCGCTCGGCCCGGCGCCGGCGTGGTGGATTCCGGCCGACCGGCCGAGCGATCGGTGGGTCGTGCAGGTCCACGGGCGGGGCGCCAAGCGCCATGAGGCGCTCCGAGCGGTGGATGCCGGGCACGCGGCGGGCTGGAACAGCCTCCTCATCTCGTACCGCAACGACGGAGAAGCGCCCGAGAGCACGGATCGGCGGTATGGTCTCGGCGGTACCGAGTGGGCCGACGCGGTCGCCGCGGTGCGATACGCGAGCGAGCACGGCGCGCGGGAGATCGTGCTGATGGGGTGGTCGATGGGCGGCATGATCTCACTGCAGGCGGTGCTGCGCTCCGCCGAGGTCCGCGAGCACCTCGTGGGCGTCATCCTCGATTCGCCGGCGATCGACTGGGTCGACATCCTGCGATTCCAGGGTGGGGCGCTCGGTCTGCCCCGGCGGCTCGGCGACGTCGTGGCGCGGTTCCTCGGTGCGCCGTACAGCGGCGGCCTGACCGGGCTCGCCGCCCCGATCTCGCTCGACGAGCTCGATCCCGTCGCCAGGGCGAGCGAGTTCTCCGTGCCGATCCTGTTGATGCACAGCATCGACGACGGATTCGTGCCCATCGACGGATCGCGCCGCTTCGCAGCCTCCCGGCCCGACCTCATCCAATTCGAGGAGTTCAGGGGTGCGCGTCACACGAAGCTCTGGAACCACGATCCCGAGCGATGGAACGGCCTGATCACCGGATGGCTCGCCGCGCGGACGGTGGGCGACCACGACGGTGCCGCCGCCGAGATCGTGGGCTGAGCCGGGGCATCCGACCCGCGCGGAATCGTCAGGCCGCGGCGACGCGGTCGCGCAGTTGACGCTTCGTCCGTGCCAGCATGCCGGTCATGCCGCGCACGCGCAGCGGCGAGACCGCCTCGCCGAGCCCGAGCGACTGCGGGTAGTCGGCGGGGATGTCGAGCACCTGCTGCACCGTGAGCCCGGCGAGACCCTGCACGAGGATCGACGCGAAGCCCCGCGTCGTGGGCGACTCGGCGGGCGCCGTCGCGAACAGGTGCACGATGCCGTCGTCGACCTCGACGAAGATGAACACCGGAGACTGGCACTCCTCGACGCGTTCGAGCAGGTCGGGGTGCTCGCCGTAGCGCTCGGGGAGCTCGGGAAGTTCGTTCGAGAATTCGAGCAGCAGTTGGAGTCGGTCGCGCACGCCGAGGGCGAGGAAGTCGTCGCGGGTCTCGGCGAGGCGTTCGGGCAGCGTCGTCTGGTCCATCGGTTCGATTCTCCCACGGGCGTGACCCGGCGCACCCGTCGGAGAAGTCGGCGCGCTCAGCGGGAGGGCGCTTCGCCGCGCTCGGTGCCCGTCACGATCGGCACCCGCACCGCGCTGCCCCACTCGGTCCACGAGCCGTCGTAGTTGCGCACCTTGTCGAAACCGAGGAGGTGCGTCAGCACGAACCAGGTGTGACTCGACCGCTCGCCGATGCGGCAGTACGCGACGATGTCGTCGCCGTCGACGAGCCCCACCTCGTCGCGGTAGATCGCGTCGAGCTCGGCGCGATCCTTGAAGGTGCCGTCGCCTGCGGCGGCGCGGGCCCACGGCACGGACGCCGCGGTCGGGATGTGACCCGCGCGCAGCGCCCCCTCCTCGGGGTAGGCCGGTGCGGTCGTGCGCTCGCCGCTGTACTCCTCGGGGGAGCGGACGTCGATGAGCGGGTTGCCGAGGTGGGCGAGCACGTCCTCCTTGAAGGCGCGCACCTTGCGGTCGTCGCGTGCGACGACCGGGTAGTCGACCGGGGTCACCTCCGGGGCATCCGTGGTGATCTCGCGGCCCTCCGCGATCCATAGGTCGCGGCCGCCGTCGAGGAGTCGGACGTCCTCGTGGCCGAACAGCGTGAAGACCCAGAGCGCGTAGGCCGCCCACCAGTTGCTCTTGTCGCCGTAGACGACGATCGTCGAATCGCGCGAGATGCCCTTCGAACCGAGGAGCGCCGCGAACCGCTCGTCGCTGACGTAGTCGCGGACGACCGGGTCGTTGAGGTCGAGGTGCCAGTCGATCTTGACCGCGCCGGGGATGTGGCCGGTCTCGTAGAGGAGGACGTCCTCATCCGACTCGACGACGACGAGGCCCGGTTCGCCGAGGTGTCCGGCGAGCCAGGCGGTGGAGACGAGCCGTTCGGGGTGGGCGTACTCGGCGAACTTCGCGGCGGAGTCGAACTCGGCGGGCATGGGAACCTCCTGGGATCGCCTGGTCGGCGGCGTGTGCGGGGGGAGCGGACTAGGCTGATCACCTGTCCACACTCGAATCTACGCCGCCCGAGGGGCGCAGTCACGGCACCCGTCATCCGGTGCAATACGGGAGCTCACCAGCATGACCGAGGCCTCACGCCACGTCCCCATCCGGCTCGTCGATCGCAACCCGGCGATCTCCGGAGCCGAGATCGCCTCGGAGCTCGTGCCGCCGCCGCAGTTCGAGCACGCCTCCTTCGAGTCGTATCGACCCGACCCCGACTTCCCGTCGCAACAGGCCGCCCTCGAACGGTTGAATCAGTTCGCCGGCGCGTGGCGCGCGGCCCAGCGGCCGGGCGGATTCTTCTCACGCAAGCGCCCCGCCCGCATCGAACTCCCGGGCGTCTATCTCGACGGCGGCTTCGGTGTGGGCAAGACCCACCTGCTCGCCGCCCTCTGGCACGTCGCGCACGGCCCGAAGTACTTCGGCACCTTCATCGAGTACACCGCGCTCGTGGGCGCGCTCGGCTACCAGCCCGCAATCGAACTGCTCCGCGGTGCGAAGCTCATCTGCATCGACGAGTTCGAGCTCGACGATCCGGGCGACACCATGCTCATGACCCGCTTCCTCGGCGAGCTCATGGCGAGCGGCACGCGCGTGGCGGCGACGTCGAACACACCGCCCAACGCGCTCGGCGAGGGTCGATTCGCCGCCGCCGACTTCCTCCGCGAGATCCACGCGCTGTCCTCGAACTTCGAGACCCTGCGCATCGACGGGCTCGACTACCGTCGACGCGACACCGAGGGGCACGCCCTCGCGCTCGAGACCGATGACGAGGTCGCTCGCACCGCGCAGGCCCTCGCCGAACGCTCCCACAGCGTCTCCGTCGACACCTTCGACGAGCTGATCGCGCACCTTGCGACCGTGCATCCCTCGAAGTACGTGAAGCTGGTGCAGGGCCTCGACACCATCGCCCTCCAGGGGGTGCACGAGCTCACCGACCAGAACGCCGCGCTCCGGCTCGTCGCCTTCATCGACCGCGCCTACGACGCCGAGGTGCCGATCATCACGAGCGGGTTGGCGCTCGACCAGGTCTTCGGCGGCGACATGATGTCGGGCGGCTATCGCAAGAAGTACCTGCGGGCGATCTCGCGCATGATCGCGCTGACCTCGGGCGAGCTGCCGCCGCACGACTGAGCGTTCGCACGGCGAGTTCCTCGCCGATCAGCAGCATCCTGAAATGTGCTGTTCACACGACGCCGCGACCCGTAACGGGCCGGAAACATCGCACGATCCCTCTCGAAACGTCCCCTCGTGAAACTTGGGCGCACAGGGTCCCCCGCCCTGCAATCCGAGAGAGGTTCGAGAGATGGATCAAGGCAACACCGCGTTCCTGTTGATCGCCGCAGCCCTGGTGCTGCTGATGACCCCAGGGCTCGCGTTCTTCTACGGCGGCCTCGTCAAGGCGAAGAGCGTCATCAGCATGATGATGATGAGCTTCGGTGCGATGGGCCTCATCGGCGTGCTCTGGGTGCTCTTCGGCTACGCCGTCGCATTCCCCGGCGCTGATGGCCTCGTCGCCCCCTGGTCGATCGATTGGTCGGCCATCGGCCTCACGAGCCTCCTCGAGACCCCAGAGGGCGCCGCGTACCCGCCGCTCGCCTTCGTGGCGTTCCAGGCGACGTTCGCCATCCTCACGGTCGCCCTCATCTCGGGCGCGATCGCCGACCGTGCGAAGTTCGGTGCGTGGATGGTGTTCGCCGGCGTCTGGGCGACGATCGTCTACTTCCCGGTGGCGAGCTGGGTCTTCAACTTCGGCCTCGCCGACGACGGCAGCTTCGCCTACGGCGGCTGGATCACCTACGGCATGCAGGAGTTCTTCGGTGTCGGCGCGATCGACTTCGCCGGAGGCACGGCGGTGCACATCAACGCGGGTGCCGCGGCCCTCGCCCTCGCGCTGGTGCTCGGCAAGCGCGTCGGCTTCTCGAAAGGCGCGCACGTTCCCCACAACCCGCCGTTCGTGCTCCTCGGTGCGGGCCTCCTCTGGTTCGGCTGGTTCGGCTTCAACGCGGGCTCCGAGCTCGCCGCCGACGGCACCGCCGCACTCGCCTTCGTGAACACGATCGCGGCTCCCGCCGCGGCCCTGCTCGCCTGGCTCCTCGTCGAGAAGCTCAAGGACGGCAAGCCGACCTCGGTCGGCGCCGCCTCGGGCGCCGTCGCCGGTCTCGTCGCCATCACTCCCGCCTGCGCCTCGCTGACGCCGGTGTGGGCGATCGTGCTCGGGCTCGTCGCCGGTGCGGTCTGCGCCCTCGCGATCGACCTGAAGTTCAAGCTCGGCTTCGACGACTCGCTCGACGTCGTGGGCATCCACCTCGTCGGCGGCCTCATCGGCACCCTGTACCTCGGCATCTTCGCGAACGGCACGGGCCTCATCTACAGCGGCGACCTCACGCAGCTGGCGGTGCAGGCGATCGCCGCGATCTCGGTGCTCGCGTACTCCTTCGTGTTGACCTTCGCCATCGGCACGATCATCCAGAAGACGATGGGCTTCCGAGTGACGAACGAAGACGAGATCGCCGGCGTCGACACCGTCGTGCACGGTGAGGACGCGTACAAGCTCGAGACCGTCTGAGCCTTCTCCGGACGCCCGAGGGCGGTGGGGTAGTGTGCCCGGTGTGCCAGACACCAGCCGCTTCCTCACCGCCCTCTCCCGCGCCGTCGGAGCCCTGTTCGGATCGGGTTCGTCGCGATCGTCGGCCGGCCGGGCGAGGCCGCAGACAGGGGGTGCGTCGCGAACGGCGGATGCCCCTGGGTCGCCGTCGACCGCGACCGACTCCCCGTCTCCTGGGCAGGCGGGGGAGTCCGCCACGATCGAGGTCGACCCGGTGCGCCTGCGCGGGGTGCGCTTGAGCTACGCGCCGGCGCGAGACGGCGAGCCCGATCCCGGCGAGGTCGTGTGGACCTGGGTGCCCTACGAGGAGAACGACGGGCGTGGCAAGGACCGGCCGGTCGTCGTCGTCGCGGCATCCGGCGCGGGCGACTATCTGGCGGTGCAGCTCACGAGCAAGGCGCACGACGGCGACCGGGACTTCGTCGCACTCGGACCCGGCGCCTGGGACGGCGAGGGGCGCCCGAGCTGGGCGCGCATCGACCGGGTCTTCCGCGTGCGCGCCGCGGGCATGCGGCGTGAGGCGGCCTCGCTCGACGCCGAGCGCTACGACCGCGTGGTCGAGGCCCTCGACGCGCGATACGGCTGGGGGTGACGAGCTCGCGCCGAGAATCGATCCGCGCTCGAGGCCGCTCGTGCCCTGGGCGGCCGGTTTCAGGCGCGCGGTGGTCGATGCAGTCCGAACGGCGACCCCTGGTCGTCGCGGCAGAGGCGGAACTCGCCGAACGTGGCCGTCGTCGCCTCGTCATCGCCACCGGGGAGGGAGTCGATCGTGCCGCCGAGTCGTTCGACTGCGGCGACCGCGGCGTCGAGGTCGTCGACCCTGAAGAAGACGTACGGTGACGCACCCGGGTCGCCGCCGTGCACACCGGCCGGAACGCCGGCGCCTGCGACCGCGTAGCCGTCCCCGCCCGGCCCCGACTCGAACGTCCAGCCGAACAGCTTGCCGTAGAAGCTGCGTGCAGTCATGGCATCCGCAGCTCCGAACTCGATGAACGAGACTTCGCCCGACATGATTCCCCCTCGCCTACTGCGTGGATACGGCACACGGTAGTCGGCGTTCGGATCGGCCACAACGGGATTCGGCCGGGCGGGCTGGGTACGGCGGATCGACGAGCCTCAGCCGCGCCCTCCGAGAAACGAGGAAAGCCCCCAGTGGAGTGGGGGCTTTCGTGGGCGATGCCGGGCTCGAACCGACGACCTCTTCCGTGTGAAGGAAGCGCGCTACCAGCTGCGCCAATCGCCCTGAGGTGTTCGCGGGAACCTCTCGGTGACCGCGGACTCGATACTAGCCGACGATCGAGGACGAATGCACATCGAGCGAGAGCAGCGACGCGCTCGACGCGACTCCGGGGCTCGACACGCCCGGGAAAGTGGGGTGGAATGACGGGTTGACCGGCCCGAACGAGCAACGCGGGTCGCTCGGTTTGTGAATCGCCCGAAGTGTGTATAAAGTCTTCTCTGCACGCAGAAATGCGAAAGCAACGCGGATGTGGCGCAGTGGTAGCGCATCACCTTGCCAAGGTGAGGGTCGCGAGTTCGAATCTCGTCATCCGCTCTGATCAGGGTCGGGCGAAAGCCCGATTCCTGTTCTTTTGGTGGAGAACCCATACACGGTGGATTGGCCGAGAGGCGAGGCAGCGGCCTGCAAAGCCGTATACACGGGTTCGAATCCCGTATCCACCTCCAGATCGAGAGCTTCGCCCTCGATCCTGGGCGATTGGCGCAGCGGTAGCGCGCTTCCCTGACACGGAAGAGGTCACTGGTTCGATCCCAGTATCGCCCACCAGCAAGAGCCCCGGCATCAGCCGGGGCTTTCGTCGTCTCCCCGAATCTCCCCGCCGTCGAGGTGGGTCGAGGGGGAGTGGGCCGGATCCCGGTGACCGGCTTTCGCTTTCACCGGAATCCGGTGGTCCGGCCAGCGACCGGTCCACAGGGATTGTCCCCCGAATCAGGGCTCGCGGGGTACACCCCCGTTCGGGGTGGGCGGCGCGATCGACGGACGATCGATGGGCGCTCGACTCCCGATCGACGGAGGATCGGTGCGGCCGGCGGTCGGCGCGGGGCGGTGCGCGCGCACGACTACAGTTGAAGGGTTCGTTTCGAGAGAATCCAAGGAGTGGATCCAGGTGGCTGACGGCTTCGAGCTCTTCACCGACCGTTCCGTTGTCGCGATGCGCGTCAACGGCGAGCTCAAGGACCTCGCGACGACGGTGACCGACGCCGATGTCGTCGAGCCGGTCACGATCGACTCGCACGACGGGCTGAACATCCTCCGTCACTCGGCGGCGCACGTGCTCGCTCAGGCCGTGCAGTCGATCAACCCCGAGGCGAAGCTCGGCATCGGCCCGCCGGTGACCGACGGCTTCTACTACGACTTCGACGTCGCGGCGCCGTTCACCCCCGACGACCTCAAGGCGCTCGACAAAGAGATGGCACGCATCATCCGTGCCGGCCAGCGCTTCATGCGCCGCGTCGTCACCGACGACGAGGCCCGCGCCGAGCTCGCGAGCGAACCGTACAAGCTCGAACTCATCGGGCTCAAAGGCTCGGCCTCGGCGGGCGACGACAATGAGAGCGTCGAGGTCGGCGCCGGCGAACTCACGATCTACGACAATGTCGACCCGAAGACCGGCGAGACGGTCTGGAAGGACCTCTGTCGCGGCCCGCACCTGCCGAACACCCGCATGATCGGCAACGGCTGGTCGCTCACCCGCATCGCCGCCGCATACTGGCGCGGGTCCGAGAAGAACCCGCAGCTCCAGCGCATCTACGGCACCGCGTGGCCCACGAAAGACGAGCTGCGTGCGTACCAGCACCGCCTCGAGGAAGCGGCGAAGCGCGATCACCGCAAGCTCGGTCGCGACCTCGACCTGTTCAGCTTCCCCGAGGAGATCGGCTCGGGCCTCTCGGTCTGGCACCCGCGCGGCGGGGTCGTCCGCATGGAGATGGAGCAGCACGCCCGTCGCCGTCACATCGAGGGCGGCTACACCTACGTGTACACGCCGCACATCTCGAAGGAAGACCTCTTCCTCACCTCGAATCACCTCATCACCTACAAGGACGGCATGTTCCCGCCCATCGTCATGGACGAGGAGCGCGACGCCGACGGCAACATCACCAAGCAGGGCCAGGACTACTACCTGAAGCCCATGAACTGCCCGATGCACATCCTCATCTACAAGGAGCGCGGACGCAGCTACCGCGACCTGCCGATGCGGCTCGCCGAGAACGGCACCGTGTACCGCAACGAGCTCTCGGGCGCGCTGCACGGCCTCACGCGCGTGCGCGGCTTCACCCAGGACGACTCGCATCTCTTCGTCACCCCCGAGCAACTCGAGGAGGAGGCGACGAAGGTCATCGACTTCGTCATCTCGATGCTGCGCGACTTCGGCCTCGACGACTTCGAGCTCGAGCTCTCGATGCGCGACGACGAGAAGGAGAAGTGGATCGGCTCGGACGAGTTCTGGGAGTACTCGACGAACGCGTTGCGCAACGTCGCCCGCGCGAGCGGGTTGAAGCTCACCGAGATGCCCGGAGAGGCGGCCTTCTACGGCCCGAAGATCGACCTGAAAACCCGAGATGCGATCGGCCGCACCTGGCAGCTGTCGACCGTGCAGGTCGATCCGAACCTGCCCGAACGGTTCGACCTCGAGTTCACCGACCGCGACGGACAGAAGAAGCGTCCGATCATGATCCACCGGGCACTCTTCGGATCGATCGAGCGGTTCTTCGCGATCCTCCTCGAGCACTACGCGGGCGCGTTCCCGGTGTGGCTCGCACCGGTGCAGGTCGTCGGCATCCCCGTGGCCGACGAGTACTCGCCGTACCTCGGCGCGATCATCGAGCAGCTGAAGGGCTTCGGCGTGCGCGCCGACCTCGACGTGAGCGACGACCGCATGCAGAAGAAGATCCGCACGCACACCACGCAGAAGGTGCCGCTCCAGCTCATCGCGGGCGAGAACGATCGTTCGGCCGAGACGGTGAGCTTCCGCTTCCGCGACGGCACTCAAGAGAACGGTGTGCCGATCAACGCGGCGATCGAGAAGGTGCGCGGCGCGATCGCCGAGCGCCTGCAGGTGAACACGAGGGACGACCTGTTCGCATGACCGGTGACGGGGCGAGCTACGGGTCCGGCGAGTTCGAGGGTGTTCCGACGGATGCCTCGGCCGATCTCGCGGGCGTGCCCGACGCGTTCCAGCGGCTCTGGACCCCGCATCGACTCGTCTACATCCAGCACGGCCAGCAGCCCGACGAGCACTCGTGCCCGTTCTGCCGCGCCCCCGAGATGAGCGACGAGCAGTCGCTCATCGTGGCGCGCGGCGAGCACGCCTACGTCCTGCTGAACCTGTATCCGTACAACAGCGGGCACCTGCTGGTCTGCCCGTACCGCCACATCGCGACCTACGACGAGGCGAGCCCTGAAGAGGTCGCCGAGATCGGGCTGCTCACCCAGATCGCGATGCGGGTCGTGAAGGAGGTCTCGCACTGCGACGGCTTCAACATCGGCATGAACCAGGGACGGATCGCGGGCGCCGGCATCGCCGAGCACCTGCATCAGCACATCGTGCCGCGGTGGGCGCTCGACTCGAACTTCTTCCCGATCATCGCCGGCACGAAGGCGCTGCCTCGGCTGCTCGGCGAGGTGCGTCAGGAGATCGCCGAGGCCTGGCCGAAGGCCGAGTAGCGCCGAAGTCGGGCGAGTAGCGCGGAGCGCGTATCGAGACCACGGAAATGGTCTCGATACGCTTCGCTACTCGACCGTCGGAGGTCGCGCTCAGCGCACCTGTCGCACCGCGAACTGCATGCGCGGGTGGGCGTAGAACTCCTGCGACTCGACGAGCTGCAGCTCGCGCTCGCCCGACTCGTGGGTGCGGGTGAGCAGGTCGAACACGCTCGAGGTCGTGCGTGCGAGGGCTTCGGCCGCGTCGCCCGTGGCACGGTAGTGCGCCGTGAAGAGGGCGGCGGTGACATCCCCCGAGCCGTTCGCCTTCATCGGCAGGCGCGGGGTCTGCACGATCCAGGCGCCGTGCTCGTCGACGGCGAGCATCTCGATCGTGCCCTCCTCGCGCTCGGGGCGCTCGACGCTCGTCACGAGCACCGTGCTCGGGCCGCCGGTGCGGGCGAGATCGACCGAGGCGAGCGTCGACTCGAGCGTGTCGGGTTCGGTTCCCGTCAGATAGCCGAGCTCGAACTGGTTCGGCGTGATGAGGTCGGCTGCGGGCACCACTCGCTCGCGCAGCAGCACGGGGATGGCGGGGGCCACGAAGCATCCGGACTTCGCGTTGCCCATGACGGGGTCGCACGCGTAGATCGCGGTGGGATTCGCGGACTTGACCTTCGCGACGGCCTCGAGGATGACGTCGGCGATGCCCTCGCCGCCCTGGTAGCCCGAGAGCACGACGTCGATCTCGCCGAGCACTCCGCGGTCCTCGATGCCGGCGATCACCTCGCGCACGTCGTCGGGGGCGATGTGCGGTCCGCGCCATGCGCCGTAGCCGGTGTGGTTCGAGAAGTTGACCGTGTACACGGGCAGCACCTCGACGCCGATGCGCTGAAGGGGGAAGACGGCGGCGGAGTTGCCGACGTGGCCGTACGCCACCGCCGACTGGATCGAGAGAATCTTCACCGATCGATCATCGCACTTCGCTCGCGCGCGGCGCGCACCGCGCGCACCGAGGCGCCGAGGTCGGCGACCAATCGCCGCTGCTCGGCGTCGTCGAGTTCGTGCACGGTGAGCCGCAGGCGCTCGGATGCCCCGTGGTCGCCCAGTGCGAACTCGTCACCCGGTCGAACGAGCCATCCGCGTCGCATGAGCTGTTCGGAGACCGCGCGCGCCGGCGCCTCGAGGGGGACCCAGACGTTGAGCCCGTCGCCGGGAGCGGTGGGCAGCCCCTCGGCGGTGAGCAATGCTGCGAACGCGGCGTTGCGGGTCGCGTAGTGCTCACCCGCGGCGCGAATGCCGGCCGCCACTTCCGGGTCGGTCGCGAGGGCGTGGACGAGCCGTTGCAGCAGGTGGCTCACCCAGGTCGTGCCGGGCGTGAGTCGCATCGCGAGGCGGTCGGCGGTCTCGGGGTCGGAGGCGGTGACGGCGAGGCACATGTCGGGCCCGAGGAATTTCGAGACCGAGCGCACGAGCGCCCACCGTCGGTGTTCGGCGCCGATGAGCGAGTGGTGCGGCTGCCGCGAGAGGAGCGAGTAGTGGTCGTCCTCGATGACGAGCACATAGGGATGCTCCGCGAGCACCGCTCGCAGCGCGGCCGCCCGGCCGGCGGTGAGACTCGCGCCGGTCGGGTTCTGCGCCCGCGGGGTGCAGATGACGGCGCGCACCCCCTGCGCGAGGGCGGCGCGGAGCCCCGCGACGGTCATGCCCTCCTCGTCGACGGGCACGGGAACCGGGCGGTAGCCGGCGACGCGCACCGTGTGGATGCTCGTGAGGAAGCACGGGTCCTCGAGGGCGACGGCGTCGTCGCGGGTGAGGGCCTGCGCGAGCAGTCGCTCGACGGCGTCGGCCGCTCCGCTCGTCACCGTGAGGCGCAGGGGAGTGCCCTCGGGCAGGTCGGCGCTCATCCACGCGCGCGCGGAGCGTTCGAGGTCGGGGTCGATGACGGGTTCGCCGTAGAGGACGGGGCGGCGCGCGATGCTCGCCAGGACGCCCGACGGATCGGGGATGAACGAGGCGTCGGGGTTTCCGGTGCCGAGGTCGCGCAACGCCGTGTCGGCGGCGAATCCCTCCTGCGCGACCGCCGCGGTGCCCGCGACACGGGTGCCACCGCGGCCGAGGGTGACGACGATTCCGGCGTTCGTGAGCAGCCGATATGCCGAGACGGCGGTGTTGCGGTTGACGCCCAGCTGTTCGGCCAGCGCGCGGACGGGCGGGAGCGCGTCGCCCTGGCGCAGCGCGCCGCGCTCGATGAGCGTGCGCAGGCTCTCGGCGATCTCGGCCGCCGAGCGGCCCTCGATGTCGATGATCTCGGCACCGTCCTTCCTCGTGTCTTCGACCATGCTATCTTTTGGCCTAGGACAAACATCTCTATTGTCCGGATCGTTGCGCAACGTCCCAGCGCCCTCCGAGAGGATTCCTTGTGACCGTACCCGAGACGGGCTCGAGCCGCGTGAAGCGCGGCCTGGCCGAGATGCTGAAGGGCGGCGTCATCATGGACGTCGTCACGCCCGAACAGGCCCGCATCGCCGAGGACGCCGGCGCCGTCGCCGTGATGGCGCTCGAGCGGGTTCCCGCCGACATCCGCTCGCAGGGCGGCGTCGCCCGCATGAGCGACCCCGACCTCATCGACGCGATCATCGCCGAGGTGTCGATCCCCGTCATGGCGAAGGCGCGCATCGGCCACTTCGTCGAGGCGCAGGTGCTGCAGGCGCTCGACGTCGACTACATCGACGAGTCCGAGGTGCTCTCGCCGGCCGACTACGTCAACCACATCGACAAGTGGTCGTTCAACACCCCCTTCGTCTGCGGCGCGACGAACCTGGGCGAGGCGCTCCGGCGCATCAACGAGGGTGCGGCGATGATCCGTTCGAAGGGCGAGGCCGGCACCGGCGACGTCTCCGAGGCGACGAAGCACATCCGCAAGATCTCCTCCGAGATCAACCAGCTGAAGTCGATGACCCGCGACGAGCTCTACGTCGCCGCGAAAGAGCTGCAGGCCCCCTACGAGCTCGTGCTCGAGGTCGCCGAGACCGGCAAACTCCCCGTCGTGCTCTTCGTCGCGGGCGGCGTGGCCACCCCGGCCGATGCCGCGATGATGATGCAGCTCGGCGCCGACGGCGTCTTCGTGGGCTCGGGCATCTTCAAGTCGGGCAACCCAGAGGCCCGCGCGGCGGCCGTCGTCAAGGCGACGACCTTCTACGACGACCCCGCGGTCATCGCCGACGTCTCGCGCGGCCTCGGCGAGGCCATGGTGGGCATCAACGTCGCCGACCTCGCGGCGCCGCACCGCCTGGCCGAGCGCGGCTGGTGACGACCACCCTCCGCGAGGAGTCCGTCGGCGCGGGGGAGCGGGCTGCGTCCGGCCCCCGCGTCGGCGTCCTCGCCCTGCAGGGCGACTTCCGCGAGCACGCCCACGTGCTCGCCGGTCTCGGCGCCGAGGTCTCGCTCGTGCGCCGGCCCACGGAGCTCGCGGCCGTCGACGGGCTCGTCATCCCGGGCGGCGAGTCGAGCGTGATCGACAAGCTCTCGCGCACCTTCGGGCTCGCCGGCCCCCTTCGGGAGGCGATCGCGGGGGGCCTGCCCGTCTACGGCACCTGCGCCGGACTGATCATGCTCGCCGACACGCTGCTCGACGCGATCGCCGGGCAGCAGTCGCTCGGCGGGCTCGACGTCGTCGTGCGCCGCAACGCCTTCGGCTCGCAGAACCAGTCGTTCGAGACCGAGCTCGACGTGCCGGCACTCGGCGTCGCGCCGGTGCGCGCCGTGTTCATCCGCGGGCCGGTCGTCGAGTCGGTGGGGCCGGATGCCACGGTGCTGGCCTCGCTCGCCGACGGGCGTGTCGTCGCCGTCGAGCAGGGGAACCTCCTCGGCACCAGCTTCCACCCCGAGATCACGGGCGAGCACCGCTTCCACGAGTACTTCCTGTCGAAGGTGCGCGCTCGCGCCCGCAGCTGAGCACTCGATACCAGAGGCGCGTCCCGCGAAATGGGGGCCTCCGCTCAGTGCGAGCACCGATTCCGCCGGCCTCCCGGTGGATCTACGGTCTCAGGATGACCAAGCGACTGCCGAGCACCGGCGTCGACGGCCGAGCCGTTGACGAAGCCGGTTGCGACACCGCCGACATCCTTCTCGTGCATCGCATCTTCCGATGGGGTTTTCGCGAGATGCCCGTCCTCGTGCGGGCCGTGCCCGCCGGCGATCTCGAGCGGGCCGAGACCGTCGCCGCAGCCGTGGAGCTCATCGACAAGGCCCTGCACATCCACCACGAGGGCGAAGACCGGTTCATCTGGGACAAGCTCGAGCGGCGCGAGCCGGGCTGCGCGCTGCACGTCGACGTCATGAAGGCGCAGCACGCGCAGGTCGCCGAACTGCTCGACGTCGCCGACGCGCTCCTCGCCGACTGGCGTACGACGGCCGATTCCGCCGTGGGTGAACGACTCGCCGACGCCCTCGACGCGATCGGCACGACCCTCGGTGTGCATCTCGGGCGGGAGGAGGCCGACATCGTGCCGATCGTCGCTAGAGTGTTCACCCAGGCAGAATGGGACGAGATCGGCGAGCACGCCCGCGGCGCGTTCCCGAAGGAGACGATGCCCGTGCAGATGGGGCTCATGCTCGACGCGATGCCGGCCGGCGAGCGAGACCAGTGGCTGCACGAGAACCTGCCGTTGCCCATCCGGGCGCTCTGGTCGCTCCTCATGCGCCGCAAGTACACGGCATGGCAGCGGTCGCTCTTCCCGGAGGGCATGCCTGCGCTCGTCTGAGCGTCGGCGGTCGGGGCATCCACCTCTCGCATGTCGGCGGACCGCGCTACGCTCGCGCCCATGACCGAATGGACCGCCCTGCTCCGCGGGGTCAACGTCGGCGGCGTGACGATCAGGTCCGCCGAACTCGCGGCGCTCTTCCGAGAGCTCGACTTCGACGGGGTTCGAACGGTGCTCGCGAGCGGCAACGTCGTCTTCGCGAGCGACGACGGCGCTGCGGAGGCCCCGGTGCTGAAATCGCGGGTCGAACGCGCGCTCTCCGACCGCTTCGGGTACGAGGCGTGGGTGGTGCTCGTCACTCGCGCCGAGCTCGAGCGGGCCGTCGAGGCGTTCCCGTTCGACGCCGCCGACGAGTCCCGGCAGCCGTGGGTGATCTTCGGCTCGTCGGGCGAGGTGCTCGACGAGCTCCTCGCCTCGGCCCGTGAACTCGACCTCGACGACGCGGTCGATCCGATCGCGCGCGGCGAGGGTGTCGTGTACTGGAACCCCGTGAAGGGCACGACGGTCGACACGCCGTTCGCGAAGCTACTCGCGAAAGCGCAGTACAGACCCACCACCACCAACCGCAACCTCCGCACCTTGGTCAAGGTGCTCGGGTAGCAGATCGGGCACGAGGCATCCGGCCGACACCCGAGCGCGGTCGTCGCGCTCGTCTAGAATGGGCTCTCGGCGGGCGGACCCGTCGAGAAGCGGATACAGGAGAGTCATGTCCGGGCATTCCAAGTGGGCGACGACCAAGCACAAGAAGGCGATCATCGATTCGCGCCGTGCGAAGTCGTTCGCGAAGCTCATCAAGAACATCGAGGTCGCGGCCAAGCTCGGCGGCGCCGACCTGAACGGCAACCCGACCCTGTACGACGCGGTGCAGAAGGCCAAGAAGACCTCGGTTCCGAACGACAACATCGAGCGCGCGATCAAGCGCGGCGCCGGCATCGGCGGCGAGGCCGTCGAGTACCTCAGCATCACGTACGAGGCGTACGGCCCGTCGGGTGTGGCCCTCATGGTCGAGGTGCTCACCGACAACAAGAACCGCGCCGCCGCAGAGGTCCGCACTGGGCTGAACCGCAACGGCGGCACGCTCGCCGACCCGGGGTCGGTGGCGTACAACTTCACCCGGAAGGGCGTCATCGTCGTCTCGGGCGAGGGCACGACCGAAGACGACGTCATGATGGCCGCCCTCGAGGCCGGCGCCGAAGAGATCGAACCGCACGCGCAGGGCTTCGAGGTCGTCACCGACCCGTCCGACATGGTCGAGGTTCGCAAGGCGCTGCAGGAGGCCGGGCTCGACTACGAGTCGGCCGACATCGAGTTCGTGCCGAACCTGAAGGTCGAGATCGACGCCGAGACGGCCCGCAAGGTGTTCCGCCTCATCGATGCGCTCGAAGACTCCGACGACGTGCAGAACGTCTACAGCAACTTCGACCTCACCCCCGAGGTGCAGGCCGAGCTCGAAGCGGAGTAGGCCGATCGCCGTGCGGGTGCTCGGCATCGACCCCGGGCTCACCCGCTGCGGCGTCGGCGTGGTCGACGTCTCGCCGAACCGCACGGCGAAGCTCGTCGACGTCGTCGTGCTGCGTTCGCCGGCCGACGCGCCCATCGAGCGGCGACTCGCCAGGATCGCCGACGGGCTCGAGGCGATCTTCGACGAGCACCGCCCGCAGGCGGTCGCGCTCGAGCGGGTGTTCGCCCGATCCGATGTGTCGACGATCATGGGCACGGCGCAGATCTCGGGCGTCGCAATGCTCATCGCCGCGCGCCGCGAACTGCCCGTCGCGCTGCACACGCCGTCCGAGGTGAAGGCCGCCATCACCGGGTACGGGCGCGCAGACAAGAAGCAGGTCGGGGCGATGGTCGCGCGCATCCTCGGGCTCGAGTCGGTGCCGAAACCCGCCGACGCCGCCGACGCGCTCGCGCTCGCGATCTGCCACGCGTGGCGCACCGGTGGCGTCGCCGGCACCGCGATCCGTGAGGCGGCGGACGGCGGCGCGCCCGGCGCGACACCGTCGTCGGACGCCTCGGGCCTCACACCCGCGCAGCGGGCATGGCTCGCCGCGGAGCGCTCCGCGGCGGTGTCGGGGGCGGCCCGTAGGCTGAAGGAGTGATCTCCTCCCTCCGCGGGCGCGTCCTCGCCGCAGCCGGCAGCTCCGTCGTCATCGACGTCGGCGGCGTCGGCTTCCAGGTCAACACCACCCCCGCGCTCGTCCTCGCGAGCCGTGAGGGCCACGAGCTGGCGGTGCACACCTCGCTCATCGTGCGCGAAGACTCGCTCACGGTCTTCGGCTTCGCGACCCGCGACGAGCTCGAGGTGTTCGAGTTGTTGATCGGCGTCACCGGGGTCGGGCCGAAGTCGGCACTCGGCGTGCTCTCCTCGCTCTCACCCGAGCAGGTCGCCGAGGCGGTGCACCGCGACGACGACACCGTGTTCCGCAAGGTCAGCGGCATCGGTCCGAAGACTGCCAAGCTCATCACCGTCTCGCTCGCGGGCAAGCTCGCGCCGCCCGCGGTGCGCAGCACCGTCACTCCCATCGCCTCGGGCGGCGTCGCCGACAGCGTGCTCGCGGCGCTCACCGGCCTCGGGTGGTCCGAGCGGGTCGCCGCCGAGGCCCTCGACGAGACGCTCGCCGGTGCCGGCGAGGTCGAGTCCGCCTCGGTGCCGACGATGCTGCGGCTGACGCTCGCCCGGCTCGGGCCCGCGCAGCAGGGCGGGAGGGTCCGGTGAACTTCGCCGACGACCCGACCGACCCCGAGCTCGCCTCTGAAGCCGAGCTGGCGTTCGAGGGAGCGCTCCGCCCCCGCAGCCTCGCGGAGTTCGTGGGGCAGACACGCGTGCGCGGCCAGCTGCAGCTCCTCCTCACCGCTGCGACCATCCAGCAGCGCACGCCCGATCACATCCTGCTCGCCGGGCCCCCCGGTCTCGGCAAGACGACGCTCGCGATGATCGTCGCCCACGAGGGCGGGCGTCCGCTGCGCATGTCGAGCGGGCCGGCGATCCAGCACGCCGGCGATCTCGCTGCGATCCTCTCCTCGCTCGTGCCGGGCGAGGTGCTCTTCATCGACGAGATCCACCGCATGGCGCGCTCGGCTGAAGAGATGCTCTACCTCGCCATGGAGGACTTCCGCATCGACATCATGGTCGGCAAGGGCGCCGGGGCCACCTCGGTGCCGCTCGACCTCGCCCCCTTCACCCTCGTGGGTGCGACGACGCGCGCAGGCCTCCTGCCGAACCCGCTCCGCGACCGATTCGGCTTCACCGCGCATCTCGAGTTCTATGCCGAGTCAGAGCTCGAGCAGGTGCTCGCGCGCGCGGCCGTGATGCTCGGCCTCGACACCGACGGGGCAGCGCTGGCCGAGATCGCGGGTCGATGCCGCGGCACGCCGCGCATCGCCAACCGGCTGCTGCGGCGCGTGCGCGACTACGCGCTCGTGCACTCGGGCCGCGCCGATCTCGGGGCCGTCCGCGCTGCCCTCGAGCTCTACGACGTCGACCCCCTCGGGCTCGACCGGCTCGACCGCGCCGTGATGGAGACGATCCTCACCCGGTTCGGCGGCGGCCCGGTCGGGCTGAACACGCTCGCCGTCTCCGTCGGAGAAGAGGCGGAGACGATCGAGGCGGTCGTCGAGCCGTTCCTCGTGCGCATCGGGCTCATCACGCGCACCCCGCGCGGGCGCGTCGCGACGCCCGCAGCGTGGCGCCACTTCGGCCTCGCCGAAGGTGCCCCCGACGCCGCAGCGGCGCTTCCGATCGATGACCTATAATCCATTGAGGCTCGTCCCTCAACGCCACTGACTTCGTGCGCCTCGCGCACACCGGAAGGTATCTCCCTCTCATGACGTTCGACCCGTTCACTCTCATCATGCTCGCCGTGCTCGCGGTGCTGATCTTCTTCATGTTCCGCAACTCGCGCAAGCGTCAGGCCGAGGCCAAAGAACTGCAGTCGAAGGTCCAGGTGGGCGCGAAGGTGATGACCAACTTCGGCGTCTTCGGCACCATCCTCTCGATGGACGAAGAGGAGAACCAGGTGCTCCTCGAGACCTCGCCCGGCACCGTCCTGACCGTGCACCGCCAGACCGTCGCGCGCGTCGTCGAGCCGGTCGACGCAGTCGAAGAGTCGCCGGCAGCGGTCGAGGGCGAGCCCGAGTTCGGTGAGCGCGTCACCGACGCCGCCGACGAGGCTCCGACCACCGACGAGACGCCCGACACCAAGAAGTCGGACGACTAAGACTCACCCCCGAGGCTCGGCCCGCGCGATGCCGCGCGGGCTCCTGCAGAGAAAGCAGAACACGTGGCTGCACCATCGAAGCGGTCATCCCGGCCGACGCCCGTCCGCAAGGCATGGCGTTCCCTCACCTGGCTGGGTGTCATCATCGCGCTCCTGTTCGGTATCAACGCGGCCGGGGTGATCTGGGGCGAAGGCTCCTGGACCCCGAAACTCGCGCTCGACCTCGAGGGCGGGACGCAGATCGTGCTCGCCCCGAAGGTCGAGTCCGGTGCCGACGTCTCGCAGGAGCAGCTCGACCAGGCGGTGTCGATCATCCGCCAGCGCGTCGACGCCTCCGGCGTGGCCGAAGCCGAGATCAACACCGAGGGTGACAACGTCGTCGTCCGCATCCCGGGCGAGCTCGACGATCAGACCCGCGCCCGCATCGAGCAGTCCGCGAAGCTCGAACTGCGTGCGGTCCTCCTCGCCGATGCAGCGACGAACCAGACGATCGATCCGAGCGCGAGCCCGTCGCCGAGCGACGCTCCCGAAGAGGAGCTCGAGTCGACGCCGACCGCGGTGCCGACCGACGGCAGCGACCCGGCATGGGTCACCCCGGCGCTCCAGGCCGAATTCGACTCGTACGACTGCTCGGCGCTCGACGAGACGACCGAGGTCGCCCCGGCCGACGAGCCGCTCGTGACCTGCGACGTGACCCGCACCGCGAAGTACCTGCTCGGGCCGGTCGAGGCGAGCGGCGAGAACATCGTCGACGCGACCAACGGCATGGTGCAGACCCAGACCGGCGCGTCCACCGGGCAGTGGGCGGTGAACATCGTCTTCGACGACAAGGGCACCGAGGAGTTCGCGAAGGTCTCGACGCGCCTCTTCGGACTGCAGGGGCAGACCCCGCGCGACCAGTTCGCGTTCGTGCTCGACGGCCAGGTGCTCACGGCGCCCGCCATGAACGGCGCGATCACCGACGGTCGTCCGCAGATCACCGGCGACTTCTCGCAGGAGAGCTCGAAGGCCCTCGCCGATCAGTTGAAGTTCGGTGCGCTGCCGCTCAGCTTCACGGTGCAGTCGTCCGATTCGATCTCGGCGACCCTCGGTAGCTCGCAACTGCAGTCGGGTCTGCTCGCAGGCCTCATCGGCCTCATCCTCGTCGTGATCTACACGTTGTTCCAGTACCGGGCACTCGGCTCGGTCACGATCGCGTCGCTCGTCATCGCGGCGATCATCACGTATCTCATGATCACGATCCTTTCGTGGCGCGAGGGCTACCGCCTCTCGCTCGCCGGTATCGCCGGCCTCATCGTCGCGATCGGATTCACGGCGGACTCGTTCATCATCTACTTCGAACGTGTTCGAGACGAGCTGCGCGACGGGCGCCCGCTGGTGGGGGCGGTCGAGGCCGGCTGGAAGCGCGCCTTCCGGACGGTGCTCGCCTCGAAGGCCACGAACCTGCTCGCGGCGATCGTGCTGTTCATCCTCGCGGTCGGCAGCGTGAAGGGCTTCGCGTACACCCTCGGTCTCACCACGATCATCGACGTGGTGGTCGTGATCCTGTTCACCCACCCGATGCTGCAGCTGCTCGCACAGACCCGTTTCTTCTCCAGCGGCAACCCGTGGTCGGGTCTCGACCCGAACGCGCTCGGTGCCGTGTACCGGGGTCGCGCCGAGTTCCGGAAGCCCACCGCCGAGGTGGCGGGCAAGAAGGCGGGCTCGAGCGCCAGGGAGGCTCAGCGGCGCCAGACGATCGCCGAGCGCAAGGCCGCGGCGATCGGCGCCGGCGATACCTCGAACGAAGGGAAGGAGTCCTGATGGCGAACCGTCTGACCACCTTCGGCAATGACCTCTACACCGGCAAGCGCTCGTTCAACTTCGTCGGCGGGCGCAAGAAGTGGTACGTGGTCATCGGCGCCATCCTCCTGCTCTCGGTGGTCGTTCCCCTCTTCACCGGGGTGAACTTCAGCATCGAGTTCCGGGGCGGCTCGCAGTTCCAGATCACGGGCGTGCAGGATGCCACGCCCGAGCCCGGCATCGAGGCCGTCGCCTCGGTCGTGCCCGAAGCGACCACCAAGGTCACGATCGTCGGTGAAGACGGCGTCCGCGTGCAGACCGACCAGCTCACGCAGCCCGAGTCGCTCGAGGTGCGCGGTGCGCTCGCCGAGGCGTACGACGTTCCCGAATCCGAGGTCGCGGCATCGTTCATCGGTCCGACCTGGGGCGCCGACGTCACCCGTCAAGCCGTCATCGGCCTGATCGCCTTCGTGCTTCTGGCCGCGATCATCATGGCGCTGTACTTCCGCACGTGGAAGATGTCGGCCGCGGCGATCATCGCGCTCATGGTCGACCTCGTCGTCACGAGCGGACTCTACGCCGCGGTCGGCTTCGAGATCAGCCCCGCCGCGATGATCGGCATCCTCACGATCCTCAGCTATTCGCTCTACGACACGGTGGTGGTCTTCGACAAGATCCGTGAGAACACCGCTGAAGACGGCGAGCAGTCGCGCCGCACCTTCGCCGAATCGGTGAACCTCGCCGTGAACCAGACTCTCGTGCGATCCATCAACACGAGCGTGGTGGCAGCCCTTCCGGTCGCGGCGATCCTCTTCATCGGTGCCGGTGTGCTCGGTGCCGACACGCTCCGAGACATCTCGCTGGCACTGCTCATCGGCATCCTCGTCGGCACCTGGTCGACGGTGTTCCTCGCGGCTCCGCTGTACTCGCAGCTGCGCGAGCGGGAGCCGTCGATCCGCCGGCACGACCAGAAGGTGCTGAAAGAGCGCGAGCTCGCCGGCGCATCGGCGTCAGCAGAGGCGCTGCCGACCGCATGACGTTCGCCCCCGGCGTGCATCGCCGTGCACGCCTCACCCTCCGGAGCGGTGATAATTGAGTTCTGGAGGTGAGGCGTGACGGAGACCGGGGTCAATTCGACGGCTTCGCTGCGCCGCCTGGTGCCGCGCATCTTCTCGAAGGCGCAGCCTTCGGGTGCGGTCGACACGCTCCTGCGCACGGTCCGGATGCACCATCCGAAGGCCGACCTCGCGTTGGTCGAGCGTGCGTACACTGTCGCCGAACGGGCGCACGAGGGTCAGCAGCGCAAGAGCGGCGAGCCGTACATCACCCATCCGATCGCGGTGGCTCAGATCCTCGCCGATCTCGGGATCGGATCGAAGACCGTCGCGGCGGCGCTGCTGCACGACACGGTCGAAGACACGGCGTACACGCTCGATGAGGTGCGCGCCGACTTCGGCGACGAGATCGCGATGCTCGTCGACGGCGTCACGAAGCTCGACAAGGTCAAGTACGGCGACTCCACCCAGGCCGAAACCGTTCGCAAGATGATCGTCGCGATGTCGAAAGACATCCGGGTGCTGATCATCAAGCTCGCCGACCGCCTCCACAACGCGAGAACGTGGGGCTTCGTGCCGGCAGCCTCCGCGAGCCGCAAGGCGACCGAGACGCTCGAGATCTACGCCCCGCTCGCGCACCGACTGGGTATCCAGGCGATCAAGTGGGAGCTCGAAGACCTCTCCTTCGCGGTGCTCTACCCGAAGCTCTACGCGGAGATCGAGAGCCTCGTGAAGCAACGCACGCCGCAGCGCGAGGAGTTCGTGCAGAACGTCATCGACCTCGTGAACGACGACCTCAAGGCCGCGAAGATCCGCGGCAAGGTCGTGGGCCGGCCGAAGCAGTACTACTCGATCTATCAGAAGATGATCGTCAGAGGGCGCGACTTCGACGAGATCTACGACCTCGTCGGCATCCGGGTGCTCGTGAACTCGGTCCGCGACTGCTACGCCGTGCTCGGTGCGATCCACGCCAGGTGGACGCCGTTGCCCGGCCGCTTCAAGGACTACATCGCCACGCCGAAGTTCAACCTCTATCAGTCGCTGCACACGACGGTGCTCGGGCCGAAGGGCCGCGCGGTCGAGCTTCAGATCCGCACCCACGACATGCATCAGCGGGCCGAGTACGGTGTCGCCGCGCACTGGAAGTACAAGGAGCAGACGACCGGCAAGTCGTCGGGCGGCCCTGCGATGCAGAGCGAGACCGACATGGCCTGGCTCGCCCACATCTCCGACTGGCAGGCCGAGACGGCCGACCCGGGGGAGTTCCTCGACTCGCTCCGCTTCGAGATCGGCGCGAAGGAGGTCTACGTCTTCACCCCGAAGGGGCGGGTCATCGGCCTGCCCGCTGGGGCGACCCCCGTCGACTTCGCGTACGCCGTGCACACCGAGGTCGGGCACCGCACGATGGGCGCGAAGGTGAACGGCCGGCTCGTGCCGCTCGAGAGCGAGCTGTCCAGCGGTGACGTGGTCGAGGTGTTCACCTCGAAGAACCCCGACTCCGGTCCGAGCAAAGACTGGCTCAACTTCGTCAAGAGCCCCCGCGCGCGCAACAAGATCCGTCAATGGTTCACGAAGGAACGCCGCGACGAGGCGATCGAGCAGGGCCGCGATTCGATCGCGCGCGCGATGCGCAAACAGAACCTGCCCCTTCAGAAGCTCATGAGCCAGGAGTCGTTCGCAGAGGTCGCTGCCCTCCTGCGCTACGACGACGTGTCGTCGCTGTACGCCGCGGTGGGCGAGGGGCACGTCTCGACGCAGTCGGTGCTCGAGAAGGTCGTCGCGCTGGTTCGGGACGTCGATGACGTCGACGAGCCCGATATGCCGCTCCCGACCCGAACGCGTCCCCTGCCGCGGACCGCGGAGTCGGGTGTGCTCGTTCGTGGTGCGCCCGACATCCTCGTGAAGCTGGCGCGCTGCTGCACCCCGGTGCCCGGTGATGAGATCGTCGGGTTCGTCACCCGCGGTGCCGGGGTCTCGGTGCACCAGGCGAACTGCCACAACGTGCAGTCGCTCCTGCGTGAGCCCGAGCGGATGATCGATGTCGAGTGGGCGCCGAGCTCCAAGAGCGTGTTCCTCGTCCAGATTCAGATCGAGGCGCTCGACCGGGCCGGCTTGCTCTCCGACGTGACGCGGGTGCTCTCCGAACATCACGTCAACATCCTCTCGGCGAATGTCTCGACCTCGACCGACCGCCTGGCCCTCAGCCGCTTCGTCTTCGAGATGGGCGATACGACCCATCTCGACCGCGTGCTGAATGCGGTGCGGCGAATCGATGCCGTCTACGACGTCTACCGGGTCAGCGACGGTTGAACCGGCGCAGAAGACTGCGGCCGGGCCGCGGCTGAGCCTGCCGTCGGCGTGCCGTCGGTCTTCGCGGCCGTCGTCCGCGCGAACCTGGTGCGGGCCAGCTCGAGGTGCGGCAGGCGATGCGCCGTCGCGAATCGCATGCGCACCGCCTCGCCCAGGCCGGGGTGCACCTCGAGGAGTCGTGCAACGACGAGTTCGGCGAACGAGTCGTCGAGTGCGGCGTCGCGGAGGAGATCGAAGACGGTGCGCGACAGCGTCGTGCACCGGGCGGGACCGAGTTCGAGAACGTCGGCGGCGTCGATGACGACCTCGCGCACGTTCGTGCGCGGACCCGCGACGACGGCGACGCGCTCGTTGAGCGGTACGCAGAACTGGGCGATGCGCGGAGCGACGTCAAGGGCGCCGTGCACCCACGCCGCCGAAAGTCGCTCGATGATGAGCCGACGCGGCACACGCAGCGCGACCGCCGCGGCCCTGACACTCGGCAGGTCGGGCTCGTCGACCGGTGCCCAGCCCTCGTCGACGATGTAGAGCTCACCGTCGATGCGGGCGGCGCAGAGCTCGGCGAGTGGGAGGTCGTCGGTGCCGAGCACCGGTGGGAGTCGTGCCATCACCCCATGCTGAGGCATCCCGATGACCGCACGAGCGGGAGGCGGGATTCTGTGGAGAATCCCGCCTCCCGCTCAGCTGCGGAGGAGACGACGGATCAGCCCCCGACGGCTTTGAGCCAGGCGCGACGCGCGTCGAGTGCCTCGCGTGCGGCGGCGGCGGCCTTCGTGTCACCGGCGGCCTCGGCGGCCGCGACCTCTGCCTCGAGCTTCTCGATCGCCTCGTTGAGCTGGCCGAGCATGCCCTCAGAGCGGGCCTTCTTCTCGGGGTCCTCACGCTGCCAGCGCTCGTCCTCGAGGGAGCGGACGTGGTTCTCGACCTTGCGAAGTCGGTCTTCGACCGGGCGAACCTGGTCGCGGGGGACCTTGCCGATCTCGTCCCACTTGCGCTGCACGCGGTTCAGCGCGGCGCGGGCCTGCTTCGGGTCGGTCTCCGCGAGCAGCGCCTCGGCCTCGGCGAGCAGCACGAGCTTCTCGTCGAGGTTCGCGCGGTACTCCTCGTCGTCCTTCGCGTCGATCTCGGCCTTCGCGTTGAAGAGCACATCGCCCGCGGCCTTGAACTTCGCCCAGAGCTGGTCGTCGAGCTTCTTGCCGGCGCGACCCGCCTGCTTCCACTCGTCGAGGAGGTTGCGGTAGTCGCCGACCGCGTCGGCGCCGCGCGGAGCGAGCGCCTCGGCGCGCTCGATGAGCCGCTGCTTGCGGGTACGCACGTCGCGGTGGGCGGCGTCGAGCTCGGCGAAGAACGCCTTCCGGTGCTGCTCGATCGTGGAGCGCGCGGCGCGGAACCGCTTCCACAGATCGTTGGCGTCGTTCTTCGGCAGCCGGGGACCGTCTTGCTGGTGGCGCTGCCAGTTCGCGAAGAGGGCGTCGAGCTCGGCGGTCGCCTGCTTCCACTGCGTCTTCGCGGGGTCCTGCGCGGCAAGCGCCTCGGCCTGCTCGACGATCGCGGTGCGCTCGACGATGGCGCCGGCGAGCGCCGCCTTCGCTTCGGCCTGCTGCTGCTCGGTGAGCTCCTTCGTGGTGCCCGAGAGCGCCTCGAGGCGACGCGAGAGCGACTCGAGGTCGCCGACCGCGTGCGCAGCGGCGACCGAGGCGGTGAGCGTCGAGACGGCTTTCGCGACGTCGGCGGCGGGGGCGCCGCGACGCACCCGCTGCTCGAGCAGGCCCACCTGGCCGGCGAGATCGGCGTACTTGCGCTCGAAGTAGGCGAGCGCCTCTTCAGGCGTCGCGTCGGGGTACTGACCGACCTCCCGCTCGCCGTCGCTCGTGCGAACGAAGACGGTGCCCGTCTCGTCGACGCGGCCCCACGGTTGCTGATCTGATTCGGTCACGGCCTCACCCTTTGTAGGTCGGATGCCGCCGGGCGGCGGCGATGATGCGTCAAGCCTATGGCACCGCTCGGCACCGCCGCCGTGCTCACTCGATCGTGAAGCCGGTGATCGTCGTGGGCACGGTCGGCGCGCCGTCGGTCGCTCCGCCCTCGGGCCCGGCATCCGTGATGCCTGCACGCAGTTCGTCGAGTCCGCTCGTGACCGTGCCGATGACCGTGTAGCCGCCCGCGGCGTCGGCCGGAAGCGTGGTGTCTTCGTAGACGATGAAGAACTGGCTGCCCTGGCTGTAGGCGTTGCCCGACTGGCGGGCCATGGCGATGGTTCCGGCGGGGTAGACGCCGTCTGCGGGCGCGTTCTCGACGGGGCCGTAGCTGTAGTCGGGGCCACCGGAGCCGTCGCCGGCGGGGTCGCCGCACTGCAGCACCCAGATCGCGTCCTTCGTCAGGCGGTGGCAGGAGACGCCGTCGTAGAAGCCCGACTGGATCAGGCTGATCTCGCTCGAGACCGCCTGCGGCGCGGCGGCGCCGTCGAGCTCGATCCCGAGGGGGATGTCGTTGAGGGTCAGCGTGCCCGTCCAGGTGCGGCCCTCGGCGAGTTCGGGGCTCGGTACGTCGCCCTGGTTCTCGCCGGCGGCTTCGGTCGGAGCGGGGGTCTCGCTCGCGACCGGCTCGGGCGTGCCCGGGCCGCCGTTGAAGAAGAAGAGCTGTGCGCCGATCGCGAGGGCGAGCACGACGACCAGCGCGAGGACTGCGATCAGGTTGTCGCGGCTGCGCCGCCGCTGCTTTCCGGCGTGGACCTCTTGCCGTGCCTGGTAGGTGCGCAGACGCGCGCGCTCTTCGCGCGCCTGTCGGTCGTTCGATGCCACGCGTGCTCCTTCTCCGGAATCCTGCGAGCCGACTCTACTTAAGCCCGCGGGGCGGCACCAATCGCCGCTCCGTACGCGGTCGTCCGAGAAGCCGGTGTCGGATGCCACGACTACGCTTCAATCCATGGTCGAAACCGGTCCGGGGCTGCGTTCAGGTGCGACGCCGCTCGCGGTGCGCATGCGTCCGACGAGCCTCGACGAGGTGGCCGGCCAGCGTCATCTGCTGACACCGGGCTCGCCGCTCGTCGCCCTCGCCGGAGATCGATCGGGGGAGTCGGGGTCGGTCTCGGTGATCCTCTGGGGGCCGCCCGGTACGGGCAAGACGACGTTGGCCCAGGCGATCGCGCGTTCGTCGGGGCGCAAGTTCGTCGAGCTCTCCGCGGTGACGGCGGGCGTCCGCGACGTTCGCCAGGTGATGGAGGAGGCGCGGGCGAGCCGTGACCTCTACGGGCTGTCCACGGTGCTGTTCCTCGACGAGATCCACCGCTTCACGAAGGCCCAACAAGACGCATTGCTGCCCGGCGTCGAGAACGGCTGGGTGATCCTCGTCGCCGCGACGACCGAGAACCCCTCGTTCTCGGTGATCTCGCCACTGCTGTCGCGCTCGTTGCTGCTCACGCTCGAGCTGCTGAGCGACGACGACCTCGGCCTGCTCGTCGACCGAGCCGTCGCCGACCCGCGTGGGCTCGCGGGCAGGGTCTCGCTCGGCCAGGAGGCGCGCGCGGCGATCGTGCGTCTCGCCTCCGGCGACGCGCGGCGGGCGTTGACCGCCCTCGAGGCGGCGGCGGTCTCGGCTTCGGCGATGCCCGATGGTGTGGCCGAACCGGCGGAGTCGGCCGAGGCGGCCCGGTCCGCCGGCGACGGCGTCGAGCCGGGGGAGCACGAGGCCGGCGTCAGCGCCGAGGCATCCGCACCGCCCGTCATCACCGCCGACATCGTGGCCCGCGCGGTCGACCGCGCCCTGTTGCGCTACGACCGCAACGGCGACGAGCACTACGACGTGATCAGCGCCTTCATCAAGTCGGTTCGCGGGAGCGATGTCGACGCCGCGCTGCACTACCTCGCCCGCATGATCGAGGCGGGCGAAGACGCGCGCTTCATCGCCCGGCGCATCATCGTGCTCGCCTCCGAAGACATCGGCCTCGCCGATCCGCAGGCGCTCGGCGTCGCGGTCGCCGCCGCCGACGCGGTGCAGCTCATCGGAATGCCCGAGGGTCGCATCCCGCTTGCGCAGGCCGTCGTGCACCTCGCGACCGCACCGAAGTCGAACGCCGCGTACCTCGGTATCGACAAGGCCATCGCCGACGTGCGCGCCGGCAAGGCGGGGCGGGTGCCGAAGCATCTCCGCGATGCGCACTACCCCGGAGCGAAGCGGCTCGGGCACGGCAAGGGCTACCGCTACCCCCACGACGATGCGATCGGCGTGGTCGCCCAGGCGTATCTGCCCGACACGCTGCGGGGCGCGGTCTACTACGAGCCGACCGAGCACGGCAACGAGCGCGAGGTCTCGGCGAGGCTCGCGAAGCTCCGCAGGATCGTCCGGGGCGGGCGCTGAGCCGGCCATCGCCTCGTGATATCATGGTCGCTGGCCTGAAGCCAGATCCTCGAGCGCGGCTGCGAGAGGATCACCGGCGAACGGGTGCGATCTGTAGCCGATCCACCCTTGGCGAATCCCTCTGACACAGATTTCCGGTGCACGATCGCGCCGGCGATTCACTTGAGATTCTTCCGAAAGGACATTCGTGTCGAACCAGTCACGCAGCAAGACCCGACTCTCCCGTGCGCTCGGCGTCGCCCTCACCCCGAAGGCCGCCCGCTACATGGAGAAGCGCCCCTACGCTCCCGGTGAGCACGGGCGCACCAAGCGCAAGCAGGACAGCGACTACGCCGTTCGTCTGCGCGAGAAGCAGCGACTTCGCGCCCAGTACGGCATCCGCGAGAAGCAGCTGAAGATCGCCTACGTCGAGGCCAAGCGCACCGCCGGCCAGACGGGCGAGAACCTGGTCGAGCTGCTCGAGATGCGTCTCGACGCGCTCGTGCTCCGTGCCGGCTTCGCGCGTACCATCACGCAGGCGCGTCAGTTCGTCGTGCACCGTCACATCCTCGTCGACGGCCAGCTCGTCGACCGCCCCTCGTTCCGCGTGAAGCCGGGCCAGCTCGTGCACGTCAAGTCGCGCAGCGAGGGCACCGAGCCGTTCCAGGTCGCCGCCGCCGGCGGTCACGTCGACGTGCTCCCCAAGGTCCCGGGCTACCTCGAGGTCGAACTCGACAAGCTCCAGGCGCGTCTCGTGCGTCGCCCGAAGCGCGCCGAGGTCCCCGTGACCTGCGACGTGCAGCTCGTCGTCGAGTACTACGCCGCTCGCTGACGCGAGTCGTCTCGAACAGGGGTCGCGGGGTTTCCCGCGGCCCCTGTTGCGTCTCCCGGCGACGGTCGCCCGCTCGCCGCTAGACTGATCCGAGGCGTGCCGAGCGCACGGCGCCGGCGAGAGATCGAAGAGGGAGCACCCGTGAAGAGCATGCTGTGGTTCACCGTCGGCGTCGCGGCCGGTTTCGTGGTCGCGCACCAGGTCAACCAGACCAAGCAGGGTCGCGACTTCTTCTCGTCGATCGATGCGAAGGCCCGCGCGTTCGGCAACGCCATCGCCGAGGGCTACCACGCCCGCGACGCCGAGCTGCGTGCCGACGGCGACGCCTCGGCCGCTCGCTGAGTCCTCACCCTTCCCTCCGGCCCGACACGCGGGCTCGACCCCAGAACGGAACCATGCAGACTGCCGACATCCGCCAGCGTTGGCTCGACTTCTTCGCCGACCGCGGCCACACCGTCGTCCCCTCGGCCTCGCTCGTCTCCGACGACCCGACGCTGCTCTTCACCGTCGCCGGCATGGTGCCGTTCGTGCCGTACCTCACGGGCATCGTCCCTGCCCCGTACCCGCGGGCGACGAGCGTGCAGAAGTGCATCCGCACCAACGACATCGAAGAGGTCGGCAAGACGCCGCGCCACGGCACCTTCTTCCAGATGAGCGGCAACTTCTCCTTCGGCGACTACTTCAAGGAGGGCGCCATCTCGATGGCGTGGGAGCTGCTCACCACGTCCGAGGCGGACGGCGGCTACGGGTTCGCGTCCGAGGAGCTCTGGGTCACCGTCTACGAGGACGACGACGAGGCCATCGAGATCTGGAAGCGCGTCGCGGGTCTTCCCGACGAGCGCATCCAGCGACTCGGCAAGGACACGAACTACTGGCACACCGGGCAGCCCGGCCCGGCGGGCCCCTGCTCGGAGATCTTCTTCGACCGCGGCCCCGAGTACGGCATCGACGGCGGCCCGGCGACCGATGACGACCGGTACGTCGAGATCTGGAACCTCGTGTTCATGCAGTACCTCATCACCGATGTGAAGTCGAAGACCGACTTCACCGTCGTGAAGGAGCTGCCGAAGAAGAACATCGACACCGGCATGGGGCTCGAGCGTGTCGCCTTCATCAAGCAGGGCGTCGACAACATGTACGAGATCGACCAGGTGCGGCCGGTTCTCGACCGCGCGTCCCAGATCTCGGGCCGACGCTACGGTGCCGACCACGAGGACGACGTGCGCATGCGGGTCATCGCCGACCATGTTCGCTCGGCGCTCATGCTCATGAGCGACGGGGTGAGCCCGTCGAACGAGGGCCGCGGGTACATCCTGCGTCGGCTCCTCCGTCGCAGCATCCGGGCGATGCGCCTGCTCGGCGTCGAAGGGCCGACCTTCCGCGAGCTGTTCGCGGCGTCGCGCGACGCGATGAAGGCGGCCTACCCCGAGGTCGCGCGCGACTACGCGCACATCGAACAACTCGCGCTCGGCGAGGAGGAGACCTTCCTCCGCACCCTCTCGGCCGGCACCTCGATCCTCGACCTGGCTGTCGCGAAGACGAAGGATGCCGGGCACCGGGCGCTCGCGGGCGACACCGCGTTCCTGCTGCACGACACCTACGGCTTCCCGATCGAGCTGACGCTCGAGATGGCCGACGAGGCCGGCCTCGCGGTCGACCGGGTCGCCTTCGACGAACTCATGACAGCGCAGCGCACCCGCGCGAAGGCCGACGCGAAGTCGAAGAAGAAGGTGCTCGCCGACCTTTCCGTGTACGCCGACTTCCGTGCCAAGGGCGAGACCGTCTTCACCGGCTATTCCGAGCTCGCCACCGAGTCGAGCGTGCTCGGACTCCTCGTCGACGGTCGACCCGTGCAGCGAGCGGTCGCCGGGCAGACGGCCGAGGTCATCCTCGCCGAGACCGCGCTCTACGCGGAGTCGGGCGGACAGGCGCCCGATCAGGGCCGCATCGTCGGCGACGGCTTCGAACTCGAGGTGCTCGACGTGCAGAAGCCCGTGAAGGGGCTCATCAGCCACACGGCCAAGGTCATCTCCGGGGAGATCGGCGTCGGCGAACGCGCGACGAGCCTCGTCGACGAGGACTACCGCCGCGGCGCGACCCAGGCGCACTCGGGAACGCACATCGTGCACGCCGCGCTCCGCCAGGTGCTCGGCCCGAACGCCCACCAGTCGGGCTCGTTCAACAAAGCCGGCTACCTTCGCCTCGACTACGGCTGGAACTCCGCCCTCTCGGCCGAGACCCGCAGTGAGCTGGAGGAGATCTCGAACACCGCGATCCGTGACAACCTGCAGGTGGTGACGCGCGAGATGGCCCTCGATGAGGCGAAGTCGCTCGGCGCCATGGCGCTGTTCGGTGAGAAGTACGGCGATGTCGTGCGGGTCGTCGACATCGGCGGTCCGTGGTCGCGCGAGCTCTGCGCCGGTACGCACGTGACGACGAGTGCCGAGATCGGCATGATCAACATCGTCGGCGAGTCCTCGGTCGGTGCCTCGAACCGCCGCGTCGAGTCGCTCGTCGGTCTCGAGGCGTTCCGTCGCTTCGCCGCCGAGCGCGCGCTCGTCAACGAGCTCACCACGTCGCTGAAGACCCGCCCCGAGCAACTCGTCGACCGCGTCGGCGAGCTCGTCGCGAACCTCAAGACGGCCGAGAAGAAGATCCAGGCGTTCGAGGCGAAGGCCCTGAACGACCGGGTGCCGGCGCTCGCGTCGAAGGCCGCCCGGGTCGGCGAGGTGCTGCTCGTGGCCGAGCCGGTCGGCGAGCTCGGCTCGGGCGACGAACTGCGCGCGCTCGCGCTCTCGGTTCGGGGCCAGCTGGGCGATGCGTCGAGCGTCGTGGCCCTCGCTGCCGCGGTCGGCGGCAAGCCGCTCGCGATCGTGGCGACGTCTCAGGCTGCACGTGACCATGGAGCGAACGCCGGAGCCCTGGCGAAGGCCGCGGCCGGCGTGCTCGGCGGCGGCGGCGGCGGCAAGCCCGACCTCGCCCAGGGCGGCGGCAGCGACGTGGCGGCGATTCCCGCGGCGCTCGAGGCCGTACGACGCGGCCTCGGTGGATAGCCATCGCATGCGCACCGGAGCGAGGCTCGGCATCGACGTCGGCCGCGCACGTATCGGGGTCTCTCGGTGCGACGCGGGCGGGGTGCTCGCCGTGCCGATCGAGACGGTCGCGCGAGCGAGTGACGGCGATGCCGACGTGCGTCGCATCGTCGAGCTCGCGGAGGAGCACGAGGTCATCGAGTTCGTCGTCGGGCTGCCCCTCTCGCTCTCGGGCGGGTCGACGCCGTCGACCGACGACGCGCTCGAATTCGCCGCGCGGCTCGGGCGCGCCGGCGGGGGCCTGCCGGTGCGGCTCGTCGACGAACGACTCTCGACCGTGAGCGCGCAACATGCCCTACGGGCGAGCGGCAAGTCGTCGAAGAAGCAGCGTCCCGTCGTCGATCAGGTCGCAGCCGTTATCATTCTGCAACACGCGATCGACGCCGAGCGGGCCGCAGGCCACGCACCCGGCCGCGTGCTCGACCTCGACGAAGGGCCCTCACCCCTGTGACCCAGCTCCCCCCAGAGCACCCCGACACCGACGCCCTCGCCGCCGATTGGCGTGCGATGCTCGGCGGCGATGCGCCGACGACGGGAGCGGTACCCGCACTGTCGACCGGGGCGACCCCGGTTCCAGGTCGACCGATGACCCGGCGTGAGATCCGTGAGGCCGAGCAGCGCGCGGCGGCACAGGCCGAAGCCGAGAGCGTTGCCGCCCCGGCTGCGGCCGGAGCGACCCCGTCCCCGCAGCCGGTCGTGCCCGCGATGCAGCAACAGCAACAGCAACAGCAACCGTTGCAGCCGCTTCGACAGCCGCAGACGGCACCGCCGCTCGCCGAGCCGTCGCGAGCGCCGCAGCCGGCCGCTCCCGCGCAGCCGCGTTCCGCCTTCGACGCCCATCTGGCGGGCGAGGCGCCGCCCGTCGTGCCGCGCCCCGACCTCGTGCCGACGTCGGCAGCCGAGCACGCGCCGTCCGCCTCGCCGTTCGCCGACCTCCTCGGCGATCCGCATCAGTCGGTCGACACGTTCGCCGATTCCGAGCCCGTGCGGCGCAAGCCCTCGCGTGCCGAGCGTCGGGCCGCGGCATCCGGCCCCTACGACCACGACCACGATCACGACGAGAAGCCGCGCCGTCGCGGCGCGTGGGGCTGCCTCATCGGGCTGCTGATCGTCGCGGCGCTCGGCGCCGGCGCCTTCTTCTTCCTGCAGAGGCCGATCAACGCGCTGATCGAGCGTTTCGAGCCGGCAGCCGACTACGAAGGCGCGGGCACCGGTGAGCTCGTCTTCATGATCCACGAGGGCGACACGGGCGAGTCGATCGGCGCGAACCTCGTCGACGCCGACGTCGTGGCCTCGACCGGGGCCTTCCTCGAGGCCGTGGCCGAAACCGAACCCTCTCCCGTGTTCTATCCCGGCGCCTATCAGCTGGCCGAGCAGATGAGTGCGCAGGCCGCGCTCGACGCGTTGCTCGACCCGGCGAACAAGCTCGAGAACACCTTCGTCATCCCCGAGGGCACGGCGACCGTCGATGCCCTGACGCCCATCTCGGAGGGCACGGGCATCCCGGTCGAGGAGCTGCAGGCCGCCGCGGCCGAGCCGCCCGCGAGCTACGGCCTTCCCGCCGAGGCGACGAACCTCGAGGGCTTCCTGTTCCCGGCGACGTACACACTCGACCCGAACCTCGACGCGCACGCCGTGCTGCAGACGCTCGTCGATCGCCAGTTCCAGGCGCTCGACGAAGCCGGTGTGGCACCCGAGGATCGCTGGAAGACCATCGTGCTCGCCGCGCTCGTGCAGCGCGAGGCGGGCCTCAAGGACGACTTCTACAAGGTGTCCCGCGTGTTCCTCAACCGGCTCGACCCCGCGAAGTGGGAGAGCGGCCTGCTCGAGTCCGACGCAACGGTCGCCTACGGCACTGGCAACACGCACCTCGTCACGACGACCGACGAGGAGCGTGCCGACCCCGCGAACCGGTACAACACCTACGTCCATCCGGGGCTTCCGGTCGGGCCCATCTCGAATCCCGGCGACCTCGCGATCGACGCGGCGGTGCACCCGGCCGACGGTCCGTGGCTGTTCTTCGTGACCTGGAACCTCGACACGGGCGAGACGATCTTCTCCGAGACCATCGAGCAGCACGATGCCGCGGTCGAGAAGTGGCTCGCCTGGATGGAGGAGCACCCCGAGTATGGCTGAGCCGCAGCTCGCGACGACGGGTGCGGGCACGAGCGCCCGCCTCGCGGTGCTCGGTTCGCCGATCGCGCACTCGAAGAGCCCGCTGCTGCATCGGGCCGCGTACGTGCGACTCGGCCTCGACTGGGGGTACTCGGCGATCGAGATGACCGGCGATCGCCTTCCGGCGTTCGTCGATGCTCTGGATGCCACGTGGCGGGGCCTCTCGCTCACGATGCCGCTCAAGCAGGAGGTGCTGCCGCTGCTCGACGGGATCGACGAACTCGCGTCGCTCACGGGTGCGGCGAACACGGTGCTCTTCGACCGGCGGCGACGCCTCGGTTTCAACACCGACGTCGGCGGCATCGTGCGCACGCTGGGGGAGTCGGGCATCACCGGGATCCGCCACGGGGTGCTCATCGGCGCCGGGGCGACTGCCGCGTCGGCGCTCGTCGCTATGGCCGAGCTCGGGGCCGAGGCGGTGCGGGTGTTCGTTCGCCGGCCCGGTGCCGCCGCCGAACTCGACTCGCTCGGGCGCCGCGTCGGACTCGTCACCACGGAGCATCCGCTCGCCTCGCTCGCCGACCTCGGAAGCGGCGACGCCGAGCTCGTGATCAGCACGGTGCCCGGCGGCACCGACCTCGGGGTCGCGCCCAGGGCGGCGCTCGTCGCGGCCGCGGCCCTTCTCGACGTCGCGTACGACCCCTGGCCGAGCCCGCTCGCACGATCCTGGGTCGAGTCCGGGGGCACGGTCGTGCACGGCCTCGGCATGCTGCTGCACCAGGCGCTCCTGCAGGTGCGCATCTTCGTCAACGGCGACCCGTTCGCGGAACTGCCGGACGAGCGCGACGTGCTCGCCGTCATGCGCGAGTCGCTCGCCTGACGCTGTGGAAGGATAGGAGTCATGCTCCGTTGGCTCACTGCCGGAGAGTCGCACGGGCCTGAGCTCGTCGCGATCCTCGAGGGTCTTCCCGCCGGTATCCCCGTCTCACTCGATTCGATCCGCGCCGATCTGGCGCGCCGCAAGCTCGGCTACGGCCGCGGGGCGCGCATGAAGTTCGAGCAGGACGAACTGGCGATCTCGGGCGGCGTCCGTCACGGCCTGAGCCTCGGCAGCCCGATCGCCGTGCGCGTCGGCAACACCGAGTGGCCGAAGTGGCAAGAGGTCATGAGCCCCGAACCGATCGACGCCGAGCGGCTCGGTCGCGGGCGGGGTGCGCCGCTCACCCGGCCTCGCCCCGGCCATGCCGACCTGGTCGGCATGCAGAAGTACGGCTTCGACGAGGCCCGCCCCGTCCTCGAGCGGGCGAGCGCCCGCGAGACGGCCGCCCGGGTCGCGCTCGGTGCGATCGCGAAGTCGTTCCTCGCCGAGCTCGGCATCCGGACCATCGCGCACACCCTCTCGATCGGCCCGGTGCGGGTGGCCGAGGGCGCCGAGCTGCCGCTGCCCTCCGACATCGATGCGGTCGACGCCGACCCGCTGCGCTGCTTCGACGCGGAGACGAGCGCCCGCATGGTCGCCGAGGTCGACGACGCGCACAAGTCGGGCGACACCCTGGGCGGGGTCGTCGAGGTGCTCGCGTACGGTGTGCCGCCCGGCCTCGGCTCGCATGTGCACTGGGATCGCCGACTCGACGCGCAGCTGGCCGCAGCGCTGATGGGCATCCAGGCCATCAAGGGCGTCGAGGTCGGCGACGGCTTCGAGACGACCCGCCGGCGCGGATCGGTCGCGCACGACGAGCTGCACGCGGTCGGCGGCCGCATCGCTCGCGGCAGCGACCGCGCCGGCGGAACCGAGGGCGGCATGTCGACCGGCACCGTGCTGCGCGTGCGCGCCGGCATGAAGCCCATCGCGACCGTGCCGCACGCGCTGCCGACGATCGACGTCGCGACCGGCGAGCCGGCTGCCGCGCACCACCAGCGGTCCGACGTGTGCGCGGTGCCCGCCGCCGGGGTCGTCGCCGAGGCGATGGTCGCCCTCACCCTCGCGAACGCCGTGCTCGAGAAGTTCGGCGGCGACTCCGTCGACGAGACGCGCCGCAACCTCGCGGCCTATCTCGACGCGATTCCCACGGCCCTGCGCACTGCGGGTGCGGAGGGCGCGGTCGACGCCGGTGTCTGACGACTCCCGACTCGGGCTTCCCATCGTGCTCGTCGGCCCGATGGGGGCGGGCAAGTCGCGCGTCGGGCAGCGGCTCGCCGCTGCGGCGGGGGCACCCTTCATCGACACCGACGCCCGCATCGCCGAACGGTACGGCGCCATCGACCAGATCTTCGCCCGTGAGGGCGAGGAGTACTTCCGCGTGATCGAGCGCGAGGTCGTCGCCGAGGCGCTCCGGGAGGAGGCCGTCGTCTCGCTCGGGGGCGGCGCCGTGCTGCACGACGACACCCGCGACGACCTCGCACGCCTCGCGGTCGTGTGGCTCCAGGTCTCGCGCGAGGCCGTCGCCCCGCGTCTGGCGGGCGGCAACCGCCCGCTCATCGCCGACGGCGGGCTCGACCGATGGTCGGCCATCCTCGAGGCCCGGCGCCCGCTGTACGCGGCGGTCGCCGACCTCGCCATCGACACCTCCCGACGCTCGGTCGGGCGGATCGTCGACGACATCACCGAGCACTTCGGAGGAGAACGATGACGGTAGACGACGAGCGCACGACGATCCGGGTCGGCGGCGAGTCGGGCTACGACGTGGTCGTGGGGCGCGGGGTCATCGCCGAGCTCGGCGACGCGCTCGGCAGCGCGGTGAAGAAGGTGCTCGTCGTGCACCCGGCGACGCTCGGCGCTCGTGCTGCTGCGCTCCGCGAGTCGCTCTCCGATCGCTTCGAGGTGCTGCTCGCCGAGGTGCCCGACGCCGAGGCCGGCAAGCGCGTCGAGGTGGCGGCGTTCTGCTGGCAGGTGCTCGGGCAGGCCGACTTCACCCGGACCGATGCCGTCGTCGGCTTCGGTGGGGGCGCGATCACCGACCTCGCCGGCTTCGTGGCCGCGACGTGGTTGCGGGGGGTGCGCGTCGTGCAGGTGCCGTCGACCGTGCTCGGCATGGTCGACGCCGCGGTCGGCGGCAAGACCGGCATCAACACGAACGAGGGCAAGAACCTCGTCGGCGTCTTCCACCCGCCGGCCGCCGTCCTCTGCGACCTCGACGTCCTCGACACCCTGCCGAAGAACGAGATCCTCGCCGGCTTCGCCGAGATCGTGAAGGCCGGGTTCATCCGCTACCCCGAGATCCTCGATCTCGTCGAGGCCGATGTCGACGTCGCGACCGATCCCACGACGCCCGAGTTCCGTCGCGTGGTGGAGCTCGCGATCCAGATGAAGGCCGACGTGGTCTCCGAGGACCTCACCGAGCAGGGGCTCCGAGAGATCCTCAACTACGGGCACACTCTCGGCCACGCGGTCGAGCACGCCGAGCGCTACCAGTGGCGGCACGGTGCGGCCGTCGCGGTCGGCATGATGTTCGCCGCCGAGCTCGGCCGCCTCTCGGGGCGGCTCTCCGACGAGGTCGCCGATCGACACCGCCGGGTCCTCGACCTGCTCAGCCTGCCGACGAGCTACCCCGTCGGCCGCTGGAACACCCTCCTCGCCACCATGCAGCGCGACAAGAAGTCGCGCGCGGGCCAGCTGCGGTTCATCGTGCTCGACGATCTCGCGAAGCCGACGGTCATGCAGGCGCCCGACCAGTCGCTGCTCTTCGCCGCCTACCAGGAGATCGGCTCGTGACCGAGCGTCGGCTGCTGCTCGTCAACGGCCCGAACCTGAATCTGCTCGGCACCCGTGAGCCCGAGATCTACGGCTCGCAGACGCTCGACGACGTCGAGCGAATCGTCGTGGATGTCTCGGCCGCGCGCGGCTTCGAGGTGCGTGCCGTGCAGTCGAACCACGAAGGCGTGCTGCTCGACGCGATCCACGATGCGCGTCTCGATTGCGCGGGCATCGTGATCAACCCGGGCGGGCTGACGCACACCTCGGTCGTGCTCCGCGACGCGCTCGCGGGCGTCGACCTTCCGGTCGCAGAGGTCCACATCTCGGACGTCTCGCAGCGCGAGTCGTTCCGCCACCACTCGTACGTCGCCGATGTCGCGGTCGTGCACGTCGTCGGGGAGGGCGTCGCGGGCTATGCAACCGCGGTCCGGCTGCTGCTCGACGTCATCACGGGCCGCGCCGAGGGCTGACCCCGGGCGGCTGCGACAACTCAGTCGCCGCGTGCGTAGGCGAGGCTCTCCTCGACGATCGAGACCACGACCGCGAGTTCTGCGGGGTCGCGCGGGCCGTAGACCATGAACTCGGTGCCGAAGTCCTCGTACTGGTGCGGCTCCGCCCAGCCGAGCTCGGTCAGGCGTGCGCCGCGCTCGACGGGCAGCACGAGGTGCACGCTCGTGTCGTCGACGCCGTGCAGGTGCACCGGCTCGAGCCGGCCGTCGGGGAAGAGCGAGGTCTCGGGCGTGCGCGCGGCCTTCATTTCCGCGAGGAAGACGGCGCGGGACGATTTCGGCGACACCTGGCTGTGCCCCTCGATGACCCCGGGGAGCGCGAACACGCTCGCCACGAGACGGCCCCACAGCTCGGGCGTCGCCTGCTGGTCGAGTTGGTGCTGCGGCCCCTCGGTCGAGACGGTGGGGCGGGGTCCGGGGCGCGGCGTGTCGATCACCACGACAGCCTAGGGCATCGCGTGCGGCGCGAGCGGGAGGCATCCGGGGCGCATTGGCATGCCCGGAGCGCAGCGACTACACTCGATCGACTGAACTTTCTCGGGCCGATTCCGGCCGAGCCTCTTCGCAACTGAATGGATCGTAATCGCATGGCAAGCACCGCTGACATCAAGAACGGCGTCGTCCTCTCGATCGACGGCCAGCTCTGGAGCGTCATCGAGTTCCAGCACGTCAAGCCCGGCAAGGGCGGTGCCTTCGTGCGCACCAAGCTGAAGAACGTCGTCAGCGGCAAGACCGTCGACCGCACCTACAACGCCGGCGCGAAGATCGAGATCGAGAACGTCGATCGCCGTGACTTCACCTACCTCTACAACGACGGCGACGGCTTCGTGTTCATGGACGCGACCGACTACGACCAGATCACCGTCTCGTCGACCGTCGTCGGCGACGCCGCGAACTTCATGCTCGAGAACCAGGCCGTGACCATCGCCCTGAACAACGGCAACCCGCTGTACATCGAGCTGCCCGCCTCGGTCGTGCTCGAGATCACGTACACCGAGCCGGGCCTCCAAGGTGACCGCTCGACGGGCGGCACGAAGCCCGCCACCGTCGAGACCGGCTACGAGATCCAGGTTCCGCTGTTTCTCGAGTCGGGTACCAAGGTCAAGGTCGACACCCGCACGGGCGACTACCTCGGCCGCGTGAACGACTAGTGAGCGCCCGTACCAAGGCGCGCAAGCGCGCGCTCGACATGCTGTACTCGGCCGACATGCGCCAGGTGCCGGTCGAGCAGATGCTCGTCGTCGAGGCGCAGAAGGCCGCGAACGAGCCCGAGCGTGCCGCATCATGGCTGTACGCGCGCGAGATCGTCGATGGCATCGTCGACCACCGCGCCGAGATCGACGAGCTCATCGAGACGAACTCGCGCGGGTGGACCCTCGAGCGGATGCCCGCGGTCGACCGGGCGCTGCTGCGCATCGGCGTCTGGGAGATCGTCTACAACGACGAGGTGCCCGACCCGGTCGCGATCTCCGAGGCGGTCGAGGCGGCGACCGTGCTGTCGACCGACGACTCGGCCGGCTTCGTGAACGGCCTACTCGCGGCGATCTCGCACGCGAAGGCCTGACCGGCCGCGAGACTCAGCGCGAGGCGGCCGATCCTGCTCACGCGGGGGCGGCCGCCTTCGTCATGAGTTCGGTGGTGAGGGCGACGACCTCGCCTGGTCCGTCGTGCGCGTCGAGGAGTCGGGCGAGGCGTTCGGCGTTGGCCGTGTGGGCGCGGTCGTGCGCGACCTTGCAGTGCGCGCGCAGCACCGCGCGGGGCGAGGGCCTGCCGGTGCGGAGGTCGACACCGGCGCCCGAACGCGCGAGGCGCGCCGCGGCTTCGGGCTTGTCGGCGTCCCCGCCCGCGACGATGAGCGGCACGCCGGCCGACAGTGCGGCGAGGATGCCGCAGTGGGCGATCAGCTCGGGCCACCACTCGGGAGCGGCCGTGCGCGGCGCTCCGTCGAGGCATCCGGCGCTGCCGCGATCAACACGCCCAGTACTGCCCTCGCCCGGTGTCGGGGCGCGGCACGTCGAGTTCGGTGACGCCGCTGGCGCAGACGAGGGCGGGGGAGTAGCAGGCCTCGTCGAAGATGCGCCCGTCGGGCGGGAGCCCGCGAGCGCGCGTTCGGATTCGTGCGTGCGCTGGAGTCGTCGCGTCAGCACCCGCAACGCGGCGATCAGCAGGCGGTCGCGCAGCCGCCCGAGGGTGCTGCGGGCGGGAGCGAAGCCGAACCCGGGCGGCGGGGTGCCGCGTTCGAGGAGCGTGACGCGCATGAGCCGGCACCATGCTGCGCGGCGACGGCGCGCCCCGCACTCGGGGGGTTCGCACGCCGTTGCCCTGAGGGCGCGTTCGGGGGAGGCCACGAGCGGGAATCAGCGGATGCCATGGCGACCCGGCGACGTCGCGCCGATGAGATGGATCTGCTGCCGCATCCGGCTGCCAATCCACATCACACCCTCAGAAAGGCATCATCATGTCCAGCACCGCTCTCGGCACCGGACGCGTCTCGACCGGTTCGGGCCTCGACTCCGTCCTCGAACGCGCGAACGACGCGCAGGCCGTCGTCCAGCGCTTCCTCGCCCGCATCGCCGTCCCGGCGCTCCGCGTCTCGCTCGGTCTCGTCTTCCTCGTGTTCGGCGCACTGAAGTTCCTCCCGGCGGTCAGCCCAGTCGAGGGCCTCGTCGTGCGCACCTGGAACGCCCTCTCGTTCGGTCTCGTCGACGGCTACGCGGCGATGGCGATCACCGGCTCGCTCGAGGTGTTCGTGGGCTTCGCCCTCGTCACCGGAATCCTCCTGCGCGTCGGTCTCCTGGCACTCGCCGGTGCGTTCGTCGGCATCTTCTCGCCCCTCGTGTTCTTCTCGGGCGAGCTCTTCACGACCGCGGGCCCGACGCTGACCGCGCAGTACATCCTGAAGGACGTCGTGCTGGTCACTGCCGCCATGGTCGTCGCGGCCAGGGCGTTCACGCGCCCCATCGGCCGTCGTTGAGGCGCGGATGTCACGGGGCCGCCGATACCCGATCGGCGGCCCCGTGGCATCCGGTAGACTCGATGCCAGTTGGCAACCTTTAAGGCCGTCCTGTGAGGCGGAGAAGGGAGTCGGTCCATGGCACGAGCTGTGCTCAATCAGGCTGACATCCAGCGGGCGCTGACCCGCATCTCGCACGAGATCCTCGAATCCAATCGCGGTTCGAACGACCTCGTCCTCCTCGGAATCCCGACGCGTGGCGTGATCCTCGCCCGCCGGATCGCCGAGACCATCGCCCGCATCGAGCCCGATGCCCCCGCGGCGCTCGCCGGGGCGCTCGACGTCACGATGTACCGCGACGATCTGGCGCACACCCGACTGCGCACCCCGTCGCCGACCGAGCTGCCGGCGGGCGGCATCGACGGCAAGACGGTCGTGCTCGTCGATGACGTGCTCTACTCCGGTCGCACCATCCGCGCCGCCTTCGACGCGCTCGCCGACTTCGGGCGCGCTCGCGCCGTGCGCCTCGCGGTGCTCGTCGACCGCGGTCATCGCGAGTTCCCGATCCGCGCCGATTTCGTCGGCAAGAACCTCCCGAGCTCGACACGCGAGCGCATCAACGTACGCCTTCAGGAGGTCGACGGCGACGATGCCGTGTCGATCGAGGATGCTCCGTCCGAGGGAGGCGCGCGATGAAACACCTCCTCGGCACCCGCGAGCTCGGCCGCGACGAGGCCATCGCACTTCTCGACATCGCGGAGGACATGGCCGCGGTGCAGGAGCGCGAGGTCAAGAAGCTCCCGACGCTCCGCGGCAAGACCGTCGTGAACCTCTTCTTCGAGGACTCGACGCGCACCCGCATCTCGTTCGAGGCCGCCGCGAAGCGCCTCTCGGCCGACGTCATCAATTTCAGCGCGAAAGGCTCGAGCGTGTCGAAGGGCGAGAGCCTGAAGGACACGGCGCAGACGCTGCAGGCGATGGGCGCCGACGGCGTCGTCATCCGCCACCACGCCTCGGGCGCCCCGCAGACGCTCGCGACGAGCGGCTGGATCGACGCCGGCGTCGTCAACGCGGGCGACGGCACCCACGAGCACCCCACGCAGGCGCTGCTCGACGCGTTCACGATCCGTCGGCGTCTGCACGGCGCGTCCTCCCGCGGCCGCGGGCTCGACGGGGTGCACGTCGTGATCGTCGGCGACATCCTGCATTCGCGCGTCGCACGCTCGAACGTGTGGCTGCTCACGACCCTCGGGGCCGAGGTCGAACTCGTCGCGCCGCCGACCCTCGTGCCCGTCGCGACCGGCGCCTGGCCCGCCCGAGTCGGCTACGACCTCGACGCGGCGCTTGCAGGCAACCCCGACGTCGTCATGATGCTCCGCATCCAGGCCGAGCGCATGCATGCGGCGTTCTTCCCGAACAGCCGTGAATACGCGCGCACGTGGGGGCTCGACGACGCCAGGTTCGACCGGCTGCCCCCGACTACGATGGTCATGCACCCCGGGCCCATGAACCGCGGGCTCGAGATCTCGGCCCGCGCGGCGGATTCGCCGCGGTCCACGGTGCGAGAACAGGTCGCGAACGGAGTTTCAGTGAGAATGGCCGCCCTCTACATGCTGCTGTCGGGCGAACGGGGTGAGAGCTGATGTCGATGCGTCACCTCATCATCGGCGCGACGCTCCCGAGCGGCGAGCGCGCCGACATCCTCATCGACGGCGGCATCATCGCCGAGGTCGGCAGCATCTCCGCCCCAGCCGGCGCGACGGTGCACGACGCCGACGGTCTCATCGCGCTGCCCGGCCTCGTCGACCTGCACACCCACCTCCGCGAGCCCGGCTACGAGCAGAGCGAGACCGTGCTCACCGGCACGCAGGCGGCCGCGGCCGGCGGATTCACGGCGGTGTTCGCGATGGCGAACACCTTCCCCGTCGCCGACACCGCAGGCGTCGTCGAGCAGGAGGCGAGCCTCGGCCGCTCCGCCGGGTACGCCACAGTTCAGCCGATCGGTGCGGTCACCGTCGGCCTCAAGGGCGCAGAGCTCGCGGAGCTCGGCGCGATGGCCCGCTCGCGCGCGAACGTTCGCGTCTTCAGCGACGACGGCTTCTGCGTCTCAGACCCGCTGCTCATGCGCCGCGCGCTCGAGTACGTGAAGGCCTTCGACGGCGTCATCGCACAACACGCGCAGGAGCCGCGCCTCACCGAGGGCGCGCAGATGAACGAGGGCGTGCTCTCGGGCGAGCTCGGTCTCGTCGGATGGCCCGCGGTCGCCGAGGAGTCGATCATCGCGCGCGACGTGCTGCTCGCCGAGCACGTCGGCAGCCGACTGCACGTCTGCCACGTCTCGACAGCCGGTTCGGTCGAGGTCATCCGCTGGGCGAAGGCCCGCGGCATCGACGTCACCGCCGAGGTCACCCCGCACCACCTGCTGCTCACCGAAGACCTCATCAGGGGTTACGACCCCCGATTCAAGGTCAACCCGCCGCTGCGCCGTGCCGAAGACACGCTGGCGCTGCGCGCGGCGCTCGCCGACGGCACGATCGACATCGTGGCCACCGACCACGCACCGCACCCGGTCGAGGCGAAGGAGAGCGAGTGGGATGCCGCGGCGAACGGCATGGTGGGGCTCGAATCGGCGCTCTCCGTGGTGCACGCCGCCGTGGTCGAGAACGGGCTGCTCGACTGGAGCGACGTCGCGCGCGTGCTCTCGGAGACGCCGGCGAGGATCGGCCGGCTGCGCGGCCAGGGCGAGGCGATCGCCGCAGGCGCCGCACCCGAGCTGACCCTCTACGACCCGAGCGCCTCCTCGGTGTTCGACCTCGATCGGCTCGCCGGCCGCAGCACCAACTCGCCCTACCTCGGCCGCACGCTGCCGGGGCGGGTCGTCGCGACCTTCCACGCCGGGTATGCGACCGTGATCGACGGACGGGTGCGCCCGAGCGAGGAGACCGCCGAGCTCGCGGCCGCCGCGAACGGGGGTATCCATGGATAAGTGGATCGGTGCGCTCATCGCGCTCGCCGTGCTCGCGGTGATCGCCTGGCTCATGCTGCGCTCGTGGCGCCGACGCGCGGTGCGCGACTCGGTGCTCTCGGCGTATCCGGTTCCCGCGGTGCGCGGCGAGATCGAGTTCGAATCCGAAGTGCTCTACGTCGCCACGACCCCCGCCGGCGAACCGCTCGAACGGCTCGCCGTGCAGGGCCTCGCGTTCCGCGGCGCCGGGCGAATCGAGGTGATGCGCGACGGCGTCGCACTCCGCATCGCCGGTGAACCGGTGAGCTTCATCCCCGCCGACCGGGTCGCCGGCGCGGCGACGGCGAGCTACGCGATCGACCGCGGTGTGGAGCCCGACGGGCTCATCGCCCTCAGCTGGATCGCCGCCACGAGCGACGAGACCGAGGCCACCGCGCCCCGTGTCGACAGCTACCTCCGAGCCCGGTATCCGGGCGACCAGGCCCGAATCCTCCGGGCCATCGACGACATCGCCGCGGCGCCAGCCGCACCGCGGCCGGAACAACACGAGAGTGAGGCCTCGGATGACTGAGACCACCACCCCCGCGAGCGAGCCGCTGGGCACGCCCGAGACCGCAGCGGCGACTGCCGGGGCGCCGGGCTTCGGCACGGGCGAACCCGCCGTACTCGTCCTCGAAGACGGAACGCGCTACGAGGGGCGCGCCTACGGTGCGCGCGGACGCACGACCGGCGAAGCCGTCTTCGCGACCGGTATGACGGGCTACCAGGAGACCCTCACCGACCCGTCGTACGCCGGGCAGATCGTCATGATGACCGCGCCCCACATCGGCAACACGGGCATGAACGACGAGGACGAGGAGTCGAACCGCATCTGGGTCGCCGGCTTCATCGTGCGCGACCCCTCGCGCGTGGTCTCGAACTTCCGGGCCCAGCGCAGCCTCGACGACGACCTCGTCGCCTCGGGCGTCGTCGGCATCTCGGGAATCGACACGCGCGCGCTCACGCGTCATCTCCGCTCGGCGGGCTCCATGCGCGCCGGAATCTTCTCGGGCGACGACGCAGCTCTGAGCTCGGGCGAGCAGCTCGCCGTCGTGCAGTCGGGCGAGCAGATGGCCGGGCAGAATCTCTCGAGCGCCGTCTCGACCGTCGAGTCCTATTCGCTGCCCGCGACGGGTGAGCGCATCGGCTCGGTGGCAGTGCTCGACCTCGGGGTCAAGACGTCGACGCTGAACTACCTCGCCGAGCGCGGCTTCGACGTGCAGGTGCTCCCGCAGACGACGACGGCCGAGGAGGTGCTCGCACTCCAGCCCGACGCGCTGTTCTTCTCGAACGGACCGGGCGACCCCGCGGCATCCGACCAGCACGTCGAGATCCTCCGCAGCGCGCTTCGCGCCGGTGTGCCCTACTTCGGCATCTGCTTCGGCAACCAGCTGCTCGGTCGCGCTCTCGGATTCGGCACCTACAAGTTGACCTTCGGGCATCGCGGCATCAACCAGCCCGTGCTCGACCGAGCCACCGGTCGCGTCGAGATCACGGCGCACAACCACGGTTTCGCCGTCGATGCGCCGACCGATCGGGTCAGCGAGTCGAGCGAGGGCTTCGGCCGCGTCGAGGTCAGCCACGTCGGCCTCAACGACAACGTCGTCGAGGGATTGAACTGCCTCGACATCCCCGCGTTCAGCGTGCAGTACCACCCCGAGTCGGCGGCCGGCCCGCACGACGCGAACTATCTCTTCGACCGGTTCCGCGACATGGTCATCGCGAGCAAGGAGAACGGCAACTAATGCCCAAGCGCGACGACATCAACTCCGTCCTCGTCATCGGCTCAGGCCCGATCGTCATCGGCCAGGCGGCCGAGTTCGACTACTCGGGCACGCAGGCCTGCCGAGTTCTCCGTGCCGAGGGGGTCCGCGTCATCCTCGTGAACCCGAACCCGGCCACGATCATGACCGACCCCGACTTCGCCGACGCGACCTACATCGAGCCGATCACCCCCGAGATCATCGAGAAGATCATCGAAAAGGAGCGCCCCGACGCGGTGCTGCCGACCCTCGGCGGGCAGACCGCGCTCAACGCGGCGATCGCGCTGCACGACGCGGGGATCCTCGAGAAGCACGGTGTCGAGCTCATCGGCGCCAAGGTCGACGCGATCCGCAAGGGCGAAGACCGCCAGCTCTTCAAGGAGCTCGTGGTCGAGTGCGGTGCCGAGGTCGCCCGCTCGCATATCGCGCACACGATGGACGAGGTGCTGGCCGCGGCCGAGGACCTCGGCTATCCGCTGGTCGTTCGTCCCTCGTTCACCATGGGCGGACTCGGCTCGGGCTTCGCGTACGACGAGACCGACCTCCGTCGCATCGCGGGCGCGGGCCTGCACGACTCGCCGACCACCGAGGTGCTCCTCGAGGAGTCCATCCTCGGCTGGAAGGAGTACGAGCTCGAACTCATGCGCGACACGCACGACAACACCGTCGTCGTGTGCTCGATCGAGAACGTCGACCCCGTCGGCGTGCACACGGGCGACTCGATCACCGTGGCGCCCGCGCTCACGCTGACCGACCGCGAGTTCCAGCGGCTCCGCGACATCGGCATCGACATCATCCGAGCGGTGGGCGTCGACACCGGCGGCTGCAACATCCAGTTCGCGATCGACCCGGCCGACGGCCGGATCATCGTCATCGAGATGAACCCGCGCGTCTCCCGCTCGAGCGCACTCGCCTCGAAGGCGACCGGATTCCCGATCGCGAAGATCGCCGCGAAGCTCGCCATCGGCTACCGCCTCGACGAGATCCCGAACGACATCACCCGGGTGACGCCCGCGAGCTTCGAGCCGACGCTCGACTACGTGGTCGTCAAGGTGCCGCGCTTCGCGTTCGAGAAGTTCCCGGCCGCCGACCCGACGCTCACGACGACCATGAAGTCGGTCGGCGAGGCGATGGCGATCGGCCGCAACTTCGCGACCGCGCTGCAGAAGGCGCTGCGGTCGCTCGAGAAGCGCGGTTCGTCGTTCCACTGGGGCGAGGAGGCGCGCACCGTCGAGGAGCTCCTCGAGCAGGCGAAGGTGCCGACCGACGGTCGCATCGTGCTCGTGCAGCAGGCGCTCCGCAAGGGCGCGACGATCGAGCAGGCCTTCGAGTCGACGAAGATCGACCCCTGGTTCCTCGACCAGATCGTGCTCATCAACGAGGTCGCGGCGCACGTCGCCGCGGCCGAGGCGCTCGACCACGACACGCTGCTGCTCGCGAAGGACCACGGCTTCTCGGACGCGCAGATCGCCGAGCTGCGAGGCTTCGGGAGCGAGGCCGACGCCCGCGAGGTGCGCCACATCCTCGGCATCCGCCCGGTGTACAAGACCGTCGACACCTGCGCGGGGGAGTTCCCCGCGCTCACGCCGTACCACTACTCGAGCTACGACCACGAGACCGAGGTCGCGCCGAGCGACCGCCGCAAGGTCGTCATCCTCGGTTCCGGCCCGAATCGCATCGGGCAGGGCGTCGAGTTCGACTACTCGTGCGTCCACGCGTCGTTCGCGCTCTCGGCCGCAGGGTTCGAGACGATCATGATCAACTGCAACCCCGAGACCGTCTCGACCGACTACGACACGAGCGACCGGCTCTACTTCGAGCCGCTCACCCTCGAAGACGTGCTCGAGGTCATCCATGCAGAGTCGCAGTCCGGCGAGCTCGTCGGCGTCGTCGTGCAGCTCGGCGGCCAGACGGCACTCGGGCTCGCGAAGGGCCTCGAGGCGGCCGGCGTGCCGATCCTCGGCACGACGCCCGAGGCGATCGACCTCGCCGAGGAGCGCGGCCTCTTCTCCGGCATCCTCGATGCTGCGGGGCTGCTCGCGCCGAAGAACGGCACCGCCGTCGACCTCGCCGGCGCCGCGCAGGTCGCCGAGGGCATCGGCTACCCGGTGCTCGTCCGCCCGAGCTACGTGCTCGGCGGTCGTGGCATGGAGATCATCTACGACACCGCCTCGCTCGTCGACTACTTCGCGCGCATCGAGGGCCAGGGCATCGTCGGACCGACCCACCCCCTGCTCGTCGACCGCTTCCTCGACGACGCGATCGAGATCGACGTCGACGCCCTCTACGACGGCACCGACCTCTACATCGGCGGCGTCATGGAGCACATCGAAGAGGCCGGCGTGCACTCGGGCGACTCGAGCTGCACCCTCCCGCCCGTCACCCTCGGCCGCGCCGAGGTCGACCGCGTGCGCGAGGCGACCCGTGCGATCGCCGAGGGGATCGGGGTGCGGGGCCTGCTCAACGTGCAGTTCGCGATCGGCGCGGGCGTGCTCTACGTGCTCGAGGCGAACCCGCGCGCCAGTCGCACGGTGCCGTTCGTCTCGAAGGCGCTCGGCATCCCGCTCGCGAAGGCCGCGAGCCGCATCATGGTGGGTGCGACGGTCGCCGAGCTCATCGCCGAGGGCCTGCTGCCCGCCTCCGACGGTTCGCGCGTGCCGCTCGACGCACCGGTGGCAGTGAAGGAGGCCGTGCTGCCCTTCCACCGCTTCCGCACCCGCGAGGGCATCATGGTCGACTCCGTGCTCGGCCCCGAGATGCGCTCGACCGGCGAGGTCATGGGCATCGACCGCGACTTCCCGCGGGCGTTCGCGAAGAGCCAGCTCGCCGCATACGGCGGCATGCCCGACACCGGCACCGTCTTCGTCTCGGTCTCCGACCGCGACAAGCGCGCGATCATCCTCCCGGTGCTGCGCCTGCAGCAGCTCGGCTACGAGATCACCGCGACCGAGGGCACCGCAGAGGTGCTCCGCCGCAACGGCATCCGTGCCCGCGAGGTGACGAAGTTCAGCGAGAAGCCGGACGACGACGCGATCTCGGTGGTCGAGCTCATCAACCGCGGCGAGGTCGACATCGTGGTGAACACGCCGAGCGGCCGTTCGGCACGGGCAGACGGCTATGAGATCCGCGCCGCCGCCGTCGCCGCCGACATCCCGCTGTTCACGACCATCGCCGAGCTCTCCGCCGCGGTCGCGTCGCTCGACGTGAACGGCGACGGCTTCGAGGTCACGAGCCTGCAGGACTACCAGGCGACGCGGGGGGCGTCCGCGTGAACGTCGAGGTCATCCCGTTCGGCGAGCGGCTCGCCGCGGTCGTCGCCGCCGACGGGCGGCTCTGCGTCGGCATCGACCCGCACGCCTCGCTGCTCGACTCGTGGGGGCTCGACGATTCGGCCGCCGGGGTACGCGAATTCGGCCTCCGCGTGATCGATGCGGCCGCCGGGCGCGCCGGAATCGTGAAGCCGCAGGTCGCGTTCTTCGAGCGGCACGGATCGGCCGGGTACGCCGCACTCGAGCGGGTGCTCGCCGAGGCACGCGACGCGGGGCTCCTCGTGATCGCCGATGTCAAGCGCGGCGACATCGGGTCGAGCGTCGATGCGTACGGCGAGGCGTGGCTGCGGCCCGGCTCCTCGCTCGAGGCCGATGCGATGACCATCAGCGCCTATCAGGGCCTCGGCTCGATCGAGTCGGTGATGCACTCCGCCGAGACGTCCGGCAAGGGCCTGTTCGTGCTCGCGGCGACCTCCAATCCCGAGGCGGCGGCCATTCAGCGGGCCGTGCTTCAGCAGTCGAGCCGAGCCGGTTCGACGGTCGCCGGAGCGATCACCGCGGGCGTCGTGGCGTGGAATCAGGGGCGGGCGGATGCCTCGACGCGCTCCCTCGGCTCCGTCGGCGTCGTCATCGGGGCGACCGTCGACCTGCGCGCGGCGGGTCTCGATCGCGACGGCGAGCCGCCCCGCCCGGGTCTGCCGGTCCTCGCGCCCGGCTTCGGTCACCAGGGCGGCGAACTCCGCGAGCTCCGTTCGATCTACGGTGCGTACAGCGCGGGCGTCATCGTCAGCGAGTCGCGTTCGCTGCTGGCGGCGGGCCCCGACGGTCTCGCCGACGCGGTCGCCCGCCGGGTCGACGAGGTCGGGAGCATCGATGTCTGAGTCACGCACCACCGCTTCGACCCCGCCAGACGTCGACCGCATCGCCGCATCGCGTGCGGCCGTCGCCGCGCGACGCGCGCGCGCGAACGTGAAGGCAGAGGTCGCCGCGGGTCGTCGGAGCCCGCTCGACGTGCTGCGCGCCGCATTCGAGGAGCCCGAGGGCGTCGAGGGGCGACTGCGGGTCACCGAGTTCCTCACCTCCATCCCCGCGATCGGTGCGACGAAGTCGACCCGGATCATGCAGGACCTCGAGATCTCGACCTCGAAGCGGCTCGGCGGTCTCGGGCGCCTGCAGCGCCGGCGCCTGCGCGAGTTCATCGCGGAGTGGGTCGCCGCGCACGGCGGAACCGGCGATCGGCTCGTCGTGCTCGCCGGCCCGACCGCGGTCGGCAAGGGATCGGTCGCGGGCCACATCCGCCAGCACCACCCCGAGGTCGAGCTCTCGGTGTCGGCGACGACACGGGCACCGCGTCCCGGCGAGGTCGAGGGCGAGAGCTACTACTTCGTCGACGACGCCGAGTTCGACCGCATGATCGAGGCGGGCGAGCTGCTCGAGTGGGCGACCGTGCACAACGCCTCGCGTTACGGAACCCCTCGCGGTCCGGTCGAAGCGGCGATCGCCGCTGGACACAGCGTGCTTCTCGAGATCGACATCCAGGGCGCCCGTTCGGTGCGCCGCGCGATGCCCGATGCGACCCTGGTCTTCCTCCTCCCGCCGACGTGGGACGAGCTCGTCCGGCGCCTCGTCGGGCGGGGCACCGAGACCGCCGCCGAACAGCAGCGCCGGCTCGAGACCGCGAAGGTCGAACTGGCCGCGGTCGACGAGTTCGATCACCAGGTCGTGAACCACGAAGTCGGCGAGGCGGCCCAGAAGGTCGTAGACTTGATGAGACCTCGCAAGGGTCGTCGTTGAGCCGTCGCGGTTCGGGCGCCCTCGCCACGAGCTTTCGCGCGCTCGGCGCACACCCACGAAACAAGGAGTCACTCCATGGCTGAGAAGCTTTCCGGCATAATCGATCCGCCCATCGACGACCTGCTCTCGAAGGTCGACTCGAAGTACCAGCTGGTCATCTTCGCCTCCAAGCGGGCCCGCCAGATCAACGACTACTACGCAGACCTCCACGAGGGCAGCTTGTTCGACAACGTCGGCCCGCTCGTCGACTCGTCGATCGACGACAAGCCGCTGTCCGTGGCCATGCACGAGATCAACGAGGACAAGCTGCGGCTCCGCCCCCTGGCCGAGTGATCCCGGGGGCCGCATGACCCTCAAGATCGTCGTCGGCATCACCGGCGGCATCGCGGCGTACAAGGCCGTCGGCGTCGTTCGCGCGTTCGTGCTCGCCGGTCATGACGTGCACGTGATCCCGACCGAGGGTGCGCTGCGCTTCGTCGGTCGGCCCACCCTCGAGGCGATCTCGCGCAATCCGGTGCACTCCGATCTGTACGAGGGCGTCGCCGAGGTCCGCCACGTCGCGATGGGCCAGGCGGCCGACCTCATCGTGATCGCGCCGGCGACGGCGAACTCGATCGCGAAACTCGCGGCAGGCCTCGCCGACGACCTGCTCGGCAACAGCATCCTCGCGAGCGAGGCGCCCGTGGTCATCGCCCCGGCGATGCACACCGAGATGTGGCGCCACCCCGCGACGCAGGCGAACGTCGCGACCCTGGTGGCCCGCGGCGTCACCGTCGTCGGCCCCGCCGTGGGCCAGCTCACGGGCGCAGACCGCGGCCCCGGCCGCATGGAGGAGCCCGACGTCATCGTTGCGGCGGCACTCGCGGTCGCGGCATCCGATGCGTCGGCGAACCAGGATCTCGCGGGTCGCCGTCTCGTCGTCACCGCGGGCGGCACGCGCGAACCGCTCGACCCCGTGCGCTTCCTCGGCAACCGCTCGAGCGGCAAACAGGGCGTCGCGATCGCCGAGGCGGCCCGCGCGCGAGGCGCCGAGGTGACTCTCGTCGCCGCAAACCTCGAGGTCGGCGAACCCGCGGGCTGCGACCTCCGACGCGTCTCGAGCGCGCTCGAGCTCCAGGCCGCGGTCACCGAGGCCGCCCGCGGTGCCGACGCGGTGATCATGGCCGCAGCCGTCGCCGACTACCGGCCCGCGAGCATCAGCGAGCAGAAGATCAAGAAGGACGGCACGGGTGACGGGTTGACGCTCGAACTCGTCCGCAACCCCGACATCCTCGCCGGCCTCGGGCATGCCCCGCACGACGGTACCCTCCTCGTCGGCTTCGCCGCCGAGACAGAGCCCGACGACGAGCGGCTGCTCGAGCTCGGGCGCGCCAAGCGCCGCGCGAAGGGCGCCGACGTGCTCGTCGTCAATCGCGTCGGCTGGAACGAGGGCTTCGCGAGCGAGGAGAACACGGTGGTCATCCTGGGCGATGACGACGAGATCGTCACACGGCTTCACGGAACGAAACGGTCGGTGGCCGGTGCCATCCTCGACGTGGTTGTCTCGAAGTTCGCGCATACCGCCGAAGACCGCACCACGAAAGAAGCCGACCCCGCATGAGCGCACTCCGCCTGTTCACCTCCGAGTCCGTGACCGAAGGCCACCCCGACAAGATCTGCGACCAGATCTCGGACTCGATCCTCGACGCACTGCTCGCCGTCGATCCGAACAGCCGGGTGGCCGTCGAGACGCTCGTGACGACGGGGCTCGTTCACGTGGCCGGAGAGGTCACGACCTCGGGCTACGTCGAGATCCCGGCGATCGTGCGCGAGCGGGTCACCTCGATCGGCTACGACTCGTCCGACGTGTGGTTCGACGGCCGTTCGTGCGGCGTCTCGGTCTCGATCGGCGGCCAGTCGCCCGACATCGCCCAGGGTGTCGACCACGCCTTCGAGGCGCGCGAGCGCGCCAGCGACGACGCCCTCGATCGCCAGGGCGCGGGCGACCAGGGCATCATGTTCGGCTACGCGACACGTGAGACGCCCGAGCTCATGCCGGTGCCGATCTGGCTCGCGCACCGCCTCGCCGAGCGACTCGCGCACGTGCGCAGGGCGGGCGAACTCGACTACCTGCGTCCCGACGGCAAGACCCAGGTGACCGTGGGCTACGACGGGCCGACGCCCAAGACGATCGAGACCGTGGTGCTTTCGACGCAGCATTCGCCGGCCGTCTCGACCGATCAGCTGCGGGCCGAAGTCGAAGAGCTCGTCATCCGTCCGGTACTCGACCAGGTCGAGCTCGCACGGCCCGAACTCGCGGTGCTCATCAACCCGACCGGCCGTTTCGAGATCGGCGGCCCGCAGGGCGACGCCGGCCTCACCGGCCGCAAGATCATCATCGACACCTACGGCGGCGCGAGTCGGCACGGCGGTGGGGCGTTCAGCGGAAAGGACCCGTCGAAGGTCGACCGCTCGGCGGCCTACGCGATGCGCTGGGTCGCGAAGAACGCGGTGGCCGCCGGTCTCGCCGACCGGCTCGAACTGCAGGTCGCGTACGCCATCGGCAAAGCGGCGCCCGTCGGCCTGTACGTCGAGACCTTCGGCACCGGGGTGCTGCCCGACGACGAGATCATCGGTGCCATCCGCGAGGTGTTCGACCTGCGTCCGGCCGCGATCATCCGCGACCTCGACCTGCTGCGACCGATCTACGCGCAGACCGCGAGCTACGGCCATTTCGGGCGCGAGCTGCCCGATTTCACCTGGGAGCGCCTCGACCGCGTCGCCGACCTCCGCTCCGCCGCCGGGCTCTGACGTGGCGGCCGGCCCGGTCGCCAGGGTGCTCGTCGATTCGCCGCTGCCGCAACTCGACCAGCTGTTCGACTACCGCGTGCCCGAACGCCTCGTCAACGAGGCGAAGCCCGGCGTCCGGGTGCGGGTGCCGCTTCGTTCGGGCGGCCGCATCGCCGACGGTTGGCTGGTCGAGCTCGCGGAGTCGAGCGAGTACGAGGGGCGGCTGGCCGAGCTCGACCTCGTGGTCTCCGAGGTGCCGCTCCTCGCACCCGAGGTGTGGGCGCTCGCCCGGGCGGTCGCCGACCGCGCGGCGGGCAACGCGAGCGATGTCCTGCGTCTCGCGATCCCGAGCCGGTACGTGCGGGTCGAGCGGGCGTGGCGGGCCGCCGAGCCCGACCCGGGCGGGCTTCCCGCTGCGACGGCCGTCACCGGCTACGAGGCGGGGGTCGTCGAGATGGGCATCGCGGGCGGCGAACGGATGGCCCTCGCCGCCGACCCGAGGCCGATCAAGCTGCCGTCGGGGGAGTGGGTCGGGGCCTGGGCGGTCACGCTCGCCGAGGCGGCGGCGGCCACGCTCGCGGCCGACCGCTCGAGCCTCCTCGTGGTGCCCGACTACCGCGACCAGGAGCAGCTGCAGGCGTCCCTCGCCGAGATCGTCGACCCTCGCCGGGTACTGCGCACCGATGCGCGTCAGACGGGGGGTGCCCGGTTCCGCTCGTTCCTCGACGCGGCTGGCGACGCTGCCCGCATCGTCATCGGCAACCGCTCGACGGTGTACGCGCCGGCGGCGAGACTCGGCCTCATCGCCCTCTGGGACGACGGCGACGCCCTCATGAACGAGCCGCTGAGCCCGGGCGCGCATCCGCGCGACGTTGCCCTGATCCGTCAGGAGCAGTCCGGTGCGGCGCTGCTCTTCCTGGGGCACGGCCGGAGCGTCGAGGTCGAGCGACTCGTCGAGATCGGCTGGGTGCGGCCGGTCGCCCCCCTTCGCCACGTGCGCCCGCGCGTCATCCCGACCGAGCAGCAGGCGGCGCCCGAGCCGGGTTCGGCGCGCATCCCGTCGGCGGCGTGGCGTCAGGCGCAGGAGGCCGTGCAACAGGGCCCGGTGCTCGTGCAGGTCGCGCGCCCCGGACACACGCCGATGCTCTCGTGCGATCGCTGTCGTGAGCCGGCGCGGTGCGCGGCCTGCGGGGGCGTCCTCGCGGTGCCGCGGGCCGGCGGCGCACCCCGCTGCACGCTCTGCGGCACGAGCGCCGCGAACTGGCGGTGCGCGGTGTGCGAGGCGACGAAGCTGCGCGCGGTGACGGTCGGCGCGAGCCGCACCGCCGAAGAGCTCGGCCGGGCGTTCCCGCGGGCTCGGGTGATCCTCTCCGACGGTGAGCGGACGGTGCTGCGCGTGGGCGCCGAACCCGCGCTCGTGGTCGCGACACGCGGTGCGGAACCCGTCGCGGACGGCGGCTACCGCGCGGTGCTGCTCCTCGACGGCGAGCGGATGCTGCTGCGCGAGTCTCTGCGAGTCGCGGAGGACTGCCTCCGCTGGTGGTCGAACGCGGCCGCACTCGCGGCACCGGGCGCGCCGGTCTACCTCGTCGGCGTCGCGGGTGCGCTCGCGCAGGCGCTCGCGGGTTGGCGGCAGCTCGAATGGGCCGGCACCGAGCTCGCCGCCCGGCGGGCGCTCCGGTTCCCGCCTGCGGTTCGGGTGGCGAGCGTCGTCGCTCAGCACGCCGGGGTCGAGCGCGCGATCGCGGCGGCGACGGCCGCGGCGCCCGGGGTCGACGTGCTCGGGCCCGCCCCGGTCGACGACGAGCTCGAGCGCGCGATCGTGCGGTTCGACTACGGTGCCGGTGCGGCGGTGGCGCGGGCGCTGCGCGCGGAGATGATCCGGGTCGCGACCGAGCGACGCCGTCCCGTCGCGGGGCGTCGCCCGCAGCGTCCGCGCGTGCTGCGCGTGCGCGCCGACGACCCCGAGGTGCCGTGAGTCGTCCAGGTCGTACCGCCGCGATCGTCCGCGCGACGGACTTCGCTCCTCCGCACGGACGATTCCGGCTCCGAAGGCTCGGACGCGGTGCCCGGGCGTGGCTACGGTGACCACATGACACGTGATCGACTGATGAGCCGCCTCCCGCAGTTCGCGTTCCCCGTCGTGGGCATCGTCTACGTCGCGCTCTGGTGCGTGGCCGAGACCGGTCGAGGGCGTACGCTCCCGCCGATGGCGCCGCCGCCCGACTGGGCGATCTTCGCGGGTTTCGGCGGGGCGATCGCGCTCGCCGGTCGCTTTCCTCGATCGGCCTCCCTCGTCGCGATCGGTATGACCGCGGTGGCCGCGTTCGTTCCGGCGTTCCGGTTGTTCGGCTCCGAGTGGGCGGTGTTCATCGCCGTGCCGATCGTCGGCGCGGCGGTCGCGTCGGCACCGCACAGACGCGCATGGTCGGCCGTGTTCACGGTGGTCTCGATCGTGCTGGTCGACTGCTGGATCGTACTGGCGGGCATGAACGAGGGGTTCTTCATGCTCCCCACCGGGTTCTGGCCCTCGCTCGCCTACACCCTGCTGAACCCGTTCGCGATCGCTGCGGCGCTCGTGATGGCGGCGGCGTGGGCGCTCGGCTGGGCGCTCGGCCTCGTGCGCACCCGGTACGCGGAACGCCTCGCCGCAGCCCGGCAGGGGGCCGAGCTCCGGGAGGCCGAACTCGAACTCGCGACGGCGCTCGAGCACGAACGGTTCGCACGCGAGATCCATGACGTGGTCGCGCACTCGCTCGCCGGCATCGTCGCACAGGCCGACGGCGCCCGATACGCGTCCGACGACCGGCGCGTGGCGGGCGCGGCACTCGACGCGATCGCCGAACGCGGGCGGGGCGCACTGGTCGAGGTGCGGCGCCTCCTCGATTCACTCGGAGATCCTGCCGGATCGGACATGCCGGGCCTCGATCGGCTGGGCGAACTCGTCGACGGTGCCCGCTCGTCCGGCCTCGACGTCGCGGTCGGCGAGCACGGCGAGCGCGTCGCTCTCGCGCCGGCCCAGTCGCGGGCCATGTATCGGATCGTTCAGGAGAGCCTCACGAACGCCGTGCGTCACGGCGCGCGGGGCGAGCCGACGCGCCTCGCCCTCGTATGGCAGTCGAACGGCGTGGGCTTCGAGATCGTCTCGCCGCGACGCGGCGACCAGGTCGAGAGCCCGCAAGGGCGGGGCATCGTCGGCATGCGCGAGCGGGCGCGATCGGCGGGTGGATGGCTCGGTGTCGACGCCGACGACCGCCGGGGCTTCGTGGTCGCCGGCTTCCTTCCCGCCCAGCCCGCCGCCGTATCGCCGACCGCCGAGCTCGAGCCGGCCTCCACGCCCGTCGAGGCGAGTGAAGGGGCCGAAGAGTGACCGTCCGGGTGGCCATCGCCGACGACGAACGGCTGTTCTGCTCGGGACTCGGGATGCTCGTCGACTCGCAGGGCGACCTCGAGTTCACCGGCGCTGCGCATCGCGGCGACGAGGTGGAGCGTCTCATCGAGTCGGCGCGGCCCGATGTGCTGCTGATGGACGTCCGGATGCCCGGACTCGACGGCATCACCGCGACGGAGGCGCTGCTCGCGGTCGCGGGCGATCGTCCTCGGGTCATCGTGCTGACGACGCATCGCGGTGAGGTCGCCGTGCAGCGGGCGCTGCGTGCCGGCGCGCGCGGCTTCTTGATGAAGGACACCACGCCGGAGCTGCTCCTCGCCGCGATCCGCGCGGTGCACGACGGCGGCACCGTCGTGGCGCCGGCGGAGCCGACGAGCCTCGTTCGCGACATCCCGGCCGAACGGCCGCGCGACGAGGCCGCCATCGCAGCGCTGTCGCGTCGGGAGCGCGAGGTCTACCTCCTCGCGGCACGCGGGTACTCGAACGCCGAGATCGCCGCGCTCGCGTTCATCTCCGAGACGACGGTGAAGAGTCACATCTCGTCGGTGCTCGCGAAGCTCGGGCTCGCCTCTCGGCTGCGGCTCGTGGCGCACGCGTGGGAGCACGGTCTGCTCGGCTGAGCGCGATCCGGAAGAATGGTCCGGTGACCTCTCTGCGCCTCGTCTTCGCCGGAACACCCGCCGCCGCTGTCCCGAGTCTCGAACGGCTCGCCGGCGAGGGCCTGCACGAGGTGGTCGGTGCGGTGACGCGGCCGGATGCGCCGCTCGGGCGCAAGCGCGTGCTGACCCCGTCGCCCGTCGCCGCCGCAGCCGAGGTGCATGGTCTGCCGATCGTGAAGGCGGCCCGTCTCGACGCGGAGGCGACGGCCCGGATCGAGGCGCTTCGCCCCGATCTCGGGGTGATCGTCGCGTACGGCGGGCTCGTCCGCGAGCCGCTGCTCTCGTTGCCGCGCCTCGGCTGGATCAATCTGCACTTCTCGGTGCTGCCCGCCTGGCGCGGCGCCGCGCCCGTGCAGCACGCGATCATCGCCGGCGACGCCGAGCTCGGGGCCTCGGTCTTCCAGCTCGTCCCCGAGCTCGATGCGGGTGACGTGTTCGCCGTGCGCAGTTGGCCGAACGATGAGGGCCTGACTGCCGGCGCCGCCCTCGAGGTGCTTGCGGAGCGCGGTGCCGAACTCCTCGCCGAAGTGGTCGACGGGCTCGCGGCGGGCACGGCGCGCGCGGTGCCGCAGTACGGTGAGGCGAGTCTCGCCCCCAAACTCACGATCGACGACGGCCGGATCGACTGGCATCGCGGCGAGCGCGAGGTGCTCGCACGGTTCCGTGGCGTGACGCCCGAACCGGGCGCGTGGACGACGGTCGGCGGCGAGCGGCTGAAGGTGCTCGAGGCGCGCCCGGTCGTCTCCGCCGACCCCGTCGAGCCGCTCCCCGCGGGTGAGCTCCGCCCCGAGCGGCGCCGGGTGCTCGCCGGCACCGCCGACGTTCCGATCGAGCTCGTCCGGGTGCAGCCGGCGGGCAGGGGCGCGATGGCCGCCGCCGACTGGGGCCGCGGGCTCGCCGAGGGGCTTCGTACGCTCGAGTAGCGCCGCTCGCGGCCGTGCGGCCGTGCGGCCGGGCGGCCTGCGCCCCGAGGCCCGCGCGCGCGGCACGACGCGTACAGTTGACGGGTGCAGCAGCAACGCCCCGCCCGTCGGCCCGCCCGCGACCGCGACGCCCGGCGACCCCGCCAGGTGCGGGTGTCGCCGCCCCGCATCGTCGCCTACGAGGTGCTCGATGCGGTGCGCACCGACGAGGCGTACGCGAATCTGCTGCTGCCCAAGCGCATCGAGCGCTCGAAGCTCAGCGAGGCCGACGCGGCGCTCGCGACCGAGCTGACCTACGGCACGCTGCGCATGCAGGGCTTCTACGACGCGGTCATCGAGTTGGCCGCGGGCAGGCCCGCCGACCGCATCGACCCGCCGGTGCTCGACATCCTGCGGCTCGGCGTGCATCAGCTGCTCTCGACGCGGGTGCCGACGCACGCCGCGGTCAACGAGCAGGTCGTGCTCGCGAAGCGCATCGCCCCGGCCGCGAGCGGCTTCGTGAACGGCGTGCTCCGCACGGTCTCCCGCTCGAGTCTCGAATCGTGGCGCGACGAGCTCGCCGCCGAACTGCCGAGCGACGACGCCCGGCTCGCCGCGCTGGCGTCCCACCCCGAGTGGATCGTCCGGGCGCTCCGCTCGGCGCTCGTGAAGGAGGGGCGCGGTGACGAGCTCGAGGCGCTGCTCGACGCCGACAACGCGGCGCCCCGGGTGAACCTCGCGGTGCTGCCCGGCCTCGGCGATGAGACGCCGGCCGAGCTCGGTGAGCCGAACCGCTTCTCGCCGATCGGCGCCACCGCGCCGAACCCGATCGCACTCGTCGCCGCCCACGAGGGTCGCGTCCGCGTGCAGGACGAAGGATCGCAGCTCGCCGCCCTCGCGCTCTCTCGCGCGGGCGGCGTCGCCCCGGGCGAGCGCTGGCTCGACCTCTGCGCGGGTCCCGGCGGCAAGACGGCCGTGCTCGCCGCCGAGGCGCTCGCGAACGATGCGACCCTCGTCGCGAACGAGCTCGTCCCTGCGCGCGCCGAGCTCGTGCGCCGGGCGATCGCGGGCGTTCCCCTCGAGGTGCACGTCGCCGTCGGCGACGGTCGCGAGACGGATGCCTCGGCACTCGGCTCGTCGGGCGGATTCGACCGGATCCTCCTCGACGCGCCCTGCACCGGGCTCGGCGCACTGCGACGGCGCCCCGAGGCGCGCTGGCGCAAGCAGCCGGCCGACGTCCCCGAGCTCACGCAGCTCCAGGGCGAACTCTTCGACCACGCCGTGCGGCTGCTCGCTCCGGGTGGGGTGCTCGCCTACGTCACGTGCTCGCCGCACACGGCCGAGACGCACGGCACCCTCGCGGCGGCCCTCCGCCGCTGGAAGGGCGAGCTCGAGCAGCTCGACACGCGGGCCGTCGTGCAATCGGTGGTGCGCGAGCCGCTCGACCTCGCCGGGGTGTCCGAGACGGTGCAGCTGTGGCCGCACCGGCACGGCACCGACGCGATGTTCATCGCGCTCGTGCGCCGCCGCGCCGCCTGAGCGCGCGGCGGGCGCCGCGGCATCCCCGCTCGATAGGCTTCGAGCCATGACGACGCGCATCAACCCGAGCATCCTCGCCGCCGACTTCGCGAACATCGAGCACGAGCTGGCCCGCATCGCGACGGCTGACCTGGTGCACGTCGACGTCATGGACAACCACTTCGTGCCGAACCTCACCTTCGGCCCGCAGATGGTGGAGCGCATCCGGGCGACGAGCCCCATCCCGCTCGACGTGCACCTCATGATCGACGACCCCGATCGGTGGGCGCCAGGCTACGCCGAACTCGGCGCCGAGAGTGTGACGTTCCATGTCGAAGCCGCAGCCGACCCCGTCGCGCTCGCGCGACGTCTGCGCGAGATCGGTTCCCGGGCCGGCATCGGACTGAAGCCCGGCACCGACGCCGAGCCGTTCCTCGAGGTGCTGCACGAGTTCGACCAGGTGCTCGTGATGACCGTCGAGCCGGGCTTCGGCGGTCAGTCGTTCATGCCCGAGACCATGCCGAAGCTGCGGCGCGTCGCCGACGCCGTGCGAGCCCGGGGGCTCGACGTCTGGTTGCAGGTCGACGGCGGCGTCACGGTCGGCACGATCGGCATCGCCGCCGAGGCGGGCGCCGACACGTTCGTCGCAGGCTCCGCCGTGTTCCGCGGCGTCCCCGAGGAGCAGATCGCCGCGCTGCGGGCGGCCGCGTCGGCGCACCCCCACGCACACGGGTAGCCTAGAGAGCGTGAAGACCTTCGACGAACTCTTCGTCGAGCTGCGCGACAAGGCCCGTACCCGACCTGAGGGTTCCGGCACCGTGCGCGAGCTCGACGCGGGTGTGCACGCCATCGGCAAGAAGATCGTCGAGGAGGCGGCCGAGGTCTGGATGGCCGCCGAGTACCAGAGCGACGCCGAGACGGCAGAGGAGATCTCGCAGCTGCTCTACCACGTGCAGGTGCTCATGCTCGCGAAGGGGCTCTCGCCGGCCGACGTGTACCGACATCTCTGATCCCGCCCGAGGCCCGTCAGACCCGTCGACACGAAAGTACCGAAATGCTCCGAATCGCCGTGCCCAACAAGGGCTCGCTCGCCGAAACCGCCGCGCAGATGCTGTGGGAGGCCGGGTACACCGGTCGCCGCGACCCGCGCGAGCTGCACACCGCCGACCCGCGGAACGGGGTCGAGTTCTTCTATCTCCGCCCCCGCGACATCGCCACCTACGTGGGTTCGGGCGCGCTCGACGTCGGCATCACGGGTCGCGACCTGCTGCTCGATTCCGGCTCGGATGCCACGGAGATCGCTCCGCTCGGATTCGGCGACTCGACCTTCCGCTTCGCCGGGCCGGCCGACACGTTCGCCGAGCTCTCGGACCTCGAGGGCGTGCGCGTCGCGACGAGCTACCCGGGACTCGTGGGCGCCTTTCTCGAGCGGCAGGGCGTCACCCCGGCGAAGCTCGTGAAGCTCGACGGCGCCGTCGAGTCGGCGGTGCGGCTCGGCGTGGCCGATGCCGTCGCCGACGTGGTGTCGACCGGAGCGACGCTCCGTGCGGCGGGGCTCGGGATCTTCGGCCCGGTCATCCTCGATTCCACCGCCGTGCTGATCGGCTCGGGCGTCGACAAGCCCGGCGCCGCGACCCTGCTGCGGCGCCTCCAGGGCGTCCTCGTCGCTCGCCAGTACGTGCTGCTCGACTACGACGTCCCGGTGGCGCACCTCGAGCGCGCGACCGGTGCGGCGCCCGGCTTCGAGTCGCCGACGGTGTCGCCGCTGCACGACCCCGAGTGGGTCGCCGTGCGCGTCATGATCCCGCGGGTCGACATGAACCACGTGATGGACGAGCTGTACGAGATCGGTGCCCGGGCCATCCTGGTGTCCGCGATCCACGCGGCGCGGTTGTGAGGCGGCGCGCATGAGCCTCGCCGTCCGGGTCATCCCGTGCCTCGACGTCGCCGAAGGGCGCGTCGTCAAGGGCGTCAACTTCCAGAATCTCCGCGACGCGGGCGACCCCGTCGAGCTGGCGGCCCGCTACGCAGCGCAGGGCGCCGACGAGCTCACCTTCCTCGACGTGACGGCGACGGTCGACGAGCGCTCGACGACCTACGAGATGGTGCAGCGCGTCGCCGAGCAGGTGTTCATCCCGCTGACCGTGGGCGGGGGCGTGCGCTCGACCGACGACGTCGCACGCCTGCTCGGCCACGGCGCCGACAAGATCGGCGTGAACAGCGCCGCGATCGCGCGCCCCGAACTCATCGCCGAGATCGCCGACCGTTTCGGCGCGCAGGTCTGCGTGCTCTCGCTCGACGTCAAGCGCTCGGAGCGCACCGCATCGGGCTTCGTCGTGACGACCCACGGCGGCCGTACCGAGACCGAGCTCGACGCCCTCGACTGGGCCCGGCGGGCGATCGGGCTCGGCGCGGGCGAACTCCTCGTGAACTCGATCGACGCCGACGGTACGAAGGCCGGGTTCGACCTCGAACTCACCGGCCTCATGCACGAGCTCTCGACCGTGCCGGTGATCGCCTCGGGCGGCGCCGGGCGAGTGGCCGACTTCGCGCCGGTGATCGCAGCCGGAGCCGATGCGGTGCTCGCAGCGAGCGTCTTCCACAACGGCGAGGTGACGATCGGCGAGGTCAAACGAGCGCTCGCCCTCGACGGAAGGATCGTCCGATGAGCGGGTTCTCGACGGTCGATCAGGCGCTCCAACGTGCGGTGTTCAACGAGCAGGGGCTGCTGCCCGCCGTCATCCAGCAATGGGACACGGGCGAGATGCTCATGCTCGGCTGGATGGACCGCGAGGCGCTGCGCCGCACCCTCACCGAGGGCCGGGTCACGTTCTGGTCGCGTTCGCGCAGGGAATACTGGCGCAAGGGCGACACCTCGGGGCACGCCCAGTACGTGCGCGAGGCCGCCCTCGACTGCGACGCCGATACCCTGCTGGTGAAGGTCGAGCAGATCGGCGCCGCCTGTCACACGGGCGACCGCACCTGCTTCGACGGCGACCCCGTCGAGGTCGTCGTCGGCCACCCGCCGGGCGACTGAAACGCCCGATCGACCGCACGCCGACCAGCACGCCCGTCAACGGGCACCGCGACGAGGAGACACGATGACCGCCACGACGACGTTCGAGGAGTTCAGCGCGCTCCTCGCCGGCCGGCGGGTCGTGCCCGTCGTGCGCGAACTCTTCGCCGACGGCGAGACACCCGTGGGCATCTACCGGAAGCTCGCACAGGGCCGCCCCGGCACGTTCCTCCTCGAGTCGGCCGAGCAGGGCGGCATCTGGTCGCGCTACTCCTTCGTCGGGGTGTCGTCGTACGGCGTGCTCACCGAGCACGCCGACCGGGTCGTCTGGCAGGACTACGGGCTCTCGGCCGAACGGGCGCTCGGCGAGGCATCCGCCCTGCCGCCGCTCGCGGCGCTCGAAGCGCTGTTCGAGCGATGGCGGACCGAGGACGTGCCGGGCGCCCCGCCGCTCACGGGCGGCCTCGTGGGGTTCATCGGCTGGGAGGCGGTTCGCCAGATCGAGCACCTGCCCGACCGGCCGCCGGCCGAGTCGTCGGTGCCGGGGCAGGCGTTCTCGTTCGTCGCCGAGCTCGTCGTGATGGATCATCGCACGGGCACGGTGCAGCTCATCGCTTCGGCGCTGAACGATACCGACGCCCCGGTCGACGAGCTCTGGCGCGATGCGCAGGAGCGTCTCGACCGGATGCAGGGCGGGCTCGCGGAGCCCGCCGAGGCGTGGCTCGCCGAGATCGATCTCGACCGCCGTGCGAACCCGACCCATCGCACCGACGAGGCCGGTTTCCTGGCGGCGGTCGAGCGCTCGAAGGGCTTCATCCGAGACGGCGACGTGTTCCAGGTGGTCATCTCCCAGCGGTTCGAGCACGAGGCGACGGCGCCCGCGATCGACGTCTACCGGGTGCTGCGCAGCCTCAACCCGAGCCCGTACATGTACTTCGTGCACCTCGGCGACCCCGAAGGGAACCCGTACTGGATCGTCGGCTCATCGCCCGAGGCCCTCGTGAAAGTGCAGGACGGCCGCGTGTTCACCCACCCCATCGCGGGGTCCAAGCCGCGCGGCGCGACCCCCGAGGAGGACGCCGATCTCGAGTCCGACCTCATCGCCGATCCCAAGGAGCAGGCCGAGCACCTCATGCTCGTCGACCTCGCCCGGAACGACCTCGCGAAGGTGTGCACCGCCGGTTCGGTCGAGGTGACCGAGTTCATGCGGGTCGAGCGCTTCAGCCACATCATGCATCTCGTCTCCTCGGTGGAGGGCGACCTCGTGCCGGGCACCAATGCCATCGAGGTCTTCCGGGCGACCTTCCCGGCGGGCACGTTGTCGGGGGCACCGAAGCCCCGGGCGCTCGAGATCATCGACGAGCTCGAGCCCGCCCAGCGGGGACTCTACGGGGGAGTGGTGGGCTACTTCGGCTTCGGCGGGGACGCCGATCTCGCGATCGCGATCCGCACCGCGACCATCTCGGGCGGCGTCGCCCGGGTGCAGGCCGGCGCCGGGCTCGTCGCCGACTCCGATCCGGCCAGCGAATTCGAGGAATCCCGCAACAAGGCCGCGGCGCCGCTGCGCGCCGTCGCGGTCGCGAACGCGATGCGGCGGGTCGGCTCGTGAGCGGCGCCCGCATGAAGCTGCCCGCGATCGTCCTCACGATCCTCGGCGCCGGGCTCGGGCTGCTCGCGTGGAGCCAGACGTGGTTCGACCTCGTCCTCGCGAGTGGCGCCGGCGCCCACGTCAGCGCCGAGGTGATCGCGGTGCCGGGCAGCGTCGCCTCGCCGGCGATCGCCGCACTGTCGCTCGCCGGCCTCGCCCTCGCGGCCGCACTCGCGCTGGCGGGCCCCGGCATCAGGGTCGTGCTCGGCGTGCTCGAGGTGCTGCTCGGCGGATGCCTCGTGCTCGCCGCCGCGCTCTCGCTCGGCGACCCGGTGGGCTCGGTCTCCGCGTCGGTGACCGAGGCGACCGGTGTCGCGGGCTCGGCGCCGACCGAAGAACTCGTCGGCACCGCGGTCGCGACGCTCTGGCCGACCGTCGCGATCGTCGCGGGCGTCGTCGTCGTCGTCGCAGGACTCGTGGTGCTCGTCACGGGTACGCGCTGGCCGGCATCGACCCGTCGCTACCGCAGCGGCCTCGAGCCCGTGGACGGCGGCAGCGTCGCAGCCGGTGATGCCTCGGAGGCGTCCGAGCGTGCCGCATCCGACCGCGCGATCGACGATTGGGACGAGCTCAGCCGCGGCGACGACCCGACCGATGACACGAACGACCCCGATCCGAACCGCTAGACTTGCGGGCGAAACCCCGCACGAAGGAGCAACATGAGCACTGAGACCGCAGACCCCGGCCACGGACACTCGCCCGCGGCGTGGACCGCCGTCACCATCATGCTCGTCGCGTTCGTGGTCGGCACGGTCGCCTTCTTCTTCGACGCGCAGTGGCTCGTCTGGGCGTCGGCCGGTCTCCTCGTCGTCGGTCTGCTCGTCGGCTGGGTGCTCACCCGCGTCGGCTACGGCGTCGGCGGCTCGAAGGTCGCTGAAAAGGCGCACTAGGTGCTGGCCGAACTGACGGCGAACGCGGTCGCCGATGCGGTCGCACGCCGTGAGAGCCGCCCGCTCGCCGAGGTCGAGGCCGCAGCGCTCGCCCGCCCGGCCGCGCTCGACGCGCTCGAGGCGCTGCGCCCAGCGACCCACGTCAAGGTGATCGCCGAGATCAAGCGCTCGAGCCCCTCGCGCGGCTCCCTCGCGACGATCGCCGACCCGGCGGCGCTCGCCCGCAGCTACGAGCTCGGCGGTGCGAGTGCGATCAGCGTGCTCACCGAGGGGCGCAAGTTCGGCGGCTCGCTCGCCGATCTCGAGTCCGTGCGCGCCGCGGTCGCCCTTCCGGTGCTCCGCAAAGACTTCATCGCAACGCCGTATCAGGTGTTCGAGGCCAGGGCCGCGGGCGCCGACCTCGTGCTCCTCATCGTCGCCGCGCTCGACGATGCGACCCTGCGCGAGCTCTTCGACCTCATCGTCTCGCTCGGCATGACCCCGCTCGTCGAGACCCATTCGGCCGAGGAGCTCGACCGGGCCGCGGCCCTCGGTGCACGGCTGATCGGCGTGAACGCCCGCGACCTCTCGAGCTTCGAGCTCGATCGCGACCTCTTCGGGCGTCTCGCCGATCGCTTCCCCGAGGGTGCGATCCGGGTGGCCGAGTCGGCGGTGCTCTCGCCCGCCGATGTCGCGCACTACCGGGCGTCGGGTGCCGACGTCGTGCTCGTCGGCGAGGCGCTCGTCACGGGCGACCCGATTGCCAACCTCTCAGCTTTCCTGGCGGTGTGACATGGCGCTTCGCGCGCAGACCGGTCCGTACTTCGGCGATTTCGGCGGGCGTTTCGTGCCCGAGTCCCTCGTCGCAGCCCTCGACGAGCTCGGCGAGGCCTACGCCCTCGCGAAGCTCGACCCGGCGTTCGGGGCCGAGCTCGCCGAACTCGGCCGCAGCTACACCGGGCGCCCGTCGATCATCACCGAGGTGCCCCGCTTCGGGAGGCACGCCGGCGGCGCACGCATCATCCTGAAGCGCGAAGACCTGAACCACACGGGTTCGCACAAGATCAACAACGTGCTCGGCCAGGCGCTGCTCACGAAGCGCATCGGCAAGCACCGCGTGATCGCCGAGACCGGCGCCGGTCAGCACGGCGTCGCGACCGCGACCGCTGCGGCGCTCTTCGGGCTCGACTGCACGATCTACATGGGCGAGGTCGACACCGAGCGCCAGGCGCTCAACGTCGCCCGCATGCGGCTGCTCGGTGCCGAGGTCATCGCGGTGAAGGCCGGTTCGCGAACCTTGAAGGACGCGATCAACGAGGCCATGCGCGACTGGGTCACGAACGTCGCGACGACCAATTACCTCTTCGGCACGGTCGCCGGCCCCCACCCGTTCCCCGAGATGGTGCGCGACTTCCAGAAGATCATCGGGGAGGAGGCGCGCCAGCAGGTGCTCGACCTCACGGGCGCGCTGCCCACCGCCGTCGCGGCCTGCGTCGGCGGCGGGTCCAACGCGATCGGCATCTTCCATGCCTTCCTCGACGACGAGGGCGTGGGGCTGTTCGGCTTCGAGGCCGGCGGCGAAGGCGTCGACACCCCGCGGCACGCGGCGACCATCACCAAGGGGCGGCCGGGGGTGCTCCACGGGGCCCGCAGCTACATGCTCCAAGACGACGACGGCCAGACGATCGAGTCGCACTCGATCTCGGCCGGCCTCGACTACCCCGGCGTGGGGCCGGAGCACTCGTGGCTCTCCGCGATCGGACGGGCGCAGTACCGGCCCGTCACCGACGACGCCGCGATGCAGGCGTTGCGCCTGCTCACCCGTACCGAGGGCATCATCCCGGCCATCGAATCGTCGCACGCCCTCGCGGGCACGCTCGATCTCGGCCGCGAGCTCGGCCCTGACGCCACGATCCTCGTGAACCTCTCGGGTCGCGGCGACAAAGACATGGACACCGCAGCCCGGTACTTCGAGCTGTACGACGAGGAGGCCGGCGCATGACCGCTCGCAACACGGTCGGCCCGGTCATCGCGCGGCGCAACACCGAGGCATCCGGCGCGCTCATCGGCTACCTGCCGGTCGGTTTCCCGACGCTCGACGAGAGCGTCGACGCGGCCGTCGCACTCGTCGAGAACGGCGTCGACGTGCTCGAGCTGGGGCTCCCGTACTCCGACCCGGTCATGGACGGCCCGGTCATCCAGGCCGCCACGCAGCGGGCGCTCGCGAACGGCTTCCGCCTCGCCGACGGCTTCGAGGCGGTGCGCCGCGTCACCGATCGGGTGGATGCCCCGGTGCTGATCATGACCTACTGGAACCCCGTCGTGCAGTACGGCGTCGAGCGCTTCGCAGACGACCTGGCCGCGGCCGGGGGGGCGGGGCTCATCACCCCCGACCTCATCCCCGACGAGGGCGCCGAGTGGATCGCCGCGTCCGAGCGCACCGGGCTCGACCGGGTGTTCCTCGCCGCGCCGACCTCGACCGATGCCCGCATCGCGCGGGTCGTCGAGGCGAGCCGGGGATTCGTCTACGCGGTGTCGACGATGGGCATCACCGGTGCCCGAGCCGACGTCGACCGCGCCGCCCGCGAGGTCGTCGACCGTTTGACGTCGGCGGGTGCGCCGGCCAGCTGCGTGGGCGTCGGCATCTCGACGGCCGCCCAGGTGCGCGAGGTGCTCGGGTACGCGGAGGGCGCGATCGTGGGCTCCGCGCTCGTGAAGGCCCTCGCCGACGGCGGGGTATCGGCGGCCGGTGCGCTCGCCGCCGAACTCGCACGCGGTACGCGCGCCGAGTGAAGTACGCTGGCTGAGGCCCACGCGGTCGACGTTTCTCCCGAGGAAAGGCAGCAGCCCGAGTGATCACCCCGCTCAGCATTCCGAGCCCCGACTGGAGTGGCTTCGAGATTCCCGTTCCATGGGGAGTCATCACGATTCACGCCTACGCGCTGTGCATCCTCCTCGGCATGGTACTCGCGGTCGTCATCACGTCGCGGCGTCTCACCAAGCGCGGGGCCGAGCCCGGCATCGTGCTCGACATCTCGCTCTGGGCGGTCGCGCTCGGCATCATCGGCGCTCGCGTCTACCACGTGCTCACCCACCCCGACGACTACTTCGCCGGCCAGGAATGGTGGCGGGTGTTCGCCATCACCGAGGGCGGCATCGCGATCTACGGGTCGCTCATCGGCGGCGCGATCGGCGTATTCATCGGCTGCAAGCTCACCGGCATCCGATTCCTCTCCTTCGCCGACGCGCTCGCCCCGGGCCTCCTGGTCGCGCAGGCCGTCGGCCGCCTCGGCAACTGGTTCAACCACGAACTCTACGGCGCCCCCACCGACCTGCCCTGGGGCCTCGAGATCGAGTTCGACAACGCGGCGTGGCCGCAGGGGCTCGCCGAGGGCACCCTCTTCCACCCGACCTTCCTCTACGAGCTGATCTGGAACCTCGCCGGCGCGGCGCTCATCGTGCTCCTCGAGCGCAGGGTCAACCTGCGCTGGGGCAAGGCCTTCGCGGTCTACCTGATCTGGTACGGCGCCGGCCGCTCGTTCTTCGAGTCGATCCGCGTCGACCCGAGCGAGATGTTCCTCGGCATCCGCGTCAACGTCTGGGCGTCGTTCGCCGCGGTCGTCCTCGGCATCGTCATCCTGCTCGTGCAGCGCCGCCGGCACACCGGTGTCGAGCCGAGCCCCTACGTCCCCGGACGTGAATGGAAGGGCTCCGACGCTGAGGTAGACTCAGACGAAATCGAGTCCGACTCAGACTCTCTCGACGACGGCGTCGAGGGCGAGAACGAATCCCTGGGCGAGACGGCGGCCACAAGCCCGAGCCGTTCCACCTCTTAGGCAGCCGCCCCACACCGCGTTCTCCGAAGCGACGCCGCACCATGCGTCGCGACCTCCCCGTGTAGGGCCGATGGCGTCCCCGCTTCCAGTTCAAGATGAGGACGGTTCCTGTGTCGCTCACCCCACCCTTCTCGCGGTTCGGAACGATTCCCGCCGCCCAGGGAATGTACGACCCCGCCGCCGAGAAAGACGCCTGCGGTCTTGCGATGGTCGCGACGCTTCGCGGCACGCCGGGGCACGACATCATCACCGCGGCACTCGACGCCCTTCGTCACCTCGAGCACCGCGGTGCTGTCGGCTCCGACGCGGGCACGGGCGACGGCGCGGGCATCGTGACGCAGATCCCCGACGAGTTCCTGCGCGCAGTGGCGAGCTTCCCGCTGCCGGCGGCAGGGTCCTACCTCGTGGGCAATGCGTTCCTGCCGGTCGACCCGACCACCCGGAGCTCGGTCAAGCGTCAACTGATCGGGCTCGCGGCTTCCGAGGGCCTCGAGGTGCTCGGCTGGCGCGAGGTACCCGTGCGGCCCGACGAACTCGGCACGCTCGCTCGCGCCGCGATGCCCGCCGTGCAGCAGCTGTTCCTGCAGTCGAGTGCGACGACCTCGGCGGGTGGCCGGCTCGACGGCATCGCCCTCGACCGGCTCGCGTTCCGGTTCCGCAAGCGCGCCGAGCGCGAGCTGGAGCTGTACTTCGCGTCGCTGTCGTGCCGCACGATGGTCTACAAGGGCATGGTCACGACGCTCCAGCTCGAGCCGTTCTACCCCGACCTCTCGGACGAGCGCTTCACCTCGAAGCTCGCGCTCGTGCACTCCCGGTACTCGACGAACACCTTCCCGTCGTGGCCGCTCGCGCAACCCTTCCGCATGATCGCGCACAACGGCGAGATCAACACGATCCAGGGCAACCGCAACTGGATGCGGGCTCGCCAGTCCCAGCTCGAGTCCGAACTGCTCGGCGACCTCGGGCCGATCCTCCCGATCGTGACGCCCGGCGCGAGCGACTCCGCCTCCTTCGACGAAGTCGTCGAGCTGCTCACCCTCGGGGGACGCAGCCTTCCGCACGCCATCATGATGATGGTGCCCGAGGCGTGGGAGAACCAGGGCGAGCTGAGCCCCGAGCGCCGGGCGTTCTACGAGTACCACTCGATGCTCATGGAGCCGTGGGACGGTCCCGCGGCGATCGTCTTCACCGACGGCTCGCTCGTCGGTGCGACGCTCGACCGCAACGGACTCCGCCCCGGCCGGTACGTGGTCACCGATGACGGCCTCGTCGTGCTCGCGAGCGAGATCGGGGTGCTCGACCTCGAGCAGTCCCGCATCGTCCGCAAGGGTCGCTTGCAGCCGGGTCGCATGTTCCTCGTCGACACGGAGGCGGGTCGGCTCATCGAGGACGACGAGATCAAGTCGGAGCTCGAGTCGTCGGCGCCGTGGGGGGAGTGGCTCGAGGAGGGGCGCATCCGCCTCGCCGAGCTTCCCGAGCGCGAGCACATCGTGCACCCGCCGGCGTCGGTGAACCGCCGTCAGCGCACCTTCGGCTACACCGAGGAGGAGGTGAAGATCCTGCTCGCGCCGATGGCGCGCACCGGGCAGGAGCCGCTCGGCGCCATGGGCTCGGACACGCCGATCGCCGTGCTGTCGAAGCGTCCGCGTCTCCTCTTCGACTACTTCACGCAGCAGTTCGCGCAGGTCACGAACCCGCCGCTCGACTCGATCCGCGAGGCGGTCGTCACCTCGCTCGGCACCTCGCTCGGGCCCGAGCGCAACCTCCTCGACGCCGGCGCAGAGCACGCGCGCCAGGTCGCGCTCACCTTCCCCGTGATCGACAACGACGAGCTCGCGAAGATCGTGCACATCGACCCCATGCCGGGGCGCCGTACGACCGTGACCATTCGGGGTCTCTACCGCTTCGACGAGGGCCCCGACGCCCTGCGCGACCGAATCGCCGCGATGTGCGGCGAGGTCGACGAGGCCATCGAGCAGGGTGCGAGGTTCATCGTGCTCTCCGACCGCGACTCCAACAAGGACCTGGCGCCGATTCCGTCGCTCCTCATGCTCTCGGCCGTCCACCACCACCTCATCCGCTCCGAGAACCGCATGAAGGTCGGTCTCGTGGTCGAGGCCGGCGACGTGCGCGAGGTCCACCACATCGCGTTGCTCGTCGGCTACGGCGCGTCCGCGGTGAACCCGTACCTCGCCATGGAGAGCTGCGAGGACCTCGTGCGCGCAGGGGCGATCAGCGGCATCACCCCCGAAGACGCCGTGCACAACGTGATCAAGGCGCTCGGCAAGGGCGTCCTGAAGATCATGTCGAAGATGGGCGTCTCGACGATCTCCTCGTACGCGGGCGCCCAGGCCTTCGAAGCGGTCGGCCTCTCGCAGGAGTTCATCGAGGAGTACTTCACCGGGACGACCTCGAAGCTCGGCGGTGTCGGCCTCGACGTGATCGCGGCCGAGAACCTCGAACGGCACTCCAAGGCCTACCCCGAAGACGCTGCGGTGCGCGCGCACGAGCGTCTCGCGACGGGCGGCGAGTACCAGTGGCGCCGTGACGGCTCGCCGCACCTGTTCAACCCCGAGACGGTGTTCAAGCTGCAGCACTCGACGCGCAACCGCCGCTACGACGTCTTCCGCGAGTACACCTCGCTCGTCGATTCGCAGGCCGAAGAGCTCGCGACCCTTCGCGGCATGTTCACGCTGCGCACGGGCACGCGCCCGTCGGTGCCGATCGACGAGGTCGAGTCCGTGGCATCCATCGTGAAGCGCTTCTCGACCGGCGCGATGAGCTACGGATCGATCTCGAAGGAGGCGCACGAGACGCTCGCGATCGCGATGAACCGACTCGGCGCGAAGTCGAACACCGGTGAGGGCGGCGAGGACCTCGACCGACTGCTCGACCCCGAGCGCCGCAGCGCGATCAAGCAGGTCGCCTCGGGGCGCTTCGGCGTGACGAGCATGTACCTGACCCACGCCGACGACATCCAGATCAAGCTGGCGCAGGGTGCGAAGCCCGGCGAGGGCGGACAGCTGCCCCCGACGAAGGTCTACCCGTGGGTCGCGCGGACGCGCCATGCGACCGCCGGCGTCGGCCTGATCTCGCCGCCGCCTCACCACGACATCTATTCGATCGAAGACCTCAAGCAGTTGATCTTCGACCTCAAGCGGGCGAATCCGAAGGCGCGCATCCACGTGAAGCTCGTCAGCCAGTCGGGCATCGGTGCGGTCGCCGCGGGCGTCGCGAAGGCGCTGTCCGACGTGATCCTCGTCTCGGGGCACGACGGCGGCACGGGCGCGAGCCCGCTGAACTCGCTGAAGCACGCCGGCACGCCGTGGGAGCTCGGCCTCGCCGAGACGCAGCAGACGCTGATGCTGAACGGCATGCGCGACCGCGTCGTCGTGCAGGTCGACGGGCAGCTGAAGACCGGGCGCGACGTGGTCATCGGCGCGCTGCTCGGCGCCGAGGAGTTCGGCTTCGCCACCGCGCCGCTCGTCGTCGAGGGCTGCGTGATGATGCGCGTCTGCCACCTCGACACCTGCCCGGTCGGCGTGGCGACTCAGAACCCCGAGCTCCGCAAGCGCTTCACGGGCAAGCCCGAGTTCGTCGTCAACTTCTTCGAGTTCATCGCTCAAGAGGTGCGCGAGTACCTCGCCGAGCTCGGCTACCGTTCGATCGACGAGATCATCGGCCGCCGCGAACTGCTCGACGTCGACCGTGCGGTCGACCACTGGAAGGCCTCGGGCCTCGACTTGACGCCGGTGCTCGTCGGCCCCGACTTCTCCGAGTCCGAGCCACGACGCAACGCCCGAGCCCAAGATCACGAGCTCGACGAGCACTTCGACAACGAGCTCATCCATCGCAGCGGCATCGTGCTCGACGGGGGCGGAGCGATCGAGATCGCGCTGCCGATCAAGAACACCGAACGCGCCGTGGGCACCATGCTCGGCCACGAGGTCACGGTCCGCCACGGTGAACAGGGTCTTCCCGACGGGTCGATCGATGTGACGCTCACGGGCTCGGCCGGGCAGTCGCTCGGCGCCTTCATGCCGAGCGGCATCACGCTGCGACTCGAGGGCGACTCGAACGACTACGTCGGCAAGGGGCTCTCCGGCGGACGCATCGTCCTGCGCCCGTCGCGCGACAGCGGTTTCGTCGCCGAGCGCAACGTCATCGCCGGCAACGTCATCGGCTACGGCGCGACGCGTGGCAGCATGTTCATCCGCGGCATCGTCGGCGAACGCTTCCTCGTGCGCAACTCCGGCGCCACCGCAGTCGTCGAAGGGGTCGGCGACCATGCGCTCGAGTACATGACCGGCGGCCTCGCGGTCATCCTCGGCGAGACCGGCCGCAATCTCGGCGCCGGCATGTCCGGCGGCACGGCGTACGTCCTCGGGCTCCGCGAGGAGCGTGTCAACCGCGAGTCGCTCGCGAGCGGCGAGCTCGAACTCCTCCCGCTCGGCGGTGCCGACCGGGAGATCGTCCGCGACCTGCTCGAGCAGCACGTCGCCGAGACCGACTCCGCGGCCGCCGCGGCCCTCCTCGCCGATGGCGACGCCGGGCTCGACCGTTTCACCAAAGTGCTGCCGCGCGACTACGCGGCCGTGCTCCGTACCCGCCAGAGCGCGGTCGACGAGGGGCTCGACCCCGACGGCGACGTCGTCTGGTCACGCATCCTGGAGGTCACCAATGGTTGACGGGTACACCGTCAGGTCTCGCCCAGTACCGACGAACACCGCGGAGGTGACGAATGGCTGATCCCAAGGGCTTTCTGAAGGTCACCGAGCGCGAGCTGCCGAAGCGGCGGCCCGTGCCGGTGCGCATCATGGACTTCAAAGAGGTCTACGAGCAGGGCGACCCCGCGCAGCTGCGCCGCCAGGCCGGCCGTTGCATGGACTGCGGCATCCCGTTCTGTCATCAGGGCTGCCCTCTCGGCAATCTCATCCCGGAGTGGAACGACCTCATGTACCGGGGCGAGGGCCGTGCGGCCGTCGAGCGGCTGCATGCGACCAACAACTTCCCCGAGTTCACGGGGCGCCTCTGCCCCGCGCCGTGCGAATCGGCGTGCGTGCTCGGCATCAACCAGCCGGCGGTCACGATCAAACAGGTCGAGGTCTCCATCATCGACCAGGCGTTCGGCAGCGGCTGGGTCCAGCCGCAGCCGCCCGGGCGCCTGACCGGCAAGACGGTCGCCGTCGTCGGCTCGGGGCCCGCGGGCCTGGCCGCGGCGCAGCAGCTCACCCGTGCCGGTCACACGGTCGCGGTGTTCGAGCGCGACGACCGCATCGGCGGCCTCCTCCGCTACGGCATCCCCGATTTCAAGATGGAGAAGAAGCACCTCGAACAGCGTCTCGCGCAGATGACGGCCGAGGGCACGCGCTTCCGCGCCGGGATGAACATCGGCGTCGACATCACGTGGGACCAGCTGCGCGAGCGGTACGACGCGGTCGTGGTCGCCACGGGTGCGATGGTGCCGCGCGATCTGCCGATTCCCGGTCGCGACCTTCCGGGCGTGCACTTCGCGATGGAGTACCTCGTGCAGTCGAACCGCCGCGTCGCCGGCGACGAGGTCTTCGACCAGATCTCGGCCGAGGGCAAGCACGTCGTCGTCCTCGGCGGCGGCGACACGGGGGCCGACTGCATCGGCACCGCGCATCGCCAGGGCGCGCTCTCGGTGACGAACCTCGCGATCGGCAAGCAGCCGGGCCAGGCGCGGCCCGAGCACCAGCCGTGGCCGATGCACCCGACCGTCTTCGAGGTGCAGAGCGCCCACGAGGAGGGCGGTCACCGCGAGTACCTGGTCTCGACGGTCGAGTTCGTCGCGAACGATTCGGGTGAGCTCCGGGCCATCCGGGTCGCCGAAACCGAGTACCTCGACGGCCGTCGAGTGCCGAAGGCGGGCACCGAGCGCGAGATCCCCGCCGACCTCGTGCTGCTGGCGCTCGGGTTCACGGGGCCCGAGAGCCAGGAACTCGACGAGCAGCTCGAGCTGGCCGTCACCGACCGCGGCAATCTCGACCGCGATGCGGCCTATGCCACGGCGAGTCCGGGCGTGTTCGTCGCCGGCGACGCCGGACGCGGGCAATCCCTCATCGTGTGGGCGATCGCCGAGGGCCGGGCCGCGGCCGCGGCCGTCGACCGATACCTCGAGGGCGAGACCTCGCTGCCGAGCCCGATCCCGGCGAACGCGCGCGCGTTCGCCGTCTGAACCAGGCGCGCCGTCGGCGCGTCTCCGTACCAACACCAGCGCTTCGGCGCGGAACACCGGGAGCACAATCACATGAGACGAGCGAAGATCGTCGCCACCCTCGGGCCGGCGACGTCGAGCTACGAGCAGATCCGGGCGATCATCGATGCGGGCGTCGACGTCGCCCGCATGAACCTCAGCCACGGCACCTACGACGTTCACGAGGGCGTCTACCAGAACGTGCGAAAGGCCGCGAGCGACTCGGGTCGAGCGGTCGCCGTGCTCGTCGACCTGCAGGGGCCGAAGATCCGCCTCGGCAAGTTCGCCGACGGCCCGCACGAGCTCGCCGAGGGCGACATCTTCAAGATCACGACCGAAGAGATCCTCGGCACGAAGGAGATCGTCGGTACGACCTTCAAGGGGCTGCCGAACGACGTGAAGCCCGGCGACTTCCTCCTCATCGACGACGGCAAGGTGCGCGTCGAGGTCGTCGAGACCGACGGCACCGTCGTCACGACCAAGGTCGTCGTCGCCGGCCCGGTGTCCAACAACAAGGGCATCAACCTGCCAGGGGTCGCGGTCAACGTGCCCGCGCTCTCCGAGAAGGACGAGGCCGACCTCCGTTGGGGCCTCGAGCTCGGCGCCGACCTCATCGCGCTGTCGTTCGTGCGCAACGCCGCCGACATCACGCGCGTGCACGAGATCATGGACGAGGTCGGCCGTCGCGTGCCCGTCGTCGCCAAGGTCGAGAAGCCGCAGGCCGTCGACGCGCTCGAGGAGATCACCGAGGCGTTCGACGCCGTCATGGTCGCGCGCGGCGACCTCGGCGTCGAGCTGCCGCTCGAAGCGGTGCCGATCGTGCAGAAGCGCGCCGTCGAGATCGCGCGCCGGCTCGCGAAGCCGGTCATCGTCGCCACGCAGATGCTCGAGTCGATGATCCACAGCCCGGTTCCGACGCGTGCCGAGACGTCCGACGTCGCGAACGCCGTGCTCGACGGCGCCGACGCGGTGATGCTCTCCGGCGAGACGAGCGTGGGCGAGTACCCGGTCATCACGGTGCAGACCATGGCCCGCATCGTCGAGTCCACCGAGCAGCACGGGCTCGACCGCATCGCGCCGCTCGGCACGAAGCCGCGCACCCAGTCCGGCGCGATCACGGCCGCCGCGGTCGAGGTCGCCGACTTCGTTCAGGCGAAGTACCTCTGCGTCTTCACGGAGTCGGGTGAGACGGTGCGTCGCATGACGCGCCTGCGCTCGAAGATCCCCATTCTCGCCTTCACGCCGGACCCGGCGATCCGTCGCCGCCTGGCGCTCAACTGGGGGGTCGAGTCGTTCGTCGTCTCGCGCGTCACGCATACCGACCAGATGGTCGGACAGGTCGACGAAGCACTCGCGAAGACCGGAAAGGCCGTCAAGGGCGAGAAGGTCGTCATCATCTCGGGTTCCCCTCCCGGAATCCCGGGCACCACGAACGACGTGCGCGTGCACGTCGTCGGCGAGGTGCTGTAGTCGCATCCGCGAAGGAGCCGGTCCGCGAGGGCCGGCTCCTTTCGCGTGCCCGCGCGGGCGCGCACCCCACCCCGACGGCTGCCCTCATGCTCGGCGCCGTCGACTCCGTGCCGGGCACGGAACGACCGCGATCGAGCCGTCGTCTCACGCCTGTTTCGCGGCCGACATGTCGACGCACATGACGCCGATGTTGCCGTCCTGATCGGCGACCACCATGAGCGAGGGCGCCTCGCGGTCATCGACGACAGTGCCACCTGCGGCGAGGGCAGCGGCGATCCGCGGCTCGACCGCTTCGGGCGCCACATAGATCTCGACGTGGAGGCGCCGCGGCGGGGGCTCCTGATCGTCGGAATCTCCGAACCACAGGTTCGGCACCCGTCCGGTGGCGTCCCGGATCTCATTACTGGGGGACCCTCGCCCCTGCGATTCGGCGTCACCGGTCAGGAGAGCGGCCCACACCGGGGCGATGGTCGCGGAGCGAGACGTGTCGAGGCCGAGCTCGATGTGGCTGACCGACGCCGGGTCTGCGGTGACCCCGTGGTCGGCGGCGATCTCGGTGATCCGTCGCGCGAGGTCGATGTCCTGCTGGGTCACCCATTCGACGACGTGTTCGGCGCCCTCGTCGTCTCGGTAGACGGCGTCGTCGCTGATCAGCCTGAGATCGACGAAGCCGTCGCCGATCGACGCTCGCGGGTGGTGGCCGAGCGCATCGCCCGCCTCGCCCACCGCGACGACGAACCGTGCGCCGATGCCGAAGTCGTCGATCAGGTACCTGGCATGCAGTCCCTGGGCCAGCTTGCGCCAGTCGGCCAGTCGGGCCGCGGCGATCTGCTCGCCCCTCAGCATGTCCATGGACGCGGAGTCTATGCCCGGCCCGACACCGCGGCAAGGAATCCCGCTTCGGGTGCACACACCCGAAGCGGGTCTTGGTGCCGGTGGTGGGGGTCGAACCCACACGCCCTTTCGGGCAAAGCATTTTGAGTGCTCCGCGTCTGCCATTCCGCCACACCGGCCAGAGGCCTCGCCCAGAATACCGTAGGCTTTCCTCCGTGACAGACACCGAATCAACTCAGCCGGCTGCTCCGCGCCGCGTGGTCGTGGCGGAGGATGAGTCGCTCATCCGCCTCGACATCGTCGAGATCCTGCGCGACAACGGCTTCGAGGTCGTCGGCGAGGCGGGCGACGGCGAGACCGCCGTGGCGCTCGCGACCGAGCTCCGACCCGATCTCGTCATCATGGACGTCAAGATGCCTCAGCTCGACGGCATCTCCGCGGCCGAGCGCCTCTCGAAGGGCCACATCGCCCCGGTCGTGCTCCTGACGGCGTTCAGCCAGAAGGAGCTCGTCGAGCGCGCCAGCGAGGCGGGCGCCCTCGCCTACGTCGTGAAGCCGTTCACGCCGAACGACCTCCTGCCGGCGATCGAGATCGCGCTGGCCCGCCACGCGCAGATCATCGCGCTCGAGGCCGAGGTCGGCGACCTCGTCGAGCGCTTCGAGACCCGCAAGCTCGTCGACCGGGCGAAGGGCCTGCTGAACGAGAAGATGGGCCTCTCCGAGCCCGAGGCGTTCCGGTGGATCCAGAAGGCGTCGATGGATCGGCGCCTCACCATGAAGGACGTCTCCCAGGCGATCATCGAGCAGCTCGCAGCCAAGAAGTAGGCCTCCGGCCCCGAACGACGGATGCCTCGACGCCACGTGTCGTCGAGGCATCCGTCGTCCGCATTCGGGGGCGTGAGCGCGTCGGGGAGTGTCGGCGGCCGCTTGTAGGCTGGTGCGGTGACGGACGCAGACAAGCCCACCCTCCTCGTCGTCGACGGCCATTCGCTGGCCTTCCGAGCCTTCTACGCCCTCCCGGTCGACAGCTTCACCACTCGCGACGGGCAGCACACGAACGCCATCCACGGCTTCCTTTCGATGCTGCTCCTGCTGCTGCAGAACGAGAAGCCGACGCACCTCGCGGTGGCGTTCGACATCTCGCGGCACTCGTTCCGCACGCGCGAGTACCCCGAGTACAAGGGCACTCGTGGCGAGACGCCGGCCGAGTTCAAGGGCCAGGTGCCGCTCCTCCAAGACGCGCTGAAGGCGATGGGCGTGCGCACCCTCGAGAAAGAGGATTTCGAGGCCGACGACATCCTCGCGACGCTCGCCGCACGCGGCCGTGCCGAGGGCTATCGGGTGCTCCTGGTCTCGGGCGACCGCGACACCATCCAGCTCGTGAACGACGACGTCACGCTGCTCTACCCGAACACGCAGGGCGTCTCGCAGCTGAAACGCTACGACACCGAGGCCGTGCTCGACCGCTACGGCGTGCGCCCCGAGCAGTACCCCGACATCGCCGCGCTCGTGGGCGAGACGAGCGACAACCTGATCGGCATCACGAAGGTCGGCGAGAAGACTGCGGTGAAGTGGCTCGGCCTCTACGGCGACCTCGACGGCATCCTCGAGCACGCCGACGAGATCAAGGGCGTGGTCGGGCAGAACCTGCGCGACCAGCGCGAGAACGCCATCCGCAACCGGCGGCTCAACCGCCTGGTCACCGACGTCGAGCTCGACGTCGTCATCGACGAGCTCGCGGCGAAGCCGATCGACATCGAGACGGTGCGGCCGGTGTTCGAACGGCTCGAGTTCCGCACGCTGTTCGAGCGGCTCCGCAAACTCGCCGCCGGTGAGACGAACGGCAACGGCGGGGCGAGCGCTCCGACGGCCGCGCCGGTTCCCGAGCAGGCGGCTCCGCCCATGCCGACACCGAGACTCCTGCTCGACGAGGAGCTCGAGGCATGGTTCGCCAAGGCCGTCGTGGCCGAGCCGGCCGGGCTCGGGCTGAGCCTCGAGGTCGTCGACGGGCAGGTGATCGGCGCGGGCATCGCCACCGCCACCGAGACGGTGCGTCTGCCTTGGCAGGCCGGGCGCACCGACTATGCCCCCTTCGAAGCCTGGCTCTCGAGCGACGCGCCGAAGATCATGACCGACGCGAAGCCGCAGCTCGAGGCGCTCGAGCGCTCGGGTCTCGCCGTCGACGGGCTCGTGCTCGACACGCTCGTCGCGGGCTGGCTCGCCCGCCCGATCCTCGCTGAGAAGAGCCTCGCCGACCTCGTCGAACGCTATCTCGGCGAAACCGTGCCGCAGGCCGATCCCGCACAGCTCGTGCCCGAAGAGGGCACCGACGCGGGCGCGCCCGAATACGCCTGGTTCACCGTGCGCGTCGCGCCTGCGGTGCTCCGAGCGCTGCCCGAGCCCTCGCGCACGCTCCTCGCCGAGGTCGAGATGCCCCTCGTGCCGGTGCTCGCGTCCATGCAGCTCCGAGGCGTCGCGGTCGACCACGCCGAACTCGCCGCGCTCTCGAGCGAACTCGGCGATCGCGCGGCCGGGCTCGCGCAGCTCGCCTTCGCCGAGATCGGCCGCGAAGTGAACCTCGGCTCGCCCAAGCAACTGCAAGAGGTGCTGTTCGATCAGCTCGCGATGCCGAAGACGAGGGCGACGAAGACCGGGTACACGACCGACGCGAACGCGCTCGCCGACCTGCAGGAGTCGAACCCGCACCCGTTCCTCGGCTATCTGCTCGAGCACCGCGACGCGACGAAGCTGCGTCAGATCGTCGAGTCGCTCGACAAGTCGATCGCCGCCGACGGGCGCATCCACACGACGTACGGCCAGATCGGGGCCGCCACCGGGCGCATGTCGTCGAACGACCCGAATCTGCAGAACATCCCCATCCGCACAGAAGACGGCCGTCGCATCCGCAAGGCGTTCCGCCACGGGCCCGAGTTCAGCGAGTTGCTGACCGCCGACTACTCGCAGATCGAGATGCGCATCATGGCGCACCTCTCGGGCGACTCCGGCCTCATCGAGGCCTTCAACGCGGGCGAAGACCTGCACCGCTTCGTCGGCGCGCGGGTGTTCTCGGTCGACCCGGCCGACGTCACCCCGCTCATGCGCACCAGGGTGAAGGCGATGTCGTACGGTCTCGCCTACGGGCTCAGCGCCTTCGGCCTCTCGAAGCAGCTGCGCATCGATCGTGCCGAGGCGACCCAGCTCATGAAAGAGTACTTCGAGCGTTTCGGCGCCGTGCGCGACTACCTGCGCGGCGTCGTCGAGCAGGCGAAGATCGACGGCTACACCGAGACGATCTTCGGTCGGCGCCGCCCGTTCCCCGACCTCAACAGCCCCAACCGGGTGCACCGCGAGAACGCCGAACGCGCCGCGCTCAATTCGCCGATCCAAGGATCGGCGGCCGACATCATGAAGATCGCGATGGTCGCCGTCGAGCGCTCGATCGCGGAGCAGGGGCTCGCGAGCCGCATGCTCATGACCGTGCACGACGAACTCATCTTCGAGGTCGCGGGCGGCGAGAGCGAGCTGCTCGAGGCGCTCGTCCGCGAGAAGATGGCGAACGCCGCCGACCTCCTGGTGCCGCTCGAGGTGCAGGTCGGGCGCGGGGCGAATTGGGAGGACGCCGGGCACTGACCGAGGGATCCTCGACCTCGACAGAGATGCACCGGCTGTCCTAGGTTCGAGGGATGGCATCGAGTGAGCGCACCCCGACCGACGTCGACCTGATCGCCGAGGGCTGGGTCGACACCCTCGTCGATCTCGACCCGAGCATCGGCACGTACATCGGCCGCACGAGTCACGACGACCGGCTCGCCGACTACTCGCCGGCCGGGCACGAACGGCGCATCGCCGCGGTCCGCGACGCCGCCGCGGCGTTGCGCGCCGCAACGCCGGCCGACGACGTCGACCGGATCACGGTCGCCGACCTGGGGTCCGAGCTCGAGCTCGACCTCGAGCGGTTCGACGCCGGCCTCCACCTGCGCGACCTGAATGTCATCGCGAGCCCGCCGCAGGAGATCCGCGACGTGTTCGACCTCATGCCGACCGCCGAGGTCGACGACTGGTCGCGCATCGCCGCCCGGCTGGGTGCCGTTCCCGGCGCGCTCGACGGCTACATCGAGACCTTGCGCGAGGGTGTCGCCGCGGGCACGGTTCCCGCCATCCGGCAGGTGCGCGAGGTCGCCGCCCAGGCGCGGCGCATCGCCAAGGTCGACGGCTTCTTCACGACCTTCGCGGCGAACGCGAAGGCGGGGGAGTCCGAGCTCCCCGGCGCGCTCGCGCGCGACCTCGAGTCGGGCGCCGGCGCAGCGAGCGCGGCCTACGGCCGGCTCGCCGAGTTCCTCGAGTCGGGGCTCGCTCCCGTCGCCGGCGACGCCGACGCCGTCGGCCGCGAGGTCTACGCCCTCGAGTCCCGTCGCTTCCTCGGCGCGGTGATCGACCTCGACGAGACCTACGAGTGGGGCATCGAGGAGCTCGCGCGCATGGTCGCCGAGCAGGAGTCCATCGCGAACGAGATCGTGCCGGGGGCATCCGTGGCCGAGGCGATCGCGTTCCTCGACGGCGACGCGAAGCGCAAGCTCCACGGCACCGACGCGCTTCAGCGGTGGATGCAGGAGACGAGCGATCGCGCCGTGGCCGAGCTCGCGGGCACCCAGTTCGACATCCCGGAGGAGATCCGGGCGCTCGAGTGCATGATCGCACCCACTCAGGAGGGGGGCATCTACTACACCGGCCCGAGCGACGACTTCTCTCGGCCCGGGCGCATGTGGTGGTCGGTGCCCGAGGGCGTGACCGAGTTCGACACCTGGCGCGAACTCACGACGGTGTACCACGAGGGCGTTCCCGGGCACCACCTGCAGATCGGCCAGGCGGTCGTGAACCGGGGGCAGCTGAACACGTGGCGCAGGCAGCTGGCCGGCACCTCGGGGCACGCCGAGGGCTGGGCGCTCTACGCCGAGCGGCTCATGGAGGGCCTCGGCTACCTCGACGATCCGGCCGATCGGCTCGGCATGCTCGACGGCCAGCGCATGCGCGCCGCTCGTGTGGTGCTCGACATCGGCGTGCACCTCGGCAAACCGCGCCCCGACGGCGTGGGGGTGTGGACGGGGGAGTACGCCCACGAGTTCCTCTCGAAGAACGTGAACATGAACGAGGGGTTCGTGCGCTTCGAGGTGAACCGGTATCTCGGCTGGCCGGGCCAGGCCCCGTCGTACAAGGTCGGCCAGCGCATCTGGGAGCAGCTGCGCGACGAGGTCGCGCGGCGGGAGGGCGCCGGGTTCGACATCCGCGACTTCCACCGGAACGCGCTCGCGCTCGGGGGAGTCGGCCTCGACACCCTGCGTTCGGCGCTCATCGCGTGAGCGACCACGGCAGCAGTGCGGCGTCGCGGTTGCCGTCGGCCGAGCGAATCCGTTAGGATCGAACGTCACTCTTGTGACATCCCTGTCCGCACGCCCATCGCGGAACCAACACAACGCTCTCCCGCGCGATGGGCTCGATATTGTCCTTTACGGAGCATTCACTACATGACAACCGCAACGACCAAGGCACCCAAGCAGGTCGCCATCAACGACATCGGATCTGCTGAAGATTTCCTCGCCGCGGTCGAAAAGACTCTGAAGTTCTTCAACGACGGCGACCTCATCGAGGGCACCGTCGTGAAGATCGACCGCGACGAGGTCCTCCTCGACGTCGGCTACAAGACCGAGGGCGTCATCCCCTCGCGCGAGCTTTCGATCAAGCACGACGTCGACCCCAGCGAGGTCGTCGGCGTCGGCGACACCGTCGAGGCCCTCGTTCTCCAGAAGGAGGACAAGGAAGGCCGCCTCATCCTGTCGAAGAAGCGTGCGCAGTACGAGCGCGCGTGGGGCGACGTGGAGAAGATCAAGGAAGCCGATGGCGTCGTGACCGGTTCGGTCATCGAGGTCGTCAAGGGCGGCCTGATCGTCGACATCGGCCTCCGAGGCTTCCTCCCGGCGTCGCTCATCGAGCTCCGCCGCGTGCGCGACCTCACGCCGTACCTCGGCCAGGAGATCGAGGCGAAGATCCTCGAGCTCGACAAGAACCGCAACAACGTCGTGCTCTCGCGCCGCGCGCTCCTCGAGCAGACGCAGTCCGAATCGCGCTCGACCTTCCTCGCGAACCTCCACCCGGGCCAGATCCGCAAGGGCGTCATCTCGTCGATCGTCAACTTCGGTGCGTTCGTCGACCTCGGCGGCGTCGACGGTCTCGTCCACGTCTCCGAGCTCTCGTGGAAGCACATCGAGCACGCCAGCGAGGTCGTCGAGGTCGGCCAGGAGGTCACCGTCGAGGTGCTCTCCGTCGAGCTCGACCGTGAGCGCGTCTCGCTGTCGCTCAAGGCGACGCAGGAGGACCCGTGGCAGGTCTTCGCCCGTACCCACGCGATCGGTCAGGTCGCCCCGGGTAAGGTCACGAAGCTCGTTCCGTTCGGTGCGTTCGTTCGCGTCGCCGACGGCATCGAGGGCCTCGTCCACATCTCCGAGCTGTCGGGCAAGCACGTCGAGCTCGCCGAGCAGGTCGTGTCGGTCGGCGAAGAGGTCTTCGTCAAGGTCATCGACATCGACCTCGAGCGTCGCCGCATCTCGCTCTCGCTGAAGCAGGCGAACGAGGGCGTCGACCCCGAGGGCACCGAGTTCGACCCGGCGCTCTACGGCATGCTCACCGAGTACGACGAGCAGGGCAACTACAAGTACCCCGAGGGCTTCGACCCCGAGACCAACGAGTGGCGCGAGGGCTTCGAGGCCCAGCGCGAGAAGTGGGAGCAGGACTACGCTGCCGCTCAGGCTCGCTGGGAGGCGCACAAGAAGCAGGTTGCTGCTTCGCTCGCCGCCCAGGCCGCCGACGACTCGTTCTCGGCCGGCGGTGCCTCCTACTCGAGCGACTCGGCCGGCGCGGGCACCCTCGCCGACGACGCCTCGCTCGCGGCACTGCGCGAGAAGCTCTCGAGCAACAACTGATCGCAGTTCGCGTCACGGAAGGCCGGTCCCCTCGGGGGCCGGCCTTCCGGCGTTTCAGGGCGCGGCTCTCGGATGCCCCGCGCTGCGCGCGCGTTGCCTGCGGCGATGGCGGATGACGAGCATGACCGCGATCGCGAGCAGCACTGCGCCGAGGACCACGAGGATCGGAGCCAGGATCGCGGCGAAGGAGAGCGCGAAGCTGCCTGCATCCTCTGCCGCACTGGCGATCGGCGCGCCGACGCCGGCGGTGGCGCTGTTGATGACGGGGCGCGCAGCGGCCTTGCCGAGATGCACGAGGAGCGCGAGGCCCACGCCGACCGCGATCGGCACCCACTGCGATGAGGTGAAGAACTGCTCGGGGTCGGTGACCGCGACGGTCTCGGCGCCGATGCCCGACGTGAAGGCGAGCCCTCCGGCGGTCGGGCGTACGACGGTCTGCACGAGGTCGTTCACCGAGTCGAGGCCCGGAACCTTGTCGGCGACGAACTCGACGACGAGCAGCACGACGAGGATCAGCAGCACCCACTCGTTCGCGAGCCACGCCCAGGGTGCAGGCAGTTCGACGAGCCCGGTGAACCGGTCGAGTGCGCCGAGGATCACGAGCGGGATCCACGCGTTCAGGCCTGCGGCGAGGGCGAGCCCCGTGCCGGTCAGCAGTTCGAGCATGTCGCCTCCTCATCGAACGAGTCGAGTGTCGCACGGTTAGAGTGGTCACGTGTATCTGATCGGTCTCACCGGCGGCATCGCCTCAGGAAAGTCCACCGTCGCGCGCCGGCTCTACGAGCACGGCGCCGTGCACCTCGACGCCGATGAGCTCGCGCGTCGCGTCGTCGAGCCCGGCACTCCCGGGCTGGCGGCGATCATCGACGAGTTCGGCGACGGCGTGCTGCGCGCCGACGGAACGCTCGACCGCGTGAAGCTCGGCGAGATCGTCTTCAACGACGACGCGGCCCGGGCCCGGTTGAACGCGATCGTGCACCCGGCGGTCCGTGAGCTCTCGGGCCGGCTCATCGCGAAGGCCGAGGCGGAGGACCCCGATGCAGTGGTGGTGTACGACGTGCCGCTCCTCGTCGAGGCATCCGTCGATCACCCCTTCGACCTCGTCGTGGTGACCGATGCGCCGCGCAAGACGCAGGTGAAGCGCCTCGTCGAAGAGCGCGGGCTCGATCTCAATCAGGCGGTGGCACGCGTCGATGCGCAGGTCGACAATACCCGGCGACTCGCGATCGCGGACGTCGTGATCGACACCGACGGGACCCTCGCCCACACGATGAGCCAGACCGACGCGCTCTGGGCCGACCTCGTCGCGCGCCGGGCCGCTCGCGCCTGACGGCTCGTCGGCGGTGGCGGCGATGCAGCTGCGCGGGTGCCGGGGGCCGTCGCGCCGGCGTGCGCCGCGGGCGAACGCCGGCCGCCGTGTCGGTGGGCGAACCTAGACTTGAAGAATGCAGGCCACGCGATCAGTTCGTCCGTTCGAGGTCGTCAGCGAGTACCGACCGAGCGGCGATCAGCCGCAGGCGATCACCGAGCTCGCCGGTCGCATCAATGCCGGTGAGACCGACGTGGTGCTGCTCGGCGCGACGGGCACCGGCAAGTCGGCGACGACCGCGTGGCTCATCGAGCAGGTGCAGCGACCGACGCTCGTGCTCGCGCACAACAAGACCCTCGCGGCCCAGCTCGCCACCGAGTTCCGCGAGCTGCTGCCGAACAACGCGGTCGAGTACTTCGTGTCGTACTACGACTACTACCAGCCCGAGGCCTATGTGCCGCAGACCGACACCTTCATCGAGAAGGACTCCTCGATCAACGCCGAGGTCGAGCGTCTGCGCCACTCGACGACCAACTCGCTGCTGAGCCGTCGTGACGTCGTGGTCGTCTCGACCGTCTCGTGCATCTACGGCCTCGGCACGCCCGAAGAGTACCTCGGCGCGATGATGCCGTTGCAGGTCGGGCAGCGGGTCGACCGCGACTGGCTCATCCGAAAGTTCGTCTCGATGCAGTACCAGCGCAACGATGTCGACTTCTCGCGGGGCAACTTCAGGGTGCGCGGCGACACGATCGAGATCATCCCGATCTACGAAGAGCTCGCCATCCGCATCGAGATGTTCGGCGACGAGATCGAGGCGCTGTACAGTCTCCATCCGCTCACCGGCCAGGTCGTCGCGAAGCTCGACGCGGTGCCGGTGTTCCCCGGCTCCCACTACGTGGCATCCACCGAGGTCATGCAGCGGGCGATCGGCACGATCCGCACCGAACTCGACGAGCGGCTCGCCGAACTCGAGCGCGAGGGCAAGCTGCTCGAGGCGCAGCGGCTGCGCATGCGCACGACCTTCGACCTCGAGATGATGGAGCAGATCGGGTTCTGCTCGGGCATCGAGAACTACTCCCGGCACATCGACGGCCGCCGGCCGGGTGAGGCACCGCACTGCCTGCTCGACTACTTCGCCGACGACTTCCTCGTCGTGATCGACGAGTCGCACGTGACGGTGCCGCAGATCGGAGCTATGTACGAGGGCGACTCCTCGCGCAAGCGCACGCTCGTCGAGCACGGCTTCCGGTTGCCCAGCGCCCTCGACAACCGCCCGCTGAAGTGGAACGAGTTCAAGAACCGCGTCGGGCAGACGGTCTACCTCTCGGCGACGCCCGGCCGGTACGAGATGGGCGTCGCCGACGGCGTCGTCGAGCAGATCATCCGCCCGACGGGCCTCGTCGACCCCCAGATCGTGGTGAAGCCCTCGAAGGGGCAGATCGACGACCTGCTCGAAGAGATCCGCATGCGTGCCGAGCGCGACGAACGCGTGCTCGTCACCACCCTCACGAAGAAGATGGCCGAAGAACTCACCGACTTCCTCACCGAGGCCGGGGTTCGCGTGCGCTATCTGCACTCCGACGTCGACACCCTCCGCCGCGTCGAACTGCTCACCGAGCTGCGCGCGGGCGTCTACGACGTGCTTGTCGGCATCAATCTGCTGCGAGAGGGCCTCGACCTGCCCGAGGTCTCGCTCGTCGCGATCCTCGATGCCGACAAAGAGGGGTTCCTGCGCTCGGCGACCTCGCTCATCCAGACCATCGGCCGCGCGGCGCGCAACGTCTCGGGCGAGGTGCACATGTACGCCGACGTGCTCACCGACTCGATGAACCAGGCGATCGACGAGACCACCAGGCGACGCGAGATGCAGCTCGAGTACAACCGGGTGAACGGCATCGACCCGCAGCCGCTGCGCAAGCGCATCGCCGATATCACCGAGGTGCTCGCACGCGAGGAGGCCGACACCGCGGCGCTGCTCGCGGGTCGCGACGGTCGAAAGAAGTCGCCGGTACCGAACCTCCGCCGTGAGGGTATCGCCGCAGAGGGAGCGAACGATCTCGAAGAGCTCATCCGCGACCTCAACGATCAGATGCTCGAGGCCGCCGGCGAGCTCAAGTTCGAGTTGGCCGCGAGGCTCCGCGACGAGGTGTCCGAACTCAAGCGAGAACTGCGTCAGATGGAGAAGGCCGGACACCTCGGCTGAGTGTTCGCGTCATGCTTCGAGCGCCCCGCGACGGCGCCGGGTGCGTCGATCGAACATATGTTCGCTCAGAGCGCGTGCGGTCGCGCGACGAGTGTCGGTGGTGCTCCTTAGACTCGAAGGGTGCCAGTTTCACGTCTCGATGCCCATTCGCGCCTGAGTGTCCGCGGAGCCCGTGTGCACAACCTGCACAACGTCGACGTCGAGATTCCGCGCGACGCGATGGTGGTGTTCACGGGGCTCTCGGGGTCGGGCAAGTCGTCCCTCGCCTTCGACACGATCTTCGCCGAGGGGCAGCGGCGCTACGTCGAGTCGCTCTCGGCGTACGCCCGCCAGTTCCTCGGGCAGGTCGACCGCCCCGACGTCGATTTCATCGAAGGGCTGAGCCCGGCCGTCTCGATCGACCAGAAGTCGACGAACCGCAACCCCCGCTCGACGGTCGGTACCATCACCGAGATCTACGACTACATGCGACTGCTCTGGGCGCGCATCGGTGTGCCGCACTGCCCGGTCTGCGGCGAGAAGATCCAGCGGCAGACGGTCCAGCAGATCGCCGACCAGCTGATGGAGCTCGAGGCGGGCACACGGTTCCAGGTGCTGAGCCCGGTCGTCTCGAAGAAGAAGGGCGAGTTCGTCGATCTCTTCCGCGAGCTCGCGGCGCAGGGCTATTCCCGTGCCGTCGTCGACGGAGAGATCGTGCGGCTCGACGAACCGCCGAAGCTGAAGAAGCAGGTCAAGCACGACATCTCGGTCGTCGTCGACCGGCTCGTCGCTGGGCCCGAGGTCCTCGGCCGACTCACCGACTCGCTCGAGACCGCGCTGCGGCTCACCGATGGGCTCGTGCAGGTCAACTACGTCGATGAAGATGGCCCCGCGGCGTGGGCCACCTTCTCCGAGAAGCTCTCGTGCCCGAACCAGCACCCCATCCAGCTCACCGAGATCGAGCCGCGCACCTTCTCCTTCAACGCGCCGTTCGGCGCCTGTCCCGAATGCTCGGGCCTCGGCACCCGCATGTCGGTCGACGAGGCGCTGCTGCTGGGCGACCCCGAGTTGAGCATCGCCGAGGGTGTCATCCTGCCGTGGACCTCGCAGGGCAAGAGCCTCTACAACTACTACGAGAAACTGCTCGACGGCCTCGCCCGCGATCTCGGCTTCTCGCTCGACACTCCGTGGGAGCAGCTCGACGAAGACGCGCGCAACGCGGTGCTCCGCGGTGACAACTTCGAGGTCAAGGTGCGTTGGCGCAATCGCTACGGCCGCGAGATGAGCTACAGCTCGGGCTTCGAAGGGGTCGTGCCCTACATCGAGCGGCAGTACCTCCAGGCAGAGACCGATGTGCAGCGTGCACGCTGGTCGGAGTACCTGCGCGAGGTGCCGTGCCCTGTCTGCGACGGCAAGCGGCTGAAGCCCGAGGTGCTCTCGGTGCTCATCCACGACCACAGCATCGCCGATGTCGGACTGCTCAGCCTGACCGACGCCCGTTCCTTCATGGATCGCCTCGAACTCACCGAGCGCGAGCAGAAGATCGGGGCGCAGGTGCTGCGCGAGATCAAGCTCCGGCTCGACTTCCTGATCAGGGTGGGTCTCAGCTACCTCGATCTCGCGCGTGCGGCGGGCACCCTCTCGGGCGGCGAGGCGCAGCGCATCCGGCTCGCGACGCAGATCGGCTCGGGGCTCACCGGCGTGCTCTACGTTCTCGACGAGCCGAGCATCGGGCTGCACCAGCGCGACAACCGACGTCTGATCGACACGCTGATCGCGCTCCGCGATCTCGGCAACACGCTCATCGTCGTCGAGCACGACGAAGACACCATCCGCACGGCCGACTGGATCGTCGACATCGGCCCCGGTGCCGGCGTGAACGGCGGCACGGTGGTGCACTCGGGCAGCTACGCCGAGCTGCTGAAGAACACCCGCTCGCTCACCGGCGACTATCTCTCGGGCCGCCGCGAGATCGCCATCCCGGCGCACCGCCGGGCGATCGACCGCGAGCGCACGATCTCGGTGCAGGGCGCCGAGGCGAACAACCTCCGGGGTGTCGACGTCGAGTTCCCCCTCGGGGTGCTGACGGCCGTCACCGGGGTCAGTGGCTCGGGCAAGTCGTCGCTCGTCAACGACATCCTCTACCGGGTGCTGGCGAACCGTCTCAACGGCGCTCGCAAGGTGCCCGGCAAGCACCGGCGCGTGACGGGCCTCGAGCACCTCGACAAGGTCGTGCACGTCGACCAGGCTCCGATCGGGCGGACGCCGCGATCGAACCCGGCGACCTACACGGGCGTGTTCGACCGCATCCGCACCCTCTTCTCCGAGACCAACGAGGCGAAGGCGCGCGGCTACCTGCCCGGCCGGTTCAGCTTCAACGTCAAGGGCGGCCGTTGCGAGGCGTGCTCGGGCGACGGCACCATCAAGATCGAGATGAACTTCCTCCCCGACGTCTATGTCGCCTGCGAGGTCTGCGCGGGCCAGCGCTACAACCGCGAGACCTTGCAGGTGCACTACAAGGGCAAGAACATCGCCGAGGTGCTCGAGATGCCGATCAGCGAGGCCGCCGAGTTCTTCGAGCCGATCTCCGCGATCCATCGCTACCTCAAGACCCTCGTCGACGTCGGACTCGGGTACGTGCAGCTCGGCCAGAGCGCCACCACACTCTCGGGCGGCGAGGCGCAGCGGGTGAAACTCGCGACCGAGCTGCAGCGTCGGTCGAACGGCCGCAGCGTCTACGTGCTCGACGAGCCGACGACCGGCCTGCACTTCGAAGACGTGCAGAAGCTCCTCAAAGTGCTGGGCAAGCTCGTCGACAAGGGCAACTCGGTGATCGTGATCGAGCATTCGCTCGACGTCATCAAGTCGGCCGACTGGATCATCGACCTCGGACCCGAGGGCGGCTCGGGCGGCGGCCAGATCGTCGCGACGGGAACGCCCGAGCAGGTGGCATCCGCGTCGGAGAGTCACACCGGGTACTTCCTCCGTGAGATCTTCGACGCCGCGGCCGAGCGCGCCGACGTCGCCAGTTGAGGCGATGAGCGCCGCAGCTTCGTACGACCAGAGCGTCCCCTACCGGCCGAAGGCGGGCGAGATTCCGACCGAGCCCGGGGTCTACCGGTTCCGCGACGCCGAGCGCCGTGTGCTCTACGTCGGCAAGGCGAAGAATCTGCGAGCCCGCCTCTCGAACTACTTCGCGCCGCTTCGCAGCCTGCACGAGCGCACGCGGCGCATGGTGACGAGCGCCTCCTCGGTCGAGTGGACGGTCGTCGGCAGCGAAGTCGAGGCGCTGCAACTCGAGATCACGTGGATCAACGAGTTCCACCCGCCGTTCAACGTGCGGTTCAAAGACGACAAGTCGTACCCGTACCTCGCCGTCACCTTGGCCGACGAGGCTCCCCGAGCCTTCGTCACCCGCAACCGCAAGCTGCGTGGGGCGCGCTACTTCGGCCCGTACCCGAAGGTCTGGGCGATCAACGAGACGCTCGAGATCCTGCTCAAGCTCTTTCCCATCCGCACCTGCAAAGACAGCGACTACCGACGGGCGATGGCGAGCGGCAAGCCCTGCTTCGCCGGTCAGATCGGTCGATGCTTCGGCCCGTGCTCCGGCCGGGTCACGGTCGCCGAGCACCGCGAGAACGTCGAACGCTTCGTCGCATTCATGCAGAACCAAGACCGGCGCATCCTCGGTGAGCTCGAGCAGCGGATGCGAGCCGCCGCCGTGGCGCAGGAGTACGAGTCCGCAGCGCGATACCGCGACCGGCTCGTCGCCGCGAACGCCTTCTTCGAGAAGAGTGCGATGGTGCTCGGAGATACGGTCGACCTCGATGTCTTCGGCATCGACCACGATGAACTGTCGGCGGCAGTCCAGCTCTTCATCGTCCGCGGCGGCCGCGTGCGCGGCATCCATTCCTGGACGGTCGACAAGGAGCTCGACGTCCCGCTCGGCGAGCTCGTCGACTCCGTCGTGCAGAACGCGTACGGCGACGCGCTCCGCCCACCTGGCGAGGTCGTCGTCCCCGAGCTTCCCGACGACGCCGCGGCTCTCGAGGCGTGGCTCGGCGATCGAGCTGATCGCAGGGTGCGGCTCAGGGTGGCCCAGCGGGGCGACAAGGCCTCCCTCCTGCAGACTGCGACCCAGAACGCGAAGCAGACGCTCATGCTCTACAAGACTCGGCGCAGCGCCGACTTCACGACGAGATCACGCGCGCTCGAAGACATCCAGGAGGCACTCGGCATGGCCGATGCCCCGCTGCGCATCGAATGCTACGACGTCTCGCACCTCAGCGGCACGAACATCGTCGCTTCGATGGTCGTCTTCGAAGACGGACTGCCGCGAAAAGACGAGTACCGCAGGTTCACGATCCCGAGTTCCACCGACGACACCGATTCCATCCACCAGGTGCTGACCCGTCGGCTCGCCTATCTCTCCGGGGCAGCCGACTCGGAGGCGGAACGTGTCGGGGCCGCCGATGGGCCCGAGGTCCCGGTCGCGCCCGACGCCTCGGGCGCTGCCGACGCGCCTGAGGTGTCGGAGCGCCGGAAGAAGTTCGCCTATCGCCCGAACCTCCTCATCGTCGACGGAGGCCAACCGCAGGTCGCCGCGGCCGCTCGGGCGCTCCGCGAGTCGGGCGTCGAAGGCATCTATCTCTGCGGCATCGCGAAACGTCTCGAGGAGATCTGGACGCCCGAGGCCGAGTTCCCGGTCATCCTGCCTCGCAACAGCGACGCGCTCTTCCTCTTCCAGCGGGTGCGCGATGAGGCGCATCGCTTCGCGATCACCCATCAACGACAGCGTCGCAAGCGCGACATCGGCTCGGTGCTCTCGGAGATCCCGGGGCTCGGGCCATCGCGGGTGAAGGAGCTGCTTCGCCATTTCGGCTCGGTCGCGCGCCTGCGGGCGGCCGATGAGGCGGCGATCGCCGAGGTGAAGGGTGTCGGACCGACGCTCGCCGCGACGGTGCACGCACGACTCCACGCCGACGAAGCCCCGGTGCCCCGATAGGCTTGGACGTCGGCATGCAGAAGGGGGACAGGATGACGGCGGGGGAGCCCGAGGAGCAGGAGATGCTCATCGTCACGGGGATGAGCGGGGCCGGTCGATCCACGGTCGGCAACGCGCTCGAAGACCTGGGCTGGTACGTCGTCGACAACCTGCCGCCGCAGATGCTCCGACCGCTGGTCGAACTGGTCGAGCGCGCCGGCACCTCCCTCCCGCGCATCGCGGCGGTCGTTGACATCCGTGGTCGCGACTTCTTCTCCGAGCTCCAGGAGATCATCCAGGCGCTTCGCGCGGGAGTGAACGTCCGGGTGGTCTTCCTCGACGCGAACGACGCGGTACTCGTGCGCCGATTCGAATCGGTCAGGCGCCCGCATCCGTTGCAGGGCAATGGCACGCTCCTCGACGGCATCGGTGCCGAACGTGCCCGGCTCGCCACGCTTCGCGAAGCCAGCGATTTCGTCGTCGACACCTCCGATCTCAACATCCACCAGCTCGCGAACCTCGTGACCGAGACCTTCGCCGGGGCCGACCACGCAGGCCTCCGGGTGACGATGCAGAGTTTCGGATTCAAGTACGGCGCACCCACCGACGCCGACCTCATCGCCGACGCCCGGTTTCTGCCGAACCCGTTCTGGAATCCTGAACTCCGCCATCTCACCGGTGAAGACGCCGCCGTGAGCGAGTTCGTGCTCGCCCAGCCCGGTGCCATGGAATTCCTGGAAGCCTACGCACGTGCGCTCGAACCCGTGATGGCCGGCTACCAACGAGAGAACAAGCGACACGCGACGATCGCGATCGGCTGCACGGGCGGCAAGCACCGCTCCGTCGCCATGGTCCGCGAACTCTCGGAGCGCGTCGCAAAGCTGCCCGGCGTCGTCGTGAGCGTCAAGCATCGCGACCTCGGTCGCGAATGACGCAGGGTCCCCGCAACACAGATTGGATGACGAGGTGGCATTGACCGCTGATGTGAAAGAAGAACTCGCCCTGGTCGAGGTCTCGAAGACGAGTGTCCGCATCGCCGAGCTCGCCTCGGTGCTGCGTTTCGCGGGTGGACTCCACATCATCTCGAATCGCATCGCGATCGAGGCCGAGCTCGACTCCAAGAACGTCGCGCGGCGTGTGACGCGCGACCTGGGCGAGATCTACGGGGTCCGCCCCGACGTCTCGGTCGTCGCCCCGGCCGGGGTGCGGCGCACCAACAATTACCTCGTACGCATCCTCGAGGGCGGTGAGACCCTCGCCCGGCAGACCGGTCTGCTCGACGCGCGGCGCCGCCCGGTGCGGGGTCTTCCGAACAAGCTGACCACGGGGTCGCGCGACGAGGTCGCGGCGATCTGGCGTGGCGCGTTCCTCGCACAGGGGAGCCTCACCGACCCCGGTCGTTCGGCGGCACTCGAAGTGACCTGCCCGGGAAACGAGACCGCGATGGCGCTCGTCGGTGCCGCAGGCCGTCTGGGCATCGCGGCGAAGGCGCGCGAGGTGCGCGGTGTGCACCGCGTGGTCATCCGGGACGGCGAGGCGATCAGCGCGATGCTCGCGGCGATGGGCGCGAGCACGACCGTGCGCAACTGGGAGGAGTTGCGCCAGCGCCGCGAGGTGCGTGCGACCGCGAATCGTCTCGTCAACTTCGACGACGCCAACCTGCGCCGGTCGGCCCAGGCGGCGGTTGCGGCCTGCGCCCGCGTGGAGCGCGCGATGGAACTCCTCGGCGACGGAATCCCCGACCACCTGAAGTACGCGGGCGAACTGCGTCTCGCGCACCGCGAGGCGAGTCTCGACGAGCTCGGTCACCACGCCGACCCTCCCATGACGAAGGATGCGGTCGCCGGACGGATCCGGCGCCTGCTCGCAATGGCCGACAAGCGCGCCGCCGATCTCGGGGTGCCGGGCACCGAGGCGAGCCTGCCCGCCGACCTCGACGAGGTCTGATCCGGCGAACCCCGTCACACGGCGACGCGATCCCGGGTCCATCCCGGCACGCCTCGGCCGTGCGGGCATAGACTCGGGAATGCCGCCGCGGAGATCCGGGGAGACGCCCGGGTGCCCCGGCGCACCTGACAAGGAGAAGCAATGGCTGACTACACCCTCCCCGATCTCGCCTACGATTACGCGGCGCTCGAGCCGGCGATCAGCGGCACGATCATGGAGCTGCACCACTCGAAGCACCACCAGGCCTATGTGACCGGTGCGAACACGGCACTCGCGCAGCTCGCCGAAGCGCGTGACTCGGGCAACCTCGCGAACGTGAACAAGCTCGAGAAGGACCTCGCGTTCAACCTCGGCGGGCACGTCAACCACTCGATCTTCTGGACGAACCTCTCGCCCGAGGGCGGCGACCAGCCGACCGGCGAGCTCGCTGCGGCGATCGACGATCACTTCGGTTCGTTCGAGAAGTTCACGGCCCACTTCACCGCCACGGCGCTCGGCGTGCAGGGTTCGGGCTGGGCGGTCCTCGCGTGGGATTCCCTCGGTCAGCGCCCGATCATCGCGCAGTTCTTCGATCAGCAGGGCAACCTCCCGGCGGGCCTCGTGCCGCTCCTCATGCTCGACGTCTGGGAGCACGCGTACTACCTCGACTACAAGAACGTGCGGGCCGATTACGTCAAGGCATTCTGGTCGATCGTGAACTGGGAGAACGTCCAGCAGCGCTTCACCGCAGCTGGTGAGAAGACCTCAGGGCTGCTGCTACTGTCGTAAAACGGATGGTGTCCTCGGACTCGTCCGGGGACACCGTCGTCCGATCAGTCCACCCGTGCATCGGCGCTGTTCGCGCCACGTCATCCAGGAGACATCTGTGTCTGTAAAGATCGGCATCAACGGCTTCGGCCGCATCGGCCGCAACTACCTCCGCGCGGCACTCGCCCAGGGCGCCGACCTCGAGATCGTCGCGGTGAACGACCTCACCGACAACAAGACCCTCGCACACCTCCTGAAGTACGACTCGATCACGGGCCGGCTCGACGCGACGGTCGATTACGACGACGACAGCATCATCGTCAACGGCACCGCGATCAAGGCCTTCTCGGAGCGCGACCCCGCGAACCTACCCTGGGGCGAGCTCGGCGTCGATATCGTGATCGAGTCGACCGGCTTCTTCACGAAGGCGGCCGATGCGCGAAAGCACCTCGAGGCCGGGGCGAAGAAGGTGCTGATCTCCGCTCCCGCCACCGACGAGGACGCCACCTTCGTGATCGGCGTCAACGAGCAGGACTACGAGCCCGAGCGCCACCACATCATCTCGAACGCCTCGTGCACGACGAACTGCCTCGCGCCCCTGGCGAAGGTGTTCAACGACGCGTTCGGCATCGAGCGCGGCCTCATGACGACGGTTCACGCGTACACGGCCGACCAGAACCTCCAGGACGGCCCCCACAAGGATCTCCGTCGCGCCCGTGCCGCCGCGCTCAACATCGTGCCGACCTCGACCGGTGCAGCCAAGGCCATCGGCCTCGTGCTGCCCGAGCTCGTCGGCAAGCTCGATGGCTTCGCGCTCCGCGTGCCCGTGCCCACCGGGTCGATCACCGACCTGACCGTGACCTCCTCGCGACCGGTGACGGTCGACGAGGTCAAGGCCGCCTACAAGGCCGCCGCCGAGGGGTCCCTGAAGGGAATCCTCAAGTACACCGAGGACGAGATCGTCTCGAGCGACATCGTCTCCGACCCGCACTCGTCGATTTTCGACGCCGGCCTCGTCCGCGTCATCGGCGACCAGGTGAAGCTCTCCGCCTGGTACGACAACGAGTGGGGCTACTCCAACCGTCTCGTCGACCTGACCGAGTACGTCGCCGACCGTCTCTGAAAGCGAACTGAATGACCCTGCGAACGATCGAATCCCTCGGTCCGCTCGCCGGCAAGCGCGTCGTCGTCCGTTGTGATCTCAATGTCCCCCTGCGGGACGGGGTCATCACGGACGACGGCCGCGTGCGGGCGTCGGTCCCCACCATCCAGGCTCTTCTCGGGCAGGGCGCCCGCGTGATCGTGGTCTCCCACCTCGGTCGCCCCGAAGGCGCCCCCGACGAGCGCTACAGCCTCGCCCCGGTCGCGGTGCGGCTCGGCGAGCTGCTCGACGCCCCGGTCGCCTTCGCGAGCGACACCGTCGGCGAGGATGCCACGGCCAAGGCCGCCGCCCTCGCCGACGGCGAGGTGCTCGTACTCGAGAACCTGCGGTTCAATCCGGGCGAGACTTCGAAGAACGAGGCCGAGCGCACCGCCTTCGCGGGTGAACTCGCGGCCTTCGCCGATGCGGTCGTCTCCGACGGCTTCGGCGTCGTGCACCGCAAGCAGGCGAGCGTCTACGAGCTCGCCGAGCTGCGCCCGAGCGCCGCCGGCCTCCTCATCGCGGCCGAGCTCGACGTGCTCGATCGCCTCACCGAGAACCCCGAGCGCCCGTACACGGTCGTCCTCGGCGGCTCGAAGGTCTCCGACAAGCTCGGCGTCATCGCACATCTGCTCCCGCGCGTCGACCGCCTCCTCATCGGCGGCGGCATGCTGTTCACCTTCCTCGCGGCCCAGGGCCACAGGGTCGCCTCGAGCCTGCTCGAGGCCGACCAGATCGACACGGTGAAGGGGTACCTCGCCGAAGCCGCCGAACGAGGCGTCGAACTGGTGCTGCCGAGCGACGTGGTCGTCGCGGCCGCCTTCTCGGCCGACGCCGACCACGTGGTCGCCCAGGCGGACGCGATCGAAGACACGCCGTTCGGGGCATCCGGCCTGGGGCTCGACATCGGGCCCGACACGGCCGCGGCCTTCGCCGCGCAGGTGCGCGACTCGAAGACGGTGTTCTGGAACGGCCCGATGGGTGTTTTCGAGCTGGCTCCGTACGCCGCGGGCACCCGCGCGGTCGCGGAGGCACTCACCGAGGTCGACGGCCTCAGCGTCGTCGGCGGCGGCGACTCGGCCGCGGCCGTGCGCCAGCTCGGATTCGCCGATGACCGATTCGGACACATCTCGACGGGCGGGGGCGCGAGCCTCGAGTTCCTCGAAGGAAAGAAGCTCCCCGGACTGGAGGTCCTCGGATGGCAGTGAAGCGCACCCCGTTCATCGCGGGCAACTGGAAGATGAACCTCGACCACCTGCAGTCGATAGCGTTCGTGCAGAAGCTCGCCTGGGCACTCGCCGACGCGAAGCACGACTTCGCCGACGCGGAGGTCGCGGTGTTCCCGCCGTACACCGATCTGCGCAGTGTGCAGACGCTGGTCGCGGCCGACTCGCTGCCGATCGGCTACGGCGCGCAGGACCTCTCGAAGCACGACTCGGGCGCCTACACCGGCGAGATCTCGGGCGCGTTCCTGAAGCAGCTCGACTGCGGCTACGTGATCATCGGCCACTCCGAGCGCCGCACGCTGCACGCCGAGACCGATGCCGACGTCAACGCGAAGGTCGTCGCCGCGCACCGCCACGGCCTCGTGCCTGTGCTCTGCGTCGGTGAGACGGCCGAAGACCTCGAGCAACACGGCGCGAGTGCCGTGCCCGTCGCGCAGCTGCGCGCTGCGCTCGAGGGCGTCGACGCCGCGAAGGGGCTCGTCGTCGCGTACGAGCCCGTGTGGGCGATCGGCTCCGGCCAGGCGGCGACACCGGCCCAGGCCGAGCAGGTGGCCGCGGCGCTTCGCGCGGTCCTTGCGGAGATCGCGGGGGAGGAGATCGCCGCAGCCACACGGATCCTCTACGGCGGCTCGGTGAAGGCGGCGAACATCGCCTCGTTCCTCAGGGAGCCGAACGTCGACGGCGCACTCGTCGGCGGCGCGAGCCTCGATATCGACGAGTTCTCGAGCATCGTCCGCTTCAAGAAGCACGTCGGCGCGTGACTCGATCGGGGCGGGGCGAGTCGCCCCGCCCCGAAGATCAGCCCGGCTGCACTCGGCTGTGCTGATAGTCTGATTGGCGGCATCGACCCCCTGCGTCGTGCCCGGAAAGGTTCACCGTGGAGATTCTCCAGGTCGTCCTGCAGGTGCTGCTCGGTCTCACGAGCCTCCTGCTGACGCTGCTCATCCTGCTGCACAAGGGCCGCGGTGGCGGTCTGTCCGACATGTTCGGCGGCGGCGTCACCTCGAGCCTCGGCGCCTCCGGCGTCGCCGAGCGCAACCTGAACCGCATCACGGTGATCCTGGGGTTGATCTGGGTCACCTGCATCGTGGTGCTCGGGCTGATCACCAAGTTCGACGCCGGCATCTGACGAGGAGACGAGATGGCATCAGGCAACAGCGCCATTCGCGGCTCCCGTGTCGGGGCCGGTCCGATGGGCGAACAAGACCGGGGCTTCCACGCCGATCGGGTCGCCGTCAGCTACTGGGACGCCCAGGGCAATGAGACCGTGCGTTATTTCGCGGCGAGCCTCCCCGATGAAGAGATCCCCGCGGTCATCGACAGCCCGTCGACCGGACTTCCGGCCGGCCGCGACCGTGAGAACCCGCCGTCGGTGTCGAAGCTCGAACCCTACAAGACGCACCTCGCCTATGTGAAGGAGCGCCGCACCGAAGACGAGGCGGCCGCCCTGCTCGACGATGCGCTCACCCAGCTTCGGGCCCGCCGCGGGCAGGCGCCGAAAGACTGACCACCGGTCGCGAGACCGACGACGAGAGCGGGGCGGGCCGAAAGGCCCGCCCCGCTCTCGTCGTCGGCCCGTGGGCTGCGACGCTCAGTAGTCGCGGGCGATGAGCGCCTCGGGCACCTCGGCGGCCGCATCGCCGTCGACGAAGAACACGGTGCGGCGACGCCCCTTGATCCCGGCGACGGGCACCTCGTCGCGGCTCGCACCCGCGAGCGCGAGGCCCAGCGCGGAGGCCTTGTCGGCGCCGGCGAGCACCATCCACACCCGCTGCGAACTGTTGATCACCGGGCGAGTGAGACTGAGCCGCTCGGGCGGGGGCTTCGGCGATTCGCGGACTGCGATGACCGTCTGATCGGTGACCCCGATACCCGAGCGGTGCGGGAAGAGCGAGGCGATGTGTCCGTCGGGACCGACACCGAGGAAGGTGATGTCGAACACCGGGTGCGGGAGCCCTTCGCCGGCGTGTTCGGCGAGTTCCTCCGCGTAGGCCGCTGCGGCGTCGTCGAGCGTGAGGCCCGAGTCGGACGCGGGGAACGGATGCAGGTTCGAAGTGGGAAGGTCGAGGTCGTCGAGCAGCGCGTCGTGCGACTGCCGATCATTTCGGTCGGGATGGCCCGCGGGCACCCACCGCTCATCTCCCCACCAGAAGTGGACGCGTGACCAGTCGATCGACATGCGCGCGGGCGAGGAGGCGACCGCTTCGAGCACGGCCGACCCCATCGAGCCGCCGGTGAGCACGATGTGCACGAGCGGTTGCGCGTCGAGCAGGTCGAGCGTCTTCGTGATGAACCGGGCTGCCACCGCCCCGGCGAGCGTGGCTTTGTCGGGGTGCACGAGCACCCGCCGTTCGTTCGTCACGCAGTGACCTCCTGGGCTCCGTCGAGGAGCGCCAGCCCCTTCGCGATCACTTCACCGTACAGCTCGTCGGGGTCGAGCCGGCGCAGCTCGTCGGCGAGGCAGTCGCGGAGACTGCGCCGCGGGAGCGCGAGATCGTGGAGCGGCTGGCCGGGCTGGCGGAGCGTCGCGATACCGGGCACGTCGCGGACGAGCTCGACCACTCCGCTCGCCCGTTCGAGTCGCACGCCGTGGATGCCGTGGGAGCCGTCTTCGACCGGGGTGAGTTCGACGCCGGTCGCGCAGCGCAGCTGAAGACGAAGCCAAGCCCCGAGCAGCGTCGTCGACGGCGAATCGATCGCGCCGCTCACGTGCACGTTCGTGATCGACTCGTACGGCGGCTGATCGAGCACGGCGGCCAGCTGGGCGCGCCACAGGGTGAGCCGTGTCCACGCGAAATCGGCGTCGCCGGGGGTGTAGCTGTCGGCGAGAGTGTGCAGCGCAGCCTGCGGGTCGGGCTGCGCCGAGGCATCCGTGATGCGTCGTTGTGCAATGCGGCCGAGCGGCGAACGACCGGGGACTGCGGGCGCTGCCCCGGGCCACCAGGTGACGACCGGGGCATCCGGGAGCAGGAGACCCATCACGAGGCTCTCCTCGTCGCGGGCGGCATCGCCGCTCGCGCGGAGCACGATGACCTCGCTCGCGCCGGCGTCGCCGCCGACCCTGATCTCCGCGTCGACGCGGGGCGCGACGGCGGCGGTCTCGGTGCCGGGTTCGGTCGAGACGACGATGACGCGCATCGGGTGTTCACGGGACGCGTCGTTCGCCGCCTCGATCGCCTCCTCCTCCTGGCCGGGGGAGGTGGCGATGACGAGCGTGAGCACCCGGCCGAGCGCGACGACGCCGCCGTCCTCGCGGATCTTGACGAGGGCCTTCGAGACCTGGCTGGTCGTGGTGTCGGGAAGTTCGACGATCATGGGCGCCTCCAGCTCCGTCCGTCTCGTGCAAGCAGCTCGTCGGCCGAGCTCGGACCCCACGTGCCGGGGCGGTACTGCTCGGGCTGCCCTTGGGTCGCCCAGAACTCCTCGATCGGATCGAGGATCTTCCAGCTGAGCTCGACCTCCTCCTGGCGGGGGAAGAGCGGCGGGTCGCCGAGCAGCACGTCGAGGATGAGGCGTTCGTACGCCTCGGGGCTGGCCTCGGTGAAGGCGTGTCCATAGCCGAAGTCCATGGTGACGTCGCGCACCTGCATGCCCGCCCCCGGCACCTTCGACCCGAACCTGATGGTGACGCCCTCGTCGGGCTGCACTCGGATCACGAGTGCGTTCTGGCCCAGCTCGGACGTCTGGCTGTCGGCGAAGACCTGTTGCGGCGCTCGCTTGAAGACGATCGCGATCTCGGTGACGCGGCGACCGAGCCGCTTGCCGGCGCGGAGGTAGAAGGGCACGCCCGCCCAGCGGCGGGTGCCGATGAGGAGCTTCATGGCCGCGTAGGTCTCGGTCGTCGACTCGGGGTTCATGCCGTCTTCGTCGAGGAAGCCGATGACCTTCTCGCCTCCCTGCCATCCGCCCGCGTACTGCCCGCGGGCGGTGCCCGTGGCGAGGTCCTCGGGCAAGCGCACGGCGGCGAGGATCTTCTCCTTCTCGGCACGCAGATCCGCTGCGTCGAACGAGATCGGCTCCTCCATCGCGGTGAGCGCGAGCAGCTGCAGCAGGTGGTTCTGGATGACGTCCCTGGCCGCGCCGATGCCGTCGTAGTAGCCGGCCCGCCCGCCGACGCCGATGTCCTCGGCCATGGTGATCTGCACGTGGTCGACGAAGTTCGCGTTCCAGATGGGCTCGTACAACTGATTGGCGAACCGCAGCGCGAGGATGTTCTGCACCGTCTCCTTGCCGAGATAGTGGTCGATGCGGAACACCGAATCGGGCGGGAAGACGCTCGCCACGACGTCGTTGAGCTCGCGCGCCGTCTGCAGGTCGGAGCCGAAGGGCTTCTCGATGACGACGCGGCGCCACTGGCCGTCGCGCTGCTCGGTGAGACCCGAGCGCTTGAGCTGCTCGGTGACGAGCGGGAACGACTTCGGCGGGATCGACAGGTAGAACGCATGGTTGCCCATCGTTCCGCGCTGCGCGTCGAGTTCCTGGACGACGTCACGCAGGCGGTCGAACGCCGCATCGTCGTCGAAGGTGCCGGTGACGAATCGGACGCCACGTGCGAGCTGCTGCCAGACGTCCTCGCGGAATTCGGTGCGGGCGTACTGCTTCACCGAGTCGTGCACCACCTGTGCGAAGTCCTGATCGGCCCAATCGCGGCGCGCGAAGCCCACGAGCGCGAAGCCCGGGGGCAGGAGCCCCCGGTTCGCGAGATCGTAGACCGCGGGCATCAGCTTCTTGCGCGACAGGTCGCCCGTGACGCCGAAGATGATGAGGCTCGAAGGCCCCGCGATGCGATTGAGTCGGTAGTCCTTCGGTGACCGGAGCGGGTTGTGCTGCGCCGAGATCTCTGCCGAAGTCAATTCGGGTCCTTTCGTCGGTCAGCCGACCGCGTCGACGAGCACCGGGATGTTCGCGGCCGGGTCGGTGAGCGTCAACGTGAGCACGGGGCGACCGTGCTCGGCGAGGACGCTCGCGTCGCCGGATGCCTGAGCCGCGATGAGTTCGCCGAAGGTGAACGGGCGCTCGGGGATGGCGAGGTCGGAGGCCGGCGCCTGCGTGATCTGGAGGAATACGCCCACCGCGGGACCGCCCTTGTGGAACTGACCGGTCGAGTGGAGGAACCTGGGCCCCCAGCCGAAGGTGACCGGTCGCCCGGCGCGTGCCGCGAGGAGCTCGCGCAGTCTCGCCAGCTCGGGGTGCGCGACGCGGTCGACGTAGGCCTGCACCGAGAGGTACCCGTTCGCCGGGAGCTCTTCGAGGAGCACCTCGATCGCCGAGACCAGGTCGCTCGACGCGCCGATGACCTCGGGCGTTCCGCGGACCTCGATGCCGTCGGCCACGAAGGCGGCGGGCTCGGGCGCCGGGCGTGCATCGAGCAGGCCGCGCGCGGCGATCTTCGCCGACTCGACGTCGGGCTGATCGAAGGGATTGATGCCGAGGAGGCGACCCGCGACGACCGTCGCGTACTCCCAGACGAGCAGCTGTGCGCCGAGCGTGCCGGAGACGAGGATGTCGTTCGAGTCGTCGCGACGGAAGAGCTCCTCGCCCGCGTCGTCGACGAGGCGCACGAGTTGCAGATCGGACAGCGCCTCGCCGAGCTCGGGGGCGGTGGTCTCGAGCACGACCGGCAGGATGCCCGTGCCCTCTTTGCCCGTCGATTCGGCGATGAGCTGCTCGGCCCAGTCCGCGAAGCCCACGATGTGGGTGCCGTCGGCGATGATGCCGAGCTTGTCGCGAAGCGGCGCAGTCGCGGCGATCGCGGCGCCGAGGACGAGGCCCGGATTCTCTTCCGTGTCGATGGCGAGCGTGAGCTCGATCGTCTCGGCCTCGTCGAGGATCTCGGCGATGTCGACGCCGGCGAGGCCCGAGGGCACGAGACCGAACGCGGTGAGGGCGGAGTAGCGGCCGCCGACGTTCGGGTCGGCGTTGAACACGCGGTACCCGGCGGCGCGCGCCGACCCGTCGAGCGGCGAGCCGGGATCGGTGACGACGACGATGCGCGAGGCGGGGTCGATGCCCGCGTCGCGGAAGGCCTGCTCGTAGGCCCGGCGCTGGCTGTCGGTCTCGACGGTCGAACCCGACTTCGAGGAGATCACGAGCGCGGTCGTGGCCAGACGGTCGGAGAGGGCGGCGCGCACCTGTCCGGGCTCGGTCGAGTCGAGCACCGTGAGATCGACCCGTGCGGTGCGGGTGATGACCTCGGGGGCGAGCGAGGAGCCGCCCATTCCGCCGAGCACGATGTGGTCGACCCCGGCGGTCTCGAGTTCGACGCGGAGCGCTTCGATCTCGGCGACGAGGGGGCGCGAGATCGCGACCGCCTCCGTCCAGCCGAGTCGCTTCGCGGCCTCCTCTTCGGCGGCCGGGCCCCAGAGGGCCGGGTCCTGCCCGGTGATGCCGCTGGCGACGAGGTCGGCGACCAGCCCGGGGACGGTGCGGCGCACCGCGTCGGCGGAGGCGCCGCCGACCGAGATGCGGAAGCTCATCGTGCGGCCTCCAGCGCGATGCGCACGCTGTCGAGGAGCTCGCCCCATGACACGATGAACTTGTCGACACCCTCGTTCTCGAGGAGGAGGGTGACGTCGTCGTAGTCGACGCCGACGGAGGCGAGCGCATCGAGCACCGAGCCTGCGGCGGCATACGCGGCGGTCACGGTGTCGCCCTCGATCACGCCGTGGTCGAAGGTCGCCTCGAGTGTCTTCTCGGGCATCGTGTTGACGACGCCCTCGGCGACGAGCTCGGTGACGTAGAGCGTGTCGGGCAGCGCAGGGTCCTTCACACCGGTCGAGGCCCACAGGGGACGCTGCTTGTTCGCGCCGGCGGCGAGGAGCGCTGCGGCCCGCTCGCCCGCGAACTGCTGCTCGAAGAGCTCGTAGGCCAGGCGTGCGTTCGCGACGCCGGCCTTGTTCTTCAGCGCGAGCGCCGCATCGGTGCCGATCGCCGTCAGGCGCTTGTCGATCTCGGTGTCGACGCGCGAGACGAAGAACGACGCGACCGAGTGGATCGTCGACAGGTCGTGGCCGGCGGCCTGCGCCTGCTCGAGGCCCGAGAGGTAGGCGTCGATGACCTCGCGGTAGCGGTCGAGGCTGAAGATGAGGGTCACGTTCACGCTGATGCCTGCGCCGATCGTGGCGGTGATCGCCTCGAGGCCCTCGGCGGTGGCGGGGATCTTGATCATCGCGTTGGGGCGGTCGACCTTGGCCCAGAGGGCCTTCGCCTCGGCGATGGTGCCTGCGGTGTCGCGGGCGAGGCCGGGAGCGACCTCGATCGACACGCGGCCGTCGTACCCGTGCGAGCGGTCGTAGACCTCGCGGAACACGTCGGCGGCGTCGCGGACGTCGTCGGTCGTGATCTCGAAGACCGCGGTGTCGACGTCGGCGCCTGCGGCGGCGAGCGAGTGGAGCTGCTCGGCGTAGCCGTCGCCCTTCGCGAGCGCTCCGGCGAAGATCGTCGGGTTCGTGGTCACGCCGACGACATCGCGTTCGGCGATGAGGCGGGCGAGGTCGCCCGAGGCGATGCGCTCGCGCGAAAGGTCGTCGAGCCAGATGCTGACGCCGGCCTCGGAGAGGGCGGCGGTGGGGGAGGTGGTCATGGGGATGTCTCCTTCGTGCTGGCGTCAGGCCGACGCGAGCGATTCCTTCGCGGCGGCGATGACGGCCTCGGCCGTGATGCCGAACTCGCGGAACAGGGTCTTGTAGTCGGCGGACGCGCCGAAGTGCTCGATCGACACGGCGCGACCCCGGTTGCCGAGGTAGCGCTGCCACGACAGTGCGACTCCGGCTTCGACGGAGACACGTGCGGTGACGGCCGCGGGCAGCACCTGCTCGCGGTATTCGGCCGACTGCGACTCGAACCATTCGAGGCTCGGCGCCGACACGACGCGCGCACCGATGCCCTCCGCGGCGAGCGCCGCCCGGGCGGCGAGGGCGAGCTGCACCTCGGAACCGGTCGCGATGAGGATGACTTCGGGCGTGCCCGAGGCGGCCTCGGCGAGCACGTAGGCGCCCTTCGCCACGTTGGCGGCGCTCGCGAGCGTGTCGCCGGATGCCGCGCCGTCGCCCCGCTCGAACACCGGGATGTTCTGGCGGGTCAGCGCGATGCCCGCCGGGGCATCCTGCTGCTTCAGGATCTCGAGCCAGGCGTAGGCGACCTCGTTCGCATCGGCGGGCCGCACCACCGTGAGGCCCGGGATCGCGCGGAGTGTTGCGAGCTGCTCGACCGGCTGGTGGGTCGGGCCGTCCTCGCCGAGTGCCACGGAATCGTGGGTCCACACGAAGATCGAGGGCACCTTCATGAGTGCCGCGAGACGCACCGCGGGGCGCATGTAGTCGCTGAAGATGAGGAACGTGCCGCCGAACGCGCGTGTGGGGCCGTGCAGCACGATGCCGTTGACGATCGCGCCCATCGCGTGCTCGCGGATGCCGAAGTGGAGTACTCGACCGTAGGGGTTGCCCGAGAACTCGTGGGTCGACCACTCCTCGGGGATGAACGACGGGGCGCCGTTGATCGTGGTGAGGTTCGACTCGGCGAGGTCGGCCGAGCCGCCCCAGAGTTCGGGGAGTACTCCGGCGAGGGCGTTGATGACCTTGCCGGAGGCCGCGCGCGTCGACAGTTCGGTGCCGCCTTCGAAGACGGGGAGCGCCTGCTCGACGTCGGCCGGGAGTTCGCCCGCCTCGAGACGATCGAGGAGTGCCTTGCGCTCGGGATTGGCCGCTGCCCACGCGTCGAACGCGAGCTGCCACTCGGCGTGCGCCGCCGCACCGCGCTCGCCCGCTGCGCGGGTGTGGGTGATGACGTCGTCGGCGACGACGAAGTTCTGCTCGGGGTCGAAACCGAGTACCTCCTTCGTGGCGGCGAGCTCGGCCGCCCCGAGGGCGGAGCCGTGGATCTTGCCCGAGTTCTGCTTGCCGGGGCTCGGCCAGCCGATGATCGTCTTCAGGATGATGATCGAGGGCCTCGCCTGCTCGCCCTTCGCAGCCTCGACGGCGGCGTGGAGTTCGGCGACGTCCTCGACGTACTCGCCCGTCTTCTTCCAGTCGACGGTCTGCACGTGCCAGCCGTAGGACTCGTAGCGCTTCGCCACGTCTTCGGTGAAGGCGATGTCGGTGTCGTCCTCGATCGAGATCTGGTTCGAGTCGTAGATGACGACGAGGTTGCCGAGCTGCTGGTGGCCCGCGAGCGAGGACGCCTCACTGGTGACGCCCTCCTGGAGGTCGCCGTCGCCGGCGATGACGTAGACGAAGTGGTCGAAGGGGCTCTCCCCGGCCGGGGCCTCGGGGTCGAAGAGCCCGCGCTCGTACCGTGCCGCGTACGCGAAGCCGACGGCGGAGGCGAGGCCCTGGCCGAGCGGACCCGTGGTGATCTCGACGCCGTCGGTGTGCCCGTACTCGGGGTGGCCCGGGGTCTTCGAGCCCCAGGTGCGCAGCGACTCGAGGTCGGCGAGCTCGAGGCCGTCGCCCGCGAGGTAGAGCTGGATGTACTGGGTGAGCGACGAGTGGCCGGCGGACAGGATGAACCGGTCGCGGCCGAGCCAGGCGTGGTCGGCGGGATCGCGGCGCATCACCTTCTGGAAGAGGAGATAGGCGGCAGGGGCGAGGCTCATCGCCGTTCCGGGGTGGCCGTTGCCGACCTTCTCGACGGCGTCGGCCGCGAGCACCCGTGCGGTGTCGACCGCTCGATCGTCGATGGGATCCCAGTGCAGTGTTGCCACGAGGTGCAGTTCCTTCCGTTCGTGACGGCGACGGGAACCGATCGGCCCCGACCCGCCGAGGACGTTGCGGCGCGGTATCGCCGGGCGTGCGACCCGGGGGATTGCCGTGAGGGGGAATCGTGGATCGAGCAGCCAAGCGCGCAATCCTCAGTATATGGACTTCGTGACGCGCGATGACGGGGAATGACTCACACTCGAACACCCCGCGTGTGAGGTGCTGCGCCGCCGCCGGATGGCGTCGGACGCGGCATGCCCTAGAATCGTGGAGAGGCGGCGCGGGGCCCGGCGATGGTCCGCGCGCGTTTCGGAAGAGGAACGATGCAGGCAGCCGTAGACACCCGTGACGCCCGACCGGCGATGACCGTTCGGCGCAAGCTCGCCGCCTACCTCGCGCTCACCAAGCCGCGGGTGATCGAGCTCCTCCTCGTGGTCACCGCCCCGACCATGATCCTCGCGCAGCAGGGGCTGCCGAGCCTCTGGCTCATGCTTGCGACGCTCATCGGCGGCGCCATGAGCGCCGGCTCGGCCGGAGCGTTCAACTGCTACATCGACCGGGACATCGACCGGGTCATGAAGCGCACGCAGGGGCGGCCGCTCGTGACCGGAGAGCTCAGCGACCGCGAGGCGCTCGTGTTCGCCTACGGGCTCGGCGTGGCATCCATCATCTGGCTCGGGGTCTTCACCAACTGGCTCGCCGCCGTGCTCTCGCTCGGAGCGATCCTCCTCTACGTCGTCTTCTACAGCCTGATCCTCAAGCGCCGTACCGCGCAGAACATCGTGTGGGGTGGCGTCGCCGGCTGCATGCCGGTGCTGATCGGCTGGGCGGCGGTCACGGGCGACCTCAGCTGGCCGCCGTTCATCCTGTTTCTCATCATCTTCCTCTGGACCCCGCCGCACTACTGGCCGCTCTCGATGAAGTACAAGGAGGACTACGCCGCCGCCGGAGTACCGATGCTCGCCGTCGTGCGCGGCCGTGCCCAGGTCGGCCTCCAGGTCATCCTCTACGCGTGGGCCACCGTAGCGTGCTCGCTGCTGCTCATTCCCATCGCCGACATGGGGCTCGTGTACTCGACGGTCGCGATCGTCACCGGCGTGTGGTTCATCTACGAGACCCATCGCCTCTACAACCTCGCGATCCGGCACGAGCAGGTCTCGCCGATGCGGGTCTTCCACGGCTCGATCGCGTACCTGTCGCTGCTGTTCCTCGCGGTCGGCGTCGACCCGCTGCTGCCGTTCTGACCTGCGTCCCCCGGGCTCACCGGGCCCGGGGGGACTGCCCGCCGGCCTGCCGGCCTGCGCGCCCGCCGGCCTGCCGGCCTGCGCGCCCACCCGCCGGCCTGCGCGCCCACCCTCCGGCCTGCGCGCCCGCCCGCCCTCCGCGCCACGACTTCGGCGAAATCCACGCCCTCGGACCGAACCGCCCTCGCCGCTTCCGAAAAGGTGGTGATCGCCGATTCTGTGGCGCTCGAGCCACATGTTCTCCTCGAAGGGCTGCGCACCACGACTTCGGCGATCGCCACAAGATCGGGCCGCGACATCCGTGTTGAGCCGAATCTGCGGTGATTCCCGCTCGCATGGCAGGCCCAGTCCTCCTCGACAGACCGGCCCGCGGGCGAGAGATCCACAGCGGACGCGGGTTCGTCGCGCGCCGGCTGCCGCGCGCGCCACGATGAGGCGATGCACGACCTCGAACGCACCATGCGCCGCAGCGGCGGCGTCGCCCGCATGACGACCCTGCAGGAGGCCGGTCACACCCGCCACCACCTTCGACGCGCGCTCGACGCGGGGCGGCTCGTGCGCGTGCGGCGCAACTGGGTTGCGCTGCCCGGCGCCGACGGCGATCTCCTCGCCGCGGCCGGCGCGGGCGTCGTCCTGTCGTGCGTCACCCGTGCGAAGCAGCTCGGACTGTGGGTGCTCGACGAGCAGGGACTGCATGTCGCGACCGACGGCCACGGCGCCGTTCCGTCGCTCACGGCCCGCGTGCACTGGTCGCGACCGGTCGTGCCGAGACATCCTGACGAGCTGGTCGATCCGATCGAGAACGTGCTCGCGCTCGTCGCCGGCTGCCAGCCGTTCGAGCGAGCGTTCGTCGTCTGGGAGTCGGCGCTCAACAAACGGCTGACGACGCGCGAGGCACTCGTGCGTCTGCCGTTCGGCCCGCAGGCGAGGCGGATCCTCGAGTGCGCTCAGCCGTACTCCGACTCGGGGCTCGAGTCGCTGTTCCTCACGCGTCTGCGCTGGCTGGACGTGCGGATCGTTCCCCAGGCGTGGATCGCTGAGCGCCGAGTCGACTTCCTCATCGGCGACCGGCTCGTCGTGCAGATCGACGGCGGGCACCACGTCGGCCCGCAGCGCGACGCCGACAACGAGCACGATGCGACGCTCGCCCTGCTCGGGTTCCAGGTGATCAGGATCGGCTACCGACAGGTCGTCGAAGATTGGCCCGGCGTGCAGGACCGCATCATGCGTGCGCTCGCGCTCGGTCTCCACCTCCGACGATGACGCGCCACGAATCCGGCGATCGCCACGAGTTCGGATGCGTGTGGTCCGGAGATCCGAGATTGTGGCGATCGCCGAAGTTGTGGTTTCGGAGAGGGGGATTCGGGAGCGGCGAGGAGGGTGATTCGGGAGCGGCGAGGAGGGGGATGCGGGAGCGGAGAGGAAGGCGGGCGGGCGCGGCGAGGAGGCGGTCGTCAGCGAGCGGACGCCTCGACGGGCGACGTCTCGGGCGCGACCTCAGCCGCCGCCGGACGCTTCAGGCGCAGGACGACGACGGTCATCGCCGCGGCTGTGAGGGCGGCGAGCACCATGTGCACGCCGACGGCGAGCACGGGCAGGCCGTTGCGCGCCTGGTAGAGACCGACTGCGACCTGCACGAGTTCGATCGCGAGCAGTGCGACCGACCAGCGGAGGGTCGGCAGTCCGCCGCGCCAGGCGGCGATCACGAGCACGATCGTCAGGACGAGCAGCGCGTAGCCGGGCCAGGCGTGAATGTGCTCGAGGAGCTCGGAATCGAATCCGGTGCGGCCGGCCTCGACGTCGCCCGAGTGCGGCCCCGAGCCGGTCGTGAGCACGCCGAAGACGATCGAGATCGCGAGCACCGCGCTCGTCGCGTGGGTGAGCCCGGCGTACCACGCGGGAACCGCGCGTTCGCGCGCACCCGACGGCTGATCCATGCGCGCGAGGAACGCCGCGGTCACGCACACGAGCGCGAGCGAAGAGACGTAGTGGAACCCGACGATGAACGGGTTGAGTCCGGTCCAGACGGTGATGCCGCCGACGATCGCCTGGGCGACGATGCCGAGGCCGACGATGAACGAGAGTGCGAACAGGTCGCGGCGCTCGCGGCGGATGCGCCAGACGAGGATGAACACGATGAGTGCGATGATGCCCACGACGCCGGTCATGAGGCGGTTTCCGAACTCGATGAGGGAGTGGTAGGTGAGCTCCTCGGTCGGTACGAGCGATTCGGGCGTGCAGGTGGGCCAGGTGGGGCATCCGAGGCCCGAGCCGGTGAGGCGCACCGCGCCCCCGGTCGCGATGATCGTCACCTGCGCGACGAAGGAGGCCCAGGCGAAGAAGCGGAGAGAGCGGGGCACGCGGGTCGATCCTGATCCGGGTCGCTCTGTGACGGGGCTGGGAGTCCGGCCCGATGCCACTGCGACCCTATAGACTTGAGTGGTTGGCGCACCTGCTGCGACGCGCGTTCGCGCGGCAAGCGGGCACCAGCCATCTTAGGTTCGCACTGGAGCCACCCGCACATCACGCCCCCTCACCGAGATCCTCGACAGGCGCGGGGGAATGAGCCGGACTGATAGCCGGTTGCACGGGAGGAGAAGAGGAAGAGTATGACGGACGTACTGATCGACCGCCCCGAGCTCGACGGGCTCGGAAACTACGAGTTCGGCTGGGCCGACTCCGACGCTGCAGGGGCCTCGGCCCGCCGCGGTCTGTCGGCCGAGGTGGTGGCCGACATCTCGGGGCTGAAGGACGAGCCCGAATGGATGCTCCAGCGCCGCCAGCGCGGCCTGCAGCTCTTCGAGCGCAAGCCGATGCCGACCTGGGGCGCCGATCTGTCGGAGATCGACTTCGACAACATCAAGTACTTCGTCCGCTCGACCGAGAAGCAGGCCCAGACCTGGGAGGACCTGCCCGACGACATCAAGAACACCTACGAGCGGCTCGGCATCCCAGAGGCCGAGCGCCAGCGCCTCGTCGCGGGCGTCGCGGCCCAGTACGAGTCCGAGGTGGTCTACCACCAGATCAATGAAGAACTCGAGCGCCAGGGCGTCATCTTCATGGATACCGACACCGCGCTGAAGGAGCACCCCGAGTTCTTCGAAGAGTACTTCGGCACCGTGATCCCGGCCGGCGACAACAAGTTCGCCGCGCTCAACACGGCGGTCTGGTCGGGCGGCTCGTTCGTCTACGTCCCGAAGGGCGTGCACGTCGAGATCCCGCTGCAGGCGTACTTCCGCATCAACACCGAGAACATGGGCCAGTTCGAGCGCACGCTCATCATCGCCGACGAGGGCTCGTACGTGCACTACATCGAAGGCTGCACGGCGCCGATCTACAAGAGCGACTCGCTGCACTCGGCCGTCGTCGAGATCGTCGTGAAGAAGAACGCCCGCGTTCGGTACACGACGATCCAGAACTGGTCGAACAACGTCTACAACCTCGTCACCAAGCGCGCCACGGCAGCTGAGGGCGCGACCATGGAGTGGGTCGACGGCAACATCGGCTCGAAGGTCACGATGAAGTACCCGTCGATCTTCCTCATGGGCGAGCACGCCAAGGGCGAGACCCTCTCGGTCGCCTTCGCCGGCCCCGGCCAGCATCAGGACGCGGGCGCGAAGATGATCCACATGGCGCCGTACACGCAGTCGTCGATCGTCTCGAAGTCGATCGCCCGCGGCGGCGGTCGCGCGGGCTACCGCGGCGAGGTGCGTGTCGATGCGAACGCCCACCACTCGGCGAACAGCGTCGTCTGCGACGCGCTGCTGGTCGACACGATCTCCCGCTCCGACACGTACCCCGCGATCGATATCCGGGTCGACGACGTGAAGCTCGGCCACGAGGCCACGGTCTCGAAGGTCAGCGAGGAGCAGCTCTTCTACCTGATGAGCCGTGGCATCGACGAGACCGAGGCCATGTCGATGATCGTGCGCGGCTTCATCGAGCCGATCGCGCGCGAGCTGCCGATGGAGTACGCGATGGAACTCAACAAGCTCATCGAAATGGGCATGGAAGGATCGGTGGGCTAGCAGTGACCGCCCAGATGACCAGCACAGCCATGCCCACGGCCGAGCAGCACGGCCTCGTCGCGCACTCCGACGGCGCTTTCGTGCCCGTGCAGACGCGTTCCGAGCGGTTCCGCTCGACGAACGTCGCCGACTTCGAACCCGTCAACGGACGCGAACACGAGTGGAAGCTCTCGCCCGTCGCGGCGTTCGCCGACCTCACGAGCGGCGAACTCGACGGTTCGCGCCTCCCGATCGAGACGACGGATGCCTCGGGCATCAGCTATTCGTATATCGCACGCGATGACGCCCGCATCGGTTCGGCCGGCATTCCCGAGGAGCGCGCGAGCGCCAACGCGTGGTCGAGCTTCGGCGAGGCTCTCCTCGTCTCCGTCACCGGTGAAGACGCGAAGACCGCGGTCGTTACCCGCACGGGCCTCGGCGACGTGCCGCGTGCCGCGCACACCGTGATCGAAGCGGCCCCCAACAGCCGCGGGTTCATTGTGCTCGGGGGCGCGGGTTCCGCCCGTCTCAGCGAGAACGTCGAGATCATCGTCGGCGACGGGGCATCCCTCACCGTCGTCTCGCTGCAGGAGTGGGACGACGAGGCGGTGCACCTCTCGAGCCAGTTCGCCCGTCTCGGCCGCGACTCGTTCCTGAAGCACATCGTCGTCTCCCTGGGCGGCAAGGTCGTGCGCGTGAATCCGTCGACGCACCTCGCCGAGCAGGGCGCCGACATCGAGGCTCTCGGCCTCTACTTCGCCGACGCCGGGCAGCACCTCGAGCAGCAGGTCTACGTGCACCACGATGCGCCGCACACCAAGAGCCGCGTGACCTACAAGGGCGCGCTTCAGGGCTCCGGTGCCCGTACCGTCTGGGTCGGCGACGTGCTGATCGGCCCGAAGGCCACCGGCACCGACAGCTACGAGCAGAATCGCAACCTCGTGCTCACCGACGGCACCCGTGCCGACTCGGTGCCGAACCTCGAGATCGAGACCGGCGACATCGAGGGAGCCGGGCACGCGAGTGCGACCGGTCGCTTCGACGATGAGCAGCTCTTCTACCTGATGGCCCGCGGCATCAGCGAAGACGAGGCGCGCCGCCTCGTCGTTCGCGGCTTCCTCACCGAGATCGTGCAGAAGATCGGCTCGCCCGAGCTCGAGGAACGACTCACCGCGGCGCTCGAAGCCGAACTGCAGGGGAGCTGACGTGGCATCCGTTCGCGTCTGCGCACTCGACGACCTCGTCGAGAACCAGGCGTCCCGCTTCGTGCTCGAGGGCGTGCCCATCGCCGTCGTCAAGGACGCGGCCGGCGACGTCTTCGCGATCGGCGACACCTGCACCCACGGCGACATCTCGCTCTCCGAGGGGTTCGTCGAGGCCGACACGCTCGAGTGCTGGGCGCACGGTTCGCAGTTCTCGCTGAAGACCGGCAAGCCCCTCACGCTCCCGGCCTACGAGCCGGTCCCCGTCTACCGGGTCGAGATCCAGGGCGGCGACGTCCACATCGACCCCACGGTCACGTTGACCGTCTGACCCACGCTTCTCCGGCCCGAGCGGCCGGCAACCGAAAGAGATACCCCAGAACATGTCAGTGCTCGAGATCAAGAACCTGCACGTCAACGTCGAGACCGAACAGGGCACCCGCGAGATCCTCCGCGGCGTCGACCTCACGATCAACGAGGGCGAGATCCACGCGATCATGGGCCCGAACGGCTCGGGCAAGTCGACCCTCGCCTACACGATCGCCGGCCACCCGAAGTACACCGTCGTCGACGGCGAGATCCTCTTCGACGGCGAGAACGTGCTCGAGATGTCGGTCGACGAGCGCGCCCGCGCCGGCCTGTTCCTCGCGATGCAGTACCCGGTCGAGATTCCGGGCGTCACCGTCACGAACTTCCTCCGGACCGCGAAGACCGCGATCGACGGCGAGGCGCCGTCGGTGCGCACGTGGGTGAAGGACGTCCGCGAGTCGATGGCGAACCTCAAGATGGACAAGGCGTTCGCCGAGCGCAACGTCAACGAGGGCTTCTCCGGCGGCGAGAAGAAGCGCAACGAGATCCTCCAGCTCGAGCTGCTGAAGCCGAAGTTCGCGGTGCTCGACGAGACCGACTCGGGACTCGACGTCGACGCGCTGAAGATCGTGTCCGAGGGCGTCAACCGCGCGAAGGCGAACACCGGCCTCGGTGTGCTGCTCATCACGCACTACACGCGCATCCTCCGCTACATCAAGCCGGACTTCGTGCACGTGTTCGTCGCGGGGCGGATCGCCGAGCAGGGCGGCCCCGAGCTCGCCGACCGCCTCGAGGAAGAGGGCTACGACCGGTACCAGGTCGCCGAGCCCGCCGCCGTCGAGTCGGTCCCGGCCGAGTAGCGCGCGAGTAGACTCCCACCATGGTCAGTTCACTCGCCCCCGAGCGCTTCGACGAGGTCACCGAGGCGCTCAAAGACGTGATGGACCCCGAGCTCGGGGTCAACATCGTCGACCTCGGCCTCATCTACGACCTCGGCTGGGACGACGAGAACGACGCGCTCGTCATCCACATGACGCTCACGAGCGCCGGTTGCCCGTTGACTGACGTCATCGAGGAGCAGACGGCCGAGGCGCTCGACGGCACCGTCGAGGCGTTCCGCATCAACTGGGTGTGGATGCCGCCGTGGGGTCCCGAGCGCATCACCGACGACGGCCGCGACATGATGCGGGCGCTCGGCTTCGCGATCTGACGCCGCCTCGAATCACGACCGACGGATGCCCCGTGCAGCACCCCTGCGCGGGGCATCCGCCGTCCGAGCGGGCTCGAAGCCCGGCCCGAAGACGGCCCGAAGCCGTCCGACCTCCCTCAGTCGAGCCCGCGGCGCGCGAGCAGCGCATCGATCGAGGGTTCCCGTCCGAGCAGCCGGCGGATGGACTCCCGGGGGTCGCGGGAGCCGCCCGGCGCGAGGATCTCGGCGCGGAACAGGTCGCCGAGCTCGCGTCTCGCGCCGCCGTGCTCCTCGAACCAGGCCATGATGTCGGCGCCCGGCACCTCGCTCCAGACGTACGAGTAGTAGCCGGCGTCGTAGCCGCCCGCGAAGACGTGCGCGAAGTAGCTGCTCGAGTAGCGCGGGGGAATCCGCTGGTCGAAGAGCCCGGCCGCCTCGAGCGCACGACGCTCGAACCCGGCGACCGCGTCGACCCCGTCGAGTGCTGCGGCCGCGTCGACATCGAGCCGGTGCCACGCCTGGTCGAGCGCCGCGGCTGCGAGGTACTCGGTCGTGGCGAACCCCTCGCCGAAGCTGCGCGAGGCGATCAACCGCTCGACGAACTCGTCGGGGATGGGCTCGCCGCTCTCGTGGTGCACCCCGTACCGGCCGAGGATCTCGGGGCGGAGCGCCCAGAGCTCGTTCACCTGGCTCGGCAGCTCGACGAAGTCGCGGAAGACGTTGGTACCGGAGAGGCTCGGGAACTCGACTCGTGCGAGCAGCCCGTGCAGCGCGTGCCCGAACTCGTGGAACAGCGTCTCGGTCTCGTCGAAGGTGAGCAGCGTCGGGTCGCCGGCGGGCGGCTTCTGGACGTTCAGGTGGTTGACGACGACGGGCAACTCTCCGGTGAGGTCGGACTGCAGGGTGAGCGAGCTCATCCAGGCGCCGCCGCGTTTCGAATCGCGTGCGTAGAGGTCGAGCAGATACAGCCCCACCGGCGTGCCGTCGGCCTCGGAGACCTCGAAGACGCTCGCATCGGGGTGATGCGCGACGAGGTCGTGTCGTTCGTCGAAGGCCAGCCCGTACAGCAACGTCGCGGCGTGGAAGACGCCGTCGCGGAGGACCCGGCCCGCCTCGAGGTAGGGACGCATCGCCGCGAGGTCCACGGCATGGCGCTGGGCTCGCTCCCGTTCGGCCAGGTGCAGCCAATCGGATGCTTCGAGCCGGCGTCGTCCGTCGTGTTCGGCCAGCGCGGCGAGGTCGGCCGCTTCGCGGCGCGCGTTCGCCATCGCGCGGGGTGCGAGCTCGGCGATGAGTTCGGCGACGGCCGCGGGGGAGCCGGCGGTCTCGTCGGCGGTGACCGCGGTCGCGTGATCGGCGTATCCGAGCAGTGCGGCTCGCTCTGCCCGCACGCGGACGAGTTCGAGCAGGACCGTACGGGTGTCGTGCGGGCCGCCCGAGGTGCCGCGCCCGCGGGAGGCGGCGAGCAGTCGGTCGCGCACTTCGGGGTCGCCGAGTTCGGCCAGCGCCGGCTGCTGGGTCGGCAGGACGAGCGGAATCACCCAGCCGCGGAGGCCTCGGGATGCGGCTGCTGCGGCAGCGGTCGCGCGGCGCGCGTCGTCGAGCCCGGCGAGTTCGCCCTCATCGCTGAGGTGCAGTGCGCGCGAGTTGGCATCGGCCAGCAACTCCCGCTGGAACTCGGTCGTGAGCCCGGCGATCCGTTCGTTGAGTTGCGAGAGCCGCGTGCGCCCGTCGATGGAGAGGCGGGCCCCGGCGAGCACGGCGACGCGGTGGCGGCGGCGCAGGAGATATGCGCGGGCGGCGAGGCGATCGGGGGCTGGATCGACTCCCACGCCGAGGTGGAGTTCGCCGGCGTCGAGTTCGGTGACGAGCACCTCGAGTCGCGCGAAGAGCCGCTGGTCGAGGAGCATCGAGTCGCGGAGGGCGGCGAACTTCGGCGCGAACTCGGCCTCGAGGGAATCGATCGCCGCGTCGGCGTCGGCCGCGCTGCGGTTCTCGAACACGGGGAGCACTCGGCGCAGGAGCCCGCCGGATCGTTCGAGTGCGACGATCGTGTTCTCGAAGTCCGGCGGTTCGGGATTCGCCGCGATCGTGGCGAGTTCGGCCTCCTGCTCGGCGATGCCGAGCGAAAGGGCTTCGCGGAAGTGCTCGGGCGCGATGAGTTCGAACAGGGGGAGCCGGAAGGGCAACGGGCTCGGATCGAGCAGGGGATTGTTCGTCGGTGCGCTCATTCGATCACCCTATGACGGGTGGCGAGCGCCGCGGGCGCTCCGCGCGTAGTCTCGGAACATGGCCAGTGAATCCTCCACCCGTGACGCGTACACCCACGGCCACCATGCGAGTGTGCTGCGCATCCATGCCTGGCGCACGGTCGAGAACTCCGCTGCGTACCTCGCACCACACCTTCAGGCCGGGGCCGACATTCTCGATGTCGGGAGCGGCCCCGGCACGATCACGCTCGATCTCGCCAGGCGGGTGCGGCCCGGGCGGGTGAGGGGCATCGACGTCTCGGCCGAGGTGGTCGCCCAGGCGGAGGGCCTCGCCGAGAGCGAGGGGGTGCGGAACGTCTCGTTCGCCGTCGGCGACGCGTACGCGCTCGACGCCCCCGACGACAGCTACGACGTGGTGCACGCGCATCAGGTCCTGCAGCATCTGGCTCGGCCGGTCGACGCGCTCCGCGAGTTCCGTCGCGTGTTGAAGCCCGGCGGCCTCCTCGCCGTGCGCGACGTCGACTACGGGGGCGTGATCTGGAGTCCGAGCTCGGCCGGGCTCAGCCGATGGCTCGAGCTGTACCACGAGGTGCACGAGTGGAACGGCGGCGACCCGCATGCGGGCCGTCACCTCAAACGCTGGGTGCGCGAGGCCGGCTATGGCGAGGTGGCCGCGAGCGGCACGACCTGGGTGTTCGCCTCGGCACTCGAACGAGAGTGGTGGGGAGGCTCATGGGCCGAACGCGCCACCGAGTCGAAGTTCGCGGCGCACGCGATCGAATCGGGGCACTCGAACCCCGCCGAGTTGCGGGCGATCTCTCAGGCTTGGCTCGACTGGGCCGCCGACGACGACGCGTGGTTCCTCATGCCGCACGGCGAGATCATCGCGCGGGCGTGAAGCCGCCGGGTTCGAGACGGTCGCTGGACCCCGCTCCTCGACTCGCGGTGGGCTACCAGTCCTCGTCGTCGTCTCGGACGTCGACGATGACCTCGCGTACCACAGTGCCGTCGTCGAGTTCGGCGATCGGACGACCCTCGAGCCAGGTCAAGGTCCAGTGCCGCCCGGAGCCGTCGCCCTCGAACGCGGCCTCAGCCGCGGCGATGCGCGGCCGCAACTCGCTCGGCACCGACACCGGCGGCTCGGTGCCGAACCCCCAGCGGGTGCCGAGTCGCATCAGGCGTCCATCTCGTAGGTGACCCAGCTCGTTCGGGTCGCGAGCGAGTCGTAGAGCTTCTGGGCCGACTCGTTGTCGGCCGCGGTGATCCAGCTCACCCCGCCGTGGCCGTGCTCGGCGGCACGGGCGTGCACGAACTCGATGAGCGCGCGGCCCGTGCCGGTGCCGCGGTGCGACTCTGCGACGTAGAGGTCGTCGAGGAAGACCCCGTTCGTCGCCGTCAGGGTCGACGGCACCTGCCGGAAGTGGGCGAGGCCGACGGGCGTCCCCTCGTCGTCGACGGCGAGTGCCGCCTGCAGCGGGTTGTGCTCGTCCCGGAGCCAGTTCCACACGATGAGCGCCTTGGCGTCGTCGAGCTCGGTCTCGTAGAACGTGCAGTACGACTCGAACAACGGCAACCAGCCGAAGAAGTCGTCGTCACCGGCGAGCCGGATCTCGTTGGTCATGGTTCCCCCTATTCGGACGCCGCCTCGAAGACGACGTCGCTGACTGCGAACTCCTCCGCTTCGGCGAAGACGAGTTCGGTGATGCGTCCCACCGCGCGCAGGTCGGATGCCACGGACTCGAGCAGGGCGATCGCCGCCGCGGGGGCGTTGATCGTCGCCTGCGCGACCGGGGTCTTCTGCGACGCCTTCGCATCGGTCTTCGCCCGGCGGATGCCGGTGAGCGCGAGGCTCGCGAGTTCGAGCAGTTCGCCTGCCGCGTCGCCGCGCGCAGCGAGCTCGTCGGTGTTCGGCCATGCGGCGCGGTGGACCGAGCCCTCGTGCGACCAGCGCCAGGCCTCTTCGGTCGCGAACGGGATGACCGGCGCGAAAAGCCGGAGCATGACCCCGAGCGCCGTCTTCAGCGCGGCGACCGCCGAGGCCTGCCCAGGGCTCGCCTCACCGTAGGCGCGCTCCTTCACGAGCTCGAGGTAGTCGTCGCAGAACGTCCAGAAGAAGGTCTCGGAGAGCTCGAGCGCGCGGGCGTGGTCGTAGCCCTCGAGCGCGCGGGTGGCGCGTTCGACGACCGTGGCGAGTTCGGCCAGCATGCTGCGGTCGACCGGCATCGTGACGGGGGCGTCGGCCGAGCCGTCGAAACCGAGGATGAACTTCGCCGCGTTGAGGACCTTGATCGCGAGACGACGGCCGATCTTCACCTGCGTCGGGTTCTGCGTGTCGAAGGCCGCGTCGGTGCCGAGTCGGGAGGAGGCCGCCCAGTAGCGGACGGCGTCGGAGCCGTGCTGCTCGAGCAGGCCCGCCGGCGTCACGACGTTGCCCTTCGACTTCGACATCTTCTTGCGGTCGGGGTCGACGATGAAGCCCGAGATCGCGGCGTTCGACCACGGCGCGACGCCGTGCTCGAGCTCTGCGCGCAGCGTGGTCGAGAAGAGCCAGGTGCGGATGATGTCCTGACCCTGGGGACGCAGCGAGTAGGGGAACACGAGGTTCCAGAGCTCGGGGTCGCGCTCCCAGCCGCCCGCGAGCTGCGGGGTCAGCGACGAGGTCGCCCAGGTGTCCATGACGTCGTGCTCGCCGATGAAGCCGCCGGCCTCGCCGCGCTGCGACTCGTCGAAGCCGGGCGCGGGCGCCGAAGACGGGTCGACGGGCAGCAGGTCTTGCGTGGCGACGATCGGCTGGTCGAACACGGGGTCGCCCTGCGCGTCGAGCGGGTACCACACCGGGATGGGCACGCCGAAGAAGCGCTGACGCGAGACGAGCCAGTCGCCCGAGAGGCCGCCGACCCAGTTCTCGTAGCGCACCCGCATGAAGTCGGGGTGCCAGTCGATCTCGCGGCCGTGCGCGAGCAGACGCTCGCGGAGCGTCTCGTCGCGAGCACCGTTCGTGATGTACCACTGGCGGGTCGAGACGATCTCGAGGGGCTTGTCGCCCTTCTCGAAGAACTTCACGGGGTGCGTGATCGACTTCGGGTCGGCGAGCAGCTCGCCGGAGTCGCGCAGCTGCTGCACGACGGCCTGCTTGGCCGAGAAGGTGGTCTTGCCGGCCAGCTCGGCGTAGGCCGCGCGGCCCGCCTCCGAGGTGATCGCCTCGGGTGCCTCGGCGATGACCCGACCGTCGAAGCCGATGATGGCGCGGTTCGGCAGATCGAGTTCGCGCCACCAGACGACGTCGGTCACGTCGCCGAAGGTGCAGATCATCGCGATGCCGGTGCCCTTGTCTTTTTGGGCGAGGTGATGCGCGAGCACTGGCACCTCGACGCCGAAGACGGGGGTCGTCACCGTCGTGCCGAAGAGCGGCTGGTAGCGCTCGTCGTCGGGGTGGGCGACGAGGGCGACGCACGCGGGCAGGAGCTCGGGACGGCTCGTCTCGATCTCGATCGTTCCGCCGTCGGCCTTGTGGAACGCGACGCGGTGGTAGTGGCCGGGCTGGTCGCGGTCTTCGAGTTCGGCCTGCGCGACCGCGGTGCGGAACGTGACGTCCCAGAGGGTCGGCGCGAGCGCCTGGTAGGCCTCGCCGCGCTCGACGTTGCGGATGAACGCGAGCTGCGAGGTGAAGAGCGCCTCGTCGGCGATGGTGCGGTACGACTGGCTCCAGTCGACCGAGAGGCCGAGCATGCGCCAGAGCGCCTCGAACTGCTGCTCATCCTCGACGGTGAGGCGCTCGCAGAGCTCGATGAAGTTGCGGCGCGAGATCGGCACCTGGTCGGCGGCCTTCGTCGACTTGCCGTCGCCGCCCTCGAACGGCGGTACGAACCCCTCGACGTAGGGGAGCGTCGGGTCGCAGCGCACGCCGTAGTAGTTCTGCACGCGGCGCTCGGTGGGCAGGCCGTTGTCGTCCCAGCCCATCGGGTAGAAGACGTGCTTGCCGCGCATGCGCTCGAAGCGGGCGACGACGTCGGTGTGCGTGTATGAGAACACATGGCCGATGTGGAGCGAGCCCGAGGCCGTCGGCGGCGGGGTGTCGATCGAGTAGAGGCACTCCCGCGTCGCCGTCTCGCGGTCGAACCGGTACGTGCCCTCCCGCTCCCATGCGCCGCCCCAGACCGTTTCGAGGCCTTCGAGAGCGGGCTTGTCGGGGATGCGCGCGGTGTCGGTCATGATGCTCCGGTTCGATATCTGCGGCACCGAGTCCGTGATGAGGTGCCTGAATGTGACGCTCAAGCCTAGCGGAGCGAGGCAGGGTATGGCCCGCACGGCCGAGTGCGCGGCGCGGCGACGGCTCCCGTCGCCACGGGGCGTTCAGCGCGACGGGCCGCGTCAGCGCGCGAGTCGCGGCGCGTCGGCGACCAGTCGCGCGGTGTACGGATGCCCGGGCGCGGCGAATACCCGTTCGGCAGGTCCGGTCTCGACGATCCGGCCCGCCTGCATGACCGCGACCCGGTCGGCCATGTGCCGGACGACGCCGAGGTCGTGCGAGATGAACAGCATGGCGAGGCCGCGTTCGCGCTGGAGCTCGTCGAGGAGATCGAGGATCTGCGCCTGGATCGTCACATCGAGCGCCGACACCGGCTCGTCGCAGACGAGGATCTCGGGGGCCGCGGCGAGCGCGCGTGCGATCGCCACGCGCTGGCGCTGTCCACCCGAGAGGGTGAGCGGCTCGCGGACGGCGACACCGCCGGCGAGGCCGACCTGGTCGAGCAGTTCGGCGACACGGCGGGCCGTGTTCGCACGGCTCGGATGCCTCGCGCCGGCGTCGTTCGCGGCCTGGCCGCCGGCCGCATCGGCAAGGATCCGTCCGACGTTCCAGCGAGGATCGAACGAGCTCAGCGCATCTTGGTAGATCGCACCGATCCGCCGCCGGCGCGGCCGCCGCTCGCGCTCGCCCAGCTCCGACCACGGTTCGCCCTCCAGCGTCACGACTCCGCGATCGGGAGTGGTGAGCGCGAGCGCGAGCCGGGCGAGCGTCGTCTTGCCCGACCCCGATTCGCCGACCAGGCCGACGGTCTCGCCGGCATGCACCGCGAGCGAGACCTCCTCGACGGCGGTGAAGCGACCGCCGCCGCGGTTCGGGAAGGTCTTCACGACGCCGTCGAATGCGAGGAGCGGGACGTCGGCCGACTCGCCCCGCGACACGGCTCGCGGCGCGATCGGCACACGCTCGGGGTGGGCGATCACCGGCGAGCCCTCGCTGCTCAGCAGGGCACCGCGCGGCACCTCGGCGGGCACCGCGGCGATGAGGGCCCTCGTGTACGGCTCGCTCGGCGCACCGAGCACCTCGTCGACCGTGCCCTGCTCGACGACGCGCCCCTCGCGCATCACGAGCACGCGATCGGCGAGACGAGCGACGACGGCGAGGTCGTGGCTGATCAGGAGGACCGCGGTGCCGCGACCGCTGATTTCGGCGAGGAGCTCGAGCACCCGCGCCTGCACGGTCGCGTCGAGCGCGGTGGTCGGCTCGTCGGCGATGAGCAGGGGCGGGTCGAGCACGAGCGCCGAGGCGAGGAGCGCGCGCTGCCGGAGACCGCCTGAGAGCTCGCCCGAGCGGCGGTTCACGGCGGCCGCGGGGTCGGGCATGCCGACGTCGGCGAGGACCTCGAGAGTGCGGGTGCGTCGCGCGCCACGGGGCATCCGATCGTGGATGCGCAGCGCGTCGCCGATCTCGCGACCGACCGGTCGCAGCGGATCGAGCGCGACGAGCGCGTCCTGCAGCACGAGACCGGCCTGCCGGCCGCGCACTCGGCGCCATTCGCGCTCGCCTGCGCCGCGGAGATCGCGCCCGGCGATTCGGAGCCTCTCCGCCTCCACCCGCGCGCCCTCGCCGGCCATGCCGAGCAGGCTGCGGGCGGTGACCGACTTGCCCGAGCCCGACTCGCCGACGATCGCCACGCACTCGCCCGGGGCGATCGTGAGGGAGACCCCGCGCACGACCTCCTCGTGGCCGAAGGCGACCCGGAGCTCCTCGAGTTCGAGCACCGCATCCGCGCCGTTCGCCGTCATCGGGCACCCCGTTCGCGTCGAGCGAGCGCGCGGCCGAGCACTGTCGTCGCGATGGTCGTGCCGACGATCGCGAGCCCGGGGAACACCGTCATCCACCATGCCGTCTGGAGATAGGTGCGACCGGCCGAGAGCATCGCACCCCACTCGGCGGCGGGCGGCTGCGCGCCGAGCCCGAGGTAGCTGAGTGCCGCCGCCCAGACGATCGCCTGCCCGATACCGAGTGTGCCGAGTACGACCAACGGCAGCAGCGCGTTCGGCAGCAGGTGGGCGATGAGGATGCGACGTGGCGGGCGTCCGAGCACGCGCGCCGCCTCGACGTACTGCGAGGAGCGGATCGAGACGAGCTGCCCGCGGATGATGCGCGCATAGCCCGGCGCCGTCGAGAGGCCGACGGCGATCGTCGCGGTGACCGGGCCCGGGCCCGCCACCACGATGACGAGGAGTGCGAGCAGGAGACCGGGGAACGCGAACAGCACCTCGACGAGCCGGCCGACGCCGAAGTCGACGACGCGGCCGCCGAAGCTCGCGAGCACTCCGAGCAGCAGTCCCAGGGCGAGGCCGATGACCGTGGCCGTCACTCCGATGAGGAGTGAGGTGCCGGTGCCGGCGACGATGCGGCTGTAGATGTCGCGGCCGGATTCGTCGGTGCCGAACCAGTGCGCGGTCGAGGGCGGCTGGAATGCGTCGGCCGCCGAGATCGCGTTCGGGTCCTGTGTGGCGACGAAGGCCGGGAACGCGGTTGCGGCGAGCAGGAGGACGACGAACGCGCCGGCGATCACGGTACCGGCCCGGGGGCGACCGCGGCGGGCCCACTCCCGGTCGTGGGCCGCCTCGGCGTCGACCGTCGTCTGGCGGAGTTCGAGTTCGCTCATCGGGCGCCCTCCTGTGCGAGGCGTGGGTCGGCGACGCGGGCGACGAGGTCGGTGAGCACGGTCATGACGACGTAGACCAGGGCGACGAGCAGCACGACGCCGGTGACGACGGGGATGTCGCGAAGGGTGACGGCCTGCAGCAGGGTGCGCCCGAGCCCGGGCATCGCGAAGATCGTCTCGACGACGACCGCGCCCGAGAGCAGCCACCCGAGCGCCCACCCCGAGAGGCTGATGCCGGGCAGCGCGGCATGGCGGATCGTGTGGCGGAACCGGATGCCGAGGGCGCTCTCGCCGCGCGCCCGTGCCGAGACGACAAACGGTTGGCGCATTGCGTCGAGGAGGCTCTCGCGCATGACCTGGGCCAGGAACCCCGCGAGCGGGATCGCGAGCGTCGTCACGGGCAGCACGAAACCGGCGGGCGTGCCGGTCGCGACGGGCGGGAACCAGCCGAGCCCGGTGCTGAACACGGCGATGAGCACCGCCGCCAACCAGAAGTGGGGGAGGGCCGCGGCCACGAGTTCGATGCCCTGCCCGAGCGCGGAGGCGACGCGACCACGACCGGTCGACCAGAGCGAGAGGCCGAGTGCGAGCACCCACGCGGTGGCGAGCGAACACATCGCGAGGAGCAGCGTGCCCCCGATCTGCGCACCGAGAAGTTCGGCGACGGGAACCTTCAGGCTGTAGGAGGTGCCGAGGTCGCCGGTGACCAGTCGCCCGAGCATCGCGAGGTACTGCACGACGAGGGGCTGGTCGAGTCCGTAGTCGCGACGCACCTGGTCGAGGGCCTCTTGCGAGGCCTGGGAGCCCGGACCGCCGAGGATCGCCTGGGCCGGGTCGCCGGGGATGAGGCGGATCGCGAAGAAGGTGAGCGTCGCCACGGCCCAGAGTACGAAGACCGCGCCACCGAGGAGCAGCGCGAGGTGACGGGCGGCGCGACCAGGGGCCCCGCGCCGGGGCGCCGGAACGCCCGTGCCGGCCGAGCGGCCGGTCACGGGCGGAGCCTCACTCGGCGAGCCAAGCGTCGGAGAAGCTCGGCGTCGACACGGTCGGAAGTGCGCGAGCGCCCTGCACCTTCGGGCTCAGCAGGAAGCTGTTCTGCTGGTCGTAGAGCGGCAGGAGGTAGTGCCCTCCGAGGATGAGGCGCTGGGCCTGTTCGTACTGGGCCGCGCGCTCGGCCGGGTCGCTCGTGGAGGCGGCCGAGGCGAGCAGGGCGTCGATCTCGGGGTTGTTCACCTGGGCGAGGTTCGCGAAGTAGCCGCTCGGTGCCGGGGTGATGCTGTCGGAGTGGTAGAGGATCCGCAGCACGTCGGGGCCGACCTTCGTGTACGGGGCGCTCACGATCTCGTACTCGTGGGCGAACAGCGCGCCGTACCAGCTCGAGAGGTCGAGCAGCGAGATCTGCACGTCGAAGCCGGCCTCCTTGGCGGCCGCCTGCACCTGCTCGAAGAGCGACTGCTCGGCCGGCACCGACTGGTTGGTGCTGACCGGGAACCGCAGCACGAGGCGGGCGCCGTCCTTCATGCGGGTGCCGTCGTCGTCGCGCTCGGTCCAGCCGGCCTCGTCGAGGAGGGCGTCGGCGCGTTCGAGGTCGGTCTCGAAGAGCGCGGGCTCGGAGTAGGCGAGCGCCTCGACCGAGGAGAGCGCCGAGAACGACCGGGCGGCGGTGCCGAAGTAGAGCGCGTCGATGCCGTCGTCGACGGCGGCCGCCGCGATGAACGCCTCGCGCACCCGCTCGTCGTCGAACGGCGCCTGCGACGAGTTCAGCTCGATGCGGTTCGAGGCGCCGGGGCGCGGTGCGTCGAGCCAGGCGAATGCGCCGCTCTCGTCGGCAGCCGCGATCGTGTCGGGCTGCGGGTTGTCGATCACGTCGACCTGGCCGCCCTGCAGGGCGGCGTAGCGCGAGGCGGCGTCGGGCACGAAGCGCCAGTCGATCGCCTCGAGGTACGCGGGGCCGTCGTGCGCGGCGTCGGCGGGCGGCGAGACGTAGTCGTCGTTGCGCACCAGCGAGACCCGCTCCTGCTTGACCCAGCCGTCGACGACGAAGGCGCCGGTGCCGATCGGCGCCTGGCAGTTCTCCTCCATGCCGCGGGCGAGCCCCGCGGGCGACTCGATCGCGAGCCACGGCTGCGAGAGCGACTCGAGCAGGGCGCTGTCGGGCGCGGTGAGCACGAAGCGCGCCACGTCGGACGCGACGACCTCGACGCGGTCGACCTTGCCGAGTGCGAGGTACCCGGTCGACGACTGCGTCGCCGGGTCCTTCAGGTGCTCCATGTTCACCTTGACCGCCTCGGCGTCGAACGGCGTGCCATCGGTGAACTCGACGTCGTCGCGGAGCGTGAACTCCCAGCTGAGCCCGTCGGCGGAGGCCTCCCACGACTCGGCGAGCCACGGGATGATCTCGCCCGACTCGTCGCGTGAGACGAGCGATTCGAGGAACTGGCTCGCGAGCAGCGCCTGCGGGTAGTTGCCGCCGACGTGTGGGTCGAGGCAGCTCGGCTCGGCGTCGCCGCTCGCGTAGCGCAGCGTGCCGCCGGAGACCGGCTCCTCCGAGACCGGGGCTTCGCCCGCCTGGCATCCGGCGAGGAGGACGCCGCCCGCGAGCGCCACGGCGATGAGGCCGATGGCGCGTGTTCGGCGGGCGGGGGGCGTGGCAGTGCGCATCGGAATCCTTGCAGGAGTACTGGGGGAGCGGGCGGGACGAACTCGACCCGGATTCATCCTGACACCGGGCCGGGACCGCGACAAGCAACTTGTTCTATTACCACTAGAATAATAGAGTTCAGCCATGCTCATCCGGCTCGATCCGACCCTCGCGACGCCGCTCGCCGAACAGCTCGCGGGCGGGCTTCGCGCCTCGATCATCGACGGTCGGCTCTCGGGGGGCGAGCGGCTTCCGGCGGCCCGCCGGCTCGCGACCGACCTCGGCGTGAACGTCCACACGGTGCTGCGCGCCTACCACCGGCTGCGCGACGAGCAGCTCATCGAACTGCATCGCGGACGCGGCGCCGTCGTCGCGGTGCGCCTCGGCGGCCATGCCGCACTCGCCGGCGCGATCCACGACCTCGTCGACGAGGCGAAGGGGCACGGCCTGCCCGAGGCGGCCCTCCTCGAGCTCATCCGCGTGGCGTACCGCTCCGCGCCGAGCCCCGCCGGCGTCGTGCGGCCGGCGCCGACACGGTATTCTTGACGGCAACGACATCGATCCGGCCATCACCGGGGAGTCTTCGGCAGAACGCGAACGGCGGCCACGTGGCATCCGATCGTCACTAGAACCGAACGGGGCGGCCCGTCACAGCCGGCAATGAGGGGCCTCTCGAGCAGAGGGGCAAGCGAGGTGGTACCGCGGCGGAGGCTCGATCGAGCAGCCGGCGTCCTCGTGAGAGCATCCGTCCCACAAGGAGCGAGCGTGTACCCCCGTACCCCAGACGACCACGGTGTCGCCCCCTCTCCCGACTTCCCCGCCGTCGAGCGCGAAGTTCTCGAGTTCTGGCTGAACGACGAGACCTTCCAGGCCTCGATCGACCAGCGGGAGGGCGCGCCCGAGTGGGTCTTCTACGACGGCCCGCCGTTCGCCAACGGCCTGCCGCACTACGGCCACCTCCTCACCGGGTACGCGAAAGACCTGTTCCCGCGCTACCAGACCATGCGCGGCCACCAGGTGCACCGTCGCTTCGGCTGGGACACGCACGGCCTGCCCGCCGAGCTCGAGGCCGAGCGGCAGCTCGGCATCACCGACAAGAGCCAGATCGAGGAGATGGGCATCGCGGCCTTCAACCAGGCCGCCCGCGAGTCGGTGCTGCGCTACACGAAGGAGTGGGAGGAGTACGTCACGCGCCAGGCGCGCTGGGTCGACTTCGCCGACGACTACAAGACGCTCGACGTCACCTTCATGGAGAGCGTGATCTGGGCGTTCAAGACGCTCTACGACAAGGGACTCGCCTACGAGGGCTACCGGGTGCTGCCGTACTGCTGGCGCGACCAGACGCCGCTCTCGAACCACGAGCTGCGCATGGACGACGACGTCTACAAGATGCGTCAGGACCAGACGGTCACCGTGACTTTCCCGCTCACGGGAGCGAAGGCCGAGTCGCTCGGCCTCACCGCCGTGCGCGCCCTCGCCTGGACGACGACGCCGTGGACGCTGCCCACGAACTTCGCGCTCGCCGTGGGGCCAGAGATCGAGTATGCGGTCGTGCCCGGCGGGCCGAACGGCACCCCCGATGCGACGGTGCTCCGCGAGGGCGCAGGCGGCGTCGCGGGCGACACCGAGGTGCTCGGTGCCGAGTACTTGCTCGCGATCGACCTCGTCGGCAACTACGCCAAGGAGCTCGGCTACGACTCCGCCGACGAGGCGCGCGCCGCCGTGTCGCGCACCGTTCGCGGCGCCGAGCTCGACGGGGTCACCTACGACCGCCTCTTCGACTACTACGCCGACGTCGAGGCGTACGGGCTCGAGAACGCCTGGCGCATCCTCGTGGCCGACTACGTCACGACCGAAGACGGCACCGGCATCGTGCACCAGGCTCCCGCCTACGGCGAGGAGGACCAGAGGATCGGCGAGGCCGCCGGCATCCCGGTCGTCATCTCGCTCGACGAGGGCGGCCGGTTCCTCCCTGCTGTCACGGATGTCGCGGGGCTCCTCTGGAGCGACGCGAACAAGCCGCTCACCCAGCTGCTGAAGGCCGAGGGCCGACTCCTCCGCCAGGCGAGCTACGAACACTCCTACCCGCACTGCTGGCGCTGCCGCAACCCGCTGATCTACCGCGCCGTCTCGAGCTGGTTCATCAAGGTGCCCGAGTTCAAGGGCCGCATGGGCGAGCTCAACCAAGACATCAACTGGGTTCCCGACAACGTGAAGGACGGCCAGTTCGGCAAGTGGGTCGCCGGCGCCCGCGACTGGTCGATCAGCCGCAACCGCTACTGGGGTTCGCCGATCCCGGTGTGGAAGAGCGACGACCCCGAGCACCCGCGCATCGACGTGTACGGCTCGCTCGAAGAGCTCGAGCGCGACTTCGGCCGGCTGCCGGTGGGGCCGAACGGCGAGCCCGACCTGCACCGCCCGTACATCGACGACCTCACCCGGCCGAACCCCGACGACCCCACGGGGCGCTCGACGATGCGCCGCATCCCCGACATCTTCGACGTCTGGTTCGACTCGGGCTCGATGCCCTTCGCGCAGGTGCACTACCCCTTCGAGAACCGCGAGTGGTTCGACTCGCACAACCCGGCCGACTTCATCGTCGAGTACATCGGGCAGACGCGCGGCTGGTTCTACGTCATGCACGTGCTCTCGACGGCGCTGTTCGACCGACGCGCCTTCTCGAACGTCGTGAGCCACGGCATCGTGCTCGGCAGCGACGGGCAGAAGATGTCGAAGTCGCTGCGCAACTACCCCGACGTCAGCGAGGTGTTCGACCGCGACGGCTCCGACGCGATGCGCTGGTTCCTCATGTCGAGCTCGGTGCTGCGCGGCGGCAACCTCGTCGTCACCGAGGAGGGCATCCGCGAGGGCGTGCGCCAGCTCATGCTGCCGCTCTGGAGCACCTGGTACTTCTTCTCGCTCTACGCCAACACCGCGAAAGACGGCGGCTACGAGGCATCCCGCTCGACCGCATCGACCGACGTGCTCGACCGCTACCTGCTCGCCAAGCTGCGCGATCTCGTCGAGGCCGTCACCGTCGACCTCGACGACTTCGACTCGCCGCTCGCAGCGCAGAAGCTGCGCGACTTCGGCGACGTGCTGACGAACTGGTACGTGCGCCGTTCGCGCGACCGCTTCTGGGGCGGCGTCGCCGATGACGGCGCCGGCCGTGAGGCGTTCGACACGCTCTACACCGTGCTCGAGACGCTCACCCGTCTCGCCGCGCCGCTGCTGCCGCTCGTCAGCGAGAAGGTCTGGCGCGGGCTCACCGGCGGGCGGAGCGTGCACCTGACCGACTGGCCCGATGCGGCCGAGTTCCCGGCCGACCCGGCGCTCGTCGCCGCGATGGACGCCGTCCGCGAGATCAGCTCCTCGGCACTGTCGCTGCGCAAGCAGTCGGGCCGCCGGGTGCGCCTGCCGCTCGCGAAGCTCACGATCGTGAGCGCGGATGCCTCGGCGCTCGCCCCGTTCGAGGCGATTCTCCGCGACGAGCTCAACGTCAAGCGGGTCGAGCTCGTTGCGCTCGACGAGCACAGCGCCGAGCGCTACGGCGTGACCAAGCGGCTCACCGTCAACGCGCGGGCCGCCGGCCCGCGCCTCGGCAGGCAGGTGCAGCAGACGATCCAGGCGGCGCGCAGCGGCGACTGGTCGGTCGCAGGCGACGTGGTCGTCGCGGGCGGCATCGCCCTCGAAGCCGGTGAGTACGAGCTCGTGCTCGAGGCCGGCGGCACGGGCGACGGCGAGAGCGCGCTCGCCCTGCTCGCCGACGGCGGCTTCGTGCTGCTCGACACCGCGACCACCCCCGAGCTCGAGGCCGAGGGCCTCGCGCGCGACGTCGTGCGGGCCGTGCAGGAGGCGCGCAAGGCCGCCGGCCTCGAGGTCGGCGATCGCATCGTGCTCAGCCTCGCGCTCGACGCGGCTGGTGCGGCCGCGACCGAGACCCACCGCGACCTCATCGCGGGCGAGACGCTCGCGACCTCGCTCGAGGTCGTCGCGTCACCGACCGCCGCCGAGTCCGACGCGGCGAAGCCCGTCGGCGACGATTCTCGACTCCTCATCGGATTGGAGCGCGCATGAGCGACGCCGACCACCACGACGCCACCGAGGCCGCCGACGCGGCCGATGCCGTCTACGCCGCGCTCGTCGCGCGGGTGGGCGAGGGGGCGCCCCGCCCGCGTCTCGAGCCGACCCGGCGCGCCGTCGAGCTTCTCGGCGACCCGCACCGCGCCGCCCCCGTGATCCACCTCACGGGTACGAACGGCAAGACGTCGACCAGCCGCATGATCGAGAGCCTGCTGCGGGCCTCCGGCCTCCGCACCGGGCTGCTCACGAGTCCGCATCTCGTGCGGTTCACCGAGCGCATCCGCATCGACGGCGAGTCGGTCTCCGACGAGGCGGTCGCCCGCAACTGGGAGGAGATCCTCCCGTTCGTCGCGATCGTCGACGCCGAGCTCGAGCAGGCCGGGGAATCGCCGCTCACCTTCTTCGAGGCGCTGACGGTGCTCGCGTTCGCGTGCTTCGCCGACGCCCCCGTCGATGTCGTGGTGCTCGAGGTCGGCATGGGCGGCGAGTGGGACTCGACGAACGTCGCCGACGGCCAGGTCGCCGTCTTCACGCCGATCGCGCTCGACCACCAGGCCAGGCTCGGCTCGACCGTCGAGGCGATCGCGCGCACCAAGTCGGGCATCATCAAGCCGGCCGCGGCGGTCGTCACCGCCCGGCAGCCCGACGCCGCGCTGGCGGTGCTCGAGGAGGCCACCGAACTCACCGAGTCGACGCTCGCCGTCGAGGACGACGCCTTCGCGGTCATCAGCCGCACCGTCGCCGTCGGCGGGCAGCTCGTGTCGATCCGCGGGCTGGCGGGGGAGTACCGCGAGCTCTTCCTCCCGCTGTTCGGGGCGCATCAGGCCGAGAACGCGGCCGTCGCGATCGCGGCCGTCGAGGCCTTCATCGGCGGCGGTTCGGTGCGGCTGGCCGACGAGGTCGTCGAGCGGGGGCTCGCCGAGGCGACGTCGCCCGGGCGACTCCAGCTCGTCGGCATCGAGCCGACCGTCCTCGTCGACGCGGCCCACAATCCGCACGGGGCCCGCGCGCTCGTGTCGGCGCTCGACGAGTTCTTCGACTTCGACGAGTTCGCGATCGTCGTCGGCGTCGTCGACGACAAGGACGCCGCCGGCATCATCGACACGCTCGCCGAGCTCGACGGCCCGATGCTCGTCACCGCCCCCGACACGGAGCGGGCGCTGCCCGCCTCGGCTCTCGAGGCGATCGTCACCGAACGCGTCGGCATGAAGCGCACCCTCCTCGTGGAACGGCTCGACGACGCCCTCGAGGAAGCCCGCACCTGGGCCGCCGAGGCGCCGAAGCGCGCCGTGCTCGTGACGGGCTCGATCGTGCTCGTCGGCGAGGCGATGGCGATCGCCGAGGACCGAGAGTGGGGTATGGCATGAGCGACGCGCCTGCTCCGGCAGCATCGCTGCGCTCAGTCCGGCGGAGTCTCGCCTCGATCGTGCTCGCCTTCGAGACGATCGTCGTCTTCCTCGCCGCCCTCGTGATCTGGGGCCTCGCGCAGGGCGGTACCGAGCAGGCGCTGCCGTCGTGGGTCGCCCTCGCCGCGGGCGGCGTGATCATCCTCGGCCTGATCGCGACGATGGGCCTGCTGCGATTCGAGTGGGCCTACGTGCTCGGTTGGACATTGCAGGTGCTCATCGTCGCGTCAGGTTTCCTCAACCCGGCGATGTTCGTCGTCGGGGCCCTCTTCGGCGGCATGTGGTGGTACTGCATGGTCGTCGGCAGCCGAATCGACCGAGAACGCGCGGCGGTCGTCGCGCCAGGAAAGGAACAGCAATGACCACTGCGATCGAAGAGACCCTGGTGATCGTGAAGCCCGACGGGGTCGCCCGCAACCTCACCGGCGAGATCCTCCGCCGCATCGAGGCGAAGGGTTACTCGCTCGTCGACATCCGCCTCGTGCAGGCCGACCGCGAGCTGCTGGCGAAGCACTACGCCGAGCACGAGGGCAAGCCCTTCTACGAGCCGCTCGTCGAGTTCATGCAGTCGGGGCCCGTGGTGGCCATGCGCGTCGCCGGCAACCGTGTGATCGAGGGGTTCCGTGTGCTCGCCGGAACGACCGACCCGACGACCGCCGCCCCCGGCACCATCCGCGGCGACTTCGGCCGCGACTGGGGCCTGAAGGTGCAGCAGAACCTGGTGCACGGCTCCGACTCGGCCGAGTCGGCCGAGCGCGAACTCGCACTCTGGTTCGCCTGAGCCGTTCGACGCTGGTCGAGTAGCGCGCGACGACGGAGCACGCGTATCGAGACCCGGCGAGGCGGTCTCGATACGCTCCTTCGTCGCTACTCGACCACCGATCGTCAGAGGCCCTGGAGATCGATCATGACGCGAGGGATGGCGTTCATCTGCAGCTGCGCCAAGAAGATGACGATCGCGTAGCAGACGAGCGTGATGAGCGGGATCCAGGTGAACCAGCCGGTCGCGAGGCGACGGATGCGTGCCGATGCCGGAATATTGCCCGCGCGGAGGTTGTGCAGCGTCACGACCCAGAAGGTCGGGATCGTGACCGCCCAGGTCAGCATGCACCAGGGGCAGAGCACGTCGAGCACGTAGATGCTCTGGTAGATGAGCCATCCGACGAACACCAGCGCACCGGCCACGCCGACGTTGAAGCCCACCCAGAACCAGCGCGAGAACGTCGCGCCGGCGAGGATCGCCACGCCGATCGTGATGACGACGGGCCAGGCCATGAGGCCGAGGAACGGGTTCGGGAACCCGAACACGGCGCCCTGCCACGACTCGAGGTTCGTGCTGCACCCGACGAGCACGCCCACATTGCAGTTCGGCACATGGGCCGGGTCGGACAGTGTGAGGACCTTCTCGACCGACAGTTCGAACGCGGCGAGGAGGCCGAGCGCCCCTGCGACGATGAGGAAGATCGCCGACGCGACAGGGCGCGAGGCACGAGGGGAGTCGGGCATGCTCGGATTATGGCATGCCGGTTCCCCGCTGCGCTGTGAGACCATGCGATAATCGAAGGAGTCGTCCGGGCCGCGCCCGGTACGGCGCCAACGAAGGCTTTGAGGATGCACCGCATCCGAGTGGGCGGGAGACACCCGCAAGACGTGGCGATCCAGGCACCCGCCGATCGCAGTAGTGAAGGTTCGGCGGTTCCGCACACGGTGGAACCGCTCCAGATGAGTAACGGGACGACGGCGCGGCCGTCGGGACCGGCGTAGGAGTGCACCAGAGATGGTGGAAGGCAACGAGAAGAACACGAACGAACCCGATTCGAGGGGTGGCGCGAAGCGACGCGGCGGCCTGTTTGGCTCCCGCAGGGGCCGCGGCAAAGCGGCCCCGCCGGCAGTCGACGCGATGACGCCGGTCGTCGAGCCCGAGGTCGCGGAGGTCACGCCGGCCGCGATGCCGGCGGCGACCCCGGAGCCCGTGGCGTCCGCGGCGACCGCCATCCCGGCGGCTGCTCCCGAGACGTCGGAGGCGGTGGTCGAGGTCGCTGCGGAGGCCGAGCCGGCGAGCGAGACGGCGGTCTCCCCGATCCCCGCCGCGCTGACGACGACCTCGCTCATCTTCCACGCCCCGCCGGTGTTCGCCGTGCCCGAGCGCGACGAGCGCTCCGAGCGCGACGAGCGGGCGAGTGACGAGGCATCGAGCGTGCGCCGCCGCACGCGGCGTCGTTCGGGCGAGGAGGGGCGCCCGTCGGGCGACGAGCCCGCGAACAACGTCGTGAAGGTGCGCAAGCCCCGCGAGGTCGAGCTCATCACCGAGCCGCAGAAGGTCAAGGGCTCGACGCGTCTCGAGGCCAAGAAGCAGCGCCGCCGGGACGGCCGCGACGCCGGCCGGCGCCGCGCGGTGATCACCGAGGCCGAGTTCCTCGCCCGCCGTGAATCGGTCGACCGTTCGATGGTCGTCCGTGAGAAGGGCGGGCGCATCCAGATCGGCGTGCTCGAAGACGGCGTGCTCGTCGAGCACTACGTGGCCCGCAACCAAGACGCCTCGCTCATCGGCAATGTCTACCTCGGGCGCGTGCAGAACGTACTGCCCTCGATGGAGGCCGCGTTCGTCGACATCGGCCGAGGCCGCAACGCCGTGCTCTACTCGGGCGAGGTCGACTGGGAGGCCGCAGCCGAGAACGGCGAGAAGAACCAGCCGCGCCGCATCGAGCTCGCGCTGAAGCCCGGCGACCGCGTGCTCGTACAGGTCACGAAAGACCCGGTCGGTCACAAGGGCGCCCGTCTGACGAGCCAGATCTCCCTGCCAGGTCGTTACCTCGTGTACGTGCCGAACGGGTCGATGAACGGCATCAGCCGGAAGCTCCCCGACACCGAGCGCGCACGCCTCAAGAAGATCCTCAAAGAGGTGCTGCCCGAGAACCAGGGCGTCATCGTGCGCACCGCCGCCGAGGGTGCGACCGAAGAGCAGCTGACGCTCGACGTCAACCGCCTCATCGCGCAGTGGGCCGACATCTCGAAGACCCTCGAGAAGGTGCAGGCCCCCGCGCTACTGCACTCCGAGCCCGACCTGCTCATCAAGATCGTCCGCGACGTCTTCAACGAGGACTTCCAGAAGATGGTCATCGAGGGCGACGAGGCGCGCCAGACCATCGAGCGTTACCTCCGCGCCGTCGCCCCCGACCTCCTCGAGCGCGTCGAGGCGTACGCGGGTGAGCGCGACTCCTTCGACGAGTTCCGCATCTCGGAGCAGATCGAGAAGGCGCTCGACCGCAAGGTGTGGCTGCCCTCCGGCGGCTCGCTCGTCATCGACCGCACCGAGGCGATGACGGTCGTCGACGTCAACACGGGCAAGTTCGTCGGCTCCGGCGGCAACCTCGAAGAGACGGTCACGAAGAACAACCTCGAGGCCGCCGAAGAGATCGTGCGTCAGCTGCGCCTGCGCGACATCGGCGGCATCATCGTCGTCGACTTCATCGACATGGTGCTCGAGTCGAACCGCGACCTCGTGCTTCGCCGACTCGTCGAGTGCCTCTCGCGCGACCGCACCAAGCACCAGGTCGCCGAGGTCACCTCGCTCGGCCTTGTGCAGATGACGCGGAAGAAGCTCGGCCTCGGGCTCCTCGAGTCGTTCAGCGAGCCCTGCGAGGTGTGCGCCGGGCGCGGCATCATCGTGCACCACGAGCCCGTGATGAAGCACCGCGCCCCGCAGCAGCAGCCCGAGCGTCGTCGCAGCCGCGGCGGCAGCGGCAGCTCGAACGGCGGCGGTCAGCAGCAGCAGGCCGCGCAGCCCGCGGCGGCGAGCGCCCCGCACACCGGCACCCACGCGATCACCGACGACGTGAAGCACGCCCTCGCGCAGATCGCGGCCTCGACCATCCCGCACGCCGAGCCGAAGGGCGACGACGCCGGGCCCGCCGCCGAGCCGCCGACCGCCGGGGTCGCGGCCGTCGCGCCGACCGCCGGCCGCCGCCGCGGTCGCCACCGTCGGGTGTCGCAGGAGCAGGGCACCCCGGAGGCAGGCGCGGCCGGCGACGAGCCCGCATCGGCGTCGACCGGCACCACGGCCGAGACCGAGGTCGCAGCGAAGTCCGCTCCCGAGGCCGAAGCGGCGCCGATCCTGGAGCTGCCCGCACCCGCCGTCGACCGCAAGCGGCCGGTCCATGCAGCCGAGGCCGAGGTGCTCCTCGACTCGGTGCTCGATGCGCTGCCGGCCCCGAAGAAGGCCGGTGAGGGGCGCTCCCGCAGCCGCCGCGTCTCGACCGCGGCGCTCAGCACCGGCGGAGCCCCGCCCGTCATCACCCGGGCCGACGAGGCCGCTGGCGACGAGGCATCCGACCGTTCAGAGTGAGGTTCGGCGCCTGCGGGCGCGCCGCTCGCGCGGCGTGACCCGCAGGCCGCTCCTCGCGAGCCGCACGACGAGCTCGCGGGGTTCGACCGGGAGCGCTCCGGCGGCGACCAGGTCGTCGTAGCGCTCGACCGGCACGTCGTAGTGGTCGAGGTCGAACGATCGCGGCGGCAGCTCGGCGCGGCGCGCGAAGGCGTGCAACTCATCGATCGAGGCGTCGCTCACGAGGTGGGCCCACACGGTGCCGTGCTTCGGCCAGAGCGGCGTGTCGATCAGTATCACGTCAGCCTCCGCTTCGCGCTCGTCGACCTCGCCGAACAGGCGGGGCGAGGAGCTCGGTCATACCGGGATCGTACGCGGGGGAGCACTGCGACGCGCCGGTGGCGCCCGTTTGACCGCATTCGAGTCATCCGGTAAACTCGTCCGTTGGTGCCGCCGCTTATCACGGTGCGCGCCGATTCGCAGTCGATTCTGCACGCAGTTCAACCTGCACAGTGTTTTCTGGCAGTCACCACCCTTCTTCCCGCTGGGGCGACCGCGCAGTGACAATCCCATCAGACAGTCGGAACCCCAGGGTTCCCCAGAGATAGGTACGAGTAGTGGTTTACGCAGTAGTGCGCGCCGGCGGTCGGCAGGAGAAGGTCGAAGTCGGCACCATCGTGACGATGGACCGGATCGCGGCTGACAAGGACGGCAACGTCCAGCTCATCCCGGTGCTCCTCGTCGACGGTGAGAAGATCACCTCCGACGCCAAGTCGCTTGCCAAGGTCACCGTCACCGCCGAGGTCCTGAACGACCTCCGCGGCCCCAAGATCGTGATCCAGAAGTTCAAGAACAAGACCGGCTACAAGAAGCGCCAGGGCCACCGTCAGGAGCTCACGCGCGTCAAGATCACCGGCATCAAGTAGCCCGCGGCGCCTCGAAGGAGAATCAGACATGGCACACAAAAAGGGAGCGAGCTCCACTCGCAACGGTCGTGACTCGAACGCGCAGCGCCTCGGCGTAAAGCGCTTCGGCGGCCAGGTCGTCAGCGCCGGCGAGATCCTCGTCCGCCAGCGCGGCACCCACTTCCACCCGGGTGCGGGCGTCGGTCGCGGTGGCGACGACACGCTCTTCGCGCTCGAGGCCGGCGCGGTGCAGTTCGGCAACAAGGGCGGCCGCAAGGTCGTCAACATCGTGGCGGTCGGCGAATAGTCGACCGGGTTTCGAGACGCCCGCTGCGCGGGCTCCTCAACCTACAAATCGTGTGAGGGCGGGCTTCGGCTCGCCCTCACGTGTTTCATCGCTGAGAAGGGGTACGGAATGGTCAGCTTCGTCGACGAGGTGACGCTGTTCCTGCGCGCCGGGCACGGTGGCAACGGGTGCGTGTCGGTGCGCCGCGAGAAGTTCAAGCCGCTCGCGGGCCCCGACGGCGGCAACGGCGGTCACGGCGGCGACATCGTGCTGGTCGCCGACCCGCAGGTCACCACTCTCCTCGCCTACCACGGTCGCCCCCACCGATCCTCGGCGAACGGGCAGCCCGGCCAGGGCGACAACCGTTCGGGCGCCCTCGGCGAGTCGCTCGAACTTCCGGTGCCAGTCGGCACCGTCGTGAAGGACGAAGACGGCAATGAACTCGCCGACCTCGCCGAGCCCGGACTCCGCTACGTCGCGGCCTCCGGCGGCCTCGGCGGCCTCGGCAACGCGGCCCTCGCGACGACGAAGCGCAAGGCGCCCGGCTTCGCGCTGCTCGGCACCGACGGCGACGAGGTGCAGATCACCCTCGAGCTGAAGAGCATCGCCGACGTCGCCCTCGTCGGGTATCCGAGCGCCGGCAAGTCGAGCCTCATCGCCGCGCTCTCCGCGGCACGGCCGAAGATCGCCGATTACCCGTTCACGACGCTTCATCCGAACCTCGGCGTCGTGCAGGCGGGCGACCACCGCTATACGGTCGCCGACGTGCCGGGCCTCATCGAGGGCGCGAGCGAGGGCAAGGGGCTCGGCCTCGAGTTCCTCCGCCACGTCGAGCGCTGCTCGGCGCTGCTGCACGTCCTCGACTGCGCCACGCTCGAGCCCGGTCGTGACCCGCTCAGCGACCTCGATGTCATCCTCGCCGAACTCGGCGCCTACCCGGTGCCCGAGGGGCAGGTTCCGCTGCTCGAGCGCCCGCAGATCGTCGCGCTGAACAAGATCGACGTGCCCGAGGCGCGCGAGCTGGCCGAGTTCGTGCGGCCCGACCTCGAAGCGCGGGGCTACCGCGTGTTCGAGATCTCGACGGTGAGCCACGAGGGGCTGCGCCAGCTCGGCTTCGCCCTCGGCGAGCTCGTCGACCACGCCCGCATCGCCGCCGCCGCAGCGCCGGCGCCCGAGCGCATCGTCATCCGCCCGAAGGCGGTCGACCAGGTCGAATTCACCGTGCGAGCCGAGGGTGGCAGCTACGGCACGCTCTACCGCGTGCTCGGCAAGAAGCCCGAGCGGTGGGTGCAGCAGACCGACTTCGCGAACGACGAGGCCGTCGGCTTCCTCGCCGACCGCCTCGCGAAGCTCGGCGTCGAAGACCAACTCGTTCGCGCCGGCGCCGTCGCCGGCTCCACCGTCGTCATCGGCAAGGGGCAGGGCGTCGTCTTCGACTGGGAGCCGACGCTCACCTCGACGGCCGAGCTCATCACCGCACCGCGCGGCACCGATGTGCGCCTCGACGACAACCGTCGTGCGACCCGTGCCGAGCGCAAGAGCGACTACCACGAGCGCATGGACGCGAAGGCCGAGGCGCGTGCCGAGCTCGAGCGCGAGCGCGAGGCGGGTCTCTGGGCCGACGGCGACGGCGATGCCGACACCGTCGGCGACGTCGTCGAGACCGGCTCGGAGGCGGGCTCGGGCGACGAGGGCGAGCGGTGACCGTACGCACGCGCGCCGAGATCGCCTCGGCACGGCGCATCGTCGTGAAGGTCGGCTCCTCGTCGATCAGCGGCGAGAACGCCGGCCAGATCGCATCGCTCGTCGAGGCGCTGGCCGCCGCGCACGCCCGCGGCGTCGAGGTCGTGCTCGTGTCATCCGGGGCGATCGCGACCGGCATGCCCTACCTGCGTCTCGACTCGCGACCCAGCGACCTCGCCACGCAGCAGGCCGCTGCCTCGGTCGGCCAGAACCTGCTGGTCGTGCGCTATCAGGACGCGCTCGACCGATTCGACATCATCGCGGGACAGGTGCTCCTCACCGCGACCGACCTCGAGAACGAGACCCCGCGCCACAATGCGCAGCGGGCGATGGATCGTCTGCTCGCACTGCGCATCCTGCCCATCGTGAACGAGAACGACACCGTCGCGACCCACGAGATCCGCTTCGGCGACAACGACCGTCTCGCGGCCCTCGTCGCCGAGCTCATCGGGGCCGATCTGCTCGTGCTGCTCTCCGACGTCGATGCCCTCTACACCAAGCCGCCGCACCTCGAGGGTGCCGTGCGGATAGCGCACGTCCCGCACGGCGACGTGCTCGCCGGCGTCGAGATCGGTTCGGTCGGCCGCGCCGGAGTCGGCACCGGGGGAGCGGAGACGAAGGTCTCCGCCGCTCGCATCGCCGCCGACGCGGGCGCCGCCGTGCTCATCACCGCGACGCCGCTCGTCGCCGAGGCCCTCGCCGGGGTCGAGATCGGCACCTGGTTCGACCCGGCTCCCGCTGCCGGCTGACGTTCGTCACACGGTGAGCGGGGCACCGCCCCTCGCCTAGGCTGGTGCCATGGAGCATCCCGACCTCGACCTCGCCGTGCTCGATGAGCGCTTCGCCGCTGCGAAGGCGGCCTCGTACCTGCTCGCCCGCGCCTCCACCGCCGAGAAGGATGTCGCGCTCGAGCAGGTCTCGGCGCTCCTGCGGGAGCGCGCCGACGAGGTGGTCGCGGCGAACGCGCGCGACCTCGAGGCCGGCCGTGCGAACGGCCTCTCCGACGGACTTCTCGATCGGCTGACCCTCGACGTGCGCCGGGTCGAGTCGCTCGCCGATGCTGTGCTCGAGGTGATCGCCCTCACCGACCCGATCGGCGAGACGGTGAGCGGCCGCTCGCTGCCGAGCGGGGTGCGTATCGACCAGGTGCGGGTGCCGCTCGGCGTCGTCGGCGCGATCTACGAGGCGCGCCCGAACGTCACGATCGACATCGCGGTGCTCTCGCTGAAGAGCGGCAACGCCGTGGTGCTCCGCGGCGGCAGCGCCGCCGAGCAGACCAATCAGGTGCTCGTCGGCGTGCTGCGCGACGCCCTCGAGCTGGCCGGTCTTCCCGGCGACGCGGTGCAGACCGTCGACGACTTCGGCCGCGCCGGTGCCCGTCACCTGATGCAGGCCCGTGAGTACGTCGACGTGCTGATCCCTCGGGGGAGCGCCGGACTCATTCGCGCGGTCGTCGACGAGGCGCGGGTGCCCGTCATCGAGACGGGGGCCGGCGTCGTGCACATGTTCCTCGACGAGAGTGCGCCCGAGCAGTGGGCGGTCGAGCTCGTGCACAACGCGAAGGTGCAGCGGCCGAGCGTCTGCAACGCGCTCGAGACGCTGCTGGTGCACCGGGCCTCCGCCGAGCGACTGCTGCCGTCGGTGATCGACCGGCTCGAGGCATCCGGCGTCACCGTGCACGCCGACGAACGTGTGCGCGCCCTGCGGCCCGAGGCGTTGCCCGTCACCGACGAGGACTGGGCGACCGAGCACATGAGCCTCGACATCTCGGTCGGCATCGTCGACTCGCTCGACGAGGCGCTCGCGCACATCCGCCGCTACTCGACCAAGCACACCGAGGCGATCGTCACGAACGACCTCGGCAACGCCGAGCGCTTCCTCAACGAGGTCGACGCCGCCGCGGTCATGGTGAACGCCTCGACGCGGTTCACCGACGGCTCGGAGTTCGGCTTCGGCGCGGAGGTCGGCATCTCGACCCAGAAGCTGCACGCACGCGGGCCTATGGGCCTGCCGCAGCTCACGAGCACCAAGTGGATCGTGCGCGGCGCCGGCCACGTGCGCGCCTGAGCCCGTCGTGACTCCCGTTCTCGCTAGACTGTCGGGAGCGTTACCAGCAGGATTCGAAAGGAACGGCCGAATGAGCCTCACCACCGCAGCGTTGACCGGCACGGTGCTCACCGAGACGGTGCACGCCCGGGAGCTTCCGATGGAGGCCTGGATGTACGGGCTCGTCGCGCTGATCATCTTCGCCGCGCTCGGCATCGTCACCGCGTCGTACCGCGATGTCGCGAACCGTCACCGGGCGAAGGCCGAGGCCTACGCGGCCCGCCACTCCGGAGACGGGCACGGCCACTGAGGCGAGCGGTCGCACCGTGACGGGCTCGGGCCGCCGGCCCCGCGTGGGGGTCATGGGCGGCACGTTCGATCCCATCCATCACGGCCACCTCGTGGCCGCGAGCGAGGTCGCGCAGTCGCTCGATCTCGATGAGGTCGTCTTCGTGCCGACCGGGCAGCCGAGCTACAAGTCGGTCGTCACGACGGCTGAGCACCGCTACCTGATGACGGTGATCGCGACCGCGTCGAACCCGCGGTTCACCGTGAGCCGCGTCGACATCGACCGGCCGAAGGCCACCTTCACGATCGACACCCTGCGAGACATCCGCCGTGAACGACCCGATGCCGATCTGTTCTTCATCACGGGGGCCGACGCAATCGCGCAGATCCTCTCGTGGAAGGACGTCGACGAGCTCTGGGAGCTTGCGCACTTCGTTGCTGTGAGTCGTCCGGGACATGTGCTGAGTGTTACTGGTTTGCCGGAGCAAGACGTAAGCTTGCTTGAAGTTCCGGCGCTTGCGATCTCGTCGACCGATTGTCGGAGCAGGGTGCGCCGGGGTTTCCCGGTGTGGTACTTGGTGCCCGATGGGGTCGTCCAGTACATCTCCAAGCACCATCTCTACCGGAGTGTCGAATGACGTCGTCCAACGAACCGCAGCTCACGCGCCGCGAGCTGCGCGAGCTCGAACGCCTGCGGGAACAGCAGGCCGGTGCGGCGACCCCTGATCAGGCCTCCCCTCCTGCCGTCGCGCCCGTGCACGCAGCTCCCCCCGCGCCGGCACCTGCGGCGCCGCCGCAGTATGCGCCTCAGCCGGTCGCCCCGCAGCCGGTCGCAGCTCCGATGCTTCCTGCGCAGCCGCCGGCTCAGGCACCGCAGCAGCAGATCCCCGCGGCGTACCCGGCCTCCGGTCAGGGCTTCGCGCCACCTCGGCCTGCCGGCGGATTCGGTCAGGCGGCGCCGCTGACCGCCGTTCCTCCGCAGGCGCCGCAGAACCCGTTCGCCCCGCGGCCCTCGGCGCCGCCCGCGGCCGAGGCCCCGTCGCAGCCTGCGGTCCCTGCGGCAGCCCAGGCGCCGTCGCCGTCAATGCCCTCCGCCCCCGAGCGCACGCTGACGCGACGCGAGTTGCGGGCGATGCTCGACGGCGCCCAGCTCGACGACTTCGACGACGAGTTCGATGACGAGCCGGTCGCCCCGACGGCAGTCGCATCCGCTGCCCCCGGCGCTCCCGGCGTGCACGGCGTGCCGCCGCACCAGCCCCAAGCGGCACAGCCACAGCGGCTCCCGCAGGCGATGCCCGCTTCCCTGGCGACGCCGCAGCCGGCCGTGAACCCTCTTGTCGATGCGAGCGTTCCGAACCTTCCCGGTGTCAGCGCGGGCTCTCCCGGCCACTGGACGTCGCAACTCAACGTCCCCGCGGCAGAAGACCGCGCCGAACCGTTCGACCAGATGCTCTCGCGCGGCGCGCTGAGCCACGGCGTGCCGACGACGACGAACGCGCTCATCCTGCCGTCGCTGCCCGACCAGGGCGCGTTCGGCAATCAGCTCTCCCAGCCCGGCGAGGTGCTCGCGACGGGCTCGATCGACCTGCCCCGCAGCTACGGCGCGACCGGCGTGCATCCGAGCCAAGTCGACTCCTCCGACGTCGACCGCCTTTTCGAGCATCAGGTCGAAGACGTGGGCACCGGGGTCGCCCCGGTCGCGGCGACCCGCGCGATCAGCACGCAGGGCGCGGCGCGCACCATGATCTCCCCGCCGAAGAAGGAGGGCATGAACGTGCCTCTCGTTCTCGCCGTCACCGCGGGCGTGCTCGCACTCGGTGTCGTCGGCACCCTCGTCATCGGAGCGATGACCGGCCTGTTCTGACCGGTCCCGCACCACCACTCGCACACCGGAAATGAGCGTATGACCGCCTCCACCCAGGCCCTCGACTCCCTCGCACGCGCGGTTCGCGCGGCCGACGCGAAGGGCGGCGAAGATCTGGTCGCGCTGGATGTCTCGCGCCCGCTCCCGTTCGCCGACGTGTTCCTGCTCGTCACCGGCACCTCCGAGCGCAACGTCGTCGCCATCGCCGACGGAATCGAGGAGGCGCTCGGCCGCGCCGGGCGCCGCGAGGGCCACGCCGGCGGGCGATGGGTGCTGCTCGACTTCGGCGACCTCGTCGTGCACGTGTTCCATCAGGAGGAGCGCATGTACTACGGCCTCGAGCGCCTCTGGAACGACTGCCCGGCACTGCCGGTCGAGCCGCTCCTCGCGGCGAACCCCTGATCGGGGCGGCCTTCGCCGGCTGAGACTCGCTCGATTTCGTTTCGGTCGGAAGGCTGGTGTAAGCTCGAATCGTTGGGCCGCGAGAGCGTGAAGCCAACGAAATGGGTCTGTGGCGCAGCTGGTAGCGCACCTGCATGGCATGCAGGGGGTCAGGGGTTCGAGTCCCCTCAGATCCACCAAAAACCCCTGATGAATCGCAAGATTTGTCAGGGGTTCTTTCGTTGAAAATGGCCGAAAAGGGGCCTTTGGGGCCTCTTTGGGGCCTTTTTCAAAACGATGACGGGCCGTCACAGGCATCCACATGCGAAGTCCTGAGACGGCTGGCATTTCGGCTTGATGCGCACTCCTGAGGAGTATGAGCACATCAACCCAACCCACCGTTCCGGCATCCCGGTTCGTCGACGAGCTCGGGGACTACCTCAGCGTCGATGAGCTGGCGCAGTACTTGCAGCTGTCCAAAGAGACGATCTACCACTGGCGTCTCGAAGGAACCGGCCCGAAGGCCACCAAGCTCGGCAAGCACCTGCGATACAGCCGCGAAAACGTTCAGGCCTGGCTTCGGGCCAGAACGGACCGACGGTGACCCCGGTGATGGCCTCCTACTCTGCGAAGACAGAGGGCGATTGCAATGCCACGCACCAAAATGGAACCAGGCTCACACGGGGAGATCTCGTACCACGACCTGCCAGACGGACGGATTCGCGGCACCGTCAAGTTCCGTCGCATCGATGGGAGCTACGGCAAGCTCCGCATCCGTGCGGCCTCCAAGGCTCGAGCACGGCGGATGCTGATCGAAGCGGTTGGCGACGAATACGAAGCCGCCCACACGACGGGCGACGGGCTGACTCCTGACTCGCTCTTCGTCGAGCTCGCTCACGAGTATATGGAGCATGTGGCGTTCACCGGCGATCAACGCGACACGACACGGCACGAGAACCGGCGACTGATCGAGAAGAAGATCGCGCCGTTGATGGGAGAGCTCGCCCTTCGGGAGATCAAGGCGAGCACGATCCTGCGGGTCTACAAGTCCATCCACCGGGAGACGCCTCGACAGGCGGATACCTGCAAGGCACTGATTAGCCAGATCTGTTCATACGCCGTCATGAACGACCTCATGGTGGCCAATCCTGCTCGGGAGGTGAAGAGTGTCAAGCGACGGCCGAAGCCGATCTACGCCCCTGATGCCGTGGAGTTGGAACAATTCCGCGCGATCATTCGCGACTACCAGAACCGCGACGACCGGATGGGGCCGCGGCCGTCGGATCTGCTCGGTGATGTGGTCGATCTGATCTTGGCCACTGGTGCTCGAGTGAGCGAGGCAGTTGGACTCAAGTGGCAGTTCGTTGACCTCGAGTCGGAGCGGCCGAGCATCACCATCGCAGGCAAGATCTTGGACTCCAAGGGGCAGCCCAAGCACTACGAGGACTATCTCAAGTCGGAGTCGGGCTGGCGGTGCATTTCGGTGCCAGTGGAGCTCGTTCCCATGCTCCGGCGTCGCCGGCTTGCGTCAGGGGGAAATGAGTTCGTCTTTCACACGCGGACCGGAGCGCCGAACGGCACCCAGGATGTCCATCGATCGTTGCGACGGGTGCGGGAATGGGCCCACCTCGACGAGGAGCTCGTGCCGCACGCGCTCCGCAAATCGGCAGTGACCGTTGTCGCTGACGCGCTGGGCATTGAAGGGGCCGCGCAGTTCGCCGGCCACAAACGTTCTCGCGTCACCGAGCAGTACTACGCGAAGCGCGCTGTGCAGGCGCCCGATACCTCGATGGTGCTCGGGCAGCTCCAGCGCCCTCGACACGAGGCAGGTGCTGTGGTCAGCATCGACAGTCGGCGCTGGGGGCAGTAATCGTCTGCGTTCTTGTCTGGGCTGCGGCAAGCTGCATGTCGGTTCGGGCGTTGTCTCGTGCAGCTTGCGAGCTCAGCGCTCTGACGAACGTGGTGGGTGCAGGTCGATAGTCGGTGCGTGGTTGCCGTCGACGCCGCGTTTGCGGAGCAGTTCGACCATGTCTTCCTGTCGCGGTTGCCCGAGGGTGAGCCGGTAGAGGGCGAGGTCGTCACGCAGTCGCTCGTATCGGTCCTGATCGCGGCTGAGCGGGTATCTCGCGAGGATGCGCTCCACCTGTGCGGTGCCCGGGTACACCCACCACGGAGCGAACTCGCCGTACTTTTCCACGGCATCTGACGATGAGGCGGCGTTGAACGCAGCCTTCCACGGGTCGCCGTCGCCGGCGGCGAGTACGTCGTCCCAGTGTGCGTCTGCGACGTTCCGGCGGATGGCGTGGCCAGCGAAGCGATTGACGCGTCCCTCGCGCTGCTCGAAATCGACGGGGTTGCGTGGGAGGTTCCAATGGACGACCGCGTGGCACCACCAATGGAAATCGATGCCCTCCTGGCCGACGCTCGTCGACACGAGCACGAATGGCGCGAACGGGCTGTTGAACGCGGCGCGAACGGCTCCGTCACGGATCTCGGCGTTGTCGCCGAATCGGGCGCCGTAGCGCAGAGCGAATCGAGCGTGGAACGGGATCGGCGCGCGGTCGCTGGTGGTGTCGTGGCCGAGGTAGCGCGCCGGACGAAGGCGCAGTACTTCGGACGCGTGCCGGGCGGTGTTCAGGAGTTCGGCGTCACCGATGTCGACGCCGCCGAGATCGCTGAGGAGCTGGAAGACGTACTCGTCGAGGACTGCTTGTAGGTTGCCGTCCGCGCAGTATGAGAGAACCGACGACCAGTAAGGCTGCTCGGCGCGGTCGCCGTAGATGCCGACGATGGTAGCGACGCTTTCGATGCGGTCGAAGAGTCGGCGCAGGCCATCAGCGAGCGCGAAGGCAGCGACCCAGATCCCTGCGGGAGTCGCGTTCGTACCCGCGATGCGCTCAATCGCCCGGTACGCGATGTTGCCTGGAGCGTGCAGGGCAAGTCGGGCGAGGTCTGGATGCCCGACCTCGCTGGGCGACGCGGCAAACCGTCGCAGTGCTTCGTCGACGTGGCGCAGGACCCCGGAATCCGGGATCTCGCTATTGGCGTCTTCGCCCGTCTCGTCACCGATGGCCGACAGCACCAAACTGCGCGCGTCGGCGTCGTGCGGCAGGAGCCCACCGATGGAGAAGAAGGCGTCCCATGCGCGGGTGTCCGCCACGGCCTCAGGCAATCCCTGCTCGACGTGACGCTCGGCATCGGCGAGGGACACGCGTTGCCTGGTCGCTCTGGCAACGGCGAGTGGGTCGCCTTGCCGCGCCAAGGTCGGGTGCGGCCAGAAGAGCGCCAGGGTGGACAGCGCGCCGACCTCGCCGGCCTTCGTGCGGTAGGTGAAGCGCTCAGCGACTTTGAGTCGGGCTGCGGACGTGTTTTCGGTGAGGAACCCGTCTGAGGCTTCGGCTATCTTGCGGTCTGCTTCGTAGGAGAGCAGCGAGGCGACCGAGGTCGGCACACCGGACCATGCCGAGAAGACGAGGCGTTTCGTGACGTCGCCGATCCCGGAGAAGATCGGTCCGGGCTGGAGATACGGCATGGAGGGTGGCATCCACAGCATCCGCCACCATCCAGCGTCGACCGTCTGCGATTGCAGTGCGGCGAGGTAGCCGTTGGCCGGGTCGACCGGGTCGAACGACTCCAGCGCGGCAGGACGGATTGAACGTGTCTGCGCGAGAAGGCCTTCGGCGCGATGTCCCTCGGGTGTGCCGAAGGTCGCGCGCGCCTTCACGCCGGGTTTGTAGCCGTCCATGAAGTTCGCGAAGTACGGGATGGACTTCCAGTACTCGATGTCGATGGGCGCACCGATCTCGTCCCCGAAGGTGCGCAGGTGGACGAAGTCGACGACGTCGGCCGGTTCGGGTACGCCGACGGGGAGTTCGCTGATCGCGAATCCGTGCGTGAGTTGAGGTCGCTCCGACCTGGTCATGTACGGAAGCAGCGCCTGTCGCACAGCCTCCGCTGCGGCGTGGGCATCATCACCGAGAATCAACGCCGACCGATAGGCCTCCAGCGCATCGCGGATGCGGCGCACTGGGGTTTCCTGCCACCCGGCCAAGAATCGGACCGTGTCGAGAAACTCCTTGTAGTGGTCGTCCTCTGCGTCGTCGGCTCGCGTAAACGGAGAGTACGGGGTCGCCGACAGCAGGAGCACCCGGGCGCTCTCGTGGCTGAACATGGCGTGGGCCAGTTCGGCGGCTTCGCTGGTGTCGGGGTCGGCGAGCAGCTCACGGAACTTCTGGAACTCGTCGAGAATGACGAGATCCGGCTCGAGCGCGTTCACGCTCGCCTTCGCGAGAGCCTGGCGAAGATGACCGATGAGGGATCCGACGCGATCCCCATGCACGTGCTCTCCAGCGGCGCGCTCGTGCACGAGCACACGCATCCGCCCAAGCAGCGAAGCGCTGTCATCGGCGGTGGCGGCGCCCTCGCGGATCAGCTCATCGAATGCGCCCTGGATCGCGGGGTCGACGGCGCCACCCATTCGGCGGCCGAGGTCGTTCACCCCGCCGCGAAATCTCTCGATGCCCTTCGTCACCTTCATCAAGTCGACGAGCGCGTCCCACTCGTCCACGTTCGTGGCGACCAGCGGCCTCAGGAGGATGCAAAGTAGGGCTCGTTCCTCCCATTGTCCGGTGCGCCAACCACCGCCGGTCATCCCCGAGGTTGCGGGCGTGAACGAGATCAGATTGACCTTCTTTCCGCCTCCGTTTGGCGGCGCTGACAGGCGCGGCAGGACGGTCGCGAGGAGGGTCAGTCGCGTCGCCAAGGGGAGTTCGCGTTCGCCGGTGACGTTGAGCCGTCGCAGGTTCTGCTGAGCGAGGTCCTGGTTCGAGCAGACGTAGACGATGTCGATGCGATCGATGCTCGCATCAGTTTCGAGCTTCTCGATGGCTCGCGCGATTGCGCCGCGCGCAACAATGCTCTTGCCCAGTCCCGTCTCGTCGGCGATGAGGAACCGGCGCGAGGATGGAGCTTCATCCTCGGGGTAGAACTGAGCGATCAGGTGATCGACCGCGTCGCGCTGGAAGCCCTTGAGTCCGCGCAGCACCCCAGCCACATCCACGTCAGCCATCGTGCTCGCCCTTCATCGTCTGCTGCGCCGCCCAGATCGAGGCCCAGAGCGAGTCGAATCCTTCCGGCAGGACGGAGGTGCCATGGGGTTGCTTGCCAATGTGGTCGATGACTCGCTGCACGTCTTCGAGTCCGGTTCGGTCGGGGCCGACGGCGCGCATGAGCGCTTCGAAGAGGCCAGCGGTGTGTGTGCTCCCCGCAGCGATCGGGTGCCAGCTGCCACCGCCTCCGGTGCCAGGGAACGAGAAGCCGCCGAGCTCCAGCAGGAGCACGAGGAAGCGCATGAAGGCCGCCCGGTCGGTGAGATGCGCTGCGATCACCGCGTCGCGACGGTCAGCAGGGTCGTCGTGAAGCTCGGCGAGCACGACCGTCCGTTGGGCGAACCGCTCACCACGGGCATCCCGTGCCGTCACGATGATGAATGGCGTGATGTCCGTGAGCCCCAAACGACCGACAATCGACGGGTCGCCCGACTGCCCAGGAAGGCCTGGGATGGCGAGCCCTGCTCTCGTGATGGGATGCCACGACAACTCCACATCCGGGGGAAGCGTGGCGTCTCCCTCGCGCCAGACGTGAAGCTCGTAGGACTCGCCCTGGACCACGCTGGCATGAAGGTGTACAGTCGCGACTCGCCGCAACACCGCTGAGAGGTCGCGATCCGCCTTCTCGTTCTCCGTCTCCGCGACGTCACCCGTGTACTCAAACTCCTGCAGAAACTCCTTGAGACCTTCCAGTGTCTTCTCCACACCGAACGTCTTGATCTTTCCGACGGCTTCGACCATGACTTCGACGTTCTCGTGAAGTGCCGGCCCGGTGGCGTTCAACGATCCCAAGAACACGTGCGCACCATCCTGGCGGTCGTATACGTAGGTCTTCGCGTGGAGCCCCCGCAGGACCGGTCGCCGTGATGGCGATCTGTCGTCCTCGGCTTCGAAGTCGACAGCGTCATCCAGGACGTATGTCTGACGCAGCTTCTTGTCGAGCGTGGCCGGTGCGAGTGCGTCGATGCTCGTTCCGCGAGAGACGAGGTACGCATCGCCGTAGGCGCCCTTCTTGAGTTCGATGAGACCAGCGTCGGTGAGGAACGGGGAAATGAACAGCCCCCGGACTCCCCAGAACTCTGGCTGTGGGCGTTCTCCTACGCCCCAAACGTGGAACGAGAGATCCCGCATTCCCGGCGGCGGAGTCCAGACGACGTCACGGATGCTCGACGCCAACGCCTCGATACGGGCGCGCCGACCACTAGGCAACGCGCGAACAGCCATGCCCGGCAGGGAGCGGAGCAGGCGCACAAGGGGTTCGTTGACCTTTCGCGCGGCGGCTCGTTCCGATGGCAGAGCAGATGCTCCATCGAGCGAGATCACGACGTCCCAGCTTCGGTCGCCGGTGAGATTGCGGCTCGCGCAGACGAACCGATATGCGCGCTCGTCCTCGCGCTCGTATTCGAGGAACCAGACCTTCGGGTGGAAGATCCCCTTCTTCACCTCGACGGGGTGCACCATCGGTTCCAAGAAGGCCACGAGCGCGCTCGGTGGGATCTCGATGCCGACCTGTCCAGCCTGAGCGAAGATGTCGACCTTCGCCGCGGCTCGACGCACGGCGTCGAGGATGCCGATGGGATCGTCGCTCGCGGTCATGCGTTGCGCCGCGAACGACAGCGGAATCGTCAGCGCCGTGTCCAGATCGAGGGTGAAGGTTGTCGCGACGGCGTGCGAGAGCGTGAACCCCGTCGGCGGATGAAGCATGTCCGTGAGCGCGGCCCGCGTTTGCGGCTCAAGCATCGCGGCCCAGTCCGGCATGGATGTCGAGGGCGATGTCGCGCACTGTGGCCCAGCGGAAGGTGAGCGCACCGGCGCCAGCGGCACCGGACCACGCGCTGAGCCGCTTCGGGTTTCCGAGGCGCGCAAGCGCTCGCTTCTGCCGACGCTCCCGCTCGCGGACGAGATCGCGTGCCACCGTGTCGTCAGCGATCACGCGGGGGTCGACGCCCTGGATGTGAGACACCCATTCGGAGATGAAGCGCTCTGACCCCGGCGCGATCGTACCCTTCGCTGTGCCGTACACCCATCGCCACAGATCTCCGATGTCCCACTGATCGATGCGTGCCTGCTCGACCCGATCCGCCCATTCGGCCAGTTCACGCCGGTACTGGTCCACGGGGGCGGTGAACCTGCGCCGGTCTTCGGGGACGACGCGTTCGTGTTCCTCGGCCAGCTGGAGGTTGTAGAGCAGCGCGGCGCCGTGCATCGCGGTCGAGAATGCTTCGGCGTTCCGCAGGAGGACTGCCGCCTCACCCTCGATGCTCTGCGCAGCCGGGTCGGCCCATGGACTCCGGCTCTCCTTCACCGGTGCATGGTGCATGAGGTGGGACATCACCGTTCCGGGAGCATGCTCCAACACCCGCTCACGCAGCCACCCGGCTTCCTCCCGGGAGAGGGCGAACGCGTCGTCGATCCGGTACGGGAACTCCGGCGGAATCGGAGGGATCGAGTGCGACCACGCCGACATGCGCTTGCGCGCACCCTCATCGTCGCCATCCTCAACGCGGGCTCCTGACGCGAACACATCGGACTTCCAGGCGTACTCGTCGCGGACGATGCCGTAGCGGCGCATCGTTCCCCAGTAGATCGTCGAAGGGAGCGTCTGCAGTGCTTGGCCGACACGCGCGCCAAGGAGACCGCTGAGATCGTCGCTCCCTGACTTGCGCAGCGTCGAGATCAGTTGTCGCTCCTGCTTGTCAGCGACCGACGCCGCGTCAGACTTGCCCTCGGCGAGCTGGAAGCACCACGGTACGAACAGCAAGTACCGCGCGCGCGTCAGCAGAACCGTCGTGCCCGGGAACAATCCGTCAGAGATGACATCGCGTACTTGCCCGAGTCCAAGCTCGTCGCGGCTATCGCGATCCGTGAACAACTTGATGATGTCCCGCATTCGCGCCTGGTCAGCGGTATCGGCATCCAGCCAGGCGATCGTTGAGGGCACACCCTCACGGTAGCGCGAGGGACAGACAGTCGTCGCGATTAGGACATGTACTGCACGGCTGTACTGCACGGTGGTGTCAGCGGCCCCTGATTTGGGGTGGCCGCCGCCATCGGTGTCAGCTCGGCAACCTGCGAGAGTTGCTCGATTAGAACAACTGAGGGATGTGCACGGTGAATGGCACGCAAGGCGGAGCCGGCGAGTCCGCGCGCCAAGAGTATGAGCGCCGAAGTGCGAAGGACGAGGCGCGCATTCGTCAGCGATGGGGACGATTCGGCGGGATCGCGGTCGCGCTGGCGGCAGAGCACGCACGCGTGGAGCGTCGGCGCGGCCGGCGAGGAGGTCGTCGGGGCGAGATTGGACGCGATCGCCTCCGAACACATTCGGGTGCTGCATGACCGGCGGATTCCAGGCTCGAGGGCGAATATCGATCATCTTGTCGTGACGCCTGGTGGTGTGTGTGGGTGATCGACGCCAAGCGGTATCGGGGTCGTCCTGAGCTGAGGGTCGAGGGGGGACTCCTGCGTCCCAGAGTGGATTCACTCAGAGTCGGCGGTCGGGATCAGACCAAGCTTGTCGTCGGCGTGCACCGGCAGATCGAGCTCGTGCGAACCGTTGTCGACGGCGTGCCGGTGGCTGGTGCGTTGTGCTTCGTCCAGGCGGACTGGCCGCTGTTTGGCGGGTCCTTCATCGTTCAGGGTGTTCACGCGCTCTGGCCTCGGAAGCTCGCGGATCGAATCGTCAGAGCTTGCGGTGACATCGAGGTCTCGCGGGTGGCCGAGGTGCTGGCAGGTCACTTCCCGAGCGCGACCTGAGACGAGAGCGCGCTCACGCTCAGGTAGGTCTCGGCTCTGACATCGATTGCTGTTCGGACTCGCGTCGACGCTCGACGTCGGCGACCACGAACTCGATGAAGTCGTCGTCTCTGTTCGTGATCTCGACTTCTTCGACGGCGTCAGGCGGAGCTTCACCTGGCCAAGCGGTTTGGCGGGTGGGGCGGTCGCGGTCGAGGCGGGTGCCGGAGGTGGTGACCCAGTCGTGGAGGCGGGTGCGCGCGTCGGCGAAGTCTCGGTGCCATCCGAAGGGTGCTGAGCCGTGTTGGTCGGGGTCGTAGGCGCTGAGCCAGTGGAGGTGGAGCGCCGAGAGCTCCCAGACGAGTTCGGGGTGGCGATGCCAGAGCGGCGGGATGATCGAGGCCGGGAGACCATAGGTTCGGCGGAGCCAGTTGACCCAGCGGTTCAGCTCGATCCATGCGGTTTCGGCTTGTTCGGCGGTGAGCAGGTTCCAGTTGATCGGATGTGGGAGCTCGGCGAGCAGCGGCGCTTCGAGGTCGTCGAAGGCGTTGTCGTCGAACGTGGCACTGCTGAAGGCGCTGCCGCCGAGCAAGTGTTCCTGTTCGGTGGCAGCGTCGTCACTTGCGGATGTGCCAGGCACGTCGGTTCACAGTTCGAGGACGGCGGATACGGCCGGCGCGGGAGCATCAGCACGAGGCACGCGCGCCTCCTCGCGTTCGGCGCGAGCGACGTCGGGGCCGTTGGCCGTGGCATCCGTCTGGATCGCTGCGGTGTGTCGGCGGGAGCGGTCGACGTCGTATTCAGTGCGGGCGAGATCGTGGCCGAGTTTCTTGGCCACGAACTCTTCGCGGTCGGTGATCTCGCCGTCGCGTTCGACTTGGAAGGTGCGGACGTAGCCTTCGGCGACGAAGCTGTCGCCTTTTGCGAATCGGGTCATGGCGCGGTCGGCGGTGGCGCGATAGGCGACGAGGTCGTGGAAGGTGGGGGCGAGTTCGGTGAACGTGCCGTCGTCTTCGCGGCGGAATCGGGGCTGGCCGATGCGAGCGTAGAAGCGGGTCTCGCCGCGCTCGGTCATAGAAGTTTGGGGTTCAGTTGCGATGAACCCGGAGATCGATTGCTGGGTGTGCAGAGCCATGGGACTGTGCCTTCCTGTGCTGGGCGAATCGATGATCCGCGCTCACCATCAGGTGCGCCGGGCGCTCCCGCGTGGCGGTCGCGCCTGCTCGCGGTTCGTTCGTCGAACTACGGCATTGGCGTACACCCAGACGAAGCGATCCTGCCTCGTCGTTGGGTCGGGGTACTTCACGAGCACTGCGCCACGGGTCCAGGCCACCGCCTCGCCTTCCACCCTTCGTGGTTCCTCGTAGATCACCCGATACCTGACGGATGCGGTGATTGGAATCGGTTCACGAGCCTCTGCGCGGGGGCCGGTGTGTCGGACCTCGGCAGTCGTCAACCCGACAGGGGTTCCGAGCTTCGCCTGCTCAAGACGGATTTCGTCGGCGCGTTCGTCTGCACGGTCGGGATATCGACGGTTGCTGCCCACGTCAGGCGTAGGTCATTCGACGATCCAGCCGTTCGGCGCGGTGCGAAGGTCGAAGATGAGAATCGTGTCGTCGTCGGCTCGTCCGGTGACACGCCAGCCAGGTGCCAAGAGCACGTCTGCTGGTGGGTGGGAGATGCCGCTTGGCCACTCGGGAGTTCTGGGCAGCGAGGTCGGCTGATCGATCACGCGGTAGCGCGTTCCGCGATAGACGAGTCGCATTGGCAGGTCCGCACCGTCAAGCCAAACCATGACGGGCGCGCCGTGTGTTGTGAGCATGCGCCCCTCCATTCTTCGAAGATATGTTCGATAGTAAGCTCGGGGTGGGCGACGCGCAATGTCACAGGCGCGGAGTCACTGGACGGGTGGAACGTTCCTCGGGTGAATAAGCTTGGCGGCTTCGGATGCTTCGTGACCGACCTCGACAGGCTGCCGTGAGAGCGCTCCTGATCGGTGCTCGCTATGCCGGTTCAGGCGGCGGTGCTGCAATGTCCTCAGCAGCGACATCGGTCTCGTCTGCTTCCATAGGGGGTCTGTTCCTGAGCTGCGCCTCGATGTCAGCACGCCCGGCTCGGAGGTCGGTGGCGTCGGCGCGGTTCGTCCACATGCGAAGCCGGGCGATGATCGGTGGGGCCGAGCGGAGCAGGATGAGGCCAGTGCCGAATGGGAGTGTGCGGATCGTGTCGGGTGGCATGGTCGCGATGCGACGGACTGAGCGTTGGGCGGAGCGGGATCCGCGGTCGCCGATGGTGGTGGAGTCGGTGGTGTCGTCGCGGTCGCCGATGAGGGTGGAGAGGTCTTGGAGGTCTTTGGTGTTGGAAGCTCCTCCGAGCACGATCTTCACGATCGAGGCATCCCAGATCGTGCTCGCCGCGCTGTCGGACCACTTGGTTCGGGCTTGGGCGAGTGATTGCAGCACCGGCATGGTGGTGATGCCGGTGCCGCCGCCTTCGGCCATGAGGTTGGGCAGTGATGGGAGCGGGGCGAGGTTGCCGATTTCGTCGAGGGCGAGCAGGAGCGGTGGGTCGAGTCGGGCGCTGGGGTTGCGGGCGGCGATTCTGCGGGCGGTTTCGATGAGGTCTTCGAGGAACGCGGCGACGAGGGATGCGGAGTTGTTCGCGCCTGCGCTGGTGGCCAGCAGGTAGAGGGTGCCGTTGTTCTGCAGAAACTCCACGGGATGGAATTGCTCGCTGTCGCTGGGGGAGACGGCCTGGAGCACGCGCGGGTCGGCGAGGGCGGCGAGTGCGAGAGAAACGCCTTGCCAGATCGAGTCGCGGGTGCGTGGGTCAGCTTCGAGCATCGCCTGCAGCGAGTCGCCCCATCCGGTCGCCGCGTTGGGGTTGGTGGTGAGAATCGCGACGGCATCTGCAGCGGCCGTGGGGTCGAGGGTCCAGCGGAAGAGCTCTGCCGGGGTGCGGCGGTCGAGCGCGGCGGCGTGCAGAAGAGCCTGGAGGGCGACGCGGGTCTTGGCTTCCCAGAAGCCGCCGCCCTCGACCCCGCCTGCGGCAAGCCCCGTGCCGGCGGCGAGACCGGTGGCGCGAATCATCGCGGTGAGAGGGTCGTCGCAGCCCCGGATCGGTGACCACCGAAGTCCGGCGGGAACTCCGGGGGCAAGTTGCTGGGGGTCGAAGACGGCGACAGGCCCATGCTGCTGCCTGGCGCGGAGAGTCGCCGTGAGGTTGTCGGGTCGGGTGGAGGTCGTCACGACGGGGCCGGGCGCGTCGAGGATCGCGTTGATGACGATGTGTGCCCCCTTGCCCGACCGAGGCGGGCCGATGACGAGGATCGAGTCTTCGATGGAGGCCCACACGTCCACTCCACGGGAGTTGCCGAGCCGGTAGCCGACGTCGGCTGGTTTCGCATCGGTCAGCGAAGGGCGCAGGTGGCGGCCGCGCTTCATGAGTGCGGTTCGGGATGCTGCGTGGGCGACGTCGGTCTTGGTGGCGATGCCGGGCAGCCGGTACGGGTCGAGCCGTCGGTGATGGGTCGAAGCACGCAGCATCCGCCAGATCAGAATGACGGTAGCAACCGCGATCGCGAGCAGCAGCGCGGCGGTGACCCAGTAGGCGACCGGATGCAGACCGGGGGAGCCGAGTGCTGTGCCCGGGTCGCCTGGGTTGAGGATGACGGCGAGGCCCGTTTCGGGGCCGCTGATCGGTTGCGGGATGCCGCTGGCCCACGCCGCGGCGCTGCCAGCCGCGCGCAGTACGAGCGCGAGACCAGCGGCGCTGATCAGGATGCCGATGCCGAGGTTCGTGAGTTCGTCGCCGAGCCCGGTCGAGTTGCGCTGTTGCGTCATCGGTTCAGCGGGCGAGGTCCGTGCTGATGCGGATGCCGCGGGCGGGGGAGTAGGCGAAAGGCCGCTCGGCGGCATATCTGACCGCGGGGTCGGTCAGAGCGAGGACGTCATCGGCGCCGACGACGAGGGTCGCGACGCCGTCTTGGATCAGCCGGTGCGTGCCTGCGCTCGCGGGTGAGGTGAGTGGTCCAGGTGTGGCGGCAACTGGGCGGCCGAGCGCGTGAGCGAAAGCGGCGACGTTCAAGGCCGACGACCGTTGCCCGGCTTCGACGACGATGGTCGCGCTGCCTAGCGCGGCGACGAGTCGGCCGCGCTGCAGGAACCGCCATCTCGTCGGGGCGGCTCCGGGCGGGAGTTCGCTGATGAGGAGGCCGCCGGATTCGGTGACGCGGGTGAAGAGGTCGTCGTGTCCGCTGGGGTAGGGGCGGTCGAGTCCGCCGGCGAGGACCGCGATCGTGTGGCCGGGCGCGGTGGCGGTCGCGGCGCGGATCGCCGCTGCGTCGATGCCGTAGGCGCCGCCGGTCACGATCACCTTCCCGCGGCGGGCCAGGTTGGTGGAGAGGTCCGCGGTGATTCGATCGCCGTACGAGGTGGCGGCTCGCGACCCAACGATCGTGACGCGCTCTGACAACTGAGTCGTCAGCCGGGTCGAGTCGCCTTTGAGCCAGAGAGCGAGTGGTGCGCTCGGTCCGAGCTGGCTCAGCTCGGCCGACCAAGCAACGTCGCCGGGCATGATCATCCGCAGGTCATGCTGCGCCATGCGCGCCTCGATCTCATCGTTCGACGCTGGGTTCAGGCGTGCGGCGAGCCGTCGACGCCACAGCTCGCCCTCGGCAGGATCGATTCCCGGCGGCAGCGCACTCCTCGACTCGAGCAGCGCGAGCGTCTCGGCGGCGCCGATGCGGATCACGAGGGCGCCGGTGATGATGTCGGCTGGTTCCGACACCGTGGCGAGCGTCATCCTCGTTGCTCGTTCGTCGTCTGCGGTCACGGCGCCTCCTCGGTGTGTTCGACAGGTGCACCCGAAGAGTCGTTGCCACGCGGCATCCGCATTATTGGCCTTCCATCATGCGCGCGGTCGTGTCGAACGCGGCGAGCTCGTCGGGGTGCAGTTGGTGCTGCACGACGAAGCTGCGGTCCTTGACCCGCCAGAGCCCTTGCCCGATGCCGAGCGTCGGCAGGAGCTTCTGCTCGGTGCCGGAGAGGCCGAGGGCGGTCGCGGTGGCGCCGAGTTGGTCGGGCTCCTGCCGGTAGACGATGCGGGTTTCGGCGTTCGCGAGCAGGGACGAGGCGAGGGCGCGCATTGCGGAGCCGGAGTCGCCGACGTTGTCGAGGTCGGAGAGTTTGTGGAAGATCAGCATGTTCGCGATGCCGAAGTGGCGTGCGAGGCGCCACTGGGCGTCCATGCGGCGCAGGAGTGCCGGGTAGGCCATCAGCCGCCACGCCTCGTCGTAGATGACCCAGCACTGCCCGCCGGCGGGGTCGGAGAGGGCGGACTCCATCCACGCCGACGAGCAGGTCATCAGCACCGAGATCAGGGTCGAGTTCTCGGCAACACGCGACAGATCGAGTGAGACCATCGGCAGCGACGGATCGAACCGCACTGTCGAGGGGCCATCGAACAGGCCAGCCAGGTCCCCGGCGACGAGGCGCCGAAGAGCGTGCCCGACGAGGCGGCCGTCTTCGGCCAGGCGCCGCTCGCGGTCATCAGTGACGTTGGGGTCGAGGATGCGGTCGACGACCATCGGCAGAATCGGCACCGCGGCGCTGCGCACAGCATCGCTGAGCGCCAGGTCGATCGCGGTGTGCTCGAGCGGCGAGAGCGTGCGATCCAAGACGGTCTCGGCCAGGGCGCCGATGAGTTCACGTCGGCGCGCGGCGAGCTGCGCGGCCCATTCGGCATCGGATGCCGCGGACGGCCGGTGTCCTTCGTCGAGCGGGTTCAGCCGGTTGCGCAGGCCATGGCCGAGGATGATCGCTTTGCCGCCGACGGCTTCGGCGACAGCGGTGTGCTCGCCCTTCGGGTCGCCGGGCACGTACACGCGCCGTCCGAACGGCAGCGACCGCGTGTAGAGCGACTTCGCGAGTGACGACTTGCCGGACCCGACGATGCCGGCGAGCACGACGTTCGGGGCGGTGATCATGCCCTGCTGGTAGAGCACCCACGGGTCGTAGACGAAGGATCCGCCTGAGTAGAGGTCCTGGCCCACGAATACGCCCGCCGAGCCGAGGCCAGCTTCGGCGAGGAACGGGTAGTGGCCCGCGAGCGTTGCCGAGGTGTCTTGGTGCTTCGGCAGTTTCAGTCGGCCCGGCGTGCGGAGCGTGGCGGGGCCAGGCTCGCCGGAGGCCGGGAGGTAGGACGCTGATCGGGTTTCAGTGCGCTCGGCCTCGAAGCGGGCGCGGCGTTCAGCCGAAGAAGCTTTCCGTGTATCCCGCTCGATCGCAGCCGCGGTGTGCCGCCTGGCGCGCCGGTCCCGGCGTGGCTCATCGCGGGGGCTGACCAGTGGCGCGGTGTGCAGCCGCTCGTCGATGCTCACAACGCCACGGCGCGATTCAGGCGGGAAGGCGGCGCGGCCGACGCCGGGTTCGGCGGCCAGTCGTCCGCGAAGGCTCGCGGTGATCGTCCGGCGAAGGCGAGCGCCCTGGACGCCGATGGGACGCGTTCTGGTTCGGCCTTGTCTTCGTAGCGGCGCAGCAGCGACACGTAGCCGAACGTGTCGCTGTAGGTCAGCGCGTACGGCGACCCGAACGGTTCGATCGTGTGATCGGTGCTGCCAGTGGGCACCGCGTCGTACACGTACCCGTCTGCGAGCGCAGTCTCGATGGTTGCATCGCCGTGGTCATACTCCCGCAGACGATAGATCGCGGCGATCGGGCCCTCACGCTCGATCGTGGCGAGGAGTTCTTCGGCTTCCTCGCCCTGCAGGAAGACGACGCTGATCCACCGCGTCGACGGCTCATCGCGTTCAAAGACGTACATGCTCGGCTCCAATCAGGATGCTTCACATGGAAGGTGTGCGCTTTGGTTCAAGTGAGAGCCTCAACCTGGAAGGTCAAATTGTGAAGGCCGCGATTGCTTCGCATAGGGCACGCTCAGAGATCTAGCACGATCTTGGCGTCAAGGTCGTCGGCCGAGAATCCCAATTGCGCAGTCGTCCTTGGTCGCCAGTCGAAGTTTCGTGTCGACCAGGCGCCGAAGGTGCTTCTTGTACGAGGGATTTTGAACTTGTCGCGTTGGTGCGTTCCTGACCACGTCGATGAGTTTTGCGCAAGCCGGTGCTAGCGTCTTGGCGCGAAAGTCATACAGGCTCGCGCTGGCACCGTCGCTCATGAGGACGAACCCGGCTACTCCTTCCATCGATCCACGGAATAGCCGTATCGATGTCGCTGCATCGGGTGACGTCACGAACGTAGTCTGATTTGCAAACTCGGCATTGTCGGGCGCCGATACCACGAGCAGTTTGCCGTTCCTCACGTACCCGATAACCCCGTCGCCGATATGCGCAACGATGAACTTGTCGTTGGTAGCGGCGACTGCGAGGAACGTGGAAGCGAGATCGACGCGAGTGCAACCGTTTCGCTCCGCAACCTCGTCAAGGCGGTCGTGTAGGCGCTCAAGGATGTTGCGACGCGCTTGTTCGGCGTCTTCCGCGGTCACGAACGGCGCGAATCCCTCCACAAGAAGGGCGCACCCCTCGTCCACTACTGCTTGCGCACCGAGCTCTGACTGTGCCGCAGAGCCGGCGCCGTCGGCGAGGCACAGAGCTTGGACACCGCCGCGAGATACGTGCCCTGTTCGGTCTTGCCCGCGGGTGCCGTCCTGTTCGTGCCCGCGCCCCCGCACTTGATAGTGGAATTCGTTGAACATCTACAGTTCTGCCCAGCCTGCCAACCCCTCGAGGTCAAGCTTGACCGCGTCGCCCGGAGTGGACCGGGACACGCGCGAGACTGACTTCGAGAGCCACTCGAAGAACTCTTTGAAGCTCATTCCCCGAAGTCGAAGCGGGGGCCGGTTCGGGCTGAACCGCTCGAGCACGCTCATGTCAGCGTCTGAACCGATACCGATCGGGAAGACGGTGAGCTTCTTCTGAGCGACGAGGTCAGTCACACGCCCTATGGCGCGCTCCAGCTCAGCGGAACTCCCGTTGGGCTGACCATCGGTCATGAGGACGAGCCATGGCTGGTAGTAGAGCACGCCGGCGTTCGAGTAGGTGGACTTACGCTTCTCCAGCGTGTCCAGTGCCAGGTTCACACCTTCGCCGAGGGCGGTCCCGCCCGTCGCATTGATCGCATCGATTCGATCAAGTCGCTCGATGCTCGCGAAGTCCTGGATGAGGCTCGCGGCGGAGTTGAACTCTACGATGCTCACCTCAGCGGCATCGTGCGCGTCGTCGTCCTCGTCGATGGCGTTGTAGAAGAGGTTGACTCCCTCCACGAGTTCGCGGATCTTCTCGCCCATCATCGACCCGCTCGTGTCCAGGCAGAGGGTTACGGGGACGCGAGGGGTCGGGTTCTCGACGAGGTCGTCGGCGCCGATGTTGAGTGCCATTGGTGGCCCTTTCTGTTGATTCTGGAGTGCTGGTGGCGGTCAGGAGCTCAGCCATCCGACGAAGCGCTCCCAGAGGCTCTTCGCCGGAGGAGCGGGCGCTGCCTTGGGCGGAGCGGTTCGCTGCTTGGGTGGGGTCGCGGTTGATGCCGTTCGACGAGGCGGTGCTGAAGCTGCAGGCCTCGGCGGGCAGGCACGCTTCGTGGCTGTCAGATGCGACTTGGGGATGTCGAGGCCCTTGGATGTGAACCATCGTTCGTGATCGAAGGTGATGAAGGGCTGGCGGCAGTCGACGCACAGCTTGGTCGAGTCCAGCTCGGCGGATTTCTTCACGCATGTCGCGCAACGCCCGTATGAGAGATCGGCCTTTGCGGTCGGAGTTCCGCAGTCCTTGCATCGGATGAGCTGACAGTTCGAGCAACGGCCGTCCACCATGTACCGCGTGGGAGTCTCTTTGCCGCAGTTGGCGCACGCTGCATTGTTGCGCTTGCGATTGCACTCCCAGCATCGCCCGTCTTTGAGAGTGTCGGGATGCTTGGGCTTGCCGCAATCCGCGCACCTCGATTTGTTCTGGTTGCAGTCGTAGCAGAGGGACGGCTCGAAGTATGACCCGCTGTCTTCGTTCCACAGCCCGACGATTGCATTCGCGCGACCGCACTGGGGGCAGTCGTGGATGGGTGTGTCAGGGCGGAAAGCGCGGAATCGGAACGGGTAGACGTCATCTGACATCGGGTCGAAGTCGTCAGCACTGCCAAATACCGCTCTGTACTCGCGGAAGGCGTCGAGCCATTCGTTCGCGGTTGGGCGGCGGGTGGATCGCGTGCCGTTGCGGTGGAAAGTGTTCCAGAAGAGACGCTTGACCTTGAAGGGGAGGTGGCTCCACATGAACTTCCAGTTGCCCTCGGGCTGATCTCTGTCGGATGGCCCTTTGAACTGGAAAGCGAACTTGCCTTCAGCGATCAGCGCTGCGAAGTCGCTACCGTCCGCACCTGCGCGCGCATATGGGAATTGTCCCGTGATCAGGATCATGAAGAGCATGGTTGCGACTGCGAACCGTTCCTCTTCGACGGTGCGAAGCGCGTCGGCGTACTCGCCGTTGATCGTGGCCGCCGTGAACATCGGGGTTCCGACTGGGCACGGGTAGCCCTCGATCTGCCAGGAGTCCGCGTCGATGATCCAGACGTTCTTGTGTTCGTCGACCATGACGTTCTTCGGGTTGATGTCCCCGAGAAGAATGTTCAGAGAGTGAAGGTATGCGACCTTTTCGAGGAACGAGATACAGACGTCGACCAGATCGGCCTTCGTCCAGTTCGGGTAGACCCTCTTGAATCGCGCGGGTCGCATGATCGTGGCCTGGAGCTCTTTGCCGGACGCTCGCGGCATTGTGTATCCGACGAACTCGCCCTCACTGTTGAGGATCATGCTCGTCGGGAACGCGATGCCCTGTGACTCGAGCACGTGCGAGAGTAGGAGGCCAATCTTCGACTTGCGGTGCTCAGTTCGGTGATCCTTGTCGAAGATCTTGACTACCTGACTGTAGTCGCCCTCGACGGCGAACACGGACCCCTCGCCACCCACTCCGAGCATCTCACCGAGCATGACCGCCCGCTTGGTTTGGGGGGTTTCTCCCGTAACTCCGTCGCCCGTCTTGGGGATGGAGGTGGGTGCGAGGAGTCGATCGGTTGGCTTGAGCGCGGTCACACGGCGGAATGCCGAGGGCGTTGAGGGGCCAGCTGGCGTCGAAGGCAGGCGGATGCTCCGGCGGTCGGTGTGCCTCGCGTCGATCTCGTTGACCGCGAATGTACGCTTGAACGCGTCGAGCAGGGGCGCAAGCATCTCGACTTCCGCGTGATCCTTGGGCTTGCCGAGCCCCTCCTCGATGTGCCGCGTCATTCGGGCGAGCTTTCTGCAGGCACGTTCGTAAAGGGCTTGGTCGGGGTCCACGGCGAGGCGACCGTCTGCACACACGGTTCCTGCGACGAGGTGGCGCTGCGAGGCTGCGCCCAGCAGGCGGATTCGCATGCGCAGGGTGATGTCGTTCGTAAGCAAGCACATGTCGTACCTGCCCCCGAAATGCGTGAACAGGTCGACGAAAAGATCGTCAGCGTACGGGTTCGAGCCGTCACCGAGGTCCTTGCGGATGAACCCGGCGGCAGCACCCGACTCCAGTGCTGTGAGCCATTGCCCGGCGCGATGTACAGCTGCTGCGCGCTCTTCCGTGAACTCGGACGTATCCAGGCCGCTCTGCTTGGCAAGCTCGTCGATGACTTTAGACGGGACCACGATCCCGTTGTGGTTCCGAAGCGCGATGTCCATGCACCGTCCGAAGAGCTTCTTCAGGCCTCCAGCGCGATCGGGATCGGTGTCCATGAAGACGTTCGTATCGATGAAGAGTCGATGGTCGGTCGATATGAACTCTTCTGGTGCGAAAACTGCCGATTCTGACCTCTCCGCGCTCACCTGCCGCGGTCCCATTACCGAGCTCGGCGGCTGGACGGCTACATACGGGGCTAGAGTAGGTGTTGCGCGAGGTGCGAGTGGGGCGCTGGTTCGCGGGCTGAGCGAAGTACTCCTATCGATCTCCAGTGCTGCACGCAGTCTTCGGGCTACTGCGGGCTCGATGCTCGATGATGGGCCTTTCACGTACTCGCCCATCTCTTTGAGCTTGGAGAGTACGACCTTCGAGTCGATTCCGACTTCGGATGCGATCTCGTGCACGCGCGGCTTGCTTGTCCGAGTGCGGATCCCGATCGCCGGTGCGATCGGTGCGATCGGTTCGATCGGTGCGACCGACGGCGTTGGCGATGCGCTCCGGTCGGCTTCCAGTGCTGCACGCAGTCTTCGGGCTACTGCGGGCTCGATGCTCGATGATGGGCCCTTCACGTACTCGCCCATCTCTTTGAGCTTGGAGAGTGCGATCTTCGAGTCGATTCCGACTTCGGATGCGATCTCGTGCACACGTGGTTTGGCGGCCACGTCACTCCTCTCGTTTGTGACCGGCGCGGAAGGTCACATTGCTATGGAAACGGGGCGAACGGGACGAGAACTCGTTCATCAGTTCGGCGGCCCGCTCGTGACTCACTTGGCGTTCACGCTGGTACGCCACGATTTCGTCAGCGGGCACTCGATGATGGGTGCCGACTTTCACAGCCTCGATCTCCCCCGAATCGATGAGCTTCATCAGGGTCGCCCGCGAGATCCCGAGAATGGTGGCCGACTCGGTAGTCGTGTACATGTCTTTGACCGGCACAACGACTGCTCCGGATGAGTACTCAGTCTCTAGGAACTGCAGGAGCTTCTCGGCAAGGGATCGGGACACCGTCATCGACACCGACACCGGATCCTCTTGTTCGGCCATGGCGGCACGAAGAGTCTGCATAGCCTCCTGGACTGACTTCACCACGACCACCTCTCTCTGTTGCAACTGTTCTGTAAGTGCTGTAACTGTAACGAGAGCGACGGCGTCCGTCAAGGTTCGAGTTTGGTCGATCTGAAGGATCCAATGTGCCGAGAGGGATAGTCGTTCTATACAGGTCGGCAAAGCGGCAGCGCTGCAGCCGTGAACGCCTGCGCCTGCTGACCGACGAGCCGCCGTACCTCGCATGACGACTGGATGGCTGCCTGCTCCATCGCCGCGACCGCGGCGTCGAGTTCGTCGACGGTCGGTGCCGTCACGGCGACGAGGCCGGTGACACGAAGGACACCGTGGCCGGCGGTGAGGTCAGCTTCTTGCTGCAGCACGTCGCCGTACTCCGCGGTGGCGGAGGCATCCTCGATCTGACCAATTCGGCGGCGTTGGTGGGCGTCTGAGATGAGTTCGGTCTTCTTCTTGCGGATGTCTCGGGCGGCCTGATCGGCGCGGACGGGCAGGTAGTGCAGGGCGACCGTGCGCAGGATGCCGTTGGTGAAGACGAGTGGGGCGAGGAAGCCGGGGTAGACCTGTGATCGTGGCCACTCGCTGATCCAGAGGACGGCGTGGAACGCGGTGTCGGTGCGAAGGCGATCCCAGGTTTCGGTGACGGCGACGGGGCCAGCGGTGGCGAGGTCGCGCCCGACGGCCGGGTGGCGCTCGAGGTCGACGCCGACCGTTGGGTCGTAGACGGTGCGCAGGGCGGCGGCGAGCTCAGCAGCCGTGAGCCAGCCGCCGACGATGAGGTCGGCGGCGCGAAGTGCGCTCGAGATGGCGGTCATTTCTTGGCGGAGGACGGCGGCGGCGCCGCGCATCCCGCCGCCGTTTGAACGCACTTGTCGGGCGGCGGCGTTCAGGTCGAGCGCGACGCTGATGGTGGTCGCGTGGCGTTCGCCGGCGGGGCCGGCGCGTTCGATGAGGTCGCGGTAGGTGTTGGCGGCCCAGGAATCGTCGTCGGTGCCGTGGCATTCCCACCATTCGGCGAGGCCGGTGCCGGAGTCTGGGAGGGTGCGTTCGTTGACTTGGATGCGCGCGATGCGTCCTGAGCGGCAGGCGCCGGCGAGAACGCGTCCCCATCCTTGAACGCGGCGGTGCTGTTCGCCGGGATCGACGAGAGCGAAGGCCGGGTGGGAGATCGCGATGATCGCGGTGAGGGTCTGCTGGTGTGGGTCGTGAATCATGACCGCGCCGGATTCCGGATCGTGCCATTCGCGTAGCGATGCGGCATCGCCGGGCAGGGCCAGGGTGCCGACTGGCCTGGGGCGGATGATGCGGCGTCGGTACGTGAGTTGCCCGCGCGCGACGCGCAGCATCCACTTGGTCGTGACGGGAACCCATTCGACGAGCTTGCGCCCGCCGAGCGGGACGACGGCGGTCAGAGCGGCCGCGCCCCAGAGAGGCGACGTCCAGGCGACGCCGGATGCCCCGGCCGTGTAAAGCGCTGACACGAGAGTGAGGAGAGCGAACGTGAGCGCGATGAGCTGCGGCGCGGAGAGGCCGAGCAGAATGCCTCGCTTCGTCAGCCTCGAGAACTGCACTGGGGCGAGTTTGTATTCGTGAGCGGTGTCGGCGTGCATGGGTCAGGCATCCTTTCGGGTCGACGGTGGCGAGGTCGCGGGCGTGCTCGGGGCGGGCGGGCGCGGGTGGGGCGCCGGGCCGGGCGGCGCGGAGGCGGGTGGCAGAGGGGTGACCGAGGCATCCGCCGCGCCGAATTGGGAGTCAGCGGCGTGGCCGATGTTGCTGCCGAACTGGTGCCCAGCCTGCGCAGTCGCGCCGACGACCTGCGCGCCGGCGACGGCGGCGATGCCGATCGGACCAGCCGCAGCGCCCGCGCCCGTTGCGCCTGCTCCGGCGCCGCTGCCGGCTGCGCCGCCACCCGCTGCCCCAGCGCTGGATGCTCCGGCGGAACCGCCAGCTGCCGTACCTGAAGTGCTGCCCGCTCGAGCTCCGGCATGCCCAGCGGTCGCGACGGTCGGGACAGGGCCACCGCCCTGGGCGCCCTTGTTGTCGCTTCCGCTTGCGCCGCCGTCGAGGATCTTCTTCGCGTTATCGATGCCAGGCCCGCCGGGCACCGGCACAGGCCGGTTCAGTGCCGACTTGGCCTCTTGCTCGCTCGACATGGCGTGGTACATGTCGAGGCCGACGAAGTTGAGGAACTTGTACGTGATGTATGGGGCGAACGCGGCGACAAACATCAGCACGATGCCAGCGATCGGATCGCTGATCGAGGCGAGGTCGGCGTCGATCGGGGCGGCAACTTGCGCGATAGCGACGAGGAAGATCACGACGAGCACGAGTTTCGAAAGCACAAGTGCCAGGACGAAGGCGATCCACTTTGAGATCCAGCCCTTTGTGGCATCCCAGGTCGCCCCAGCCAAAGCGATTGGCCCGAACACGATCGCAACCAGCAGCAGCGCCTTGCGAATCAGGAGGGAGAACCACACGATCGCGGCAGCGCTGATCGCGAGGGCAGAAAGGAAGATCGTGACGATCGCGCCGACGCCAGGGGCAGCGATGTTGACCGTCGCGAGTCCGCCGGCGAGGAGGGCGATGCGGTCGCCCATGCCTTCCATGGTGTTGCCGGTTGCCTGCACGATGCCGATCGAGAGTTGGTCGGTGATCTCCAGCAGGAGGGCCGTGAGGCTGACGATCACGAACGAGCCGAGGATCGACTTGGCCAGGCCGATGCCGGCGCGGGGGAGAGCGGTCGGGTCGCGGTGCACGAGGCCGGTGATCAGCTGCAGGAAGAAGAAGATCAGGGTTACGAACACGGCCACCCCGAAGAGGACGTTGAATACTTCGAGGTAACTCGGGTCGGTGACGTCGACGAGGGTGGTGGTATCGAAGGCGGTCCAGACGGCCTCGAACATCCATGCGGCCGCGGCACCCATCGCGGCGGCCAGCCAGTCGAATGGTGCAGTGACCAGCGAGGCGGTGCCCTCGCCGACCGCGGTGCAGACTTCGGCGATGACTGGGATGTCGCAGACGCTCATCGTGCGGCCCTGAACGGCGCGGCGGTCTCAGACGGCCTGGCCGACGTTCCAGAAGAAGTTCGTCAGCGTCACCGCCGCGCCACAGATGACCGCGGCTCCGCAAGCGATCAGTACGCCGGCCTTACCGCGCGAGGCTAGGTGTGGATTCGACGAGTTCGCGCCGAACCCCCACACGATTGCTGCGACGATCAGCGCGAGCACCGCCATGATGAGGCCGATCGTCATGACGGCGCCCACGATGATGCGGAGTTGATCGATGCCGGGTAGGCCGGTGCCGTTGGGGTCGATGTCGATCATGTCGCGCTCCTCAGCCTGATTGAAGGGTCGACTGGGAGGTGTGCGACTCACACCACGATGAGCCTTCTGGCAGCACAGTTGCGCAACGAATATGATCAGGCGACGGCTCGTCAGGAGCGCCAATACGAAGGCGCGGACTATCGAATGAATCCGTCGTCCTCGGCACCGAGTTGAGGTGGCAGGTCAGAGGAGGATGGATGCTTAGGAGCACATGCGCGGGAGTTCGCATCGCGCAGCGGCCTGACAACATCACGATCCGCGGCGTTGTCATGCCGTCGCTAGGAGTATTGGCCTACATGCCCAAGCCGTTGGTTGGTCTCATAGACGTCAACGGCATCGAAGGCGACTTCAAGGTCATCTCAAGCTGGCACGGCACCGGTGATGTCCCTTGGGTCGTTTCGACGTGGGACGAGAACGGCATCGATGCGGAATGTCGCTTGGCGACGCTAGTCCCAGAGCCCGAGCTGAACCAGGTTCGTGTCGACCTGATCTTGGCCGGAGACGAGGAATGGGACCGCGTGAGTGCCGGTTATCTCTCACGCGAGGATGCCGCGAAGGTCACACCACGAATTACTGACGCGTTGGACGGCGGCCTCCTCCCAGTGATGTATGCGAAGATCGCTGGCTCCCAGCCCTATTACGACGTGACCGTGAGTGCACAGCTACGCTGAACGGCGACCTTCGTCGCGAGATCAGAGCGACAGTCCAACGCCGAGCAAGAAGTTCGTCCAAGTCACCCCGAGCCCAGCGAGCGCCGCAGCACCACAAGCAACCCAGAAGCCGAGCCGGGCCCGGGTGGCGGTTTGGTAGTGCCCGTTCGCGGTGGCGAGTGCCCAGGTGGTAGCGCTGATGATCATCATGAGCACGGCGAAGATCAGGACGTAGGTCATGAGGGCGCCGATGATGTTGCGGAGATCGGCAGCGGCGCCGACAGCACCGAAGTCAGGGAAGATGTCCATCTCAGTTCCTTTCGGGGCGGCATCCGGCGAGGGCGACCTCTGCGTCGCCGATGCCGGCCGCGCCGTGTTCGGCGAGCCAGTCGAGGGCATCGACGGCGGGTTGGCCCTGTCCGTCAGGGTGGATCTCGAGGTGCAGGTGCGGGCCAGTGGACTTACCGGCAGAGCCGACGTCGCCGATGTGTTGACCGGCGGCGACGCTGTCGCCCGCATCGACATGGATGCCCGATTCGTACATGTGCGCGTAGTACGTGGCGACGGTCTGGCCGGCGACCGTGTGCTCAAGGATGATCAACCCGCCGTAGGTGCCGCGCGGGCCGGCGAAGACGACGCGGCCGTCGGCGACGGCAAGGATCGGGGTGCCGCCAGGTGCAGCGAGATCGCTGCCGGCGTGAAAGGCGCGGGCGCCGGTGACGGGGTCGGTTCGCCAGCCGAAGCTGTCGGTGCTCGTGTAAGTGCCATTCGGGAGAGGGAAGACGATCTGCGTCGTCTCGGGCACGCGGGCGACGCCGCTTCCTGGGCCGGTCGAGCTCGAGCGGGTGAGGGCGGCGAGAATCGTTTCGGCGACGGGCTCGTAGTCGCGGTAGCGATCCGGGTAGGCACTGACCTCGACGGCTTGCGCAGCCGCGCCGCGTTCGAGCTGCTGCCAACTCGGGATATCGAGCAGACCCCGCGGTGAACCGTCGTTCGGGCCGGATGGTCCGCCGTAAAAGGCGCGGGCCTGATAGTTCGGATCCATGAGCTCGGCGACAGTGCCCCATCCTGAGGCCGGGCGCATCTGGAAGAGCCCGAGGGAGTCGTGGTCGGATCCGATGCCGTCGTTCGGGTAGTCCGCCGATTCGGGGTAAGCGCTGGGGTTGGCAAGCATTCTGAGGCCCGACTCGGTGAGCGCCGCCATGAGCGCGACCATCACACCGTCGCGGCCGACGCCGGCGATCTGCGAACCGATCGTGGTAATCGTGGCCGCATGCGTCAGCTGCCGACGGTTCAGCGTGAGAGTCTGGCCGCTGCTGGTTCGAGTGGTGAGGGAATCGGGGATGCTGCCGACGATGAGCGAGCCGACCGTGCACGAGCGCGCGGCCGGGTTGACGAGCGCAGCGACGCCCACGAGCCCGGCGGGCGGGCCGATGAACATGAGCACTAGCAGGATGAGGAGGAGCTTCTTCACCGGACGGTCATCCTCACTGCAGCGGCGCGTCGGGGCGCGACAGTCGCAGCAGTCGGCACGACACGTCGGTCGGGCAGTCGATGAAGACGGTGAACGACACCAGGCGGGAGCTCTCGACGAGCTCGCGGTTCCAAACGCCTTCGCGGTGGGCAGTGCCGGTCACGGTGTAGGCGACTGTGGTCTTCGAGATCTGACCAGCGGATGCCTGTGCGCGGGCGGTAGTCCAGGCATCCGGAACCTCGACCGTTTCGATGTCGAGGCGCTGCCGAGTGCCGTAGGTCTGCAGTTGTTTCCAGACAGTAGAGGCCGGGAGATAGGCGCGCACATCGGTGGCAACGCCGACCGCCTCTTCGGCGTCCGCGACGTCGACGAGCGACTGTGCCCACTCGGCGGCGTTGTCGGGTGCTCGGGTGTCCCAGTCGAAGAGCGACCGAGCGACGCTGCGCGCGAAGCGTTCAGGGTCGGATGTCGCGGCGATCGGGTGCGGCGCGGAGATCGGGTCGGGTCGAGTTGATGCCGTGTTCGCCGCCGACGCTGGACGGGACTCGTGCTCGGCTTCGACCGCTGGCCCGCGCAGTAGTCCGTAGATCCCCATCGCGATGAGCGCGAGCAGGATGCATCCGCCCGCAACCAGAGCGATGATCAGTCGGCGACGACGGGCGAACGGCATTGTCGGCTCCTCTGCAGCGTCTCGATAGCAAGGTCATGAGACAGGTGCGCGAGGTCAGCGGGCGCTCGCCTGAGCCCGGCTCCGGAGCGCTCGGATCCCCTCGGCGAACTCGACCGTGCCGGCGACCGTCGACTCGAATTGGTCCCACTGCTCATCGGTGAGTTCGGCTGCGATCTCGTCGAGGTCGAAGCGCAGCCACCACTCCCACAGGTCGGACCACTGCAGCACGAACGCCCGGATCGGCAGCTTCACGATCTCATCGCCCGCGCTCACAGCCCGTCGGCTACGTCGCTTCGACCGAGATTCTGCTTTGACGCGGGCGAGTGCTTCCGTCGCGAGCTGCTCAAGGTCCACAGGCATGGTCGGTCCGTCGACCGCGTGCAGCTGCGTCGCCACTGACCGGAGCGCCGGCTTGACCGGCGCGCCGCCGTCGATGGCGACGAGTGCTCGCGCCGCGTCGGCCCGGAGCTCGTCCGTCGCATCCTCGTCGTCGACGATCTGCTGCAGCCGACCAACGCGTTCGTGCGTGTTGTACGAGCGATTGCCGGTCACCAACTGCGCTGCCTGCGCGCGGGTATCACCGGAACCCCGACGGAGCGGTGCCGCACCGGGTGCGGCACCGCGCAGGTGGACGCCGCCGACCCCGAACCGACCGGTCGCCTGCCGCCTCTGGGCATCCTCGGCGAGCAACTGCTTGACCTCGCGATACAGCGCCGCCGCCTCGGTCGGGGCGAGCGACTTGTGCAGTGCGTTGTCGTCCTGTTCGGCGAGTAGCCGTGCGAGGTCATCGGAGATCCCCGACCGCACCCAGACGCTCACTGTCCGATGCCCGAGTTGGCGCAACGCTGCGAGCCGCCTGGCCCCGCAGACGAGGTCACCGTCGGGCGTGACCGTGATCGGCTGCAGCAGTCCCTGGCGTTCGATGGAAGCGGCGAGGGCGTCGATGTCACCGAGGTCGGTGCGGTGGCGGGCGCCGACGCGGATCGAGTCGATCGCCCGCTCGAGCTCGATGTGCCCCTGGCCGTTGGTCATGCCGTCGCCCATGGGGTGTTTACGACGACGTCGGTGACGAGGTCGTCGTCGTGCAGCAAGGCACGCAGCGGTTCGCCGACGAGCAAGCGCAATAGGACGCCTCGGCCCGCGACCGTGTGCTGATGCATCGGGTCGCAGCATCCGAGCAGGGCCTTCAGCATGGCGTGCCAGGCGCGCTGCGGCAGGTCGAGTTGGGCGCGGGCCGCGTAGTCGCGGCGTAGGGATTCGTAGGCGGATGCCCGTGACGGTGCATCCGCCAGACGCCCGCAGATGTACTCGACGCCGGTGCGCGCCCGGTCGCTCGGCCACCCAAGCAGGGTGAAGAGGGTGATCGCGTCGTGAATGGCGGCCCGCACGTCCACGTCCGGCGCCGAATCAGCGTCGGGAATCGCGTCGGCGGCAGCGGTCCGGAACGCCGGGTGATACTCGGGCAGTTCATGCTCGCGGTCGCTGAAGCGCTCGGCATCGTGGAACACCGACACCTTCGCCCGCCGCGCCTGATGTACCGAGCACAGCAGCCCCTGTGCACGTTCTTCAGCGATGCACGTGACCTGCACAGCGCGGGTGACCAGCGCCCACGGGTCGTCCGCGCGGACCGTCGCTGGGGCGCGCATCGCGTCGAACGCCGCGGAGGCGGCCTCCCACGGGTCGAGTCTGTGCTTGCGGGCGAGGGCCGAGTACTTCTCGGCGGCGTACTGCAGGAGGGCGTTGGCTTCCGGGTCGGTGCGCCAGGCTCTGCCGTCGGACTCCTGCATGCGCTTGAGCAGCATCCTCAGTCCTTCGGAATTCCGAAAGGCTTCCGGTTCGCGTTCCCGCGTCGAACACCAGTTCATCGCGGCACCTCCCGGCTGTTCAGTGCGGGTTGCCGCGGTTTGCAGGATGCTCATGACTCACCGCCGTCCCAACCCGGGGCGGGCAACCTGGGGGTGCTCGGGGGAGCGGCCGAACTCGGAGAGGGGTGGCAGTTTCGCCGCCCGCTCTCGGATCGCCCGCCGGGTTGCCGCCGGCGCGCGGCGGAGCCGGCGGGCAAGGTCGGCTTCGAGATCAAGCCCGCGACCGGCGATGCGGCCTGTACCGGCGCTCAACAGGTCGGATGCCCGGACCCACACGATTGCTGGCCGCCGTGCGGGTCGCCTCGGGTCGTGGGCGGGAGCCGGGTCGGCCTCAGTCGCGGTGCTGCGGGCGGCGAGCGCGGCGCGAATGCGGTCGGCGACATCGTCGGTCGGTGCATCCATGTCCGGGATGCCCGTGCGCCAGTCATCCGCGATTCGGCGGTTCTGCTCGAAATCGTCTTCATCCATCGCTCGCGCCCTCCCTCACGGTGCCGGTCTGCGACGTAGGTGCGCCGAGATGGTCACGCAGCCACCGCCCGATGGTCGACGGGTGCACGCCGAGCTGACGCGCGATCGCCGAGTTCGACCACCCGAGCGCACGCAGGAAGGAAGCGTCGTCTCGGGGTACGAGGGCAGCGGTGGGCTGTTGGCGGATGATCGTGGCCGCCTGCAGGCTCGTCGGCGACTTCGCGGCTGCGGGCGCCGCGGCCTCGGCGGAAGCCGTCTTCCGGGGAGCGCGCATGAGGACCGAGGTCAGGTGGGTGATCGCGAGCAGCACGAGGGGTGGGACGGCTGAGACGGATGCCGCGAGCATGAGCGGCGCCTCTGTCGTGTCGGCGACGATCGCGTGGATGGCGTTCGCGGCGACGGAGATGGCAGCACCGGCGATCAGGAGCATCCACGGATACCAGGCCACGCGCGATCGCGCGAGAGCGACGGCCGCCACGGTCGCGACGACGATGATGCCATCGACAATGAGCGGCCACACCCATGACTGCCCTGCGTCGAGCCCGGATCGGCGCGCGAGGTCGCTGAGCGAAGTGAATGAGAGCCAGAACGCTCCGGCTGCAATGAAGACGGTGCCGACGACAGCGGTGATCGTCGCGAGGCGGACGCCGTCGGGGCGAGGGGGAGTAGTCGGGCGGGTCAGGGCAGGCATCGCGTGTCACCTGTCCGTCGTGGTGGTGACGAATGAGCAGACCAGGGGCCCGGTGGAGTCTGCCTCGAGCCCGGCGGCCCCGGTGGTGTCGCCGAGGCTTGACGGCTGGCGGACCGGATCGTGGTCGCGATCTCGGCATCTGCGAGGCCGGCGCTCGCTGCGGCCGGCGCGAGTGCGGATGTGACGGCGTCGGGTGGGAAGCCTGCTTCGGCGAGTCGGCAGGCTGCCCAGAAGAGACCGGCGTTGCGCTCGCCCTCGCGGAGACGCCCCACCCATCCGGCGAGCCGGTTCGGGTCGGGCGGCCCGGCTGGGGGCGGCTTCGCTGTGTGCGGCCTCGGTAGCGCCTGGCGCGGGTCGACGAACTCGCGGAGCGCGCCGGCGTCGACGGGCTTCGTGTGAGCGGATGACACGGAGCAGAGTCGATACGCGATCCTGCCGTGATCCGTCGCCAGGACCGATGGTGGTGCGATCACATACCCGCCGGTCCCGCGGAAGTCGATGTGGGCGACGGCTGCCTGCCAGCAGCGCTGCGGGCGGGACGGCATCGCAGGGAAGTACACGTGCAGGCCGCCTGATGGCGTGCGAACCCGGGCGAGTTCGCCGTCGACGAGTCCCGCCGCGGCGGCTCGCTCGAACGTGGGGAAGCCCGACCCCGAGGCGCCCTTCGCATCGACATCGACGACGTCGATCCCGGAGGCGCTGCCGGTCGGAATGCCGAGGTTCGCGTTGGGCCAGCGAGCCCACCACTCTTCGACCTGGCCGATGGCGCAGCTTGCATCGTGGAATCCCGCCGAGGTCAGGGGCCGCTTCTCCCCACGGGTGCACGGGAAGACTGGAACGCGGGCACCAGCGAACGCAATCGCCGCATCGCGTGTCGGCAAGCGGTGGGTGAAGAGCAGCAGCTCTGCGACGCCCATCAGAGGCTCCGCACTTCGAGCTGCCCCGGTTGCCGCTCTGCCGACGCAGCGGCGGCCGCCGCGGTGACGCGATGAGCGGGGGCAGACCGATCGAGTCCGGGAGGATCGCCCGCGCCGCCTTGTGTAGTGGGGAGCTTGTCGAGGATGGCGGCGGCGGTTCGTCGCACACGCTCGCCGGTCTCCTGGATCACCTCGACCGGTGTCTTCCCCCGCACGGAGTTCGCCCACGACGACACGTACGGAATTGTGTAGTCGCTCGTATCGATCCCATGCGCTGCGCCGATCATCAGCGCGACCGACTCCGCCTCGACCTCGCCGATGCCACGATGCAAAGTGGCGTCACTCCCGGGATCGTGCATTCGGATGTGCGCGAGCTCGTGTGCGAGCGTCTTCACACGCGCAGAGGTATCCATGTCGTCGCGCACCATGACCGCGCGAGCCCCGAAATCAGTGACGCCGTTCGCACCGCGGGGCTCCGAGGCATCCGTCACCATCGATAGACCAAAGCCCTCGTCGCGAACGATCGCGGCGAGCCCATCCCACAGTCCCGGCGGTGCCTCGCCGCGAAGCAGCCGCGGAACCGGCAGTTCGGGCAGCGAGTGACCGTCTGTCTGCGAGACATCCCAGACGTACGCCGGCCGGACTCCCACCATTCGCGAGCGAACGACTTCGCCGGCACGAGGGCGCTCGTTCCGCCTCAGCCGACGCCACGAGTCCGCGTCCATGGGCGACGAGGTCGCAAAGCGCGCGGTGAGCGGCGCGAAGATCATGTATCCGCGCTGTCCGGCGATCACTCGGCGGCCGAGCATCTGCCACTGCTTGAATCCGGCGACGTACCTCGGCATCGGGTCGGGGACGCGCCCCTGTCGGTATGCAGCGTCGTGCTGCCACCAGATCAGCAGCGTGTTGTTGAAGGATCGCGTGCGGAATCGGGCGGCGAACTCGAGGGCGCGCTTCCACTCGTCGCCGGTCACCAGTGTCTCGACAGAAGCGACGAGTTGTTCGTGCAGCTCGACCAGCTTCGCTTCCCGATCGCGTTGCGGTTGCGGGTTCGTCGACACGGTGACCACCTTTCGGAACGACCGCCGCGCGTCTGAGCGTGGCTGACGCATAGGTGTGCCGGTCTGCGCACGGATGCTCCGGGCGCAGATGAGCGGCATCGCGGAGGCCGCGCGTGCGAGCGAGCGTGGACACCGCGGAGTTCGGAGCTTGCTGGACCACCTCCCTCATTGAGCATGCTCAACGCTCAATTGTCTCTGTTCCTACCACGTGATTTGAGCATGCGCAATGCTTGTGTTGAGCATGCTTGCCGAGTAGATTGAGCATGCCCAATCGTTCGAATGCCGAAGCGACGCATATCAGCGGTACGGGAGCTATCCCGAGGGTGATGGTGGATGCGAGACATGAACGAAGCCGAGAGCAAAGCAGCCGCAGAGGACCTCGCGAAGCGCCTCCGCCTGCTCCTCGACGTCGCGGTCGCTGAATCGGGCTCGGAGCCGACGTACACGCAGATCGCCGCGTTCCTCGAGGAGTGCGGGATCAACCTGTCGCGATCCCGCTGGACGTACATGGTGAACGGTCACCGATACGTGCAGGACCGTGCGTTGTTCGACGGGCTCGCCGCATTCTTCGACGTCGACACCGAGTTCTTGATGGGCGCCGAAGGTGCGGAAGCTCCGGAGAAGGTGAGCGCACAGCTCGACCTCGTTCGCTCGATGCGCGCCGCGCGCGTGAAGTCGTACGCCGCTCGCACGCTCGGAGACATCTCGCCGAACGCGCTCGCAGCAATCAGCAAGTTCCTCGACGAGGAGATCATGAGAACGTAGCCAGCTGCGCGAATGCGCCGAGGGCGCCAGGGACCTTACAACTGTCCCAACGGAGGTGATGACCCATGAACAGCGAGGCCGCAGTGTCAGCGGCATTCGACGCACTCGCCCTCGGGGATGTGTTCACCTTCGACGAGCTGGTCAGCGTGGTGCAGTCTCGGCGCGGGCGTCGCCTGCGGATCATCGAACTCTCCGAACTCCGCGACCATGATGGGCTCTGCGCGATCTGGCTCAAGACCGACGCAGAAGATCTGGTACTCCACGCACACAGCGAATCGGTGCTGCATCGACAGCAGTTCGTACTGCACGAGCTCGCGCACATGATCTTCGACCACGGCGACGACGATGATCCCGCGGAACCCGACATCCTGCTGCCGGAAATCCCGCCTGAGACCCGGCGGCGCCTACTCCGGCGACAGAACCTCGACACCGCCGACGAGATTGTGGCGGAGTCCCTTGCCGACCAGTTGGCCGCCGCGATCCGCGGGTCAGCGATGCACGAGTCGCGGTTCCTGGAGATCTTCGGGTGATTCCGGTCCTCGTCTCCGTTCTGATGTGGCTGCTCCTTGCGTGCCTGCTCATCCTGCGCCGGGGACGTGGGGAGCGCAGCATCACCTACGCCGCGCTCATCATCGCGATCGCGATGACCTTGAACATCGACTCGATCTATGTCGCGCTCGACGGACTTGTCGGCGGAACCAACTTTGTGACCCTCATTGCCGATCTCGCCCTTACGGTCGGCGTGTTCTTCCTCGGTCGCGGCGTCATGAAGGCATCCGATCACCAGCCGCGATCCGTACAGGTTGCACTCGGGACTCCCGCGCTCGCGACCGCGCTGGTCTGTGCGATCGTCGCGTTCTTCCTCATCGATCGGGACTCCACCACCACGACCTTCATGCTTGACCTCGGATACCAGCCAGCTGCAGCCGCCTACTCGATGATTCACTTCGCCTACTACGCGGTCGTGCTCACGGCGATGGCCGTGCTCGCGGCCCGGCAGCTGCGAGTCAACAGGGGCGTCCAACTTCTGCCACCAGCCTCGCTGGTCCTCGGTAGCGTCTTCGGCTTCGCGCTCACCATTGTCGTCATGACGATGGATGTCGCGCACCTGGCCGGCAACCTCGACCTGATGGCCGCGGTTTCCGTCGCCTACAACCCGCTCTACCTGCTGACGTTCGCATTCCTTTGCTTCGGGTTCGCCGGACAGCCAGTCGCCCGAAGCCTGCAATCACGTTCGCGGGAACGGTCAACGCGTGCGCTGGCGCGCGAGCTCATGCCGCTGTGGGCCCGAGCAATCGCGGTGCGACCCGGTATCAGCCAGAGCCAGGTTGCCCCATTCCACACCGACGATGGCGAAACACTGCTGCACCGCCAGGTCGTTGAGGTCCGCGATGCGATGATCGACACGCGGGTGTCGTTCGAGGTGAGCGATGACGAACGAGGGCTCGTCGAGCGGGCGGAGCGGCATCTGCTCGGAACGGGTCCGGGTGCTGCTGCATCCGTGGCGCACGGGCACTCCGGTGTCGGGTGGGGGCAGCAGAAGCGATGAGCGTGAGGTGGGCGGTAGCGGGCGCGGTGGCCTCGATCGGCGTCGCGCTCGGAGGCCTAGGCTTGGGTATCGCGAGGCGCCTCACCACTCCCGTGCGCAGTCGGACGTACGACCTCACCATTCGTGGGGTGGATGCCTTGGGGGAGCGGCCGATCGTCGCGCTCGACCGCACGCCACAAACGGCAGCGCCCGGTCGCTACTGCCTCCTGCTCGAGAACGGAGGCTGGGTTCAGCTGTCAAGCGAAGTCGACGACCTCGGTCCGGGGCTCGTCGGCCGCGGCGTGTTGAGCGAGCCCCACACGGGACTCCATGTCGGCGAACGAGCGTCCTGGAGCGGCATCTACTTCTCGAGCCCGGAGGATGCCGGCCTCGAGCCATCGGACGTCGCTATCCCGACGGATGCCGGCCCAGCCCCCGCCTGGCTCATTCGCCCTCGAATTGGCTCATCGACGACGTGGGCCATCCACATTCACGGCCTCGGAAGCCCACGAGCCGGAACGCTCCGCGGCGTGCAAGTCGCCGCCGAGACCGGACTCACCTCGCTCGTAGTGACCTATCGGAATGACGGCGAGGGCCCGACCACTGGTTCAGGACGGTCGACGCTCGGCGCCACTGAAATCGACGATGTGCGGGCCGCTGTGCGCTACGCGCTCGGGCACGGCGCGAGCCGAGGCATCCTCTTCGGTTGGTCGATGGGGGCGGCCATTGCGTTGCAACTCGCTGCAGAGCCGGAGCTTCGCGGTATCGTCGCCGGGCTCGTGCTCGAGTCGCCTGTTCTCGACTGGGAATCCACCATCAAGGCAAACTGTAGGCGCTCAGGCCTTCCCGCGTGGACCGGCGCGCTCGCCGTACCGTGGCTCGACAACCGGTACCTGTCACGCATATTAGGTCTCGATGTGCCCGTCGGGCTGCGCCGCTTCGATTGGATCACGCGTGCCGATGAGCTCGCCGTCCCGACGCTTCTCCTCCACGGATCGGCCGATACGTCGGCGCCGATGGGGCTCGCGGAGCGCCTCCATGAACTTCGACCTGACCTCGTGCGGCTCGAGATCTTTGATGCTAACCACAGCATGACGTGGAACGCTGACTCCGAGCGTTGGCGGGCATCCGTCGGGACTATGTTGGATGATCACATCGGACGGTGATCTGCCGCTGCCCTCTTCTGAAGTCGGCTCCCATGCAGGACGACGTCGCACCCGCTGGAATCGACGAAGCAACGATTGAGTATGTCGAGCGAGAGACTGGTGTCGTCCACCCTTGGTGAGCATCCCCGTCGTCGTCGTATCCCATGAGTTGAACCGAACCCGGCCCCTCGCGGCGGCCACCCGCCGGGACCCACTTCAAGTAGCGCCCGCCGTTGGCGTGAAATTGAACACGGGCCCCATGGGTCTGTGGGGATGAGATGGTAGAGCTTCGAGTTCAGCGGCTGATGAGCGGGAGCAGGCTGCGCAGCGCGGCCGCCGCGAGCTGATAGCAGACTTCCACGAAGCCAATCGCTTCACGGGGGGAGCGCGCGATGAGCTTGACCGTGCGATTCGCGGTGCGTTCGGCATGCGGGATCATGGCCGCCTGCTCCGCGGCCGAGGCGTTGGGCAGGTCGATCTCAACCTCAAGGATCTCGGGAACGATGGGCAGTGAGTAGGAGCTCGCCCGGCTGACCACACGCGCGGCCGCTCCGGAGATGAGGCGCTGGGACTCCGCCGGTGACAGCGAGTTGGCGGCATTGCAGCCGCGAGCCTGCTTCACGGCGACCGTTTCGATGCCGGGCAGGGTCCTCGCGACTGCGGTACAGATGATGTCGTCGCCGGTCACCAGGCCGACGGGCACACCTACCGCCGAGGCCTGCAGCGCATTCACGTCTGCCTCGGACACGGGCACGCCGTTCACTCGTACCTCGGTGAACCACGAGGAATAGGTGTGAGCCAGGACGCCCTCAGCGCCGGCCGCCGCGTGGTAGCCGATAAAGAGCGCGACATCGTGTTCTGCGGAAATTCCCTCCGCCATGCAGTCGAGTGTCGGGCTACCGAAGATCACTCGTGCGCGCGGGTCGAGGTCGGCGTGGATCAGGTTGTCCATCGTGCCGTGGCTGTCGTTGATAAGTACCTCGGTGGCTCCGCCCTCGAACGCTCCCGCGATGGCAGCGTTCGCCTCCCCGGTCATGAGTTGCTGCGCCCGGGGGTAGCCGTGACCTCCGCGAATGACCTGATCCAGGGTCGCGACGCCGGCGACACCTTCCATATCGATTGAGATGTATACCCGCATTCTTCACCTTTCTGCGAGTGGCCTCGGCACGGGGAGGTGCGATGACACTTCGGTTCTCAGCCTAAGGCGGATTGGGGAGGCGTTCTAGGTCGATCGACCAGTTCTCGGCTAGAGATGTTGGTGCATCGAACAACGCACATCTGATCACGCAGCAATACGGTTGGAGGACTGCCAGCCCCGAAGACGAGGAGAGCGCATGTCAGTTGTTTCTGGGAACCCCAGAACCACAGCTGTCTTCCAGAACAGAAGCGTGGCTCGTACTCGTGTACAACCCTGGGCGCCCTAGAGGAGTTCCATCAATGTTGATGTATGTAGCCAAGCGACTTTTGGCTTTAATTCCACTCCTATTCGCGGTATCGGTGGTGATCTTCTCGATCCTGCACCTCACACCGGGCGATCCTGCCCGGGCGATGCTCGGCGCCAAGGCGTCGGCAGCGCAGGTCGACGCACTTCGGGAACGGCTCGGACTCAACGAACCGCTCATCATTCAGTACTTCCAATGGGTGGCCGACGCACTACGGGGAGACCTTGGGGACTCGATCTTCCTGCGGAAATCGGTCGTCGCCGCGATCTCCGACAACGTGCAGCCAACGATGCAGCTTGCGCTGCTCGCTATCATCTTCGCGCTCGTGATCTCGATCCCGTTCGGTACACTCGCCGCGCGCTACCGCGGCGGCGTCCTTGACCAGACCGTGAACGGCTTCACTCTCATCGGGCTTGCGGTGCCGAGCTTCGTGCTCGGCCTCCTGCTCATCCTGCTGTTCGGCGTATGGCTGAGGGTGCTCCCGGTGTCCGGCTACACCAACCCCTTCGAGGACTTCGGTCGAGGAATGGACTCGCTGCTGCTTCCCGCCTTAGCACTCGGCGCGACTATCTCCGCCTACATCACCCGCACAACGCGGGCCGCCGTGCTCGACGTGCTCAATGCGGAGTACATCGATGCGGCGCGGTCGCGCGGCGTGGGCGAGCGGCGTCTGCTGTTCTCGCACACACTGAAGAACGCCGGCCTCCCGATCCTCACTGTCGTCGGTCTCACCTTTGGCGCACTCGTCACCGGCGCCGCCGTCATCGAGACCATCTTCAACATTCCCGGACTCGGGTCTCTGCTCATCCAGGCAATCCCGCGCCGCGACTACGCAGTGATTCAGGGAGTGGTGCTCCTCGTCACTGTCGTCTTCCTCCTCGTCAACTTGCTCGTCGACATCCTCTACGGGTTCATTGACCCGCGCGTCCGCCTCGCAAAGTCAGGAGGGAAGTAAGCCCATGTTAGATCAGCTCTCGACACCGTCGACCAGCATCGTGCAGGTGCAGAACGAGAAGCGTCCGTCGCTCTTCTCGCGCATGATTCGCACCCCGGGCATCGTCGTCGGCGCGATTGGCCTATTCCTCATCGCCCTGCTCGCATTCGCGGTCCCCCCGCTCGCCCACCTCGACCCGTATGCGGTGGATCCGATGTCCCGTCTGCAGGGCTCGTCGGCCGGCCACATCCTCGGCACTGATACCTTCGGGCGCGATCTCCTCGCACGTATCCTCTCCGGCGCGCAAACATCGCTCGTCGTCGGTTTTCTCGTCGCGCTCGTGAGCGGCGTGTTCGGCACCGTCATTGGGGTCGTCGCGGCCTTCAACTCGGTGCTCGACCAGATCCTCATGCGCTTCTGCGACGGTCTCATGGCCATCCCCGCAATCCTCCTCGCCGTGGCGCTCGCAGCAGCGCTCGGCCCGAGCACGACGAACCTAATCATCGCGCTGACGGTTGTATACACCCCCTACCTCGCGAGGCTCGTGCGCTCGCGCGCCATCGCGGTGAAGTCTGAGGCCTTCGTTGAGGCGAGTTTGAGTGGCGGAGCCCGTCCCTGGCATGTCATCCTCCGCCACGTTCTCCCGAACACCATGTCGGTGATCGTCGTGCAGTCGACATTCACCTTTGCGGAGTCGGTGATCGTAGAGGCCGCGCTGAGCTTCCTCGGCGCCGGTGTTCCCGCACCCACCGCCAGCTGGGGCAACATTCTCTACGATGGCAAATCAGTCGTCGCATCTGCGCCCCAGATGGTCGTATTCACGAGCCTCATTCTGGTGATCACGATTCTCCTGCTCAACGTGCTCGGCGACGGTCTGCGCGACCTCGTGGATCGCCGAGCCCAGCGCCACATTGCGCACTTCTCGATATTCGGCATCGGCAGGAAACGCCGCACTGCGAAGAAAGGGGGCGCTGCATGACGAGCTCGCCGCTGAACATTGAAAACCTCGCGATCACTATCGCCGAGGGTGACGACGCCGTCGAGGCGGTGAAATCGATGAGCCTCGACCTGGCAGCGGGGGAGGTGCTCGCGCTCGTTGGAGAATCCGGTTCGGGAAAGACGATCACTGCCCGCGCGGTGCTTGGTCTGCTCCCGGCCCGCGCGAGCACCAAGGGAGTGATTCTCATTAACGGCATCTCGGTGCTCGAGGCGACGCCCGAGCAAGGGCGAAAGGTGCGCGGCGAGCACGCCGCGATGATCTTCCAGGAGCCGTCAACGGCACTGAACCCCGTCTTCACGATCGGATGGCAAATGTCAGAGGGTCTGCGGGCCCACGGCATCTCCGACGTCAGGGAGCGCCGCCGCCGATCGATCGAACTGCTCACGGCGGTCGGTATTCCGAGCCCCGAGACACGCATCGATGACTATCCGCACCAATTCTCTGGCGGGCAGAAACAACGCATCGTCATCGCGATGGCGCTCGCGCTTCGCCCCGCTGTGATCATTGCGGATGAGCCAACCACAGCACTTGATGTCACTGTGCAGGCCGAGATCCTCGACTTGCTGCGTCGCTGCCGAGACGAACTAGGTGCGTCGATCCTGCTCATTACGCACAACATGGGAGTTGTCGCGGATCTCGCCGACCGAGTCGCCGTCATGTACCAGGGGGAACTCGTCGAAGTAGCGCCAGTCGAAGAGCTCTTCGCCAGTCCGCGCGAGCAATACACGCAGGACCTCCTCGCTGCGGTGCCGCGTCTCGGCGCGGAGCCACGCGAGGCTCGCGACGAAGGGATCGGCGACGTCGTCTACGAGGCCGAGAATCTCGACATCGTGTACTCGGGAGGCTTCCGCCAGAAGCCGTTCCACGCGGTGCACGGGGTGTCGTTCACGGTGCGGCGCGGTGAGGTCTTCGGACTAGTTGGCGAATCGGGATCGGGCAAGTCCACCATCGGTCGCTCGATCGTCGGCCTTGCGCCGGTGAGCGGTGGCTCTGCCAAGTTGCTTGGATCCGATCTGCGCCATGCGAGGGGAGCGGAGCTGCGGGAGCTGCGCAGGAGGGTCGGATTCGTGTTCCAGGATCCGGCGTCCTCGTTCAACTCATTAATGACCGTGGGCGAGTGCATCGAGGAACCGATGCGCATCCACCGTGCAGGCAGCCGTCAAGTCCGCGAGCGTCGGGTGAACGAGCTCCTCGATGCGGTACAGTTGCCGCGCTCGATGGCCTTTCGTCATCCCTACGAACTCTCCGGTGGGCAGCGGCAGCGCGTCGGTCTTGCACGCGCGCTCGTGCTCGATCCCGAGTTCCTCGTCGCCGACGAGCCGACGAGCGCGCTTGACGTGTCGGTGCAGGCCCGCGTGCTCGAAATCTTCAACGAACTGCAGCGTGATCTCGGCTTCGGCTGTCTGTTTATCAGCCACGACCTCGCCGTCGTGGAAATGCTGTCCGATCGCATCGGCGTGTTGCAGAGCGGCCGCCTCGTCGAGGCCGGGACCGCTTCCGAGGTGCTGCAGTACCCGAAGGAAGCGTACACGCGACGACTCATCGCCGCAGTACCCGTGCCGGATCCGAAGGTTCAGCGAGCGCGCAGGCCGCCGACTACACCGGGCAAACAACCGTTAGTACAAGGAAGGTTGTTCCAATGACGGACCGAAACATCAGGCCGGATCGAGTGATCATCGCGGACCGCGTGCACACTGTCGATTCCGACAACTCGACGGCCGAGGCCGTGGCGATTAGCGGTCGCACCATAATCGCGGTGGGCAGCCGCGCGGACGTGCATAGCTGGGATCTCAGTCGCGCGGAGGTGATCGAACTTCCTGGGGCAACGCTGACTCCCGGGTTTGTTGATGCGCACATCCACCCGATCTACGGCGCCGAGCAACTCTGGCGCGCCGTGGATCTCTCAGGGCTCGACACGCTCGACGAGCTTCGCACCGCGATCGCGGCCCACGCGGAGACCCTCGGGCCGGGGGGGTGGATTATCGGGAACAGAATGCCGTTCCACGCCTTCATCGGGAAGACGATCAGAAATGAGCACTTCGCCGATATCTTTGGCGATCTGCCTGCGTTCCTCACGTTCTTTGATGGACACGCGAGCATTGCGAGCGAGGAAGCCCTGCGGCTCGCCGGCATAACCGGGCCCATCGACTTCGGGAACAACTCCTCCATTGATGTCGACGAACAGGGGAAACCAACCGGGTACCTCATCGAGAGCAATGCGCAATCGCTCGTGCGCGACGTGATCCCGCCGCTTACTCTCGAAAGTCGGAAGGTCGCTGTACTTGCCGCGCTCGAGAAGTTCGCAGCGAGCGGGTACACCGGGCTCCACGCCATGGACTTTTCCGAGACCGACATCGAGGTGCTGCAGGCGCTCGAGGCGGACGGGGATCTGCCAGTCCGCGTGCGGATCTCGCCGATGTGGCGCTCGATGGACGATTGGGAGACCACCTTCAAGCGCTTCGTTGACCTGCAGGGCCTCGGAGGGCGTCGGTGGAAGGTCGAGGGCGTGAAGATGATGCTCGACGGCACGGTGGAGAACGGATCGGCCTGGCTTTACGAGTCCGATATCGACGGCGGAGGTACTCTGCCGTACTGGGTGCCGAGCGAGCTCTACATCCGCTCGGTGCACGCGCTCATCGAGAACGGGATCCCGGTCGTCACGCACGCGATCGGGGATCGCGGCGTCGACTTCGTGCTCGACGTACTCGAGTCGGCCCCCGATCTTGGGCGTGAACTCGTGCACCGGGTGGAGCACGTAGAGACTATCCCCGACTCGACCGTGCCTCGTTTCAAACAGCTCGGCGTCGCTGCGAGTATGCAGCCGATGCATGTGTTGTCGACGAGCGCGGACGAGAGCGACCTGTGGTCGATCAAGCTCGGCAAGGGGACGGACCGGGCACACGCAAAGTGGCGGATCAAGGACATTTGGGAGACCGGTGCGATCGTTGCGCTCGGCTCGGACTGGCCGGTCGAGGAGTTCGACGCGCGGCAGGTGTTCGCGACGAACATCACCCGCAAACGCCCCTTCACCGATCAGGCTCCGATCCGCCCGGATCAGGGGCTTGACGCCGAGATCACGCTCAGGCAGTTCACGCAGCAGGTGTGGGCCTCCATCGGCGAGCCGTGGAACGGGATGATTAAGCCGGGCGCGATCGCCGATCTTGCGGCATTCGCAGGCGATCCGCTGACTCTCGATCCCGAAGAGTTCGCGGCGACGCCGGTCGTGCTCACTGTCGTGGGCGGGCGCGTCGCCCACCGGGGCTCACTGCAATCAGACTCCCTGATCCACCGGACGCAATCACTCCATAAGACAGACAATCACTCATAAACAGGACGGACAACACGAGATGAGTAAAAGCATGCTGAAAATCGGGGGCGCCACACTTGCCGCAGCCCTGCTACTCACCAGCTGCTCGATCGACGGGCGAAAGAGCGAAGGTAGCGAAGATCGCACCGACGTGAACGTCGTCTCGCCGGCGCAGCCCGCGAACCTCGACCCCCACCTCTCAACCCTGCAGATCACGGCCGAGGTTACCCGACCGATCTACGAGACGCTGATCGGTGTCAACGAGGAGTATGGAGTCGTCCCGGTGCTCGCCGAGTCGTATGAGCGGTCGGACGACGGCCTCACCTTTACTTTCCACCTGCGGGAGGGCGTGAAGTTCCAGGACGGCTCAGACCTCGACTCGAATGACGTAGTCGTCTCGATGGAGCGCTGGCTCCGCAACTCGACATTTGGGGAGTCGATCTTCCCCGGAGCAACTTGGACGGCTATCGATCCACTCACCGCTGAGCTCAAGGTCACGAAACCGAGTTTCCTCCATGAGGTGCAGCTTTCGAACCGACTCACGCAGTTCCCCGCAGTGATTCCCTCGGAGATCGCAGAGGCCGCCGCAGATGAGCCGATCACCGAATACATTGGCACTGGCTCCTACGAGTTCATCGAGTGGAAGTCCGACCAATTCATCAAGATCAAGAAGTGGGCCGGTTACAAGCCGGGTCAGGGTGAGGCGAGCGGTCTCATCGGGGACAAGACCGGCACCATCGAGGACATCACCTTCAACTTTGTCGCTGATCCTTCGACGCGGACGATGGGACTGCAATCGGGTCAATACGACATCGTCACTGAGGTTCCCTACGACAGCCTCGACCAGATCTACGACGACCCGAAGCTCGAGGTCGGCGCGTACCTCATTACGCCCCAGCAGATGGTCTTCAGCCCGCGCACCGACGGCCCTGTGGTGGACGTGGACTTCAGACAGGCGATCAACGCCGCCGTAGATCGTGACCCGATCATGATGGCGGCCGTCGGGGGGAATTCCGACCTCTACGAACTCGTGCATCACCAGATGTCGAAGTCTCAGGAGAGCATCTGGAACACCGAGGTCGGCAAGGACGGCTTCAACCGGGCCGACGCCGACGAAGCTAAGGAGCTTCTCGCGAAGGCCGGGTACAACGGTACGCCCGTCACTCTCATCGTAACGCGTGACTATACCGAGGCCTACAACTCCGCGGTCGTGCTCCAGGAGCAGCTCAAGGCGATCGGCGTCTCTGTCGAGCTGGAGGCGATGGAATGGGGCGCGTACATCGAACGCTTCCTCAACGACGCGGAATCTTGGGACCTCACGGTGTTCCCCGCGGTGACAGAGCCAGAGCCGTCGACGGTGATCGGCTTCATCCGCGACTTCCCCGGGTACATCCCGTCTTCCCGTTTCGACGAGATGTCGGAGAAGTACCGCGCGATCCCGACGCTCGAAGAAGCCTCTCAGTACTACGACGAGATGCAGCAGTACATAGAGGACGTGCGACCGCTCGTGAAGCTCGGCGACGTCGCAAATGTATATGCCGCGACCAAGACACTTGATGTTCCGGTATTCGACTCCAGCATCCGCTGGTGGGAACTCAAATACAAGGGCTAAGCGAGGCACTCGGCGGATGGGCGGTCGCGCGGTACGCCCGCCCCCTGCACTTGTTCGGCCCTAATCATGCCGGGGCGATTGTGTCCAACGCGCGAAGTGTCGCCTACCCGCTTAGCGAATAGTGGGAGGGGGAAGATCCGTTTGCCGCGCCTACACAGAAAGGTCTTTCGACACCATGCCGAAGCCGGTGCAGTCCGATGACATCATCAGCACCATCCGATCCCTGGTGGAGTGCGAATCGCCCTCCTCCGATCTTGCCGCCGTGGCATCCTCGGCCGATCTCGTTGCTCAACTCGGCGAGGCGATTCTCGGCGCCGCCGCCGAGCGAATCGAGATCAACGGCGTCAGCCACCTGCGCTGGAGGTTCGGCGATACGACCGAGGTGCTGCTGCTCACGCACCATGACACGGTCTGGCCGCTCGGCACCCTCGACCGTCTACCGTATTCCATTGACGACGGCAACCTCGCGGGGCCCGGGTGCTTCGATATGAAGACCGGGCTCGCGATGGCGATGCACGCGATAGTGGCTCTCGACGACCGGAACGGTGTCACGCTGCTCGTGACTGGCGATGAGGAGCTTGGTTCGCCGAGTTCCCGGACTCTGATCGAAGACACAGCGCAGGGCGCGCGGGCTGTCCTCGTGTTTGAGGCCTCAGCCGATGGCGGGGCGCTAAAGCTCGAGCGAAAAGGCGTATCGGTCTACGAGGTCGTGCTGGGCGGCACTGCCGCCCATGCCGGTCTCGAGCCCGAAAAGGGGGTGAACACGTCGATCGAGCTGGCCCATCAGGTGCTCGCGATCACGGCGCTCGCGAACCTCGATCTTGGTACTACGGTCACTCCGACGCTCGCTGTGTCCGGAGTCACTAGCAACACGGTGCCAGCGCGGGCCACACTCAAAGTCGACGTGCGTGCGCGCACTGCGATTGAGCAACAGCGAATCGAGAAGGCCCTGCGAGAGCTGCGGCCGGTGCTCAACGGTGCGAGCATCGAGGTGCTCGGGGGAGTCAACCGGCCCCCGCTCGAACGCAGCGCCTCGATCGAACTCTTCGGAAGGGTAACGGCGCTCGCCGCGAAGCTCGGCCTAAAACCCATCGACGGCGTATCCGTCGGAGGTGCGAGCGATGGAAACTATACGGCCGGCATTGGCGTGCCGACCCTTGATGGGCTCGGCGCAGTCGGTGGCGGCGCGCATGCCGAGTCCGAGCATGTCGTCGTTGCCGAGATCGAACCTCGCACCAGGTTGCTCTGTGCGCTCCTGACCGAGCTCGTCGACGAAGCGAAAGAAGGAAGACGATGAGCGCAATGAAGCTTCAGGATGCAGTGCTTCTGCAGGCTATTTCGGACGCTGAGCGCGCGGCCGAGTTCTCGGGCGCGGTCATCCGCGAGGTGCGCGGCAGAGAGGAAGAGATTCAGGTCATCGACCTGCTCAACCACATCTGGGGCCGCACCATGGACAACCCGGTGCTACCCGGGGAATTCGTCCGCGTCTTCGGCGAGACCGGGAACTACATCGCGGGCGCGTATGTAGACGGGACACTCGTGGGTGCGTCCCTCGGGCTCCACTCCAGCCCCGAACGGCACATGCTGCACAGTCATATCGCCGGAGTGACCTCGAACATCGTCGGAAAATCCGTAGGGTACGCGCTCAAGCTCCACCAGCGGGCGTGGGCGCTCAGCCGGGGCATTGACACCATCGAATGGACGTATGATCCGCTGATTTCACTTAACGCGAACTTCAACATCAGAAAGCTCGGCGCGCGACCGGTGGAATACCTCGAGAACTTCTACGGGCCGATGGTCGACTCGATCAACGCCGGCGACTCCAGCGATCGTCTGCTGGTCCGTTGGCACCTGCGCGATCCCACCGTCGCCGCGCTGCTTACCGACGGCAGCAGACTCCCGCTACCTGTCGGCAACGCCACAGTCGCGATCCCCGACGACTTTGGGGCGATGCGAGTCACGGATCCGGCGCAGGCCAGGGAATGGCGTCAGCGCGTGCGCGAGCAGCTGACCGGTCTGCTTGACCGCGGCGCGAGGATTGTGGGGTTCGAGCGCGGCACAGGATACATCTTGCATTAGCCATTCGCCATAGCAGAAGGAGAAGAATGACCATGAAGATCGAAGGGTTCGAACTGCGGCGTATCGCGCTGTCAATCGTGTCACCGTTCCGCACATCATTCGGCACGCAAACGGAGCGCGACATCCTGCTCGTAAAGGCTGTGACAGACGGCGCCGAAGGCTGGGCCGAATGCGTCACGCTGCCGCAGCCAGTCTACTCGCCCGAGTACATGGAGGGATCCGTCGACGTGCTGAAGCGCTACTTCATCCCGGCGATGGCCGACGTGCGCGACGCGAGCGGTGTAGCGCCGGCCCTGCACAAGTTCAAAGGCCACCCCATGTCGAAGGCTGTGCTTGAAACGGCACTGCTCGACGCTGAGCTGCGCGCCGAGGGCAGATCGTTCGCGCGCGAGCTCGGTTCGGTGCATGAGCGGGTGCCGTGCGGCGTCTCGGTCGGCATCATGGATTCTGTCCCTGAGTTACTCGATGCGGTCGGCGGGTACATCAATGAGGGGTACGTGCGCATCAAGCTAAAGATTGAGCCGGGTTGGGATGTCGACGTGGTCCGCGCGGTGCGCGAAAAGTTCGGCGACGACGTGTTGCTGCAGGTCGACGCGAACACGGCGTACACGCTGCGAGACGCGCGCCACCTTGCGAAGCTCGACGACTTCGACCTGCTGCTTATCGAGCAGCCGCTCGAGGAGGAGGACATTGTCGGCCACGCGGATCTCGCGAAGATGCTGAAGACCCCGATCTGCCTCGACGAGTCTGTGACTTCCGCGCAGACCGCGGCCGCGGCGATCCGCCTCGGCGCAGCGAGTGTGATCAACATCAAGCCAGGGCGCGTCGGCGGCTACCTCGAGGCGCGCCGCATCCACGACCTCGCTGCGGCGGCCGGCGTGCCGGTGTGGTGCGGTGGCATGCTCGAGACTGGCTTGGGCCGAGCCGCGAACATCGCCCTGGCCTCACTGCCCGGCTTCACACTGCCCGGGGACGTCTCGGCCAGTGGGCGCTTCTATGCGACCGACATTACCGAACCTTGGGTGATGGAGGACGGGCACCTGACCGTGCCCACCGGACCCGGCCTTGGCGTGACGCCGATTCCTGAGGTGCTCGAAGAGTTCACCACTTCCGTCGAATGGGTTGCCGCCTGACGTTATGCTTCCATTCATGAGCGCCGCCGGCGAGCCGAGGTTCACTAGGTTCAGTCTCGGGCGAGTGCTCGACGACCTCGGTATGACCCTGCTCGAGGTCGCTCACGGCCGCATCGACGAGACCGAGAACATTGGCGGGGTGAGCATCTACGACCCGGTCGATGAGCCGATCTACCCCGAGCACGCTATCGTGCTCGGGGTAGGCGTGCACGGCCCTGAGCAAATCGTGGGTATGCTCAATGCACTTGGCCCGGAGACTCCCGCCGCCGTCGTCGTGCGCTCGCCCGTCGAACTCACCGAAGAGGTGCGCCGGGCGTCGGACGAACATGGCACCACGCTGCTCGGGTTGGCCCGCGGTGCGACCTGGACCCAGGTGGCCGCGCTACTGCGCTCGCTGCTCGCCGAAGACGACATCGGAGAGGCTAGGGTCGACTCTTTCGGCGGCATCCCGTCCGGCGATCTCTTCGCCGTTGCGAACGCGATCTCGTCGCTGATCTCCGCTCCGGTGACAATCGAGGATCGCTCGTCCCGCGTGCTCGCGTTCTCCGAAGGCCAACTGCACGTCGACCCCGGCAGGGTGGAGACCATCATCGGTAGGCGAGTACCTGCCAGAATCACGCAGGTGCTGACCGAGCGCGGCGTGTTCCGCGACCTCTATCGCAGCGAGGATCCGTTGGAGGTCGGGGCGATTGAGTTCGAAGACGGGCACGCCACGGAGCGTGTCGCGATCGGCGTGCGCGCCGGCGACGAGGTGCTCGGAACGATCTGGGCGGCGATGGACGGGCCGCTCACGCCTGAGCTCACGACGACGCTACGCGACGCTGCGAAGCTCGTCGCACTACATCTGCTTCGTGTGCGCGCTGGCGCAGGCGTGCAGCGACGCCTGCGCGCCGAGTTGCTCAGCACTGCCCTCGAGGGGGGCGCTGGAGCGAGCGACGCGCTGTCACGGCTGAACCTGATGGGCAAGCCGGTGTGCGTCGTGGCTGCCGTGCTGACTGAAGCACCCGAGGAGAGCACCGATGTGGCGGGGCAGACCGTGATGGCCGAACGGGAGCGGTTCGCCGACGCGTTCACGGTGCATCTCTCTGCGCTGCGCCCTGGTTCGGCTGTCGCCCTACTCAGCGACACTGTGTTCGGCATCATTCCCGCGCCGAACGATCCCGGCTGCGAACGCGTAGTGCAGACGATGGAGGACTTCCTCGATCGACTCGGCGGGCACACCTCCGCCTCGATCGCTGTAGGGCCGTTGGCGCACGATCTTTTAGACGTCGCTAGGTCGCGAGCGACAGCACAGCGAGTGCTGCGCGCGCTGCAGGAACGCACACCGAGCGCGAACGCAGTAAATATCGCTCCAAGGGTCGCCCGTCTCTCCGATGTTCACGCGCTTGTGCTGACGCTCGAGCTGAAAGAGCTGATGACCGCGCGAGGTGACGAGATCACCGGCCCGATCTCTGCGCTTATCGAGCATGACCGCAAGCACCGGGGGCATCTCGTCGAGACGCTGCAGGCCTGGTTCGACTACTTCGGCGACGTGAGGCAGGCAGCGACCGCGCTCTTCGTTCACCCGAACACCTTCCGCTACCGTCTCCGCCGGGCGACCGAGATCGCCAGCATCGACCTCGGCGATGCCGATGAGCGTTTCGCGGCGATGCTGCAACTACGGTTGATCGCCCGCAAGAATGGCTGATTCCCGGCGCTCAGCGCTCGCACGCCGTCATTGGCCTTTACGACAACTGAGACCCCGGGAATCAATCAACTGGAGTGAGCCGAGTGAGTTACGATTCCGCCTCCGCACGCGTGTCGCCTTCTCCGCAGCCCGGGGATTCCCGGCGACCCCGTGGGCAAATCCCCGAATTCGCCCTGTACGACCCGTGGGTGCTTTACCGGCAGGGCATGATCACCGCTCCGAATGTCGTGCTCGCTGGCATTGTCGGCTCCGGTACTTCTCGAGCTCGGAGGATGCGGACCTCGAGGCTTCAGACGTCGACATCCTGACCAATGCCGGCCCAACTCCCGCCTGGCTCATCCGCCCACCAACTGGCTCATCGACGACGTGGGCCATCCACATTCACGGTCTCGGAAGCCCCCGAGCCGGAACGCTCCGCGGCGTGCAGGTCGCCGCCGAGAGACCGGACTCACGTCGCTCGTGGTGACCTATCGGAAGGACGGCGAGGGCCCGACCACTGGTTCAGGACGGTCAACGCTCGGCGCCACTGAAGTCGACGATGTGCGGGCCGCCGTGGAGTACGCGCTCGCGCACGGCGCGAGCCGGGTCATCCGCTTCGGGTGGTCGATGGGCGCGACCATTGCGCTGCAACTCGCCGCCGACCCCGAGCTTCGCGGTATCGTCCCCGGGCTCGTGCTCGAGTCGCCGGTGCTCGACTGGGTCTCTACGATCAAGGCGAACTGCAAGCGGTCGAGCCTTCCCGCGTGGACCGGCGCGCTCGCCGTGTCGTGGCTCGACAACCGGCGGCTGTCACGCATCACGGATCTCGTGCGCCCGTCGGGCTGCGCCGCTTCGATTGGATCACGCGTGCCGATGAACTCGCCGCCCCGATGCTTATCCTCCACGGATCCGCTGATACGTCCGCGCCGATCGGGGTAGCGGCGCGCCTCCGAGATCGCAGACCCGATCGTTCAGCTCGAGCGTTTTGATGCGGACCACACCATGACGTGGAACTCCGACCCCGAGCGTTGGCGGGCATCCGTGATTACCGCGTTGGATGGGCACGTCGGACGGTGATCTGCCGCGGCTCGGTGATGCAGTAGCACACGATGCTTGACACCTGCAGGGAGAATGGGGGCCGCTGATACTTGAAAATGTCAACTGAACGCAGGACCAGGCTGGCAATCTAAGCGAACCCCACCTTCCCGTTCCGGTTGCCGTGTCGGGGTTTTACACCAAATGCCCGCAACATGCGCCCACGCGTGCGGCCGCGAGATTCAATGGGCGGCAGGCCGAAGCGCACCGTCTACGATCTGCGAGGTTTCAGTTGATTCTCGTTCGACGCCGAATATGGTGGCACGGAGCGGATTATTTGAAGCGCATGTCAGGCGGCCTATCAAGACCGTCGGATATGCGTCATGCGCGATCAACGCTCCGCAGTGCCTCCCGCCCGGTTATGGACGCGCAACGAATGCCCGGTTCAGAACGACCAGATTAGCGGTACGAGCAGTACGCCGGCGAGGAGAACAGCGTAAACGGCCAGCCGAACCGGGCGTAGTCACAGGTGGCTTGATTCAGTCGCAAGGGCTTCGGCGGCGCATGCCCTCGAGCACCGTGGTGACGAGTGTCTCGATGTATTCATCGCTCAGGGGTCCGCTGCGCTGAAGCCAACGGTTGAGGACCGGACCCCAGATGACGTCGATGGCCACGTCGAGGTCGAGGTCGTCGTCCAGCTCGCCGGCCGCCTGTGCGCTGCGCAGGCGCTGTCGTTTGGCCTCTCGGAGCGGGGCGTCGAGCCGTTCGTGATAGGCCTCGGCCAGTGCGGGATCGTGCGTGATCTCGGTGGCGAGGGCACGCATCGGCGCGGCGAGCTGGGGGTCATTGAGCTCGGCGGCGGTCGCGCGCAGGACGAGTGTCAGGTCGGCGCGGAGGTCACCCGTGTCGGGCAGCACCGGCAGAGCTCCCTCACCGTCCTCGCTGAGGAGGAGGAATGCGTCGAAGAGGACCGCGGCCTTCGAGGGCCACCACCGGTAGATGGTCTGCTTCCCCACGCCGGCGCGCGTGGCGATGCCCTCGATGCTGAGCTGGGGGTACGGCAGGTCGTGAAGGAGGTCAAGCGTCGCGGTGAGGACGGCGCGGCGAGACTTCTCGTTGCGCCGCGCGGGGTCGGGATTCGGCATGCGGCCAGCGTATCAAAGCGAGACGAGACGTTGCGTATTGCAAAGCGAGAATGTTGCTGCTATGGTCTTCATCACGAGACGAACCGTCTCGTCTCAAGGTCAAGGAGTGACAATGCGACAGTCTTCCCCTGCATCCCGTACGTGGTTCATCACAGGCGCCAGCCGAGGCTTGGGGCGGGCGCTCGCTCTGGCGGCGCTTGAGCGCGGAGATCGTGTGGTCGCCGCGGCACGGACCGCGACGACCGACGACTTCGACGCGCGACACCGCGACCGCGTCCTCGCGCTGAAGCTCGACGTGACCGACAAGGACGCGGTCGAAGCCGCCGTGGCGGACGCCGTCGCGCGCTTTGGCCGGCTCGACGTCGTGGTCAACAACGCCGGCGACATGTCCATGGGCATGGTCGAGGAGTTCACCGAGGCTCAGGCCAGGGCGCAGTTCGAGGTCAACCTGTTCGGCGCCCTGTGGGTTAGCCAGGCTGTGATGCCGTACCTGCGTCGGCAGGGATCGGGTCATCTCCTGCAGATCTCGAGCATCGCTGCACTCGGCGGCTTCCCGAGCACCGGCATGTACAGCGCGAGCAAGTTCGCGCTGGAGGGCCTGAGCGAAGCCCTGGCAGCGGAGGCCGCGTCGTTCGGCGTCAAGGTCACCATTGTGCAGCCCGGCGGCTACTGGACCGACCTTTACTCCGGCATGGTCTCGACGACGCCATCCGAAGCGTACGGCCCACTGCGGGCCGCGCTTGAGCAGCAGTGGGCGGAGGGTTCGGTCGACAGCGACCCGCAGCTGGCCGCTGAGGCGATGCTCACTCTTGTCGACAGCGACGAACCGCCGCTGCGGCTCCTGCTCGGCAGCATGGTCTACGACCTGGCGCACGATCTCTCGCGTCAGCGGATCGAGACCTGGTCGTCTTGGGAGCAGGTCAGCCGCGCCGCCGAGCACGCCGTGCCGAATCCCATGGTCGTGGCCGAGTGACCAGGCCGGCGTTCACCCCGACTCCCGCTCCCACGAAAGGAATGCCCATGCAGATCAACGCCACAGCCCTATCCCTCAATGTCGCCGACGAGGCGGCATCCGCCGAGTTCGCGAAGACCCATTTCGGTTTCACCGAGGCGATGTCCGCCGATGGCTTCGTCTCGCTGCAGCATCCCGACGCAGGAATCAACGTGATCTTCCTGCGCACGGGGCTCGGCACGTTCAAGCCGGCCGAGATCGCCGGCTCTGCAGGGCAGGGCATGCTGCTCGCCTTCGTCGTCGACGACATCGACGCCGAGTACGCGCGCATGACGGCAGCCGGCGCCCGGGTGATCAGCGCGCCTGCGACCGAGCCCTGGGGCGAGCGGTACTGCCAGTTCGCCGACCCCAACGGGATCGTCTGGCAGCTCGTCACATGGGTCACCCCGGGCTGACTCCGAACCATTACAGACCCCCCGATCCCAGACCACGATTTCCGATCTTGAAGAAGGAGACATTATGACCTCTGCGACCGCACGCATCGCGGCATGGACCGGCATGGTCCCGATCGACGACACGGCGCTTGCCGTCAGCGACAGCGGCGGCAGCGGCATCCCGCTGCTCTACTGCAACGGTCAGTTCGCCACCCAGCGGTACTGGCGGCGGGTCATCGCCGAGCTCGGTCCCGATTTCCGGCACATCACCTTCGACGAGCGGGCTCGTGGCAAGTCGAGGACGTCGAGCGATTACTCCTTCGAGGCCGCCGTCCGCGATGTCGACGTCATTCTCGAAGCCAGGGGGGTCGAGCGGGCGCTGCTGGTCGGGTGGTCCTACGGCGCGGTCGTCGCAGCGCACTGGGCCAGCCGCAACCCGGAACAGGCGCTGGGGGCTGTCTTGGTCGACGGCGCGTTTCCGCATGACTGGCTCGACGGGGCCATGGAGCAGCGGATCCGTATGCTGTTCCGACGGCTCGCTTGGCTGAGGCCCGCGCTGCGACCGCTGGGCCTCCTCCCGCAGATGACCGCCGCGCAGCAAGCCGAGAGCAACATCGAACTCGGCCGGCTCTCACGCGCACGCGAGCTTAGCCCCGTGCTCGACGGCATCTCGGTGCCCACGCGGTACGTGGTCGGCTCGGGGACCTCGTTCGGAAGCCGCGGGGATGAGCAGGAACGCATTCGCGCCAGCCTTGATCGGGTCACTGCCGGCAACCCGAACATCAAACTCGCCGCGAAGGTCCCCAGTAACCACGGCGCCATCCTGAAGAAGGACGCACCGGCCATCGCCAAAGCCGTGCGCGAGGTGAGCGAACTCGCGTAATGAGAGAACCGCTCACGAGCACTCGGCGACATCGGGTGCGAACCTTGACGAAGACCTTCCCTCGTCGCAGTCACGGCTCCGGGGGCGCCACGCCTGCTCCCGCCTGTCGATGGTGCGGCCCGCGGAGCAACGTGTCTCGGCGGCGAGCAATCGAGAGCCGACGGCGGACACGACACGGAACGCGTCGACCACCAGCGCGGGCACTTCACGGGCGTGGGGCGCTGACCTCAGGATGCCCTGCCTTCGATGCCGTGCGATCAGACGAACTCAACCGCTGAGCGCCCTTTGCTTCGGGAAGGTAGGCGGCGATGAAGGCTCTGACTCCGGACTCGATGGAGCCTGTCAGCTCGTCCCCTTCGAGCGCGTGCCCGGGGCCGCAGAACATGACTCGGTTGCTCGGAATCCACAGCAGCATTCCTGTCAGGTGCTGCGCAGCGATCGCTGGCTGCGGAATGGACAGCAGCCCGCGCTCGGCCACGAGCCGAAGACAGGTCGCCACCGATTCGAGCACTCTCTCGAATCCTCGTTGCCAGTAGAGACGCCCAAGATCTGGGAAGCGGGCGGCCTCCGCGATGACCAGGCGTCGGATCTCCTGCACCCGTGGATTCATGATCGAACGGGTGAACTGCTCCGCAAGGAGCTTGATCGCCGATTCGGCATCCTGAGCGGAACGCATCGCCTGAGTGAGGTCGTCGAACGGGTTATGGATGCGGTCGCCGATGTCAGTGATGAGCGCGGTGAAGAGCCCCTCCTTGTCGGCGAAGTACCTGTAGATCGTCTGCTTGGACACCGAGGCTGCCGCAGCGACCTGGTCGGTGCTCGTGCCCACATAACCGTTGGCGACGAACACCGTGAGGGCTGCGTCGAGGATCTGCTGTCGCTTTTCCTCACTTCGCCGAGACATGGGGACGTCTTCACTGTCGAGTTGCATTGCCAGCCTCCTTCGTACTAGACAGTACCGTACTCGATGGGTACAGTACCGTCTAGTACCGTCAGGTACCGCACGCCGACCACTTGGATCGGCTAACGAAAGGAACACCCGTGAACACGACTGAATCCCGGACCGTCACCTCAGCAGACGGAACACGCATCGCCTACAGCGTGACGGGCGATGGCCCCGCTTTGGTGCTGGTCGACGGCGCCCTATGCAGCCGCGCCTTCGGCCCACTCCCCGCCCTGGCCACGCACCTCGCCGACCGCTTCACCGTTTTCACCTACGATCGCCGCGGGCGCAATGAGAGCGGAGATGCAGGCAATTACGCGCCGGCACGAGAGACCGAGGACCTTGCGGCGATGGTGGCCGCCGCCGGCGGCAGCGCATACGTCTACGGCATCTCGTCCGGGGCGGTGCTCGTCTTGCGATCGGCCGCGAAGATCGATGGCGTCCTGGCCGTCGCCGTGTACGAGGCGCCGGTGATGGTGGAGGGGTACGGGATCCCAGCTGACTATGCTTCCCGTTTGAAATCCATCGTCGCAGCCGGCCGCAATTCCGACGCCATCGATCTCTTCAACACCGACGTGGTCGGCATTCCCGCCGAGTACCTTGCGCCGATGAAGGCCATGCCGGCCTGGCCACTGATGGAATCCGGGGCTGCGACGCTCGTGTATGACGCTGCGATCATGGGCGACAGCCAAAGCGGGCACGGACTCGACGACCTGCTTGTCGAATCGTTGACATCCATCTCGGTGCCCGCACTCGTGCTGGACGGTGGCGCCAGTCCCTCCATGTTCCGCACCGGAGCCGACGCGATCACATCTCACTTGAACAACGCCGAACGGCGCACGCTCCCCGAGCAAACCCACGAAGCAGATCCCGCCGTACTCGGTCCCGTCATTGCCGACTTCTTCCTCAACTGAGCAATCGCCATGGGAACCATCACTGCACAACTGTTCATCTCCCTCGACGGCGTCGTCGAAGCACCCGAGAAGTGGCACTTCCCGTTCCTGAACGACGAGATGATGGCGGCGGTTTCAGCCTTCTTCACGCGCGCCGATACCCTTCTACTCGGTCGGGCGACCTACGAGACCTTCGCCAGTTCCTGGCCGAACCGGCCAGACGAGGAGTTCCTTGCACAGCGCATCAATTCGATGCCGAAGCTCGTCGCCTCTTCAAGTATCGACGCGCCCGCGTGGCGAAACACCTCCGTCACTGACGTCGACCTGCGAACGCAACTGACGCGCCTCACTGCAGAGACAGACGCAACCATCGCCGTCGCCGGAAGCATCACCCTCGTGCGCTGGCTCATCCAGGAACAACTGCTCGACGAACTCGAGCTCATGATTCATCCAATCGTGCTCGGCCACGGCGAACAGCTGTTCACGCATGGCCGCGGCCTCGAGTCCATCACATTCGACCTCAGGCGGTGCACCCCCTTCTCGACGGGCGTACTCGACCTCATCTATCAGCGCCCAGAACCGAGTACCGAACCAGCCAACCAAGACATAAGGAGCTAGAACGATGTCATTCCAGGCATACCTCGACACGATCGAAGACAAGACCGGCCTCACGCCACGAGAACTCCTCGCGCTGGCACATGAACGCGGACTGGACGAACCTCCGGTCAAGGCCGGAGCCATCGTCGACTGGCTCAAGGAGGATTACGCACTCGGGCGCGGACATGCGATGGCCATGGTTCACGTCATCAAGAACGGACCCACCATCAGCGAAAAACATGTCGGCTCGGACGGAACTCATCGAGACGAGTCAACTGAACTGTGGCTAGACGGAAAGAATAACCGGTCCGCGTGACGATTCCGTCCGGGTGGGTCGCTCTCAATCATGAAGTCGTCCGCAACGGGGTCGAGTACCGGTTTCGGACAGTTTAAGGTTCGGCACACGGCCTTCGGCAGGATGGACGCATGACGTCTTCAGTCCGGGGGGCACGCCTTCCCCGGATGTCGTTCGCAACCGACACGGTTCGCCGACAAGGTGTTGGTGTCGGTTATCGCGCGCGAGGCGTGTCGAACGTCCAAGTGCTACGCCGATTCCCACCAAATCATCGCCAGGTCGGTCAATGTCCGGCGAGAATGGACCGATGAACGGCAACTTTGTGCTCTTCGTCCATGCAGATCCCGATGGCTGGGCCGACCTCGACGATGAGGCGATGGATGCCGCCCTCCGCGACCGCGCGGCAGCAATCGAGAAGCTGCGGTCTGAAGGTGTCTTGATCGCGTGCTCTCCATTCGATGATCCTGCGCATGCGAGACGGGTAGAAGTCAGAGGCGGCCACGCATCGAGTAGTGCGGTTGCCGTTGACGCCGAGCCCATCGCCGGGTTCTACCTCATTCGAGCCGCTGACCTCACGGAGGCCGAACGCTTTGCGGCACTGATTCCAGATGCTGCAAGCGCGCACATGACCGTGCGAGCGCTCATGCCACTTCCGGGTATCCCAGGCGTCATTCCAGCGCCCACGAGCGAGGGGGCGTCGCATGCCTGACCTTTCTCCCGCCTTCACGCCGTTGTCGACGCGCTCCCTCTTGCGCCGGGGATGAGGGTGCTCGAAGTCGGCGGTGCCCCGGGCGCCGCGGCCCGCGCAGTTGCTGCAAAAGGTGGGCCCGGCCGGGCATGTTCTCGTGCTCGATCGCTCCCAGACAGGCATCGCGCAGACACGGCGAGCGTGCCGCCGCGAGATCGATGCGGGAACACTTTCCACGTTGTGCGCGCCAGTCGAAGAGTTCGGACTGCCTGCTGGAGTGCCGCTCTTCGACATCGCGTTCGCGTGCCGAGTCGGCGCGCTCGACGGACGGCATCCGAAGCTCTACCCCGACGCCATCACGCGGTTGCGACGTGCTGTCGTGCCCGGTGCAGTCCTCTACGTCGACACCGGCAACCCGCTCACCGCGATTCCCCTGCACTGAGGGTCGAAACAGGCTGACCGCCGTCCCAGGGTTGACCACGGACCCCATGTGCTCCAAAGTGAAACGGGGCGCCTTCTACGGTCGTCGCAACACTCAGCTCTGAATTGGTTCGTTGATGAGCGCAGTGAAGCGGTCGTGTGGGGTATCCCAGCCGAGGATCCGGCGGGGTGCACCGCTCGACGAGCTTCGCTGAGCCGTCCTTCGCGACGTGCTCCATCACCACGATGACGCGCTCGGCCGTTCACGAGGTCCATGGCACCGCCCATGCCCTTGATCATCTTGCCGGGCACGGCCGGCCGCGGGAGATCGATAGATGGGCGGCCGGAATCCGCGGCAATTGTCATTAATGACAAGTAGGTGACAAGTACTCGCGGAAAATGACATACTCCCGCGGAACCTACAGGCGGCGATGTAGGTTCCGCGCCGACCTGGCATGTGAGGCCACGAATCCGCGGTACATGTCATCGATTCAGTACGCCGGATTCCACGAAAAATGGCACATTCCTACAGCCCCCAATATGCCCCGGAGGCTGCAACGCGGCGCTCAGGGCAGTGCCCAGCGGGTAGATCTAGATGGCAGCGAATCGAGCGAGTCCGAATGGCGCGAGCGAGTCGTGACGCACTCCATCGAGCACTTCGTCGACGACCGTCGTGGCGAGATGCGGCGCCAGAGTTACCCCGCTGTGAGTGGCAACCGCGTAGATGGAACGGTCGCGATCTGCCCAGTCCGCGATGGTCAGCCCGTCCCTCGGAAGTACACGAGTGCCAAGATGCACTGATTCCACCGCGACGTCCCGCAACGCGGGGCACAGCTCACGTGCCCTCTCCAGCAGGATGCCTGGCACCGTCCAAACCTGCGGGTCGGTCTTCGCCCATTTTCCGCCGGTCGGGTGGTCAGCGAAGGTGATTCCGCCGTTGCGTGCGGGTCGTAGCGCGATCCCGTTGGCGCGGACGAAATGCCGGATACCGGACTGGACGCGACCTGTGGTGCTGATGATGCCGACCGATGATCCCGGCTCGCCTGCCCCTTCGGCGTTCTCCGCCGGATCCAGAAGCGGGAAATCGATCCCTGCATTAGCGAGGATGCCTCTTGTACCGTTGCCTGCCGCCACGACGATGACATCGGCGCCGTGTCGCTGTGTCGTACCGTCTGTGGCGACGGTGACGAGATGGCTCTGCTCGACGGCGGCGACTGAGCGGAACGGAAGGAAGGTGGCCCCGGACTGGATCGCCCGATCAAGAAGACTCAGGCACATCGTCTCAACATCAACCCATCCCTCGCGGGGGTAGATTGCCCCGCCCGTGATGCGCGTGGGGTCAAGGGAGGGTTCGAGCTCGAGCACTTCGTTGCGCGTGAGCACGCGGGCGCCGTAGTCCTCCCACGCGATGCGTGCGACGTTGGTCTCGAGGGTCTGGGCTTCCTGGTCGGACTGTGCGACTTGGATCATGCCCGTTTGGTGGAACCACCGCCCCCCGCGTTGTGCCTCGCGCTCGTATGCCTGCACCCCGAGGAAGTTGAGCAAGCTGTACTCCTCAGGGGACTTGTCGTTGCCGTTGATCCAGGCGAAGGTCGACGCGCTTGTGCCTGATGCGGCTTCTGCGGCATCGATGATTGCGACCGTCGCGCCCCTTCGAGCGAACTCGGCTGCAAGTGAGCACCCGATCACTCCCGCGCCGACAACGATGACTGTGGGCTTCTTCATTCCTGCTGGTTCCTCTGATGATGGAGATTCGATGGTTCACAGCGTCCCGACAGATGCGAAGAATTTCTTCGCTCGTTCGGTTGTCGGGTTGTGCAGGAGAGAGGCCGGGATCCCGCGTTCGATGACCTTGCCGGCGTCCATCATGATGACTTCGTCAGCGACATCCTCGGCGAACCGCATCTCGTGGGTGACCACGAGCATGGTGGACCCGTTCGCCGCCAAACCGCGCATCACCGAGAGCACCTCACTCACCAGTTCCGGATCCAGAGCACTTGTGGGCTCGTCAAACAGGAGGATCTGAGGTTCCATAGCCAACGCTCGAGCGATCGCGACTCGCTGCTGCTGACCGCCGGACAGCTCGCTCGGATAATGGTCGGCCCGGTCCGCGAGGCCGACCTGTTCGAGATAGCGAAGCCCGGCCGCGGTCGCAGCCTTCTTGCTCGCCTTTCGAAGCAGGGTAGGGCCGATGGCGACGTTCTCGATGGCGGTATAGTTCGGAAATAGGTTGAAGTGTTGGAACACCATTCCGAAGTTGAGCGTCTGTCGTCGAGCGACAGTGTTACTTACGGGAACGCGGTGTCCGTGACGTACCTCGTGGCCGATCATCTGCCCCTTCAGGAAGATCGCCCCGCCGTCGATGGTCTCCATCATGTTGACAGTCCGTAAGAGGGTACTTTTCCCTGAACCGGACGGTCCGACGATGCAGGTGACCGTGCCGGCGAAGATGTCCAAGCTGACGTTGTCGACCGCCCGTAGCTCACCGAAGTGTTTGCTGACGTTGACCAGCTGGAGTAGCGGCGCATTCGGGTTCGTTGTCTCGCTCATCTCACGCTCCTGCCAGATCCACTTGCTTCGCCTTGCTCGACAGGTTGCGGCGCGCGAATCCGCGGCCGAACCGCTTCTCGAGACGCGACTGACCGAACATCGCCAACGAGGTAAGCACGAGGTACCAGATCACCGCGACCGTCAGCAGCGGGATGGTCTCGAAGTTCCGCGCGTAGATGGTCTGCACGGTCGTCAGGAGCTCGGTGTAGCCGATGACGGACACCAGGGACGTGCTCTTGAAGATCGTGATGACCTCGTTCGCCATCGACGGGGTGATCACACGGATCAGCTGCGGGCCGAGGATCTTCTGGTACGCGCGGATCGGCGGCAGCCCGAGCGCTTTGCACGCTTCGAACTGGCCGGACTGCAGCGCAAGGACGCCGCCACGGAAGACCTCGGCCGAGTATGCGCCGAGATAGATCGCCAGCCCGATGATCGCAGCGCTGAATCGGGAGATTACCTCGTTCGTCGGAACGTCGAACAGGCTGGGGCCGAATGGGATGCCAAAACTCAACGTCGGAACCAGGGCGCCCCAAAAGAACACGAGGAGCAGCATCACTAGCGGAGGCATCGCCCGCATCAGCCAGATGTACAGAATCGCGAACGTGCGCAGCACGACCAGTTTGGACATCCGGCACCAGGTGGTGACGATTCCCAACGCGAGGCCGACGATCGTCGTCAACACGGTGAGGACGATCGTGTTGAGTAGCCCGGTGAGGATGACCTGACTGAACATGTATGAGAACACGAGCTGCCAGTTCCAGTTGTCGTTGAAGACGAACAGCTGGATCAGGACGAGACCGACGTAGACGGCCAGCACAATGCTGACCCAGAATCCGATACCAACGCGCGGCTTGATCTCGAGTGAAGCGAGTTCCTGACGAGACCATTCCTGGGTGGAGATCCCCTGCGTCGTCGGATGGGAGATGTTACTCACGAACTATCCCTCCATCGAGATGTCGCTGTTGATGTCCATGCCGGGCAGAGCGGAGTCGGTGAGGCCCCACTTTTCCAGGAGCGCGTCGTAGGTGCCGTCCGAAACGAGTTTCAGAAGTGCCGCCTGGAGCGCGTCGCGCAGGCCGGTGTTGTCCTTATGGATGCCAATGCCGAGGATGCTCTTCTGCTCCTCGTAGACGATCTTGAAGGTGTCGGGAGTCTTCTTCACGTTGTACGCCATCTGCGGGAAGTCGCCCCAGAACGCGTCAGCCTCGCCGCTCTTCACGGAGAGAATCCCGGCGCCGGTGTCGTTGTAGCCGTTGATTTCCAGCTCCGGCGCACCCGACGCGGTGCATTCGGCAGCGATCTCCTCGAGGCTGGCCTGCTGCGAGGTTCCGCGTGCGTAGCCGACGCTCAGCCCGCAGAGTCCTTCGCGGGTGATCTCGTCCTCTGCAAAGTCCGTCGTTGTGATGATGGCTGTGCCGTTCCGGAGGTAGTCGACGAAGTCGATGTAAGTCTGCCGCTCGACGAAATCGGCAACGGACGCGATGACGTCGAAGCGTTTTGCTTCTAGCCCGGGCATGAGCCCGTCGAAGGTGCCTTCCTCGAACTCGGCCTCCGTGCCAAGCACACGTGCAGCCGCGCGCAGCAGATCGGGGTTCAGACCGGCGATGTTCCCGTCACTGTCGACAAACTTGATCGGTTCGACGTCGGTGTTGATCGAGATGGTGAATCCCTCGGCGTACTCCTCAGGCAGGAGTGCCGCGATCTCGTTGTCCTTCTCAACGGACGCGACGATGTCGGCGGCCTCGGTCTGCTGGCCCTTGCTCTCGATCTCGGGATTGGCGCAGGCAGCCAGACCGAGGACGAGAGCGGCGACACCGACAGTGGATACGATGATGCGATTCATGTGATGTTCTCCGTGATTAGCGATGCGGCGTTGCATTGCATCGGCGGGTGGGTACTGCTTCGGGTGTCTCGAATCGGACTACGAGGGGTCGGACGGGTTTTCGTCGGAGTACTCGATGTAGAACTCCATCGCTCCCGGCTTGAGGTAGTAGGCGGCTGATTCGGCGATCTGTCCGTTGGACTGCCACATGAGGCGGCGGCGCCGTAGCACAGGGATGCCAGGAGCAAGGTCCAACAGTCGGGCATTCTCTTCGTCCAGCAAGACGGGGTCGAAGTACATCCGCGACCGTGCAATCTCGATACCGTGAGCCGAGAAGTATGCGCGGACGGAGACGTCCTCCAGAGACTCCTCGAGCAGCTCGGGTGTGAGGGAGAACGGGATCGCCGCGATCTCCACCACGGTTGGCGTGTCATCGGTGGGATTTCGACGCACGCGAGTGATCTGGATCACCGGTTCGAGATCGTCCAGCCCTGGAAGGGTTACGAACGCTTTGCCGGCTGGGATCACAACACCAGCGACGGCGTCCATGCGACCCGGAAGGTTGGCATCCCCGATTCGTGGGTCAACTGACCGCATCAGGTTGACCTGGCGAGCCCCGTCAGCCACGTGGGTCCCGAGCCGCTTGCGCCGAATCACAAGTCCCGCCTGGGCCAGATCGTTCAGAACTCGCTGAGCAACAGACCTGCTTACCTGATACTCCGCCTGTAGCTCTGCCTCAGTCGGGAGCTTCGCGCCGGGCGCGAGCTCGCCCGACACGATACGTGCTTCAAGGCCTGCGCGAATTACCTGATACTGCGGTGTAGCCATAAATAGAGCGTACATATTCTTTAATGACCGGTCAATATCCGTAACGCGAACGTAATCTGCGGGCGGAGAACCCGGGCGGGCTCGGCGCAACGCCGGATGGGCCGGTCGCGTTGCAGGCGTTCAACCCGACGACTACATCTCGAGACCGAGCATCTGGCACGGGCATGACCCACCTATTGATCAGACTCGGATCGCGTCCGCCGAAAAGAGGTAGCGGGTGAAGTTCACCCACCCTCGCGACCAAGCTCGTCGACGAGCTCATGGAAGCCGCCGACGAGAAGCAGCTCGCTCGCACGGTCGCCCGCTACGGGCGCGTCGATCTGCTCTGCATCGATGAGCTCGACTGGATGGAACTCGACCGACGCGGCGCCGAGCTACTCCAGGTCCACCGAACGCGATGAGAAGGCCTCCGTCGCGATCGCCTCGAACGAGTCATTCTCCGGTTGGAAGACCTTCACTGACCCGCGGCTGTGCGCCGCGATCGTCGACCAGCTCACCGTCAACGGCACCATCATTGAAACCGGCGCCACCTTCTACTCGGCTCGACTACGCCTGCAACAAGCAACCGCATAGATAAGGGGGATTTGACGATGCTCCAGCATCGTCAAATCCCAGCCGCCCGCCCTCGCACTACAAGTGCAGTGCCTCCCAAAACCGCAGGGCAAGGGCGGCGAGGGCGAAGGCGAGGCGAGGCGAGAAAGCTAGTGGCTCAGGAGTTCACGCAGAATCGTGTCGACCTGCTCGATGTACGCCGGTTCGAATCCGTTGAGCGCGAAGTGTCCTTCCTTCGATTCGATGACTCGCACCGTGGCGTCTCGGATTAGAGCGGCGTCGGCTTCCATCTCGTTCGGCGGGAAGAATAGGTCGTGACTGATCGGCATGATCATCGTCTTGGCCTGGATTCGCTGGAGGGCGGCCGCGAGGTCGCCACCTGTGTGTCGGGACACGTCGGCGCGCTGCCATTTCCAGATCTGAGTGAGGAGCGCGTTCGGGTCCATGGGCTCGAAGTACGCTTTCATGACTCCGTTGATGAAGTCGTCGGGCGAGGACATGCCGAGGATGGTGCGCCACCGTTCTTCCTGGTAGAACTCTCGGCTCCATCCCAAGGTGGCTACGATCTTCGCCATCCGATCCATGCCGTCGCGCACGTCGGTTCCGTCCTGGTACCACCCGCCGTTCCAGCGCGGATCGGAGGTAAGGGCTTCTTGCAGGGCTTGGGTGAACGTGACCTGGTGGTGCGAGATTCTCGCGGTGGCGGCGATCGACGCCGCACGTTTGACCATGTCGGGATAGCGCACTGCCCACTCGTAGACCTGCTGGCCGCCCATAGATCCGCCCACGACCAGGGCGAGTTCGGTGATGCCGAGATGCTCGGTGATGAGCTTGTGTTGCGCTCGGACGTCGTCACCGATTCGCACCTGCGGGAACTTGGCCATCGATTGCGCGCCGGGGGTGTTGTGCGGGGATGACGAGGTGCCGCTGCCGATCTGGTCGACGATGACGATGAAGTACTTTCGCGGATCCAGTGCGTGCGTGGGGCCGATGTAGACGTCCTCCATGACCTTGCCTGTTCCGGAGAACCAGGTCGTGACGAGGACAGCGTTGTCCTTGTTGGCGTTCAGTTCTCCGAGGGTCCGGAACGCGAGCGTGGCTCCGCGGAGCGTTTCGGCATTCTCCTCGACGAGGAGATCGCCGAGGTCGAAGAGTTCGTATCTTCCTTGCGTGGATTCATCGGTGTAGAAGGTGTTCTCGATCATGGGTTCTGGCTCCTAGGTGCAAGTTCGTTGGGGTGCGTTGGGTGGGCGTACCGGTCGATCATGCGTCCAGGCTCGCGACCTCACTGGGCTGGAGGGAGGTGGCGACCTGCGGTCGGGGAGGCAAGAGCTGGAAGACGAAGGCCGCCACCGCGCCACCGGCGAGCTGTGCGATGACATACACCGGCAGCTGTTCCCACGGCACACTCCCGCCGAAGATCTGCAGCACCACCATCGGCCCGAAATTCACCGCGGGGTTGATAGATGCCGCTGTGCTGGCACCCAGGACGATAACGAGGGCACCCACCGCGGTTCCGATGCCGATCCCCGCGAAACCGGGGGCCGCTTTGCGGTGGATCACCCCAAGCACGACGAATACCAGCACGAACGTGCCCAGGCAGGACGCGCCGGCGACAGCGAGCGGAGACACCCCCGGCCCGTAGACCGTTGATCCGAGGCCGACTGTGACGGCACCCGACCCGAGCACGGCCGCAATCCCGAATGCGCCAACGACCGCACCGACAAGTTGCGCTGCCATGTACGCGGGAACGAATCGCCACGGCATCTGCCGGGAGATCGCGAGCCCGAGGCTCACGGCGGGGTTCACGTGCATCCCGCTAACGTGCCCGAGGGTGTAGACCAGCGCGATCACCACGAAGGTCCAGGCCAACGCGATCACCCCGAGATCTGCCATCGATATTCCGCGGTCACCGTTCAACAGCAGTGTTGCGGGCACCGATCCGGCACCGACGAACACCAATAGGGCCGTCCCAATGGCCTCAGAAAGCATTTTCTGACCCAGCGTGGATTCATCCATCACATCACTCTCCTTTGAGCGAGACCGTCCACCATGAACGATCATCCCGAATCTAATTCGACAATGTCGAACAGATGGGTTGCAGGTTAGGAGATCCGTGGGCGTGCTGTCAACCACTCCGCCCCACCAATGTGCCGCGGCGACGAGCGCTGCTGAGCGTCCGGTGGATCGCTGGCAGCTGACCGGCGGCGGATGATGCCGGCAACCGCGGTCATGTGGCGACGGAGCCAGGCGGAACCAGGCTCAGGTCACACTGATGGCGGCCAGGAGCGCGCTCCGAGCTCGCGCGAGATGTTGCGTGCGGTCTCTCGGAGGATGTTCGCGGTGGCGTCCGCCGGTGGCCATTCGTTGGCGGGTATGACGATCGCGACGGCAGCCACGACCTCACCATGACCGTCGATGATCGGCGCTGCCATCGAGGATTCTCCGATGACCGCTTCCTCATTCTCGGTCGCGAGCGCGTCTCGGCGGATCAGTGGGAACTCCGAGCGCAACTTGTCCGGGTCGGTGAGGGTGTCTGCCGTTAGGTTTCGGAGCGGTCGAGCGAGAACGTCCGCGGCGTGCTCATCGCTGTAGGCGAGCAGGACCTTGCCGATTGCCGACGCATGGCTCGGGATGGTCAGTCCAGTCTCGGGCATTTGTTCGGTGTCGTCGGGTCGACGGTCGTGATGGATCAGGATCACCTCGCCGAACGACTCGACGCCGAGTCGCGAGGCCAGGCCGGTGCGTCGCGAGAGCTCGTGCATCCACCGCATGGCTCGGGCCCGCACGTCCAGCGTGTCGAGGTACACGCTGGAGAGCTTGAGCAGGGCCGGCCCGAGCATGTACCGATTCCCGACCGCCTCTTGGACCACCAGACCGTGCGCCTGCAAGGACTTCACGATGCCGTGCACAGTCGAGGGCGGAAGCTGGAGACCCGCCGCAAGCTCGCCGATGCCCAGTCGCCTCGCCCCTTGCAGCAACGCCAGGATCTTCGCGGCACGGTCGATCGACTGAATCACGCGTTCCCTCCTCCAGCTGAAGCTGCGATACACCGACGGCATAGCGACGCCACGCAATTGTCTCGCACGACTTGACATCGTGCTTCATCGTCGTGCACCATTCGACATTATCGAATGTAATTCGATTATGCAGGAAGTTTTCAGTTCAAGGGAGAGCAAATGCGCGCTCGGGGCAGCAGCCACGCCATTGCAAGGTTCGCCAACACGGCGGGAGCATTGCGTATGCACGCAGTCGCAACGCCGGGGCCACGGACGTGAACACCGCCGAGACGCTCAGCATTGACGACCTCGTCGCGTGGATCGCCCGGTTCGACCGGGACATCCGCAACCAGGCCGGGCTCCTCACCCAACTGGACAGCTCGATTGGCGACGGTGACCATGGCGTCAACATGGCGCGCGGCGCGCTGGCGATGCGAATGACACTTGAGAGCGATGCGCCTGCGGACGTCGGCACGGCGCTCCGGGCCTGCGGGGCCGCCTTTGTCGCCGCCGTCGGCGGAGCGAGCGGCCCACTGTTCGGCGGTTTCATCTCAGCGATGGGAACGGGCAACGGAGCGTCCGCCGCACTGGACGCTGCGGGTTTCGCGAACGCGTTCGCCGCAGGCGTCGAGGCCGTCATCGCGCGCGGTCGGGCCGAGCCCGGCGACAAGACGATGGTCGATGCCCTGTTGCCGTCGTCCAAGGCCGCATCCGCCGCAGCCGCCGACGGTTCGCGCCTCGAGTCGGTGCTGAACTCTAGCGCGAAGGCCGCGGAGGCCGGCCGCGACGCCACCTTCCCTCTGGTCGCACGCAAGGGCCGCGCGAGCTACCTCGGGGATCGAAGCGCGAATCACATCGATCCCGGAGCCGCGTCCGCAGCCATCCTCGTCCGCTCGCTCGCAGACTCGTTTGCCCGCCGTGCCGATACGGACGCCTCAACGTTCCCCTTCCTCGTCCAACCATCACGATCAGGAGCAGCCATGACAACCCGCCGCCAGTTCATCAACCACCCCGACTCGGTTATCGCAGAGGCACTCGACGGCCTCGTCCGCACCTACCCGTCCCACCTCACCCTCGATGCGACGGCGAACGTGATCAGCCGTGCCACGCCAGCAGTCGGCAAGGTAGGTCTGGTCTCCGGAGGCGGCTCCGGCCACGAGCCGCTCCACGCCGGCTTCGTCGGCAGGGGCATGCTCGACGCGGCGGTGTGCGGTGCGGTCTTCGCGAGTCCCACCTCCGAGCAGGTCCTCGCCGGAACACGGCTCGCGAGCAGCGGAGCTGGCGTCGTGCACATCGTCAAGAACTACACCGGCGACGTCCTGAACTTCGAGATCGCCGCCGAGCTGGTCAGTGATGACGGCATCCCGATGGAATCGGTCATAGTCGACGACGACCTCGCCTCTGACAGCGCCGGCGATGGGCCCGGTCGACGCGGCACCGCTGCAGTGATCACGGTCGAGAAGGTCTGCGGAGCACTCGCCGAATCCGGTGCCGACCTCGCGACAGTCGCATCCCGCGGCCGCGAGGTCGTTTCCCGCTCGCGCAGCCTCGCGCTCGCCCTGGACGGCTGCACGCATCCCGGCCGCCACGAGCCGGCATTCGAGCTCAGCGCCGACGAAGTCGAGTTCGGCGTCGGCATCCACGGTGAGCGCGGCACGTCCCGGATCCCGTTCGCCACAGCGGACGAACTCGTTGAGCAGCTGGTCTCCCCGCTCGCCTCTGCGCTCGAGCTCCAGCGAGGACAGTCGGTCATCGCCATCGTGAACGGTCTCGGCGGCGCGTACCCGCTCGAGCTGTCGATCATCGCCCGCCACGTCCACAACCTGCTCGAAGACCGCGGCGTCACCATCGCCCGCTCGCTCGTCGGCTCTTACGTCACCTCACTGGACATGCACGGCGCATCCGTCACCCTCACCGTGGCCGACGACGCGCTGATCAGCGCGTGGGACGCCCCGGTCCGCACCCCCGCCCTCACCTGGTAAGGAATCGCGAACCATGACCAACCTCATCACCGGCCAAAGCGCCTTCGACTGGATCAACCGTTTCACCCTCCGCTTCGCCGAAGCACAGGACCGGCTCACCGACCTCGATCGCCTCGCCGGAGACGGCGACTTCGGCACGAACATCGCATCCGCGCTGCGACGCACTTCCGATGCGCTCCCCACCCGCGATTCGGCGACCTTCGTGACCGTGTTCGCGGCCGCGTCCAAAGGCTTCCTTGCGACCGGTGGGACAAGTGGACCGCTGTTTGGCATGTGGTTGAGGGACATCTCCAAGTCGGCGACGCCCACAGGCGCCACCGCCGTCGAACTCGCATCTGGCGTCGCGGCCGGCCTTGCGACCATCCAGAAACTAGGCGGCGCGAAGGTCGGCGACAACACGATGATCGATGCGCTCGCGCCTGCCGCCGCCGCGCTGACTGAATCCGCGAACGACGGCGGGGCTGTCTCTGAGGCGCTCGCGTCCGCCGCCTCGGCAGCGTGGGTCGGCGCGGAATCCACCGGAGCCCTCATCGCATCCCGTGGACGCGCAAGCTACGTCGGAGAACTCGCGCGCGGTGTCCTCGACCCAGGCGCGGTCACGATCGCCATGCTCTTTGAAGCCGGCGCCATCGCGACCGGGGCGCTCGAAGAACGTGCACCACTCGCAAGACTGGACGCTTTCGCGAGCTGACTCGCAGAAGCCTCCGCTGACGCGGAGTACCGGGCAATGCCCCACAGGGCACTGCTGACCGTATGAAGCCGACTCCTACACCAACGCCTGGCCCGCGGGAGTCGGCTTCATGCCGCGGCATCCTCCATATCGGTGAGGCTTCGCTTCTCATCGACTTGTCAGTTTGCCGTCTGCGTGACATCTCATCGAGAAAATGACAGGTTGTGCGAGAACCTACAGGCGAGCGGCTACCCCTGAACCATGTCGGTGAAGCGCGAGAAGTGCCCGTGGAACGCCACGGTGATCGTGCGGGTCGGGCCGTTGCGGTGCTTGGCCACGATGAGGTCGGCCTCGCCCGCGCGAGGGCTGTCGCGCTCGTAGGCGCTCTCGCGGTGCAGCAGGATCACCATGTCGGCGTCCTGCTCGATCGAGCCCGACTCGCGCAGGTCGCTGATGGCGGGCATCTTGTCGGCGCGCTGCTCGGGGCCACGGTTCAGCTGCGAGAGCGCGATGACGGGCACCTGCAGCTCTTTCGCGAGCAGCTTGAGCGCTCGCGAGAATTCCGAGACCTCTTGCTGGCGGCTCTCGACGCGCTTGCCGCTCGTCATGAGCTGGAGGTAGTCGATGACGACCATCTTGAGGCCGACGCGCTGCTTCAGACGGCGGCACTTCGCGCGGATCTCGACGAGGGTCATGTTGGGGGAGTCGTCGATGTAGAAGGGCCGGTGTTGATTGCTCTGAGAGCCCGGAACTCTTACAGGTAGGTGGTGACACCCCCGACGACATCGTAGTCGGGGGTGACGAGGGGGAGGAACCGCCATCGATCGAACGCCCCGCAGGGATGGCTCACACCGAGGCCCAGCACATCTCCAACTCCAACGAGGCTGTGCGCGGGTACTCTGATGAATGCATGTTGGTCATTCACTCCGACGACCTCGTACCCTGCCATGTCGTCCGATTGCGGTGCCGAGTGGTTGCGAAGAACGACCGGCATCCGATCGTCAGTAGGCGCATCGCGTCGACCGAAGCCGGCGATGATGAGATCCGGCTCCGGTCGCGACCACACGGAGCAAAGCAGTTCGAGCGCGGCACGCAGCCCCGTGGGATTCGTCAAGCTCCACGACAGGGGTGAGGTCTCAGCGTACAGTCCGTGATCGTGCGAGACGTAGCACCCGCTGCGCAGCACGGTTCTGACGGCGAGCGGGAACGCCGTCGGACCCAACTTCTCAACGACCCGCTGGAAGTGGGAGCTGCCACCTGCACTGACGATGGGTGGTTCAACGGGGAAGAGTCCGTCGTCATGCAGTGCCACCAGACAGTCGTGCATGTGGTCGAGGAAGGCATCGACCTCGGAGATAGGCGCATTCTCCGAGGACCCGCGGATGAGCCCCTCGAAGCCAGCGATGCCGGCGAGCCAGACCGCGTCGGAACGGCTGACGGCACGCGCCAGCGTGAGGGCTTCGTCGATCGTGCGGCATCCGGTTCGCCCCCGTCGATAGCCGAGCTCGATCAAAACGCCCAGACGCTGATGGCCGCTTCCGGCGAGGGCATTCTCCAGCCGTTCTAACCCGGCGAGACTGTCTACGTAGCAAAGGAAGTCCTTGCTCGGGTCGGAGAGCACATGATCTCGCACCCAGGCAATTGCTGGGAGATCGACCAGGACGTTGGCGAGGAGAATGCGTTGGACCCCGAAGGCGTGCAGAACACGCACCTGGTGTGGCGTCGCGGCGGTCATCGCCCACGCTCCGGCGTCCATCTGCAGTGCCGTGATCTCGGGAGACATAGCCGTCTTGGCATGCGGCGCAAGCAGCACGTTTGCGTTCTGACAGAAGGCGCTCATCGCCGCAATGTTCCCGGCGATGATCTCCGGCTTGAGGACCATCGCGGGAAGCTCCAGCCCTCCATCGAGTGCGTTCCACCCCTGCGAGCCGACATCGACTGGCGAAAGACGCGAGCCAGGGGCGACGCGAATGCCCTTCGTTGTCCCCGACCAGGAGATCGACGAATTGTGAGGTCGAGTATTCGGATTGTCCGAGGCCTCGTTCCACGAAGATCTCATGCGCGGAAGAACCGAGAATAGCGGAAGCCATCGCGTTCGACCCACGCGGTCGAGCCGTCGACGACGGGTCCGGCGACCAACCGCTCGGGGAGTCTCGCGTCCTGGCCGATCCGGAAGACTCCCGGCCCGAGCGGAACAAGAATCGGGTCGTCTGTCGGTGCTTCAACGCCTGTGGCAGCGATCAAGTGGAGTGAGCCGGCGCGCACTACGATTCGGAAGCTGGGGTACCAGGGCGAATAGCTGCGGTAGTGCCCCACTAGCGTGCTCGCCTCCGAGCCGGCGTCGCGTGCCTCGCTGCCTCGTTCCAATCCTATTCGGGTGAGAACTTGCTCCCCGTACACCCATCGCTCGTCACCATCGCCGCCAACGAGGTGATGGTGGAATCGACGCCAGCTGGGATGCGCGCAGGCGAGCCGCGTCTGCGGCGTGCCGTAAAACGCGCCGCTCACCCCGTCCGCGATCAGGGCGAGTCCATCCTCGGTCGCTCCTCGGACCACCTGGATGGTGGAGGTACCGTCCGTCCAGATCCCCTCGTACCGTTGACTGTCGCGGACGCGCGACCGGTTCAGCCTCGCGCTCCCGACGCCCACACCTCCGGTCGCCAGATCGAGGATTGCACGGCTCAGCATCTCGGCCGGACCAGATCCACCATTCGCGTTGGTCAGCACGACGACGCCGATACCCGCGGTCATGTCGACCGCTAGGTGACTGTTGTAGCCCACCATTCCTCCGCTGTGCGTGAGCAAAGTGTGGCCGTTCTTCTTTTCGACGATCAGTCCCAGGCCGTAGCGGCCGGGGATGTTCGCCAGCGCATCCGATGGTGCGCGGTCCCGCATTGTCTGGCGAATGCTCGCCTCGCTGAGGACGCGGACACCGTCGAGCTCTCCTCGACCGATCAGCATCCGTGCGTATCGTCCCATGTCGGTCGAGGTGGATACGATGTGTCCTTCGCCGCCGTCTGCCTCCACCAAAACCGCTGGTGCCAGCACATCACCGGGCAGAATTGGCTGGTCGTGCCTGAGCGGTTGTGTTCCTGAGACCATGAGGTGGTGGCCGTCGGCGGTGATCGCGCCCGCGGTCTCGTGCATAGCAAGCGGCTGCAGCAGCTGCTCCCGGGTGACTGCCGCAAGGCTCCGACCGGTGATCTGTTCGATGACCAGTCCGAGAAGGATGTATCCAGCGTTCGAGTAGTGGAAGAAGTCACCGGGTGGCGCCGCCGTGGTGGAGTCCGAAAGCAGCAGCGCCTGCGGGAGCGCGTCCGCGAAGGCATCCGAGCCGGCGTTGAGGCCAGAAGTGTGGTGCAGCAGGTGTCGCAGTGTGATGGCTCCGAATCCTCCTTGGACGGAGAACCATGGAAGATAGTCCATCACCGACGCGGACAAATCCACGCGTCCCTGCTCAGCGAGCTGCAAAAGCGCAAAGGACGTGAACGACTTGCTGATTGATCCGATCTCGAACCGGCTGTGCCCCGTCACCGGCTGCATCGATCCGAGACCCGCGGTGCCGTCGCAGACATCGATGACCGTGCCGTCCCCATCAACGACGCATACCGCGGCCCCCGTCATCGGCCACCATCGGAGCGCGTCTGCGAGTAGCGTGGCGCACTGCTCTTCCAGCCGTACGCGGGGGGCGACGGCGACGGTCACAGGAGAACCTCACGCGCCAGAAGATCCGACATGGTTTCTCGACGTACGGCGAGGCGTGACGTCCCGTCGGTGCAGAACACAACCGGCGGTCGGAACGCCGCGTTGTAGTTGTTCGACATGGTAAATGTATAGGCACCTGTGACCGGCACAACCGCAAGGTCTCCAATCGAGGCCGTCGGCATCACGGCATCCCGCACAAGCACGTCGCCCGACTCGCAGTGATGGCCGACGAGATCGTAAGTCTCCACACGCGGGTCAGTCCCGAGCAGCCAAGGCTGGAACCGCTGCCCGTACAGAGAAGCCTCGAGGTTGTCGCCCATTCCTCCGTCCACGGCAACATGGGTTCGGTGCCCTCGCTTGACCGTCACGACCCGATACAGTGATACGCCCGTCGACGCGACCATCGACCTTCCCGGCTCCACCATGAGTCGCACATCGTGGCCGAGGTGCTCGTGGACGGCGCTCACCAGCACTTGCGCATAATCGTCGATGCTGACCGATGGGTCTTCCGACGTATACCGGCTCGCCAGGCCTCCGCCGAGGTCATACAGCGGGAATCGAGGCAGCTCCGATAGAGCCGCGACCTCCTGCTGAAACTGTTTCAACTCGAAGATCTGCGACCCGATGTGCGCATGCAGGCCGTCCAAACGCATGCTCGGCTCACTCTGGATCCGCTCGATAGCCGCTGGGGCATCCTCCATCGAGACCCCGAATTTCGATCCGTTGTGCCCTGTAGCGGTGGCCTCGTGCGTCTGCGCATCGATCCCCGGTGTCACACGCAGCAGCACCGGGACCTGAGTCGTTGCAATGCGAGCGATGCGCTCGACGTCATCCAGGTTGTCGATGACGATGTGGCCGATGCCCGACGACGTCACCAGACGGATCTCCTCGTCAGTCTTCGCATTCCCGTGCAGGAGCATCCGCGACGGATCGACCCCCGCGGCCCGCGCGACCGAGAACTCATTTCCCGAGGCGACATCGAAGTTCAGCCCCTCCTCCGCGAGGACTCCGAGGACGGCTGCAGAGGGGAACGCCTTGCTAGCGAAATGGATGTCGGTCGCTGCATGCCGTGTTCTGAACGCCCGCAGGAACTCCGCCGCACGAGCCCGCAGAGCCGCCTCATCGATGATCAGGGCGGGCGTGCCGTATTCGTCGGCCAGTGCACGAAGCGAGCAACCGGAGATCGAGATGTCCCCATCCGCGGTGCGACGGGTCCCTGCGGGGAAGAGCTCAAGATCTGCGTCGAGGCGCGCCCGCACCAATTCAGCCGGAGAGGTAATGGTCATGGACCGAGTCTTGCCGGACGGTGTCCGAAAGGCGTTGTCGCTCAGGCAGAAGTTCGACCGACGTGCTTTGTGCCGATCTCCTGCAGGCGAAGCTGGACGGCCAGTGCCAGACGGACATCCGCATCGTCGAGGTCGATCACCTCACCCAGCCGACGCAGGCGGTGCCGGAGCGTGTTGGGATGCACCCTCAACACCTCAGCAGCACGCGGCACATCGTACTGATTGGCCGTCCACGCGCGAAGTGTCCTCGCGTACTCAGTCCCGTATCGGAGGTCATGATCCAGTACCAGCCACAGCGGCTCCGCCGCGAACGTTGGACGAAACTTCATGGACTCGAACAGATCGAGAAGGAACACGGAAGCGGCCAGCTCGTCGTTGCGACCGATAGCGCCCCGGCCAAGGGGGCCGTGCACGACGCCGAGCGCCTGTCTCGCCTGCTGAACGCCCGCAGGGACCTCCGACAGCCCGGACAGCGTGCGGCTGAACCCCGCCCGCCATGGCCCGCCCACCAGCTCATCGGCTCGAGTGAGTACGGCGGTCGCAATTCGCTCGAGCAGCTGAGCATCCGCCGTCGCACCGATCACACCGATAGCCTGTCCGTCAAACGCCCCGACGGCGGCCTGAATGCGATACGCGGTCAACTCGCGACGCAGCATGTCGCTCACATAAGCTGCAGCAGATTCGTCCGAGAACCCGTACGGCTGATCGCTGGATCCCCGTGATCGGCTCAGCGCGACCACCGTGCACCTGTCGGCCGGCTTCAAGCCGAACGACTCTTCAGCCTGCTGCATCGGACTCGCTCCGCGAAGCAACCGGTCAAGTCGTTCCGTCTGCGTGCGGCGCTCGATGTCCGCAGCGAGGTTCATCCGTGCCAGGTTCGACGCGGCGACCAGTGCACCCTCTGCGAGAGCCTCCGGCGCGTCGCGTGCGAGTGGTACATCGCCCTCGACGACCCAGATGCTGCCCAGTGCCTGTCCGCCGTCGCGGATGGCGATCGCAAGCCGCGGCCGGTACTCGGCCGGTTTCACACTCCAGACCGCGGTCTCTGATCGCAGCACTGTGTCGTATTCCTCGACGTTCCCTGGATGCGCGGGCACCTGCCGTCCGAGAATCCCGTCTCGGCGCTGATCATCGACCTGCTGTCCCGGAATCGTCGAGTATGCGAGAACCTGCATCGAAAGGTCCTCAATGGCGACGGCACCACCGGCGCGAAGCGCGATGTCATTGGCCAACGAGAACAAATCGGCCGCCCCGTCATACAGGGGGCCGGATCCGGAGATCGCCTGCAACTCATCGATGAGCGTATAGAGCTGTCCCCAGGGTATCGCCTCCTCGCACAGCAGCACCGCGATGCCACAGCTCTCGGCCTCCGCCATGATCCCCGGGTCGGGTTCCCTGGTGCGGATCACCAGGGCTGCGACTCCCCGGCCCGCGGCGCACACGACGAGCTCGACGTTGGGTCGTCCGGGTACGAGAACCACTGCATCGGGCTGCATTCCCTGCGTGTCGGCGGGGTCGAAGATGGTGGGAGCTCCGATCGGCACCTCGAGGCCGCGCGGGAGGACGAGCGCGCGCACTGTCTTCTCACCGAGGCTTTCCAGCAGAGCCCCCAGGGTCAGTCCACTCGGTGTCACCGCATCACCTCCGAACATGGTTCACCTTCGGCGCAGCATCCGCCCACGTCGCTCTCCCAGGAACTCACCATCGATGATGACAGGTTCGCCGTCGAGGAGCACATGGACGACGCCCGTGGGCCGAACATCCGGCCGCTCGTAGGTCCCTGCGTGACCGATCGTCTGCGGATCGAACACGACGATGTCCGCCGCCGCACCGGAACCCAGCCACCCGCGATCGTACAGGCTGAACTGGCTCGCCGTGGCAGAGCTGACCTTCCGGATGGCCTCGGAGAGATCGACCACCGCACCATCGCGAACGTAGGTTCCGAGGAACGTCGGAAAGGTGCCGAAGGCGCGAGGATGACTCGGCCCGACCGGCGACCCGCCATCGGATCCGATCGCGACCAGCGGATCGGCCATGATGGCCAGCACATCCGCTTCATCCATCGTGTGGCACACGGTGTCGGCGTAGGGATCTGCGATCAGCAGATCGCAGAGCGCATCCCATGGACGACGCCCTTCGAGCACGTCGGCCAGACGCTTGCCCGAGACTGCCGGGTCCTGATGATGCAGGATCTGAACGTCCTCCGGATGCACCTCCCGCCAGAGCCCCACGCCCATCCCGTTATTAGGATTCTCCGCCAGCGCCTGGAGATCGGCACGGGTTCGGCCGTCCCTCAGTCGCGCCCGCATCGCTTCGACGCCGCCCTCGCAGGCCGCGGGCGGCAGCATCGCCGATAGTCCGGTCGAGAAGGCCCGATAGGGGTACTGGTCTCCACGAATGTCCAGACCCGACCGGCGAGCACCGGACAGTCTGTCGAGGATGAGCTGAGACGATCCGTGCATAGCACGCCCGGAGGCCTTGCAATGAGACACCTGCAACCGGATCCCCGCCGATCGCGCGACGTCGATCGCCTCGTCGAGCGAGTCCGCGAGTCCCTCGCTCTCGCTCCGAGCGTGCGTCGCGTACGTCGCGCCGTATTGACGCGCAACGCGCGCCAATGCCGAGAGCTCGTGCCGTTCTGCGTACGCCCCGGGCACATACTCGAGCCCCGTGGAGAAGCCGACCGCACCGGCCTCGAACGCCTCGCTGAATCTCCGGCACATCTCCTCCAGACCGTCAGGCGGCAGCTGCCGATCCATCCCGGCGACGGAGATCCGCACCGTATTGTGCCCGATCAGCGCGGCGAGGTGGTTGGTCGTGCCCGCCGAGTCGACCGCACTCATGTACGCCTCGAAGTCGGCGAACTGCGGTTCATCGGCGTCGTTGCGGAGGGCGGAGGCTGCGGGCGCCGGGGAGAATCCACAGTTGCCGACAATCTCCGTGGTGACGCCCTGGAAGAGCTTGAAGGGCTGCGCTTCTGGGAGAAAGGGCACCCCATCCGAGTGGGTATGCGCGTCGATGAAACCCGGAGCGACGACGAGTCCGGTCACATCGATCGTCCGCCGCGCTGGACCGAGATCTGCCCCGACCGCTACAACCCGGCCGTCATGGACGGCGACGTCCGAAGCCGCCGAGGGAGAACCGAATCCGTCGTGAACCGTTCCGCCAGTCAGGATCAGGTCATGCATTTGCGCGCTCCTCGCGGAATGTGACGGGGGCCGGCGGCACCGAAGCCACCAGCCGCCGCGTATACGAATGTGTTGGCTCATCGAGGATTGCGGCGGTCGCTCCGGTTTCGACGACCTTTCCATGGAGCAAGACCACTACTCGATCGGTGATCTGCCGCACGACGGCCAGATCATGAGTGACGAACAGGAGCGCCGTTCCGGCATTCGCGCTAATGGTGCGCAGGAGTTCCAGGATGTGAGCTTGCACCGAGACATCGAGGGACGCCGTTGGCTCATCGCAGATCAACAGAGCTGGGTTCACGGCGAGCGCGCGGGCTATCGCGACCCGCTGCTTCTCGCCGCCTGAGAGCCTGTTCGGCCGGAGCAGCGCGTATTTCTTCGGGAGTCCGACCAGGTCGAGCAACTCATCGACGGAGCGGCGTTCAGCCCGCTGAACTCTGCCCGCGGCCTCTGCCAGTGCCGCGCCCACCGTCATCGACGGGTTCAGCGAAGTTGATGGATCTTGGAAGACGCACTGCACAAGCGAGCGCATCTGCCGCTTTCCGCTGGCTGACAGCCTGTGGGGGTATGTGATGTCGAGACCATCGAGCATGATCCGCCCACCGTCCGGGCTAGCCAAGCCGAGTACGCAGCGAGCCAAGGTCGTCTTTCCGGATCCAGACTCACCGATCAGTCCGACTCGTTCTCCGGGCTGGACTGTGAGGGTCACAGCGTCGAGCGCGCGGACCTGCCCGTAGTCCTTGCGTAGTTCGGCAACGGTTAGGAGCGGTTTGCCTAACGCGGGTGTTTCCTGTGCGTGCTCCACAGCATCACCGGGCGGGGCCGTTTCGGCGGGTGCAACGTCATACAGGCAGGCGGTCGCGTGCAAGTCTGCGACGATCCTCAGCGGTGGACGCGTCTCCACACAATCGGGTCGGCGCTGTGGGCACCGGTCAGCGAAAGCGCATTTGTGCGTGACATCGGCCGCCCGGGGAACCGATCCGGGGATCGCGACGAGTTGGCTGATGCGACGTTCGAGTACCGGCAGTGCGCCGATAAGGCCCGCCGTGTACGGATGCCTAGGATTCCGCGCAACGTCTTCGCTGAGTCCGGTCTCCAGTACGCGACCGGCGTACATCACCTGAACTTTGTCGCAGATCGCGAACGCCACTCTCAGGTCGTGCGTGATGAGCAGCACGGCCATTCCGCGGGCCTTTTGTACGCTGCGAAGGAGCTGCATGATTTCTGCCTGGATGGTCGCATCCAGTGCTGTGGTCGGCTCGTCCGCGATCAGAAGCTCCGGATCTCCTGCTAGAACTGCTGCGATCGCCACCCTCTGTCGCATTCCTCCGGAGAGCTGGAACGGGTATCGCGATGCCACGCGTGGGTCGGAGATGCCGACCTCGGCGAGTCTCTTTTCGATCTCCCCTCGGCGGCGCCGAAGCCCCCGGGGTAGCGACTCAGTGATGTGCGCGCCGACGGTCTTGAGGGGATTCAACATGGTGAAGGGGTCCTGCATGAGCAGTCCGACGCGTCGGCCGCGTACCGTGCGCAGCAATCGTTCGCTCGCATCGACGAGTTCCGTTCCGGACATCGTGACGGAACCAGTGGTGGTGAGCGAGGGCGGGAGGAGCCCTGCGACAGCGCGAGCCAATAGCGATTTGCCACTGCCGGATTCGCCCACCAGGCCAACCGTTTCTCCGGCGTCGATGTCGAGGTCGACGTCGTCGACGATCCGCCGCTCTTCGAGGCTCACCGAGAGACCTCGCACACGAAGCAGATCCGTCATTCGGAGAACCCCTTACCGGCATCGAGCCGCTCATAGATGCTGTCGCCGAGCAGTGTGGCAGCGCAGGCGGTGATTGTAATCAGAAGCGCGGGCGCGATCGCCGCCCAAGGGTTGATGTCCAGAATGCCTCTATTCTCCTGGATCATCAGACCCCAGTCCGGCGTCCCTGCCGGAAGGCCGATGCCGAGGAACGACAGTCCAGCCAAGGCGACCAGGGCGAAAACGAAGCTGAGAAGCAGGTTCGCCACCACTGTCGGTGCCAAGTTGGGAAGGACATGCCGGAACATGATGCGGCGAGCCGGGATGCCGAGAGTTCGCGCGGCATCTACGTACGCGAGTTCCCGTTGACTCATGGTGACGCTGCGGACCATCCGGATGTCCGATGGTGCACCGAGGATGATGAGCGTGATCACGGAGATGGCGTAGCCGCCGCCCGCGACACCCACAACGACGATCAGCACGAGCAGCCCCGGGAGCGCGAACATCAAGTCGGTGAGTCGCATCAGCATCGTGTCCAGCCAACCTTGGCGGTATCCGGCGAGGAGGCCGAGCGTCGTCCCGAGGACGGTCGTACCGACTGCGATCAGAACCGGCGCAATCAGCGCCGTGTGCGCGCCCTCCAGGAGTCGGGAGAGGACGTCTCGCCCGAGATCGTCCGTGCCTAGCCAGTGCGCGGCGGACGGCCCCGTGGGGCCGAGGCCGACGTTCTGCAGAGCCGGATCGTAGGGCGCTATCCAATGCCCAACGGCCGCGGCGATCAGCATGATGCCGAGCACGATCATTGCTGCGATGGTCAGCGCGGGTCTGCGCGCGCGCGGCGTCCGCTTCCGGCCGGCAGCCGCTACTGACCCGGTGAATGCATCGGACTGGTCGGCCGTCGCCCCCCGGGGTAGAAGCTCGTTCTGGGCCATTACGCCCTCCCTTGGCGGATCTGCGGGTTGACGATGACATAGGCGACGTCGACGAGCAGATTCGCGACGATTACGACGACGCCGCTGAGCAACACGAGCGCCTGCACAACTGGGATGTCCTTCTGGGTCACCGACTGCACGAGCAACGAGCCCAGGCCCGGGAGGCTGAACGCCTGCTCGACGAATACGGCCCCAGTCAGATACCCGGCGATGATCAGTCCGGCGATCGTCAAAACGGGGAGCGCAGAGTTGCGCAGCAGATAGCTTTCCCAGATGCCGAACCTGGACAACCCTCGAGCCCGAGCGAAAGTGATGTAGTCCTGTTCGCCGACCTGCAACGCTGCTGCCCGGGTATGCCTTGTTAGCACTGCGGCGGGCCCGAGCGCCAGTGCGATCGCGGGGAGGACGTAGTGGCTGAGATCACCCGTCCCGTATACGGGGAACCATCGCAGCTGTATCGCGAAGCCGTAGAGGAGCACCAGCGCGATCGCGAAGGGTGGGAAGGACAAGAACACGAGGGATACCAGGGTGATGGAGCGATCCAGCCGTCCTCCACGGCGGATCCCTGCTGCGAGTCCCGCGGGGATGCCGACTGCCAGAGTTACCACGGCGGCGAGTAGCGCGAGTGTGACCGTCACGTTCACCCGCTCGCTGAGCATTGAGATGACGGGCTGCCGCACGGTGATCGACGTTCCAAAGTCTCCGGTCAGCGCTTGGCTGAGCCAATGCCAGTATCGAACAGGGAACGGCTCATCCAGCAGGAATTGAGCCCGGATGGCAGCGATGGTCTCCGGGGTCGCCGGCCGATCGCCCAGCAAGGCGCGCTCCGGTCCGCCGGGTGACAGCGCAAGCAGTGCGTAGGTGAGGAGGGAAAGCACGAGCAGCAGTAACACGGCAGCGATAAGCCGCCGTGCTACAAGCTTGACGACGACCATTACTGGTCCACGGGCCGGATCGCCGAGAAGTAGTCGCGCGTCCACACTCCAATATCGCCGGCGTACCGCTCGTTCAGAGCGATGCCCGCATTGGTGCTGTAGAGCGGAACGTACAGGGCCTGGTCTGCCACCTCGGTGAGGATATCCGTCACCACCAGCTTCCGAGCGTCGCCGGTGAGGGAGAGCGCCTCCGTTACCTTGGCGTCCATCTCAGGCGTCGAGTATTGCGAGAAGTTGAAGCCCTCCGCCTTCGCCCCCGTGCTCGTAAGGAAGTCGGGAAGAAGCTCGCCGACATCGGCACTCCCGTATCCGAGATCAGTGATACCGATGGTGAGATCCTCGTGCCTCATCAGCGTCGACCAGTACGCATCGTCCGGCACGGGGTTGAGTACTACCTCGATCCCGATCGTTGAGAGATCAGCCGCGATCGCCTGCAGAGCATCCGCCGATTCCGATCCGCTCGAGTAATTGACAGTCATCTCGAAACCATCCGGGAACTCTGACTTCGCGAGTTCGGACTTCGCGGCGTCTAGATCGTAAGGGTAACTCGGCAGATCGGATGTGACTTCTTCAAAGTCGTCGCCGTACAGTGCCTTGAGCTGCGGGACGGTCACGATCGTCTGTGCCGGCTGAGCCTGGTCGCCGACGACGAGTCGCTGCACGGCTTCCGTGTTCACAGCGTGGGCGATGGCTCGGCGGACATGCACATCGGACAAGTGCGGATCCTGGACATTGAGATAGATGGACGCGATTGAGTTGCCTGCGAAGAATCGCGTGTCCACCCCCTTCATGTCGGTCCACTTCCGCGCGTCCTCCGGTGGAATGAAACTGGTGCCGTCGACACTTCCCGAGGAGATTGCCAGGCGCATCGCCTCCGGGTCGGTGATCGCGACCACCTTGACTCGTTCAATCGCCGGCTTCGGCCCCCAATACTCGCTGTTAGCCTCTAGGACGATGCCATCCGTGAGGGAGAACTTCGTCACCTTATACGGGCCGGTGCCGATCACGCCGACCTCGGGAGTACCCAGATCCTGCGGGTGCGCCTCGGCCAGGGATTTCGGCACCACCTGCCAGACCATCGGTGCGCTGGCCAGGAAGGCCTGAGTGGGGAACTTCAGATCGACCGTGACCTCGTGCTTGCCTGACGCGCGAACGGACTCCACAGCGGTGAGCAATCCGGCAGCCTGCGACGCAACGGCTGGATCCAAATGACGTTCCAAGGAGAAAGCGACATCCTCCGCTGTCATCGGCGTACCGTCAGAGAAGACAACGTCGTCCCGGAGCTCGAAGACATAGGTATCGGGGGTCGGCTGCGTCCAGGCCTTCGCCAGTTGCGGGACGATCTGACCATCGGCGTCCAACGCTACGGGCGACTGCAGGACACTGGACTGCACAAAGGTGGACGGCCCGTTGAATCCATGAGCGATGTCCAGCACGTCTGCCTGACTCGAAGTCGCCATAGTTAGTGTGTCCGCGCTCGTGTCACCTGCCGGGCCTACGCAGCCAGTCAGAGTAAGCGCGGCAGAGGCAGCGCAGAGCAAAACGGCTCCGCGTCGTCGAGAAAGTCGGGTGGTCGTCATTGGGTTCACCTTTGTTCTGGGTAGGGGAGTTCTAAGCAGGTTCGTCGGAAGTCGTTGTTGTCCTGAGGGTCAGGGCGTCAATGGGCGGCTGCTCATCCAGCGTCCCTGAGGCTGGGCGGAACGCCGAAGGGTATCGAGCCGTCTGACTGGCGAGTGAAGCGCATCCTGAACACACCGGGTGCGCTAACGAGGAGGTCGTTTCCGTCGCGCCGGAGCGTCAGCATCTCGCCGGCCCGGAAGGTTCCACCGGGGCCGGGCATGACCGGCACGACCATCCTCAGTCCGAGCTCCAACTGTCCGGAATCGGTGATGATCGCCAGAATGCTCAACTCGCTGCTGCGGTAGATTCCTGCGGGCAAGCTGCTATCAGCAAGCGGCGGCGCAACACGACGATAGGCCGCCGGAGCGCCCGGGCGCCGGATGGATTCGATGAGCATCGTGTCGTCGGTGGTCGCGCTGATCCGTGATTCGGCCCACTCGCCGACACCGTGCCAGGTCCCGTCGAGTGTTAGATCGAAGCGGCCGGAGGGATGTCCTTCAGCCAACCTCACCCCAGCACGGTCGACGGCCGTGATCTTCATCGGCTCGTCCGTCGCCGAATTGATCCAGAAGCCGTCGAGTGCTGCGGCGGCTTCGGGTTCTTCGACCCGCTGGCTGGGTGACTCGGCTGGAAGGTCCGCGACGATGCCCAGGACGGCGGCCGCGAGCTCTGCGGCATCCACCGACGAATTGTTGCTCAGCACGGCGACGCCGAGATGCGTCTTGGGAGAAACCACAAGGTGCGATCGATAGCCGGGAACACCCCCAGAGTGGCCGAAGACGGGCTCGCCTCCGATTTCCCAGTGATACAGGCCGAAACAGTACGGACGGGGAGAGTCAGAACCAAATGCTGCAGGGTCGATGAGAAGGTCGCGTAGGTCGGTGCCGAGTACTCGACCGTCCTCAAGGAAGCCGAACCAATGGCCGAGGTCGACGAGGTTGGTTGCTAGTCCGCCGTCCCCTACAGCGCATTCCTCGGTACCCGCTCGCCGCACGCTCTCCTGATTCACCGCATAGCCGTCGGCGAGTCCCGTGAGGGGCTGCTCGCTATCGTCACGGAAGAGTGTTGATGTCATTCCGAGAGGGTCGAAGATCCGCTCTGAGGCGAACTCGCGCAATGTCTTGCCAGTGACGCGCGAGATAATCGACGCGATCAGGACGTACCCGGTGTTCGAGTATGAGAAATCGGTGCCCGGGGTGAAGTTGAGTTCAGCCAACCCAGCAACGAAGGCAAGAACTTGATCTTGGGTTATTCGCGTGAGCGGACGACCAGCCATGGCGCTGAGCGCTAGCCATTCGGGAAGTCCTCCGGTGTGACGAAGTGCTTGGGCGATCGTCACAGGCTGACTCAGACGAAGCTCCGGCAGATAAGTTCGGATGTCATCCTGCAGCGAGAGCACGCCATCTCTGCAAAGCAACAACGCAGCGGTTGCCGTGAATTGCTTGCTCATGGAGGCGATGTCGAAGCGCGTATCGATCCCGACAGGCGCGGCGAACTCGACGTTCGCAAGGCCCGCCGAGGCGTGATGAATGAGTCGTCCATCGGAGTACACGCCGACGGCGACCCCTGGAGCGCCCGAGTCCACCGTGGAGCGAACGGCCTCGACAACTCGGTCTTCGAATGACATGCCGTCATGCTCTCACCGTTCCCTGGGGACCCAGTTGTCGTAACAGCCAAAGTCGTCGGCGGGCACGTTGTCCTCGGCCACACCAGTGACTGGGCTGACCTGTCCGCTACACATTCGATCGGCGACGCTGGGCGCTGACGCAGCGGCGGCGAGTGGGCCGAGATGCGAATCAGCGGCGACCGCCGCCACCGGAGACTCCAGCCCGGCAACATCTGAGTTGCGCGTCCTGCTGCGAACACCTTAGCCGCCGTCTCTGCGATTCCTGCTGTTCACCCGCCTCGAACACGGATCACATTCGAACGTGGACGAGCGTCCCACGCCTCTTGCAGATCGAGGGCGCACCTTCTCCGCGACGACGGAGGTAGGACGCGGTGACGGTGTCGATGCGGGTCATGAGTGCCGGCGACGGATTCCGGTATCTCCTGCGCACTGTCGCGGCCGGTGACGGTGAACGCTCGCTCGCGACGCCGCTCACGCGGTACTACGAGGCGAAGGGCACGCCGCCTGGGCGCTGGATGGGCAACGGTGTCCGCGGGCTCGGCGACGGGCAGCTCGCCCCTGGCGATGAAGTTACCGAGGAACAGCTTCAACTGCTGATAGGGCTCGGGCGCGATCCTGTCACCGGCGATCCGCTTGGCCGAGCCTTCCCGCAGTACGAGGGAGGCAGGCGCGCCGTGGCCGGGTTCGACTTCACCTTCTCGGTGCCGAAGGCGGCGAGCGTACTCTGGGGCGTCGCGGATGCCGCGACGCAGGAAATCATCGCGCGCGCACACCACGACGCGGTCGACCAGGTGGTCGCATTCATGGACCGTGAGGTCGCCGCCACCCGTACGGGCGTGGCGGCTGGCGATGGCGCTGTTGCACAGGTCGATGTCGCTGGCTTGATCGCAACGGCGTTCGATCATTTCGACAGTCGCGCGGGCGATCCGCACCTGCACACGCATGTCGTGGTGAGCAACAAGGTGCAGACGGTGCTCGATGGCAAATGGCGATCCCTTGACGGCCGCCCATTGCACGGCGCGGTCGTGGCTCTGTCAGAGTTGCACGAGGCGCTCTTCATGGATGCGCTCACGCGTGCGCTCGGCGTCGATTGGGAGCAGCGCGAGCGCGGCCGCGACCGCAATCCGGCTTGGGCGATCGCCGCGGTGCCCGAGGCGCTGCTCACGGAGTTCTCGACGCGCTCGCGCCACATCGACGCCGTGACCGATCGTCTCATCGCCGCGTACGTGGAGGCGCGCGGCCATCGCCCGAGTCGGGCGACGATCATGAAGCTCCGCGCGCAGGCGACGCTGTCGACGCGTCCCGAGAAACACGTGCGCTCGCTCGCCGAGCTCACGCGCGGGTGGCGGGAGCGTGCAACGCGGGTGCTCGGGCAGGATGCAACGGCATGGGCGCGCATTGCATCCACGGATGTCTCGCCGCCGGTGTTGCACGCCGAAGACATGCCGCTCGACGTCGTTGCAACGCTCGGCGCGCAGGTGTTGCAGGCAGTCAGCGAGAAGCGTGCAACGTGGCGGCACTGGAATCTCGCCGCCGAGGCCGCACGGCAAACCATGCAGTACCGGTTGGCAATGGCTTCCGATCGTGAGGCCGTCATCGGCCTCGTCGTCGACGCGGCCGAGCGTGCGTCATTGCGCATCACCCCGCCCGAGCTCGCGTCCAGCCCGGCTGTGTTCCAGCGCAATGACGGCTCTTCGGTCTTCCGCCCGAAGCACTCCACCGTCTACACGTCCGAGGCGCTGATCGACGCTGAGGCGCGGCTTCGCGAGCGGGCGACGGATGTCTCGGGGCCGACGATCGCTACCGCCACGTTGCACGAGGCCGCCCGCCGACGCTTGCCAGGCGGCGGCACCCTCGGTGACGACCAGACGGGCGCGTTGCGGGCGATCATCGAATCGGGCCGCATCGTCGACGTGCTCGTCGGCCCTGCCGGCGCTGGTAAGTCCACCGTCATGGGCGTTCTCCGCCGCTCATGGGAGGCTGAGCACGGCCGCGGCTCCATCATCGGCCTTGCCCCGTCGGCCGCCGCCGCACACGTCCTCGCCGAAGACCTCGGCATCGCAACCGAGAACCTTGCGATGTGGTGGCAGAACTACGTCGCCCATGGCGACGCATTCCGAGCCAACCAGTTGGTGATCGTCGACGAGGCATCCTTGGCCGGCACGCTCGCCCTTGACCGGGTGAGCACGCTCGCCGCGTCGGCAGGTGCAAAGGTGCTACTCGTCGGCGACTACGCCCAACTGCAATCCGTGGATGCAGGTGGCGCGTTCGCGATGCTGGTGCACGACCGGTGCGATGCGCCTGAACTCGTCGACGTGCACCGATTCGTGTACGAGTGGGAGAAGGCGGCTTCCCTCGGCCTGCGGCGTGGCGACGAGGAATCCATCGATCGCTATCTCGCGCACGACCGCGTGCAGGAAGGCGACACCGAGGAGATGGCGGATGCCGCTTACCTCGCGTGGCGGGCCGACGCCCGCGCGGGCCGGGTGAGCGTGCTGATCAGTGACTCGAACGAGGCCGTTGCAGCCCTGAACGAGCGGGCGCGCACGGACTCGATTCTCGACGGGCGGGTGGATGCCCTGCACGAGGTCAGCCTGCATGACGGAACCCGCGCCGCGGTCGGAGACATGATCATCACCCGCCACAACGACCGGCGTCTGCGCGCCGGTCGGGCATGGGTTCGCAACGGCGACCGATGGACGGTCCTCGCCGTGCACCGCAACGGCGCGCTCGAGGTGCGGCGTCAGGGGCGCCGGTGGGGGAGCAGCACACTCGTGCCCGCAGGGTACGTCGCCGAGCACGTCGAGCTTGGGTACGCCGTGACCGCGCACCGCGCTCAGGGCCTGACGACAGATACCGCGCACGTCGTCGTCGCCCGCGGCATGACGCGCGAGAACCTCTACGTCGCCATGACCCGCGGACGCGAAGCGAACACCGCGTACGTCGCACTCGACCGCCCAGATATCGCACACACAGGCATCCGGCCCCGTGATTACGTTGACGCGAGTGCCCAGTCGGTGCTCGTCGGCGTGCTTCACCATGTCGGTGCGGAACTTTCGGCACACGAGATGATCACCGCCGAGCAGGAGACCTGGGGATCGATCGCGCAGCTCGCCGCCGAGTACGAGACCATCGCTGCCGCCGCACAGCACCAGCGCTGGGTTGCGCTTGTGCGAGGCAGCGGGCTCACTGGCGAGCAGGCGGATGCTGTGGTCGGCTCGGAAGCCTTCGGGCCTCTCGGGGCGGAGCTCCGTCGGGCGGAGGCATACCGGGCGGATGTCGAACGGCTGCTGATCCGGGTGGTCGGGCAGCGCGGTTTCGAGGATGCCGCGGACATCGCCGCAGTCCTCCGGGCTCGGGTTGCGCGAGCGATGGTGCAGGATGCCGCGGCCAGACCTCGTGGGCCCGCGCCACGTCTCGTCGCCGGGCTGGTGCCGATCGCTGGCGGACCGATGGATGCCGCATCGAAGCGTGCGCTGCGCGAGCGAGCCGATCTCATCGAGGCGCGAGCGATGGCGTTGGCTGAGCAGGCTATCGGGTCGGGGGAGTCGTGGATACGCGCACTCGGGGCACTGCCCATCGGCTCCGGCGAAGGATTGTGGCGCCGATATGCGGCCACTGTTGCCGCGTACCGCGACCGCTATGGGATCGTCGGCGGCCGTCCGCTCGGCGTCGGGCAACCGACATCCGATGCCCAGAAGGCGGATTCCACGCGCGCTCGCGCCGCCCTCGCGGCCGCCCGCCGAATCGCGGATCGCGAGAACGACCCGACCCGCGACCATGTGCCGAACGTCAACGCCGGCCTTTCGGATGTCGGTCTTCGGGTCTAAAGTGCGGATCAGGCAGCAATCAATGTGTTCGCCATTGTTCGATGCGATGGCACGACGACCGACAGGCCGTCTCTCCAGGTTCTCGCTGCTGACCGATCGGAGAGCAGCCGCATGTTCGCACTCGTCTGGGCCATGAGCGTCCGCACCGGAGTATTCCTCCGTCGCTTCATGCCGACCAGCATCTTGCTGGACGCCATCCACACGCGTCGCGGCCTGAAGTGGGGCATGCCTGCGATGCTGCTCGCGATTCCGTACCTGCTCGCCGCCGTCGCATTCGCCGAGATGACGCAGCACGGCGGCTGGTTCAGCGCACTGGCGCTGCTGTGCATGTGGAACGCATTCAAGTTGCTCGTCGCCGGCCCCGCGACCCTCGTTCGGCTGATTCGTGTGCGCGCACGCGAGGCCCGCGCTCGCCGGATTCTCGCAATGCTCGAACTCGATGCCGAGCAGGAGCATGCCTGGGCAGCGGAGCCGGCGCTCCGAAACTGAAGGACGGTCGCGCGGCACGGCACGGTCGGCGCACCTCTCGTTCACGGCAGGCTGGTCGCGTACGAGCACGCCGACAGGGAGGCCCCGTCATGACGATTTCGCAGGAGCAGTTCGACGACTTGCTCGGACGCACCGCGCTGGCCGCGCTGTTCTACTACCCCGAGGTCACGGTCGAGAACGGCGAGTACCGCATCCAGGATGATGTCGAGTACTGCCTACAGGCTGTCGAGGGACTGCCCGCCGCCGATATCGAGCGTCTGGGTCAAGCGGTCGCGCGAGCGATCGCCGACCCGACCGCGTACCGGTCCGAGCTTCTCGCGCTTGTCGCCGAACTGGCGCCGCCACCGAGCAAGTAGGGATCATGAGCGGCCTGGTCGACAAGGACGCTGCGCCGCAGCCGGGGCCGGAGTCTCGCACGGCCCAGCGAGACGAGGATGCGCGCGCGCGAAAGCGCGAGCGCGACCGACGATACCGGCTTGAGCATCCGGAGGAGCTCGCCGCGCAGCGCCGCAGGTGGGTTGAGGCGAACCGTGACCGGATCCGCGAGTCGAACCATCGGTGGCGCTTAGAGCATCTCGAGCGCGCCCGTGAGCTTAATCGTGACTCGATGCGCCGCGCCGCTGACCGAAAGCGTCGCGAGGCCGAGACTCGAGCAAAGGCGCGTGTACGCGTGCGTGTTTGGCGGGAGGAGCATCCTGATCGCGTTCGGGAGTATCAGCGCGATTGGGTTGAGGCGAACCGCGACAAGGTGCGCGAGTGCTACAACCGCTACTACCGCGCTCACCGTGACGAGGTGAACGACCGGGCGACGGCCCGCCGCGACGCCGATCCTGCGGGCACCACAGCGAGAAAGCAGGCATGGGCCGCGGACCACAAAGAGCGCCGCGCTGAGCTGCAGCGCGCCCGCCGCGCCGATCCGGATGTGTACGCGGCCGAGCTCCAGGCGAACGCCGCTACCCGCCGACTCAAGCGCTCCCTCGCACGGGCGGGCCTGCCGCCGAAGCGTCTACACCCGGCGACCGCTGCTGAACGCCGCGCCAACGAGCGAGCCGCCGTCGCGTTCTTCGGTGACCCCTCGCTCCCGGAGCACGTGCACCAGTCGACGGTCTTCGTCGAGAATCTAACGAAGCACATGCTCCTGCACCACGCCCGGATGCGCGAGTTCGCCGAATCCTACGTCGCGACCCGTGAACGGATGGGCCTGCCGCCGGCGAACGCAGACGATGTGATGTGGGCGAGGGCGGTTGACGTTGTGCTCGACAGCAGTCCACGGGTCGATTTGCTCACGAGCCGGGATGTCGCTGCAGCCGTGCGGGCTGCGAAGGTGACGGTGCGGAGGGCTGAGCAGAAGCGGCAGCACGAGCGGCTCGTTCAGGCAGTCGTGGTGCACGTACAGCGGAATCGGGTGCGGCTCGCCGTGGACGCGGCGATGGAAAGCCGCGCTCGCCGCAGGCGAGGCAAGCCATCCGTCGATCGAGACGAACTCCTGGTCCGAATCGCGCTGCAAGAAGTAGCAGCGCAGGTGCCGACAACCTTGCTGGCCGCTGGGGACATCCGCAAGGCGCTTGGTCGCGCATCTTTTGCGCTCGGTCAGATGCTCGATGCAGGATCGAGTGACTATCAGCGCGGCCGTTGTCTGGAGGCGTGAACATACCCATTCGACAACTGGCACGGTCGCGCGCGTCGTGAGCATCTGTTACCAAGCGAGCTGCTGCATTGTCCATGGCGTCGTCACCGCTGCACGCTTCAACCCGCCGATGGGTGTCGCGATCGACTCGTCGGGGGACCGCTCTATTGGCCTGGGCAGGAGGCTCAACGTCGGTGGCCCGGTGCATCATCGATTCCATGACCGAACTTGCCTACATGATCCGTAGCGACTGGGCCCAGCACGGCATGGCGATGACCGAACAGAGCGCCGTCATCCGCGAGTGGCTCGGCGATGCACCGTACCTCTTCCTCGCGCCCGACCTGAAGAAGCACGAGACCGAGAACGACGCCGACCGTGAGTTCGTCGATTTCGTGGAACCCGACGCGTCCCAGCGCCGGGTCTTTGCGCTCTCGGAGCTTGGTCAGTTCCGCCGTAGCGGCGAGGACGGACTCGACCACGCCGTCGTGATTATCCACCCCAACAAGGAACAGGACTGCGAACTGCTCCGCGAAGTCATCCGGGCGGGCCGCGTCGAGCGCATATTCGTCATAATCTGGGCACGAGCCGATGAGGTGCACGTCATGCTCGACGGCCTCGGCGCGGTCGACCTTCACACCGGCGAGACCGCGCCAACCGTTGACCCGGTACAGCTCGAGGCGGCCGTGAGCATGGTCGATGAGCAGTACAACGGGCTCAGCTCGGGACGAGGCAAGGACACTGTCATCCAGCTTCTGCGCGCTTTCACCGCCGCTGGGTATCCGCTCGACGGCGAGGCCTGGCTACGCGCGTTCTACGCGGCAGGCGGCGAGTTCAAGGAAGCGCTGCACATCGACAAGTTCGTGGCCGAGATGCAGAAGGGCGTGAAGCACCGCGTCAAGCAGCGGTATGTGCCCGACATCGTCGATGTGCTCCGCGCACGGGTGGCCGAGTAGTCGCGCGTCTCGTAGCGGCGTCATCCCGGGTAATACCCGCGGTGCGTGTTCGTCGCGATGAAGTTCATCAGCGACTCCCGTTGGATGTACTTGCGTGAGCCCATCTTCGTGTACTCGATGTCGCCGCGGTTGGTCAGTTCGTAGAGCGCCGAGTACGGGATGCCGAGCGCCGCCGCGGCGTCCTTGAGGCTGAGGAGCATCGGGCCGGACTCGGACAGCTTGCTCGGGTGGATGACAGTGGTCTGCTCGGCCTCGATGATCTCCACCTCAGTGGCCTTCGTTTCCCAGTTGCCGAAGTAGGAGTAGGGCTTGGCGAACTCCTCCTGTACCTTGCGAGCGGCGTCTTCCTCGTCGGTGGCGCGCACCCACTTCTCGGCGATCTGCACCCTGGTAACCACGACCTTGTAGCGCATGTACGTCTCCTGCCTACTGACCTTCTTGACCGGAAGCGGTTCCTTCTCGGCTGGCTTCCTACGAGGCATCCGCTGCAGCGCACGACCGAGCGCGGATTCGACCTTGGCCGAGCCCTGTTCGACCGCAACGCGAGGTGCGGCGCGCGCAAGGTGTGCTCGCTCACGGTGGTCTTCCTCGGTGGCTTCAGGCCAGCGTCGACCGCGCTCAGTCGGTGTGGCTCGCCAGGATTTGCCATGCCCGGAAATCTCGATGAGTCCGCGATTCTTCAGTGCCCGCGCCGAGACGCGGTGGCTGTACTCATCTTCGGGATAGACATCAGGAGGGCACCCCGCGACCACCCAGCCGAGGATGGCCTGCTGCGTGGAGTTGAGACGGACCGTACTCCGGTCATCTGGCTCGGTCGCCTTCATCTCATCCACTGATTCATTGTCGTGTGCCTGCACGGCGAACGGCTATACCTGTGCCAGGGCCGCGAGAAGTCCGTTGCGTCGGGGTGTCGGTCGCGAACGTCGGTGGCCAGTGTTCAGATGGATACATGTCCGCAACAGCACCTGCGGATGCTTCAACTTGGAGGCGGCGAGATGGATGCACGCGACACCGTCGTGGTGAACGAGGAACCGGGAGACGAGACTGAGAAGGGTTCGCAAGCGCTCGCGACGAGCACTCGGTCGCTGGCGGGCGCCTACACGGCGTCGATGCCGAAGAGCTGGGGCATCAGCATCGACCAGATCATGCCGACGCTCGACGTGTCGAGGTACGTTCCGAAAATCGATGCGAGCCTGTTCTCGTCGGTGATCGACACCGAGCTGTTGCGGTCGCAGGCGGCGGCCAGTATTGGCGCGGTCACGTCCATGATCACCGCCGCCGACTTCATGCCGAAGCTGGACTTCTCGGAAGCGTGGGCGAGCGTCGGCGCCTCGTCCGTGCTCAAGCTGATGGATTCGGCAGAGCTTCTGAAGCAGTACAGCCTGGCCGAATCGTTCGTGATGCCGGACATCAAGGGCTTCGACTCGATCGCGGCCGGCGCCATTGCCCAGATAAACGAGGCCGGCCAACTCCTCCAACCGGTTCTGGAGCAGTTTCGGGGCATCGACTGGGAAGAAGTCCTCCGGCGTCAGAGCCTGCCGAACAACTGGTCCCGTGGCACCGAGGCCCGCCTGGAGGTGCTCGTCGAGATGGTGGGCCGCGAAGGCATCCCGGCAGCATGGGTACCGCGCGCCGAAGTCCTGGAAGCCCTGCTTGATGCCGCACCAGGCGATGAACGCTCGGAGCTGTTGATCGCGCGTCGTGAGGAGATCCTCGACGATTGCGCTGGCTGGATTGATGACCTCCAGGACGATTTTCTGGAGCCTGTGCTGCCGGTGGCGCGTGAAGTGCTCGACGCCTGCCGTAGTGGTCACTGGCGCGTGGCCGCTATCTCAGCTGTGATCGTCGTTCACAATGTCGTCGAAGCGTTGCACTGGGTCAGCGATCGGCAGCGTGTGGCGAAGCACCACAGCCTCACGATGGATACTCCGTATCCGGAACTGCTCGAGCGCGCGACCCGCGCACCACTCGTGCCGTTCTATGCAGACTGGAACCCGAAGTCCGGACAGCCCCGTCCTGCGCATGTCACGCGCCACGTCGTATCCCACCACCTCGATGCCGACCAGGTGACCGAGCGCAATTGCATCGTCGCCGTGATGCTGATGTCGTCGCTGCTTGTCACCGTCTATCAGCTTGAGCTCGGCGAAGGCGAGCGCGCCGCGTAACCCGTGCCAGGCGCTCGGGGGTACGGGATTCAACCAACGTTCCTAAGCCGTGTGCCGAAGTAACGTGGAGCTATGCCCAGCCCTGAAGACTGGATCGCGGCGACCGGCCCACGAGCCGTCAGCGCCGATCCGGAGGATCATGCCACCCCCGACACGGTGCTGGGCAACTCCAGTCTGTCGCTCGTTGCCAAGGGACTCTATGCCCTGGTGCTGGTAGGGCAGGGGCGACCGGTAAATCCCTTCGAGGATCTCGAAGATGTTCGCGTGGCGATTGAAGAGCTCGTGGACGCCGGCCTTGTCATTCGCATCGAAAGTTCGTGATGGAGTTTGAGGCGGCGACGCCGACGACATGGAATCGGGCGGGACTCGAAGCGGCGGGCTACGCAGGCTTTGTGACGTTCGGTGAGCTTCGGCGGCTCGGGGCGTCAACGAAGCCAGGCGTCTACGTCGTCCTTCGTTCACCCTCCACGCAGCCCACATTTCTACCTGTCAGTCCCGCGGGGAAAGCTAAGAGCTTCACGGAGGATGTCGCGCACCTCCAGCGAAACTGGATTCCAGGCGCAGAGGTCATCTACATCGGCCTCGCTACGCATGGCGCCCGGCGAGACGGTATCCACCGACGGTTGAAGCAGTTCCGACGCACCGGAGCGGGGACAGCGGACAACCACGGTGGCGGCGTCTGGATCTTTCAACTCGCCGACGCCAACGACCTCATGGTGTGCTGGCGAGCGGCCGACGATGAAGCTGATGCGTACGTTGCCGCCTTGGAGCATCACCTAATCGCGGACTTCGCTGCTCGGGCTGAGCAAGGGCGCTGGCCGTTCGCGAATCGGAAGGCGTGATCACCCGGATACGAACCAGTTTCTGTCTTGGAAAGTTCGACCATCCTCGCGCGCCGCGAAGGTCGGACATCATCGACGACTCGACGGCCTGTCGCCTGATGCCGTTGTACGCGACTATCGCAATCGCAGCGACAACTCCGACGACGACGATGACCAACTCGACGAGATTCAAGCCGTGTCGGCGTGAGATGTAGCTCGAAGTGCGGCCTCGGATAGCGGTTGGTGCAAGTTCGCGACTGGTGCGGGAAGGTCGACGCGCCATTACTGCGCCTGGCTATGAAACATGAGAACGATCGATTCAATGGGGGCGGCTGGACGTCGCGTCTGTCACGTCGGCAGAGCCAGATAGCCTGACTGGGATGGCAGACCCGTCCGACTATGAACTCGCCGCGTGGCGCGACGTCCAGCGCTTCAAGGGACGCCCACTGTCCCGAGCGATGCGAGGCGTCGGCGAGCAGATGGCGCTCGGCTTCTCAGCGATCGGCACCCAGGCAACGACGTACCTCGCGAAGCACCCCAAGACTCAAGCGGTCGTGGCGAAGGGGCAAGGAGCCGCGGTCAAGACCGCCCAGGTTGTCGGGACGGGAGCGAAGCAGGCGGTCGGCGCGATCCCCGACGGCGTGACGGACTGGAGCGGCCAGGCGTTCGATTCGATTCGGCGCATCGTGGGAAGGATCTCTCGCGTCGCGCTGTCGCCGGCCCGGGTGGTCGAGCTGCATCAGAAGCGCGGGCACGATGTAACGGATCTCGCAGATGTCCGGCGACTCGACCTGAAGCAGGTCGACCTCGTTCGTGGACGCGCGGCGAATTGGTACTACCCGGCTACTGCGGCGCTTTCTGGCGCCGGTGCGGGCTTCTTGATTACCGGCGGCGAGCTCGCAGTACCCGTGTCCGGTGGTGCATCAGCCGCCCCATCTGGCGCCGTGATCGCGGGCGCCATGGTCGGCGACGCCGCAATCGTCCTCGGTCTGGCATCCCGCTGCGTCGGTCAGGTGTCGCTCCACTACGGCTACGACCCTGAGGAGCCCGCGGAGAAGCTCTTCATCATGTCCGTCGTCAACGCCGGTACCGCACTGTCCGCCACGGCAAAGACTGCCGCGATGGCCGATGTTTCTCGGCTCACCCAGGCGCTCGTACGCGGCAAAGTGTGGAGCATTCTCGACAAGTCAGTCGTCTCCCAAGTGTCGAAGCAGTTCGCCAAGGCATTCGGCGTTCGCATCACGAAGCAGTCGCTCGGCAAGGTCGTCCCAGTGGCAGGAATCGTCCTCGGTGGCACCTTCAACTGGACGACGCTCGAGGCGATCGTGGATGCTGCGAACATCGCGTACCGACATCGGTTCCTTCTCGAGAAGTACCCGTCACTCGCAGCCGAAGAGGTGCCTGTATCCGTCACTGCCGAAGCCGCTGAGGACGCGGACGAGACAATCAGCGTCCTTCGGGAAGTCTCGGACGCTGGAGGCCCGGACCTCGAATAGTGAGGCAACGACGGGGACTCCGTACACCGCGGACTCCGGGTACTTTGCTCAGCGCAACCGCTCGACGTCGGGGTACGCCGATACGGTGGCCACGAGGCGGGGGAGCTTCCGGCCGTGTAGGACCAACCAGAACTCGGGGATGACCAATGAGCGTTGAACTGAACTTCGGCGACAGCCTGGCGGTGCTGCTCGTCGACGGCGTCGAGGAGACTCCGTACGTCGGCGCCACCCTTCGTATGAAGGAGGCCGGCGTCGAGGTCGAGGTCCCGTACATGCCGGGCTTCGTCGTGCCGCAGTTCGACCACGTCGCCCAGTGGTTCCGCCGGATGACCCCGCCAGAGAATGTGCTGGTTCACACCCGCGAAGGCAATATCCAGCTCTTCGGCTGCCGCTGGAACGGGCATGCCGATGCAGCCGGTTCGAGAGTCGGGAGCGGACGCTTCTCTGCGACCGAGGCGCTGCTTCATGACCGCGATGGCGCCCTCTTGGAGCCGCTAACAGTGAAGACGTGCCAAAGTCGTGCCGACGGGCTCAATCGGTGGTCGCGGGTCACGGCGGTGAGCTCGGAAGCGACCCGAGACGAGGAGCGCCGAGCCAACGCGCTCGACGTTCGGGTTGAGAGCCCGGAACCTATCGAATGGCGGCAGGGGGACGCACTCATACGGGTGAGGGCAACGTGGCGTTTCGCACCTCGCGAAGATGGCTACGAGCGTGTCCACGAGCTGGAAGACAATGTCGTCATTGAAAGCGAGTGGGAGCAGCCCCGTCCGTTCGTTGACCACCTTGTCGAGCAACGCAAGGCGCTGCACCTGCTGGTCTTCCTGTTCGGTACGGCGCTGTCATTCCGTGAGCATCGTGTGCGTGACGAGTCAATCGCCGCCCGCCTTATGGGTGGGGAGATCTTCGAGCATCCGTTCGTCGAGGTCATCAGCGCCCGCACTATCCGGGAGCGGGCGCAGCCCATCCCGTCGAAGGACAAGCTCGGACGACCTCTGCTCGTATTGGAGGAGCTCGGCGCGGAAGGCCTCGCCGAATGGGCATCGAACTACGACGCGTGGGAGCGGTTCATCTTGCCGGCTGTTTCGATTGTCGGTCGGCGCCACCGCTTCGCGGAGGACATCGTCATGTCGACGTCAATGAGCCTGGAAGCTGCGGGACAACTGCTCGGTGAACGACCCGGCGAAGCCGCTACGTACCATCGAGGGCGGCGAACTACGGCGACGTATGTGTATCGCTGCTTGGAGCTGCTGGGCATCCGCTGGGGCGACTACATTCACAGCCAGGTCGGGCTGGCCAAGGCAATCGCGAATAACTACAACTCGGTCAAGCACGCTGACCGCGGCTCCTTCCCTGACCATGCTGAGACGTTCCTCATTGGCGATGTGAACGAACTCGTCGTCCGCCTCCTCGCTGTTCACCTCACCGGGCAGGCAGACGAACTACTGGGTCGATATCGGGAAGGGTCGGAGCTCTGGGAGATCAAGCAGCGCTTCGATGCCTATCGCATTCGCATTGCTGACGTCGCCGGGACATGGCAAGCCATTCCCTCCGACGCGGCAGCGGACGGCGCAACCTGAGGCGCGTGACAGCGGTCAATCGTTGTGAAATGAACTGTGGGCATTGACTTTCGGAACGGCCAGTTCGTACTGACGCGGCCCTTCTCGCCGGCATGCGGCGGAGAACACTCGTCAGCGCTGGGGTGCGTCTGCGATGAACGGTCACGGCGGCAACGTCGAGCTGCGAACGTCGAACCGACGAGCTTCAGATTCTTGCTGCTGCGCGTGTTCGATCCGGCGTCAACCATGCGGGAGATCGATGCTGCGGAGAGCCACTTCAAGGACGCGCTCGATACCCGCAAGCACGGGCTGAACCGGAACTGATACGTGAAGCTGGTCGGCCCGCTCGCGGAAAATCGGACGCAGCGAAGGTAATCTCGCCCTGGCGGGTCCCGCGGAGCGTAGCAAGGCTCCGCTACCTCTCCTACGAAGCGCTCTTCAATGGGCTTGATGATGTCTGATATTGCGACCCCGACTGAAGCGACGGAATGGAGTGCCAAGCACGGCCATCGTGCGCGACGCTGTACTCTGGCGTGAGCCGGATTCGTTGCTCGAACCACGCGGGCTGCCGGGCCAGGCAGCCGCCGACCGAGGCCAGTATGGGAGACACGAGTGACGCAGACGATCACCGAGGAGCTGATGGTGAAGTCACGGCATCGCGTAAAGGCTTACGGCGAGGTTTTCACCCCCCGGCACATGGTCAATCGCATGCTCGACCTGGTACATGAGGAGCTAGAGACCGGCCCGGACTTCGTCGACAAGACATTCCTCGAACCGGCCGCGGGCGACGGGAACTTCCTCGTCGCGATTCTGCACCGAAAGCTCCGAGCGATCCAAAAGCGGTGTCAACTTGAGTCCTGGCCAAATGAGTCCCTCTTCGCCCTCGCGTCGATTTACGGCGTCGAACTGCTCGAGGACAACCACGAGGATGCCAAGGCGGCCATGCTCGCTGAGTTCTCGCGCTTCCACGCGAGGCACGATGTCCCTTGCGGTCCCGACACGGACTTGATGCGCGCTGCATCGTTCTTGGTCGACACGAATGTCATCCGCGGCAACACCCTGACCGGCCGCGACTGGCGTGGCAATGAGATCCAGTTCTCCTGGTGGGGCAGGGTCCCCAACAGCCATGGCATGGTGCGGCGCGACCCGTTCTCCCTCGCCTCCTTGCGCGATGACAACGCCTTTGACTTCACCGTCTACGACACGTACGCGGTCTGTCGAATCGACCACGTCTACAAAGAAGCGAGAGCCGATGGCTAGCCCGAACATCAGCACGTTCCACGAGGTGATCCCCTACATCTATTCGTGGAGAACTCCCGACATCCCCAAGTACGACGGTTGGGAGAAGATCGGGTACACCGAGCAGGAGTCTGCCGAGAAGCGAATCTCCCAGCAGGCCAGTCAGCTCAACATCACGAAGATCAAGGTCTGGGCGTATAGGGCGGCGTTCATCACCGAAGACGGTGGGACTTTCCGCGACTCCGATTTTCACGCCTTCCTCAAGCAGCAGGGCATCCAGCGCGAGTTCGACCCAACCAACACGCCGAGTCGCACGGAGTGGCACAAGCTCGCCGGGGCCCCAAAGACGAGCCAGCAGTTCTTCTTCGACTTCGCCTCGAAGTCCTTCACCACACCGTTCGGGGAGTCGCGCGATGACTACGAACTGCGCCCCGAGCAGCAGCAGGCTGTCGCGCAGGCGCTGTCGGCGTTCCGCCCGCACGGTGCTGGCGAGGTCCTGTGGAACGCGAAGCCGCGATTCGGTAAGACGCTAACGACGTACGACCTGATGCGGAAGATGGATGCCAGGCGCGTCCTGATCGTCACCAATCGCCCGGCCATCGCCAACTCCTGGTTCGACGACTACCAGCGGTTCATCGGCCATCAGACCAACTACCAGTTCGTGTCCGACTCGCCGTCGCTTGCCCAACGCGGCCCAATGACCCGCGAGCAGTGGAGGGCATACTCCCTGGAGCACGTGGACGAGGACCCCCGCATCATTGAGTTCGTGTCGCTCCAAGATCTCAAGGGGTCCAAGTACTTCGGCGGCTTCATCGATAAGCTCAAGCACATCGCCGACGCCGACTGGGACTTGCTCGTCATCGACGAAGCGCATGAAGGGATCGACACGACGAAGACCGATGTCGCGTTCACTCAGATCAAGCGTCGCCATGCGCTGCATCTGTCGGGCACGCCATTCAAGGCGTTGGCGTCAGGACGCTTCGGCGACGACCAGATCTTCAACTGGACGTACGAGGACGAGCAGGTCGTCAAGGAGTCGTGGGCCGACGCCTCGGTAGACAACCCGTACGTCCAGCTCCCGACCTTGAACCTGCTGACCTACCAGCTCTCACGGATGGTGGTCGACCGGCTTGCTGAGGGCGTCGCTCTGGACGAAGAAGCGGGGAACGTCGACTACACGTTCGATCTGGCGGAGTTCTTTGCCACCAAAGAGAACGGCTTCTTCATCTACGAGGCTGACGTGGCTCGGTTCTTGGATGCGCTGGCGACGCAGGAGAAGTACCCGTTCTCCACTCCGGAGCTGCGTGACGAGATCAGGCATTCGTTCTGGCTGCTCAACCGGGTTGCGTCCGCCAAAGCGTTGGAGCGGTTGCTCAAGAAGCACCCTATCTTCGGTGAGTACACGGTCATCCTGGCGGCCGGCGATGGTCAACCGCACGCTGGCGAGAACGATGGGCTCGACGAGGATGCCGACGACTCGGTTACGGTGGGGAAGTCGCTCGACAAGGTCCGCGCGGCCATCGCAAGGGCGGAGGCCCAGGGCGGCAAAACGATCACACTGTCGGTGGGTCAGCTCACGACCGGTGTCACGGTGCCGGAGTGGACCGCGGTCATCATGCTGTCCAATCTGTCCTCGCCCGCTCTCTACATGCAGGCGGCCTTCCGGTCGCAGAACCCGTGCACATTCATGCGCGGCGACACAGTGTTCCAGAAGAAGAACGCCTACATCTTCGACTTCGCGCCTGAGCGCACGTTGACGATCTTCGACGCGTTCGCGAACAACCTCGCCCCGCACCCGCCGGTGGATGCTGGTGAGCGCAGGGAGAACATCCGCCGGCTGCTGAACTTCTTCCCCATCCTGGGTGAAGACACCGAGGGCCGGATGATTGAGCTTGACGCCGCGCAGGTCCTAACGTTCCCGCAGATGTTCAAAGCTCGTGAGGTCGTTCGGCGGGGATTCTTGTCGAACCTGCTGTTCGCGAACGTGTCTGGCATCTTCCGGGCCGTCGAGCACTTCCAGGACATACTCAACCAGCTCCCCGTCGCCAAGGAGAAGACGGCCAAGAAGGGCGATCCGGTCGAGGTTCCGATCCCGCCGCCCACCACTGATGCCGATGGAAACGTGCAGGTCGACGTCGGCACCGTCATCAACCCGAAGATCGCCGAGCTTGGCAAGCCAATCTACTCAGACGACGACGTGCCGCAGCTCGATCCGGCCACGACGAAGGCGGCTGCCGCGGCCAAGCAGGTCGCCGCAGTCATCACCGAGAAGGCGCGCGAGACGCGGGTGAATGTCGCGGCCGAGTACGGGATGACTGCGAAGCAGGTCGAGAACGACGAGAAGACTACCGAGGCACAGGTGAAGGCCAAGGTGGAGCGCGCTTACGTCGACCATCAGATCACGTTGAACCACATCGAAGCTGAAAGCAGGGACGCCGCAACGGAGGCGGAGTTCCTGGCCGTCGATGCGAAGAAGGCTGAAGCGAAGGCCGAGCTCGACGCGCAGGTGCTCGCCATCTTCCACAGCACGCTCGACAGTGTCACCGAGACCATTGTCATGCGTGAGGAGACGAGGAAGGCACAGTCGCAGGCGGACAAGACGATGGATGCCGCCCGCGATCACCTGCGCGGGTTTGCGCGCACCATCCCGATGTTCCTCATGGCCTACGGCGACCGCAAGACCACGCTCGCCAACTTCGACGACTACACGCCGGACGCCGTCTTCCACGAGATCACGGGAATCACCGAGGACGACTTCCGCAAGCTCCGCGACGGTCGCGAGGTGACCGACCCGGACAGCGGGGCTGTCACCCGCGTCCCGGGACTGTTCGACGAGGCAGTGTTCAACCAATCGATCAAGGAGTTCCTGAACAAGAAGGACGAACTCTCCGACTACTTCGACTCGGCCTTGACCGAGGACATCTTCGCGTACATCCCGCAGCAAAAGACCTCGCTCGTGTTCACCCCGAAGCCGGTCGTGCAGATGATGTGCGACACGCTGGAGGAGGCGAATCCGGGGATTTTCTCCGACCCGGACAAGACCTTTGCCGACCTGTTCTCCACCGCCGGCCTGTTCTGCATGGAGATCGTCCGCCGACTCGACAAGGGCCTGACCGACGCCATCCCTGACCAGGACGACCGTCTACGACACATCCTCACCCGACAGATCTTTGAGATGAACCCCAACGAGATCCTGCACAAGATCACCTTGGAAGCCGTGAGCGGCGGCGTTGCCGAGCGTCGAGCTTGGTTGGCAGACTCTAGACACTTCCGGGTCGGCAACCTTGCCAGGATGACCGCTGAGGAACGCGCGCACATGGTCGACGAGATGCTGGGAGACAACTGACATGACTAAGAAGTTCGATGTCGTCATCGGCAACCCTCCCTATCAGGAAGATTCGGTCGGCGACTCCACGCATAACATGCCGATCTATGGCAAATTCATGGATGCCGCCTACGAGATCGCCGAGAAGGCCGTACTCATCACTCCTGCACGCTTCCTTTTCAATGCGGGGTACACCCCGAAAGCGTGGAACGCCAAGATGCTCGCGGACCCGCACCTGTCAGTGCCCATCTACGTCCGCAACAGCACCGAGTTGTTCCCCGGCACGAAGATTCGTGCCGGCATCGCGGTGACGTACCGAGACGCAAGCCGCATGGGTGAGCCGATCGGCACGTTTACGGAGTACCCGGAACTCAACACCGTCCTTCACAAGGTCTCTGCCGCCACTGGTTTCGAATCGCTCGAGTCTGTCGGTATGACGAGCGGGCGGTCCTACAGGTACACGGACAAGATGCATGAGGACCACCCGCAGGCGACAGGCCTGCTGTCTGACGGGCACCAGTACGTCATCGGGCCGCACGCGTTTGAGCGAGTCTCGTTCTTGTACTCGTCCATCCGGCCCGATGACGAGCATGCGTACGTCGAAGTCTTTGGTCGCGTCGACAACCAACGCGTGTATCGATGGATTCGCGGTGATTACGTCACTGGTCCTGAGAGCCTCGGCAAGTACAAGGTCGCGGTACCCGCGGCCAACGAACTCAATCGATTGGGGCAGATGGCGGCCCCCGAAGTGGTCGGGCCCAATGTGGCCGTGACACAGACGTTTCTCACCATCGGCGCTTTCGGCACAGAGGCAGAGGCGCAGGCCTGCTTCAAGTACGTCAAGTCGAAGTTCGCTCGCGCGATGCTTTACGTGCTCAAGGTGACGCAGCACAACCCGCGCAGCACCTGGAAGTACGTCCCTGCTCAAGACTTCACGTCCGCATCCGACATCGACTGGTCGAAGTCGATCCCGGAGATCGACGCGCAACTCTACGCGAAGTACGATCTCGACGCCGCCGAGATTGCCTTCATCGAGGACAAGGTCACATCCATGGAGTAACCAGCGACGCCAGTGGCTGATTGTGACGATCCCGCAGGGGGTGCCCCTGTACCGTCGGTGGACTCGAGCCCATCACCACCAGGACGCCGTCGCGGCATGTCGCCCACCCTCCGTGCGGGTGCGGCTGTTATGTCGCAGGACATCGGTGACGGTGTGGCTCTTTTGTGGCCGTTTTCAACCACAAACACCGCCAATCGGGGGAATACAACGGAAAGACTTCGGCCAGCTCGATCAGCGCTTCTGCCATATAATTGCTGGTATCCACAACCAAACACGTGCGCTGAAGGCGATATGCAGCGCTGTCAGGGGGTCAGGGGTTCGAGTCCCCTCAGATCCACCAAAACCCCTGATGAATCGCAAGATTTGTCAGGGGTTTTTTCGTTGAAATCGGGAGGGTCGGCCGGATGAGTACCGGAGACGATCCGCCGGCCGCGGTGCCCACGGATCCGCTATGGTGTGGCCACGAGCCGCATCAGGCGCGTCTGCGCCGAAGCGGTGAGCGCGCCCGTGCCGCCCAGCATGACCACCCGGCGCGGCGAGAGCCGCAGGACCTCCTGCCCGGTGAACAAGGTGACGTGGCTCTTCCCGGAGAGCAGCATCGGCACGCCCTGCGTGCCGGCGACCGCACCGCCGGCCAGCGCATCCGGGAAGCTCAGGCCGCTCGTGACGTACGCGTGCGGAACCTTCGTCCAGAAGGTGCGCGTGATCGCCTCGGCCGTGGCGAAGCGGTCAGCGCCCCCCAGCCTCGTGACCGGCCCGTTCGTGTAAGCATCGAGCTGCGAGGCCACCGACGCGCTGATCACGCCCGCGCCGCCGAGCACGTAGATGCGCTGCGGGTTGAGCCGATCCAGCTCCTTGGCGGTCACGGCGGGGATCGCGCTGCGGCTCACGAGGAGCAGCGCGGATTCCCGCAGCGCCGCGGCCGGTGCGCCCGCCAGGGCGTCCGCGAAGTCCGTGCCGACGGCCACGAACGCGGCCGGCACGCCCGGGGCGAACCAGCGGCGGCTGATCGAGGCCGCGGTGGCATAGCGGTCCGAGCCCGCCACTCGCGTGACCTGGCCGGACGACGCATACGCCATCAATGCCGAGCGCACCGCATCGCTGATCACGCCGGTGCCCCCGATCACCCAGATGCGCTGGGGGTTCAGGCGGTCGAGTTCGGCCCGAGTCTTGCTGGGCAGCTGGTTCGCGAGCGTGAGCAGGATCGGCATGCCCCGCCCGCCCGCGACCGCACCGCCGGCCAGGGCGTCGGGGAAGTCGGCTCCAGTGGCGATCATCACGTCGGTGGCACCCGACGGGTACGCGTTCGAGCTCACGGCCGCTGCGGTCGCGACGCGGTCGGCGCCGGCGATCCGGGTGACCGCCGTTGCCGCGGGCCGAACTCGGATCACCGTGTCGTTGTTGCCGTTCGAGGTGGTCAGGTACAGCTGCCCGCCCGGACCGAGTACGGATGCCCGGAGCCGGCCCCACGTACCGTCGAAGAAGATCTGGTTGCCGCCCACGCCCGTGCCGTCGGTGCTGATCGTGAACCGGCGGGCGTCCGACTGCTTGAGCGTGCTCACGAAGAGGCTGCCGTTGTCGTCGGCCCACTGCGAGCTCGCGACGAAGGTGGCGCCGGACGTCGCGATCGTCGAACTGCCGGACGCCCAGATCGAGCCGATGGTGGTCGACGACGAGCCGCAGGGTCCGGTCTGGTTGCCGGTGTTGCACGGCCACCCGTAGTTGCCGCCCGCCACGATCCCGTTGAGCTCGTCGTTCACGTCCGGGCCGTGCTCGACGGCGAAGACCTGGTTCGTGCCGGGTCGCAGCGCGATGCCCTGGGGGTTGCGGTGGCCCATCGAGTACACGATGTTGCGCGTCCCGCTGATCACCGGGTTGTCGCTCGGCGCGCTGCCGTCCCGGTTCAAGCGAAGGATCTTGCCGTTGAGGCTGTTCCGGTCCTGAGCCAGCGCGGGGTTGGCGGCGTCGCCCATACCGACCCACAGCTTGCCGTTGCGATCCATCTCGAGCGCGCACCCGTTGTGGATCGTGCTGGCGAGCATGTTCGCGATGAGGATCGTCTGGCTGCCCCAGGTGCCGTCGGCGCGGACCTGGTAGCGCAGGAGCTGGTTCTTCCACCCGCCGCTGTCGGCGTACTGCCGCGAGGCGCACACGTAGACGAGGCGGTTCTTCGCGAAGTCGATGTCGACGGCGATGCCCATCACCCCGGCCTCGCTCTCGGCGCGCACGTCGGGAATGGTGATCGTGCGGACCAGGGCGGCATTCGGAGAGCCGCTGGCGTAGATCCGCACCCGTCCGGGACGCTCCGTGACGAGCATCTGGCCGTCGGGGAGGAACGCCACGTCCCAAGGGATGGTCAGCCCGACCTGTACGACCGCGGTCGACAGGGTGGGCGCGGCCGAATGGGCGGCGGGAGCTTGGATGCCGATGCCCAGGCTCAGGGCAAGTGAGACGACAAGGCTGAAAGCAAAGCTGCGACGACTGATGTGACCGGCCATGAGTCCCCCTCGCGTGGCGGAGTCGCGACCTCCCAAGTCTATGGCCGTGCGGTTCGCGTGCATTGGCTCGACAAGCGGTTCTTCCACGCTCCGAGCGCTGCCACGAAGGTCATCGAGCCTGGCGACTCCGAGAGAATGGCCTCCTGGCGCGGGTCGGCTTGGCCGTCCTTCTGGAACGCCCGGCGAGCGGCACGCGCTCAGGTGGGCTCGTCGGCTGGAACGCCGCGATCCTCCGTCACATGTTCAGCCGCGACAGCAGCTGCTCCGCACCCACGAGGCGCAGCACCTCGTACCCGAGCCCGAGTGTGCAGTACAGGGTGAGCAGCGCGCCGAACGCCTTCTCGCGCCACGAACCGGTGTCGCCGAGCAGCGGCAGCGCCAGGTAACCGTTCGGCAGCCACAGGCGGTTCAGCAGCGGGATGTCGCCGACGATCTCAGGCGGACGCGGCACCCACGGCCACAGGAGGCCCGGCAGCCCTCCCGTGGTGAGCGCGTCGCCGACGAGGTGGGCGATGAAGCCGAGCGTCACCGCGAGCGGGAACCAGGCGATCTGCTCTGGCGCGACGACGACGATGAAGAACCCCAGCGCGACGCCGACGAGCCACGCGGTGAGCCATGACTCGACGAGGTCGCGTGCCTTCACCGCGAAGGCGGTGAGCGCCGCAGTGCCGATGCCGGCGCCGATCGCGACGGTGCCGGGGTCGAAACGCCCGATCGGTTCGACGGGCACAGTCAGGGCCGTCAACGCCCAGGCGGCCGCGGCGACGATCAGCACGGCGACGGGGGAGTGCGCGCCATGGCGATGCCCGCCAGAGAGCGCGCCGATCGTGCGAGCGGCGAGCGGCCCGAGAATCGGCACCGAGCGCGAGATCGTCGCGCTGTGGTGGTCGGCGTCGGGCAGCAGGGCAGCACCTGCGCAGACGGTCGCACCCGCGACGACGCCGACGGGGTCGAGCGGGTATGCCCCCGTCGCGAGCAGGGGGGCGGCGCCGGTGACGGCGACCCATGCGGCTGCGCCGCTGATCGCGTGATTCATGCCCATCATCGATCGACGATCGTATCGGCGGCCGCCCACAGCTCAGATTCGCGCCGTAGGCTCGGAGGGTGGAAATCCGCGACATCCCCCTGACGACCATCGACGGCGACGCCGTCACCCTCGCCGACTACGCCGACGAGGTGGTGATGGTCGTGAACGTCGCGTCGAAGTGCGGGCTCACCCCGCAGTACACGAAACTCGAAGCACTTCAGCGCGAGTACGGCGACCGCGGGTTCTCGGTGCTCGGGTTCCCGTGCAACCAGTTCGCCGGCCAGGAGCCGGGCGAGGCCGCCGACATCAAGGAGTTCTGCTCGATGACCTACGGCGTGAGCTTCCCGCTGATGCAGAAGATCAAGGTGAACGGCCGCAATCGTCACCCGCTCTACGAGGCGCTCACCGAGGTTGCGGATGCCCGCGGCAAGGCCGGCCGGGTGAAATGGAACTTCGAGAAGTTCGTGATCCAGCCCGGCGGCGACGTGTTCCGCTTCAGGCCGACGACCGAGCCCGACGACCCCGAGATCATCGCGGTGATCGAGCGCGGCATCTCCGAGCGGCGCGTGGCCTGAGGCATCCGCACTCACCCGGCGCGGTTCCTTGACCGCTCGCGTGGTGCGGCCCACAATTGGGGGGTCTATCCGAATGCAGGGGAGCGGAGACCGAATGTCCGACGTGTACGCCCGTCCGAGTCACGACGACCAGCCCACGGTGCCCGACTTCGCGCCGCCGCCGCTGTCGGTCGATGACGCGACCACCGCACCGCCCGAGAAGGCCGCCGAGGGGCGCCCGTGGAGCCGCGACCTGCGGTTCATGCTCGTCGTCCTCGCGGCGATCGTGGCGCTCTTCCTCGCGTTCGCGCTGCTCATCGCCTTCAGCCCCACGGGTGCGGCGATCAGCGCCCTGGCGATCATCGCCGCACCGATCGCCACGATGGTCGCCGCCTACTACGGCATCTCGCTCGCCCTGCGCCAGGTGCGCGACGCGCGCGACGCCGCCGAGTCGTCGGAGGCGCGGGCACGGGCGGCGGAGACGAGCGCACGTGAGTCCGATGCCTGGGCCGCGCAGATGGAGTCGGGGCTTCGGGTATCGGTGGCGAAGCTGAGGGCGGCCGGCGTCGACACCCGCGACGTCGAGCGAGCAGCGGGTACGCCCGACGAATTCTTCTGATCGACTCGTGGCGACGCTGAGCCGCCGCGCGAACGGTCTCGCCCATTCCGGGCGAGACCGTTCGACGTTCAGAGCTCGGCGAGCAGCGAAAGCGGCTGCTCGATGCACCCCGCGACGAAGGTCAGGAACGCCGCCGCCTCGGCGCCGTCGCACACGCGGTGGTCGAACGACAGCGTGAGCTCGGTGACCGTGCGCACCGCGAGGGCTCCGTCGATGACCCATGGGCGCTCGACGAGGCGTCCGATGCCGAGCATCGCCGCCTCGGGGTGGTTGATGATCGCCGCGGAGCCGTCGACGCCGAGTGTGCCGTAGTTGTTGAGTGTGAAGGTGCCGCCGGAGAGCGCCGCCGGAGCGAAGACGCCGGTCGCGGCGGCCTCGGTCTGGGCGCCGATCGCGTCGCGCAGCTCGCGCAGGCTCATGCGTTCCGTGCCGTGTACGACCGGCACCATGAGGCCGCGCGGTGTCTGGGCCGCGAGTCCGAGGTTGACCGCGCCGTGCAGCACGACCTCGTCGTGCTCGGCGTCGAAGCTCGAGTTGAGGCGCGGGTGCTTGCGCAGGCCAGCGACGACGAAGCGTGCGACGAGGGCGGTCGTGCCGAATCGTTCGCCGGTCGCCGCGTGCAACTGCTTGCGGGCGGCGACGAGTGCGGTCGCATCGACGTCCATCCAGACGGTCGCCTCGGGGATCTCACGGCGCGAGCGCGAGAAATGCGCGGCGGCGGCGCGGCCGATGCGGTCGAGCGGGATCCGCTCGTCACCGGAGCCTGGCGCGGCGGCGGTCGCGGGCGCCGGCGTCGACGGTGCGGATGCCTCGACGACGGCCTGCGGCATCGTCGTCTGCGGCATCGCCTGCTGTTCGCCGATGAAGGCCTCGACGTCGCGGCGCATGACGAGATGGTCGGGGCCCGAGCCGTCGAGCTGCGAGGCGTCGAAGCCGTGCTGGCGGGCGAGTCGGCGCACGATCGGGGAGACCACGGGGGAGCGGCGCGCGCTGTCGAGGCGGGAGCGAGCGGCGACCCCGCCGCCGCCCGCTCCGGTGCCCGGGTCTGAGCCCGTCGCGGCTCCGGTGCGGCGACGCCCGAATCGCGCCGGTGCGGTGACCGCCCGCTTCGTCACGGTCGAGGCGCGGGTGCCGTAGCCGATCAGTACCGCGCCCGACTCCTCGGTCGCGACCTCGGTGGGCGCCGCGACGCCGGGTTCGGCGGCGACAGATGCGGTCGGTGCCCCGGGCTCCGGGGCGGCGACCGGCACGGCGGAAGCGGCCGGCGTGGGCTCCGAGGCATCCTGATTCGACGGCGAACCACCCGCCGCGACCTCGGAGCCGAGCGTCATGAGCACCGTGCCGGCGTGCAGCGTCTCGCCGACCTCGCCGCCGAGCGACTCGACCACGCCCCCGAACGGGGTCGGGAGCTGCACGACCGACTTCGCCGACTCGAGCTCGACGACGGGCTGGTCGATCGCCACCTCGTCGCCCGGGGCGACGAGCCATGCGACGATCTCGGCCTCGGTGAGACCCTCGCCGAGGTCGGGCAGGATGAACTCGCGGCTCATGCGTCCCACTCCCAGGTGTCGAGCGCCGCGAGGATGCGGTCGGGGGTCGGCAGCTGGTGCTCCTCGAGCTTCGGCGAGGGGTACGGGATGTCGAACCCGGCGATGCGCAGCACCGGCGCCGCGAGGTGGTGGAAGTTGCGCTCGGTCACGCGGGCGGCGACCTCGGCCCCGTAGCCGCCGAACTGCGCCGCCTCGTGGATGACGGCGGCACGCGAGGTCTTGCGCACCGACGCGCCGACCGTCTCGTCGTCGAAGGGCGACAGGGTGCGCAGGTCGACGACCTCGATCGAGAGGCCCTCGTGTTCGGCCGCGTCGGCCGCTTCGAGCGCGGTGCGCACCGTCGGTCCGTAGGCGAGCAGCGTGACGTCGTCGCCCGTGCGCACGACCTCGGCGCGGTCCATCGGCGCGGTCGTCACCGGCAGGGCGATCGGCGCCTTCGACCAGTACCGGCTCTTCGGCTCCATGAAGACGACGGGGTCGTCGCTGTCGATCGCCTCGCGCAGCATCGAGTACGCGTCGGCCGGGTTCGAGGGCATCACGACCGTGAGGCCGGGCGTCGACGCCCAGTACGACTCGGACGAGTCGGAGTGGTGCTCGACGCCGCCGATCGCGCCCGCGCACGGGATGCGGACGACCATCGGCAGGGTGACGCGGCCCTTGGTGCGGTTGCGCATCTTCGCGACGTGCGACACCATCTGCTCGAACGCGGGGTAGCTGAACGCGTCGAACTGCATCTCGACGACGGGGCGCATGCCGTACATCGCCATGCCGATCGCCGTGCCGATGATGCCCGATTCGGCCAGCGGCGAGTCCCAGATGCGCTCCTCGCCGAACTCGGCCTGCAGTCCGTCGGTGATGCGGAACACGCCGCCGAGCGGCCCCACGTCCTCGCCGTACACGATCACGCGATCGTCGGCGTCCATCGCGTCGCGGAGGGCCGCGTTCAAGGCGCCCGCCATGGTCAGCTGCGTCGGCGCGGATGCCTCGGGGCGGGCGTCCTTCGTCACGGTGGCGGTCATCGGGCGTCCTCCTGGTGGGTGCCGGCGGCGGCGAGTTCGGCGGCGAGCGCGGCACGCTGCGCTGCGAGCGCGGCGCGAGGGCGGGCGTAGACGTGATCGAACAGTTCGAGCGGGTCGAGTTCGGCTTCGGCGGTCATGACCTCTCGTGTCGCCGCCGCCAGCCCTTCGGCCTCGTCGGTGATCTCGGCCCGGAGGGTCTCGGTGAGCGCCCCCTCGGAGACGAGGTACTTCTCGAGCCGCTCGATCGGGTCGCGCCGCTTCCAGTGCTCGACGTCGCGGGCCGCGCGGTAGCGGCTCGGGTCGTCGGAGTTCGTGTGCGGCTCGATGCGGTAGGTGACGCCCTCGATGAGGGTCGGCCCGCCGCCTGCGCGGGCGCGCTCGACGGCGGCGTGCGTGATCGCGTACATCGCGGCGACGTCGTTGCCGTCGACGTGGAACCCCGGCATGCCGTAGCCGACGGCCTTGTCGGCGAGGGTCGCGGCGCGGGTCTGCTTCTCGAGCGGCACGCTGATGGCGAACTGGTTGTTCTGCACGATGAAGACGGTCGGGGTCTGCCAGACCGCTGCGAAGTTGAACGCCTCGTGGGCATCGCCCTCGCTCGTGGCGCCGTCGCCGAGGAAGGTGAGGGCGACGATCGGGTCGCGGCGGAGTCGTGCGGCGTGCGCGAGGCCGACGGCGTGGAGGGCCTGCGTGGCGAGCGGCGTCGCCTGCGCGGCCGCGCGGAACTCGTGCTGGTCGTAGCCGTTGTGCCAGTCGCCGCGGAAGGACTGCAGGATGTCGGCGGGGGCGATGCCGCGCGTGAGCAGGGCGATGCTGTCGCGGTAGGTCGGGAAGAGCCAGTCGGCCCGGTCGAGGGATGCGACGGCGCCGATCTCGCACGCCTCCTGGCCGTATGCCGAGGGGTAGGTCGCGAGGCGGCCCTGCTTGGTGAGCGCGGTGACCTGCACGTCGAAACGACGGGCGACGACCATCTTGCGGTAGAGACCGAGGAGCGTCTCGGTGTCGGGCAGCGAGAATCCGCCGGTCGTGTGGCCGGTGACGGCATGACCCGCGTTGTCGAGAAGGCGGAGTGGCTTCTCCGACGGCAGGGTTCGGGTCGGGGCGTGCTCGACATTGAGGCTCATGGTGCCATCGTGCGACATGGTCGCCCCGGCACGTCGGGCGTGTCATCCAAGCGTGAACGAACGGCTCACGGGGCGCGAAACCGTTGCCGATCGTCCACCCGCAGCGGGCTCAGGTGCGCCAGATGTCCAAGGTCTGGGCGGGCGGATGACCCTCGATCTCCTCGAGGATGAGATGCGATCTGGTCGACACGACGCCGGGCATGTCGTGGATGTCGCGGAGGATCGCCTGGCTCAGCTGCTCGTGGTCGGGGGCACTGACCGTGAGGATGATGTCGATGTCGCCCGACACCGCCTGGACCTTCTCGACGAAGGGGAGGGTGGCGAGCTTCGCCGCGATCTCCTCCCAGGAGACCTCGCCGATGCGCACCACGACGAGCGCCGAGATGTGAAGACCGATCGAACGGCGGTCGATCTGGGCGCCGAACCCCGTGATGACGCCGCGCTGCTGCAACTGCTGAAGCCGGTTGTGCGCTGCCGTGCGCGAGATGTGGACACGGTCGGCGAGGGTTCGCACCGACAGCCGACCGTCGCGGCTCAGTTCGGCCACGATTCGGCGGTCGATGCTGTCGAGCGGCTCGTTGCGGTTCGGTGATTGCGGGGTCATCGTCGTCCTCATGCTTCACGCTCAGCGTACCGGGTCGAGCGTCGCACACGTCGAAGCGAGTTCCGCATCGGAGCGTGGCGGACCGCGGCGGGAAGCAACGGCCACACGAGGGCGACTCCCCGCAGCCATCCCGCGCTCACGCGCTCCGCGCGGGCGGTCCACCGGAAGCCGTAGGCGGCGCGGATCGGCGGTGGCAGGAGGGCCGCGGTGAGCAGACGGACGAGCGGCAGCATGAGGCGTGTGCCGGGGGGCAGCGCGGCCGACCCGCCGAGCAGGGTGCGGGCGACCCGACGGGCGTCGTCACCGACGGATGCCTCGGCGAGGCGCGCGTGCCACCATTCGTCGAACTCGGCCCGGCTCCCGGGCCAGCCCTCGCCGCCGGCCTGGAGGCTCGCGCCCAGCGGGGCGTAGCCGCGCACGATCGCGTCGGCGCGGGCCTCGTCGATCGAGCCCCAGAGGCGCTCCTCGAGCGTGAGCGCCGTCGCGAGCAGGGTCGACGCGACCCAGCGCTGGGCGTCGGCGTCGAACGCCGAATATCGGATCGATTCCGCGCCGACGGAGTCGACGTCGACGGACCCGCCTCGCACGGGCGCGTGACGGGCGTTGACTCGCCGGACGGCGGAACGCCGCACCTCCCCGTCGCCGAAGCCGACCGCGTAGATGTAGTCGAGCGTGCCGAACAGCCGGTCGAGCGGGCGGCCCGCGAAGTCGCTGTGGCGTGCCACACCGCGCGCGACGCGCGGGTCGGCGAGCTGCAGGAGGATGGCGGCGCCGCCGCCGAGCAGGAGGACGCCTTCGGCCGCGTGGCGTCGGAACAGCTCGGTGTGTGGTGCGGGGTCGGTGTGCGGGGCGCTCATCAATACCAATTGAACCGCTCGGAGTGGGCCCAGGCTCCGCACGGCGCTCCGTAGCGCTCGCCGATGTACGACAGCCCCCACTCGATCTGGGTGGCGGCGTTCGTGCGCCAATCGGCGCCCGCCGACGCCATCTTGCTGCCGGGCAGCGACTGCGGGATCCCGTACGCCCCGCTCGAGGCGTTGTACGCGTCGGCGCGCCAACCCGACTCCCGCGTCCAGAGCAGCACAAGGCACTCGTACTGGCTCGAATTCCAGCCGTAGCGGCCGATCGCTCGGGCGGCGTAGGCCTTCGCCGCCTCGGGGTCGACGACGACGCCCGGTGGAGGAGCGGCGGAGCCGCCGCCGGACCCGTCCGACCCACCGGAGCCGCCCGAGTCGTCGTCCGCTTCGGCCGCGGCCCGTTCTCTGGCCTCGGCTTCGAGTCGGGCCTGTTCGCCGACCCGGTAGCGCCGTTCGAGCTCGACCGTCCGATCGCGAAGGCTCGCGAGCTGGGCGTAGAGCGTGTCGAGCGCGGTTCGCTGTTCGGCGAGTCGCGCCTCGGCCGAGAGGTGCGCATCCTCCGCATCCGCCGCGGTGCGGTCGGCCTCGCGAGAGAGCCGCGTCCGCTCCCGCTCGGCGACCTCGGCCTGGGCGCTGATCGAACCGAACTCCGCACGGGCGGTCTCAGCGTGCGCGGCCACCCCCGCGTAGACGTCGGCGAGCTGGGCACTCCGCGAGAGCCCGTCGAGCAGTTCGTCCGCGTCTGCCCCGGCGAGCAGCTGAAGCGTGACGTCCGCGCCGCCGGTTCGTGCGAGCATGCCGGTGAGGCGCCCGAACTCCGCCTGCGACGCGCTCGCGGTCTGCGCGGCCGCCTCGGACGCCGCCCTGAGTACGGTCGCCCGTTCGGCTGCGTCGCGTCGGGCGGCCTCCGCGGCGGCCGCGACAGCGGCGGCTTCGACCGCGGCGTCGCCGAGCACGGCGGCCTCGCCCTCGAGCCGGTCGACCAGTGCGGTGATGCGTGTCGACGTGGCCTCGCGCGCGGCGACGCTCTGCTTGGCCGCCTCGACCTCGCCCCAGCTGGGGTACTCGTCCGAGGCTGCGGCCGGCGCCGCCACCGCGCCGAGCGCGATGACGAGCGTGAGCACGCTCGCGGCGCACGCGATCGGGCCTCCTCGGCGCATCGACTCACCCCCTTCGAGGCCGCGAGTCTACCCACGCCGCCTCTCGGCGGCTGATCGGACACGCAGCGTACACTCGGCGGGTGCGTTCGTCCCGGCTCCTGTTCCCACTCCTCGTCGTCGTCTCCGCGGCGGCGTTCGCGGGGTGCGCGGGTGCAGCGCCGGCGACCACCCCGGCGGCATCGCCGACTCCGTCGGTGACCCCGACCCCGACCCCCATCGATCCGGTGGCGGCCTGGGTCGACGAGCGGATGTCGGGCCTCACGACCCAGGAGAAGGCGGCAGCGCTTCTCATGCTGCACGCGCCCGGAACCGACCCGGCGCCGTCGCGCGCGCTCCTCGACGCGGGTGCCTCGGGCGTCATCCTCATGGGCGATAACATCGCGGGCGACGCGCCTGCGCTCGCAGCGCTGACGGCCGCACTCGTCGCCGACCCCGAGTTGCCGCCGCTCATCGGCGTCGACCAGGAGGGCGGCGAGGTCTCGCGACTCGACTGGGACTCCGCCGCGAGCGCGGCGACACTGCGAGACGCGCCGCCCGACGCGACCCGCGAGGCGTTCGCCGCGCGCGCCGCGAGCGTCGCCGCAGGAGGCGCGAACGTGAACTTCGGCGTCATCGCGGATGTCACGGCCGATCCCGGCTCATTCATCTTCGGCCGGGTGCTCGGAACCGACCCGGCCGGCGCGGCCGAGCGGGTCGGGGCGGCGGTCGCGGGCGAGCGCGGCACGGCGGCGAGCACGCTCAAACACTTCCCCGGACACGGGGCTGCGCCGGGCGACTCGCACACGAGCATCCCGACCGCGCCCTCGAGTCTCGCCGAGTGGCGGGGCGGCCCGGCGCTGCCATTCACCGCGGGCATCGATGCCGGCGCCGAACTCGTGATGACCGGGCACCTCGCCTACCCGGCCGTCGACGCGGCGCCGGCCTCGCTCTCGCCGGAATGGCACCGTATCCTTCGCGATGAGCTCGGCTTCGAAGGCGTCGTCGTGACCGATGACATGCTCATGCTGCAGCACAACGGGCTCGCCGAGTACGCCGATCCGGGAGAGAACGCCGTGCGCGCGGTCGCGGCGGGTGCCGACCTGCTGCTGTACGTGCTGCCGGCCGATCCCTCGGAGTTCGGCATCTCGATCGATGGGCTCGTCGCGTCGCTCACGACCGCGGTCGACGCGGGGCGCATCTCCGAGGAGCGACTCGACGACGCGGTACGGCACGTGCTCACGCTTCGTCGTTCGCTCGCGTGAACGGAGCAGCTCGAGGAGTTTTTCCATACGTGGGAATAGATCTCCCGGATGCTCGTGTTGACCTCCGTGTGAGCCGACCGGCTCAGCACCGAACTCTTTGGAGCAACCGCAACATGACGACCACCGCCACGACGATCGAGATCCCCGGCTACCGCGCAGGCACCTGGAAGATCGACCCGCAGCACAGCGAGGTCGCGTTCAGCATCCGTCACCTCATGATCAGCAAGGTGAAGGGCAAGTTCGAGCGCTTCGACGCGACCTTCGTGACCGCGGAGAACCCGCTCGACTCGACCGTGACCGCATCGGCCGAGGTCGCCTCGGTGACGACGAACGAGCCGACCCGCGACGGCCACCTGCGCACCGGCGACTTCTTCGAGGCCGAGACCTACCCGACGATCGATTTCGTGTCGACGGGCGTCCGTGTCGAGGGCGGCGACTTCAAGGTCGACGGCGAGCTCACGATGCGCGGCATCACGAAGCCCGTGACCTTCGACTTCGAGTTCGGCGGCTTCGGCGGCGACCCCTACGGCAACTACAAGGGCGGCGCCACCGCCAAGACCGTCGTGAACCGCGAGGACTTCGGCCTCAACTACAACACCGCGCTCGAAACCGGCGGCGTGCTGCTCGGCGACCAGGTCACCATCACTCTCGAACTGCAGGCGGCGCTCGACCAGTAGTCGACGCTCACGCGAACGGGTGGATGCCACGTGGCATCCACCCGTTCGTCATGTCGTGGGCCGCGCGGTCACCTCGCCGAGGCTCGTCGACCGGAATGCCGCCCATCGCTCGAGCGCGGGACGGAACCCTTCGACGCCCAGGCCGTCGCGGAACGGCACGAGTTCGACCTGGGTCACTCCGCGGCGTTCGGGCGAACGCCGCCAGGTGCCGACGACCTCGCCGCCGTCGACCAGGATGGAGAGGAAGAGGCCGTTCTTGCCCGGCACGACGCGCTCGGCGTCGGCCGTGGAGCAGAAGGCGGTGCGGTCGCCGTAACCGAGGAAGTACTCGTCGAACGGGGCGAGCGCGAGCCGCCCGGAAGGACGAGCCACGGGCGGCGCCGCGGCATCGATGGCGACGTAGTGCTCGTCGTCGTACTCGGCGATCGTGTCGCCCGCCGCAGCCAGGCCCACCCGAGCCTGCGTGAGGGTGATTCCGGCCCACCAGGCGAAGTCTCGGACCGAGACCGGGCCGTGGCCGCGCGCGTACCCCGTGAAAAGCACGCCGAGCGTCTCATCGTGATCGTCGAGCTCGCCGGGCCGGCGCGGAGACCACTCGTCGAGCAGGACGAAGCGCTGCCTCGCCCGGGTTTCGACCGGGCCGCAGCAGAGCACCCCGTCGTTCGCGAGGCGCCAGATCAGGTGGTAGCCGCGCTGCCCCTCGGTGGGGATGCCCGCTGCAGCCCACGCCGCCTGCAGCTCCTCGCGCGTCGCCGACCGGCCGCCCTCGAGCTCGCGCTCGGCGACGGCGCGGGCCGACGCGTGCACCGCGTCGTCGAGGCCTTCGTCGCGGTGCGTCTTCGCCGCGCGCTGCAACTGCCTGGGCGCCGTCACCCCGAGGATCGGCCGCAGCAGCTCGGGTCTGACGAAGTGCAGCGTGCCCCGCATCGGCCAGGAGCGCAGGAGCGAGCGGTCGTCGATCGCCGCGTCGATCGACGCCTCGGTGGCGCCCGGCACACGTGCACCGAGCACCCACTTCGCGGCGCCCAGGTCTTGCGCCTGCACGCACGCCAGCCGCTCGACCGCCGCACCGGGGGAGCCGAACCCGCCGTCGAGCCCGTGCGCACGAAGACGTGCGGCCCGCAGCGCGACGCTCGAGGGTTCGCTCGCGACATCCATCGTCATGCTGCGATTCTGCCGGGCGCCGCCGACATCGGCGCCGACGCCGACTCGCGAACGATAGACTGGGCGGCTGTGCCGTTCGGCACACGAACCCCACCCCAGCCAGGAGGCCCGTCGTGCTCGCCGTCCATGATCTCGAGATCCGCGTGGGTGCCCGCGTGCTCATGGAGCACGTGAACTTCCGCGTCTCCGACGGCGACAAGATCGGCCTCGTCGGCCGCAACGGGGCGGGCAAGACGACGCTCACGAAGACGCTCGCCGGCGAGACGCTGCCGAGCGACGGCAAGATCGACCGTTCGGGCGAGATCGGCTACCTCCCGCAGGACCCCCGCTCGGGCGACCCCGAGATGCTCGCGCGCACGCGCATCCTCGATGCGCGCGGCCTCGGCTCGCTCGTGCTCGGCATGCACGAGGCATCCATGAACATGGGCAGCGACGACCCGGTCGTCGCCGAGAAGGCGATGAAGAAGTACGGCAACCTCACCGATCGCTTCAACGCGCTCGGCGGGTACGCCGCCGAGGCCGAGGCCGCCTCGATCGCCTCGAACCTGAACCTGCCCGACCGCATTCTCGACCAGCCGCTGAAGACGCTCTCGGGCGGTCAGCGCCGGCGCATCGAGCTCGCACGCATCCTCTTCTCCGACGCCGACACGATGATCCTCGACGAACCGACGAACCACCTCGACGCCGACTCGGTCGTGTGGCTCCGCGAGTTCCTGAAGGGCTACAAGGGCGGCGTCATCGTCATCTCGCACGACGTCGTGCTCGTCGAGGAGGTCGTGAACCGCGTCTTCTACCTCGACGCGAACCGCTCGATGATCGACATCTACAACATGGGCTGGAAGCACTACCAGCGCCAGCGCGCCGCCGACGAGGAGCGCCGCAAGAAGGAGCGCGCGAACGCCGAGAAGAAGGCCGACGTCCTGAAGCTCCAGGCTGCGAAGTTCGGCGCGAAGGCCTCGAAGGCCGCCGCCGCCCACCAGATGGTCGCCCGCGCCGAGAAGCTGCTCGCCGGCCTCGAGGAGGTGCGCGCCGTCGACCGGGTCGCGAAGCTGCGCTTCCCGACCCCGGCGCCGTGCGGTCGCACACCCATCACGGCGAGCGACCTGTCGAAGAGCTACGGCTCGCTCGAGATCTTCACCGCCGTCGACCTCGCGATCGACCGCGGGTCGAAGGTCGTCATCATCGGGCTGAACGGCGCGGGCAAGACGACGTTGCTGCGCATCCTCGCGGGCGTCGACGCCCCCGACACCGGCATCGTCGAAGCCGGTCACGGCCTGCGGGTCGGGTACTACGCGCAGGAGCACGAGACCATCGACGTCAAGCGCTCGGTGCTCGAGAACATGGTGAGCTCCTCGCCGAACCTCACCGAGACCGAGGCGCGCAAGGTGCTCGGTTCGTTCCTCTTCACCGGCGACGACGTGCACAAGCCCGCGGGCGTGCTCTCAGGCGGTGAGAAGACCAGGCTCGCGCTCGCGATGATCGTCGTCTCGGGTGCCAACGTGCTGCTCCTCGACGAGCCGACGAACAACCTCGACCCCGCGAGCCGCGCCGAGATCCTCGATGCGCTCGCGCACTACGAGGGCTCGGTCGTGCTCGTCTCGCACGACCCGGGCGCCGTCGAGGCGCTCAACCCCGAGCGGGTGCTCATCATGCCGGACGGCACCGAAGACCACTGGAGCCGCGAGTACCAGGAGCTCATCGAGCTGGCCTGAGGCACCTCGAGTGGCCGCCTCACCGCCGGTCGAGCACGCCGTCCTCGTAGTCGGCGTCCTCGCCGCCGCGGTTCTGCGGTTTCGGGCGCCGCGGCACGCGCCGCGAGGCATCCGATGCACCGGATGCCTCGGCGAGGCCCTTGCGCTCCTGGTTCGCCGCCCAGCCGAGACCGATGAAGGCGAGCAGTGCGAAGACGTACCACTGGAGCGCGTACGAGAGGTGCGGGCCCTCGTCGCGTTCGGGGCGCGGCGCCGCGAGCGGCGGTTCGGTCGCGTCGTCGCCCGACTGCACGAGGATGCCGTAGGCCCCCGTGTAGGCGGGCTCGCCGACGCGCTCGGCGAGCTCGCCGAGGTCGATCGTCGCGAACTCGATGCCGGTGCTCGTGCGACCCTCGATGCGCCCCTCGCCGGCCTTCAGACGAGCGGTCGCCTCGACCTGCCCGGGGGGCGCCTCGGGGATCTCGCTCGGCCGGCCGTCGGAGTTCTGCGGAATCCAGCCGCGGTCGATCATGATGACGGTGCCGCCGTCGAGGCGGAACGGGGTGATCACCTCGAAGCCCGTGGTGCCGCCGAACGGGCGGTTGCGCACGACGACCTCGTCGGCCGGCAGGTACTCGCCCGAGAGCTCCACGACCTGCCAGCGCTGATCGACGTCGAACGCGGCAGGGTCTGGCAGCGCCTCGTCGACGGGGATGGGCTCCGCGTCGTAGTTCGCATCGATGCGGGCGACCTCGGCGAGCGCCTCGGCGCGACGGTTGAGCTGCCAGGTGCCGAGTGCCGAGCAGACGATCGCGAAGATGATCGTCAGCGCGAGGTAGCCGGCCCAGCGCCGTGCCAGGAGGAAACGCCACTCGTTCACGCGCGGCCCCCCGCCGAGGCATCCGTCGCCGCATCGCCCGTGTGCTCGAAGGCGATGACCCCGACCGGGAAGGAACGCGACTCGAGGAACTCGCGGAGGTAGCCGACGTGCTCGTCGCACGCGAGCCAGGTCTTGCCCCGTTCACCCGTGTGGATGCGGGGATTGCGCCAATCGATGCGCCAGACGGCCGCCTCGCGGCATCCGGCGCGCGAACAACCGCCCTGGGTGGGCGCGCCGCCCAGTCCGCCGATCATGCGGCTCCTCGCTCGTGATGCCCGTCCGGCGCGGTGCCGGTGTCGCCGGAACCCGCCGCGGGCGGGGGAGTGCGCCGCACCAGCCCGCCGGGGCGGAGCACCCGACTCGTGCGACTCGGACTGCCGACGTTCGCGAGAACGACGGCGAAATAGGGAAGGAAGATCGCGCCGGCCGCGCAGACCGCGAGCCACCAGCCGTCGACGAAGAGCATCGCGACGATGCAGAGCACGCGGATCGACATCGCGATCGTGTACTTGATCATCCGCGAGCGACGCTCCGCCTCGGGTGAGGGCGGCAGCGTGGTGATCGACTGCTGCTTCATGCTGGTCGCCGCAGGCCTGACGGCGCTCCTCTTCACTCAAGCCTACGTCGATTCGGGCCCGGCGGATGCCCCGTGGAGCGAGCCTCTATGCTGGGACGGGCCGCACGGCCGAACCTGCAGAACGGAGTCCAGCATGACGACGAGCCGCACCGTCCTCGTGACCGGTGGCAATCGCGGCATCGGCCACGCGATCGCCCGCGAGTTCCTCGCGCAGGGGCACCGCGTCGCGGTGACCGCCCGCTCGGGCGAAGGCCCCGAAGGCGCCCTCACGGTGCGCGCCGACGTCACCGATTCCGAGTCGGTCGATCGGGCGTTCTCCGAGGTCGAGGCCGCGCTCGGCCCCGTCGAGGTCGTCGTGGCGAACGCCGGCATCACGCGCGACATGCTGCTCATGCGCATGAGCGACGACGACTTCGCGAGCGTCGTCGACACGAACCTCACGGGAGCCTTCCGCATCGTGAAGCGCGCCTCGAAGGGCATGCTCAAGGCGCGGTTCGGCCGCATCGTGCTGATCTCGAGCGTCGTCGGCCTCTACGGCTCGGCGGGACAGGTCAACTACGCCTCGTCGAAGGCCGGCCTCGTCGGCATGGCCCGCTCGCTCACGCGCGAACTCGGCGCCCGCAGCATCACCGCCAACGTCGTCGCGCCCGGCTTCATCGAGACCGACATGACCGACGAACTCCCCGAGGCGCAGCAGGCCGAGTACAAGAAGAACATCCCGCTCGGCCGCTTCGCCTCGCCCGACGAGGTCGCGCGCGTCGTCGCGTGGCTCGCGGGCGACGACGCCGGCTACATCTCGGGCGCCGTCATCCCGGTCGACGGCGGCCTCGGCATGGGGCACTGACGGCCCTCTCCGCGTGAACGCGCTTCAGCCGCGCAGGCCGAGCACGGCGAGCACCGCGCCGAGGTCGGGGCGGTCGATCGCGAGATCGGCCTGAGCCCGAACCACGGGCTTCGCACAGAACGCGATGCCGAGCGCGGCGCGATCGAGCATCTTCAGGTCGTTCGCGCCGTCGCCGACGGCGACCGTACGGGCGAGGGGGATGCCTCCGGCCGCCGCCCACTCCTCGAGCGACCTCGCCTTCGCCGCGGCATCGACGATGGGGCCGTCGACGCGGCCGGTGAGCCGCCCATCAGTGAGCTCGAGCCGGTTCGCCCGGCAGAAGTCGAGGCCGAGGCGTTCGGCGAGCGGGTCGAGCAGCTCGTGGAACCCGCCCGACACGACGCCCACGAGCCCCCCGGCCGCGTGCACGCCGTCGATGAGCTCCTGGACCCCGTCGGTGGGGGTCATGCGCTCGCGAGCGGCGGCGAGCACCGCCGCGTCGAGCCCGGCGAGCGTGGCGACGCGTTCGCGCAGGCTCTCGGCGAAGTCGAGCTCGCCGCGCATCGCACGTTCGGTGACGGCGGCGACGTGCTCGAGGCTGCCGGCCGCCTCGGCGAGCAGCTCGATCGCCTCTTCCCGGATGAGCGTGGAGTCGGCGTCCAGCACGACGAGCGGGCCGCGCGAGCGGCCCAGGCCTGCGGGGCTCACGCGAGGGCCCGAACGCGCGAGCCCTTGCCGACGACGGTGACGCCGCTGTCGGTCACGCTGAAGCCGCGGGCGACGTCTTCGGCACGGTCGACGCCGATGCGCGCGCCGGCCTCGACGACGACCTCCTTGTCGAGGATCGCGCGCTGCACCGTCGCGCTCGCGTCGATGCGTGCGCGCTCGAAGAGGATCGAGTCCGAGACGTGCGCGCCCGAGCCGACGACCGCCCACGGGCCGATCACACTGCGCTCGACGTGCGCACCCGAGATCACCGATCCGAGCGACACGATCGAATCGATGACGGTGCCGAGGGTGCCGCGCGCGTCGCGGGTGAACTTGGCGGGCGGGGAGTTCAGTTGCTGGCTGAAGATCGGCCACTCGCGGTTGTAGAGGTTGAACACCGGCATCACCGAGATCAGGTCTTGGTGGGCCTCGAAGAACGAGTCGATGGTGCCGACGTCGCGCCAGTAGTAGCGGTCGCGGTCGGTCGAGCCGGGAACCACGTTCTGCTTGAGGTCGTAGACGCCGGCGTCGCCCCGGGCGACGAACGCCGGGATGATGTCGCCGCCCATGTCGTGGCTCGAGGAGCTCTGTTCGCCGTCTCGGAGCACCGCGTCGATGAGCGCGTCGGCGTCGAAGACGTAGTTGCCCATCGAGGCGAGCACCTCGCCGGGGGAGTCGGGCAGACCGATCGGATTGCTCGGCTTCTCGAGGAAGCGGTGGATGCGGCCGGGCCGTTCGGGCGCGACCTCGATCACGCCGAACTGGTCGGCGAGCGCGATCGGCTGGCGGATCGCCGCCACCGTCGCCGAGGCACCCGACTCGACGTGCGCGTCGATCATCTGGGAGAAGTCCATGCGGTAGACGTGGTCGGCGCCGACGACCACGATGAGATCGGGGCGCTCGTCGTAGATCAGGTTGAGGCTCTGCAGAATGGCGTCGGCCGAACCCGAGAACCAGCGCTTGCCGAGCCGCTGCTGGGCGGGCACCGAGGCGACGTAGGAGTTCAACAGGCCGTTCAGCCGCCAGGTCTGCGAGACATGCCGATCGAGCGAGTGCGACTTGTACTGGGTCAGCACGACGACCTGCCGCAGGCCGGAATTCAGCAGGTTCGAGAGCGCGAAGTCGATCAGCCGGTACTGCCCGCCGAACGGCACCGCGGGCTTCGCCCGGTCCTCGGTCAGGGGCATGAGTCGCTTGCCCTCACCACCAGCGAGGACGATGCCGAAGACCTTGCGCGCAACCATGAGGCAACTGTAACCAGCCGACGCGTCTTCCCGCGTCCCGGTGTCGGCCCGTGTCATCCGGCGCTGCGCTACCGTTGCCTGCATGCGCGTCGACGTCCTCACCCGTGAGTACCCGCCCGAGGTGTACGGCGGTGCGGGAGTGCATGCCGCTGAGCTCGTCCGCGCGCTCCGCGCGAGCATCGACGTGCGCGTCAGATGCTTCGGCGCACCCCGCGACGAGGTCGGAACGCAGGCCTACCCGACGCCGAGCGCCTTCGACGACGCCAATCCCGCGCTCTCGACCATGGCCGTCGATCTGCTGATGGCGGGCGACGCCGCGGGCGCAGACCTCGTCCACTCCCACACCTGGTACGCGAACTTCGCGGGCCTCACCGCGAAGCGCCTCCACGGCATCCCGCACGTCGTCACCGCGCACAGCCTCGAGCCGTTGCGGCCCTGGAAGGCCGAGCAGCTCGGCGGCGGCTACCGACTGAGCTCGTGGGTCGAGCGCACCGTCTTCGAGGACGCCGACGCGGTGATCGCCGTGAGCGAGGGGATGCGCCGCGACATCCTGCGCGCGTACCCCGACCTCGACTCGTCGAAGGTCGACGTCGTCGTCAACGGCATCGACCTCGCCGACTGGGCGCCGTCGCACGACGGCGACGCGGTGCGCGCACTCGGCGTCGACCCCGGCCGTCCGTCCATCGTCTTCGTCGGTCGGATCACCCGGCAGAAGGGCCTGCCGTACCTGCTCCACGCGGCGCGCCTCCTGCCGCCCGAGGTGCAGCTCGTGCTCTGCGCAGGGGCGCCCGACACCGAGGAGATCATGGCCGAGGTCACCTCCCTCGTCGACGGGCTCCGAGCCGAACGCGACGGCGTGGTCTGGATCGACCGGCACCTGCCGCGCCGCGAGCTGACGGCACTGCTCACCGCGGCCACGACCTTCGTCTGCCCGTCGGTCTACGAGCCGCTCGGCATCGTGAACCTCGAGGCCATGGCCTGCGGGGCGCCGGTGGTGGGGACCGCGACCGGGGGAATCCCCGAGGTCGTCGTCGACGGCGTCACCGGCGTGCTCGTGCCGATCGAACAGGCCGACGACGGCACCGGCACCCCGCTCGACCCCGGGCGGTTCGTGCGCGACCTCGCTGATGCCCTCACTCGCGTCGTCGCCGATCCGGCGCGCGCCGCGGAGATGGGTGCGGCCGGACGCCGGCGCGCCGAGACCCACTTCGCATGGGACAGGATCGCCGCGCGCACGATCGAGGTGTACGAGCGGGTACTCGCCCGCTGACCGGGCGTGCCTCCGCCCGCCTGCGTCGGGCGGGCCTCCGGCTCCCGATAGCATTGGTGCATGGCGAGTGCGAGTACGGTTCTGCAGTTCCGCGACGTGTCGGTGGTTCGTGACGGCAACACGATCCTCGACGCGGTGACGTGGAGCGTCGCCTCCGACGAACGCTGGGTGGTGCTCGGCCCGAACGGGGCGGGCAAGACCACGCTGCTCCAGATCGCCGCCGCGGCCATGCACCCGACATCGGGCAAGGCCGAGGTCCTCCAAGAGGCGCTCGGCAAGGTCGACGTCTTCGAGCTCCGCCCGATGATCGGCTTCGCCTCGACAGCGATGGCCCGTCGCATCCCGCGCGACGAGACCGTGCTCGACGTCATCCTCACCGCCGCGTACTCGGTGACCGGCCGCTGGAACGAGGAGTACGAGGGCATCGACCTCCGCCGCGCCGAGCGCGTGCTGAAGGAGTGGGGCCTCGACGGCTTCTCGGGTCGCCGTTTCGGCAGCCTCTCCGACGGCGAGCAGAAGCGCGTGCAGATCGCGCGCTCCGTGATGACTGACCCCGAACTGCTGCTCCTCGACGAGCCGGCCGCGAGCCTCGACCTCGGCGCCCGTGAAGAGCTCGTCGGTCTCCTCGGAGGCTACGCCGCCTCGCCGTCATCGCCTGCGATCGTCATGGTCACCCATCACGTCGAGGAGATCCCCGTCGGGTTCACCCACGCGCTCCTCGTGAAGAAGGGCGGAATCGTCGCGGCGGGCCCCCTCGCCGAGGCGCTCACCGCCGAGAACCTGAGCTCGACCTTCGACATGAAGATCGAACTCAGCGAGCGCGACGGCCGATTCGCCGCGCGCGCCGTCTGAGAAGTTCTCGCTCCGATTCTGCTAAACTTGTCAGCTGGCCCTACCGCCAACATGCTTTCCCGCCGCTGACCGGCACCGCGAAGGTGTCGCAGTCGTGCGGCTGGAGCTCTGAATCCATCGTCCGCTCTCTCAATCGAAATCCAAGGAAGTCTCCATGAAGACCGACATCCACCCCGAGTACAACGCCATCGTCTTCCGCGACCTGGCTTCGGGCGCCACGTTCCTCACGCGTTCGACCGCGACGAGCGACAAGTCGATCGAACTCGACGGTGTCACCTACCCGGTCATCGACGTCGAGATCTCGAGCGAGTCGCACCCGTTCTACACGGGCAAGCAGCGCATCATGGACTCGGCCGGCCGTGTCGAGAAGTTCAACCAGCGCTTCAAGGGCTTCGGCAAGTAATCCAGCCGAACCGAAGGGGCGGGCGACGCGAGTCGCCCGCCCCTTCGTCGTGCCAGCGCCCGTTCGCTCACGTTCGTCGACGCGCCCGCACGGGTCAGCGGACCGGCCACGCCCCAGACGTCGTGAACTCGGGCTCGCCGTTGCGGCGTCGCCACGACTGGTAGCTCTCGGCCTGCTCGCGGCACCAGTCGATCTGGCGGGCGTGCAGCTCGGCGACGGCGACCGTCGCGAGCTCGGGGTGCGCGCGGGCGATCGCCTGCGCCACGCGCCCCGCGGCGATCGCGTCGGCAGCGGCGTTGTGGGCATCGTCGAGCACGACACCGTAGTGCTCTGCCGCTGCCGAGAGCGTGCGCTTGCCGCGCCGGTACTTGTCGACCGCCTTGTCGATGACGAGCGGATCGATGACGGGACCGGGGCCGGGCAGCGGCGCGAGGCCGTAGCGCGCGGCCTCGCGCTCGAGCACGGTGAGGTCGTACGCCGCGTTGTACGCGACGATCGGCAGGCCCCGCGCAGCGGCATCGGTCAGCGTCGCGATGATCTCGGCGACCGCCGACGGCGCCGACCGACCGTCGAGGCGGGCGCGCTCGGTCGTCACCCCGTGGATGAGCGACGCCGCCGTCGGGATCTCGACGCCCGGGTCGACCAGCCACTCGCTCTGCTCGAGCACCTCGCCGCCGGCGCCGATGACGCCCACGTGGGCGGTCACGATCCGGCACACGTCGACGTCGATGCCGGTGGTCTCGAGGTCGAAGACGGCGAGGGTGTCGGCCCAGGGGGCGGCATTCGTGGCATCCATGTGCGACAGGCTATGCAGCGCCACCGTCATCGCCCGGGTGGCGCGGCGCGTGTTCGCGGCATTCGCGACGTCGCGGTCGTCGGCGCGGCTTCTGCACAGGCCGGATCCCTAGAATGGCTGGGATGATCGAATCGCCCTACGCCGCCGCGCTCGCCCGCATTCCCGTCAGGGCCCACCGGGTCGAGGTCGACGGCACCGACACCGCGTGGTGGGAGTACGGCGACGCGGATGCCCCGGTGCTGGTGCTCGTCCACGGGTTCCGGGGCGACCACCACGGCCTCGAGCCCGTCGTGGCGCAGCTACCGGGGTACCGCATCGTCTCGCCCGACCTGCCGGGCTTCGGCGAGTCGGCGACCTTCGCCGACCGCGAGCACGACATCGACGGCTACGCGCGCTGGCTCGGGGCGTTCATCGAGGCCGTCGGTCTCGACGGCGACTACGACCTGCTCGGGCACTCCTTCGGCTCGATCGTGTCGTCGGCGGCCGTCGCGGGAGGGCTCGCACCGCGGCGGCTCGTGCTCGTGAACCCGATCGGCGCTCCCGCCCTCCAGGGTCCGCGCGGCATCATGACCCGGCTCGCGGTGCTTTACTACCGCGCCGCCGCCGCGCTGCCCGAGAAGGCCGGTTTCGCGCTCCTGCGCAACGGCGCGATCGTGCGCGTCATGAGTGTGACCATGGCGAAGACCGGCGAGCGCGACCTCCGCCGTTGGATCCACGACCAGCACGATCGCTACTTCTCCGACTTCGGCGACCGCGACCAGTTGCTCGAGGCGTTCCGGGCCTCGGTCGGCCACGACGTGAGCGAGTACGCCGAGCGCATCGCCGTGCCGACCCTCCTCGTCGCCGCCGAACGCGACGACGTGACGCCCATCGAGGCGCAGCGCCGCCTCGTCGGGCGATTCCCCGATGCGAGGCTCGAGGTGATCCCCGAGGTGGGTCACCTCATCCACTACGAGACCCCCGGCGACGCCGCCGCGCGCATCGGCCGATTCCTGCGCACGGAGTCCCTCGCATGAGGGTCGTCGTCGACTGCCGCTACACCCGCATCGGGCATCACGACGGCATCAGCCGGTTCACCGCGGGCCTGGTCACCGAGCTCGCGAAGCTGCACCCCGTCACGATGCTCGTGAGCGATCACCGGCAGCTCGACATGCTGCCCGACCTGCCGTGGCAGCTCGTGAGCTCGCCGACGAGCGCGCGCGAGCCCTTCGTGGCCCGCCAGGTGCGGCGCCTTCGCCCCGACATCGTCTTCTCGCCGATGCAGACGATGGGCTCGTGGGGGCGCGACTACCGGCTGCTCCTGACCCTGCACGACCTGATCTACTACGAGAACCGTACGCCGCCGCGCGACCTGCCCGCGCCCGTGCGCCTGCTCTGGCGGCTCTACCACCTCGCGTGGTGGCCGCAGCGGCTGCTCCTGAACCGGGCCGATGCCGTGGTCACCGTCTCCGAGACGACGGCGGGGCTCATCCGCGACCACCGCCTCACCCGCCGGCCGATCACCGTCGTCTCGAATGCCTCCGACGACCTCGGCGTGCCCGAGCTTCCCCGGACACGCCCCGAGGGGCATCGGCTCGTCTACATGGGCTCGTACATGCCGTACAAGAACGTCGACACGCTGGTGAAGGCGGTCGCGGCGCTGCCCGACCACGAACTGCACCTGCTCAGCCGGATCGGCAGGGAGGAGCGCGAGCGGCTCACGCGGCTCGCCCCCGGGGCGCGACTCGTCTTCCACGACGGTGTGACGGATGCCGCGTACGCCGAGCTGCTCGCGAGCGCCACCGCGCTCGTGCACGCGTCGAAGGCCGAGGGCTTCGGCATCCCCCTCATCGAGGCGATGCGCCTCGGCACGCCCGTCGTGGTGAGCGACATCCCGATCTTCCGCGAGATCGGCGGAGACGCCGCGTCGTACTTCGATTCGGGCGACGCCGACGACCTCGTGCGAGCGCTCGGCGACCTCGAGTCCGACGACATCTGGCAGGCGCACTCCGCTCGCGGGGTCGAGCGTGCGGCGAAGTACACCTGGGCCCAGTCCGCGGCGACGCTGCTCGAGCTCATGCACCGCACCGTCGCCGAGCACGGCGCGCGGAAGGGGCGGCGCGGGCGGCGCTGATCGATACTGCGCTGTTGCCGGCTCCCGGCCTCGGGCTTCAGGCCTCGGTGCCGGTAAGCAGCTCGGGCTCGACGAGTTCGAGTGCGCCCGCAGCGTGACGCAGCAGGTGCACCGACCCGTTCGCGATCGCGTAGCCCGTTCCGGGCAGCGTCCAGTCGCTCAGCTCGAGGATGAGCGAGTGGATCACGCCGCCGTGCGAGACGACGACGACGCTGCCGCCGGGGTGGGCCGCCGCGATCTCGGCGAGCGCGGCGCTCGCGCGGGCGATGACGGTCGAGCGCGGCTCGAGCCCCTCGATCGTCGCCGCCTGAGCCTCGACCGCCGCACGGCCGGCATGATCGAGTCCCTCGAGCACACCGTGGCTTCGTTCGGCGAGCGCCCCGAAGAGGCGCGGCGCCGGCAGTTCGAGAACTCCTGCGATGATCTCGGCCGTCTCTGCGGCGCGTGAGAGCGTGCTCGCGTAGACGGCATCCCATTCGCCGTCGACGAGTCGCGAGCCGGTCTCGGCCGCCTGTTCGCGCCCGGTGTCGTTCAGCGGGATGTCGGTCATGCCCTGGATGCGACGTTCGCGGTTCCACTCGGTCTCGCCGTGGCGGACGAGGGCGATCAGCGTCGGTTCGGGGTGGCTCGTGGCATCCGTCATGTCGACGACTCTCGCACGTCTCGGGCCGCGTTCACGAACCGAGCGCCTCGGCGAAGGCGGTGAGCGTCTCGCTCGCACCGGCGTCGATCTTGACGGCGGCGCGGGAGTCGCCCTTGGTGACCCCGCGGTTCACGACCACGATCGGCAGCTTGCGACGCCGCGCCTGCTCGATGAGGCGAACGCCCGAGTTCACGACGAGCGAGGAGCCGGCGACGAGGAACACCTCGGCACCCGCCACGAGGGAGGCGGCCGCCTGGAACGTCGGCACCGGCACGAACTCGCCGAAGAAGACGACGTCGGGCTTCAGGATGCCTCGGCAGATCGAGCAGGCGGGGATCACCATCGATTCGACCTCGTCGACGACGACGTCGCCGTCGGGCGCCTGGCGGATCGACTGCTCGAGGTCCATGCCGGGGTTCAGGAGGGTGAGCTCCTCGGCGATGGCCTGCCTCGCGTAGTGCTGGCCGCAGTCGAGGCAGACGACGCGGTCCATGCCGCCGTGCAGTTCGACGACGTGGCGGCTGCCGGCGCGGCGGTGCAGACCGTCGACGTTCTGGGTGACGACGCCGGCGACCGCCCCCGACGCCTCGAGCGAGGCGAGTGCGACGTGGCCGGCGTTCGGCCGCGCCGCACCGAAGTGGCGCCACCCGAGGTGACTTCCGGCCCAGTACCGCTTGCGCGCGTCCTCGGACGCGAGGAATCGCTGCACGGTCATGGGCGTGCGCGCCGGCGCCCCCTCGCCCCGGTAGTCCGGGATTCCGGAGTCGGTGCTGACCCCCGCGCCCGTGAGCACCGCGATCCGCGCCCCGCGCATGAGGTCGATCGCCTCGCGCACCAGTCGCCCGGTGTCGGGCGTCGTGTCGATTCCGATCTCCACGGAAGCTCCATTCAGACGAGGGTTGACCTGATTGTAAACACCGTCGTTTTCCGGATTGTTTCCGGGGCTGGCACTCTTGAGGGGAGGAGATCAATGCACATCGAACGAGTCCACGACGCGGCATCCGATTCCGTCGCCGACTACGCACGGCTCACCGACGTGACCCTGCGAAGCGCGCAGGAGCCCGAACAGGGGCTCTACATCGCCGAATCCGCGAAGGTCATCGGGCGGGCGGTCGCTGCCGGGCACCGCCCCCGCTCGGTGTTGATGGAGGAGAAATGGCTCGCCGGCCTCGAGCCCGTGCTCGCGCCGTTCGACATCCCCGTGCACCTCGCCGATCCCGGCCAGCTCGAGGAGATCACCGGGTACCGCGTGCACCGCGGCGCCCTCGCGGCGTTCGAGCGGCCCGCGATGCCCGACCCCGCCGAACTGCTCGCGGGCGCCCGCCGCGTGGTCGTGCTGGAGGACATCGTCGACCATACGAACGTCGGAGCGATCTTCCGTTCGGTGGCGGCGCTCGGCGCCGACGCGGTGCTCGTGACGCCGCGCTGCGCCGACCCGCTCTACCGCCGCAGCGTGCGCGTCAGCATGGGCACCGTCTTCCAGGTGCCGTGGACGCGGCTGCCCGAGTGGGGCGAGGCGGCCATGCTCCTGCACGGCGCCGGGTTCACGACCGCCGCCCTCGCACTCGCCGACGACGCGGTGCCGCTGCGCCGGCTCGCCGCCGATGCGCCCGAACGCCTCGCGCTCGTGTTCGGCGCCGAGGGTGACGGGCTCAGCCGCAGCGCGCTCGCGGCCGCCGACACCGTGGTGACGATCCCGATGCGCCACGGCGTCGACTCGCTGAACGTCGCCGCCGCCGCGGCCGTCGTGCTCTACGCACTCGCCCTTCCGGAGGAACAGACCCCGTGACCGACACGCTCGCGCCTGCGGACCCCGCACGCCCCACCGACCCCGACGAGCGGCGGCGCGTCTACCGGCGCCGCCGCATCGTCGTGTTCGGCACCCTCGCCGTCGTGGTCGCTCTGCTCATCGGCGGCGGGGTCTACACGGCGAACGCCCTCGGCGCCCCCGTGCCGGTCGCCGCGCCCGAGGTCGAGCAGCCCGCCCCCGTCGTCGCCGAGCCGCAATCGCTCGCATTGCCGGGCTTCGGCGGCTACGCCGTGGGCGCGATCGGCTTCGACGGGCTCCTCGCCGCGGGCAACGCCGGTCAGCCGATGGCCTCGGCGAGCATCACGAAGATCATCACTTCGCTCGTGCTCCTCGAGCAGCACCCGATCGCGGCCGGCGAGCACGGCCCCGACATCGAGTACACCGACGCCGACGTCGACATCTACTGGGACATGATCGCCCAGAACGGCTCGGTCGCGCCCGTCGAGGCGGGCGCGACGCTGAGCCTGCGCGAGAGCCTCGAGGCGCTGCTGCTGCCGTCGGGCAACAACTACGCCATCTCGCTCTCGAACTGGGCGTTCGGCTCCGAGCAGGCGTTCGTCGACGCCGCGCGCACCTGGCTCGACGCCCACGGGCTCGTCGACACGCGTATCGCCGATGCGAGCGGACTGTCGCTCGAGAACGTGTCGACGCCCGCCGACCTGGTGAAGCTGGGCGAGCTCGCCCTCGCCGAGCCCGTGCTCGCCGAGATCGTCGCGACGCAGAAGGTCGACATCCCCGAACTCGGCACCCTCGAGAACTCGAACAAGCTGCTCGGCACCCACGGCGTCGACGGCATCAAGACGGGCACGACCGACGACGCCGCCAACCTGCTGTTCTCGGCCGACTACGCGGTCGGCGACACGACCGTGACCGTCGTCGGGGTGCTCCTCGGCGGCGAGAACCACGCGATGCTCCGCGAGGCGATCGCGAAGCTGCTCGACAGCGTCGCACCTGGGTTCCACCAGGTCACACCGCTCGAGGCCGGGCAGGAGCTCGCGAGCTATGCCACGCCCTGGGGTGACACCGCGCGCGCACGCACCTCCGACGGGGCATCCGTCGTGGTGTGGAGCGACACCCCCGTCGAGGTCGAGGTGCACGCGGAGCCGCTCACGCTCGCGAACGAGGGCGAGGAGGTCGGCACCGCGGTCGTCCGTGCGGGCGCGCAGGAGATCACCGTGCCGCTCGTGCTCGACGCCGAGATCGACGACCCGGGCACCTGGTGGCGGCTCGCGAACCCCTCGGGGCTCGCGCCCGCGACCGCTCAGTCGGGCAGCGAGTAGGGCGCCGCGTCGGGTCGCTTCGGCGAGATCAGGTCACCCGACGACTGGTGCCGGATGCGGCGCACCACCCACGGGACGAGGTACTCGCGCGCCCACGCGAGGTCTTCGACCCGTGCTTGGCGCCAAGTCGTCGACGGCAGCGGCTCGGGCTTCAGCGGCTCGAGCTCGTTGTCGACGTTGAGCGCCGCGAGCACCATGCGCGCGACCGTGTGGTGGCCGAGCGAGTTCAGGTGCAGGCGGTCGGGCGCCCACATGCGCTGGTCCTGGATCTCGGTGAGCGCCCACTGGTCGGCGACGATGCAGTCGTACTTCGCCGCGATCGTGCGGAGGTTCTCGTTGTAGATGGCGACCTTGCCGCGGATACCGCGGAACACGGGGGAGAAGCCGACGTCGACGCCCGTGAAGAGCACGATGGTCGCGTGGTCGCGCGAGAGGCGCTCGATCGTGTACTCGAAGCGCGCAGCGATCTCGTCGGGGTCGGTGCGCGGGCGGATGACGTCGTTGCCGCCCGCCGAGATCGTGATCAGGTCGGGCCGCAGCGCGAGCGCCGGTTCGAGCTGTTCGTCGATGATCTGCTGGATGAGCTTGCCGCGCACCGCGAGGTTCGCGTAGGCGAAGTCCTCAGTGCCCTGCGCGAGCACCTCGGCGACGCGGTCGGCCCAACCGCGGTGCCCGCCGGGTACGGAGGGCTCGGCGTCGCCGATGCCCTCGGTGAACGAGTCGCCGACGGCGACGTAACGCGACCAGGGGTGCTGCTGGGTGACCATCACTCCATTCTGCACAACGTGTCGGTTCGAGGATGTCGCAGGCCTCCGCTACCCTCGAATCCAGTGAGTACAGCGACACCATCCGGGGCCCATCCGGGCACCTCGGCGGCCGAACACCTCTCACCCTCCTTCCCCGAGCGGGCCGCCTGGGGTACCGCGTCGAAGCTGCGGGCGTGGCAGGCCGAGGCCCTCGAGCAGTATCTCGACGAACTCCCGCGCGACTTCCTCGCCGCGGCGACGCCCGGCGCCGGCAAGACGACCTTCGCGCTCCGCCTCGCCGCCGAACTCCGCGGGCGGCGCATCATCGACCGCATCACGGTCGTCGCACCGACCGATCATCTGAAGCGGCAGTGGGCCGATGCCGCGGCGCGCGTCGGCATCCGGCTTGACCCCGGGTTCCGCAATGCGCACGGCCGCTCGCCGAAGCACTACCACGGCGTCGCCGTCACCTACGCGCAGGTCGCGATGCGCCCCGCGCTGCATCGCGAGCTGACCCTCTCGGGGCGCTCGCTCGTCATCCTCGACGAGGTGCACCACGGCGGCGACGCCCTCTCGTGGGGCGACGCGATCCGCGAGGCGTTCGAGCCCGCGACGAAGCGACTCTCGCTCACCGGTACGCCGTTCCGTTCCGATACGGCGCCCATCCCGTTCGTCCGCTACGAGCCCGATGCGCAGGGCGTGCGCCTCTCGAAGACCGACTACGACTACGGCTACGGGCGCGCCCTCGCCGACGGCGTCGTGCGGCCGGTCATGTTCATGGTCTACGCCGGTCACATGCGCTGGCGCACCAAAGCCGGCGACGAGATGGAGGCGAAGCTCGGCGAGGACAACACGAAGGACATCACCTCCTCGGCGTGGCGCACGGCGCTCGAGCCGAGCGGCGAGTGGATCCCCGCGGTGCTTCGGGCGGCCGACCGCCGGCTCACCGAGGTCCGGCAGTCGATCCCCGACGCCGGCGGGCTCGTGCTGGCCACCGACCAGACGGTCGCTCGCGCCTACGCCGACATCCTGGAGAAGATCAGCGGCGAGCCCGTGACCGTGGTGCTCTCCGACGACAAAGAGGCCTCCGGGCGCATCGAGGAGTTCTCGGGCAACGCCCGGCGGTGGATGGTCGCGGTGCGCATGGTCTCGGAGGGTGTCGACGTGCCGCGTCTCGCGGTCGGGGTCTACGCCACGAGCTCCTCGACGCCGCTGTTCTTCGCCCAGGCGATCGGCCGCTTCGTGCGGGCCCGCCGTCGCGGTGAGACGGCCTCGGTGTTCCTGCCGAACGTGCCGGTGCTCATGGCACTCGCAGCCCAGCTCGAACGCGAGCGCGATCACGCCCTCGACCGACGGGGCGGCGATTCCGACGACGACGGGCTCGACGACGGCCTGCTCGAGTCGGCGAACCGCGAGGAGCGCGCCTCCGAGGAGATGGAGTTCGGCACCTGGGAGGCGATCGGCTCCGACGCCTCCTTCGACCGGGTCGTCTTCGACGGCACCGAGTTCGGCACGCTCGCCGAACCCGGCAGCGACGAGGAGTTCGACTTCATCGGCATCCCCGGTCTGCTCGAGCCCGAGCAGGTGTCAGAGCTCCTGCGGCATCGGCAGGCGAGACAGGCGCGACGCGCGGGGGAGCGGCGCAAGCACGCCGCGTCGGTCCAAGACGAGGGCGCTGGGGGCGGCGGCGACACATCGAGCGAGCCGGTCGCGCTCTTCCGAACCCTGAAGGAGCAGCGCTCGCTGCTCAACAGCATCGTCGGGCTGTACGCCCGGCAGAGCGGGCAGTCGCACTCGCTCGTGCACGCCGAGCTGCGGCGGGCGTGCGGCGGGCCCGAAGTGGCGCAGGCGACGGTGACGCAGCTGCAGTCGCGCATCGAGCTCGTGCGGCGGCGGCTCTCGGGCCGATGAAGGTCGAGTGCTCCCGTGAACGGGAGGCACGGGGCATCCGCTGCCGGGCGATACCATGGCGCCCATGGCTCGCCGCACCCGGGTGCTCGTCATCGCGATCATCGTCTCGTTCATCGCGTTCCTCGACGGAGCCGTCATCAACGTGGCGCTGCCGTCGCTCGCAGACGAGCTCGGCGGCGGTCTCGCGCTGCAGCAGTGGGCGGTCGACGCGTACCTGCTGACGCTCGGCGCGTTCATCCTGCTCGCGGGATCGCTTTCCGACTCGTTCGGGCGGGCACGCATGATCCGCATCGGGCTCTACGGCTTCGGCGTCACCTCGATCGCCTGCGCGATGGCCCCCGACGGCGTGTTCTTCGTGGTCGCCCGTGCGTTCCAGGGCGCCGCGGGCGCCCTGCTCGTCCCGAGTTCGCTCGCGCTCATCGTCGCGACGTTCCCGCTCGCCGAACAGGGCAAGGCGATCGGCCGCTGGACGGCGTGGACGACGGTCGCGTTCCTCATCGGGCCGCTCTTCGGCGGGCTGCTCGTCGACCTCGTGTCGTGGCGGCTCGTGTTCTGGATCAACCTGATCCCGATCGTCGTCGCGCTCGTGATGCTGCGGGGCATCGCGCGCGACGAGCCCGCCGCCGAGCACGCCTCCATCGACTGGATCGGCGCCGCGCTCTGCGTCGCCGGCCTCGGCGGCACGGTGTTCGCGCTCATCGAGGGCGAGCGTCTCGGCTGGGGTTCGCCGCTCGTGCTCGTGCCGCTCATCGGCGGGGTGATCGCGCTCGGGCTCTTCATCTGGTGGGAGCGCCGCACACCGCAGCCGATGCTGCCGCTCAGCCTCTTCAGGGCCCGCAACTTCGCCGCAGGCAACCTCGCCACGCTCTTCATCTACGCGGCATTCTCGCTCGGACCCTTCGCGATCACGATCTTCCTGCAGGAGTTCGGCGGGTTCAGCGCCACCGCCGCGGGTCTCGCGACCCTGCCGCCGACGATCATGCTCGTGCTCCTCGGCTCGTGGTTCGGCGGGCTCTCGACGAGGTTCGGCCCGAGGATCTTCATGACCGCGGGGCCGATCATCGTCGCCGTCGGGTACCTGCTCACGCTCGCCGTGACCGAGGAGGTCGGCTTCTGGACCGAGCTTCTTCCCGGCATCGTCGTCTCCGGCATCGGTATGGCGATCACCGTCGCCCCGCTCACCGCGGCCATCCTCGGGGCCGTCGATCCCGCCAGGGCGGGCATCGGCTCGGCCGTCAACAACGCCGTCGCACGCATCGCCGGACTCGTGGCGATCGCCTCGATCGGCGTCATCGTCGGATCGACGCTCGACGTCGACGGCTACCACCGGGCCGCGATCGCGACGGCGGCCCTCCTCGTGGTCGGGGGAGTCGTCTCCTGGCTCGGGATCCGCAACCCGCCTCAGGCGGCGCGGGTCGAGGAGCCCTCGTCGGCGTCGCCGGCGGACTGACCGGCGTCGGTGCGGTCGGCGTCGTCCTCCGCGCCCGAGGCCGACGCCGCCGCGTCGAGCGCTGCGAGGAGATCGGCCGCGAGGTCGTCGACGTGCTCGAGCCCGATCGAGAGGCGCACCACCGCGTCGCCCGGCTTCGCCGCACCGGCGACGGGGCGGTGCGTGAGCGACGCAGGATGCTGCACGAGCGAGTCGACGCCGCCGAGTGAAACGGCGTGAGTGACGAGTTCGCACGACTCGGTGAACCGCACCGCCGCGTCGAACCCGTGGGCGAATTCGAGCGCGATGATCGATCCCGGCCCCTCGAGCTGCGTGCCGACGAGGCCCTGCGGATCCTGTCCGGGCAGCCCCGGGTAGTGCACCCGGGCGATTGCCGGGTGGCCCGCAAGGCGCTCGGCGAGCTCACGAGCCGTCTCCTGCTGCGCGCGCACCCGCAGCGGCAGCGTGCGGAGCCCGCGGTGGAGGAGGTAGGCGGCCATCGGATGGAGGAGCCCGCCGGTGAGCGCCCGCACCCGGCGGAGACGCTCGACCCAGTCACGGTCGGCCGCAACGACGCCGCCCATGACGTCGCCGTGGCCGCCGAGGTACTTCGTCGCACTGTGCAGCACGAGCGTCGCACCGTGCTCGGCGGGGCGCTGCAGCACCGGGGTGGCGAAGGTGTTGTCGACGAGCAGGGGCACCTCGCCCGCGGCGTCGGCGAGCCGGCGCAGGTCGACCAGTTCCAGCGTCGGGTTCGCCGGCGTCTCGACGACGACGAGCCCGGTGTCGCGGCGGATCGCCGAGCCGACCTCGTCGATCGTCGCCCAGGTCACCTCGGTACCGAGCAGACCGCTCTCGAGCACGTGGTCGGTACCGCCGTAGAGCGGGCGCACCGCGACGATGTGCGGTTTGCCCGCCGAGGCCGTGGCGATGAGCACCGCGGTGAGCGCGGCCATGCCGCTGCCGAAGGCGACGGCGCCGTCGGTGCCCTCGAGGCCGGCGAGCGACTCCTCGAAGCGTGCGACGCCCGGCTGCCAGAGGCGCTGGTATACCGCCGAACGATCCTCGCCGAGGTCGTGACCGGTGGCGAGCTCCTCGTAGGAGAGCCCACCGGCCTCGACCGAGCCGAGTGGATTCGTGGTCGAGAAATCGATGACGGGAACGTGGGATCCGCTCTCCCGGACTCCGCTCATTCCGCCGTGGACGGCGCGGGTCTCGAGGTGCGACGACGATGTCTGCATGGCTCGCACTGAAGCAGATTCTGTCGAATCTCTCAACTCAGCCTGCACGATCATTGCGATAGTCTGGATGTCTCGCAGAATCTGCAGAACCGATCCGCTTGGAGTCCACGCATGGCGCAGAAACCAGAACTCGACCGCGTCGACCGGGCACTCCTCCAGGCGCTCTCGACGAACGCCAGGGCCTCGGGCGCGGCGCTCGCAGCCGAGGTGGGCGTCGCCGAGTCGACGGTCTCGCTTCGACTCCGTCGCCTGCAGTCGCTCGGCACCGTGCGCGGCTACCGGGTCGAGGTCGACCTCGCCTCCCTCGGGGTTTCGCTCCAGGCGCTCATCGCCGTGCGGCTCGTGAAGCACGATCGCAGCGAGATCGACGCGTTCCGCGCGCAGGTGCCGCACCTGCCGGGCGTGCTCGGCGTGTTCCACATGGCCGGCGCCGAAGACTACCTGCTGCACGTCGCCGCGAGAGACGCCGAAGAGCTGCGCGAGTTCGTGCTCTCGCACCTCACCGGGCACCCCGCGGTCGCCCACACCGAGACGAACCTCATCTTCGAGCACGTCGACGGCGACGGCTGGAACAAGCTCGTCGGCTGAGCCTGCTGGGCTGCTCCGCTGCCGCCACGGCCTCGGCGATCACCACGATCTCGGATCCTTGGGGCCGACCGCACCGAACCGGTGGCGATCTCCGAGATCGTGGCGGCGAGGCATCCGCCCATGCGAGCGGTTCGGCGCTCCGAAATGCTGTCAATCCGGGCGAAACAGCCGTCCGGTGCGGCGGCGCCCGATAGCGTGAACGTCGGCCGTGACCGCGGCCGCGCACTGGCGCGGGTACCCGGCGGCCCCATCCGACAGTGCGCCCGCGACGCGGGAAGAGAGAGCACATGACCGACGAGCAGCCCCAGGGCACCCCCGCCGACCGTGATCGCTGGCGCCGCTACCTCGCCGCCGAGCGCGCAGAGGCCGCCGTCTACCGCGAACTCGCCGCCCGCCGCGAGGGCGAGGAGCGTGACATCCTGCTCGCCCTCGCCGCGGCCGAGGGCCGGCACGAGGCGCACTGGCTGCGCCTGCTCGACGGCGACGACGGCGGCGTACCCCGCGCCGACCTCCGTACCCGCATGCTGGCTTCCCTCGCCCGGCGATTCGGCTCGATCTTCGTGCTCGCCCTCGCCCAGCGAGCCGAGGCACGGTCGCCCTACGCGAGCGACCCGCACGCGACCCCGGCGATGGCGGCCGACGAGCGCATCCACGGCGAGGTGGTCCGCGGGCTCGCCGCCCGCGGACGCCGCAGCCTCGCAGGAACCTTCCGTGCGGCCGTGTTCGGTGCGAACGACGGCCTCGTCTCGAACCTCGCGCTCGTGCTCGGCATCGGCGCAACCGGCGTCGCCCCCGGCGTCGTGCTCTTCACCGGGATCGCCGGCCTCCTCGCCGGCGCGCTCTCGATGGGCGCGGGCGAGTACGTCTCGGTGCGCTCGCAGCGGGAGCTGCTGGAGGCCTCCGCCCCCGATCCGACCGCCCGCGAGGCGCTGCCGCATCTCGATGTCGACGCCAACGAGCTCGCCCTCGTCTACCGGGCGCGCGGCATGGAGGCGCAGGAGGCCGTCGAGCACGCCGCGCTCGTCGTCGCACGCGTGCAGGCGGCCGAGCAGGTGCACGCGCCGACCGACGCGCTCGCGGTGACCGAGCACGACGATGAGGCGGTCGGCACGGGCATGTCCGCGGCGATCTCGAGCTTCCTCTTCTTCGCCTCGGGCGCGCTCATCCCGGTGCTGCCCTACCTCTTCGGCATGACCGGGCTCGCCGCGATCATCACGGCGACGGTGCTCGTGAGCATCGCGCTCCTCCTGACCGGTGCGACCGTGGGTCTCCTCTCGGGCGCATCGCCGCTCAAGCGAGCGTTCCGCCAGCTCGCGATCGGCCTCGGCGCCGCGGCCGTCACCTACCTGCTCGGACTCGCGTTCGGCACGAGCCTCGCCTGACCGAGGGCGAGCACGAGCAGCCCGTAACCCGTCAGGCCGCCGATCGCGTTCGCGATCATGTCTGTCGAGTCGGTGCTGCCGACGGCGAGCGCATATTGCAGCGCTTCGAGCGCGGCGCTGCTGCTCTCGGTCGTCTGGCTGTTCCTCCTGCGATACGTGCCCGCCGAGGCGATGTCGACGGTCGGCGGCTTCGAGCCGGGGCGCGACGACCTCATCCGCGCCTTCGTTCCGGCGGTCGCCTGGGCGCTGCTCTTCCTTCTCGTGTTCGGGCTGGCCGGGGGCTGGTTCCTCGCCGGCCGGATGCTGGCGCCCCTGCAGGGCATCACGACGGCCACGCGCAGGGCGGCCACCGGCTCGCTCTCGCACCGTATCGAGCTGGAGGGTCGTCGTGACGAGTTCCGGGAGCTCGCCGACAGCTTCGATGCGATGCTCGCGCAGCTCGAGGCCCACCTCGACGAGCAGCGCCGGTTCGCGGCGAACGCCTCGCACGAACTGCGCACGCCGCTCGCGATCTCCCAGACGCTCCTGGAGGTCGCCCGCGACGACCCGCGACGCGACACCGCGGCCCTCATCGAAGGCCTCCAGATGGTCAACGCGCGGGCAATCGACCTGACCGAGGCGCTGCTGCTGCTCAGCCGGGCTGACCAGCAGTCGTTCGCCCGCGAAGCCGTCGACCTCTCGCTGTTCGCCGAGCAGGCGGCGGAGACGCTGCTGCCGCTCGCCGAGCAGCGGGGCATCGCGCTCGACGCCTCCGGCGAGGTCGCCATCGCCCTCGGCTCGCCGACGCTCCTGCTGCAGCTGACGACGAACCTCGTGCACAACGCGATCGTGCACAACGCGCCCGATGGCGGGATCGTGCGGATCACGACGGGCGCACGACCGGGTGCGGCCGTGCTCGTCGTCGAGAACACCGGCGAGCGGCTCGACCCCGCGCTCGTCTCGACGCTCACCGAACCGTTCCGCCGCGGCGGAGGACGCATCACGACAGATCGGAGCGGCGTCGGTCTCGGGCTCGCTATCGTGAAGAGCATCGTTCGGGCGCACGGCGGCTTCCTCGACCTCGCGGGTCGCGACGGTGGAGGCTTGCGCGTCGTCGTGACGCTGCCCGCCGCACCCTGACTCGGCTCCCACCGAGTCCTCACACCTCCAGGAGCACCATGACCCGCCCCGTCGCCCTGATCACCGGCGCAGGCCGTCGCAACACGATCGCCTGGGCGATCGCGACCGCCCTCGCCGTCGACGGCTGGGACATCGCATTCAGCCACCTCGGCGACTACGACCGACGGATGCCGCTCGGTGGCGACCCCGATCGCGACCCCGCGGCGCTCGGAGCCGAACTGCGCTCGCTCGGTGCGCGCGCGATCGCGCTCGACGCCGATCTCGCCGATCCCGAGGCGCCGGCGCGTCTCATCGCCGCCGCTTCCGAGCTCGGCCCCGTCCGAGCCCTCGTGCTCTCGCACGCGCAGAGCGTCGACTCCGGCATCCTCGACACCTCGATCGAGAGCTTCGATCGTCATTTCGCCGTGAACGCGCGCGCCGCGCTGCTCCTGGTGCAGGCCTTCGCCGCGCAACTGCCGTCGGGCTCCGACGACGGTTTCGCCGTCGACGACGAGGCCGTGCCCGGCGGGCGCATCGTCGCACTCACGAGCGACCACGTCGTCGGCAACGTGCCCTACGGCGCCTCGAAGGGGGCCCTCGATCGCATCGTGATCGCCGCATCGCGCGAGCTCGCCCCGCTCGGCATCACCGCGAACCTCGTGAACCCCGGTCCGGTCGACACCGGCTGGATGGACGCGGCCACCCGCACCGCCCTCACCGCGCAGCAGCCCACGGGCCGGCTCGGCGCCCCTGACGACGCGGCGAGGCTGGTGCGCTTCCTCGTGTCCGACGAGGCACGCTGGGTGACCGGTCAGCTCATCCACAGCGATGGCGGCTTCTCGATCTGAGCCGGCTCCGGGTCGGCTCCGCGCGTGACGGCTCGTTGCGCGCGACGGCTCAGGCCGGCGTCGTCACGAAGTCGATGAGCTCCTCGACCCGCCCGAGCAGGGCCGGCTCGAGGTCGCCGTAGCCGCGGACCTGTCCGAGGATGCGCTGCCAGGCGCGGGCGATGTCGGCCTGGTCGTCGTGCGGCCAGCCGAAGGCCTCGCAGATGCCGTGCTTCCACTCGGTACCGCGCGGGATCGTCGGCCATTCGGCCTTGCCGATGCGGGCGGGTTTCACGGCCTGCCACACATCGATGTACGGATGCCCCACCACGAGCACGTGCGCGCCGTGCGGGCCGCGCGAGACGGCGTCGGCGATTCGCTGCTCCTTCGAACCCGGCACGAGGTGGTCGACGAGCACGCCGACCCTCCGGCCCGCGCCGGGACGGAACTCGGCGAGTGTCTCGGGCAGCACATCGACGCCTTCGAGGTACTCGACGACGACGCCCTCGACGCGGAGGTCGGCGCCCCAGATCTTCTCGACGAGCTCGGCGTCGTGGCGCCCCTCGACGAAGATGCGGCTCGGCAGCGCGACCTTCGCCGGCGAAGCCTCGGCGACGAACGAACCCGATGCCGTGCGCAGTCGCCCGCTCGGCGCCTTCGGCTTCGGCGCGACGAGCTGCACTGCGCGGCCGTCGACGAGGAATCCGTGACCGAGCGGGAACATCCGGTGCCTGCCGAAGCGGTCCTCGAGGGTCACCGTGCCTTTCGCGACGCCGACCACGGCACCGCAGAACCCCGACTCGGCGAGTTCGACGACGAGATCGCGTTCGGCTTCGACCGTGGGGATCACCGTGCGGCCGCGCGCCCGCCAGTCGCCCGAGAGCACATCACCGCCGTAGCGGTCGGTCGGGTCGTGGTCGTACGGAGGCGTTGCGGGCACCGATCGAGGCTATCGGAGCGGCGGGCCGATGTGTGCGCGGTGCGGCGCCGACACGGCGACATGCCGCGATCACGCCCGCACGCCCGCGCGCGCCGGCCGCGGTCATTCCGTCGCGCGGGCCGCTGCCGTCTGGCGCCGCCGAAGGGTGAGCGTCCAGAGCGCACCGGCGCCCGCGATCGCGGCCCCCACGCCGAAAGCCCACGGAATGCCGGCGACGTCGGCGACGATGCCGAGGACGATCGGTCCGATCCCCAGTCCGAGATCGATCGCCGCACTCGCCGTGCCGGATGCCACGCCGCGCTCGGCCGGCGAAGCCGTCGCGAAGATCGCGGCGAAGAACGCCGGCGTGCTGAACGCCACGCCGACGGCCGTGACTCCCGCACCGATCAGGAGCCCCGCTGGCGACGGCCAGGTCGCGACGAACACGAGGCCGATGCCGATCGTCGTCAGTGCGGCAGCGCCGAGCGCCAGCGACGGCAGTCGGTCGGGCACCTTGGCGAAGGCGATGCGGCAGGCGACCACGACGGCGCCGTAGACGAACAGTGCGAGGCTCGCATTCTCGAGCCCCACGCGGGTGGAGTGCAGTGAGGCGAAGGCGAGGAATCCGCCCATCGCCACGAGCGAGGCGAGGAACCCGAGTGCGATCGGCAGCGCGGGCCGGTGGATGAGGTGGCGCTCGGCGTCGGCCGGCGGGGCCTTCTCCCGCGTTTCTCCGACGAGGAGCGCGAGCGCGGCCGAGAGCCCGGCGAGGGCGGCGGCACCCGTCCAGGCGAGCGGATACCCCCCGTTCGCGACGAGGGCTTCGCCGAGCGGTGGCCCCAGCGCGATGCCGAGATACAGTCCGAGCGAGTTGTACGACAGCGCCTCGCCGAGACGTTCCTCGGGTGCGAGGTCGGCGAGCGCGGCGAACCCCGCGACGAAGAACGCCGCTTCCGCGACGCCCGCCAGGAGCCGCAGCGCGATGACGGTGGCGAGATCGTCGGCGACACCGAGCAGCGCCAGACTCACGGCGGCGATCATCGCCCCGCCGAGGAGCAGGGGGAGCCGCCCGATCGCGTCGGCGAGTCGGCCGGCGAGCGGACGGAGCACGAGCGCCGACAGGGCGAACACCCCGAACGCGAACCCTGCCCATGCCTCGTCGCCGCCGATCGGGCCGGTCACATACAACGGCAGCGCGAAGATGGCGACGCCGGTCGCGGTGAAGTAGCAGAGTTCTGCGATGCCGAGGGCGATGAAGGCGCGCGTGAACAGGCGTGTGGTGGACGATCGGCGGGTGCTCGCCCGCCGCCCCCTCCCTGACGCTCGTGGATCGTTGTCCTCCACGTCTTCAGGGTATTCCGGGCCGGCCTTGCGAGCCATGGTCATCGGAAGTCGCGCGACCGCGAGGGCGCGGCGACGGTGAGCGACTCGAAACGGTCGACGATGAGGTTCGTCACCCCCTCCTTCGAACGCTCGAGGATGCCGCGCACGACCATCGCGGGGGCCTCGCGGGCGATGCGCCGGTACCGGTTCCAGACGCCCACCCCGGCGATCACGTTGAGGGTGCCCGATTCGTCTTCGAGGTTCAGGAAGGTGATGCCGGAGGCCGTCGCCGGTCGCTGCCGGTGCGTCACGACCCCGCCGACCTCGACCCGCCGGCCCGATTCGACGTCGCGCAGGCGGTCGATGCGGATCGCCCCGCGCTCGTCGAGCCGCTCGCGGATGTGCCGGATCGGGTGGTCGTCGGGGGAGATGCCGGTCGACCAGAGGTCGTAGACGACCTGTTCGGCGGGCGAGAGCATCGGCAGGAGCGGCGGTTGCACCACGACGACCGAGCCCGGCAGGAACTCGGCGCGATCCTGCGCCGCCTCGCCGGCCAGCCACAGCGCCTCACGGCGGGCGAGTCCGAAGCCGTCGAAGGCGCCGGCCGCGGCGAGCGCCTCCAATTGCTCGGTGTCGAGCCCGGCCCGCCGCGAGACGTCCGCCATGTCGCGGTAGGGGCCGTGCGCCTCGCGCTCGTCGACGATGCGCTGCGCGACCTGCTCGCCGATCGCCTGCACCTCGGCGAGGCCGAGCCGCACGGCGAAGGCGGCGTCGCGCCGATGCTCGGCGGAGCGGTCGGGGGCCGTGCGGTCGAAGTCGCCGATCGGCGGCTGCTCTGCGTCGGTGCACGTGTGGAGCCCGCTCGGCGGGCGGCGACGATCGCGGGGCGACCACGTGGCATCCGCACCGCCGTCTGCGCCGGCCGCCGAGCCGCCGCTCGACGGGTCGAGCACCTCGAGCCCCGCGTGCGCACCCGAGCGCAGCACGTCGGGTCGCAGCACTCGCACCCCGTGTCGCCGCGCATCGGCGGTGAGGGTCTGCGGCGAGTAGAAGCCCATCGGCTGTGCGCGCAGCAGCGCCGCGAGGAACGCGGCGGGGTAATGCAGCTTCAGCCACGAACTCGTGTAGACGAGCAGCGCGAAAGCGAGGGCATGGCTCTCGGCGAAGCCGAAGTTCGCGAAGGCCTCGATCTTCGCGTAGATCGCCTGGGCGTCGTCGTCGGAGATGCCGTTGGCCGCCATGCCCTCGAAGAGCTTCGCGCGCAGCTTCGAGATCTTCTCGACCCCGCGCTTGGAGCCCATCGCCCGGCGCAGCAGGTCGGCGTCGGCGGCAGTGCAGCCGCCGACCGCGACCGCCATCTGCATGAGCTGCTCCTGGAAGAGCGGCACACCGAGGGTGCGTTCGAGAACCGGCTTCAGGTTCGGATGCAGGTAGCTGACGGCCTCTTCGCCGGTGCGCCGCCTGATGTACGGGTGAACCGCCCCGCCCTGCACCGGGCCTGGCCTGATGAGCGCGATCTCGACGACGAGGTCGTAGTACCGGCGCGGCTTCAACCGGGGGAGGGTGCCCATCTGCGCACGGCTCTCGACCTGGAAGACGCCGATCGAATCGGCCCGGCAGAGCATGTCGTACACGGCGGCCTCTTCTTTGGGAATCGACTGCAGTTCCCACACCTCGCCGGTGTGCTCGCGCACGAGATCGAAGGTGTACTGCAGTGCGGCGAGCATGCCGAGTCCGAGCAGGTCGAACTTCACGAGCCCCATCCAGGCGCAGTCGTCCTTGTCCCATTGGAGGACGGTGCGGTTCGGCATGCGGGCGTGCTCGATGGGGCAGACCTCGCCCACCGGGCGATCGGTGAGCACCATGCCGCCCGAGTGGATGCCGAGGTGGCGCGGGAAGCCGAGCACCTGCTCGGCGAGCCCGATCACCGGCGCGGGGATGTCGTGGTCGTCGGTCTCGACGACGGCGCCCCAGCGTTCGACCTGCCGCGACCACGCGTCTTGCTGCCCGGCGCCGTAGCCGAGCGCCTTCGCCATGTCGCGCACCGCGACCTTCGGCCGGTAGCTGATCACGTTCGCCACCTGCGCGGCGTTCTGCCTGCCGTACTTCGCGTAGACGTACTGGATGATCTCCTCCCTGCGGTCGGAGTCGAAGTCGACGTCGATGTCGGGTTCCTCGTCGCGCAGCGCCGAGAGGAAGCGCTCGAAGGGCAGATCGAACTTGATCGAGTCGACGGCGGTGATGCGCAGGGCGTAGCAGACGGCCGAGTTCGCCGCCGAGCCGCGCCCCTGGCAGAGGATGCCTCGCCGCCGGGCTTCGCTCACGAGGTCGTGCACGATCAGGAAGTAGCCGGGGAAGTCCTTCTGCTCGATCACCGCGAGCTCGTGCTCGAGCCGCGCGCGCACATGCTCGGGCACCCCCGGGTACAGCTCGGCGGCCCCCTGCCGGACGAGCTCGCGCAGCCAGCTCATCGAGGTGTGCCCCTCGGGCACCTCTTGCCTGGGCAGGCGCGGGCGGGCGCTGCGCAGCGTGAAGCCGAGTTCGCCCGCGAGCACGACCGAGTGCGGGACTGCACCCGGGTAGCGGGCGAAGCGGGCCTGCATCTCGGCGCCGCTGCGCAGGTGCATGCCGTCGGAGGCCGGCAGCCACCCATCGAGCTCGTCGAGGCTGCGCCGGGCGCGCACCGCGGCGAGGGCGTTCGCGAGCCGGTGCTCTGGCGGGGTCGCGTAGTGCACGGCGTTCGTCGCGAGGAGCGGGAGCCCAGCACGTTCGGCGAGCCCCGCGAGCACGTCGTTCGCGCGCTGGTCGGCCGGGGCGCCATGATCGAAGAGCTCGACCACCACCTGCTCGCGCCCGAAGAGCGCGATCAGGCGGTCGAGCTCGCGCCACGCGGCGTCGGCGCCGCCGTCGGCGAGGGCGCGGCGCACCGCGCCCTTGCGGCACCCGGTGGGGATGACCCATTCGCCGCCCGCGCGCTCGGCGAGCGCCTCGAGCTCGTAGACCGGACGGCCCTTCTCGCCCCCCGCGAGCTGCCCTGCGGTGATCGCTGCGGCGAGCCGGTGATAGCCCTCCTCGCGGCGGGCGAGCACGAGCAGGTGCTCGCCCTCGGGGTCGGCGGAGCCCATCTGCGGTGCGCTGAGCCCGAGTGAGAGTTCGGCGCCGAAGACGGTGGTGAGCTCGGGAAAGCTCTCGGCGGCCTCCGCGAAGCGGACGATGCCGTAGAAGCCGTCGTGATCGGTGATCGCGAGCCCGGCGAGGCCGAGCCGATGCGCCTCCTCGACGAGCTGTTCGGGCGCCGAGGCCCCGTCGAGGAAGCTGTAGTTCGAGTGCGCATGCAGCTCGGCGTAGGGCACCACCGGGCCGTCGGGGGCGGCGAGGCCCTCGCTCGGGCGGTACGGCTGGCGCTTGCGGCTGAATGCCGGCCCGTCGCCGCCGTCGGCGATGAGTTTCGACGTGCCCGGGTTCGGGCGACGCCGGTCGGAGAGCGTGCGCTCGAGCTCCGACCAGGGGATCTCGGGGTTGTTCCACCCCATCAGGGCCCACCCATCAGTCGTACCTCGCCTCGGCCCACCAGCCCTCGTCGTCGCGTACGAGCAGCCACGCGCAGCCGTCGTGGTCGACGAGCTGGAAGCGGTGCACGCGGCGGGCGCGCTCGGCGTCCCACCAGCGTTCGACCACGGGCCACGGCCCCGCCCACGCCCGCACCTGCGCGGGGGCGCCGCCGGCCACCGCGAAGCGCTCGGGCCGTGACGAGATCGCCCCGCGCTCGTCGATCGCGACAGGGTCGCCGGCAGAGTCGAGCAGGGCGACCGGATGCCGCTCGCGGAACACGCTCGCCGGTGCGAGTGCGGGCAGGCTGCCGGGCCACGGCGCCTCACGATGCTCGGGCGGGCGATCGCCCCACGGCACGAGCACCTGACGGTCGGCGAGCATACGACCGCCTCCGACCGCCGCCGTCACGACCCCCTCGTGCCCGAGCATGCTCTGCACCCGGGTCAGTGCGTGGTGCACGCGCTCGTCGGGCCCCTGACCCCAGAGCCCGGCCTCGTGGTTCGCGGTGCCGTCGACCCGCTCGGGGATCACGCGCAGCTTCGTGATCGGCGAGACGAGCCCGGTGTCGGCGGTGCCTGCGCCCTGCAACTGCCAGCGCACCCGGTCGACCACATCGGCCGGGGTGAACCAGCGCGGATGCAGCCAGCTGCGGGCGGAGTGCCCGCCCCGTTCGTCGTCGAGCTCGACCCGGATCGCCGTGCACACGAGCCGTGCCGCCCGCATGCGGTCGATGAACTCCTCGGCGCGCACCCGGAAGGCGAAGGCGAGCTGGTCGATGCGGTCGAGCGGCGGCTCGAACTCGGCGGTGATCTCGAACTCGGGCGGCGGGGTGCGCGCCGCGACCCCGGTCGCCTCGCGCCCGGCGGCCCGATCATGGCCGAAAGCCCCGGCCGCGCCGAAACGCCGGCGCACGTCGCCCGGCGGCAGCGCCGCGAACTCGCCGAGGGTGCGCACGCCGAGCCTGTTGAGCAGCGTGCGGGTGCGCTCGTCGACGACGAGACCGACGGGCAGCGGGGCGAGGAACGCGGCGGAGCCACCGGGCGCCACGATGCCCACGGGCGAGGAACGCACGGCCCGTGCCGCCTGCTCGGCCGCGAATGGGCCGTCGGCGATGCCCACCCGGGCGCCGGCCACCCCGAGCCGCTCGACGGTCTCGAGGAGCGCCTGCGCCGCGGCATCCTCACCGCCGTAGTACCTCGCCGGCCCGCGCGCCCGCATCGCGAGCGTGCCGGGCCGCACGATCTGCACCGCGGGAACGGTCTGCTCGACCTGCCGCACCACCGGTTCGAAGGCGCGCACGTCGAGCACCGGGTCGTACGGCAGCACCGTGATCGCGGGGGAGCGGTACTGCGCCTCGCGCAGCCGCAACCCTCGCACGACCCCGTCGCGGCGGGCGGCCGCCGAGCACGAGTGCACCGCGCCGCCCTCGGTGAGCGCGAGCGGCGCCGCAGGGTCGAGCCCGGCCTCGCGGGCGGCCGCGAAGACGGGCCAGTCGGGGCACCAGAGCACGATCGCGCGGGCGGGGGAGACGGCGGTCATGCCGGCCTCGCGAAGTCGGCGTGGAGCACTGGGGTGAGCCTCGGTGCGGCGGTGGGATGCCCCGTGCCCGCCCCGCCGCGGTCGTCTGCCGCGTCGTCGGCCACCGCGAACCCGAGCGCACGATCGGGCATGCGCAGCCTCGAGCGTCGCCGCTTCGCGAACCCGCCCCGGCCGGCCGCACTCACGACGACCTCGCGCTCGTCGAGCAGCCCGTGCCCCAGTTCGAGGCCGTGCCATTCGCTCAGCTCGACGCCGAGGCTCGCGTCGGCGCCCGGCCAGGCTCCGGCGGCGATGAGCGTGGTGCCGCGCTCGCGGAGGCGCGCTCCGAGCCGTGACGCCTCGGCCGGGGCGACCCGCTGGGCCGGCCGGACGGCGACGACGGGGATGACGTCGGCCAGGGCCGCCACCACCGCCAGCCACTGCCGACCGGGCTCGGGGACGAGCACGAGCCGGTCGAGGTCGATGCCGAACCGTGCGGCCGCCTCGACGCCGAACTCGGGCATGCCGACGACGGCGACCCAGCGCCCGCTCGCCGAGGGCGCCGCGAGCAGGGCCATCACAAGGGTGGTCGAGCCCTGCGCCTCGACGACGGTGCCCTCGCGCAGGCTGCCGCCCGGCAGGAGCCCCGCGAAGGCCGGGTGGGTGGGCACCGCGCGGGTCTCGAGCCGGGTGGACTGCATGCCCTGGATGCGCGCCTGCAGCTCGTCGACGCGCTCGAGGCGAGCGGTCGGGGAGCGGAGCGGAGCAGCCAGTGTCACCATCTCAGTTTCGAACAAATGTTCGAATACGGCAAGTCGGATGCACCGTGCGTCCACTCGGCGAGGATTCCCCGCAGCGACTAGCCTGAACCGGTGACGAGACACCGGAGCGGCCCTGTGGGAAGTCTGCTCCTCGTCTGTGGATCCCCGTCGTGATACTGGTGAGCGCCGTCGTGTGGTGGAATCACCTTCCGCTCGAGATCCCGACGAAATGGGGGCCGGACGGCCCGACGGAGTTCGCGCCGAGAGGGGTCTTCGCGACGCTCGTGCTCGCCGGTTGCACAGCCGCCTCGGCCGCCTCGACCGTTGGCATCGTCGGTTCGCGATCCTTCCGCTGGATTGCGATCTCCGCGGGAATCGCCGCCATGGTCGGCGGTATCTGGTTCTTCATCGCGACCGCCGGCCTCTCGCATGCGTCGCCCGACAGTGTGTCACCCTGGGCACTCGCCACACCCCTGCTCATCGGGTACGGACTTCTCCCAGCTGTCATCGCGACGAAGACACCGACGCCCCGTCCTGATGTCGGCGGGGCGGGATAGCCTGACGCCATGTGCGGACGCTTCGTCATCTCCGATACGACCCCAGACCTCGTGGCGCTCTTCGACGTCGACACGGTCGGCGAAGGGCTTCCCGAGCCGAGCTGGAACGTGCGGCCGACCGAGCAGATCCCCGTCGTCATCGAGTCGAACAAAGAGGGGCCGGTGGTGCGGCGCCTCGAGTCGGCGCGCTGGTCGCTCGTGCCCTCGTTCTCCAAAGAACTGAAGCTCAAGTACCCGACCTTCAACGCCCGGTCCGAGGGTGTGGCGACCGCCTCCGCGTTTCGCGCCTCGCTTCAGGGCAAGCGGGCACTCATCCCGGCCGACGGGTACTACGAGTGGCACACCGTCGACAAGCGCAAGACGCCGTACTTCATCCATTCCGACGAGGGCCCCATCGCCTTCGCCGGGCTCTACTCGTGGTGGCGCGACCGCACGAAGGCCGACGACGACCCGGCCCGCTGGGTGCTCACCGCGACGATCCTCACCGCCGACGCGACGGGCGGGCTCGCCGACATCCACGACCGCATCCCGGTGATGCTGCCGCCCGAGTTCTGGTCGACCTGGCTCGACCCCGAGGCGACCGGTGACCAGTCGCTCGTCGACCAGGCTGTCGCCGCGTCGCGGCCGATGGTGCCCGAGCTGCGCTTCCACGAGGTCGCCCCGCTCGGCGAGAACGGCCCCGAGCTCATCGAGCCCGTCGAGCCGAGCGAGCAGCTCTGACCGGCTCCGGGCACCGGAGCAGCTCCGACCCGGTCGCGAGAGGAAGGCCGCAACGCAAGAAGGCCGGATCAGAATCTGATCCGGCCTTCTCGACACAAGCGTGCGCGAGGGGGGACTTGAACCCCCACGCCCGTTAGGGCACTAGCACCTCAAGCTAGCGCGTCTGCCATTTCCGCCACCCGCGCTTGTGTGTCTGCCGCTGATCTCTCAGCGGCCGTAGAAGAGATTAGCACGGTTTCCGGGGCCGTTCCGACCAAACGGCGCCCCGTGCTCGCCCACCCGGGTGAAACCCCGGATGGCACGCCGAAAAGCCGGCTCCGAGCGACCTTCTCCGACGTCTGGGGCCACGGATCGGGGCCAGGCACTAGCGTGGAACGCATGGTCGAGGCATCCGAGAATTCAACGACGAACCCCGTGACGACGCCGGCGGTGACCGCGCTCGACGAGACGGCCGAGATCGCCCGCGACCTGATCCGTTTCGACACCTCGAACTACGGCTCCGGCCGGGCCAACGGCGAGCGCGAGGCCGCCGAGTACGTCGAGGCGAAGCTCGCCGCCCTCGGGCTCGCCCCGCAGCTGTTCGAACCCGAGCCTCGGCGCACGAGCGTGGTCGCGCGGGTGCCTGGGCGCAACCCCGAGAAGCCCGCCCTCGTCGTGCACGGCCACCTCGACGTCGTTCCCGCCGACGCCCGCAACTGGAGCGTCGATCCCTTCGCGGGTGAGGTCCGCGACGGCATGCTGTGGGGCCGCGGCGCGGTCGACATGAAAGACATGGACGCGATGATGCTCGCCTCCCTCGGCGACATCCTGGGTTCGGGGCGACTGCCCGAGCGCGAGCTCGTGGTCGCGTTCTTCGCCGACGAAGAGGCCGGCGGCGGTGCCGGTTCGAGCTGGCTCGTCGACCACCACCCCGAGCTCTTCGCGGGGGCGACCGAGGCGATCAGCGAGGTCGGCGGCTACTCGATCACCGTCGGCGGGCGGCGAGCGTACCTGCTCCAGACGGGGGAGAAGTCGCTGCTCTGGATCAAGCTCGTCGCCCGCGGCGTCGCCGCGCACGGATCGCGCCGCGTCCGCGACAACGCGATCACGCGCCTCGCCGAGGCCGTCTCCGTGCTCGGTCGCACCGACTGGCCGATCCGTCTCACCGACACGACGCGCGAGCTCCTCGGCGAGATCGCGGGCGTGCTCGGCGTCGACCCCGAGCAGGTCTCGCCCGATGAGCTCGCCCTCGCGACCGGCTCCGCCTCGGGGTTCATCACGGCGACGCTCCGCACGACCTCGAACCCGACGCTCCTCGAGGCGGGCTACAAGCACAACGTCATCCCCGACCGGGCCGAGGCGCTCATCGACATCCGCACCCTTCCCGGCGAGGAGGAGGCGGTGCTCGCCGAAGTGCAGGCACTCGTGGGCGACGACATCGAGATCGAGATCGTGCACCGCGACGTGGGGCTCGAGAGCTCCACCTCGGGCAGCCTCGTCGATGCGGTGAAGCGCTCGCTCGAGGCGCACGATCCGGGAGCACCGGTGTTCCCCTACCTGATGTCCGGCGGCACCGACAACAAGGCGCTCAGCCGGCTCGACATCGCCGGTTACGGCTTCGCGCCGCTGCGGCTGCCCGAAGGCTTGGACTTCCCTGCGATGTTCCACGGCGTTGACGAGCGGGTGCCGCTCGACGCACTAGTCTTCGGGAGGCAGGTCCTCCGCGACCTGCTCCTCGAGTACTGACCCGGCCCGTCATCCGGCCGAAGCAGAGATCCGCCGCGCGCGGAGACGGAAGGCACAGCACCACGTGATCGAAGCGCTCATCCTCGGATTCGTCCAGGGCCTCACCGAGTTCCTCCCGATCTCCTCGAGCGCCCACCTGCGCATCCTGGGGGAGTTCCTGCCCGGTGCACAGGATCCGGGGGCCGCGTTCACCGCCATCACGCAGCTCGGCACCGAGACCGCCGTGGTCGTGTTCTTCTGGCGCGACATCGTACGCATCATCTCGCACTGGTTCGGCTCGTTCACCGGGCGCGTGCCCCGCAACGACCCCGACGCGCGCATGGGCTGGCTCATCATCGTCGGTTCCATCCCGATCGTCGTGCTCGGCCTCCTCTTCCAGGACGCCATCGAGACGACGCTCCGCTCACTCTGGATCACGGCGACGATGCTCATCGTCTTCGGCCTCATCCTCGGCATCGCCGACTGGGTCGGCGCGAAGCGTCGCAAGCTCGACCAGCTCACGGTGCCGCACGGCGTGCTGTTCGGCTTCGCGCAGTCGCTCGCGCTCATCCCCGGCGTCTCGCGTTCGGGCGGCACGATCACCATGGGGTTGCTGCTCGGCTACGAACGCGCCGCGGCCGCCCGCTACGCGTTCCTCCTCGCGATCCCGGCCGTGTTCGGCAGCGGGCTCTTCCAGCTCGTGAAGAGCCTCGACGAGCCCTCCGTGTACGGCCCGGTCGAGACCGCGGCGGCGACGCTCGTCGCCTTCGTCGTCGGAATCCTCGTGATCGCGTTCTTCATGAGCTACATCTCGAAGCGCAGCTTCCTGCCGTTCGTGATCTACCGCATCGCGCTCGGCGGCTTCATCTTCGTCCTGCTCGGCACTGGCGCGATCCAGGCCTGAGCGGCGGTCGCCCGGCGGAGGCGTCGGCGCGCGTCAGGGGGCGCCAGGGCCACGCCCGTCGGCGCGCCCTTCGGGGCCGTCGCCACGGCGACGGAGGTAGCGCTCGAACTCCTGCGCGATCGCCTCGCCGCTCGCCTCAGGGGCGTCGACCGCGTCGCGGGCCTGCTCGAGCTGCGTGATGTAGCCGGCCATCTCCTCGTCTTCGGCGGCGAGCGCGTCGACGCCGGCCTCCCACGCCTGCGCGTCGACCTCGAGGCTGCCGCGCGGGATGGAGAGCCCGGTGAGCTCCTCGAGCTTCCCGAGGAGCGCGAGCACGGCCTTCGGCGACGGCGCATTGTGGACGTAGTGGGGAACGGACGCCCAGAGCGACACCGTCGGGATGCCCACCCGCTCAGCCTGGTCGGCGATGACGCTGAGGATGCCGACGGGCCCCTCGTACGTCGAACGCTCGACGCCGAGCGCGCCGCGCACCTCGGGGTTCTCGCTCGAGGCGAAGACGGTCAGGGGCCTGGTGTGCGGGGCATCGGCGAGCATCGCGCCGAGCAGCACGACTCCGTCGATGTCGGCGGCGAGGGCCGCGTCGACGAGCTCGGCGGCGAAGCCCTTCCAGCTCCGCGCGGGTTCTGCACCGATGAGCACATGAAGTTCGGATGCCCCGGGGCCGGTCACGGGGTCGTCGAGATCGACCCGGCCGCTGGGCCCCTGGATCGCGGCGCCCGGCCATTCGAGTCGACGCGCGCCGTCGTCGCCCGTCACGATCGTGGGGCGTGTGAACTGGTAGTCGAAGTAGATCTCGGGGTCGACCGCGGCGATCTCGACGAGCCCGAGTCGCTCACTGAGCAGCTTCGCGGCCCCGGTCGCCGCCTCACCGGCGTCGTTCCAGCCTTCGAAGGCGACGACGAGCAGCCTTCGACCTTCGAATCCGGCCGGCTGATTCACTGCTGGTGCCCCGCTTCCCGCCCCGGACGCCCGGGTTCCCCTCCACAATAGGGCGTGCCCGTAGACTTGGGGGTTGTGACCACACGCCTGCCCGCCGCCGCCCTCTGGGACATGGACGGAACCCTCGTCGACACCGAACGCTACTGGATGGCCGCCGAGGAGGAACTCGTCGAGGCCTTCGGCGGCAGCTGGAGCCATGAAGAGGCGCTCGCGCTCGTCGGCAGCGGTCTCTGGGAGTCGGCCCGGGTCTTCCAGGCGAAGGGCGTCGACCTCGACGCCGACACGATCGTGAGCCGCCTGACCGGCCGCGTCAGCGAGATGCTCGTCGAGCACGGTGTGCCCTGGCGGCCCGGCGCCCGCGAACTCCTCGAGGCGCTGCGCGAGGCATCCGTGCCCACCGCGCTCGTGACCATGTCGCTGCGCTCGATGGCCGACGAGATCATCTCGGCGATCCCGTTCACCGCGTTCGACGTGATCGTCACGGGCGACTCGGTCGAGCACGCGAAGCCGCATCCGCAGCCGTACCTCCAGGCCGCCGAGCTGCTCGGCGTCGACATCGCCCGGTGCGTCGCCTTCGAGGACTCGCCGGCCGGGCTCACCTCCGCCTTCACCGCCGGCGCGATCGCCGTCGGCATCCCGAACATCCTCGAGCTCGACGACGTGCCCTCGTCGGCCGTCTGGCCGACGCTCGAGGGCACGACCGTCGCCGACGTCGCCGCGCTCCTCGCGGCCGAGGAGGTCGCGCGATGAACGCGAGCCGTGGCGAGCAGAGCGGGCCGTTCCGCGTCGGCGACCGGGTGCAGCTCACCGGTCCCAAGGGTCGCATGCACACCATCACCCTCGAGCCGGGGCAGATGTTCCACTCGCACAAGGGCCTCATCGCGCACGACGACCTCATCGGCCTGCCCGACGGCTCGGTCGTCGCGAACCAGGTCGGCATCGAGTACCTCGCACTGCGCCCCCTGCTCAGCGACTTCGTGATGTCGATGCCCCGCGGTGCCGCCATCGTCTACCCGAAGGACGCCGCGCAGATCCTCGCGCAGGCCGACATCTTCCCGGGCGCGACCGTCGTCGAGGCCGGAGTCGGCTCGGGGGCGCTCTCGCTCTGGCTGCTCCGGGCGATCGGCACGAGCGGGCGCCTCCACTCCTTCGAACGACGCGGCGACTTCGCGGAGGTCGCCCGAGGCAACGTCGCGACCTTCCACGGCGCCGTGCCCGAGAACTGGTCGATCGACCTCGGCGACCTCGCCGAGGTGCTGCCCGAGGCGGTCGAGCGCGGCAGCGTCGACCGGGTCGTGCTCGACATGCTCGCTCCGTGGGAGTGCCTCGACGCCGTGTCGGCCGCACTGAAACCGGGCGGTGTGCTGCTCTGCTACATCGCGACCGCCACCCAGCTCTCGCGCGTCGCCGAGGCGATCCGGGCCACGGGGGAGTACACCGAGCCCCAGTCCTCCGAGACGATGGTGCGCGGCTGGCACGTGCAGGGCCTCGCCGTTCGCCCCGATCACCGCATGATCGCCCACACCGGGTTCCTCATCACGGCCCGCCGCCTCGCGCCCGACACGGTGCTGCCCGAGCTCAAGCGCCGGCCGTCGAAGACCGAGTTCAGCGACGAGGACGTCGAGGCGTGGACGCCCGGCGCACTCGGCGAACGGCAGGTCAGCGACAAGAGCCTCCGCAAGCGCGTCCGCGCCGCGGGGGCCGCCGCGCGGAAGTCCGGTTCCACAGGCCCCGCCGACCAGGCCGATCCAGCCCAGCCGGACGGGTAGGCTTTCAACGCCCCTCCGCGACCCATCGAAGAATCGAGGATCAGTGCGCTCGTCATTCGCGCTCATCGCCACGGCCGGCCTCGTCGCCGTCGCCCTCTCCGGCTGCACCGCTCCGGCACCTGCACCTGAAGCCGCCACGGGCGCCTCGTCCGAACTGGTCGACGCGACCGGTGAGTTCGGCTCGGCGCCGAAGGTCGACTTCCCGACGCCGCTCGTGCCGAGCGAGACCGAGTGCACCGAGATCATCGAGGGCGAGGGGCCGCTGCTCACCGAGGGGCAGATGGCCCTCATCGGTCTCGCTGTCTACAACGGCGCCACCGGTGACGAGGTGCAGGTCACGGGCTTCGGCGACGAAGACGCGGTGCCGCTCACCGTCTCCGACACGACACTGCCCGGCCTGAAGAAGGGCCTCACCTGCGCCCGCGAGGGTTCCCGTGTCGCGGTCGTCGTTCCCGAGAAAGACGGCTTCGGGCCGAACGGCAACCAGTCGATCGGCATCGCCCCCGGCGACAGCCTCGTGATGGTCCTCGACGTGCAACGCGCATTCCCCTCGCGCGCCGACGGTGCCGTGCGGCTCAGCCGCGACGGGTTCCCGGCTGTCGTGCTCGCGCCCGACGGGCGACCCGGCATCACGGTGCCGAAGAACGACCCGCCCGAGCAGACCGAGGTCGAGGTGCTGAAGCGCGGGTCCGGTGAAGTCGTCGAGTCCGGCGACACGGTGGTCGTGCAGTACACGGGGGTCCTCTGGGACGACAACAGCGTGTTCGACTCCAGCTGGGAGAACGGCAGCCCCGTGACCTTCACGGTCGCCGAGGGTGAGGGCTCGCAGGTGATCCCCGGATTCTCGAAGGCCATCATCGGCCAGACCGTCGGCTCGCAGGTCGGGGTCATCGTGTCGCCCGAAGACGGCTACGGCGAGCAGGGGAGCGAGAAGATCCCCGCGGGCTCGACCCTCTTCTTCGTCGTCGACATCCTGGGCGTGCTCTGATCGCGGCTGCACGTCCGGTCGACGCGAGCGGTTCAGTATGATCGCTCGTGTGACCGGGGGAGAGCGCAGGGGCGAGGTGAAGGTGCCGGTCGAAGACCGACTGTTCAGCCTGGTGCTGGCGCTGCTCGCGACCGAGACGGGTCTGCTGAAGTCCGAGATCCTCTCGTCGGTGCGCGGCTACGCCGAGCGCTTCGACTCATCGGGGGCGAACGCGAACCTCGAGCGGCAGTTCGAGCGCGACAAAGACGACATCCGTGAGCTCGGCATCCCGCTCGAGACGGTGGAGTCGCCCGATCGTCCGGGCGACAACCAGGCGCTGCGCTACCGCATCCCGAAGGGGCAGTACGAGCTTCCCGACGAGGTGCGGTTCACGCCCGACGAGCTCGCACTCCTCGGCCTCGCGGCCGAGGTGTGGCGCGAGGCATCCCTGTCGGCCGATTCGCAGCGCGCCCTCACGAAGCTGCGCTCGCTCGGGATCGAGCCGCACGAACCGGTCATCGGCTACGCGCCGCGCCTTCGGGTGCGCGATGCGGCGTTCGAGCCGTTGCGTCAGGCGCTCGATCGCCGACAGGCGGTGCGGTTCCGCTATTTCAAGCCCGGTGAGCAGGCGCCGCGTCAGCGCACGGCGAACCCGCTCGCGGTCGTGCTGCACGAGGGCCGTTGGCATCTGCACGCCTTCGACCTCGACGCGCAGGAGCCCCGCACCTTCCTCCTCTCGCGCATCGTCGGCGAGGTGAGCGCGGTGCCCGGTTCGAGCTTCGAGGCCCCGCCGCCGGGTATCCAGGATCAGGTGATCGCCGACCTCAATGCCTTGCGTCTCGCGAACGCCGCCGATCTCGCGGTGACCGCGGGCAGCGATGCCGAGGTGCGACTCGGCAAGCGCGCTGCGCTGCGCGACGAGGACGCGGGCGTGATCAGGCTGCATTACACCGACGCGGCGATCTTCGCCGATGAGCTCGCGGCCTACGGGCCCGAGGTCCGGGTGCTCTCGCCGAGCTCGCTCCGCGATGCCGTGCGGTCACGGCTCCAGTCGGTGGCCGAGGCCCATCGCGAAGGAGGCGCCCGATGAGCGCGAAGCGCGCGCGTCCGCTGAAGGCGCCCGACAAGCTCGTGTTCCTGCTCTCGTTCGTGCCGTACCTGCTCGAGCAGCAGGTCGTCGACGTCGACGAGGCGGCCGCACATTTCGGCATCGGCGAAGAGGAGATCCGCGACGCGGTGCGGCTGATCGCGACCTCAGGGCTGCCCGGCGCGACCGGCACCTACCAGCCGAACGACCTGTTCGACATCGACTGGGACAGCTTCGAAGACGACGATGTCATCGTCATCGTGCATCACGTCGCGATCGACGACGCGCCGAGACTCTCCGCACGCGAGGCGTCCGCCCTCATCGCGGGGCTCCAGTACCTCTCGGCGCTGCCCGAGAACGCCGGGAGCGCCTCGCTCGCCGCGCTCATGCAGAAGCTCACCGCCGGGGCGTCCGCCACGCCGAGTCGCCTCGCCGTCGCCGAGTCCGAGGCCGACGCCTCGCTCGCGCGAATCCGCGAGGCCGTCGCGGGAGGCCGCCAACTCGAGTTCGACTACCGCAATGCGCTCGGCATCGCGGGGCGACGCCGGGTCGATCCGTTGCGCATCCTCTCCCAGGACGCCGACTGGTACCTCCAGGCCTACTGCCACACCCGCGACGACGTGCGCAACTTCCGCGTCGACCGCATGAGCGAACTCGTCGTCTCCGAGGTGCCGATCGACGAGCACCCGGAACGCGAGGTTCCCGACACGCTGTTCCAGACCTCAGATTCGGACTTCGACGTCGTCGTGGATGTCGCGCCAGAGGCGCTGCCGCTCCTCGCCGACTACCTCGCCGATGCGAGAACCGTCGAGGTCGATAGTCGTCTGCGCGTGACCCTGCGTCTCGCGCACGTGCACGGCCTCAAGCGGCTCGTGGCCGGACTGCCCGGCCTCGTGACCGTCGTCGGACCAGCCGAGGCGCGCGCCGCAGTGGCCGGATGGGCCGACGCGGGCCTTGCGGGCTACGCCGACGCGGAGGCATCCGACCGCCTCGATTGAGCCTCCGCGCCGACCTTTCGATGCGTCGCGGGCATCCGTCCACAGGAGTGGACGGACGGAAACCTCCGACAGGTAGACTGTCGCCAACATCTCCCGAGAAACGGACGAAAACCTATGTGGCAAGGCTTCACCGGTTGGCACGCGCTGATCATCCTCGTGGTCATCCTGCTGCTGTTCGGCGCCCCCAAGCTTCCGGCGCTCGCTCGCAGCCTCGGGCAGTCGATGAAGATCCTGAAGACCGAGGTGCGCTCCGACAAGGGCGACGGCGATGCTGCCGCGCCGGCTGACGAGCAGACGAAGCCCGAAGAGCCGGGTTCCGGCAAGAGCGCCTGACCTCGATGACCGCGGTGAAGGATCGCGGGGAGAAGAACCGCGAGAAGCGGATGTCGCTCGGCGCGCACCTCATCGAGTTGCGCAAGCGGCTGTTCATCTCCGCGATCGCGATCGTCGTCGGCATGGTCGGCGGCTGGGTGCTCACCGACCTGTACGTCTGGGACGCCATCCAGGAGCCGGTCGTCCGCGTGGCAGAGGCCCGCGGGCAGGACGCGGCGACCGCGATCGTCTTCCCGACGATCTCGAGCGCATTCGACCTGCGCCTGCAGATCGCGCTGACGTTGGGTCTCGTGATCTCGAGCCCGGTCTGGCTATACCAGATCTTCGCGTTCCTGGTACCCGGGTTGAACAAGAAGGAGCGCAGCTTCACGCTCGCGTTCTTCTTGACCGCGATCCCGCTCTTCTTCGCCGGCTGCGCGGCGGGTTGGTTCGTGCTGCCGAACATCGTGAAGCTCATGACGAGCTTCGTGCCCGAAGGGGCGATGTCGCTGCTCACCGCCAAGGAGTACATCGACTTCGTGCTGAAGCTCGTCGTCGCGATCGGCATCGCCTTCGTCGTGCCGGTGTTCATCGTGCTGCTGAATTTCGCGGGCGTGATCAGCGCGGCGGCGATCATCAAGTCCTGGCGGGTCGCGATCCTCGTGATCGTCCTGTTCACCGCGATCGCGACGCCGTCGGCCGACGTCGTCTCGATGTTCATGCTGGCCATCCCGATGATCGGGCTGTATTTCGCGGCCTGGTTCATCGCGAGCCTGCATGATCGCCGTGTCGAGCGCCGCAACCGCCTCGAGTTCGGCGACGCTGTCTAGGCTGGAGGGGTGATGAGCCTCTCGCCGGCCGAGCGCTTCGCGCTCTCCCGCCAACAACGCCGGCAGCCTCGGCTCGCCGAATTCGCCGCGTCGGTGCGTTTCGACCTCGACCCGTTCCAGCGCGCCGCCTGCGCGGCGCTCGACGAGGGCCGCAGCGTGCTCGTCGCCGCTCCCACCGGCGCGGGCAAGACCGTCGTCGCCGAGTTCGCGGTCTACCTCGCCATGCAGGAGCCCGGCGCGAAGGTCTTCTACACGACGCCGATCAAGGCGCTCTCCAACCAGAAGTACCAGGAGTTCGTCGACGCATGGGGCGCCGAGAACGTCGGCCTGCTCACCGGCGACACCAACGTCAACTCGGGCGCCCGCATCGTCGTCATGACGACCGAGGTGCTGCGCAACATGCTCTACGCAGAGTCGACGCTGCTCGATCGCCTCGCCTACGTGGTCATGGACGAGGTGCACTACCTCGCCGACCGCTTCCGCGGGGCCGTGTGGGAGGAGGTCATCATCCACCTCCCCGAGGCGGTGCGGCTCGTCTCGCTGAGCGCGACGGTGTCGAACGCCGAGGAGTTCGGCGACTGGCTGCAGGCCGTACGCGGCGACACCGACGTCATCGTGTCCGAAGACCGGCCGGTGCCCCTCGAGCAGCACGTGCTCGTCAAGCAGAAGTTCGTCGACCTCTTCGACTCCTCGGGGCAGGCGGCGACACACCGGGTGAACCCCGAACTGAAGCAGCTTGCGCGGATGGGCGGGCGCTCGATCTCCCAGCGTTCCCAGCGCGGCCGGCGCGGCGGCGACCGTGGCCGGTTCCACCAGGGTGGCCCGGGGTCGGGGCGTCTCGACCGCCCCGAGGTGGTCGCCTTGCTGCAGGGCAAGAACCTGCTGCCCGCCATCGTGTTCATCTTCTCGCGGGTGGGCTGCGACCAGGCGGTACGGCAAGTGCTCCGGTCGGGCATCCGACTGACCGAGGCGCACGAGCGCAGCGAGATCCGCGCGATCGTCGAAGAACGCGCGAGGATGCTTCGCGACGAGGACCTCGCCGTGCTCGGCTACTGGGAATGGCTCGAGGGGCTCGAGCGCGGCGTGGCCGCCCACCATGCGGGCATGCTGCCCGCGTTCAAGGAGATCGTGGAAGACCTCTTCCAGCGGAAACTCGTGAAAGTGGTCTTCGCGACCGAGACGCTCGCCCTCGGCGTGAACATGCCGGCCCGCTCGGTCGTGCTCGAGAAGCTCGAGAAGTTCAACGGCGAGGCGCGCGTGCCGATCACGCCGGGGGAGTACACGCAGCTCACCGGTCGCGCCGGCCGGCGCGGCATCGACATCGAGGGGCACTCGGTCATCCAGTGGGTCGACGGGCTCGACCCCGAATCGGTCGCGGCGCTCGCCTCGCGGCGAAGCTACCCGATGAACTCGAGTTTCCGGCCGACGTACAACATGGCCGTCAACCTCATCGACCAGTTCGGGCGCGAACGCACCCGCCAGATCCTCGAACTCTCCTTCGCCCAGTTCCAGGCCGACCGCGCCGTCGTCGACCTCGCGAGGACCCTCCGCAAGCAGGAGGAGTCGATGGCGGGATTCGAGGACGCGATGCGCTGCCACCTCGGCGATTTCGCCGAGTACGCGACGCTGCGCCGTGAGATCGGCCGACTCGAGCGGCAGTCGTCGAAGGGCAATCCCTCGCACGCCCAGCGCGAGCGAATGCAGCGCGCGCTCGTCGCCGCCCGCAAGGCGCTGCGCGCCCACCCGTGTCACGGCTGCGCCGAACGTGAGCAGCACGCGCGCTGGGCCGAACGCTGGTGGCGACTGAAGCAGGAGCACGACGAACTCCTCCGGCAGATCCGCACGAGGACGGGTCAGGTCGCGAAGCGCTTCGACAAGGTCGCCGAGGTGTTGACCAGACTGGGCTACCTCGCACGCGATGCGCAGGGAGCGGTGGTCTCGACGCCGGCCGGGCGCATCTTGAAGCGCATCTACGGCGAACGCGACCTGCTCGTCGCCGAATGTCTCCGGAAGGGCCTGTGGAACGGCCTCGACGTCGCGGGGGTGGCTGCGATGGCTGCGTCGCTCGTCTACGAGCCGCGCCGCGACGACCGCAACGTCGACTTCCGGCTGCCGCGCGGCGGATTCCGCGAGGCCTTCGATCGCACCCTCGACGTCTGGAGCGAACTCGACGACCTCGAACGCGACCACCGACTGCCGGGCAGCGACCAGCCGTCGCCGGCGCTCGCCTCGGCGATGCATGCATGGGCGCGCGGCGGCGACCTCGGCGGGGTACTCGAAGACACCGAGCTCGCGGCCGGAGATTTCGTGCGGCTGACGAAGCAGGTCGTCGATCTGCTCGACCAGATCTCGATCGTCGCCGACGCCGAACTCGGTGCCACCGCCCGCGCCGCGATCGACGCCGTCCGTCGAGGCGTCGTCGCCTACGGCGCGGTCGCCTGAGGACGGCCCCGGCACATGACCCGGTGATGCGTCGCATAGGCTGATCTGGTGCCCGAGAGCCCCACACGTCGCCTCCTGCCGCTGCCACTCTGGGCCGCCGTCCTCGCCGCTGCAGTGGGCGGCTCGGTTTACGACATGGGGTTCCCGGGGCTCGGCATCTGGCCGCTCGCCTTCGTCGGCATCGCGCTCGCGCTCGTCAGCCTCATCGGTCGACGTGCGTGGGGTGCGGCGCTCGTCGGGTTCGCGTTCGGGCTCGCGTTCTACCTGCAGCAGGTCTCGTGGACCTCGCTCTACCTCGGCCCGATCCCGTGGCTCGCGCTCTCGTTCCTCGAGTCGCTCTTCGTCGCGGGCGGGGCTGTGCTCATCACCCTCGCCTACCGATGGGTGCCTCGGGCGAGCGAGTCCCGCTGGGTTCGACTCGTCGCGCTTCCCCTGCTCGTGGCAGGCCTCTGGATCGCGCGCGAGACGGCGATCGGCAGCCTCCCGTACGGCGGCTTCCCCTGGGGGCGCGCGGCGCTCAGCCAGGCCGAAAGTCCTTTCGCCGAACTCGTCTCATGGGTCGGCTCGACCGGTCTCGGCTTCGTGATGGTCGCGCTCGTCGCCGGCGTCGTCGAATGGGTTCGCATGACCGGGTGGCGTGACTTCCGCACCGCCGCACCGGTCGGCGCCCTCCTCGTCGTGGCCGTCGCGCTGCCGGCGTGGCCGACCACGGCGGTCGGCGAACTCCGGGTCGCGAGCGTTCAGGGCAACGGACCCTCCGGGTACTTCGACGAGCGAGCCCCGGGTGAAGTGCTCGCGGCCCAGCTCGCGGCGACCGAGCCGATCCTCGACGAGGAGGGCGTCGACGTCCTCCTCTGGCCCGAGGGCGGTTCAGACATCGACCCGACCCGCAGTCGGGCCGCCGCCGAGGTGTTCGACTCGCTCGGCACCGCGCTCGACGCCCCGGTCGTGTTGAACACGGTCACCGTGCGTGGCGAGGAGTACTTCAACACCTCACTGCTCTGGCGGGCGGGGGAGGGCGCCGTCGACAGCTACGACAAGCGGCATCCGGTGCCCTTCGGCGAGTACATCCCCGACCGCTGGTTCTACGACGCGATCGTGCCCGACCTGACCGGCCTCGTGCAGCGCGGGTACTCGCCCGGCGTGAACCCGCCGGTGTTCGACCTCGGCACCGCCGTGGCGGGCCTGGCGATCTGCTTCGACGTCATCTACGACGAAGTCATCTGGGAGGGGGCCCGCGACGGTGCGGAGGTCTATCTGCTCCAGACGAACAACGCCGACTTCCGCGGAACCGACGAAAACCAGCAGCAACTCGCGATCGCCCGACTTCGGGCGATCGAGACGGGTCGCTCCGTGGTCAACATCTCGACGGTGGGCACGAGCCAGGTCATCGATCCGGCGGGTCGGACGATCGACGCCCTGCCGGCAGACGAGCCGGGCGCGATGGTGACCGACGTCGAGTTGCGGCAGGGCATCACCCCGTCGGTGGCGCTCGCCGGATGGGTGCCGATCACGATCGTGCTCGCGGCACTCGCCGGGCTCATCGCGGCGGGCGTACTCGCGACCCGGTCGGGGTCGCCTCGGGTTCGCGTGGCTGAGCGCTGAACCCTCGGCTCAGGCGCCGATCTTCTGCTGTCCGCGACGGGCGCGCAGGTAGGTGAGGCGCTCTTCGAGCAACTCTTCGAGCTCGGCGCGCGTGCGGCGCTCGAGCAGCATGTCCCAGTGGGTGCGGGCGACCTTCTCGCCCGATCGGTCGATCTCGACCGGCTTCGAGTCGACGAGGAGGGTCGCTGCTGCGCCGCACTGGCGGCACTCCCACGTCTCGGGGAGCTCGGCGTCGGCCGAGAAGGTCATGACCGTTTCGTGGCCGCAGGCCTCGCATCGGTACGTGTGCTCCGCACGGTCGGCGAACACCACGCCGTCTTCGCTCTGCAGGCTCTGTGCGCCGATGCGCATGCCTCGAAGGCTCCGGTCCGCCATGGTGTGCTCCTCTACTCGATCGTCTGTCATTGTCAACGATCAAGCTGGGCGTTCCCTTTCCGCCGCCTGAGGTTTTGCGGGGAATTCTCAGCTTCGGGCGGCGATGAGCTCGATCGCGACGTCGGCACGATCGGTCACGAGCCCGTCGACGCCGAGATCGAGGAGCCGGGTCATGTCGGCCGGGTCGTTCACCGTCCAGACGTGCACCTCGGCGCCGACCCGGTGCGCGAGGTCGACGAACTGGCGCGTCACGAGTCGCAACGGCCCGCTGCGCTCGGGGATCTGGAGTGCGAGCCCACCGCGGAGTGCACGTCTGGCCGACGCGGGGGAGCGGAGGAACGCGGCGATCCGGAACCTGAGCACCCCGGCGCCGCCCACCGAGGTGACGGCCTCCGGAACGAGTCGGGCGAGGCGCCGCCGACGGCGCTCCGAGAAGCTCGTCAACAGCAGTCGGCTCGCCGATCGCGTGCGTGCGATCGCGGCGACGGTCGGTTCGACCGCCGCCTCTTCTTTCACGTCGATGTTGAACCGGGCGTCGGGAAACGCGTCGAGCGTCGCTTCGAGCGAGGGGAATCCCTGCCCGCTGCCGAGATCGATGCGTCCCAGTTCAGACATGGTGAGCTGACCGACGGCCACGCTGCGCCCCGCGACCCGGTCGAGCGTCGAGTCGTGCGCGACGACGGCGGCACCGTCGTGGCTCGCGTGCACGTCGGTTTCGAGGTAGTCGGCGCCGACCGCGATCGCCTTCGCGAAGGCGAGCAACGTGTTCTCGGGTGCGTCGATCGCAAGTCCCCGGTGCGCGAGCACACGAGGCCCTGCGGGCGCGAAGTAGCCGGAGGCCACGCCGGGGCTCACGCCTGCGGCGGGAATGTGCCCGGCTGCGGCGCTAGGGGCGGGGCAGCGGCGGCAGGCGCGGCACCGGTTGCCGGGGGAGCACCGGCCGCCGGTGTGAAGGCGCGGCCGATGCCCTTCAGCGCCTCGGTCAGCTCGCTCGGAATCACCCAGAGCTTGTTCGCGTCGCCCTGCGCCAGCTGCGGCAGCATCTGCAGGTACTGGTAGCCGAGCAGCTTCGGGTCGGCGTCGCCGCGGTGAATGGCGTCGAAGACCGTGAGGATCGCCTCGGCCTCGCCCTGGGCGCGCAGCACGGCCGCCTTCGCGTCGCCCTCCGCCTGGAGGATCGCGGCCTGCCGCTGCCCCTCCGCGGTGAGGATGGCGGACTGTTTCGTGCCCTCGGCCGTGAGGATGAGCGCACGACGGTCGCGCTCGGCGCGCATCTGCTTCTCCATCGAGTCCTGGATGGAGATGGGCGGATCGATCGCCTTGAGCTCGACGCGTGAGACGCGGATGCCCCACTTGCCGGTGGCCTCGTCGAGCACGATGCGGAGCTGCCCGTTGATGTTGTCGCGCGAGGTGAGCGCCTCTTCGAGATTCAGGCCGCCGACCACGTTGCGGAGGGTGGTCGTCGTGAGCTGCTCGACCGCACCGAGGTAGTTCGCGATCTCGTAGGTCGCGGCCCGAGCATCGGTGACCTGGAAGTACACGACGGTGTCGATGGAGACCACGAGGTTGTCTTCGGTGATGACCGGTTGCGGCGGGAACGAGACGACCTGCTCGCGCATGTCGACGAGCGGGCGGAGCCGGTCGATGAACGGCACGAGGAGGTTCAGGCCCGGCGTGAGCGTCTTGTGGTAGCGGCCGAGCCGCTCGACGACGCCCGCGTACGCCTGCGGGATGATGCGGACCGATCGCGCGATGACGACGATCACGAAGATGACGATCGCAGCGACGACGATCGTCACGATGATGCCCGACACGTCCATTACTCGGCGGCCCCTCTCTCCATCGGTACGACGACGGCCGTCGCACCATCGATACCGGTGACGAGCACGCGCCCGCCCACCGCGACGTCCGCCTGCTCGGTCGCCGGAGACAACCGGGCCGTCCAGGTCTCGCCGTTCTGCAGCCTGACCTGCCCGCCCGCCGCACCGAGTGTGTGCACGACGGTGCCCTCCGCGCCGATCAGCGCGTCGATGTTGCTGCGAGCCGGATCGGAGCCACGCCGGAGCACTCGGAGCAGGGGCGGCCTCAGCACGAGGATCAACGCGACCGCGACGATCGCGGCGATCACGAACTGGGCCCACCAGGGAATGCCGAAGAGGCCGGACAGCAGCCCGGCCACGCTGCCGAGCGCGAGCATGAGGAAGGTCATCTCGAGCGTGAACACCTCGATCGTCGCGAACGCGAGAATCAGCACGAGCCAGGCGATCCACGCGTACTGGGTCAGCACATCCAAGTCGGGTCTCCTTCGCACGCGGGTCGGCTGATTCGAAACTATCAGTGCCGGGCGCGGCACGGTGGAGTTGATAGTCTCGGTTCGCCGCGCCGACGCTCGTGCGCCGGCCCGCTCTGAACTCCGAGGAGACCCCGTGACCAACCCTCTCGCCCCCGGCTCGCTCGCCGGCCGCGTCGCGCTCGTGACCGGCTCGTCGCGCGGAATCGGTGCCGACACCGTCCGTTCCCTCGCCGCCGCCGGTGCTGCGGTGGTCGTGAACTACCGCAGCAAGGCGCCGCGCGCCGACAAGGTGGTCGCCGAGATCGTCGCAGCGGGCGGCACCGCGATCGCCATCGGGGCCGACCTCACCGACCCGGCCTCGGTCGCCGCGATGTTCGAGCGCACGGTCGTCGAACTCGGTCCGATCGACGTGCTCGTCCTGAATGCCTCGGGCGGCATGGAGAGCGGCATGGGCGAGGACTACGCGATGCGCCTCAACAAAGATGCGCAGGTCAACGTCGTCGACGGCGCCCTCCCGCACCTCGCCGCGGGCGCTCGTATCGTCTTCGTCACGAGCCACCAGGCGCACTTCATCCGCACGACGCCGACGATGCCCGAGTACGAGCCCGTCGCGCTCTCGAAGCGCGCCGGTGAAGACGCCCTGCGCGCGAAGCTCCCCGAGTTCGACGCGGCCGGCGTCGAGTTCGTGGTCGTGTCGGGCGACATGATCGAGGGCACGATCACAGCGACCCTGCTCGAGCGTGCGAACCCCGGCGCCATCGACGCCCGCAAGCAGGACGCCGGCCGCCTGTACAACGTGGCCGAGTTCGCGGCGGAGGTCTCCGCGGCCGTCGTCGACCCCGTGCCGGCCGGCCACACGCGTTACGTGGGGGATGTCTCGGGCTTCGCCCCCGAGGCCTGACCCGAACCCGTCGAGAACGAGAAGAGGCCGGCCCCGGAGCATCCGGGGCCGGCCTTCTCATCGCCGTGAGGCGAGCGGTCAGGCGGTCGCGGTCGTGCCGCGACCGAACGTGAACGCGCGCACGATCTGCACGATGCCGAGCACGATGAGGCCGATGCCCGCGATGATGAAGAGCACGACGGCCCCCCAGATCGGCGAGAACAGCAGCACGATGCCGGCGACGATGCTGAGCAGGCCGAAGAAGATCGCCCATCCCTTCGAGGGGGCATCGCCGATCTGGACGAGCGCGACGACGCCCTCGACGATCCACAGCACACCGATCAGGATTGCGATGAAGACCGCCAGGAACGCGGTCGTCGCCCCGAGGTTCGCGAAGGCGAGCACAGCGGCGAGGATGAACAGCACGCCGAGGATGATGTCCAGCGCCCTCGCGCCGCCTGAGATCCCCCTCGAGAAGATGCCGAGGCCGAGGTAGGCGATGCCCGCGACGAGGAAGTACACCGCGAGGATCGCCGCGAGGACGACGGCCGAGCGCTCCGGCCAGAAGGTGATCAGGATTCCGACGATGAGCGCCACCGCGCCGCTGATCCCGAGGGTCGCGCGGACGGTGTTGATCGCCGACTTCGAGAGCTCCTCGGAGTCGAGCGAGAAGGTGGCGAAGAGCCCGGTGCTCTGCGGGTTCGACATGGTGTGTCCTTTCGTGGGGCGAGTTGAGGCAAGGCTATGGCCGAATGCAAGCTGTGCAAAGGATGTGAATGCGCGCGTCGCAATGCGACGAAGCGCGTCGGGGCGCATCGCCTCGGCGAGCGTCCGTCGGTGATCCGTCATGAATCGAGAAGCGATGGATGCCTCGTGCGAACTACCGTGACGACATGTGCCTCATCATCCGTGCCCGCGAACTGCCCGCCGAAGCGTCCGCGTCGTCCGCCGCCGTGCCCGCCGCGACATCCGAGGATGTCGGCGCGAACTGCTTAGATCGAGTGATCGACCTCGAACCGGGTGCGCACGAGGTGCCGGCTGCGCTCGTGCCCGACCCACGACTCGCGATGGAGACACGATGAGCACCGCCTCACCGCACCAGGCCGACCGCCACGACCTCATCCGCGTGCAAGGCGCGCGTGAGAACAACCTGAAGAACGTCGACGTCGTGCTCCCGAAGCGACGGCTGACGGTGTTCACCGGAGTGTCCGGTTCGGGTAAGAGCTCGCTCGTGTTCGACACGATCGCCGCCGAGTCCCGACGAATGATCGACGAGACGTACAGCGCGTTCATTCAGGGGTTCATGGCCTCGGTGCCGCGGCCTGACGTCGATGTGCTCGAGGGACTCACGACCGCGATCCTCGTCGACCAGGAGCGACTCGGCGCGAACCCCAGGTCAACGGTCGGCACCGTGACCGACGCGAATGCGATGCTGCGCATCCTCTTCTCGAAGCTCGGCAGGCCGCACATCGGCGGACCGACGGCCTTCTCGTTCAACATCCCGACGCAGCGGGCGAGCGGGGTGATGACCGGCCCCGGCGGAGAGAAGAAGATCGTGAAGGACGCGATCTACCTCGGCGGCATGTGCCCGCGCTGCGAGGGTCGCGGCTCGGTCTCCGACCTCGACCTCTCGCAGATCGTCGACGAGTCCAAGTCGCTCGACGGCGGCGCCGTCATGGTGCCCGGCTACACGGCCGACGGCTGGATGGTGAAGGGGTTCTCGCAGTCGGGGTTCTACCCGGCGGACGAGCCGATCGAGCGGTTCACCGAGAAGCAGCGGCATCTCTTCCTCTACGGAGAGGTCACCAAGGTCAAGATCAACGGCATCAACATGACCTATGAGGGGCTCATCCCGAAGATCACGAAGTCGATGCTCTCGAAAGACCTCGACGCACTGCAACCGCACATCCGTGCCTTCGTCGAGCGGGTCGCGACGTTCGCGCGATGCCCCGACTGCGACGGCACGCGCTTGACCGAGGGCGCCCGATCCTCGAAGATCGACGGCGTCAGCATCGCCGACGCCTGCCGCATGCAGGTCACCGATCTCGCCGCCTGGGTGCGCGGGCTCGACCTGCCCGAGGCGGGCCCGCTGCTCTCTGCCCTCAGCGCGAACCTCGACGCCTTCGTCACGCTCGGCCTCGGCTATCTCAGCCTCGAACGGCCGAGCGGCACCCTGTCGGGCGGAGAGGCGCAGCGCATCAAGATGCTCCGGCACCTCGGCTCCTCGCTCACCGACGTGACCTATGTCTTCGACGAACCCACCATCGGGCTGCATCCGCACGACATCCAGCGCATGAACACGCTCCTCCTGCAACTGCGCGACAAGGGCAACACCGTGCTCGTCGTCGAGCACAAGCCCGAGACCATCGCGATCGGCGATCACATCGTCGATCTCGGCCCCGGGGCCGGCCGCAACGGCGGTGAGATCTGCTTCGAGGGCACCGTCGAGGGCCTCAAGTCGAGCGGAACGCTCACCGGCCAGCACCTCGACGACCGCGCGAAACTGAAGGCTGCCGTTCGCACTCCGAACGGTGCGATCGAGATCCGCGGCGCCGATGAGAACAATCTCGAGGACGTCGACGTCGACATCCCGTTGGGTGTGCTCACGGTCGTGACGGGCGTCGCGGGCTCGGGCAAGAGCTCGCTCATCCACGGGTCGGTCGCCCGGCGCGACGGCGTCGTCTCCATCGACCAGAGCGCCATCAAGGGCTCGCGGCGGAGCAACCCCGCGACCTACACCGGGCTCCTCGAACCGATCCGCAAGGCATTCGCGAAGGCGAACGGCGTGAAGCCGGCGCTGTTCAGCGCGAACTCAGAGGGTGCCTGCCCGAGCTGCAAGGGCGCGGGCGTCATCATCACCGAGCTCGGCTTCATGGACACGATCGAGACGCCTTGCGAAGACTGCGGCGGCAAGCGGTTCCAGGCCGGAGTCCTCGAGTACAGACTCGGCGGACTCGACATCACCGAGGTGCTCGACCTGCCCGTCGCCCAGGCGCATCGCTTCTTCGACTCGGCCGAGGCGAAGCTCCCGGCCGCGGTGAAGATCCTCAGTCGTCTCGAAGACGTGGGGCTCGGCTATCTCACGCTCGGGCAGCCGCTCTCCACCCTCTCCGGCGGTGAACGTCAGCGCGTCAAGCTCGCGATCTCGATGGGGGAGCCGGGTGAGGTCTACGTGCTCGACGAACCGACGACGGGCCTGCACCTCGCCGACGTCGAGAACCTGCTCGGCCTGCTCGACCGATTGGTCGATTCGGGCAAGTCGGTCATCGTGATCGAGCACCACCAGGCGGTCATGGCGCATGCCGACTGGATCATCGACCTCGGTCCCGGCGCGGGCCACGACGGTGGCCGCATCGTGTTCGAGGGAGTTCCGGCCGATCTCGTCGCGTCACGGTCGACACTCACGGGCGAGCACCTCGCAGAGTATGTCGGCGCATGAAGAGCTCTCGTCTCAACGCACCCCGCATCGACGAGCTCATCCTGCCAGACCTCGTCGACGGCGACGACCTCGAGCTGTCGGCAGGCGCCACGCTCGAAGGTCTCCGCTTCGCAGGCGTTGATCTCAGCGAACGCGATCTCAGCGGTCTCCGTGTCAGCGAGTGCGAGTTCAGGGGAGTGGTCGCTCATGAGGCGAGGCTTCGCGGCGCAGTCATTCGAGAGGCGCTCATCGAGCGGCTCGAAGCACCGGTGCTGCACGTGCCGCGCGCCGAGCTACGCGAGGTCGTCGTCGCGGGATCGCGCCTCGGCTCGGTCGAGTTCATCGACAACCAGTGGCAGTCGGTGCACTTCATCGGCTGCAAACTCGGCTTCGTGAACCTCCGCGGCTCCGAACTCCGTGACCTCCGTTTCACCGATTGCGACATAGAAGAGCTCGATCTCGGCAACGCTCGCGCGGAGCGGGTCGCGTTCGAGGGTTGCGAACTCAGAGCGCTCGCCGTCACCGGGGCGACGCTCCGCGATGTCGATCTCAGGGGGCTCGACTTCACCGCGCTGTCGACGCTCGACGGCATCGCCGGTCTTCGCGGCGTGACGCTCGACAGCAGGCAGGTCGCGCAGTTGGCGCCGACTCTCGCGAGCAACATGGGCATCAGCATCGCCGACTGACCGGGGAATTCCGGCCGATCCTCGACCGGTCAGTTTCGGAGAAGCCACCCGCAGGCCCGATCGATAATGTCGGAGACGACAGCTTCGAACACCGAACCGAGCGAAAGGGGATCGACATGGCCGAGACGAAGACGACGGCAGCGAAGACGAAGTCGTACGACGGGTTCACCGAGGAGGAGCGCGCGGCGATGAAGGAGCGCGCAACTGAACTCAAGAAGAGCGCACGAGCCGGTACGGCCGCGGAGAAGGCGGCTGCGTCGGCGCAGGAGGTCGTCGACAAGATCGCCCAGATGGAGAAGGCAGATCGCGTCGTCGCCGAACGCATTCACGCCCTCGTGCTCGAGCACGCGCCGCAGCTCGCACCGCGTCTTTGGTACGGCAGCCCCGCGTATGCGCTGAACGGCAAGGTGCTGTGCTTCTTCCAGGAGTCGACGAAGTTCAAACTGCGGTATTCCACGCTCGGCTTCAACGACGTCGCGAAGCTCGACGACGGCACGATGTGGGCGACCTCGTTCGCGATCACCTCGCTCAGCGAAGCCGACGAAGCCCGTTTCGTCGAACTCATCACGCGCGCCGTCGCGTGACGTCCGGGGGAGCCTGCGAGGATAGTGAAGAGGCTTCTGCATGTCGGAACCGGCTTCACACTGTTCCGGCTGCTTTGTTCACGGCCTTCCTTGGAATCGCCGATGCCTAACCGCTCCGATCAGCTCGATCGAGGGGAGTCGCGATGGACCTGTTCCTCTGGCTGATCGGTTTCGGCGTCGTCATCGCAGGTGTCGCGGTCGCCCTCACGCTTCGCAATCACTCGGTTCGAGCGTCGATCGATGAGGATGCTGCATCTGGTCCCTCCGCGAGCGAGCTGCTCGACGCAGCGCGCCGGGTTGACGTTATGTCCGAATCGCGAGCCGCGAGCCGGCACCCGCGACCGAAGAACAGGCCAGTCGATGCCGCGTTTCGGATGAGGGCTGTGAGGGCGCGAAACCCGTTCGTCGGCAGTGGCTGAAACCCGTTCGTCGAGAGACGACCCACGACGCTGAATCGGCGGAAGTTCAGTGCCGATTCCGCAACCCGACAACGCGCCGATAATGCACATTATGTCGGAAGGAACCCTCATCCGTAGAAGTGGCTTGCTCTGCGCCGACGGCGACCTCCTCGATAGCAGCGACGATCCGGGTGGTCGTCGCATCGGAAGGGGCCGGAACGCTCACCCCTCCTTCTGACCTTCTCGAGAGCGAATCGATCAGTGGTCGCTCCGTACGAAGAGTCCCGGATAGTCGATCACGAGCCCGTGCGCGTCGACCGCGAGCGTCGCGACGAAATCCGAGTCGCGCGACTCGTAGCGGTACTCGCGCTCTGCGAGACGGGTGTAGCGCTGCGGGTCCGTCGCCACCGTCAGATGGGGCACCGAGACGTAGGCCGTCGTGATTTCGGCACTCTCGCCGATGGCGAGCCCGAGGCGTCGAATGGGCAGCGAATTGCTCAATGGTGAGATCGCGATGTCGACCTCGCGTGCGACGTCGAGGTCGGGTCGCACGATATCGTTGACCACCCAAGCCGCGCCGCCGTAGTCGGCCCGAAGCGAGCGAGGACCGAGCCTCATGGTCAGGGAGCGGAACTGCCAGCTCCTGTCGGCGATCACGCCGTAGGTGCACGTCCCGAAGACCGTCTCGATGACGCTTTCGATGCGAACGCCCTCGCGAGATTCGTCGACGCGGCATTTCTCCGTGCTGTCCAACGCCCACCCGACCCAGCGAACTTCGACCATGCCTCCATGATGACCGTCTGGTCCACGCGCGCAACTGCGTACGGTGCACGGATCCTGAGCGGACGAGAATGCCCCGGTGCAGTCGAAGTCCTCGGGTTCAGCGGCGCACCCGAAAGCGCAGGTGGAGCACCCGGTTGCCCTGAATCACCACCTCGGGATCCCCCAGCAAATGCTGCGCGTCGACCGACCCGAAGTAGCGCTTGCCGGACCCGAACACGACGGGTACGACGTCCATACGCACCTCGTCGACCAGACCCGCGGCAATCATCTGGCCGCCGACGTCACCGGCGGCGACCTCGATCATGCGGTCCCCCGCGAGCTCCTGCGCCTTGGCCACGGCTGCCTCGACACCACCGACGAAGTAGAACGGCGCCTCGGGATCCCAGCCCTCGGGCGCGGGTCGGTGCGTCACGACGACCACGTGGTCGATCCCGCTCGGAGGCGTGCCATCCCAGCCGTCCGTCAGGTCGAAGACGTGCCGGCCGGCGATCGTCACCCCGATCTGGTCCCAGTACTGCCGGGTGTGGTCGTAGGACGCCTGTGACACCTTCAGCACTCCGCTCTCGTCCAACGGGACGTCACCGCTGGTCAACCAGTCGAACAGTGGTCCTGGCTGGTCGTTCTCGTCCGCGATGAAGCCGTCCACCGACACGGAGGCGTACATGACGATCTTGCCCACGGTGCTCTCCTCTGGGTTGGGTGCCCCAGAGCAAGCGTGTCGTGAGCTGTCGCGCTTGTAAAGTAGCCGATCGGCGAGCGGCGGCTGACTGTCCGAGGATGGCAATGAGCGTCCGGGCTCGGAGGCGAAAGAGCTCCGCCGACCTCCCGCGTCCGGCGCCGCACCGCCCCGCGATGTCCGATGATCGATCCGGTCCGCGAAGATCGGGTGCAGCACCGCCCGAACGACGAGTGTTGATGACGAAGGAGGCACTGTGATCGCAGCACTGAACCGGGTCATCGACGCCGTCGAGACCCATCTCACAGACGACCTCGACCTCGCCGAGCTCGCGCGCGACCTCGGCACTACCGAGTACCACCTCCGGCGGCTGTTCTCGTCGCTCGCCGGCATGCCGGTGTCCGAGTACGTCAGACGACGGCGAATGACCATCGCCGCGGCCGAGGTGCTCGACGGCGACGAACTGCTCACCATCGCAGTTCGCTACGGATACGGCTCGACCGAGGCGTTCAGCCGGGCGTTCCGGGCGGTGCACGGCGCCATTCCAGGCGAGGTTCGCCGAGCCGGAGGCCCCCTTCGCACACAACCGCAACTCAGGTTCCGCCTGACCGTCGAAGGGACCGCCCCGATGCACACCCGAATCGTCGACCGCCCGAACTTCCGGCTGATCGGCCACGCCGCGCGAGTGCCGCTCATCCACCACGGCGCCAATCCGCATATCCAGGCGCACATCGCCGCCCTCACCCTCGAGGAGCATGCCCGGCTGAAAGCGCTGAGCACCGCCGAGCCCGCCGGCCTGCTGCAGGTCACCGCCGACGTCGACCCCGACGCCGTGGAGGGCAGCGAACTGACTTATCTGCACGGCGTCGCCGTCGACGATGCGACCGACGCACCCGAGGATCTCGACCGGATCGACGTGCCGGCCGGCACTTGGGCGGTGTTCCGCAGCGACGGCGCGTACCCGGCGATGCTGCAGGCGACCTGGGCCGCGACGGCGACCGAGTGGTTCCCGTCGAATCCGTGGCGACTGCGGCCCGGGCCCTCGATCGTGTCGATACTCGACCGCTCCCCCGACTTCAGCGCAGCGTCCTGCGAGCTGTGGCTGCCGGTCGAACGCACCGAGACGACGTGACGCTTCCCGAGATCGTGCGGTGCCCTCAAGCGCCGCGCACGATCCCGCCGCGTCGCCCGCTCAGAGCGACTTTCGCATCTGCTGGGTCGTGACCTCGTAGCCCGCCGAGTCGTACAGCGAGATGGCGACGACGTTCGGGCCGAACACGTTGAGCTCGAGCGCCCCGACTCCCGCCTGACGCACCTCCTCCTCGACGGCAGCGAGCAGCGCTCTTCCCAACCCGCTCCCCCGCCGTTCCTCAACGACCTCGAGGTCGTAGAGGAACGCGACATCGGGTGCCCCGCGCGGGTGGTCGAGCCCGACCCAGGCGCGGCCGACCGGTTCGCCCGCCGCGTCCACGCCGCGCAGCACGAGCATGCGCGGCGTGTCGACGCCCTGCGGGAGCGCGGCCGCGTTCTCTTCGAGTGCCCGCCGCACTGCGCCCTCGCGCGGCCAGCGCCCGGCCGTGACCTGTTCCTCGGCGTACGCCTCGGCGATATCGCGCTGCCAGTCGGCGTACTCGACCGGAGCCATCATTCGTACGGTCACCGTCACCATGCGAGCCATGCTGGCACAGCACCTCGGTGACGGTCGAGTGAAATGGAGCGGACGACGGGGTTCGAACCCGCGACCTTCACCTTGGCAAGGTGACGCGCTACCAGCTGCGCTACGTCCGCAGAGGGGGCGCCCCTGCGACCACCCTCTCGAGCGGCCCTGACGAGCATACCGGATTCGGAATGTATCGAATCGCACCGCCGAGCGCCGCGGCACCACGGCGCCGACGACCCTCAGGCCTGGGGAGACTGCGCCACTCGCTCTGTGCGACGACCGCTCACGGGCATGCCGAGCTCGTTCAACGGCACATTCGTGGGCCGCTCGGGCAATCGCTCGTCGGTCGGGCAGGTCATGACGATGTTGCCCGCCGTCTCGTCGAATCGATGCTCCGAGATCGCGTGCCCGCAGACCGGACATGGCCTGGCCTGCAACTCCGCGGGGTCGATCTGCTCGCCTCCGTCGGTGATGGGCGGGGGGCCGAAGATCGGCTCGAGTGCGTGATCGACTCGATCGAAGAACCGGGTGAATGCGTTGCCGTCATCTGGGCGGCTCGCCGCGTCGCGTGCCATACGCCAGATGCTACGCCCTGAGGCATCCTCAACGCCAGTGTCGCGGCCGTAGGCTGGCCGTATGACGGATGCCTCGCTCCCCCGCCCGGTCACGATCATCACCGGTGCGAGCCGCGGTATCGGCGCGGCGATCGCCGAACGCCTCGCCGCCGAGGGCCACGACCTCGTGCTCACCTACCGCGAACGCGCCGACGAGGCCGATGCCGTCGCCCAGCGCTGCAGTGCCACGGGCGCGAAGGTGCTGCTCCTCCAGGCCGACCTCGGAGACCTCGTCGCGGCGGCGAACGTCGTCCCCGCCGCGATCGCCGCATTCGGGCGCGTCACCGGTCTCGTCAACAACGCCGGTATCACCGGCCGCATCGGCCCGTTCATCGACGCCCCGATCGAGGAGACCGAGCTCCTCTTCCGCGTGAATGTGCTCGCGCCGATCGTGCTCACGCGTGCGGCGGTCGAGCACATGGCGACCGACCGGGGCGGCGCCGGCGGGTCGATCGTCAACATCTCCTCGGGCGCGGCGAAGTCGGGCTCGCCGAACACCTACATCCCGTACGCGATGAGCAAGGCCGCGCTGAACGCCCTCACGACGGGTGCCTCGAAGGAGTTCGGCCCGGTCGGCGTGCGCGTGAACACCGTCTCCCCCGGCACGACCCGGACCGAGATCCACGCGGCGGCCGGCCGCCCCGACGCGCCCGACGAGCGCGCCCCCGGTATCCCGATGCGCCGCCCGGGCGAAGCCCATGAGATGGCCGGCGCGGTCGCCTACCTGCTCTCCTCCGACGCGAGCTACACCTCTGGGGCCGACATCCGCATCGCCGGCGGCAACTGACCCCTCCGCGCGACGGCACGCGACGACGAACCGACGATCAGTGCTCGCCGAAGCCCGATGCGGCGAGGGCGGCGAGGGCGTCGACCTCGCCGGAGCCGGCGGCGTCGTCGGTGGCGATCTCGACCTCGGCGCCCTTCGTGAGCCCCAGCGACATGATTCCGAGCAGGCTCTTCGCATCGGCGCCGTTGACGGTCACGCGATGTTCGAAGGTCGCCGCGAGCTTCACGATCTCGGCGGCCGGCCTGGCATGCAGGCCGTCGGCGTTCACGAGCGTCACCGTCCGCGAGTAGCCGGATGCCCCGGTGCCGGCGCTCGGGACCCCGGCGTCCTCCGCGGCCGGCTTCGGAGAAGTCCTGCCACTCCCGCCATCGCCCCGCGCCGACTCCGCCGCCGCCACCACGGCCTCCAACGAGTCGCCCGCCTCGGCGGCCACCGACGCCGCGACCCCGCCCTCGACGAGCGGTGCATCGACGAGGCGTGTGCGCGCGCGCAACTCGTCATCGAGGAAGTCGAGCGCCGTCTCCGTCGTCAGGATCGCCGACCCGAGATCGCAGAGCACGACGACCCCGTTGCCCGAGTCTGCCGCGACGATCGCCGCCGAGACGAGGTCGAAGCTCGTCCCGATGCGACCGTCGTCGGTGCCGCCCGCGGGCTCGAGGGCCGCCGTCGGCGCCATCTGGCGGGCGAGTTCGACGAGGCCCGCGGCGATCTGCGACGAGTGCGAGACGAAGACGAGACCGACTTTTCCGTAGACCCCTTCGCTCATGCCCCGGCTCCGTCGGCCGCAGCATCCGCGCCAGCCCGCAGCAGCAGCGCGCTCGACTCGGCGCCGGGATCACGGTGCCCCGCGGAGCGTTCGCCGAGATAGCTCGCGCGACCCTTGCGAGCGACGAGCGGTTCGGTGGCGACGGCGCCGGCTTCTGCGGCATCGGCTGCGGCCGCGAACACCTCGGCGGCATCGGCGCCCGCGCCCGCGGCAGCCTCTGCGGCGTCGACGGCCGGGGTCCACGCGTCGACCATCGTCTTGTCGCCGGGCTCCGCCTTGCCCCGGCTGACGATGCCGTCGCGGGCCGCGACGAGGAGTCCCGCGACGGCGGGTCCGTCGAGCGAGGTCGCTCCGCCGATCGCACCGGACGCCTTGAGGTACGCCGTGCCGTACAGCGGCCCGGCCGCCCCGCCGACCGTCGAGATCAGGGTCGTCGCAACGAGCTTGAGCACGTCACCGGGGGTCGAGCCCGCAGGCAGGTCATCGAGTTTCGCCGCGACCGCCTGGAACCCGCGGTCCATGTTCTCGCCGTGGTCGCCGTCGCCGATCTCCCGGTCGAGCGTGATCAACTCGACCCGATGCTCGGCGATGCGATCCGCGCTCCGCCTGACCCAGTCGACCGCCCACGTGATGTCCAATCCCACCGGTTCCCCCTCGCCTTCCCCGTCTACCGACCCCATCGAAGTGCAGTCGTCTGCACCGGGGCATCCCAGAGTTCGATCATCTCGTCATCGAGCTTCAGCAGTGTGATCGACATCCCCTGCATCTCGAGCGCGGTGATGTAGTTGCCGACGAGCGATCGGGCGATCAGGATGCCACGCTCAGCGAGCACCTCCGCCGCGCGGCGGTAGGCGACGTAGAGTTCGAGCTGAGGCGTGCCGCCCATGCCGTTGACGAAGAGCAGCGTACGCTCGCCGGCTGCGTAGGGCAGATCGTCGAGGATCGGTTCGAGCAGTCGATCGACGAGGCGGTCGGCCGGTTCGAGCGCGACGCGCTCGCGGCCGGGCTCGCCGTGGATTCCGATGCCGATCTCGATCTCGTCCTCCGCGAGCGTGAAGCTCGGCTCGCCGGCGTGCGGCACGATGCACGGTGTGAGGGCGAGTCCCATCGACCGGGCGCCGGCGTTCACGCGCTCGGCGATCGAGGCCACCTCGTCGAGCGAGTCGCCGCGCTCGGCGGCGGCGCCCGCGATCTTCTCGACGAGCACGGTGCCCGCGACGCCGCGTCGCCCGGCCGTGTAGAGCGAGTCCTTCACGGCGACGTCGTCGTTCGTGACGACCGCGCGCACCGTGATGCCCTCGACTTCGGCGAGGTCGGCCGCCGTCTCGAAATTCAGCACATCGCCGGTGTAGTTCTTGACGATGTGGAGCACGCCCGCTCCCCCGTCGACCGCCTGCGTCGCGGCCAGGATCGGGTCGGGCGTCGGCGAGGTGAACACCGCACCCGGCACCGCGGCATCCAGCATGCCGAAGCCGACGTAGCCTGCGTGCAGGGGCTCGTGCCCGCTGCCGCCGCCGCTCACGATGCCGACCTTGCCGGCGATGGGCGCATCGGCGCGCACGATGCGGATCGGGTCGGTCTCGACCCTCACCAGGTCGGTGTGCGCGAGCGCGAACCCTGCGACCGACTCGTCGACGACCCGCTTCGGGTCGTTGATGATCTTCTTCACGGACACCCCTTCCGCCGCGGCTGCGTGCGATCGTGCGATCGTGCGACCGTGCATCGACCCCGACGCAGCACTCCCCCGCAAACCTACGCCCGAGGCCACCTCCGATGTAAGGGGCTTCGAGGCGATTCGGGTGTGGGCATTCCCCGCGACGGTGCCGCGCCGCTATCGTGACCAGTGAGCGGGGGCGACGAAGCTCCCGCATCTGAGGGGGTTGAAATGAATCTCGGAGTCATCTTCCTTTCGGAGATGGTCGGCACGGCGATGCTCGTGCTGCTCGGTTGCGGCGTGGTCGCCAATGTCGCGCTCATCAGGAACAAGGGTCATAACGGCGGGTTCCTCATGGTGAACATCGGCTGGGGCCTCGCGGTCTTCGCCGGCGTCATCGTGTCGTACGCGTCCGGGGCTCACATCAACCCGGCGGTCACGCTCGGGCTCACGGCGAACTTCCTCGGCAAGGGCGAGACGGAGTTCGTTCCCGGCATCGCCATCGACGGGGCATCCATCGCGACCTATATCGGGGCGCAGATGGTCGGTGCAATCCTCGGTGCCGTGTTCTGCTGGCTCGCCTACAAGCAGCACTTCGATGAGGAGCCCGACGCGGCCAACAAGCTCGGAGTGTTCTCGACGGGGCCCGCGATCCGCTCGTACGGCTGGAACCTCGTCACCGAGATCATCGGCACGTTCGTGCTGGTCTTCGTCATCCTCGGATTCAGCTACGGCGGTACGCCGGCCGAGCTCGGTGCGATCCCGGTCGCGTTCCTCGTGATCGCGATCGGTGCCTCGCTCGGCGGTCCGACGGGCTACGCGATCAACCCGGCCCGTGACCTCGGCCCGCGCATCGCGCACGCGATCCTGCCGATCAAGGGCAAGGGCGGATCCGACTGGTCCTACTCCTGGGTCCCCGTCGTCGGCCCGATCATCGGCGGACTCATCGCCGGATGGGCGGCACTCGCCCTGCTCCCCGTGCTCGGCTGATTCGGGGCGGCGGGGCGGAATCGCCCCGCCGCCGCACACCCAGCCAGTGAATCGAGCGTGCGCGGCGACGGGCCGCCCACGCGTGTATGAGAGGAAGTCATGGCCGACTACATCCTGGCGATCGACCAGGGCACGACGAGTTCGCGCGCGATCATCTTCGACAAGGCCGGATCGATCGTCTCGACCGGGCAGCTCGAGCACGAGCAGATCTTCCCGAAGGCCGGCTGGGTCGAGCACGACCCCGCCGAGATCTGGACCAACACCCGCGAGGTGATCGGGCAGGCCCTCGGCAAGGCCGACCTCACCCGGCACGACATCGCCGCGGTGGGCATCACCAACCAGCGCGAGACCGCCGTCGTGTGGGACAGGAACACCGGCGAACCGGTGTACAACGCGATCGTCTGGCAGGACACCCGCACCCAGCCCATCGTCGACCGTCTCGCGGCCGACGGCGGCGTCGAGCGGTTCAAGCAGCAGGTCGGTCTGCCGCTCGCGACGTACTTCTCGGGCACGAAGATCGTGTGGATCCTCGAGAACGTGCCCGGCGCGCGAGAGAAGGCCGAGGCCGGCGACCTCCTGTTCGGCACGACCGACACCTGGGTGCTCTGGAACCTCACCGGCGGCACTGAGGGCGGTGTGCACGCGACGGATGTCACGAACGCGAGCCGCACGATGTTCATGGACCTCGAGACGCTGCAATGGGACGACGGCATCCTCGCCGCGTTCGGCGTGCCGCGCTCGATGCTCCCCGAGATCAAGTCGTCGTCGGAGGTGTACGGCACGGTCGAGCCGTCGAGCCTTCTCCGCGAGGTGCCGGTCGCCGGCATCCTCGGCGACCAGCAGGCCGCGACCTTCGGACAGGCCGCGTTCGAGACCGGCGAAGCGAAGAACACCTACGGCACGGGCAACTTCCTCATCTTCAACACCGGCGAGGAGATCGTCCACTCGAAGAACGGACTGCTCACGACCGTCGGCTACAAGCTCGGCGACCAGCCGCCGCACTACGCGCTCGAGGGCTCGATCGCCGTCACCGGATCGCTGATCCAGTGGCTGCGCGACAACCTCGGCCTCATCTCCACGGCCCCCGAGATCGAGGAGCTCGCGAAGTCGGTCGAGGACAACGGCGGGGCCTACTTCGTACCCGCGTTCTCGGGGTTGTTCGCGCCGTACTGGCGGCCCGACGCCCGCGGTGCCCTCGTCGGCCTCACCCGCTACGTCAACAAGGGCCACATCGCCCGCGCGGCACTCGAGGCGATCGCGTTCCAGACACGCGATGTCATCGAGGCCGTGAACGCCGATGCCGGGGTCGACCTCACCGAGCTCCGCGTCGACGGCGGCGCCACCGCCAACGAGACGCTGCTGCAGTTCCAGGCCGACATCCTCGGCGTGCCGGTCGTGCGGCCGGTCGTCGCCGAGACGACCGCACTCGGCGCGGCCTATGCGGCGGGTCTCGCGGTCGGGTTCTGGTCGAGCCTCGACGAGCTGCGGGCCAACTGGCAGGAGGACCGGCGCTGGACCCCGTCGATGGACGAGGCCGCGCGGGCACGCCTCGACCGCAGCTGGAAGAAGGCCGTCTCGAAGACCCTCGACTGGGTCGACGAGGACGTCATCTGACATCGAGCACCTCCACCGCGGGTTACGGTGGATTCACGGGCCGGGCGCATGGGGGTGCGCTCGGCCCGTCCTGGTCGAGCGAACCGGGCGAAGCGGGCGAAGCGGGCGAAGCGGGCGAAGCGGTGGCGGGGCTAGCGCTGTCGCGATGCGAGCGCCGCCGGCAGTTCGTCGAGCGAAGTGATCTCGATGACGCCGGCCCCCGCGGCCTCGGCGCGTTCGTCGGCGCCGGGCTCGATGCCGAAACGGTTGAGCCAGATGCCGACGAGCCCGGCGCGCGCAGCGCCGATCGCGTCGGTCGCGAGACGATCGCCGACGTAGGCGGCCCACGAGACCGGATGCTCCGCCGCGAACCGGGCGACCGCGACGTCGAAGATCGCCCGGCCGGGCTTCGTGGCGCCGACCGCGCCCGACGCGATCACGTGTGCGAAGCGCCCGCGGATGCCGAGTCGGTCGAGTTTCGCGAGCTGGAAGTCGAGTTCGCCGTTCGTGATGATGCCGAGGCGCACCTCGGGGGACCGGGCGGCGAGCCGGTCGAGCGCGGGGAGCGCATCGGCGTGCAGGGTCCACGACTCGCGGTACCGCTCGAAGTACCGGTCGAACCACGCCCCGGCCGCGAGGTCGTCGAGCTCATCGCCGTGGGCGAGGGCGAAATCGCGGGCGCGGGCGCGCCGCTGGCCCTCGAAGGAGAGCCGCCCCGCGAGGTACTCGTGGTAGTGCTGCTCTTCGAGCTCGTGCCAGAGCCGCTGGGCCGGCGCGTCGTCGATCGCGTATGCGCGTTCGCGCATGTGCAGGGCGATGCCGGCCGCCACTGCTGCACGGTGCGCCATCAGCGTGTCGTCGAGATCGAACAGCACGAGCGGCGACCCCGCGCCGTGGGTCGAACTCATGCCCGGTCGCCGAGGAGCGGCGCCCAGCTCTCGGCGGCATCGGTCGCGCGGGTGCGCCCGCGCTCGGCGGACCACCCCTGGAGCTCGACACCGTCGCGCCCGGGCGCCGTCGTCGTCGCCGTCGTCGTATTCCGGAACCCGGCCGCCCGCGCCACCATCGCCGAGGCGACGTTGCCCGCGTTCGCGCGCCACGTCACTGTCTCGGTCTCGGGGAGTTCGTCGAAGGCCCAGGCGCAGACCGCGCCGACGGCTTCGGCCATGTACGCCGAACCGCGATGCTCGGCGCCGAGCCAGTAACCGACCTCGCGGCCGGCGGCACGCAGGCTGATCACACCCATGAGCGGCCCGCCCGACTCGGTGCGGATCGCCCAGGTGAGCTCGCTGCCCGACCGCCACGCCTCGGGAACATGCTCCGTGAGGAATCCACTTGCATGCGCCTCGGTGTACGGCCAGGGCGTCGTGAGGAACTGCTCGAACAGGGGGTCTCGGCAGTATCGTGCGATGCGCTCGACATCGGCCTCGACGGGGGGTCGAGGACGAGGCGGGTCGTGCGCAGTTCGACGGGCACCATGGTCAGCGCGCGCGCCCGAGGAACCCGATGCGGTCGTAGACCGTCGCGAGGGTGGTCTCGGCCACCTCGCTCGCACGATCGGCGTTCACGGCGAGCAGCCGGTCGAGCTCGGCGGGATCGTCGAGCAGCTCGAGCGCCCGCGAACGGATCGGTTCGAACTCGCCCACGACAACCTCGGCGAGTGCCTTCTTGAAGTCGCCGTAGCCTCGACCCGCGAACTCCTGTTCGAGGTCGGCGATCGAACGGCGCGACAGCACCGAGAAGATCGTGAGGAGGTTCGAGACGCCGGGCTTGTGCTCGTGGTCGAAGCGCACCTCGCCGTCGGTGTCGGTCACCGCGCGCATGATCTTCTTCGCAGTGACGGATGGCTCGTCGAGCAGCCAGAGGATGCCGGCGGGCGTCTCGCCCGATTTCGACATCTTCGACGTCGGGTTCTGCAGGTCGTAGATACGAGCGGTCGCGCGCTGGATGGCGGGTTCGGGCAGCACGAAGGTGTCGGCGCCGAAGCGCGCGTTGAACCGGGCCGCCAGATCGCGCGTGAGCTCGACGTGCTGCTTCTGGTCGTCGCCGACGGGGACGACCTCGGTCTGGTAGAGCAGGATGTCGGCGGCCATCAGCACGGGATACGCGAAGAGGCCGACGCTCGTGGCATCTGCGCCCTGCTTCTGCGACTTGTCTTTGAACTGCGTCATGCGACCGGCCTCGCCGAAGCCCGTGATGGTGTTGAGCACCCAGGCGAGTTCGGCGTGCGCGGGCACGTGCGACTGCACGTACAGCGTCGAGTTCGAGGGGTCGATGCCGGCGGCGATGTACTGCGCCGCCGTGCGGCGAGTCTTCTCGCGGAGTTCGGCCGGGTCTTGAGGCACGGTGATGGCGTGCATGTCGACGACCGAGAAGAAGGCGTCGTGCGTCGACTGCAGCTCCTTCCACTGCAGGAGGGCGCCGATGTAGTTGCCGACGTGCAGCGAGTCGGCTGAGGGTTGCATGCCCGAATAGAGGCGGGGCTTCTGCGTCATTGGGTGTTCCTTCGAGGTGTGCGGCCGCGGCGCGGCAGGTCAGATGGCGTAGTCGACGACGACGGGGGCGTGGTCGGACCATCGCTGGTCGTAGGCGGCCGCCCGGTCGATCGTGTAGCGCTGCATCGTCGCCGCGAGTGCGGGGGTCGCGAGCTGGTAGTCGATGCGCCAGCCGGTGTCGGTGTCGAACGCCTTGCCGCGCTGCGACCACCACGTGTACGGGCCGGGCACCTCGCCCGCGTCGCGGCGGCCGAGGTCGACCCAGCCGAGGCCGGCACCCGCGTTGTACCCCTCGTCGCCCTCGGCGCCGAGGAAACGGTCGAAGTACGCGCGCTCCTCGGGGAGGAAGCCGGCGCGCTTGACGTTGCCCTTCCAGTTCTTGATGTCGAGGGTGCGGTGGCCGACGTTGAGGTCGCCCACGACGACCGCGAGCTCGGAATGCTGAGCGAGCTTCGGCAACCGCTCGACCATCGCGTCGAGGAACTTGAACTTCTCGACCTGCTTGGGGGTGCCCGCCTCGCCCGAATGCACGTAGGCCGAGACGACGGTGATGACGCGGTCGCCGACCTCGTAGTCGGCCTCGAGCCAGCGGCCGGCGGTGTCGAAGTCGGCGGCGCCGAGCTCGACCCGGTGAATGTGCGCGCGGCGGCGGCTCGCGATGGCGACTCCGGCGCGACCCTTGGCGGTCGCCGGGTCGTGCAGGATGTCCCACTCGTCGCCGAGGAGGCCCTGGAGGTCTTCGGTCGAGGCGCGCACCTCTTGCAGGGCGAGGACGTCGACGTCGCGGCCGGCGAGCCACTCGCCCATGCCCTTGCGGAATGCGGCTCGCACTCCGTTCACGTTGACGCTGGCGAGACGGAGGGGCTTCGCGGAGGGCATGCCCTCGATCCTACGGGAGCCCTCCGACGCGCTTCGCCCGGGGGCGCTCGGCGCGCTGTTGCGCCTCGAGATCGGCGAGGGACTGCTCAGCGCGGGCGAGTCGCCGCTTGGCGGGCAGCCGTTCGAACCAGTTCGACGAGGCGAGTTCGCCACGCGCCTCACGCACGCGGACCTGTGCCGCGGTGAGCAGGGCGTCGCGTTCGCGCTGGCGAGCCTCGGCTTCGAGCTGCTCGGCGCTCACGTTCCGCAGCGTCTCGTTCGCGTCGGCCGCCTCGACCGCGATCCAACTCGCCGCGGTGAGGATCACGATGCTCGTGAGGTGGAACCAGAGCAGCAGGGCGATGAACACCGTGAAGGTCGCGAGGAGGGGGTTCCGGCTCGCGCCCTGTACGAGCAGGCCGCTCAGCATCTGCATGACCGAGATCGCACCCGAACCGAGCAGCGAGCCGACCCACATGCGCCGCCAGGGCATCGCGGCGCCCGAGAGGAACCGGAACATCACGGCGAGGGCGAGAGTGTCGATGACGAAGACCACGAGGATCGAGCCGAACTGGACGAGGAACGATTCCCAGCCGCTCGCGTTCGGGAGGTCGAGCACATCGAAGACCCAGGAGACGAACGAGGTCGACGCCACCGTGAGCACGGAGGCGGCGAGCAGGACGGCGCCGAAGAACAGGCCCGCGAGGAAGTCGCGGGCCTTGAGGAGCGCGTAGGCGCGGGTGTCCTTCGGGAGGCCGAAGATGCTCCGCACCGACATGCGGGCGTAGGTGATCCAGCCGATCGCCGTCCAGATCAAGCCGACGAGCGCGACCGCACCCGTCCAGCCGAACACCCCGGCGCTCGACTGGGCGATCTCGGTGAGTGTCTCGTTCGAGATGATCCCGTCGGGTCCGATGAGTCCGGGCGCGTACGAATTCAGGAGGGCGATGAACGCATTCAGGGTCTCGTCGTTGCTCGTGAGCCAGATGCCGGCGACGGCGAACACCACGTACACGGCGGCGAAGATCGCGAACAGCGCTTGGTAGCTGAGCCCGGCGGCGAGAATGAAGCCGTTGCGGGCGAGGAAGTGCCGCCAGACCCGCACCGGGAACAGTGCGAGCGTCTTCTGCGTGATGGTGTTCACACGGCTGATCGGCTCTTCGAAGCGGTCGAGCAGCGGCTGGCTCACGGCCTCGAACCGGGCCTTCGCCGAGTGCCGGTCGGTGTCGACTCCATCGCCGCCCTCGGGGAAGGGTGCGGTGCCACGGTGATGCCTCTCGCCGGCGGTGGCGCGCGCCTGGCCGGGGGGCTCAGGGGTCGTTCGCTCGCTCACGCCTCCACACTATCGAGGTGCGCGCGGATGCCTCGGAGGCGCCCGGTCGGCGGACGACGGCGCCGGTGCTCCGGACTCACTCCCGGGCGCGCCGGCCGCGTACCCCGAAACGCCCGCTCGACGTACCCCGAATTCGGGGGGTATCAACTGAGGATTCCTTGAAAACTGGTGGCGACGCGGCGCAGACTGGCGACGCTGACCCGAAATGCCGAGCCGGCGGATTCACACGGAAGCGAGAGAGTCATGGCACTGCGCACCCGAACACGCACGCGAACCGGCGAGCCGCCAAGGGGTACGCGCCGTCGCGCGAACGGCATTCTCGCCGTCGTCGTCGCCGGCGCCCTCGTGCTCGTCGGGGCCCCGACGATCGCCGCCGCCGAGGCGGTCGATCCGGTCGCCCCCGTCGTCGCCGCGCCCGCCGCGAGCGCGGAACCGACGCCGACCGAGCCGGTGCCCGCAGAGCCGGCGCCCGCCCCAGAACCCGCGCCTGCCGAGCCGGCGCCTGCAGAGCCCGCTCCCGCAGGGCCCGCTCCCGCAGAGCCCGCTCCCGAACCCGAGCCCGCGGAGCCGGTACCCGGTTCGGATTCTCCGCCCTCAGCAGAGCCCGAGCCAGCACCGGCGCCTGCCCCGAGCGCGAAGCTCGTGGCGCCGACGGCGCCCGAACCCGCGCCCGTGGACTGCGAGAGCATTCCGATCGCGAACGATGATCGCAGCGCTCGAGACGACTGCCTCGCCGCACAGCAGGCAGGACTCCGGTCGCTCGCCGCTTCGCAGGTCGGGACGGTGACGAACCCCGACCTCCAGCCGAGCTGCGGCATCGACTTCGCGCTCGTGCTCGACAAGTCGGGTTCGATCGGCGGCGCCGGCATTGCGAACCTGAAGTCGGCCGCGAACGCATTCACCGCGGCACTCGTCGACACCGGCTCGCAGGTGTCGGTGACCGCCTTCGATCAGGATGCCGCGGTGCTGCTCGGCGCGACGGACCTCACGAGCGCCAATCTCGCGGCGGTGCAGGGCTCCTACGCAGGGTTGACGAGTGACGGATGGACGAACTGGAAGCGCGGCCTCGAACTCGCACACGGCACGTTCGCCGGCTTCGACGATGCCGTCGAACTCACGATCATGATCACGGACGGCAACCCGAACACGGTGGACCCGGGCAACGGGGGCGAGTTCCCCGACGGTTCGCCCGGCGCGCTCGACCCCGCCGTGCTGGAGGCGAATTCGATCAAGCTGTCGCCCTCGCACATGTTCGGCATCGCCGTCGGCGACGACCTCGATCTCGCCCCCATCCAGGCGATCACCGGTTCTGACGCCTACGTCGGCGATCTCTCGAGCGCCGACTACGTCGTCACCGACGACTACGGCACGCTCGGCGCGCAGCTCAAGGAGATCGCGCTCGAGCTCTGCGGCGGTTCGGTGTTCGTGCACAAGGAGATCGCCGGCGAGCCGGTCGAGGGCTGGGAGTTCTCGACGGAGGACGCCGAGGTGACCCCCGCCTCGCAGCTCACGGATGACGCCGGCGTGACCGGGGCCTTCGAGGTGAGCGGCTTCACGAGCGACACCCGCGAGGTCGAGTTCGCCGAGGAGGATCGGCCGTTCCATTCGATGGACTCGGTCACCTGCGAGGACAGTGATGGAGATGTGCCCGTCGGTCTCGTCGGCGACCTCGGCTGGACCGTCGAAGTCGGCATCGAGGCGATCGTGCACTGCTACGTCGTGAACGACGTGGAGGCGCCGGTCTGGCGCGTCCAGAAGAGCGCCGATCCGCCGAGCGGCACCGCGGTCGAACCCGGTGACCAGATCGAGTACACGCTGTCGATCGAGCACGTGAGCGGCCCCGCCGCGACCGACCTCGAGATCTTCGACGACGTGACCGGCCTGGCGCCGTTCGTCGACTTCGACGGATTCGTCGGCACGCCGCCGACCGAGCACAGTTGGAACGCCCTCCATCCCGGCAAGCTCTTCGTGAAGCTCGCGACCCTCGACCCGGGGGAGACGCTCGACATCTCGTACCTGGTCACGGTGCAGGCCGACACCCCGCCCGGCACGGTGCTGCGCAACCACGTGCTCACCAACTGCCCCGGAGAGCCGGACCCGCCCGTGCTGAAGGCCGCCCCGGTCGAACAGGAACCGATCGTCGACCCGTGCATCACGGAGCATCCGACACCCGGCTTCGTGATGTGGAAGACGAGCGTCCCGGCCGAAGGGACGGTCGAGCCCGGCAGCACGATCGAGTACACGCTGCACGCGTGGAACTTCTCGGAGGCCGACGTCGAGGGAGCGGTCGCGATCGACGACCTCACCGACGTGCTCGACGACGCCGAACTCACCATGCCCCTCGATGCATCGCTGACGCTCGACGGGACCTCGCTCGAGTGGGCGATCCCGTCGCTGCCGGTCGGTTCCGCCGAGGTGACGGTCTCGTTCGAGGTCACGGTCGACGAGGATGCGTGGAACGCGGACCTCGTCAACGTCGTGACCCCCGAGCCGCCTGGCATCTGCCCGCCCGACGAGACCGAGGAACCGCCGATCCTCGAGCTGTCGGACGCCCAGGCCGTTGCCGAGGTCGAGGTGCCTGACATCACCGACTGCACCACCGAGCACCGCACGCCGTTCGTCGACCTCTCGGTCACGAAGGAGCAGTCCACGGTCGACGACGAGCCGGTCGACTCGGGGGCGGCACCCCCCGACGCGATCTCGTACGAGGTGCTCGTCGAGAACCTCGGTGACGACCCGGCGTACGGCGTGGAGGTGACCGATGCGCTGCCCGAAGGGGTGACGTTCGTTCCCGGTTCGGAGCTCATCGTCACGGTGCCGCCGGGGGAGGAGGCGAACTGGACCGTCGACGACTCGGTGGCCGGCGAGCTGACCTTCGGCTACCCCGGGCCGTTCAACCCGGGTGACACGGCGACGATCACCTTCGACGTCGAGGTGGGCGAGCTCGACCAGCCCGACCCGATGGTGCCGATCCCCGATCTGGTGAACACGGTCTGCGTGTTCAGCGGGCCGGTGCCTCCGCCCGAGCCGCCGTCGCTGGTGGCCGCGCTCGACGTGGTCGGGCCGGGCGCAGAAGGGCCGAGTCGCGACGCGAACCCCGAGAACGACTGCGACGACGCCGAGACGCCGGTGAAGTCCATCGCGCTCGACGGGGCCGCGCAGTGCATCAACGACACCCCGTGGTTCGAGTACTCGATCACGCCGGTGAACGTCGATCCGCTGCCCGAGATCGCCCTCATCTGGTGGACGGCCGACGCCTTCGCCGGGCACGACCCGTCGATCGATGCGGCCGACGAGGCCGCGATCCTCGCCGACGGGGCGTCTCAGGTCGACTACATCGAGGCGCCCGACGGCTGGGTGCCGGGCGACCCGATCGACGGGCGACAGCTCTGGCCCGGTGCGGCGATCGATGCCGACGGCAACCCGACCGACTGGCCGGGGTGGACGCTGCTGCCCGACGGCACCTGGATCCTCGATCCGGATGCGCCGTTCTACGACCTCCGCGATGAGGCCGTGGTGGAGATCCGCATCAATCCGTCGACCGACGTGATCACGGTGTACCCGCCGCCGACGCCGAACTGCAACGCGGCGCCGCCCGAGAACCCGGACACCCCGTCGACGCCGTCGGGCATCGCGAGCACCGGCTTCGAGGGGGGATGGCTCGTGCCGCTCGCCGTGGCGCTGCTCGCGCTCGGCGCGACCGGAATGGCGCTGCGATCGCGGCGAGGGTTCGGCGACGGGTGACCGCCGGATGACGTGATCGCAGAGCGAGTGGAACGAGAGGGATGTCGCGGCGCACCTCGCGCCGCGACATCCCTCTCGCATCGAGCGTGGAGGGTTCGGCGACGTACCCCGAGTTCAGGGGTCAAATCATGAGGGTTCCTTGTCTCCTGCGTGGACGGCGGCGCACACTGGCAGTGCTGACCCGGTTTACCCGAGCCGGCTCCCACCTCGAGGTCTGGAGTTGTCATGCACCGTCATCCACCTGCCCATCGCGCCGCCCGAGCGGGCCGAAGCGGCCCGGGTGCCGCGCTGGCCGGCCTCACCGTCGCCGCCCTCGTGCTCTTCGGAGCGCCCGCGCTCGCCGCGGCCGAAGAGCTGCCGCCGAGCCCCGAGCCCACGGCGACGGTTCCCGCGGCGGAGCCGGCTGAAGCGCCCGCGGCCGAACCGGTCGCCGAACCCGTGGCGGAGCCCGCCGAGGAGCCCGAGGCCGAGCGCGCTGAGGAGCCCACGGTCGAACCGGAGCCGGCGGCTGTGCCCGAACCCGAGCCTGCGGCCGAACCGGTCACGGAGCCCGCGCCGACCGCGGTCTCAGGGCCGCCCGCGGCGGAGGCGACGGCGCCCGCACCGGCCGCGCGAACGGTCGCGGCGACGGATGGCGACGAGAACGGCGGTCCGCCGGTCGAGGTGCCCGAGTGGAACGACCACGTCGCGATCTGTCATGCGACGAGCAGCGAGTCGAACCCGTACGTGTTCATCAACCCGAGCGTGCGGTCGATCATCGATCCGAACGGCGACCCGGGCGACCCGACCGATCCCTCGCATGCCCACGCCGACCACCAGGACGACCGCGACATCATCCCGGTGTTCGACTACCTGGATGCGGAGGGCGACCCGCAGCACTTCCCAGGGCAGAACACGACCAAGACCGAGATCACCGAGGAGGACTGCGATCCGGCTCCGCCGACGCTCCAGCTGAGCGCGGCGCCCTGCGTCGAGGTCGGCGGGACTCCGCCTCCCTTGAAGGTCGCACTGCTCGGGCTGCTGCTCGGCTTCGAGTACACGATCACGGTGACCGAGGCGGGCACAGACACCGTCGTCGGCACGCATACCTTCACTGCGGGCGCTGGAGGCCTGGATCGGGACTTCGAGCTGCCGCCCGGTGATTACGACGTGACGCTGCATCGCACGGGTGACGACGAGGAGAACGACCTGCACGGGACGGTCACCGTGGGGGAGTGCCCCGAGGTTCCGGTGCCGCACTGGTGGCTCATGAAGTGGTCTTGGCCCGCCGACGGTGAGAAGGTCGAACCCGGTGACCTGATCACCTACACGCTCCGGGCGCACAACGACTCGGACGCGGTCGTGACCGGAGCGCAGGCGTTCGACGACGTGAGCGACGTGCTCGACAACGGCATCATCGTCGACCTCGGCGCGGGCCTCTCGGGCCCGGTCGGTGAGGTGCTCACGTGGGACATCCCCGACCTCGACCCCGGCGAGGACGTGACCGTCACGTACACCGTCGAGGTGGGGGAGGACGTGTTCGGTGAACTGCTGCACAACGTCGTCACGCCCGGTCCCGGCGGAGAATGCCCGGTCGACGAGGGCCCCGTGCTCAAGTCGGCGGTGAACGCGGTCGTCGTGGACGACCCGTGCGTCGTCGACCACCCGGTGATCGACATCGACCTCGTGCTCGTGAAGGACGAGGCCACCGAGGGCGACGAGCCGGTCGACTCGGGCGAGGACGACGTCATCACCTACACGTTGACGATCACGAACGAGGGAACCGACCCCGCGTATCGCAGCCTCGTCACCGACACCCTGCCCGACGGCGTGAGCTACGTCGACGGTTCGGCGGTCATTGCGCCGAACCCGGGAGAATGGGAGCCGGTCGAGGTCGCGGACGGTGTGCTCAGCGCCCAGCACAACGGCTGGATCTTCCCGGGCGACGTCATCACGATCACCTTCGAGGTCACGGTCGGCGGGCTCTCGCAGCCGGCGCCGGATGAGCCGATCGACGACCTCGTGAACAGTGCGTGCGTCGCGGGCGAGCAGTATCCGGAGCCCCAGGTGCCCTCGATCGTCGCAGCGGGCCTCGACGATGCGGTGGCCGAGGAACCGGGCGGACCGGGGTTCGACTCGAACCCCGAGAACAACTGCGACGATGCCGAGACTCCGGTCAAGGCGATCGGGCTCGTCGGCTTCGCCCAGTGCGTGAACGACACCCCGTGGTTCACGTACGAGATCACGCCGTTCAACATCACCGACCCGGCGGCGAACCCGATCGCGTTGATCTGGTGGACGCCCGAGGCCTTCGCGAACCGTGATCCGTCGATCCCGGCCGATGACGTCGCGGCACTCCTCGCCGATGGCGCCTCGCAGGTCGACCCGATCGCGTACCCGGCCGGGTGGGCGAGCGGCGACACCATCTCGGGTCAGCAGCTCTGGCCTGGGGCGGAGGTCGACGCTGACGGCAACCCGACCGACTGGCCAGGGTGGACGCTCCTCGCGGACGGCACCTGGATCCTCGATCCGGCTGCGCCGTTCTACGACCTGCGGGCCGAGGCGGTCGCCGAGATCCGGATCAACCCGTCGAACGACGCCGACGTGGTCTACCCGCCGCCGACGCCGAACTGCAACGCGGCGCCCGACCAGCCGTCGACGCCGTCGCAGCCGTCGAAGCCCGTCGGGCTCGCCGAGACCGGCGTCGACACCTCGGCGATGCTGCCGATCGGCGCGATGCTCGTGCTGCTCGGGGCCGCAGCGATCGCGCGAGGTCTGCGCCGCCGACGCGAGAGCTGAGTCGATGATCGGATGCCTCGTCGGGAGCGATCTCGGCGGGGCATCCGTCTGATCGCCCACCGGGGGACATCCGTCGCATTCGGCCCCGTCCGGTGCCGAATCATCCGAACGCATCGGAGTTGTCCCCCGTTTCGGACGCAACGGTGAAGGATCTGTACCCCAAAAGTGAGGATCCCCCCGTTTTGGTGCCAGTGGACCCCTGTTCGCTGTGGAATCCCGGTGCGAGGATGAGCGCGAACCCGCACCTGCGCGTTCGCATGCCCGCCTCGGCGGGCGAAACGGGGGGCGTGCCCGCGACTCCCGAGGCTCGGTCGCCCGGGCCGGAACACAGCCGGAAGCCACCCGCTTCCGAAACCCGAAGGCTGATGATGAACGCCACGCGATCTCTCCGCAACCGTTCCACCGACCCGGCGACCGGCATCCGGTCACTCAGGCTGCAGGCGAGGCGAGCGAGACAGCGTCTCATCAGCGCCCTGGCGATCACCGGCCTGCTCGCGACCGGCGGTGCCGTGTTCATGGCGGTCGCGCCGGCGACGTCGGCGGCGGCGGCCGACCTGGGCCCGATCTCGACGAGCTTCGAGATCGACGGCGACATGGAGAGCGACGGTGCCGTCGACTGGAACGATCTCTTCGGCAACACGCCGCTCGACCCGTACACGACCGCTTCCGGTGATTCGTCGTCGGGCGTCATCGACGCCGAGCACGCGGCAGACAGCGGTGCGGCCCTCGGCGGCACCTGTGGAGTGGACGACGAGGTTCTGAGTGTCTTCCCGGGCGGCGCCAAGATCAACGACGATCCGTGGGACGACCTCATCGACGGGGCGGCGAACGCGAAGGGCGACGCATGTTCGGGCGGATCCGCGTACGAGGTCGTGAACGTCGACGGCGACGACCACATCATCTTCTACCACTACTGGACCCGATACTCGGGCAACGGCGACATGACCTCGTACTCGGTCTTCGAAGGTCCCGATGGCTCCACCCGCGACGACGACTACCTCATCGAGTTCAACTACGACCCCTCCGGCAACCCGAACACCGTCGTGCGGGTGCTCTCGTGGGTCGGCAACAGTTGGGAGCCGATCGGCAACCCGATCGTCTTCCAGGCCGCCGTCGGTCCGAACACCGAGACCGGCTCGGTCGCGGGCGAGAACGACACCTTCGGTGAGATGGCGATCGACCTGACCGCGTCCGGACTCCTGCCGTCCGACGGCACATGCGAGACCTTCCTCGTGTCGGGCTTCATCACGCGTACCGGCAACAGCGACACCGCGACCCTGCAGGACCGTCTCATCGCCAACGACCCGATCACTCTCTCGAACTGCGGAAACCTCGTCGTGAAGAAGCTCGGCACCGACGGCGCACCCGACGCGACGTTCGACTACTCGGTGACGCGGACGGGTGGCGGCCCGGTTCACGACGGCACCCTGGTCGGCCCGACCGACACCGTCGCCGGGCCGAACGGGCTCGGCGCCGACATCGGCATCGCAGACGTTCACGAGTGGAAGAACGTGTTCGCCGGCGACGACTACCAGATCGCCGAGTCGGCGCCGCCGGCACCGTGGGCGCTGAAGGGTTACTCCTGCACCGTCGACAACCCGACCTCGGGTGAAACCGAGACGACGACCGACGGGACGTTCAACCTCTACGTCGGCGCGACCACCACCTGCACGATCACGAACGAGAGCTCGGGTGTGAAGATCACGAAGGTCGCCCAGGGCGACCCCGCGACGTTCGACTTCACCGTCAGCGGGCAGCAGGGCGACGTGCAGGTTCCCGGCGGGCAGAGCTCGCAGGTGTTCTGGTACACCCCTGGCACGGTCGTCGACATCACGGAGATCGCCGAGCCGGGCACGCCCGAGTGGAACCTGACGGGCGTCTCGTGCGCCCCGCCCGGCAATGCGCAGACGGATGTCGCGACCGCGACCGCCTCGGTGCTCACCGTCGCCGGGATGGTCGTCGACTGCACCTTCACGAACCGGCAGGACGGCCAGATCAAGATCATCAAGAACGTCGCCGGCGCCAACGGCACCTTCGCGTTCACGACGACCGGCGCCGACCTCTCGAACTTCGACCTGACCACGGTCGGCGGCACCGCGACGAAGCTCTTCGACAGCGTCACTCCCGGCGCCTACACCGTGACCGAGTCGACCCCGGCCCCGTTCTACGACCTCACGGGCCTCTCATGCGTCGAGGACGTCACGGGTGATTCGGTCACCTCACTCGTCGACGGCAAGGTGACGATCACCGTGCAGCCGGGTGAGCTCGTCACCTGCACCTACACGAACACGCAGCGCGGCAACATCATCGTCACGAAGCAGACGAACCCCGACGGCTCCGCGCAGGAGTTCGACTTCACCCTCACGGGGCAGAGCGGCTTCGTGCTCAAGGACGGCCAGTCGAAGGCGTTCGACAACGTCAAGCCGGGCGCGTACACCCTCGCCGAACTCGCCGAGGACGGCTGGGATGTCACGAGCATGACCTGCTCGGGCGAGACGCCCACGACCGACTCGCCGATCGGCATCACGCTCTCGCCGGGTGAGACCGTCGAGTGCACCGTGCTCAACACGGCCACGAAGGGCGAGGTGACCGTCGAGAAGAAGGTCGACGGAGTACCCGACGGCTTCGACTGGTCGTTCCCGATCTCGATCAGCCCGGTGCCCGCAGGGCAGCAGGGCACGATCGACGCGACCGACGACGACCCGATCGTCGAGTGGACGAACCTCGACGTCGGCACCCAGTACACCCTGACCGAGGGCGGCCTCGAGGGCTGGGATGAGGGTGCCATCACCTGCACCGGCATCGCAGACGAATCGGATGACCCGGGCTTCCAGTTCACCGTCACCCCGGGCCTCTCGCTCGAGTGCGAGGTGACGAACGAGGCCGAGCCCGGCGAGGTGACGGTCGAGAAGACGGTCAGCGGCGTCGCGGACGACACGGCCTGGGAGTTCGATCTGACGATCGACCCGGCCGACGGAGTGCTGCCGAGTGCGACGCAGACCGTCTCGGGCGTCGGCAACACCACCGATACCGTCACCTGGACGAACCTCGTCGTCGGTGAGGAATACACCGTCACCGAGACCTTGCCCGCCGGTTGGACCGGCGGCGTCGTGGAGTGCGGTCCCGACTCGAATGACCAGCAGCCCGGCGATCAGTTCGTCGTGACGCCCGGGTTCTCGCTCGAGTGCTCGGTCGAGAACGAGGCCGAGCCCGCGAGCGCGAAGGTCACCAAGACCTCGGTCGGCGCGGCGGGCAGCTTCACCTTCGTGCTCACCCCGCTCGACCCGGCCGGCGATCCGGTCGAGCAGATCATCACGACGCCCGCCGGCGGCGGCGTCGGTGACACGACGTTCACCGACCTCGTTCCGGGCACCACCTACTCGCTGGCCGAAGCGGATCCGGGTGCGGGTTGGGTCACGGGCGACCTCGTCTGCGAGGTCACCCACGCCGGTGACGACACCGCGGAGGCCGTCGACGAGTCGGGCTTCACCGTGCTGCCCGGCGACGTGTTCGAATGCGACATCACCAACACGGCCAAGGGAACGATCATCATCGTCAAGAACATCGACGGTGCCGACGGGACCTTCCAGTTCACGGGGAACTGGCCGTGGGCGGGCAATCCTTCGATCGGCTCGTTCGGCATCGAAACCGAGAACGGCACCGGCACGAACACGTACGGAAACGTCGTGGCCGGGAGCTACAGCGTCACGGAGTTGCTGACCAGCGCCCACGTGGGTGAGCTGATCGGCTGCGTCGAGACCAGGACGGGCGGAGCCGACGACGGATCATCGGTCGACGCGCAGAACCCGCTCAAAGGGCTGATCGACCTCGACCCAGGTGAGACGATCACGTGCACCTACTCGAACACCGAGCTCGGCAAGATCATCGTCGACAAGAACGTGACCTTCGACAGCGACCAGTCGTTCGACTTCGAATACGGCGACGGGGGCACCACGACGCCGTTCGCGCTCACCGGAGACGCGACCCCGTGGGAGTCGGGCCTCATCGAACCGGGCAGCTACACGGTCGAGGAGCTCGGCGAGGCGAACTGGACGCTGCAGAGCCTCCAGTGCAGCGGCTCCGAGGGGGTCACGGTCGTGGGCCCGCTCGCGACGATCGAGCTCGCGGCGGGCGAAGTGGTCACGTGCACCTACGTCAACACGCCCGATACCGGCGACGTCACGATCCGGAAGATCGTCGAGGGAGTGCCGCAGGGCTACCCCTTCGACTTCGAGATCGCGATCTCTCCCGCAGTCGGCGCACAGCCGGCAACGCAGCACGTCACCGAAGACGACTCGAGCGTGAGCTGGACCGACCTCGTGGTCGGCGAGACCTACACCCTCACCGAGGGCGACGAGGGTGGCTGGAACGAGGGCGACTTCGTCTGCAACGGCGGAAGCCTCGAGGACGCGGACGACGCGCTCGCCGGCTTCCAGTTCGAGGTGACGCCCGGCCTGTCGATCAGCTGCACGATCACGAACGAGGCGGTGCCCGGCGAGGTCACCGTGACCAAGCACGTGACCGGGGTTCCCGACGGGTTCGCCTGGTCGTTCCCGCTCACGATCTCGCCGGCCGACGGCGTCGAGCCGGTCACCGACCCGCTGGGCCAGCAGACCGTCTCGGGCGTCGGCAACGTGACCGACAGCGTCACGTGGACGAACCTCGAGATCGGCACGGTCTACACCGTGACCGAGGGCGCGCTCCCGCCGGGCTGGTCGGGCGGCACGGTGACGTGCACCGATTCCGACCCGCAGACCGTCGGCAACCAGTTCGTCGCGACGCCGGGCGCCACGCTCAGCTGCGACGTGACCAACGACGTGGTGCCGCCCACCGGCGTCATCACGAAGGAGCTCACCTCGATCACGCAGGCGACCGACGGCACCTGGGACCTCGTCTACGAGGTGAAGGTGACGAACCAGAGCCCGGTCGCCCCGCTCGTCTACGACCTCGACGACCAGCCGTACTTCGGGGTCGGCATCGTGATCAACGAGGCCTCGGCCGAGGGGCCGAGCGACGAAGCGGCCGACTGGGATCCGAACGCCTCGAACTACGTGCTCGCCGATGACGCGTCGGTGCCGGCATCCGACACCGATACCTACGTGATCACGATCAACGCGACCGCGGGCGCCGAAGTCTACGAGACCTCGCAGGATCAGTGCCAGGAGGGCGAGACCACGCTGGGCGGCTTCCGCAACACGGCCTTCCTGATCGTCGGCGACGGCGAACCGCAGCCGGCGACCGACTGCGACGAGCCGGGCCGCACGACCGTGACGAAGGAACTCATCGGCATCCCGGTGCGCGGCGATGACGGCGACTGGACGGTCACGTACGAGGTCGTCGTCACCAACGAGAGCGACACGCAGGATCAGTACTACGACCTCGAAGACGACCTCGGGTTCCCCGCTGGCGTGGAGATCGTCTCGGCCGAGGCGACGAACGACGCGGGCTTCGACACCTCGGGTTGGAACGGCGACACGGAGACGACGCTCGCCGACGACGCCGCGATCCTGAAGTCGGCGGTCCACACGTACACGATCGTGGTGGTGGCCGATGTCGACGAGATCACCGAGATCGACCACGTCACGTGCGAGGCGACCACCAGCGGCCGAGGCTTCTTCAACGCGGCCGTGCTCGACAACGGCACGATCGTGACCGAGGTCGAGGATTGCGACACGATCCCGGTCGGCCGGCTCACGCTCGAGAAGCACGTCGATCTCTCGGCGTTCGAGGGCATCACGCCCGAGGATCTCGGGCTCGACCCCGAGACCTTCGAGCACCTCGCACCGATGGACTGGCTGCTCACCGCCGACGGCGCCGTCGAGAGTGTGGCCGTACTCGGGCACCTCGGCTCCGTGTTCACCGTTCCCACGGGCGACTACGGTCTCTCCGAGGCGCCGACCGAGGAGGCATCCACGCACCCGTTGCTCGACTACTTCGAGTCCCAGGGCTGGATCTGCGACAACGAGGGCGAGGGGGATGACACGGCGCTCGTCAAGATCGGCGAGCTCACGAGCTGCGACCTCACCAACCGGGGCGAGCTGGTCGACGTCGGCATCGAGAAGGACTACGACCTCAGCGGGCTGCCCGACGACGCGATCGAGGGCGGCGACGAGTTCAGCTACGTGCTGACGGTCACGAACCACTCGAGCATCGACGTCGAGGAGCTCGACGTGACCGACCTGGTCGACCCCGAGCTCGAGGTCACCGGCGCGGCGACCTTCGAGGGCGCGGGCACCTGGACCGAGCAGCCGACGGTCGGCGACAACGACTTCGCCGCCCATGGCGTCGGTCCGTTCGAGCCGGGGGATGTGACCACCATCACGATCCCGGTGCGGCTGCCCGAGCCCGAGCCCGTCGAGACCGACATCGTCGGCCCCGACGACCCGGTGCCCCCGACCCCCGAGATCGAACTCGGTGACGTGCCGAACGAGGCCTGCGTCGCGATCACCTCTGGTGAGGGCGTGCTCGGCGACCTCATCGAGGCGAACAACTGCGACGAGGTCGAGGTTCCCCGCAAGGCGATCGACCCGGCCGCGTACGTGCGCTGCATCGCGGATGTCCCGTGGCTGTACTTCGACGTCGCGGCCAGCGAGAACGTCGAGCCCGGTGACATCACCGTCACCTGGACGAGCGCCGACGGCACGCTGACCAAGGTGCAGACCATCCCGTGGGAGGATCGCGAAGGCCGGCTGCTCTGGCCGGGCGCCGCGGTCGACGAGAACGGCGTGCCGTTCGAGTTCCCCGGCTGGCGTCCGATCACCGAGGAGGACTTGACGAACCCGCCCACGCCGGGCACCAGGTTCGGCACCCTGATCCTCGACGAGACGGTGCCGACCTACCCGTGGCGCGACATGGAGAACCCGGCGACGATCACGTTCTCGGTGAACCCGTCGCAGTCGGTGCTCGCGGTCTACCCGCAGGCGCTGCCCGCCTGCGAACTCGACCGTGAGCCCGCCGTCGACATCGTGAAGACGGCGAGCGTCGAGGAGGCGAAGCCGGGCACGAACTTCGACTACACGCTCGAGGTCACGGCGACCGGCATCGGATCAGCCGACATGGTCGAGGTCTTCGACGAGATCCCGTCGCACCTCCGGGTCGACGACATCACGACGGCAGCTTCGCCCGCGTTCCCCCGCTGGGAGGCGTGCGAGGTGACCGGTGAGGACGCCGACGGGTACGGCGGACTGCTGCACTGCGAGCTGCTCGGAGTGCTCGGACCGGATTACCCCGAAGCTCCGCCCATCGTGCTCGACGTGCACGTCGACCCCGGCACGACGGCGACGAGCGTCGAGAACACGGGCGAGGTGTGCTGGCAGAACGCCGCCGACACCTCAGAGGATCCCGAGGTCGTCTGCGACGACTCGACGGTGACCGTGCGGATTCCGCAGCCCGTGGCCGTCACCGGCTTCGACGGTGGGCCGTTCATCTGGGGGGCCGTCGGTCTCGTGCTCCTCGGCGGACTGCTGGTCGCGGCCGGCATCGTGATCCGTCGTCGCCGACAGGGCGAGCACGCCGTGTGAGTCGGTGAGCGCGCACTGACGTCATTCCCGTACGGGGGTCGGACCTCGAGGTCCGGCCCCCGTTCGTCATGTCATGTCGTGTCCCCCGAATAGGGGAAGTCGCATGAGCGTCGGGTACCCCGCTTTCGGGTGACATTTCTGAGAAACACCCGGTCAACCGCGTATCGCGTGGCGCTTTGCCCCCCGTTTTGGTGCCACCGTGACCCTGTCGTGTACCCCGAAACCTCTGGTTGACTCGGCGCAACTGCGCGATCTGTGCACCCGTGTGCTCCACCCGATCACGAAGGCTCGGCCACCATGGACAGCTTGTTCGACCCGTTCCGCTCCGACAGCAAGCCCGATGGGCGTCGTGATCGACGTCGCCGCGAAGCGCGCCGAAGCCGCTCGCTCCGCGCGACGATCGCCGCGATCACCGCCGGCGCGATGCTCGCGATCGGGCTGCCCACGATGGCCTTCGCGGCCGCGGGCGACGGCGTGGATGCTCCATCCGCCGCGTCGGCGGAGAGCACGACCGGAGACGAGGCGGCGAAGACCGCCTCCGGCGAACCGGCCTCGAGCGAGGCGCCGACGCCGAGCGACGAGCCGGCCCCGAGCGACCAGCCGCCCGCCGAGACGCCGGTCACGAGCGAGCCCCCGGTCGCGAGCGAAGCACCGGCCGTCGAGGCGCCGACCGAAGGACCGTCGAGCGAGGAGCCGCCCGCAGAGACAGGCACCGACCCGCCGGCGACGCAGAAGGCCCCGGCGGCGATCACGCCGATGGCGGCGTTCCCGGCCGACACTGCGGACTGTACGAACAACTGTTCCGAACTCACGATGCGCATCAACGTCGTCGGCGGCTCGGCGACCACTTCCGACTGGACGCTGCACGCGATCCGTTCGTCGAACAACGACAACTACAACTTCGCGGACAACCAGGAACGCGACGTCCCGCGCAATTCGACCTACACCCTGTACGCCGACGGAGCGATTCCGGGCTACGCGACGTCGTTCGACTGCGACGTGAATGACTCCAGCGGAGGCGACCCCTCGTGGAACGAGGCGAACCGAACCGTCACCTTCAACAACGACAGCGGCGAGAGCGCCGACTGCACCTTCACGCAGACCCTCGTCGAGCCCGCCACGATCACCGTCCAGGTGGGCGGCGACCGCACCGGCATCGCGAGCGTCTCGGGTCTCGCCGGGGTGCAGCTCGAGCTGCGCGCCGACGACGGCGGCACCCCCGGCGCCCTCATCGGCCAGCCGTGGTCGATCTGCGTCTCGAACGCGAGCGGCGTCTGCACCTTCACGATCCCGACGCCCGACGGCAGCCGCTACTGGGTCGCGCAGCGTGCGGCCCCGAACGACGTGCCGGCCGGATGGTTCTCGAACGACACGCTCGCGATCGGCACCAGCCCCGCCTCGCAGGCCTACCGCTTCCGCACTTCCGAGATCGGCAGCGGCGACGACGCCGGCTCGACGACCGACTTCATGATCGCCTCGGGCAACGACAACAACCAGGCTTCGGGCGGCATCTGGCAGAACTCGCGGATCAACCCCGACGCGCCGCAGCAGTGCGGCATCGACGTCGCGCTCATCATCGACCTCTCGGGTTCGGTGGCACCGTACGAGACCCAGCTGAAGAATGCGGCGAAGGGCTTCGTCAGTGCGCTCACCGGCACGCCCTCGCAGATCGGCATCTACACCTTCAACAACGTGGCGCCGGCGACCGCCGGGGGCAATCTGCCGATGACGCCGGTCTCGACTCAGGCGGGGGCCGATGTCGTCAAGGAGCACATCGACGACTTCGACACTCCGGTGGAGGCCACGAACTGGGACCGCGGCATCAGCCAGGTCGCGGCGAGCGGCATCGACTACGACCTCGCGGTGATCCTCACCGACGGCAACCCAACGGTCTACTCGAATGACGAGGGCCCGGGCAACCGCACCCGCTTCCGCGAAGTGGAGAACGGCGTGTTCTCGGCGAACGCGGTGAAGGCGCTCGGCATCCGCATGGTCGCGGTCGGCGTCGGCGCGGGCATCGACGGTGCGCCCGACAACCTCATCTCGATCTCGGGTCCCGACGTCGACTCCGACTACTACCAGACCGAGGACTACGCCGCAGCGGGCGATGCGCTCCGCGAGCTCGCCCTCGGTGACTGCGTGGGATCCGTCTCCGTGGTCAAGCAGGTCGTCGACGAGGGCACGACCGGCGAAGACAAGACCGGGGCCACGCCCACCGCCGGCTGGGAGTTCACCGCCGACTCGAACGACCCCGGCATCACCCCGGCGACGCAGTCGGGCCTCACGCAGGGCGGGACCGGAGCGGTGAACTTCCCGCTCGAGTTCGACAACGCGTCGACCACCGGGTCGGTGACCGTCACCGAGACGCAGCAGACCGGGTACTCGCTCGTGACGACGGGCGGCAAGAACGCCGTCTGCACCGAGGTCGAGTCGGGCGACGCGGTGACGGTCACGAACGACGGCGCCGCGGGCTTCACGATCGACGTCGATCCGACGGTCGCCGTCACCTGTACGGTCTGGAACCGTCCGCCCGAGCCCAAGGCCGACATCCGCGTCGACAAGACCTGGATCGTGAACGGACAGACGTTCACCAACGGCAACCAGCCCGCGGGACTCACCGCCCAGCTGAAGCTCGACGGTGAGAACGCGCCCTTCGGTGTCGTGCAGACGGGCTTCACCTCGGGCGAGCAGGTCGAGATCTCCGAGACGACCGGAGTCGGCAACCGCGACCTCTGCACGGTCGAGAGCAGCACGGTCACACTCGCGAACGGCGACCCCGTCGACGCCGAGCTGCCGTATTCGCCCACGCTCGAACCCGGCAGCAACAGCTACACCATCACGAACGTCATCGACTGCACCGCAGAGCTCACGCTCGTCAAGAGCGTGGCGAACGGCGACGCACTGGCGAGCGCGTGGACGCTCGACGCCGTGGCACCGGGCGGCGCACTCGCCGGCCCGAACGGCACGAGCGGAGTGAGCGCGCCCGTGACGCCGACCGTCCGTTACCCGCTCACCGAGAAGGGCGACCCGCGCTACGTGCAGACCATCCTGCCCGGAGGCATCCCGGTGCCGCCGTCGGAAGGCAGCTGGAACTGCGTGCAGACCGATGACGAGGGAAATGTGATCCCCGGCTTCGCCGACGGCATCAACGGCGGTGTGACCGTCCCCCTCGGCTTCCACGTGCGCTGCACCGCGGTGAACCAGACCGCGTCACTCACCCTCATCAAGAACGTCGAGAACGATCTCGACATCGACGCGGACCCGGCCGACTGGACCCTCGTCGCGACGCCGAACGCACCCGCGATCGACGGCCTCGACCCCGAGACGGCGAGCACGGGCGAGACCGTGTACCTCCGCCCCGGGAAGGGCTACACGATCTCCGAGACGGGCGGCCCCGACGGCTGGGAGCTGTCGTCGATCATGTGCCGCACGACACCGAACGGCCAGTTCGTCGAGACCGACCAGATCACGCTCCCCGCGCTCGGCCACGGCACCTGCGTCGTGTACAACGACCCGATCGCCCCGACCCTGAAGCTCACCAAGATCGTGACCGACGACGTCGCGCCGGCCTCCGAGTGGACGCTCAGCGCCACCCGTGACGACGACGACACCGTGGTCGCGAGCGGCGACGGCACCACCGGCGCCGTCGACGTGCCCGCGGGCGTGGCGTTCACCCTCGCCGAGACGACCGAGCTGCCGAACGCCGAACAGTTCGCGGCGGGCGCCTGGCTCTGCTCGCTCAACGGCGGCGCCGGTGCGCCCGGACCGAACGTCGCGGCGCTCGGCGCGGGCGACGAGGTCGAGTGCACCGTCACCAACACCCTGAAGCCGTTCACCCCGTCGATCACGAAGACGGCGGCGGTGCCGACCCCGAACGCGGACGGCTCGTGGATGATCGTCTACGACATCGTGGTGACGAACCCGAGCGCCTTCCAGCCGCTCGACTACATCCTCTCCGACCAGCTCGAGTTCGGCTCAGAGGTGACGGTGAACAGCGCGAGCTACCAGCGCGTGCTGCCCCTGCCCGTCGGTTCGGTCGAGAACTGGACCGTCGGCTTCGACGCCGTGCAGCCGTTCGATGACGAGCCGCAGCTGGCGGCCGGCACGTCGCACACGTGGCGCGTCACGGTCGACGCGACCGTCGACGCGGGAGCCGACTTCGACGGCTCGACGATCGTGGAGTGCACCGCACCCGACCCCGAGCCCGGCACCGTCGGCTTCCTCAACACGGCGACGATGTTCGTCGGACAGGCCTCCTTCGAGGCATCCGACTGCGAACTGCCGGTGAAGCCGTCGATCGCGAAGCTCGGCGGCACGGCCGTCGACAACGGCGACGGCACCTGGACGCTGCCGTACACGATCACCGTGACGAACCCGTCGGCGACGACCGGCATCGTGTACGACCTCGTCGACGAACTCGAACTGCCGGCCTCGGCCGAGCAGATCGGCGACGCGACCGTGACCTCGGCTCCGGCCGGCGTCACGCCCGAGGCGAGCTGGACCGGCCACTCGCCCGATACGCTGCTCGCCGACGACGTCGCCCTGGCCGGCGTCGACCAGCACGTCTACGTGATCTCGGTGACGGTGAAGCTCGGCGCCGACGACGGTGCCTACCGTTGCCCGTCCGACGGCGGCCTGAACAACACCGCCTACGTCGTCTCCGGCAACCAGGAGAGTGCCGCCACGGGCTGTGTCACGATCGAACCGCCGGTCATCGTGCACCAGAAGTCCGTCGTGCCGGGCTCGGTCAGCCAGAACTCCGACGGACTCTGGACGATCCAGTACCGCATCGACGTCGACAACCCCGGAGCCGTCGGCGGCATGTACTCGCTCGACGATGAGCTGCACTTCGGTGCGGGCGTCGACCGCAGCGGTGCGAGCTACACGGTCACCCGTGACGGCGCGCCGGCGGCAGCCGGATGGGCCGGTGCCGGAGTGCTCGTCTCCGACGCGTACCTCGCCGGCGGAGCCTCCGACGTCTGGATGATCACCGTCAGCGGCATCGCCCTCGACGGGCCGACGCTCACACCCGCACAGACCGCGTGCCCGCAAGACGCGAGCGACGGCGCCTTCAACAACGCGGCCGTGCTCACGGTCGGTGGGAACACCGAGACGGCCACCGCCTGCGACAGCCCCAGCGTGCCCGAGATCGTGAAGAGCGCCGCCACCGCGTCGCAGCAGCCGGATGCCACGTGGGACGTCAGCTACCTGCTGACGGTCACGAACACGACCCCCGGAGCGAAGGCGGGCCACTACACGCTCGACGACGTTCCGGGCTTCCCGGCCCCGGTGGCCCTGAACTCGTACACGGTCGAGGAGGTCTCGCCGGTGGCGGGGCCGATCGCGACCGACGTCTCGCCGGTCCCGGCGAGCATCCCGGTCGTCGCCGACGAGCCCATCGCCGTCGGCGCGACGCACGTGTACCGCATCACCCTCAACGCGACGGTTCCCTCGGGTCTGCCCGAGAATCAGCGACTCTGCGTCGACGGGCAGTCGGGCGTCGGCTTCTTCAACGAAGCCGAGCTCACGAGCGGCGAGATCGTCGACACCTCGGATGACTGCACTCCCGTCGAGGAAGGCGGACGACCCTCCATCGTGAAGGACGACCCGACCGTCGAGCAGGGTGGCGACGGCGTCTGGACGATCGAGTACGAGGTGACGGTCACCGGCAACGCAGACTTCGTCTCGACCTACACCCTGGAGGACACGCTGCACTTCGGTCCCTCGGTCGACATCCTCACGGCCGAGTGGTCGGGCGAGGGCGTCGACGGCGACTGGTCCGACCCCGAGGCGAACCCGACCGAGACGATCGTCGGCACCCCGACGGTGATCGGGATCGACGAGGTGCACAGCTACACCGTCACGGTCACCGCGACGGTCGATGCGGCGGCGTTCGCGGATCCGACGACGAACACCTGCGACCCGAGCGGGGAGGAGCCCGACGTCGGCTTCCTCAACACGGCGACGCTCTCGAGCGACGGAGTCGAGCAGTCCGATGACGGCTGCGGCCTGCCGGCCCGGCCCGAGATCACGAAGTCCGCCGTCGGCACCGAGGCCGTGAAGGTCGACGACAACTGGGAGGTCGGCTACACGATCACGGTGACGAACCAGAGCCCGACGCAGGAGCTGATCTACGATCTCGCCGACACCCCCGACTTCGCTGGCGGCGTCACGATCACCGACCGAGAGGTCACCAGTGCGGAGGTCACGGTGAACCCCGACTGGAACGGTGCGAGCCCGTCGACCGACGAGATCGTCGCCGACCAGCCGCTCGCCGGCGACGCGACGCACACCTTCGAGATCGTCGTCTCGTTCACGGTCGCGCCCGACGCCGAGGCGCCGGCGCTCCTCTGCGACGGTGATGGCGGCGCAGGTCTCCTCAACGAGGCGACCGTCACCTCCGGCGGCACCTGGTCCGACGACGACTGCGTCGACGTTCCGGTCGTCGTCATCGTCGACAAGGCGTGGGTGATCGACGGCGGCGACCCGATCGCCTGGGACAGCGACGAACTGCCCGACGGCTTCACCGCGCAGGGCGTGCTCGACGGCGCCGAGGTCGAGTGGGGCGCCGAGAGCGGGCCCTACGCGATCGGCGACGAGGTCGCGGTGGGCGAAAGCGACGTCGTCGTTCCCGAGGGCTGCCGGATCGTCGATGCCGATTCGAACGGCACCGGCGACCACACCCTCGCCGCTGCGGTGAACACCTTCCTCGTGACGAACGAGGTCGAGTGCGAGCAGACGGTCACCCTCGAGAAGCTCGTGACGAACGCGCACGGCGGCGACGCCGTGGCATCCGACTGGACGCTCTCGGGCACGAACCTCGGTGACGACACCGACACGTTCCAGGGCGACGGTGTCGCGAGCGGCCCGGTCGAGCTCGAGGTCGGTTACCTGCTCAACGAGGTGTCGACGATCTGGGAGAACGGCGTCGAGTACGAGGTCGCCGTGACCTGGAGCTGCGAGTCCGAGCAGGGCGCCGACGCGTTCACGCTCGTCGCGGTCGACGGCTCGACCAACGCCACCCTGACCGTGCACGAACTCGGCGCCACCGTCGAGTGCGAGATCGAGAACACCGACATCGCACCGACCCTGACTCTCGTGAAGGAGGTCGCCCCCGACTCCGTCGAGGCGGACTTCCCGCCGAGCCTCTGGACGGTCTCGGCGACCGAAGAGGGCGAAGAGGCGATCGTCACCGGCGCAGGCACCGCGACCGGCGCGGTCGAGTCGAACACCGACTACGTGCTCGCCGAGTTGGCGAGCGACTTCGAGGGCGCCGACGAGTTCGAAGCCGGCGACTGGAGCTGCGACGTGCCCGGAGTGCTCACCGGCGCCACCGCGAACCTCGAGCCGGGTGACGACGTGACCTGCACGATCGTCAACACGGCGGAGCCCGCCGAGTACGGGTTCGAGAAGGAGGTCGCCGGGGTCGTGCAGGAGGACGACGGCACCTGGACGATCGACTACACCCTCACCGTGACGAACGAGAGCGTCGTCTCGCCTGTCACCTACGACCTGGTCGACACCCTCGCCGGCTTCGGCGCGGGCATCGAGATCGACGAGGCATCGTGGGAGGGCCCCGGTTCGGCCTCGGGCGAGTGGGAGGATCCGGCGACCGAACCGGTCGAGGAGCTCGCGAACGACGTCGTGCTGACCGCCGGTGACAGCCACGAGTACTTCGTGACGGTGCAGGCCGCGGTGACCGGTGACGCGGTCTGGGACGACGCAACCACCGACAGCGAAGACGAGGGCGACGGCTCGACGGGTTGCGTGCCTGGCGAGCAGGGTGGATTCGCGAACTCCGCGACGCTCACCGTCGCCGGGCTCCCGACCGACGCCGAAGCATGCGAGGAGCCCGGGCGCACGACCGCGGCGAAGGTCGCACAGCCCGCGACCGACCTCGGCGGCGGCGACTTCGAGGTCGTCTATGAGATCACCGTCGACACCGTCGGCGACCACGATCTGGTCTACGACCTCAGCGACACGCTCGCATTCCCCGACGGAGTGACGATCGAGTCGGCCGAGGCCACGGATCCCGATGGCGACCCGGTCGCCGGCTGGAACGGTTCGGATGCCACGACGCTCGCCACGGCGCATCCGATCGCTGCGGGCGACACCCACGTCTGGACGATCACCGTCCTCGCGAACGTCGCCTCGATCGAGACGATCGATCTCGCGACGTGCGAGGCGACCGAGACCGGAGGCGGGTTCCTCAACACCGCCGAGATGGTGAACGGCACGGTCACGACCCCGCTCGAGGGCTGCACCGACATCCCCGTCGTCGATGTCGGCATCGTGAAGTCCGCCGTCCTTCCCGACGGAATCGAGGCGGTCGAAGCCGGCACCGACGACAACACCTTCGACTGGGTGCTCACGGTGACGAACAACGGTCCGACCCCGGTCGACGGCGTCGTCGTCACCGACACGCTGCCCGATTCGCTCGAGTTCGAACCGGCCGACATCACGCTCGACCCGATCGGCTCGTGGACGTTCATCCAGAACGGCAACGAGCTGACCTGGACGACCGACGCGGCGTTCGGACCGGGACCGATCGTGGAGATCACGATCCCCGTGACGCTGAAGGATCCCGTGGTCGGCCCCCAGCTGCCCGAGAACCCCGCAGAGGTGCCGCCGCTCGTGCCCGCCGAGGACATCGAGAACACCGCGTGCGTCGATGTCTCGGAGTTCGACGTCGATCCCACGAACGACTGCGACACGGCGGACGTTCCGACGAAGGCCATGCAGGCGAACGCCTACGTGCAGTGCGTGAACGACGTGCCGTATCTGTACCACAACGTGCAGACGACCGGCTCGGTCGCACCGGGACCGATCACGGTCACGTGGACGCCGGATGCCTCGGTCTACCCCGACGCGGAGCCGATCGTCATGGAGATCCCGTGGGACGAGCGCGACGGGCGCACTCTCTGGCCCTACGGCGTCCTGAACGACGACGGTATCTCGATCGGATGGCCCGGTTGGCGACTCATCCAGGAGGGCGACGTCGTCGGCGAGAACGGCATCGTCGACATCTGGGAGAACATGGTGAAGGACTCGAAGCTCGAGAGCTACGCGTTCGCCGACCAGGTGAACCCGATGACGATCACCTTCTCGGTCAACCCGAGCGAGTCCGTGCTCGCGGTGTATCCGCAGGCGACCCCGGCGTGCGAGGTCGTCCGCGATCCGGCCGTCGACATCGTGAAGACGGCGAGCGTCGAGCAGGCGAAGCCGGGCGATGCCTTCGAGTACACGCTGTCGGTTTCGAACTCGGGCCTCGGCGCGATCGCGAACATGGAGCTCTTCGACGAGATCCCGGCCGACCTCAAGGTCACCGGCATCACGACGGATGAGGCGCCCGCGTTCCCGCGCTGGGACGACTGCGAGGTCACCGGTGCCGACTCCGACGGCTACGGCGGGCTGCTCCACTGCGTGCTCAACGGGATGATCGGGGGCACCGTGCCCGACGCGCCCGACGTGGTGCTCTCGGTCGTGCTCGACCCGGCGTCGAAGGTCGACCGCGTCGAGAACACCGGCGAGGTCTGCTGGAACGACCCCGACGATGCGCCCGTCGAGCCCCAGGCCGAGCCGGGAGCGGTGGCGCCTGCTTCGGCCATCGATCCCGAGCTGCCCGTCCTGTGCGATGACTCGACGGTCACGGTCGAGGTCGTGAAGCCGCCGGCTCCGGGCATCGCCTCGACCGGCTTCGCAGGTGCGCCCTTCCTCTGGGGCGCTGCCGGGCTCCTGTTGATCGGTGCGCTGCTGGTGTCGGTGACGATCGTCCGTCGCCGCCGCCCGGGTGAACAGCACGCCGAGTAGGAGCTGCGAAAGCGAGGGCCGGTGCGTCGAACGCACCGGCCTCTCGTGTGTTCGTGTGCTCGTGCGCGCTTGCACGCACGCACGCAGCACGCGCACCGCAACCTCGCTCAGGGGGTGCATTTCCGCAATCTCGCGGCGACATCCGGCCCCCGGCTTGCGGAAATACACCCCCGCACGGGTGAACCTCGTTCGTGCGCCGGGTGAGCCTACGGCTTGCCGCGCATGATCGCCTGCTTGACCTCGGCGATCGCCTTCGTGACCTCGATGCCGCGGGGGCACGCCTCGGTGCAGTTGAAGGTCGTGCGGCAGCGCCACACGCCCTCTTTGTCGTTGAGGATGTCGAGGCGGGTCTGCGCGTTGTCATCGCGCGAGTCGAAGATGAAGCGGTGCGCGTTCACGATCGCGGCCGGGCCGAAGTACTGGCCGTCAGTCCAGAACACGGGGCACGACGAGGTGCACGCGGCGCAGAGGATGCACTTCGTGGTGTCGTCGAAGATCGCGCGGTTCGCGACCGACTGGACGCGCTCCTTGCCGGGCTCGGGCGTGGAGTTCGCGACGAGGAACGGCTGCACCTCGCGGTAGCTCGCGAAGAACGGCTCCATGTCGACGATGAGGTCCTTCTCGAGGGGAAGGCCCTTGATCGCTTCGACGTAGATCGGCTTCGAGATGTCGAGATCTTTGATCAGGGTCTTGCACGCGAGTCGGTTGCGGCCGTTGATGCGCATCGCGTCCGAGCCGCAGATGCCGTGCGCGCACGAGCGGCGGAAGGTCAGCGATCCGTCTTGTTCCCACTTGATCTTGTGCAGCGCGTCGAGCACGCGGTCGGTCGCGTACATCTCGACGTCGAAGTCCTGCCAGCGCGGCTCGGTGTCGACGTCGGGGTCGAAGCGACGGATCAGGAAGGTGACGGTGAACGACTGGATCGGCGCCTCGGCGGCGGGCGGCTGTTCGAGCGTCGCGGTGCTCACGATCAGTACTTCCTTTCCATCGGCTGGTAGCGCGTGACGGTGACCGGCTTCCAGTCGAGCCGGATGTGGTCGGCCGCGTCGGCCGAGTGCGCGTCGCCCGACAGGTACGCCATGGTGTGCTGCATGTAGTTCTCGTCGTCGCGGTTCGGGAAGTCGTCGCGCATGTGGCCGCCGCGGCTCTCCTTGCGGTTGCGGGCCGAGAAGACAACGACCTCCGCGAGATCGAGCAGGAACCCGAGCTCGACGGCCTCGAGCAGGTCGGTGTTGAACCGCTTGCCCTTGTCTTGCACGGCGATGTTCTTGTACCGCTCGCGGAGGCCCGCGATGACATTCGTGACGTGGGCGAGCGACTCGTCGGTGCGGAACACCTGCGCGCCCTTGTCCATCTCGTCCTGCAGCTCCTTGCGGATCGCGGCGATTCGCTCGGTGCCGTTCGAGTCGCGCAGCTGCGCGAGCAGTTCGCGGATGCCGCGTGCCGGGTCTTCGGGCAGCGGGGTGAAGTCGACACCGGAGTTGACGTACTCGACCGCGTTGCGGCCGGCTCGCTTGCCGAAGACGTTGATGTCGAGCAGCGAGTTGGTGCCGAGACGGTTCGAGCCGTGCACCGAGACGCACGCGCACTCGCCCGCGGCGTAGAGGCCCGGCACGACGGTGGTGTTGTCGCGCAGCACCTCGGCGGCGACGTTCGTCGGGATGCCGCCCATCGCGTAGTGCGCGGTCGGCATCACGGGCACCGGCTCGTAGACCGGGTCGACACCGAGGTAGGTGCGCGCGAACTCGGTGATGTCGGGGAGCTTGGTCTCGAGCACCTCGGCGCCGAGGTGGGTGCAGTCGAGGAGCACGTAGTCCTTGTGGGGGCCGGCGCCACGGCCCTCGGCCACCTCCTGCACCATGCAGCGGGCGACGATGTCGCGGGGCGCCAGGTCTTTGATGGTCGGGGCGTAGCGCTCCATGAAGCGCTCGCCCGAGGCGTTGCGGAGGATCGCGCCCTCACCGCGGGCGCCCTCGGTGAGCAGGATGCCGAGGCCCGCGAGCCCGGTCGGGTGGAACTGGAAGAACTCCATGTCCTCGAGGGGGAGGCCCTTGCGCCAGACGATGCCGACGCCGTCGCCCGTGAGGGTGTGGGCGTTCGAGGTCGTCTTGTAGATCTTGCCGAAGCCGCCGGTCGCGAAGATCACGGCCTTCGCCTGGAAGACGTGCAGCTCACCCGTCGCGAGGTCGTATGCGACGACGCCCGAGGGCTGCTCGACCCCGTCGACCTCGGTCATCACGAGGTCGAGCACGTAGTACTCGTTGAAGAAGTTGATGCCGAGCCTGACGCAGTTCTGGAACAGCGTCTGGAGGATCATGTGCCCGGTGCGGTCGGCGGCGTAGCACGCCCGGCGCACGGGCGCCTTGCCGTGGTCGCGGGTGTGCCCGCCGAAGCGGCGCTGGTCGATCTTGCCCTCGGGCGTGCGGTTGAACGGCAGGCCCATGTTCTCGAGGTCGATGACCGCGTCGATCGCCTCTTTCGCGAGGATCTCGGCCGCGTCCTGGTCGACGAGGTAGTCGCCGCCCTTGACGGTGTCGAAGGTGTGCCACTCCCATGAGTCCTCTTCGACGTTCGCGAGCGCTGCGGCCATGCCGCCCTGCGCCGCTCCCGTGTGCGAGCGGGTGGGGTAGAGCTTCGAGATGACGGCGGTCTTCGCACCGGGCCCGGCCTCGATGGCCGCACGCATGCCGGCGCCGCCGGCGCCCACGATGACGATGTCGAACTGGTGGTAGTGGACGCCGTCGACGATCTTGGTCTCGGCGTCGGAGGTCTGGGTGTTCACGAATCTCCTATGCGGCGCAGAACGAGGGGAGCAGGTCGGCCGGGGCGCCGGCGGGGCACGGCTCGAAGGTGAAGACGACGAGGGTGCCGAGGATGATCAGCACGGCCGCGGCGGCGAACAGGGCGCCCTTGAGCACGTTCTGCACGGTACCGGGGTTCGTGTAGTCGTTCACGAGGGTGCGCATGCCGTTGGCACCGTGGATGAGGGCGAGCCAGAGCATCAGGACGTCCCACCACTGCCAGAACCCGTCGGCCCACTTGCCGCCCACGAAGCCGAAGTCGATGGCCTGGATGCCGTCGCCGACCATGAGGTTCATGAAGAGGTGGCCGAAGATCAGCACGAGCAGCACGACGCCGGAGGCGCGCATGTAGATCCAGCCCCACTTCTCGAGGTTCGCGCCGCCCTTGCGGGCGGGGCGCGCCGGAGTGCGGGGCGCTTCGATGGTTGCAGTCATGTCGCGCCCCCTAGTGGCTGAAGACGTTGATGAGGTGGCGCGGGGTGAACGCGAGCATCGTGACGACCCAGAGGGCGATGACGACCCAGAAGAGCACCTTCTGGTGACGCGTGGCCCAGGCCCAGAAGTCGACGAGGATGATGCGCAGCCCGTTGAACGCGTGGAACACGATCGCGCCGACGAGGGCGACCTCGCCGAGGCCCATGATCGGGGTCTGATAGGCGCCGATCACCGCGTTGTACGCCTCGGGGCTCACCCGCACGAGTGCCGTGTCGAGGATGTGCACGAGAAGGAAGAAGAAAATCGCGACACCCGTGATGCGGTGCAGCACCCATGACCACATACCCTCGTGGCCGCGATAGAGCGTGCCGCCCGGCTTCTGCTTCGCCGGCTTCTCGGGTGTGGTCAGGGTTCCTGCCGAGGTCTCTGGCATGAACAACCCTCCCTGGCTGTGTGAATCTGGCCCGAGCATGCGGGCGCACGGGCGCGACGGCCCGATCCGAGTCTAGACCCGGCCTGCTCGACGTGCAGGTGAGGTGTGCCTAATCGACTCGCCGCGACGGCGAAGACCGGCCGGGCCCGAGGGGCGCCGACTATCCTGATCGGATGACCTCCGCAGCACTCGATGGCTTCTACAGCATCATCCCCGCCGGTGGGGTGGGCTCGCGTCTCTGGCCGCTCTCTCGCGCCGACGCCCCCAAGTTCCTGCACGATCTCACCGGCTCCGGCCAGACCCTCCTCAAAGACACGTGGGATCGTCTCGCCCCGCTCTCGGGCGAGCAGCGCATCATGGTGGTGACCGGTCGTGCGCACCGCTCAGCGGTCGAGCTCCAGCTGCCCGGCCTCGCCGACGAGAACATCGTGCTGGAGTCCGAGCCGCGCGACTCGACGGCGGCGGTCGGCCTCGCCGCGGCCATCCTCGAGCGCCGCGAACCGGGGGTCGTCATCGGCTCCTTCGCGGCCGACCACGTGATCTCCGGCGATGCGCTCTTCCAGAGCGCCGTCACCGAGGCGGTCGCGGCGGCGCGCGCGGGTTACATCGCCACGATCGGCATCACCCCGACCGAGCCCGCCGTCGGATTCGGCTACATCGAGTGCGGCGAGCCCCTCGAACTCCCCGGCGCCGCGCACAGCGAGCTCGTCTCGAGCTTCGTCGAGAAACCCGACCTCGCCACGGCGAAGCGCTACCTCGCGGGCGGCCGTCACCTGTGGAACGCGGGCATGTTCATCGCCCGCGCCGACCAGTTGCTCGCCGAGATCGCCCGCAACAAGCCCGAACTGCACGCCGGCCTTCTCGAGCTCGCCGAGGCGTGGGACGACCCCGCCACCCGGGGCCCTGCGGTCGACCGCGTGTGGCCCCGCCTCGAGAAGATCGCGATCGACTACTCGGTCGCCGAGCCCGCGGCGGCCGCCGGCCGACTCGCCGTGATCCGCGGCCACTTCCAGTGGGACGACGTCGGCGACTTCGCTTCGCTCGCGAAGCTCAACACGGCGGGGCGCTCAGGGGAGCTCGCCATCCTCGGCGAGCACGCCCGCGTGCTCGCCGACGCATCGAGCGGCATCGTGGTGAGCCGCTCGAAGCGGGTCATCAGCCTGATCGGCGTGCACGATATCGTCGTGGTCGACACGCCCGATGCGCTCCTCGTCACCACGAGCGAGCATGCGCAGCGGGTGAAGGCGGTCGTCGACGCCCTGCGGCTCGGCGGTTCGAGCGACGTGCTCTAGGCACGAGAAGGCAGGTTCAGGATGCCCCGGGCAACGCGCAGTCTCTTCGTCGCCGCGGTCGCCGCGGCATCCCTCGCACTCGTCTCGTGCGCCTCCGCCCCCGAGGGCGGCGGCTCCGACGCAGGCGGTGAGGGTTGCGTGCGCATGGTCACGAACTCGGGCGGCCTCGAGGACCGCTCCTTCAACCAGTCGACCTGGGAGGGCCTGCAGCAGGCCGAGGAGGAGTACGGCATCGCGGCCGAGGCGCTCGTCTCGACCGGTGAGACCGACCTCGCCCCGAACGTGGCGCAGGCGGTCGGGTCGGGCTGCGGTCTCGTGGTGACGGTCGGCTGGGAGCTCGCGGAGGCGACGCTCGAGGAGGCCGGGGCGAACCCCGACGTGGCGTTCGCGATCGTCGACGAGAGCGTCGCGGCCGACAACGTGAAGCCCGTCGTGTTCGACACGGCGCAGGCCTCGTTCCTCGCGGGCTATCTCGCGGCGGGGGTCTCGAAGACCGGGGTCGTCGCGACGTTCGGCGGCGGCAACCAGCCGCCGGTCACCCTGTTCATGGACGGCTTCGTCGACGGCGTCGCGAAGTACAACGAGGCCCACGGCACCGAGGTGCGGGCCCTCGGGTGGAGCAAGGAGAAGCAGGACGGTTCGTTCACGGGCGACTTCGAGGACGTCAACAAGGGCAAGGTCATGACCGAGGGTTTCATCGACCAGGGTGCCGACGTGATCCTGCCGGTCGCGGGCCAGGTGGGCGAGGGCGCGGCGGCGGCGGCGGTCGAACGCGGCGTCTCGATCATCTGGGTCGACAGCGACGGCTACGAGACACTCTCGGCGGAGTTCCGGCCCGTGATCCTCACGAGCGTGCTGAAGCGCACGCAGGACGCGATGCTCGAGATCGTGGGCGCCGTCGAGGCCGGCGAGTTCACGAACGAACCGTTCATCGGCACGCTCGAGAACGGCGGGGTCGAGATCGCGCCGTACCACGACCTCGCCTCCCTCGTCACGCCCGAACTCGACGCCGAGCTCGACGGCCTTCGGCAGGCGATCATCTCGGGCGAGCTCGTCATCGGGTCGCCGAGCGCACCGTAGCGCCGGATCGGCCCCGTTCGGGGGATCCCGGGCGCTGCTCATATGAGCAGAAGATTGCGTCTAGATAACCATTGACGCCGATCGTGATCGCAGTCGATGGCGTCTTGCGCAACATTGGGTAACGTTTCTGCACGAGCCTCGCGAAGGTCGGGGCGCAGTCTTTGGAGGACACTGTGAAGGTCACGACCAAGAAGGCCGCTCTCGGCGGCCTCGCGATGTTCGGTGCGGCTGCACTGCTCGCCGGATGCGCATCGGCTCCCGAGGAGTCGAACGAGGGCGGCGGCGAGGCGCTCGACTACCTGCCCTGCATGGTGTCCGACGAGGGCGGCTTCGACGACAAGTCGTTCAACCAGCTCGGCTTCGAGGGCCTCGTGAAGGCCGCCGACGAGCTCGGCGTCGAGTACACCGAGGTCGAGTCGGCCGCTGAGACCGACTACGCCTCGAACCTGCAGGGCCTCGTCGACCAGGGTTGCAACACGATCGTCACGGTCGGCTTCCTGCTCGCTCCGGCCGCCCTCGAGTCGGCCACCGCGAACCCCGACCTCGAGTACATCTCGATCGACGACACGGTCGACACCGACTTCGACGGCACCACCGACGCCGAGAACATCAAGCCCATCATCTTCGACACCGCGCAGGCGGCATACCTCGCCGGCTACCTCGCCGCGGGCATGAGCGAGACGGGCGTCGTCGGCACCTACGGCGGCATCAACATCCCGACCGTCACGATCTTCATGGACGGTTTCGCCCAGGGCGTCGACCACTACAACGAGGAGAACGGCACCGCCGTCAAGGTCCTCGGCTGGGACCGCGCCAAGCAGGACGGCTCGTTCACCGGCGGCTTCGCCCCCGATGACAAGGCCAAGCAGGCCGCGCAGGGCCTCATCGACCAGAACGTCGACGTGCTCCTGCCCGTCGGCGGCCCGATCTACCAGCCCGGAGCCGCGGCGATCCGCGACTCGGGCCGCGAGATCGCCCTGATCGGCGTCGACGCCGACGTGTACGAGACCGACCCGACGGTCAGCGACCTCCTCCTCACCTCGATCCGCAAGGGCATCGACGTCGGCGTCTACGACGCGATCATCGAGGCGGGCAACGGCGAGTTCGACCCGACCCCGTTCGTCGGCACGCTCGAGAACGAGGGCGTCGGCCTGGCGCCGTTCCACGACTGGGAGAGCAAGGTCCCGGCCGAGCTCGCCGACAAGGTCACCGAGCTGCAGGAAGCGATCATCGCGGGCGACATCACCGTCGAGTCCTACCTCGCCGGATAAGCGATCCGCAATCACGAAGTCGGGGAGGTCGGCATTGCCGGCCTCCCCGGCTCGTTTCCAGCCGAGCAGGTTCGGCCGCATCTGAGCAGCACGCTCCGATGCACCTCAACATTCGCGCAGCATCTCCAACGGATGCGGACAGATCACTAGGATCGGGGTCATGAAGCTCGAACTTCGCGGCATCACGAAGCGATTCGGCAGCTTGGTCGCCAACGACCACATCGACCTCACCGTGGAGGCCGGAGAGATCCATTGCCTCCTCGGCGAGAACGGTGCAGGCAAGTCGACGCTCATGAACGTGCTCTACGGCCTGTACCAGGCCGACGAGGGCGAGATCCTCCTCGACGACGTCGTCCAGCACTTCGCCGGACCCGGCGACGCGATGAAGGCCGGTATCGGCATGGTGCACCAGCACTTCATGCTCATCCCCGTCTTCACCGTCGCGGAGAACGTCATGCTCGGCCACGAGTCGACCAAAGCGGGCGGATTCCTCGACCTGCAGGCGGCTCGCGCGAAGGTGCGCGAGATCTCCGACCGATTCGGGTTCGACGTCGACCCCGACGCGCTCGTCGACGACCTGCCCGTCGGCGTGCAGCAGCGCGTCGAGATCATCAAGGCGCTCTCGCGCGACGCGAAGGTGCTCGTCTTCGACGAGCCGACCGCCGTGCTGACACCGCAGGAGACCGACGAGCTGATGGCGATCATGCGCCAGCTCCGCGAGTCGGGCACCGCGATCGTGTTCATCACCCACAAGCTCCGCGAGGTCCGCGAGGTCGCCGACCGCATCACGGTCGTCCGCCTCGGCAAGGTCGTCGGCGAGGCCTCGCCCACCGCCTCGAACGTCGAGCTCGCCTCGCTCATGGTGGGTCGCGCCGTCGAACTCACCGTCCAGAAGGACCCGCCGAAGCTCGGCGAGCCGGCGCTCGTCGTCGAGGGCCTCTCGGTCATCGACCACATCGGCCAGCTGGTCGTGAACGACGTCAGCTTCGAGGTCCGTCGCGGTGAGATCCTCGCCGTCGCCGGCGTCCAGGGCAATGGGCAGACCGAGCTCACCGAAGCGCTCGTCGGCCTGCAGCCGCGCGTGCAGGGCTCGATCTCGCTCGACGGCGAGGTGCTCTCGGGCGCGAGCGTCCGCAAGATCCTCGACTCGGGCGTCGGCTTCGTGCCCGAAGACCGCAACGAAGACGGCCTGGTGGGCGAGTTCTCGATCGCCGAGAACCTCATGCTCGACCGTTCGAACGGCGCCCCGTTCGTCAAGGCGGCCAACGTGCAGCGCGGCGTGCTCGAGCAGTTCGCGACCGAGAAGGTCGCGGAGTTCGACGTCCGCACCCCGGGCATCGACACGAAGGTCGGCCGGCTCTCGGGCGGCAACCAGCAGAAGGTCGTGCTCGCTCGCGAGCTCAGCCGCGAGCTCCGCCTCCTGGTCGCGGCGCAGCCGACGCGCGGCGTCGACGTCGGGTCGATCGAGTTCATCCACAAGCGCATCGTGGCGGCGCGCGACGCTGGCGTCCCCGTCGTCGTCGTCTCGACCGAGCTCGACGAGGTCACCGCACTCGCCGACCGGATCATGGTCATGTACCGGGGCCGCATCGTCGGCATCGTGCCCGGCGACACCCCCCGCGACGTCCTCGGCCTGATGATGGCCGGCGAGGTCCCCGCAGAAGGAGCCGCCGCATGAGCGACCCCCAGCCGCCCGCCCAGCCCGAGCCGGGTGCGGAGCCCGTCGAGTCGACCGTCGGCGGGGCGGAGCCCGCAGCGGCCTCCGCGCCGAAGGCGACCGTGACCGCGACCGACACCGCGCCGCCGCCCGCGGGGTCCGCGAAGCCCGCACCGGCCGACGTCGAGCCCCCGTCGCGATGGGCGACCGCGTTCCGCGAGATCGTCACCGGCAACGCCATCATCTCCGTGCTCGCCGTCGTGCTCGCCCTGATCGTCGGCGCGGTCATGATCGCCTTCACCGACGAGCGGGTCCAAGAGGCCGCGGTCTACTTCTTCGCCCGACCCGGCGACACCTTCGTCGCCGTCTGGGAGTCGGTCTCGGGCGCGTACGTCGCGTTCTTCCAGGGTTCGATCTACAACTTCCGACGGCCCGACTTCATCGCCGGCATCAGGCCGCTCACCGAGACCCTCACCTTCGCCACCCCCCTCATCGCGGCGGGTCTGGGCGTGGGCCTCGCATTCCGCGTCGGCATGTTCAACATCGGCGGTCGAGGCCAGATGCTCATCGCGGCGTCGGCCGCCGGCTGGGTCGGCTTCGGGTTCGACCTGCCCTGGGGCATCCACATGATCGTCGCCGTGCTCGCCGGCATGATCGGTGCGGCGCTCTGGGCCGGCATCGCCGGCCTCCTGAAGGCGCGAACCGGCGCGCACGAGGTGATCGTGACGATCATGCTCAACTATGTCGCGCTCTACCTCGTGCAGTGGATGCTGCGCACGCCTGGCCTCCTTCAGGCCCCGGGCTCCAACAACCCGAAGACGCCGGCGATGAAGGAGAACGCGATCCTGCCCGAGCTGCTGGGGCCGCAGTTCAATCTGCACTTCGGCTTCATCCTCGCGATCGGCGCGACCGTGCTCGTCTGGTGGATCCTCAACCGCTCGAGCCTCGGCTTCAAGTTCCGCGCGGTCGGCGAGAACCCGAACGCGGCCCGCGTCGCCGGCATCAACGTGAAGTCGATGTACGTCTACGCGATGCTCATCTCGGGTGCGCTCGTCGGTCTCGCCGGTGTCAGCCAGGTGCTCGGCACCGTGACCACCGGTTTCTCCAGCGGCATCGACGCCGGCATCGGCTTCGACGCGATCACCGTCGCGCTCCTCGGCCGCTCGACGCCGTGGGGCATCCTCGCGGCCGGCATCCTGTTCGGTGCGTTCAAAGCGGGCGGCTTCTCGATGCAGGCCGCCGAGGGCGTGCCGATCGACATCGTGCTCGTCGTGCAGTCGCTCATCGTGTTGTTCATCGCGGCACCGCCGCTCGTGCGCGCGATCTTCCGACTGCCCGCTCCCGGATCGACTCCGAAACGGCAGAGACCCATCGTGACGAAGGAGATGGAGGCGAAGTGAGCACCGTGACCACCGACCCCGCCGTGCCCCTGACGGCCTCGCTCGACAAGACGGTCGTCGTCAGCTGGAAGGCGCCGATCGCGTTCGCGATCTTCACCGTGCTCGCCGCCGTGCTCTTTGCCGCAGCCGGAAGCCATGGCGAGGCGACGTTCCGGCTCTCGCAGGGCAACGACCTCCTCCAGCTGCCCGACGTCACGCTCTCGAGCGAGGTCACCTCGTGGGTCTGCATCGTGCTCATGGCGGCGATCACCGTCGTTTCCGCCCTCCTCGTGCGGGCGAAGCGCAAGGTCGGCATTTGGCTCGTCGCGCTGTTCGCCGTGATCTTCCTCATCGGCTTCCTCACGTGGGCGGCCGCGGGTTCGCGCACTCCGGTCATCCCGCTGCCCGGGCTCCTCGCGAGCGCGCTGAGCCTCTCGGTTCCGCTCATCTTCGGTTCGCTCTGCGGCGTCATCTCCGAGCGCGTCGGCGTCGTCAACATCGCGATCGAGGGTCAGCTGCTCGCGGGCGCCTTCACCTCGGCGGTCGTCGCGTCCGCGGTCGGCAACGCTGTCATGGGTCCCGCGCTCGGCATGGTCGCGGCCGCGATCTCGGGCGTGCTCGTCGCGTTCGTGCTCGCGGCGTTCTCGATCAAGTACTTCGTCGATCAGGTCATCGTCGGCGTCGTGCTGAACGTGCTCGTGCTCGGCCTCACGAGCTTCATGTTCTCGCAGGTGCTCGCGCCGAACGCGGCCGTGCTCAACTCGCCGCCGCGCCTCGAACGGCTGCCGATCCCCGTCCTCAGCGAGATCCCGCTGATCGGTCCGATGTTCTTCCGCCAGACGATCCTCGTGTACCTCATGTACATCGCCGTCGCGGTCGTCTACGTCGGCCTGTTCCACACCCGCTGGGGCCTCCGCCTCCGCTCGGTGGGCGAGCACCCGCAGGCCGCAGACACGGTCGGCATCAACGTCACGGGCACCCGATTCTGGAACGTCTCGCTCGCCGGCGCGATCGCCGGACTCGGCGGTGCGTTCTTCACCATCGGCTCGGGCATCGCCTTCAGCAAGGAGATGACCGCGGGCGCGGGCTTCATCGCCCTTGCTGCCGTGATCTTCGGCCAGTGGGACCCGATCAAGGCCACGCTCGCGGCGCTGCTGTTCGGCTTCGCGACGAGCCTGCAGGTGACGCTGTCGATCATCGGTTCGCCCGTGCCGAGCGAGTTCATGCTGATGCTGCCGTACCTCATCACGATCCTCGCGGTGGCCGGTTTCGTGGGCAGGGTCCGCGGCCCCGCCGCGGCGGGCAAACCGTACATCAAGTCCTGAGCGGATGCCTCGGGGCCGCCCCGAGGCATCCATCACCTCATCTGCAACGGGGGAGCAACATGACCGAGACGGATGCGATCGATTGGCAGGGCCTGCGCGAGCGCGCCCGCGAAGCGATGGCGAAGGCGTACGTGCCGTACTCCGAGTTCCCGGTGGGGGCGGCGGCGATCGTCGACGACGGCCGCATCGTGAGCGGCTGCAACGTCGAGAACGCTTCGTACGGCGTCACGCTCTGCGCCGAGTGCTCGCTCGTGTCGGCGCTCATCATGTCGGGCGGCGGCAAGCTCGTCGCGTTCACCTGCGTCGACGGGCACGGGGCGACGCTCATGCCCTGCGGGCGGTGCCGTCAACTGCTGTACGAGCACTCGGCCGAGAGCATGGTGCTCGACACCGTGTCGGGACTGAAGACCATCGACGAGGTGCTGCCCGACGCGTTCGGCCCGCGCCAGCTCGCAGAATTCCGAGGAGAAGCATGAGCACCGCCATCGAGCCCTTCGACGCCGTCGACCTGATCCGCGCGAAGCGCGACCGGCGCGAGCTCACGTCGCCCGAGATCGCTTGGCTCGTCGACGCCTACACGCGCGGCTACGTCGCCGACGAGCAGATGTCGGCCATGACGATGGCGATCTTCCTCAACGGCATGACCCGCCGCGAGATCCGCGACCTGACGATGGCGATGATCGCCTCGGGCGAGCGCATGGACTTCTCGGGGCTCGGGAAGCCCACGAGCGACAAGCACTCCACGGGCGGCGTCGGCGACAAGATCACGCTGCCGCTGATGCCCCTCGTCGCGACCTTCGGCGTCGCCGTGCCGCAGCTCTCGGGGCGCGGGCTCGGCCACACGGGCGGCACGCTCGACAAGCTCGAGTCGATCCCGGGGTGGCGGGCCGACCTCACGAACGACGAGATGTTCGCGCAGCTGCGCGACGTCGGCGGCGTGATCTGCGCCGCGGGCGCCGGGCTCGCGCCGGCCGACAAGAAGCTCTACGCGCTCCGCGACATCACCGGCACGGTCGAGGCGATCCCGCTCATCGCGTCGTCGATCATGTCGAAGAAGATCGCCGAGGGCACGGGCGCGCTCGTGCTCGACGTGAAGTTCGGCTCGGGCGCGTTCCTCCAAGACATCGAGCGCTCGCGCGAACTCGCCCGTACGATGGTCGAGCTCGGCGAGGACGCCGGGGTCGCGACGAGCGCCCTCATCACGAACATGAACGTGCCGCTCGGGCTCACGATCGGCAACGCCAACGAGGTGCGCGAATCGGTCGAGGTGCTCGCCGGCGGCGGCCCCGCCGACGTGCGCGAGCTCACGGTCGAACTCGCCCGTGAGATGCTCGCCCTGGCCGGGCGGCCCGACGTCGATGTCGAGGCCGCGCTCGACGACGGGCGCGCGATGGACACCTGGCGGCGCTCGATCGTCGCCCAGGGCGGCGACCCCGACGCAGCCCTGCCCGTCGCCCGCGAGCAGCACGTCGTGACCGCCGAGCGCGACGGCGTGCTCGTCGAGCAGCAGGCGCTGCCGTTCGGCATCGCCGCGTGGCGGCTCGGCGCGGGCCGCGCCCGCAAGCAGGACCCGGTGCAGCATGCCGCCGGCATCGAGCTGCACGCGAAACCCGGCGACGCCGTGCGCGCCGGCCGGCCGCTCTTCACGCTGCACGCCGACGAGCCCGCACGATTCGAACGAGCCCTCGCCGCCGTCGAGGGCGCCTGGCGCATCGGCGACGCGGGCGACGCGATCGAGAACGGCGGCCCCCTCATCGCCGACCGGATCGGCCGCTGATCGGTGACCCGCTCTTCCCCGGTTGATCGTTTCTCAGGAGATTTCGGACCGCACGCACCCCGCACGCGCGGAAATCTCCTGAGAAACATGCGGTCCGAGTAGCACCCTCCTGAGAAACGGTGTGGCGGGTCGCGGAGCTCCTTGCTTCGAGATTGCCGAGACTTCGTCGGGGTCGCGCCGCTATCGTGGTCACGTGAACACGATTCCGACGGAGTACCGGCTCGAGGGCGACGGCACGAACATCCAGGCCCTGCCCAAGATCTCGCTGCACGACCACCTCGACGGCGGCCTGCGGCCGCAGACCCTCATCGAGCTCGCCGACGAGCAGGGGCTCGAGGTTCCCGCCGCCGACGCCGACGGCCTCGCCGCCTGGTTCACCGAGCAGTCCAACTCGGGTTCGCTCGTCGAGTATCTGAAGACCTTCGACCTCACGACTGCGGTCATGCAGACCCGGGCCGGGCTCTCGCGCGTCGCGCGCGAGTTCGTGCACGACCTCGCCGCCGACGGGGTCATCTACGGCGAGATCCGCTGGGCGCCCGAGCAGCACCTCGCCCGCGGGCTCACACTCGACGAGGCGGTCGAGGCCGTGCAGGAGGGCCTCGAACAGGGTTCCGACGACGTGCGTCATCAGGGCGGAGGCATCCGTACCGGGCAGCTGATCACCGCGATGCGCCACGCCGACCGCGGGCTCGAGATCGCCGAACTCGCCGTGCGCCACCGTGATCGCGGCGTCGTCGGCTTCGACATCGCGGGCGCCGAGGCCGGCTTCCCGGCGAGCCGGCACCGTACCGCTTTCGACTACCTCGCGAGCCGGTTCATGCCGGTCACGGTGCATGCGGGGGAGGCCGACGGCCTCGAGTCGATCCGCAGCGCCCTCTTCGACGGCCGCGCGCTCCGCCTCGGTCACGGCGTCCGCATCGCGGAAGACCTCCTCATCGAACGCCAGGACGACGAGAACACCTACGTCTCGCTCGGCCCGGTCGCCCAGTGGGTGCGCGACCGTGAGATCGCCCTCGAGACGAGCCCGTCGTCGAACCTCCAGACCGGTGCGATCGCCGCATGGGGCGACGAGCTCGTCGACCATCCCTTCGATCTGCTCTACCAACTCGGCTTCCGGGTGACGGTGAACACCGACAATCGCCTCCAGTCGGGCACGAGTCTGACTCGCGAACTCGCACTCCTCAGCGACGCCTTCGGCTACGACCTCGACGACCTCGAGACGTTCCAGCTCAATGCGGCGGCGGCGGCCTTCCTGCCCCTCGATGACCGCGATGAGCTCGCCGAGCTCATTCAAGACGGCTTCGACGACGCCTGACGACGCTGCCGACGGCGGATGCCACGCGCCCACGCCGTCCGCTCCGCCGCCCCCGAACGGACCCGAGATGAACCTCCCACCCCTTCCCGACGAGGCCGTCGTCATCGGCGCGCACGCCGTCGACTGGCGCAGTGCCGTGCGTGAGACCGGGCGCGCGCTCACCCGCTCGGGCGCGACCCGATCGGACTACGCCGACCGCATGATCGCGGTCATCGAGGAGTTCGGCGCCTACGTCGTCATCGCCCCCGGGCTCGCGCTCGCACACGCCCGGCCAGGGCGCGACGTGCGCCGCGAGGGGCTCGCGGTCGTGACGCTCGCCGAGCCGGTCGCATTCGGGCACCCGCACAACGATCCGGTGCGAGTCGTCGTCGGCCTCGCGGTCGAGAACGCGGAGGAGCACGTGGCCTCGGTCGCGAACCTCGCGAACGTCTTCAACGATGCCGGGGCGGTCGATCGGCTCGCCCGTGCGCGCGATGCCGCAGAGGTTCGCGCGCTCCTCGGCATCGGCGTCGGTGGAGGCGCAGTGGCGGGAGGGGGTGCGGCATGAAGATCATCGCGGTCTGCGGCGTGGGCATCGGCACCTCCGCAATTCTCAAGGTCAATGCCGAGCGCGCCCTCGAACGCCTCGAACTCACCGCCGACGTCGATGCGAGCGATCTCGCGGGCATCGCCGCCGCCGCGGCCGACGCGCAGGTGATCCTCACCTCGAGCGAACTCGCGCCGGCGGTGCGTCAGGCCGTCGGGCGGAGCTTCGCCGAGGTGGTCGAGGTGACGAACTACTTCGACGTCGACGAGATCTCGCGGCTCCTCGAGCGCTCGCTCGGCTGACGCACTCGCCCGGTTCAGGTGTGAACCACGAATCCGCGACGAAACCCCGATGCTCACGAGTTCAGGCGCGGAGTCGGGGTTCGAAGCCCGTGGTGGACGGCCGCCGGCGGGGATGTCCACTGGCCGGCACAGCTGATCAGGCCACCAGCTCGCGCATGCCGGCCTCGAGCGTCGCGATCGTCGCCGTCGCCGCAGCACGGCGCTCGGCGACGGTGCCCTCCTCCGAGACGGCGTCGAGGTAGACCTTGAGTTTCGGCTCCGTGCCGCTCGGGCGCACCATCACCCGAGCGCCGCCGTCGAGCACGATCCGCAGCACATCCGACGGGGGGAGCGAGCCGAAACCGTCGGCGAGGTCCTCGATGCGCTCGACGCGGATGCCACCGACCGAGGCCGGCGGTTCGGCGCGCAGCCGCGCCATGACCGCGCCGATGCGCGAGAGCTCGGTGACGCGGATCGAGATCTGGCCGGAGGCGTGGCATCCGAATCGCTCGACGAACTCGTCGAGGTGATCGGCGACCGTCTTGCCCTCGGCCTTCAGCTCGGCCGCGAGCGAGAGGAACGCGGCCGCCGCCGAGATGCCGTCCTTGTCGCGGACGACTTCGGGGTTCACGAGATAGCCGAGCGCCTCCTCGAAGCCGAAGACGAGGCCGGGCGCCCGTGAGATCCACTTGAAGCCGGTGAGCGTCGCCTCGAAGTCGAGCCCGTAGGCGCGGGCGACGGCCTCGAGGCCGGGGGAGGAGACGATCGAGCAGGCGAGCGAGCCCGACGGGCCGCCGTCGCCGCGTGCGCTCGCTGGAGCGCGGCGCGCTGCGAGCCACCCGAGCGTGAGGCCGACCTCGTTGCCGGTCAGCCGGCGGTACCCTGCGCCGTCGGGCGCGGCTGCGTCGGGGATCGCGACCGCGAGCCGGTCGGCGTCGGGGTCGTTCGCGACGACCAGTTCGGCGTCGACGGCGCGCGCGAGCTCGAACGAGAGGTCCATCGCGCCGGGCTCCTCGGGGTTCGGGAAGGAGACCGTCGGGAACGCGGCGTCGGGCGCGATCTGCGCCTCGACGAGCGCGGGGGCGTCGAACCCGGCGGCCTCGAGCACGCGTGACGCCGTCTCCCAGCCGACGCCGTGCATCGCCGTGTAGACGACGCGCGGCTGCGACGCGGGCGCGCCGGGGGCGGCGCTCGCGGCGGTCCGGCGCACGTACTCGTCGACGACGTCCTCGGTGGCGGTCTCGAAGCCGGCGCGCAGCAGTTCGGGCACGGTCGCGGTCGACGCGACGCGCAGGATGTGCGCCGCGATCTCGGCGTCGGATGGGGCGACGATCTGCGAACCGTGGTGCTCGCCGCCGAGGTACACCTTGTAGCCGTTGTCGTTCGGCGGGTTGTGCGAGGCCGTCACCATGACGCCCGCCGAGGTCTCGAGATGGCGCACGGCGAAGGCCAGTACCGGGGTCGGCAGCAGGCGTGGCAACAGGATGGCGCGCACCCCCGCCCCCGCCATGATCTCGGCGGTGTCACGGGCGAAGACGGCCGAGTTCTTGCGCCCGTCGTAGCCGATGACGACCGAGGGGGCCCGGCCCGGCGCGGCGTGCTCGAGCAGGTACGCGGCGAGCCCGGCGGCCGCTTGCGAGACGAGCACGCGGTTCATGCGGTTCGGGCCCGCGGCGATCTCGCCGCGGAGCCCCGCGGTGCCGAACTCGAGGCGCGCATCGAAGCGGTCGGCGAGTTCGGCGGATGCCGCGGCGTCGCCGCCGCGCACGGACTCGATGATCGCGGCGAGCTCGTCTCGGGTCTCGGGGTCGGGGTCCTGTGCGATCCAGGCCGAGGCGGCGGCGACGCGTTCTGCGTCGCGGGCGTCGGGTTCGTGCGTCATGCGTCGGTCCTTCCTGCGGGCGGCGCTCAGAGCGCGGCGACGATCTTCGCGAGCAGGGCGCTGATCACGGGCTCGGCGGCCTGCCCGGCCTCGATCACCTCGGCGTGGCTCAGCGGCGTCTGCTGGATGCCGGCGGCGAGGTTCGTGATGAGCGACATGCCGAGCACCTCCATGCCGGCCTGGCGGGCGGCGATCGCCTCGAGCGCGGTCGACATGCCGACGATGTGCCCGCCGATGGTCTTCGCCATCTGCACCTCGGCCGGGGTCTCGTAGTGCGGGCCGCGGAACTGGCAGTACACGCCCTCGTCGAGACCGGGGGCGATCGAGTGCGCGAGGTCGCGCAACCGCTGCGAGTACAGGTCGGTGAGGTCGATGAAGGTCGCGCCCTCGAGCGGGGAGTCGGCCGTGAGGTTGAGGTGGTCGCTGATCAGCACGGGGGTGCCGGGCGTCCAGTGCTCTTTGATGCCGCCGGCGCCGTTCGTGAGGATCATCGTCGTCGCGCCGGTGGCGGCCGCAGTGCGCACCGAGTGCACGACCCGACGCACGCCGTGGCCCTCGTAGTAATGGGTGCGGGCGCCGATCACGAGTGCGCGCCTGCCGCTCGGCAGCAGCACCGAGCGCAGGGTGCCCGCATGCCCCTCGAGCGCGGGCTTCGAGAAGCCCGGCACCTCGGTCGCTGCGAGCGTGTGGGTCGTCTCGCCGATGAGTTCAGCGGCACGCCCCCAGCCGCTGCCGAGCGTCAGCGCGACGTCGTGGCGCTGCACACCCGTGAGTTCGGCGATCTTCGCGGCGGCGGCTGCGGCCACCTCGAACGGGTCGGCAGTGGGGTCGTCCAGCGGGTTCGCATCGTGCATCCCACCACTCTAGAACGCGTCGGATGCTTCGGCGCGAAGCTGCGCATGTGCTGGCCGTGCCCGTGAAACTGGCAGAATGTGAGCATGTCCTACGAGTTCGAGCGCACGCAACGGATCGCCGTCCTCGGAGGAGGTCCGGGCGGGTACGAGGCCGCCCTCGCCGCCGCCCAGCTCGGCGCCGAGGTCACGCTGGTCGAACGTGCCGGCGTCGGCGGCTCGGCGGTGCTCACCGATGTGGTTCCCTCGAAGTCGCTCATCGCCACCGCCGAGGCGTCGAACGCGGTGAAGGAGGCCGCCGATCTCGGCGTGCAGTTCTACGCCAAGGGCGACTCGGAGAAGGCCGTCAAGCCGAACGTCGCGATCAACCTCGCCGCAGTGAACAAGCGGCTCCTCGGGCTCGCGGCGCAGCAGTCGGACGACATGCGCTCGAACCTCATCGAGGCCGGCGTCCACCTCGTGCACGGCGAGGGCCGACTCGACGGCCCGAACGCCGTCATCGTCGCGACGTCGAAGGGCGGCACCGACTTCGACCGCATCGAGGCCGACACGCTCGTGCTCTCGGTCGGTGCGACGCCCCGCGTGCTGCCGACCGCCGTCCCCGACGGCGAGCGCATCCTCACCTGGACCCAGCTCTATTCGCTTCAGCAGGTTCCCGAGCACCTCATCGTCGTGGGCTCGGGCGTCACCGGTGCCGAGTTCGCCTCGGCGTACCGGGCGCTCGGCGCCAAGGTCACCCTCATCTCGAGCCGCGATCAGGTCCTTCCGGGCGAAGACGCGGACGCGGCATCCGTGATCGAGAAGGTCTTCAAGCGCAACGGCATGAAGGTGCTCAACAAGTCGCGCGCCGAATCGGTCGTGCGCGACGGCGACGCCGTCGTCGCGACGCTCAGCGACGGCCGTGAGGTGCGGGGCTCCCACTGCCTGATGGCGGTCGGCTCGGTGCCGAACACCCGAGACCTCGGCCTCGAGCAGGCCGGCGTGCAGTTGGCAGAGTCGGGCCACATCCGGGTGAACCGGGTGGCACGCACCTCCATCCCGAACATCTATGCGGCCGGCGACTGCACGACCTTCCTGCCGCTCGCCTCGGTCGCCTCGATGCAGGGGCGCACGGCCGTGTTCCACGCGATGGGCGACATCGTGAACCCGCCCGAGAATCGCAACATCACCTCGAACATCTTCACGCAGCCCGAGATCGCGACCGTCGGGTGGACGCAGAAGGAGATCGAAGAGGGCGTCGTCCCCGGCGTCGTGTACAAGCTGCCGCTCTCGTCGAACCCGCGCGCGAAGATGATGGGCATCCGCGAGGGCTTCGTGAAGCTCTTCGCCTCGAGCGGCTCGGGCTCGATCATCGGCGGCGTCATCGTCGCGCCGAAGGCCTCCGAGCTGATCTTCCCGCTCGCGCTCGCCGTCGAGCACCGGCTCACCGTCGACCAGTTCGCCGAGGCGTTCCCCGTGTACCCGTCGCTCAGCGGTTCGCTGACCGATGCCGCGAGGGCCATGCACGTCGTACGCTGAGGTGATCGGGCGCCGCGGGGGCGGCGCCCAACCGGGGGTGGCGATGAAGCTGCGAGTGAAGTCCGTCGAGGCGTCGATCGCCGACTCCCACGACGAGGAGCGCAGCCTGAAGCGCTCGCTCGGCACCTGGGATCTCGCCCTCATGGGCATCGCGGTCGCCGTGGGCGCCGGCATCTTCTCGGTCGGGGCGCAGGCGGCGGCGAACTTCGCCGGTCCCAGCGTCATCGTCTCGTTCGTGCTCGCCGCCGTCACGTGCGGGCTCGCCATCATGTGCTACGCCGAGTTCGCCTCGACCGTGCCGGTCGCGGGCAGTGCCTACACCTTCACCTACGCGACGATGGGGGAGTTGCTCGCCTGGATCATCGGATGGGACCTCATCCTCGAGCTCTTCACCGCGGCGGCGGTGCTCGCGAAGTACTGGGGCGTCTACCTCGGTGAGGCGCTGCTCGCCTTCGGGCTGCCGTTCCCGTCGACCTTCGACCTCGGCGGGCTCGAGGTGAGCTGGCCGGCGTTCCTCATCGTGGCGGTGTTCACCGCGCTCCTCGTCGCCGGCACGAAGCTGACCGCCCGCGTCGGCGCGGTCTTCACGATCATCAAGGTGGCGATCGTGCTGTTCGTGATCGTCGTGGGCTTCGTCTTCGTGAAGGCCGTGAATTTCACCCCCTTCATCCCCGAGGCGGTGCCGACCGAGGGCGGCGCGACCGACGTGTGGACGCAGTCGCTGTTCTCCTGGGCGACCGGTGCCGCACCGGCGCAGTACGGTGTGTTCGGCATGCTCTCGGCGGCCGCCCTCGTGTTCTTCGCCTTCATCGGCTTCGATGTGGTCGCGACGAGCGCCGAGGAGGTGCGAGCACCGCAGCGCACCCTGCCCCGCGGCATCTTCATCGGACTCGGCATCGTGACGCTGCTCTACGTGCTCGTCTCGATCGTGATGACCGGGATGGTGTCGTACCGCGAACTCGCCGAGGAGGAGACGCCGTCGCTCGCGACCGCGTTCCGTCTCGTCGGGCAGGATTGGGCGTCGGCCGTGATCTCGCTCGGGGCCCTGGCCGGCCTCACGACGGTGATCATGATCATCCTCCTCGGGCTCTCGCGCATCGTGTTCGCGCTGAGTCGCGACGGACTCCTGCCGCGGTGGCTGTCGAAGACGACCGAGCGCACGAAGACTCCCGCCCGGGTCCAGATCATCGCGGGCACGGTGGTGGCGTTCGTCGCCGCGTTCACCGACGTCGGCCTGCTGGAGGAGATGATCAACATTGGCACGCTCTCGGCGTTCGTGCTCGTGTCGATCGGCATCGTGGTGATGCGGCGCACCCGGCCCGAACTGCCGCGCGGGTTCCGGGTGCCGTTCTCCCCGGTGCTGCCGATCCTCTCCGCCGCGCTCTGCCTCTGGCTGATGTTCAACCTGACGACGCTCACCTGGGTGCGGTTCCTCGTGTGGCTCGCGATCGGCATCGTCATCTACCTCCTCTACGGCCGCCGCCACTCGCGGATGGCCGGAAGCGTCAGCGAGGTCGAGGTTCCGACCGCGCAGGGCACCCCATGACACGTCTGCGGGGTTGTGCCACGAACGAATGCCCGACGAAGCCGATCTCACCCTCGCGGGGCCGCGATCGACCCGCGGTCGATGAGCTCCGAGGCGAGGTGGTCGACGAAGGGCTCGCCGCCGGCTCCGGAGATGCGTTCGATGAGACGTCGGGCGGCGTGCTCGCCGAGGCGCTGCACCGGCTGCCGCACGGTGGTGATCGGCGGATCGAACACGCTCGCCCACGGTGAGTCGTCGAAGCCGACGATCGACATGTCAGCCGGCACACGCAACCCCGCCGCGTGAACCTCCTCGAGCACGCCGATGACGGCGTCGAGCTCGGTCGCGATGAATGCGGTCGGGGGGCGCGGCGTCGCGAGCACGGTGCGCACGAACGCCCGCACCCCCGCAATCGACTGCTCGCCGGTCATGACGATCGCCGGGTCGAGCTCGAGGTCAGCTGCATCGAGCGCCGCACGGTACCCGAGGAAGCGCTCGCCGACGCTCGTGAGCTCAGTCGTCGTCGCCCACCGCTCCAGGGAGCTCGGCGTCACCGTCTGCCGGCCCAGCCGTGCCGGTCCCCAAACGAGCGCGATCCGCCGGTGCCCTGCCGCGATCAGGAGCTCGGTCGCATCGCGTGCCGCGTGGCGGTTGTCCATGACCACGGCATCGGCCTCGAGGCCGGCGAGGGTGCGGTCGATCTGCACAATCGGCACCCCGCGCAGCTGTGCCGTGCGCAATGGGTTGGGGTCTGCGGCCGCGCCGCCCGCCGGCGCGATCACGATGCCGTCGACCTGCTTGCCCATGAGCAGGCGCACGGCCTCGTCTTCACGGGCCTCATCTTCGTCGGTGTTGACCAGGACGGTGCCGTAACCGGCCTCTCGGGCCGCGTCGGCGATGCCTCGCAGGACGCCGGCGAAGAACGGGTTGGCGATGTCGGCGACCACCACGCCGAGCGTCATCGTGACGCCGGTGCTCATACTGCGGGCGAGCTCGTTCGTCTCGTAGCCGAGTTCGCGCGCCGCTGCGAGCACCCGTTCGCGGGTGTGCGCGCTCACCGAGCCGTAGTTGCCGAGCACGCGCGCCGCCGATGACCGGCCGACTCCGGCACGTCGGGCGACCTCGGAGAGGGTGGGCTTCGCGGTGTCCACGGTCGTCACCGATTCAGTGTATTGGGCAGACGGCCGCATCGTGCAGACGCTGGGCGGCGCAGGTGCCGTCGCTCTGGGCGCGCCGACTTACGCGGCATGCACGACCCGGCCGTCCGCCAACACCAGCGCGGGCACTGCGTCGAGCAGTTCCTCGGGCCGCGCGTGCAGTAGCTCTCGGTCGTAGACGACGAGGTCGGCCGCGGCACCGGGCGCGAGTACGCCCCATTCCCCGGGCTGTCCCATCGCCCTGGCCGCCACGGTCGTCCACATCGCGACGACGGCGTCCCGCGAGACGGCGTTGCCCGTCACCCAGCGTGCGGCCACGTCGCCGTCGCCGAGTACGCGTTCGCTCGCAGACAGCATGGCCTCCGGCAGGCTCGGGTTGAACAGCGGGAAGTCCGTGCCCGCCGTCACCGCGACTCCGGAGGCGAGCATCGCCGCGAAGTTGCCGAGTCGTTCGCCGCGGTGCGCCCCCAGCAGTTCCTCCATCAGCGCTCGGTCGTACCCCGGGTAACGCAGCAGCTGCGGATACGTCTCGACACCGATGCCGAGTCGACCGAGTCGGCCGGCGTCGATGGCGTCGACGAGGCTGGCGTCGGAGAGCGAGCAGCCCGCTGGGAGCGTCCCGTGCTGGGCGAAGTCCTCGAAGACCTCGATGCAGGCGCGTGCGGCTCCGTCACCGTCGGCGTTGAGGGCCAAGCGGAACCCGGCGGCGAGCACCCGCTGAGCCTGTGTCGCGAGCGCCTCGTAGTCGACCTCGGCGTGCTGCGCACGGCGCCAGCGGTCGTCGGGCGGGAGCAGCTCGGCCGTCAGCTCGTCGAAGGAGCCGTCGGTCATGAGCTTGTAGCCGTGGAACCGAGCGCCCGGGCGGCCTGCCCAGGCAGCCCCGGCGTCGAGATCGGGCACGGCTGCCACCGCCTGCGAGGCGAAGGCGTACCGCAGCGCGAGCGTTCCATTCGTCAGCATCCGATCGATTGCGGGAAGCATGCCGAGATGAGTGTCGAAGGCGATGTCCTTCACCGAGACGACGCCACCACGGTGCATCCGCTCGGCCGCTGCCGCGAACGCGGCCTGCACAGCCCCTTCGTCGTCGGCGAGCTGGGCGTACAGGGCGTGCAGCGACTCGTTCGAACCCGGATCGAGCTCTCCGAGCCGCTGAGTCGCCGCCCGGGTCGCGACAATCGCAGTGCGCTCGTGAGCGATCGCAACGAGGTCGCAGTAGACGTTCTCGTCTTCGGCAGCCGCAACGAGCGTCACGGCCCGCGCAGCATCGACGCCGCGTACCGCGAGCGACCGCCCCGCGCTCGTCGCGGTTCGGGCCGCGGCCCCGACCTCTTCGTCGCTCAATGTCGCGACGTCGAGGCCGCCGTGCTCGAGCAGCTGCGAGGTGAAGAACACATGGTTGTCGTGCAGGCCGGCGACGACGGTCGCGGCGCGCGCATCGACCACGTCGGTGCGCGCGCCGATGAACGCGTCGGGCGAAGCATCCGTGGTGTCGACTGCGATGATGCGGTTGCCGGCCACAGCCACGAACCCGGGGCCGGCGGCGGCGGCCCCAGGGTGGATGCTGCGGCCGACGACGACGAGGTCGGCGATCAAGCCGTGACCCCGACGAGCCCCACCACGGTGAAGCCGACGAGCGCGATCCCCGCGGCGACGAGCTGGTACGGCAGGTTCGTGATCCAGTGGCGGTACAGAGGCACGCGCGTCGAGCTCGCGGTGAGCAGACCCACGTCCGAGGAGATCGCCGCGGCGATGCCGAAGGTGCCGGCCGAGAGCAGCGCTGCGACTGTGGCGGGTGTGCTGGCACCGACCTGCGCCGACAGCTGCACGAGCACGGGCACGAGCAGGATGTACAGCGACCAGTTGAGGGTGACGAGCATCTCGGTGGCGCCGAAGATCGCGAAGATCACGAGCGGCAACCATTGCGGTGCGATCACGCCTGACACGCCCTCGATGACGAATTCGGTGAAGCCGAGGGTCGAGATGCCGTGCACGAGCACGAACGCGAGCGCCATCAAGATGACCAGCGGGAAGATGTCCTTCATGCCGTCGATCACCGCGTCGACGTAGTCGGCGATGGTCGTGAACCGCTGGATGACGAGCAGCACCCCTGTGATCATGATCGCGAGGATGAATCCGAGCTGAATCTGCCCGAACATGAGCGTGGTCGCGATCACGACGGCGACGGGCACGAGGAAGTTCAGGAAGTTCGGCAGCTTCCGCTCTTCGCCGTCGTCGGTGACGTCGGATGCCTCCGTCACTGCGGCGAAGTCGGATTTCAGTGGCCCGAAGACGGGAATCACACGCGCCGAGAGCAGGACGCCGATGATGACCGCCGCCATGGAATAGAAGAGGAACGGCAGCACCTCGAGGTAGACACCGAACTCGCTGGCGCCGTAGCCCGCGGCCACGAGCAGGCCCGCGATGAGCGCCGAAGTCGATCCGATCGGGTTGAGCGTGGTGCCGGGCTCGCCGGTCGATCGGATGACTGCGGCGGTGAAGGTGCGCGGCAGTCCGTATCTGCGATTGAGCGGACTCATGCTGACGCCGACGCCCGATGCTGAGAGGTAGCTGTCATTGCTGAGCAGGAGCGACGAGACCGAGGTCACGAGCCCCGCCGCGCGCGGCCCCCGGGCCAGTTTCGACGCGGCGCGCGCAAATGAGGCGGCGAGTCCCATCTTCTCGAAAACGCCGAGCAGGCCGCCGATCGCGACGAGAAGCACCAGCAGTGCCATGTTGTCGGGGTCTGTGAGCTGGCCGTAGAGGGCGTCCATCCACGCTGTGGCGAGGTCGCCGCGGGCGATCATGAAGATCGCGAGGGCACCGCTCCAGATGAAGCCCTCGATCACGCGATGCGTGGTGAGGATGAAGCCGAACAGCGTCGCGGCCGGCAGCAGGCTCCACCAGCCGTAGTCGGCGCCTTCGCCCGAGGGGGACAGCAGGCTCACGAGGAACACCACGAGCACGCCGGTGTAGCCGGCGATGGTGCGTTGCTTCGTCCCGAATCGGCGATTCGTCTCGTGCTCGCGCTCGGCGGTGGCGTACGCCGTCGTCTCGGTGCCGGGAACGGCGCCGGACACCGTCCCCGGCGCGGTCGTCTCCTGCTGGTCGGCGGAGGACTCGGAGGGAGCAGGTTGCGTCATTGCAGGATCTCTTTCGGGTAGCCGAAGGCACCGTCCACCGCGCACTGCTCGGCGGCGAATCGGGCCGAGCGGCGCAGGGCGGTTTCGATCACGAGCGCGGGGAGGGCCGTGTCTCGCGACCAGCCATGCTCGAGCAGGGTGAGGGTGAAGGCGGTGATGAAGGCATCACCCGCACCCATGGTGTCGTGGGCGTCGATCTCCACGGCGTCGGCGCGGTGCATCCGTTCGCCGTCGAAGACTGCGGAGCCCTCGAGCCCGCGGGTCACGAGGCACAGTCCGGCGCCGCGGGCGTGCACCTCCCGTGCGAGCGCCTCGGCGGCCGGCCAGTCGAGATCGGCGAGCGAGAGCACCGCAAGGTCGACCCAGGGTGCGACGCCGTCGAGGTACTCGGCCGAGCGCTGCTCGGCCTCGTCGGAGAGGTCGAACGACACCAGACGCGCGTGCGTCCGCAGCTCGGCGAGATGCGGCTCGAGGCCGGCGTAGGCGCTCATGTGCACGAGGTCGAAGCCGGCGAGGTAGGCGTAATCGTCGGCGGACGGCTCGAACGGCTGCTCGAGCACCACGCCCGCATCCCAATTGCCGAACACGCGGTCACCGTCGACGACGGTGACGTCGCACCAGCCGGTGTCGCCCTCCCGTTCGACGCAACGCTCGGTCGAGACGCCGAGAGCGGTGAGCGAAGCGCGCAAGTGCCTGGCTGCATCGTCGGAGCCGAGCACGCCGAGGTAGGCGGACTCCGCACCCAGACGCCCGGCGAAGACCGCGAAGTTCACGCAGTTGCCGCCGGGGTAGAGCACTCCGCGTTCAGTGAAGCGGTCGACGACATTGTCGCCGAAGCCGACGACGCGTGCAGGGCGGCCGGTCATCAGTACTCGACCGTGCGGTAGTAGCGACGCTTGGTGAGCGAGTGGTTGCGTGCGCGTTCGAGGTGCTTGCTGAAACGGATCGTGACGGCGTCCACGACGATCGGCGCGACGAGGCCGCGGAATTCGGGCGAGATTCCCGCGACCGGATAGTCCGCGGTGTCGATGACCGTGGTGTTCTCGTTGTAGCGCTCGGTGAAGCGGCAGACGCGCTCCATGAGTGGGCGGGTCTCGTCTTCGCCCACGAAGACGATGACGCTCGTGTCCTTCTCGATGAGCTCGAGCGAGCCGTGGAAGAACTCGGCGCCGTGCACTCGCGTGGTGTGCAGCCACTGCATCTCTTCGAGGATGCACATCGAGTAGTTGTAGGTGAAGCCCCAGAGGTTGCCTGCGCCGGTGAGGAAGTGATACTCGGTCTCGGCATGGCGTTCAGCGAACGCCGCAGCAATCGGATCGGCCTGTTCCTGCACCGCGGTGAGTGCCGCGGTGAGGTCGCCGAGCTCGTCGGCCAGACGCTCGTAGGCGTCGAACTCTCCACGGCGATTCAACAGCGCGGTCGCGAGCAGCAGCAGCTGGATGTCGATCGACTCTCCCGCCGTCTCGTCGTCGGCCCAGTTCACGAGAACGTGGTCGGCGGCGTGCGCGATCGGGCTGTCGGGGTGCCCGGTGAGGGCGATCGTGGTGACCCCGCGTTCGCGGCAGTAGGCGAGCGCGGTGATGGTCTCGGCGGTCGTGCCAGAGAGCGAGGAGAAGACGGCGACCGAGCGCTCGGTGAGGCGCGGGTCGCCGGTGAGCACGAGCTCGGCGGCGATGACCGACGTCACGCGCAGTGTCGACTCACGGGTGATGAGGTGCTCGTAGGGCCACATCGCGGCGTACGAGCCGCCAGAGCCGATGAGGTAGAGCGAGTCGTAGCCGCGTGCGGTGACGGCATCGGCGACCTGCTCGATCTGCGGACGGAGCGCGCCGGCGCCGCCGACGACGCGTTGGTAGATATCCGGGTCGAAGCCGAGCATTCGGGTCCTTTCGGGTGGGACGCGCACGGACGAACGGGCTCGTCTCGGCCGCGCCGCAGAGTGGTACCGGTACCAATTGGTACCGGTACCACTCTTGCACACATGAATGCGCCGAGCAAATCAATGCCACTGCCGATCGAGGGCATGCTGCGCGCTGGCGGCGGCTGCGCCCAACGACGCTCGGAGCGAAGATTCGGCGGAACCCGGGTGATGAGGGCGTGCCGTACGAACGCGCTCCACGACGAGGAGAGAACGCCGAATCATCGGTCGTGCATCGTGCATCGTGCGTCGTGAATGCCCATCACCACGGACCTGCGAGAGGCCGCTGGAGGACTCGCGATCAAGCGGCGGCTTCACGGCGTCGCGGAAACGGGTTCGACGAGTGCGACGCAAGCGCGGCGACGCCGTTCGGCACCGGCGGTGCGTGTCGCCGCGTGCGGCTCGGCCTCGAGCGGCGCGTCAGCGAGGTCGAGCTGCTGACGGCTCGGCTCGGAGCGCCCGGCTCCGTCGAAGGGAACGGCGCGTCGTCGCGTGCAGCGTCAGTGCGGTCGCGCCGGATTCGGCCGAGCAGACGATCGATGACGACGGCGAGAACAGCAGCCGGTCGCCGATCAGGAGGCAGCGGCGATGGCGGGCGAGCTACGCGTCGGCGATCGACAGCAGCAGGTGCCCGCTCGAGACGGTCGCGCCGGCCTCGGCGTTCACGCCGCCGATCACGCCGTCCTTGTGGGCGACGATCGGCTGCTCCATCTTCATGGCCTCGAGCACGAGCACGAGATCGCCCTTGACGACCTTGTCGCCCTCGGCGACGGCGACCTTCACGACGGTCGCCTGCATCGGCGCCTTCACGGCGTCGCCGGTACCGGTGTCGACGGCGTGCGATCCGGTGCGACGGCGCGGCGCGGGGCCGGCCGTGAGCTTCGCGGCGGATGCTCCGCCGGCGAGCCGCTTCGGAAGGCTGACCTCGATGCGGCGACCGGCGACCTCGACGACGACGCTGGTGCGCGCCGCGGGGGCCGCGGACTCCTCGAGCTCGCCCGACCACGGCTCCAGCCGGTTGTCGTACTCGGTCTCGATCCAGCGCGTGTAGATCGAGAACGGCGCATCGCCCTCGGGCGCGAACGCCGGGTTGTTCACGATGTCACGGTGGAAGGGGAGCACGGTGGGCAGCCCCGCGACCTCGAACTCGTCGAGGGCTCGACGCGCGCGCGAGAGCGCCTCCGCACGGTCTTTTCCGGTGACGATGAGCTTCGCGAGCAGCGAGTCGAACGCGCCCGAGATCTCGTCGCCGCTGGTCACGCCCGAGTCGACCCGGATCCCGGGGCCGCCCGGGAAGCGGAGCTGGTGGATCGGACCGGGCGCGGGGAGGAAGCCTCGGCCCGGGTCTTCGCCGTTGATGCGGAACTCGATCGAGTGCCCCTGCGTCTCGGGGTCGGCGTAGTCGAGCACGCCGCCCTCGGCGAGCCGGAACTGCTCTCGGACGAGGTCGAGGCCGGTGACCTCTTCGGAGACCGGGTGCTCGACCTGGAGGCGGGTGTTCACCTCGAGGAACGAGACCGTGCCGTCCTGGCCGATGAGGAACTCGCAGGTGCCGGCGCCGACATAGCCCACTTCGCGAAGGATCGCCTTCGACGACTCGTACAGGGCCGACCGCTGCGCCTCGCTGAGGAACGGCGCCGGCGCCTCCTCGACGAGCTTCTGGTGGCGGCGCTGCAGCGAGCAGTCGCGCGTCGAGACCACGACGACGTTGCCGTGCTGGTCGGCGAGGCACTGGGTCTCGACGTGGCGGGGCTTGTCGAGGTACTTCTCGACGAAGCACTCGCCCCGGCCGAAGGCGGCGACCGCCTCGCGGGTGGCCGACTCGAAGAGCTCGGGCACCTCTTCACGGGTGCGGGCGACCTTGAGGCCGCGGCCGCCGCCGCCGAAGGCGGCCTTGATCGCCACGGGCAGGCCGTGGACGTCGACGAACTCGAGCACCTCCGAGGCATCCGCGACGGGGTTCAGGGTGCCGGGCGCGAGCGGGGCGCCGACCTTCTCGGCCACGTGGCGGGCGGAGACCTTGTCGCCGAGACGCTCGATCGCCTCGGGCGAGGGGCCGATCCAGACGAGGCCGGCGCCGATGACGGCGCGCGCGAAGTCGGGGTTCTCGGCGAGGAAGCCGTAGCCGGGGTGCACGGCGTCGGCGCCCGAGCGGCGGGCGACCGAGAGGATCTTGTCGATGACGAGGTAGGTCTCGGCGCTCGTGGTGCCCTCGAGGGCGTACGCCTCGTCGGCGAGCTTCACGTGGCGGGCGTCGCGGTCCTGGTCGGCGTAGACGGCGACCGAGCCGATGCCGGCGTCGCGAGCGGCGCGGATCACGCGGACGGCGATCTCTCCACGGTTGGCGATGAGGACCTTGGTGATACGCGGCATAGTTCCCAAGCCTATTGCGCAGGGCGGCGCCGACTTTGGGTGACCTCCACAAAATGAATGGATGTCTCTTGCGGCAGGCGACAATCGCGGCGTCAGCCCCCGGCGGCGCCGCCCCGGTTCCACAGCGAGGTCCACTCGACGCCGAGCTCGCGCACGAGGTCGCGCAGGGTGGAGAGCGAGAGCCCGACGACCGTCGAGGGGTCGCCTTCGACGCGGCGGATGAACGGGCCGCCCAGACTGTCGACCGTGAACGCGCCCGCGACGAGCAGCGGTTCGCCGGTGGCGATGTACGCGTCGATCTCGGCCTCGTCGAGGGCGGCGAACCGCACCGTCGCCATGTCGGCGCGGCCGACGGCACCACGGACCTCGCCGCCGCGGTGATCGATCAGCCAGTGCCCCGACCAGAGGTCGCCGTGGCCGCCGTTCTGCGCGAGCCAACGCGTCTTCGCCACGTCGGGCGTGTGCGGCTTGCCGTGGATCGCGCCGCCCGTGAGGAACGCCGAGTCGCCGCCGAGGATGAGGCCGTCGATCTCGTCGCCGCCCGGCCTGGCGCCGATGAGCGCCTCGGCCTTGGCCCGGGCGAGCAGCTGCACCATCTCGCGGGCCTCGAGCGGGCCCGACTCCGCTTCTCGTGCGGCCACGGCCGCCGGCTCGTCGACGCCGGGCGGGACGGCGATCGGTTCGATGCCCGCGGCGCGAAGGGTCTGGAGCCGTGCCGGCGAAGTCGAAGCGAGGTAGAGGCGCATCACCCCATCCTGCCTGCACTCAGGGCGGCTGTGGAATGCTCGGAGCATGGTGAATCCCGATCGTCGACGTCGCAGCAGCGCCCGTCGTCCCGCGCGCGCGCAGGGCGCCGCATCCCGCCCGCCCCGCCCGGCTCCCGCCGAACCGCGGCTCGACGGCCCCGTGCTCGAACTCGACGTCGAGCGGATCGCCCACGGCGGCGTCGCCGTCGCCCACCACGAGGGCCGGGTCGTCTTCGTCGCCGATGCCATTCCGGGCGAGCGCGTGCGCGCCCGCGTCACCGACACCGGCAAAGCGAGGTTCTGGCGCGCCGAGACACTCGAGGTGCTCGACGCCTCGCCCGACCGCCGCGAGCACCCCTGGGCCGAGGCCGGGGTCGACCGGGCGCCCGAACACCGCGCCGGCGGCGCCGAGTTCGGTCACATCGCGATGGCCCGCCAACGCGCGCTGAAGGCCGAGGTGCTCGTCGACGCACTCGCGCGCTTCGGCGGCGTTCCGCGCCGCGTCGAGGTCGAGGCGGTCGATCCGGGGCTCGCGCCCGGCGCCGACCCCGAGCTCGGCACCGGGTGGCGTACCCGGCTCCGCCTCCAGGTCGACGCCGACGGCCGCGTCGGTCCGTACGCGGCACGAAGCCACCGGGTCGTCCCCGTGGCATCCGTGCCGCTCGCCGTGCCAGAGCTCGCCCCGCTCGCGCCGCTCGACGAGCGCTTCGCCGGTGCGCTGTCGGTCGACCTCGTCGCCCCGTCGCTCGGCAACCCCTGGGTCGTCGTCGACACCGGCGAGGCGACGCGGGGCGGCCGTACCCAGCGCATCGAGGAGCAGGTCGGCGACCGGGTCTTCAGGCTCGACCGAGGCGGCTTCTGGCAGGTGCACCGGGGCGCGGCCGCGACGCTGAGCGTCGCAGTGCAGGACCTCGTGGACGATGAGCTCTTCGATCCGCGCGCCGCGAACCACGACCTCTACGGCGGGGTGGGCCTCCTCGCCGCGGCGATCGGCGATCGCTTCGGCGACGCGGTGCGCATCACCTCCGTCGAGTCGGATGCTCGTGCCACCGAGCACGCGGGCGCGAACCTCGCCGACTGGGTGGGCGCACGCGTCGTCACCGGCCGGGTCGATCGCTACCTGGATGAACTCGCCGCGGCCGCGAGCCCGTCCGAGCGCGAGCGGATGCGCGCCGCGACCATCGTGCTCGATCCGCCGCGCTCCGGCGCCGGGCGCCAGGTCGTCGAACGGCTCGCCTCCCTCGCGCCGCGGCAGCTCGTCTACGTCGCGTGCGACCCGGTCGCGCTCGCCCGCGACGTCGGGATCTTCGCCGAGCACGGGTACCGGCTCGACGCGATCCGCGCCTTCGATCTCTTCCCGAACACCCATCACGTCGAGGCGGTCGCGCGTCTGACCGCTATCGTGTGACTCGACGGGAAGGGGGGCCGGTGGCCGAGGAAGCGCAGACGACGAAGCCCGCGGCGACGGTGGCGATCGTCGACGATCACGAGGCGGTGCGCATCGGTCTGCGCGCGGCATGCGAGGCCGCAGGCTACGACGTCATGGCCGACACGGCCGACGTCGCCGAACTGCTGCCCGTGATCGAAGCGCGGCGGTGCGACGTCGTGGTGCTCGACCTCTCGCTCGGCGACGGCACCTCCGTGACCGAGAACGTTCGGGGGGTGCTCGCGACCGGCAGCGCCGTGCTCGTGCACAGCATCGCCGACCGTGTCGCCGCCGTGCGCGAGTCGCTCGCCGCGGGCGCCGCGGGCGTCATCCCGAAGGCATCGCCGATGTCGGCGGTGATCGGCGCGATCGCGACCGTCGCCGGCGGCGGGGTGCTCACGAACGTCGAGTGGGCGAGTGCGATCGAAGCCGACCGCGAGTTCGCGAAGGCGCAACTCGGGCGGCGCGAGCGCGACGTCCTCCACCTCTACGCCTCGGGCCTGCCGTTGAAGGCCGTCGCGATGCAACTGGGCATCGCCCATTCCACGGCGCGCGAGTATCTCGACCGGATCCGGGCGAAGTACGTCGAGATCGGCCGCCCGGCGCCGACCAAGGTCGACCTGCTGCGCCGCGCCGTCGAAGACGGGATCCTCCCGGGCCTCGATGCCGAGAGCGGTGATGGGCGCGGCTGAATGGCGGGTGCCCCGTCCCCCGCAGCGCAGACCCGCGGTCACTCGCGCGCAGGTCGAGACGATCATCGCCCGCGCAGTCGGCGCGGTCGGGCTCGTCTTCGGGGCGCAGTCGCTGCCGCTCGCGCTCGAGCAGGCCGACGTGCTCGGCATCGGTGCGGGCGCGGCGCTCATGGCTGGGCTGTTCGGCGGGATCGCCGCGCTCGCGGTTGCGACGGTCGCGAAGGTGGCGGTGCGCACCGCCTGCCTCGTCTTCGCCGGATTCTACGTCGCCGCGCTCGTCGCCTGGCCGCTGATCGTCAGTGACGCCGATGCGCTCGACGGTGCCGCGCCCTGGCTGTACTACCTGTGCACGGTGGCCACGGCCTGCGCCGCCGTGGCGTTGCCTCCCCTCTGGGCGGCTGCCTACACCTTCATCGTGCCGGCGATCTACGGCGTCATCCGCTTCTCCCCGTCGGGCGGGCAGGCGCCTCCGCTGCTCGCGGTGCTCGACGCGCTCTACGCGGTGGTGCTCGGAGTCGTCGTGCTCGCGATCATCACGATGCTGCGCGAGGCCGCCTCGGCCGTCGACACGGCGCAGGAGGCGGCGCTCGAACGGTACGATCTCGTCGCGCGACAGCATGCGACCGAGACCGAACGTGTGAAGGTCGACGCGCTCGTGCACGACAGCGTGCTGACGACCCTGCTCTCGGCGGCGTCGGCGAGCAGCGAGGGCGAGCAGCAGCTGGCCGCCAGGATGGCGAGGGACGCGCTGAACCGACTCGATGAGGCCGGGGCGAGCGGCCCGCGCGCGTTCGGGCGGGTGGGGCTCCCGGTGCTCGTGCGACGGCTCCGCGCGGCACTGACGACGTTCAACACGAACTTCGCGGTCCGCGTCGTGAACGCCGGCGGTGTCGAGCTGCCGGTCGAGGTCATCGACGCGCTCTACACGGCGTCGGTCCAGGCGATGGTCAACAGCGTGCAGCACGCCGACGAGCCGGGGCGACGCGCGCGGCGCGAGATCCGCGTCAGGGGTGTGCGCGCGGGCGGCTGCGTCATCGAGGTCGCCGACAACGGGGTCGGATTCGAGCCGGACGGGGTGCCGGGCGAGCGGCTGGGACTCCGGGTGTCGATCGAGGAGCGGATCGCGAACGTGGGCGGCAGCTCGGAGATCGCGTCGCGACCCGGCCACGGCACGACCGTGACGCTCGCGTGGCCGGCTGGTGCACTCGGCGGTGACCTCGGTGCGCCCGGAAGCGGCAACGGTGCAGTACCCGCGGCGGGTGGCGTCGCATGATCACGATTCCGCGCTGGTTGCTGCTCGTGCTCGGCGCCCTCTTCTCCGCCTACCACGTCGTCCTCGGCATCTATTCGCTGGGGGCCCCTGACTCGCCGTGGCCGACGGTCGTCGCACTCGTGCTCTACTCGGCGGCGACGGTCGCGAGTCTGTGGCCGACCCGCCGGGTGCGGATGCCCGACTGGCTCGCCGCCTTCGACCTCGCCGTGAGCATCGTGCTGCCCCTCCTCGTGACGAGCCAGCTCGATCCCGACGCCGACAACGGCTACGCGACCTGGTACGTCGCGGCGGTCGGAACGCTGATGACGATCGCCGCCGCCCGTCGCCGGCTCATCGCGGCCTGGGCCGGCGTGATCGCGCTCGCTCTCCAGACGGTGCTCTGGGCGGGACCGCTCGCGCTCGGCTCGCTCGGGGTCATCGGCAGCCTCGTCTGGGTCGCGATCGCCCACATGCTCACGAGCGCGCTGACGAATGCCGGCCGCGAGACGCGCCGCTACGCCCAGGCCGAGCGCGAGGCCGCCGCATGGCAGGCCGCGCAGGACGCCCACCTCTTCGAAGGGCGGATGCGGCTCGCGCAGACGGACCGCGTCGCCGCGCCGATGCTTCGCCGCATCGCCGACCGCGACGGCCGGCTGAACGAGGCGCAGCGTGCAGAATGCCGGCTGCTCGAGGCGACGGTCCGCGACGAGATCCGGGGGGAGGATGCTGCTCACCGACGTCGTGCGCACGGAGGTGCACCGAGCCCGCCAGCGAGGAGTGATCGTCACACTGCTCGACGAGGGCGGGATCGACGACCTCGACGAGGCCGTCCGGGATCGCGTGCTCTCCAGGCTCGCAGAGGCCATCGCGACCTCGACCGCAGACCGGCTGATCGCTCGCACGGCGGCCGAGGGATCGGCGACGGCGGTGACCGTCGTCGGGCTCGTTGACGCCGTGGGCGACGACGAGGGCGCGGCGTCCGACGACACCGAAGATCTCGAGGTCGAGCTGTGGCTCGAGATCCCACGCGACTTCGGGACGAGCGACTTCGGGACGAGCGACCTCGGGACGCGCGACCTCGGGACGCGCGACCTCGGGACATGAGGAAGGGGGACCGATCCCCGACCGGTCCCCCTTCAAGCCCGAGCCACGGCGACAACCCGAATATCGCCCTGGCTCGCCCCCAACAGTCACCGGTTACCCGACCGATGACAGTGGCGACTCCTGTGGAGCCTGCACGATCAATACTGCTCGTCCGAACGGGGTTCGCATAGTCAGCATTTCGGGGGACAACCGAGTCCCCCTGGTCGTCGACCGCGCCGTCGAGGGGCGTGAACGTGCGTACCGTGCATGTTCGTTCTCAGCGAAACGGGGGACAACGGCGCAGCGCGCCTCAGCGGAGCGAGCGCACCCAGCTGCCGGGACCGACCTCGACGGGGCGGCGGATCGCGCCGCCGCTCCGCACCCACGCGTTGCGGCCCGGAGCGACCTCGTCGGTCTCGGGCGCCTCGGCATCGGCGGCGGCGAGGAGCACGGCGGTCACCGCCGCGGTCTCTTCGTCGCTCACCGATCGGGAGAGGATGCGCAGATCTGCCGCGCGGGGGTCTCCGGCAGCGGCCTCGGCGGTCGCGGGGGCGGCGGATTCGTCGTGTGCAGCCATCGTCGCCGCCCTACAGCGGGATGTTCCCGTGCTTCTTGGCGGGCAGGCTCGCCCGCTTGGTGCGGAGCGCACGCAGAGCCTTGACGACGGCGACGCGGGTCGCGGCCGGCTCGATGACGCCGTCGAGCTCGCCTCGCTCGGCCGCGAGGAACGGCGACGCGACGTTGTAGGTGTACTCGTTCGCGAGCTTCGTGCGCACCGCCGCGACATCCTCACCGGCGAGCTCGGCGGCCTTGATCTCGGCGCGGTAGAGGATGTTCACCGCGCCCTGCCCGCCCATGACGGCGATCTCAGCAGTCGGCCAGGCGAGGTTGATGTCGGCGCCGAGCTGCTTCGAGCCCATGACGATGTATGCACCGCCGTACGCCTTGCGCGTGATGATCGTGACGAGCGGCACGGTGGCCTCGGCGTAGGCGTAGAGCAGCTTCGCGCCGCGGCGGATGACGCCGGTCCACTCCTGCTCGGTGCCCGGCAGATAGCCGGGCACATCGACGAGCGTGATGATCGGGATGGAGAACGCGTCGCAGAAGCGCACGAAGCGCGACGCCTTCTCGCCGGCGGCGATGTTCAGCGTGCCGGCCATCTGCGAGGGCTGGTTCGCGATGATGCCGACGGTGCGGCCTTCGACGCGGGCGAAGCCGACGACGATGTTCGGGGCGTAGAGCGGCTGCACCTCGAGGAAGTCGCCGTGGTCGACGATGCCCTCGATGACGGTGTGCATGTCGTACGGCTGGTTCGGCGAGTCGGGGATGACCGTGTTCAGGCGCTGGTCGTCGTCGGTGATCTCGAGCTCGGCTTCGGCGTCGTACACCGGGGCATCCGTCATGTTGTTGTCGGGGAGGAAGGAGACCAGGGTGCGCGCGTAGTCGAGTGCATCGGCTTCGTCGCTCGCGAGATAGTGCGCCACGCCCGAGACGGCGTTGTGGGTGAGCGCGCCGCCGAGCTCCTCCATGCCGACGTCTTCGCCCGTGACCGTCTTGATGACGTCGGGGCCGGTCACGAACATCTGGCTCGTCTTGTCGACCATGATCACGAAGTCGGTGAGCGCGGGGGAGTAGACCGCGCCGCCCGCGGCCGGGCCGCAGATGATCGAGATCTGCGGGATGACGCCGGAGGCCTGCGTGTTGCGGCGGAAGATCTCGCCGTACTTGCCGAGCGCGACGACCCCCTCTTGAATGCGGGCGCCGCCCGAGTCGAGGATGCCGATGATGGGCACGCCCGTCTTCAGCGCGAGCTCCATCACCTTGATGATCTTCTCGCCCGCGACCTCGCCGAGCGAACCCCCGAAGATCGTGAAGTCCTGCGAGTACACGGCGACCTGACGGCCGTGGATCGTGCCGGTGCCCGTGACGACGGCGTCGCCGTAGGGGCGCTTCGCGTCCATGCCGAAGGCGTGGGTGCGGTGGCGCACGAACTCGTCGAGCTCGACGAAGGAGCCCGGGTCGAGGAGCTCGGCGATGCGCTCGCGCGCGGTCATCTTGCCCTTGGCGTGCTGCTTCTCGATCGCCGCCTCGCCAGACGCGGTCACCGCTTCGTGGTAGCGCAGCTTGAGGTCGGCCAGCTTGCCGGCGGTGGTGGAGAGGTCGGGGCCGTCAGTCGCTTCGGTCACGTCGTTCACTCTACCGGCGAGCATCCGGCCGACTTCGTTGACGGTATCCTACAAATCCTTCCGCGAGTTGCCGGACTTCGTACAAAGCCGTCCGTGGCTAGGGTGATCAGCATGGAATGGGAGCGAACGCGCGCGGCGGTGCCGCGTTTCGAGTTCCTCGCCGAGGCGGGGTCGACGAACGACGGGCTGCGCGAGGCGGCGACCGGCGCGGATGCCGCGGACTGGCCTCACGGCGCGGTGATCGTGACCGACAACCAGACGAAGGGCCGAGGCCGGCTCGGCCGCGCCTGGCTCGCCCCCACGGGCAAGACCCTGGCGATCTCCGTGCTGCTCCGGCCCGAGCTGCCCGGCGGCCTCGCGTTCCCCGCCTCGGGCTACGGATGGATCCCGCTCATCGCGGGCGCCGCGATGACCGAGGCCGTTCGAGGGGCGGTCGACGAGGCCGCCGTGGTCCGCGCGGCAGCCGACCCCGAGCACGACGACGACGATCGCAGCGGCGTCGTCGACGTCGAGTTGAAGTGGCCGAACGACGTGCTCGTCTCGGGCTACAAGATCTGCGGCATCCTCTCGGAGTTGCTGCAGGCACAGGGCGACGATCGCCCGGGCGCGGTCGTCGTGGGCGCCGGCCTCAACCTCACCCTCGACGAGCACGACCTGCCGACCCTCACCTCGACCTCGCTGCTGCTCGCCACGGGAGTGCGCCCCGACGGCGACCGGGTGCTCGCCGACTACCTCGCCCGCTTCCTCGCGATGTTCGACGAGTTCTGCGCCGCCGGCGCCGACCCCGTGGCATCCGGGGTCGCCCGCCGGGTCGCCGCGCTCTGCGGCACCCTCGGCAGCGAGGTGCGCGTCGAGCTGCCCGGCGACCGCGAACTCCTCGGGCGCGCCGAACGGCTCGACGCCGACGGCCGGCTCGTGGTCATCGACCGGGAGAACGGCGAACCCTGGTCTGTCGCCGCGGGCGACGTGACCCACCTGCGGTATTAATGGGCGTATGACGAGAGCCGACGCGTCTGCCGCCGCGCCGACCGCCCCGCCGGCCGAGCGCGTGGTCGCGCGCCTGCGACGCCACGCGCGGGTGCTCATCCTGCCCGTGATCGTGCTCGTCGCGGTCGCCGCGGGCGCCGGGTACGCGGTGGGCTTCGTCGGTGAACTCTGGCAGCTGCTCGCCCTGCTCGGGGTCGCACTCCTCATCGTCGTCGTCGGGTGCCTGCTGCCGTACCTGGCGTGGCTCACGGGCCGCACGACGATCACGACGAGGCGCATCATCATGCGCAGTGGGGTCTTCGTCCGGGTGCGCAACGAGGTCGCGCACGCCCGGATCCGCGAGGTGAGCGTCCGCAAGACGCCGGGGCAGAGCATGTTCGGATCGGGGGACGTGCGCATCGACGTCGGACAGGAGCGCCCCGTCGTGCTCCGCGACCTGCCGAAGCCGCAACTCGTGCAGGGCGCCCTGCACGAACTCATGGAGTCGGTGCAGGGGGCTGCGATGCGCGGGCCCGTCGCCGCGACCATGCTCGACGGCGACACGGTCGCGTGGGGCGGGCGCTGACCGAACCGGCGCCGAACCCGATCCGGCACCGGCAGACCGCAGGAGCGCGTAAAGTTGTCCGTCGGTTCTCGTACGCCCCCGAGTGCGAGCCGCGCGACGAGAGGTTCCCCTTTGGGCGACGAATGCATCCACGGTTTCGATGACGGCTTCTGCGCCACGTGCTTCCCCCAGAAGGAGCCCGAGCAGAAGCCGACGGCGACGGCACCGGTTCGCGGTTCGACCCGCGGCAGCGCGCGCACCGCGACCGCCTCGGCCCGCACGGCCTCGTCGGGTGCGGGCCGCGCCGCACCCGCGCTCACCGGACGGCCGCTCACGGCGCCCCCCATCGAAGTCGGCGCCCTCCGCATCTATCACGTCACGCACCTCGACAACCTCGGGCGGATCCTCGGCGCCGGGGCGATCATCTCCGACGCGGGCGGCGCGAACCCCGTCGTCGACGTCGCGGCGCCCGCCGTCCGCGCCTTCCGCAGGCAGCAGGCCGTCCCCGGCGTCGATGCGACCCTCGCCGACTACGTGCCCTTCCTCCTCACGCCAGACGCGCTCGTGTGGGACGCCGTGCGCACCGCCAGCCCCGACCCGCGCCTCCGCGACGACGCCGTGCTCCGGCCTGCCGCCGACCACGTCATCCTCGTCGGATCGGTCGCCGCCGCCCGCGGGGCGCTCACCGACCCCGGCGCCGTCATCGTCAGCGACACCGACGCGGCGCTCCCCGGCGCCGAGCTCGCGATCGAATGGGCCGACGTCGAGCGGCTGCTGCGCCGCCTGGTGCACGTCGACGAGACCGCGCGCCTGCGTACGGCCGAATTCCTCGCCCGCGGCGAGGTGCCGCTCGAGCGCATCGCGCTCATCGCCGTCGGCAACGACAAGGTGCGCGACCGGGTGCGGGCCGCGCTCGGCGCGGTCGGAGTCCGTGCGAAGGTCGCGGTCTATCCGCCGTGGTTCCAGCCGGCAGAGCTCGAGCTCGACGCGGTCTGACCGCTGCCGGCGGGCCGTGGTTCCAGTCTGCGTGGTGCGAGCTCGAGCTCGACGCGGTCTGACCGCTACCGGCGGGCCGTGGTTCCAGTCTGCGTGGTGCGAGCTCGAGCTCGACGCGGTCTGACCGCTACCGGCGGGCCGTGGTTCCAGTCTGCGTGGTGCGAGCTCGAGCTCGACGCGGTCTGACCGCTACCGGCGGCCCGGCTTCGTCGACTGGGCGGGTTCGGGCGAGCGCGTGACCGCATCGGGCGGCGAAGCGGATGTCTCGGGGCCGATGCCGACGGCACCGACCGGCGCCGGGGCATCCGGCTCCTCGAAGAGCGTGCGCTGGGCCTCTTCGACGCGCGCGAGCGTCGAGAGGCCGTCGGAGCGGTGATGCCCGAACACCCAGTACCGGTACAGCAGGAAGCGGAACGCCGTGCCGAGCGCCAGCCCGACGACGTTCGTCGCGATGTTGTCGGCGAGCAGGCTCGTGTACCCGAGCAGGTGATGGCTGACCCACAAACAGAAGAGCGAGATCGCCATGCCGCCGAGCGAGACGATCACGTACTCGGCGAATTCGCGCAGGTAGTTCCGGCGCCGGTGCTTCCGGAAGGTCCAGTACCGGTTGCCGAGCCAGTTGAACACGATCGCGACGCTCGTCGAGATCGTCTTCGCGCCGATCGCCGACTGGGCCCACGTGTCGTCGCCCGCGAGTCCGAGCCGGAGGGCGTTGAAGAGCGCCACGTCGATGACGAGGCCGATGAGGCCGACGACGCCGAACTTCACCGCATACGCGAGGAGCCCGTGCCACAGGCGGGCGGCGAGCTCGGTGAGGCGAACGGGTGCATCGGTGGACACCGACACATCCTATTGCGCGCCGCCTAGACTGGACTGGGCGTCGCTCAGGCGCATGACGACGGCGAATGGAGTGCACGGGGTGCGGGTCGGAGTGATCGGCGGCGGACAGCTGGCCCGGATGATGGTGCCCGCGGCGATCGAACTCGGGGTCGACCTCCGGGTGCTCGCCGAGCAGAGCGGAATGGCGGCCGAGATCGCCGCGGAGCGTGTCGGCGACTACACCGACACGGAGACCGTGCTCGCGTTCGCGAAGACGGTCGACGTCGTCACCTTCGACCACGAGCACGTCCCGCAAGACGTGTTGCGCGCGATGGTCGACGCCGGGATCGCGGTGCATCCCGGCCCCGACGCGCTCGCCGTCGCGCAGGACAAGCTCGTCATGCGGGAGCGACTCTCGGAGCTCGGGCTTCCCGTGCCCGACTGGGCTCGCGTCGAGACGCCGGCAGAGCTCGACGAGTTCATCGCCGAGCACGGCGGCGCGGCCGTCGTGAAGACGCCGCGCGGCGGGTACGACGGCAAGGGCGTCCGAGTCGTGCACGCCGCCGCCGAGGTCGCCGAGTGGTTCGCGACGATCGTCGAGGACGGTCGTCGGGGCGCGCTGCTCGTCGAAGAGCTCGTCGACTTCCGCCGTGAGCTGGCGCAGCTCGTCGCCCGCCGACCGAGCGGCGAGATCGCGGCCTGGCCGGTCGTCGAGACCCTGCAGGTCGGCGGGGTCTGCAGCGAGGTCATCGCGCCGGCGCCCCGCTCGGCCGGGCGCCTCTCCGACGTCGCCGCCGAGGTGGCCATCACGATCGCCGAGGGGCTCGGCGTCACCGGCGTGCTCGCGGTCGAGCTCTTCGAGACGACCGACGACCGCATCCTCGTGAACGAGCTCGCCATGCGCCCGCACAACAGCGGCCACTGGTCGATGGACGGATCGACGACGGGGCAGTTCGAGCAGCACCTGCGCGCCGTCCTCGACCTGCCGCTCGGCGCCACCGGCAGCCGCGGCGACTGGTCGGTCATGGTCAACGTGCTCGGCGGCCCGGCCGAGGGCGCGCTGACCGACCGCTACGCGGAGGCGCTCGCCGGTCACCCCACGGTCAAGGTGCACAACTACGGCAAGGCGCCCCGACCGGGGCGCAAGATCGGTCACGTGACGGCGACGGGCGATGATCTCGACTCGGTCGTGTACGAGGCTCGCGCGGCGGCGGCGTTCTTCCAGGACTGACTCCGAGAGCGGGGTGAGGAGCCGCGTCAGCCCCGTCTCGAAACCTGGGCGATCGTCGTGCTGGTTTCGAGACGGTCGCTCCGCTCCCTCCTCAACCCGCGGGTTTCGAGACGGTCGCTCCTCAACCCGCGGGTTTCGAGACGGTCGCTCCTCAACCCGCTGGGGGGCGTTGCGGGCATCTCCCAGCGCCCGCCCCTACACTCGATCAAGTGACTGAGACGAACACCAGCCCCCTCGTCGGCGTCGTGATGGGTTCCGATTCCGACTGGAACGTCATGCGCGAGGCCTCCGCAGTGCTCGACGAGTTCGGCATCGCCCACGAGGTCGAGGTCGTCTCGGCGCACCGCACGCCCGAGAAGATGATCGCCTACGGCAAGGAGGCGGCCGGCCGCGGCCTGAAGGTCATCATCGCCGGCGCCGGCGGCGCCGCACACCTGCCCGGCATGCTCGCCTCGGTCACGACCCTGCCCGTCATCGGCGTGCCCGTGCCGCTCGCGAAGCTCGACGGTCTCGACTCGCTGCTCTCGATCGTGCAGATGCCCGGCGGCATCCCCGTCGCGACCATGGCGATCGGCGGCGCGAAGAACGCCGGACTCTACGCCGCACGAGTGCTCGGGGCATCCGACCCCGCGATCGCCGAGGCCCTCGAGCGCTACGCGCGTGACCTCGCCGCCCTCGTCGAGGAGAAGAACGAACGGTTGAAGCAGTCGCGATGAGTCTCGCAGCAAGTCCCATCCGATACCCGGATGTCGCCTCGCGCAGCCTGATGACCCGTCGCGGCTGGTGGCTCGTCGTGCTCAACTTCCTCGTCCCGGGTGCGCCGCAGGTGCTCGCGGGCAATCGGAGGCTGGGGCGCTTCGGGCTCGGCGCGACGCTCGTGCTCTGGGTGCTCGCCCTGCTCGCGTTGTTGTCGTGGCTGTTCTGGCGCACCGCCCTGTTCACGATCGCCTCGACGCCATGGACCCTTTGGCTCGTCGCGCTGGTGCTCGCGTTCTACGCGGTGCTGTGGGTGGTACTCACACTCGACACCCTGCGGCTCGTGCGGATCGTGAAGACCGCACCATCGGCGCGCGGCTGGATCGCCGGCCTCACGACGGTCGTCATGGTGCTGGTCTCCGGCACCGCCGCCTACGGCGCCTACCTCGCCACGACCACAGGCGGGGTGATCTCATCGATGTTCGTCGCCGGCCCGAGCCTGCCGCCCGACGAGAACGGGCGCTACAACATCCTGCTGCTGGGTGGCGACTCCGGCCCCGACCGCGAGGGCATGCGGCCCGACAGCATGTCGGTCGTCTCGATCGATGCCGACACCGGTGCGGCCGTGACGATCGGCCTGCCGCGCGACCTCGAGTACTTCCCGTTCTCGGAGGGGTCGCCCCTCGCCGAGGTCTACCCCGAGGGCTACGGGGCGATCGACGGCTGCGAGGTCGATGTCTGCCAGCTGAACTCGGTGTACACCGAGGTCGAGCTGAAGAGCCCCGAGATGTACCCGAACGCGGTCGCACAAGGTTCCGAGCCCGGCATCGAGGGCATGCGCGACGCCGCCGAGGGCATCACCGGCCTCGACATCCAGTACTACGCGCTCATCGACATGCAGGGCTTCGAGGCACTCGTCGACGCGCTCGGCGGGGTCGACATCAACGTCGAGACCCGCATCCCGATCGGCGGCGACGAGGACAACAACGGTGTCGACGGCTGGATCGAGCCCGGCCAGCAGCACCTCGACGGCTACCACGCGCTCTGGTACGGCCGTGCGCGCTACGGCGTCGCCGACGGCGACTACGCGCGGATGGCGAGGCAGCGCGTGCTGCAGGAGGCGATCCTGCGCCAGTTCAACCCCGCCAACGTGCTGGCGAAGTTCCAAGAGGTCGCCACGGCGGGCGCCGACACCGTGAAGACCGACGTGCCGCAGTCGAGCCTCGGCTACTTCGTCAACCTGGGGATGAAGACGAAGGAACTGCCGATGGGTCACGTCGAGCTCACACCGGAGAACGGCATCGACCCGACCGACCCCGACTACGAGTACATCCGCCAGCTCGTCGCCGAGGCGATCGCACCGCCGGCGACGGAGGCACCGGCCGAGTAGGGCTCGATTCGCGCGGGTCCGTCGTCGGTGCGGCGATCGGATAGGATCGCTGCGTTCCATTCAGGAAGACGCCGCCGAAGCGGAGAGACAGGACCTCCGCTTGACACTCACGACTGCGACTGCCGCCACCGAAACCCGCACGGAGCAGCCGATCGGCCCGCCGATCGCGTATCGTCACGATCTCGACGGGCTTCGCGCGCTCGCGATCGCCCTCGTCGTCGCGTATCACGTGTGGTTCGGCCGGGTCTCGGGCGGCGTGGACGTGTTCCTCATGCTGTCCGCGTTCTTCCTCACCGGCTCGTTCCTCCGACGTCTCGAACGCGGTGGCCGACCGGGAATCCCGCGCTACTGGGCACGCACCTTCGCGCGACTGCTCCCGGCCGTCGCCGTCACCCTGCTCGGGGTGCTGGCCTTGACGGCGATCGCGATCCCCGCATCGCAGTGGCCGTCGATCTGGCAGCAGACCTGGGCATCACTCGTCTACATGCAGAACTGGGTGCTCGCTGCGACGGCGGTCGACTACTACGCGCCGCGCGACGCCCTCACCAGCCCGCTTCTGCACTTCTGGTCGCTCTCCATTCAGGGCCAGGTGTTCGTGCTCTGGCCGCTGCTCATCGGCACGGCCTGGTTCATCCATCGGCGCACCCGGTTCTCGCTGCGAGCCGTGATGCTGACCGTGTTCGCACTCGTGTTCGCCGCCTCGTTCGCCTTCTCCATCGTCGAGACCTCCGCGAACCAGGGTTCGGCGTACTTCAACACCTTCACCCGGCTCTGGGAGTTCGCGCTCGGCTCGATGCTCGCGCTGCTCGTGCCGGCGATCCGGCTCGGGCCGATGATCCGGAGCGTCCTCGGCTGGCTCGGCCTCGCGGGCATCGTCAGCTGCGGGATCGTCCTGGACGTCGCCGGCGGATTCCCGGGGTACCTCGCGCTCTGGCCGACCCTCTCCGCGGCCGCCGTCATCCTCGCGGGGTGCGGTCCGGTCGTGCGCACGTCGCCGTACGCGCTGCTCTCCTCGCGGCCGCTGCGGGCCCTCGGCCGGAACGCGTACGCGCTGTATCTCGTCCACTGGCCGCTGCTCATCGCCGCGATCGCGGTTCGCGACGGCCGGGCTCCCGGCATCCTCGTCGGAACCGCGGTGGTGGGCGCGAGCCTCGTCATCGCCTGGGCGCTCACCACGTTCGTCGAACGCCCCATCCGGCGCCGCGCCGAATCGCCGGCCCGTGCCGTCCTGGTGATCGTGCTCTCGTTCTCGCTCGTGGCCGTCCCGCTTCCGGCGTGGACCGCCTACGCGACGGGCGAGGCCGAGCGGTTGGTGGCCGAGCAGGGCGAGCGCTACCCCGGCGCCCGGGTGCTGCTGCCCGGAGCCGAGCAGGTCGAACCGAGGAAGGAATTGCTGCCCGCGCCGACGATGCTCGATCGCGAATGGGTCTCGCTCGGCGAAGCATGCGAGAACGAACTGCTGCCCGCCGGTGCGCTGGCGGGGGCCTGCGGGCAATCGGCCGGGTCCGGCGAGCGGTTGCTCGTGGTCGTCGGCGACTCGCACGCCGAGCAGTTCATGGGTGCGCTCGTGCCCGTGGCGGAGGCGCAGAACTGGCGGCTGAGTTCGATCCTCAAAGGCGGCTGCGGCTTCGGCATCGACGACGCGACGCTCTCTCGGGAGTGCCGGGAGTGGAACGAGCGGGTGCTCGACCACCTCATCCGGCTGAAGCCCGACGCGGTGTTCACCGTCGTGACGGCGGCCGAGCCCGACGGGCCCGGTGAACGCCTGACTCCCGGCGTGGGTGCCGCCATCGATCAGTTGGACGCTGCGGGCATCGAGGTGATCGGCGTTCGGGACCACCCGCGATTCGCCGCGAACAAGTACACGTGCGCGCTCGAGAACCTCGCCGATCCCTCGGTGTGCGAGGTTTCGGTGGAGCATGCGCTCGCGGCCGTGAACCCGGCTGCCGCGCTCGTGTCCGAGCGGCTCGCGCTCGTCGACCTGACGCCGGCGATATGTCCTGAGGGGACGTGTCGCGTCGTCATCGGGAACACCGCGGTCTACCTCGACAACAACCATCTGACCTGGACCTACGCGAGATCCATGGCGCCCCATCTGGCCGCACAGCTCGGCGTCACCACGGGCTGAGCAGCTTCGCGACGGGACCCGGAGTCCCGTCGGATCGGCAGATCAGAGGTCGGCGTGCAGCTGCCAGACGCGTTCGGCAGAGTCGCGCCAGGTGAAGGCCTGCGCGCGGTCGGTGCCCGCGATCGACATGCGATCGGCCAGCTCCGAATCTTCGACGACCGCGGTGATCGCCGCCGCGAGGCGCTCGGCGTACCCCGCGCCGCCGCCGACGGCGACGGCACGGCCGGCCTCGGCACCGACCTCGACGTACGCGGGGGTGTCGGAGTGGATCACGGGGACGCCCAGGCTGAACGCCTCGATGAGCGAGGTGCCCGAGCCCTCGTCGTGGCTCGGGGCGACGAAGGCGGTGGCGCCCGACAGGACCGTCGCGAGATCCGCCGGGTCGTCGAGCTCGAGCGCCCGAACCCTTCCGCGAGACACGCCGGCCTCCTCGGCGACCGTCGCGAGATGCTGCTCGCCCCAGTTCTCGGGGCCGAGCACGATGATCGGGAGGTCGGGGGAGTCGTCCCGGCCGAGCGCCTCGAGCAGATCGCCCACGCCGTTGCCCGGATCGAGCGATCCGGCGGTGACGAGATACCCGCCCGGCAGTGCGAAGCGCGCCGCGCGGTCGGCGGCGTCGCGCGGGAGCTTGAGGCCGAGGCGCGGAGCGGTGCCGATCACCCGCACCCGGTCGCCGAAGTCGGCGACGAGGGCGAGACGCTCGGCGAGGGCGTGCGTGGGCACGACGACGGCGTCGGCGTGCTTGCGCGCGCGCTTCATCATGGCCTTGTGCCAGGCGACCGTGGTCGGCGTGAGCGACTCGGGATTCGTCCACGCGAGGAGGTCGTGGACGGTGACGACCGTCTGATCGACGCCGGCCGAGGCGTTGTGCCGACGCAACGGTGCGAACAGGCTCGGCGCGTGGATCATTCCGCCGCCGGGCGAGGTCGTGAGACCGAACTGCCACGCCGCAGCGAGTTCGCGCCGCGCGAGGCTCGACTTGTACAGGCCTGCGAGCCCGGGCAGGCGCTCGAGAACGAGCTCGTAGTCGTTCGGCAGCGAGGAGGAGACGACGCCCTCGACCTCGCACCCGGGGGGAGCAGCCGCGATCAGCGACGCCGTGAGCGCCTCGGTGTAGCGGCCGAGCGCTCCGGAGACCGGCGCGACGACCTGGTCGACGATCATCCGGAGTGTGGTGGGCATGCCCCTCCTTCGAATGTCGTACGGTCGAATCACCCAATCTATCGCCCCGCTCCCCGAGAATCTGTCGAGAGCCCGCTTCTGTGGAAAGCCCGGCCCCGCAGACAGGGCAAGATAGTGGGGAGCCTTCCCGGGAGTCGGGGAGATCCTCCCGAGATCAGTGAGAGTCGATGAGTCCGTCACCTGTGCCACCGCGCGTCGTCGCCGTCGTCGTCGCCTACAACCGGGCCGAGCTCCTCGCCGAGGTGCTCGACGCGCTCGGCGCCCAGCGCACCGCGCTCGAGAAGGTCGTCGTCGTCGACAACGCCTCCACGGATGCCTCGGCCGACGTCGCACGCGGGGCGGGCGAACTCGTCGACCTCGTGACCCTGCCGCGCAACACGGGCGGCGCAGGCGGCTTCGCCGCGGGCATGGCCGTCGCACTCGCCGACCACGACCCCGACTGGCTCTGGCTCATGGACGACGACACCGTCCCGACCGAGCGCGCGCTCACCGAACTCCTCGCTGCGGTCGACGGCACCGACCACGTCGTCGCGGGCTCCCGCGTCGTGTGGCACGACGGCACCGAGCATCCCATGAACACCCCGCGCGAGAAGCCCTTCGTCGGCAAGGCGGAGCGCGTCGCCGCGGCGCGCCGGGGCGGCATCCCCATTCGCAGCACCTCGTTCGTCTCGATGCTCGTGCGCGCCGGCGTCGTGCGCGAGATCGGCCTGCCGATCGCCGACTACTTCATCTGGAACGACGACTTCGAGTACTCGACCCGGGCGCTGCGCGGCCGCACCGGGTTGCACGTGCCCGCCTCGGTCGTCGTGCACAAGACCAAGGTGCTCGGCGCGAGCGATGCCGATCCCGGTCCGCGTTTCTACTACGAGGTGCGCAACAAGCTGTGGATGTTCCGGCGTTCCCAGAGCCTCGGCCCGTTCGAGAAGGCGGTGTACGGCGCGTCGAGTGTGCGCCGCTGGATCCGCACCGTCGTGCGCTCAGCCGATCGCACGGTGCTCCGCGACGGGTGGAGGCGCGGCTATCGCGACGGCACCCGCACGAGGCCGCGGCCGAACGCGATGGCCCTCGCCGGCCTCGGGCGCGCGAGCGACGCCGTGGCGGAGGTGGAGCCCGCATGAGCGCGGATTTCTCGCTGCTCATGCCGGTCTACCGAGGCGACGACGCCGCCCATTTCGCGAAGGCGTTCACCTCGAGCGTCGGCGATCAGACGGTCAAACCGGCGCAGGTCGTGCTCGTGCAGGACGGCCCGGTCGGCGATGAGCTCGCGGCCGCGATCGACCGCGTCGTCGAGGCGAGCCCCGTGCCCGTCACCCGTCACGTCATCGACGAGAACGTCGGGCTCGCCCGCGCGCTCGACCTCGGACTCACGCTTTGCGAGCACGAGATCGTCGCCCGCATCGACGCCGACGACATCTCGCTCGCCGAGCGCTTCGCCAAGCAGCTGCCGATCGTCGAGGGCGGCGTCGACCTCGTCGGCACGGGCATGTTCGAGTTCCTCGACGACGGCGGTGCCATCGTCGGCCGGCGCACCCCCCGCACCGGACACGACGAGATCGCCCGCTACGCGAGGTTCCACGACCCGTTCAGCCACCCGACCGTGATGTACCGCCGCAGCGCGGTCGAGCGGGCGGGCGGCTATCAGCCGCTCGGGCTCATGGAGGACTACTGGTTGTTCGCGAGGATGATCGACTCCGGGGCATCCGTCGAGAATCTCGCCGAACCCCTCGTGATGTACCGCGTCGGAGCCGGCGCCTACGCGCGCCGCGGCGGCAGGGCGCAGTGGAGGAGCGAACTGGAGCTGCAGCGGGCGCTGCGGAGGATCCGCTTCACGAGCCGGTGGGAGTACCTGCGCAACGTGACCGTGCGCGGGGTGTACCGCTTCGTGCCCGAAGGGCTGCGGAAGGTCGCGTATCGCCGGTTGATCGCGGGTGGGGGCGCCGCGCGCGACTGACGCGAACCGGCGGTCAGGCCGCAGTCGACTCAGTCGCAGACGACCTTGTAGAGCGCGAGTTCGCCGTCTGCGGCGATCAGCCTGAGGCCGGGCCCTTCGCGGAGCTCGGTCAGCCCGGGGTACTTCTCGGCGCGCTCATCCTCCTCGAAGATGTACTGATCGCCGAAATCGAGGACGTGGGTCACGCCGAGGTCGCGTGCCGATTCGCACGCTTCGGGGGTGGCCTCCGCAAGGCCGTCGGCAAGCGCCCAGTACCCGCCGGGATATGCGCCGCCGACGTGCGGGAACACTGTGCGCAGGCCGGTGTAGGCGTACACCAGGGAACTCCCGTTCCATGGATTGCCCGCGATGACGGCGTCCTCGGGTACCAGCTCGGGGATGCGCTCGAAGAAGGCGGCTTCACGGTCGGAGACCATCATGCTGGCGTCGTCGAGGCGGTACCGGTCGGCGATGACCCGGCTGCTGTCGATGACCGTCGTGGCGTACGGAACACCGATCGCGAGCGCACCGACGATGATCATCGTCGCGAGCGGGCGCAGACCCGCGGTCCGTCGCGACCGATCGCGACCGAGTCGGACCCCCCGGACGAGCCAGCGGGCGACCCGTACGGCACCGAGCGCGGCGAACGGGATCGCCAGCACCGGGGTCAGCGCGGCGAGCCGGTACGAGTCGTTGTACCAGGTCCCGGTGATCGCCGTGCGCAGATCACCCGCCGGCCACGCGATCGCGACCGAGTAGAGCAGGACGCTCAGAAGGTACGCCGCGACAGCCCAGCGGAGCCGAGGCCGCCGTATCGCGACGACGAGTCCGATCAGCATGAGCGCACTCACGACCCAGGCGTAGTCGAGGTCGAGGGGGCTGTTCGTGAGGGCCTCGCGAACTGCCGCCGGAAAGCTCCGGCTGGGCATCCACCCGTTGTCGGACGTCGTCGCCCGGGAGAACGCGAACGCCTCGACGGCGAAGAGCGCCGCCGCCCCCGTCGCCGAGATCAGCGCCGTGCGAACGCGGCGTTCGGGTGCGCTGCGCCGGACGATGCGCACGACCGCGTCGACGACGAGCGGAACGGTGAGCACGAAGAGGCTGAACAGCGCGTTCGGATGCGCGAGCGTCAAGCCCGCGATGACGAATGCGGCGGCGAGGGCGAGTGCGACCGGCCGCATGCCGAGCCGTGGTCGACCCTGGACGAGCGCTGCGAGCAGCGCCAGGGCGATCGGGAGCAGGCTCACGGCCAGCAGATTCGGGTAGAGCACGCCGAACCGCAGAAGCAACGCGGGGAACGCGCCGAAGACCGCGCTGAGGCCGCCGACGAGAACGGCGTGGAACGGCGCGCGGCCGAACAGCACCCGTGCGAAGAACACGCAGGCGACCGACCAGACCACGGACGCGACGACGAGTGCGACGGCGTTCGTCGCGACGGGGATGGACGCACCCGTCAGCTGGACGACGATCGCGACGATCGCGTGCCAGAGCGTCGGATAGAAACCGGTCGTGCGCCCCGGGGTGGTCATGGTCATCGCGGTCGGGGAGGCGTTGCCGGTGTCGAGGATCCACTCGACGGCGTTCAGATGGAAGACCGTGTCGTAGGTCTGCGCCGGATGACCGGGATCGCCGATCTGGGGAGCGATCCAGGCCAGTGCGAGCGTGGAACCCAGGAGTACGCCGAAGAGCTGCGCGAGGAACGGACGACCCCACTCGTTGCGGCCCCCGGGTCGAGGCGCGATCGTCAGTCGACGGCGGAGCAGCAGCAGCGCGAGCGCGACCAGGATCGAGAACCCGAGCGGGGCGAACACCGTCCAGGACAGGCCGATCCACGGCGCGATGACCGACGAGAGCCCGATCGAGGCGACCGATGAACCGATGGCGACGCCGATGAACGCGATGCCGCGGAGCCCGACGGCACCCGCGATCGGCGCGCCGATGCCGATCAGGAGCGCGACGACCGTGGCGAAGACGGGGATGAACTCGAACCAGGTCATCCTGGCGTCAGCCTGCGCCGGCCGAGTCGGCGGACGTACCGACGGGCGATCGGTCGAGACCCCGATCGCACGAGGGGTCGAAAGTCACGTGCTCGGCTCCAATTCTGAGGGACGGTTCATCGTACTCGACACGCCGCGGCCGAACCCGGGTGTCAGCCGAGTGGGCGGAGCACCGCGTCGGCCGCGGCATCCCCGACCGCGCGAAGCGACGCGTTGCCCTCGATCCATGCTGCACGGACGCGCCGCTCCTCCGCCGCCTGTGCTGTCCCGTGCTCGCCCAGCAGTCCGAGCATCGCCGCGGCGACCGACTCGGGAGTGAACGACACGTGGATGCCGAGCGCGTGCTCCTGCACGAGCCTTCCGCCGCTGCTCACGTCGGATCCTGCGAACACGACCGGGGTGCCGCACGCTGCCGCGGCGTAGGTCTTGGTCGGCCGCGCGAAGTCGTAGCCGAGTCCGGGCGCGATGCTCACGAGAGCACCGACCGCCCCGCGGATCCACTCGGCCGATCGCTCGGGGGCGACGACGCCGCCGAAGGCGACGGCGTCGGGAACCGTCTGCGAGGCGAGCGCACGCAGGCTCGCCTCGGCGGAACCCTGACCGAAGAACACGAGCCGGACCTCGGGGAATCGTTCGCGAACGAGGGGGAGCGCCCGGATGAACACCTCGGCACCCTGCCACTCCGACATCGTCCCCGTGTACACGAAGTACGGCGCGCCGTCGTCGGCGACCGCGCCGTCGGGACCGAAGATCTCGGTGTCGATGCCGTTTCCGACGGTGGCGATGCGCTCGCGGTCGACGCCGAATCGAGCGATCCGCTCGGTGACCTCATCGGAGATCGACAGCACGGTCGCGGCGTGCCGCATCGTGACGCCCTCGAGCCGACGGATGATCGAGACCACGAACCGCGGCGCGCCGATCGCGGCGACGCCGTCCGTCCAGATGTCGGCGGCGTAGTAGGCGTAGGGGCGACGTCGCAGTGCGCTGATCGCTGCGACGATGATGCCGGTGGTCGGCGGTGCCTCGGCGACGGCCAGGTCGTACCGGTTCCCGAGGAGCCGGAACACCAGGGGGATGTCGAAACTGAGGTACTGCAGGTAGCCGCGAACGTTTCCGCCGGCGTCGCGAAGCACAGGAAAGCGCGAGATCTCGAGACCGGCGGACTCCTCCTCGACACCCGTCGGCGCTGTGGGCGGCGGAGTCGTGGTCAGTACCCGCACCGTCGCCGATCGCTCGATCAGCGACCGGGCGAGTGCGCGCAGCCGGAACGCGCCGGCGCTGACCTCGGGGGCGAAGAGCCTGGTCGCGAGGACGATGCGGGCAGCGGCGGGGTTCTTCGGAGCCCTCGAGGGACTCACTCAACCACCTCGTGGAGCACGCCGTTCGACTCGGCGTAGCGAGCACCCGTCTGCGGGCAGACCCATGCTCCGTCGCCGGTCTCCTCGAGCGGCACGCCGGCTCGGCCTACCCAGCGTATCCGGCGAGCCGGAACACCCGCGACGAGCGCGAACGCCGGAACGTCGTTCGTGACGACGGCACCCGCCGCGACGGTGGCCCAGGCTCCGATCGTGACCGGCGCGATGCAGACGGCGCGGGCACCGATCGAGGCGCCGCGCTCGATCGTGACGCCGACGGGCTCCCAGTCCGACGCGGTCTTGATCGACCCGTCGGGCGCGATCGCGCGAGGGTACGTGTCGTTCGTGAGCACCGCGGCAGGGCCGACGAACACGCCGTCGGCGAGTCGTGCCGGTTCGTAGACCAGCGCGTAGTTCTGGATCTTGCAGTCGTCGCCGAGGCGGACGCCCGAGCCGATGTACGCACCTCGCCCGACGATGCAGCGCTCGCCGATCTCCGCGCCTTCGCGGACCTGCGCGAGGTGCCAGATCTTCGTGTCGTCGCCGATGCGTGCGTCGGGGGAGACGTCTGCGCTCTCCGCGATGGTTGCCACGATGGACTCCTTCTTGCTCAGGCGGGGACGTTTCGCAGGCGCCTCGGCGCCTCAGGGCTGGGCATCAGGGCGGTCGCGCTTCGGGTCGATCCGCTCTTCGAGCCGCTCCAAGCGTACCTTCTGGAGCGCGGACTCCTCGGCGAGCGTGCGCGTCTTGTCCTCGAGGTCGGTCAGTTCCGCGCTGTGCTGGAGGTTCACCAGGAAGAGCAGGACGATCGAGACGAAGAAGACGAGGTTGCTCGGCAGGCCGACGCCGACGACCGCGGCGAGCCAGGCGACGCTGGCCGGGAACAGCGCAGCCACCAGCGCCAGCGTCGCGGCGAGGATCCACCAGATCGCATGCCGCTCGCGCAGGCGACGGCGCCGGAGGAGCTCGATCACCGAGAAGAGGGCGATCACCGCCGCAGCGACCGAGAGGAGGTACGTCATCGTGCTCACTGTGCGACCTCGGCTTTCGTGAGCTCCACCTTGGAACGAGTCATCGCGAAGATGAGCGCCATGCTCGCGCGCGCGAGGTACGCTGCGGCCCTCACCGGATGGTGGGACGGCACGCCGCCCTGGCGGTCGCGCATCGCCACCGGCGACTGCCGGATCCGGAGCCCGGCGCGCGCTGCGATCACGAGCGCCTCGACGGTGTCGCCGAGGTACTCTGCCGGATACATCTCCGCGAACAACCGCACGGCCTTCGGGCCGCTCGCCTTGAACCCGCTGGTCGCATCGGTGAGCTTCGTGCGGGCGATCCGCCCGATGACCGAGGCGAGGACCTTCATCGCCCACCGGCGAGGGCCCCGGGCGCTGTATTCGCCGGCCCCGGCGAACCGGGCACCGATCACGATGTCGGCCCGATCGAGGTCGGCGACCAGGCGTGGAACGTCTCGAGGGTCGTGCTGTCCGTCGGCGTCGACCTGGACGACCGCCGTATAGCCGTTCCGCAGCGCGTAGCGGAAGCCCGCGCGCATCGCCCCGCCGACGCCGAGGTTGAATGGGAGATCGACCACGACGACACCACGACTCCGGGCGATCGCGACCGTTCCATCGCTCGAGCCGTCGCTCACGACGAGGCAGTCGAGCGCCGGGAGCGCCTCGGATATCTCGTCCAGCAGCGGTCCGAGCGCCTGCTCCTCGTTGTACGCCGGCAGCACGATGAGTGGGCGCAGCGGAGTCGAGGGCATGACGGTGATCCTAGCAATCGCGGGCCTTCGAGGGCGCGAGGGGCGATGGTGGGCGGTTTCCGAGAAGGTAGGCTGGCGGACGTCCTTGTGCCATCGAGCAGATCTACACACGGAAAGGTGGGCTCGTGAGCGGTCCAGAGTTCATCCCTGCGGCGAAGCCGATCATCGGTGACGAGGAACGGGCGGCCGTTGACTCGGTGCTACGTTCCGGCATGGTCGCGCAGGGACCCGAGGTCGCCGCGTTCGAGCGGGAGTTCTCCGACGCGCTGCTCGACGGCCGAGCGGCCGTCGCCGTCAACTCGGGCACGTCCGGTCTGCATCTCGGACTGCTCGCAGCCGGTGTCGGCGCCGGCGATGAAGTGATCGTGCCGTCGTTCACGTTCGCCGCGACGGCCAACTCGGTCGCCCTGACGGGGGCGACCCCCGTGTTCGCCGACATCGAGCCCGATCACTTCGGCCTCGACGTCGCATCGGTCGAGTCGCTCATCACCGAGCGCACCGTCGGCATCATGCCGGTCCACCTCTACGGCCACCCCGCGAACGTCGCCGCGCTCGGTGATCTCGCCGAACGACGTGGGCTGAAGCTCTTCGAGGACGCGGCGCAGGCGCACGGCGCGGCGGTCGACGGCAAGCCCGTCGGCACCTTCGGCGCGTTCGCCATGTTCAGCCTCTATCCGACGAAGAACATGACGTCCGGCGAGGGCGGGATGGTCTCGACCGGAGACCCTGAGATCGAGCGCCGCCTCCGGCTGCTGCGCAATCAGGGCATGCAACGCCAGTACGAGAACGAGATCGTCGGGTTCAACGCGCGGATGACCGACATCCACGCCGCGATCGGCCGCGTCCAGCTCACGAAGATCGGCGCGTGGACGCGCTCGCGGCGGGAGAACGCGGCGTTCCTCGACGCGAATCTCACCGGAGTCGTGGTGCCGCCGGTGGCGGCGGGTGCCGTGCACGTCTACCACCAGTACACGATTCGCGTGCTCGAAGACCGCGACGGCTTCGTGCAGGCGCTGAAGGACGAGCACCAGGTCGGGAGCGGCGTCTACTACCCGATCCCCAACCACCGCCTCCCCTCGCTCGCGGCGTACGCTCCCGGAATCGACCTGCCCGAGACGGAGAGGGCCGCCCGCGAGGTCGTTTCACTGCCGGTGCATCCCTCGCTCAGCGAGGCGGATCTGGAGCGCATCGTGAACGCCGTGAACGCCGTCGCCGGAGCCGGCGCCTGATGGCCGGGCTGCGTGCCGGGATCCTCGGCGTCGGCATGATGGGGCGCCACCACGCTCGGGTGCTGCGCGAGATCGATGGCGTCGACCTGGTGGCGATCGCCGACCCCGGCGGCGACCCGCACGGTGTCGCCGGCGACCTGCCGATCCTGCCCGACATCGACGCACTCATCGACGAGGGCATCGACCTCGCGGTCGTCGCCGTGCCGACCCGTTTCCACGAGGACGCGGCGCTCAAGCTCGCGAGCGCGGGTGTGCACACGCTGGTCGAGAAGCCGATCGCGCACTCGATCGAAGCGGGCCAGCGCATGGTCGAGGCATTCGCGAGCGCCGGACTCGTGGGCGCGGTCGGCCACATAGAGCGCTTCAATCCCGCCCTCCAGGAGCTGCGGCGCCGAATCGAAGACGGGGATGCGGGCGAGGTCTACCAGATCGCGACACGTCGCCAGGGCCCGTTCCCGTCACGAATCGCCGACGTCGGGGTTGCGAAAGACCTCGCGTCGCACGACATCGACCTCACCGCGTGGGTCGCGCAGAGCACCTATTCCAGCATCTGGGCCCAGACGACGTTCAAGAGCGGCCGGCAGCACGAGGACATGATCGCGATGACCGGCCGTCTCGAGAACGGCGTCATCGTCAACCACCTCGTCAACTGGCTGAGCCCCATGAAGGAACGGGTCACGATCGTCACCGGCGAGAAGGGCTCGTTCGTCGCCGATACGGCGACCGGCGACCTCACCTTCTACGCCAACGGCACGATCCCGCTGGAGTGGGAGTCCATGACCGTCTTCCGCGGTGTGTCGGAAGGGGACGTCACGCGCTTCGCCTTCGCGAAGCGGGAGCCGCTCCGGGTGGAACTGGAGTCGTTCCGCGAAGCAGTGCTCGGTCGGCCGAACCACGTCGTCACGATGGAGCAGGGCTTGCGCACCCTCGAGGTCGTCGAGTCGGCGCTCGCGTCGGCACGCGAGGGGACGCCCGCCACCTTGAGGTGATCGGCGGTCGCGGCGCACGGCACTCACGGAGGAGTCTCACGGGTACAATCGCTGGTGCGTTGTCAGGCGTCGGCGTGCCCGCCGCATCCGATCCGAGTCTGCGGCCGGGTCCCCGTTCGAGCATGGTGCGCGACGGTCTGCGCGTGAATGAAGGAGAAGGCATGGAAGTCGAGCCGCGCGCGAGCCATCCGACCGAACCCCGCACCGCGCTGGTCCTCTCGTACTCCGTCATCGAGACGGACCCCCGTGTTCGCCGCCAGATCGACTGGCTCACGGAGTCGGGATGGACCGTCGACACGATCGGGCTCGGAGCGCGGTCGAGCGTCGCCCGGGGCACTCACTTCGAACTCGGTTCGCCGTCGCGATGGTCGACGACTCGCACGGGTGTGCTCTTGGCGCAGCTCTTCCTTCCCCACAGGATCGGATTCCGTCGACAGCTGGCCGATCGGATCCCCGAGGCCGCGCGCGAACGCATTCGTGCCGGCCGGTATGATCTCGTCGTCTTCAACGAGACCGAGTTCGGCCCGCTCATCTCCGACCCGAAGTGGTTCACGAGTGCCGCCCGTCGCGCACACGTCCACCTGGATCTTCACGAGTACCACAACCCGTCCCGGCGGCGCCGGTCGCTCGGCGGACGCCTGACCGCCCGCCACTATCGGTGGATCCGGCGTCACATCGGGAACGACGCGATCACGAGCCGGTCGGTGGTGAACGAGCCGATCGGCCGACTCTACGTCGACGAGTTCGGCATCGAACCGCCGGTGCCCGTCCGCAACATCCCTCCGTTCGTCGCCCAGGAGCCGGGCACGACCGACACGGGTGAGATCCGGCTGCTCTTCCACGGGCTGGCGGCGTGGCAACGCGGGTTCACCGAGATCCTCGAGGCGATGCGGGCGCTCCCCGAGCGGTTCACCATGACCTTCATGCTCATGCCGAACCCCCCGGTCGTCGCCCGTCTCCAGGAGCAGATCGATGCGCACCCGGCGCGCGAGCGCATCCGCATCGTGCCGCCTGCCCCGATGCGAGAGATCGCCGAGCGCATCAACGATTACGACGTCGAGATCATCTTCTACCGCCCGCTCGGGCGCAACCTCGAGTTCGCGCTGCCGAACAAGTTCTTCGAGGCAGTGCAGGGCCGGCTGGGACTCGTGGTGGGCGAGAGCCCGCAGATGGCCGGCTTGGTACGGGAGTTCGGACTCGGCGTCGTGGTGCCGGGCTTCGAGGCATCCGACCTCGCCGAAACCCTCGCGGCCGTCACGGCCGACGATGTCGCGCGATTCAAGACGGCTTCGCATCAGGCAGCAGAGATCTTGAATGCCGAGGTCGAAGGTCGGCACTTCCTTGCAGCCGTCGACGGCGTGAAGGCCCGAGATCGGTCTGCGCTGTGAAAGAGAACTGGACGCTCTACAAGCAGGTTCTCGCTGAACTTCCCCACGAGGCTCGACGGTTCCTGCTGACGTACGCGACCCTCCAGGGGTTTCTCGCGATCCTCGACGGCGCTGCGCTCGGCCTCCTCGCAGTGGTGTTGGCCCCTTTGGTGAGCGGAAACCCCGTCGAACTTCCGATTCTCGGGTCGGTGTCCGGAGCCGGTGTGCTGATCCCGCTCGGGATCGTCTGCGTGCTCATCGTCCTCAAGGGGGTGCTCGCGCTCCTCCTGTACTGGGCGGCGACCCGCAGATTCGCGAGCTACGAACTCGACCTCGGCTCTCGGGTCTTCGCCGGTTTCACCAGGTCGCCGTGGGTCGACCGGCTCCGCAGAAACTCGTCCGATCTCGTTCGGATCACCGACGCGAGCGTCGCCACGACGATCTCCGGCTTCGTCCTCCCCGGGGCATCCCTCGTCGGGGAGGCGTTCAACTTCATCACCCTCCTCGTCGTGCTCGCGATCGCGCAGCCGTTCATCGGCGCGATCACCCTCGTGTATCTCGGGCTCGTCGGGCTCTTCCTGAACTTCCAGATCTCGCGACGGACCCGCCAAGCGGGACTGGTCGCACTGCGCTATTCACTTCGCTCATCCCGGCTCATCACCGAAATGGTCGGAGCCCTGAAAGAGGTGACGCTGCGGGGCAAGACGAACGAGGTCGCCGACGTCGTCCGTGCCAACCGATCGCATTCCACGCGGGCGCGGGGCAACGCGCAGTTTCTCGGCCAGGTGCCGCGCTATACCCTCGAGGCGGCGATCATCGCCGGAATCGGCATCGTCGGGTTGGTCGGGTGGATGACGGGCGGCGTCGGCGGCGCCACCGCGGCCGTGGCCATCTTCGGACTCGCCGGTTTTCGGATGGCGCCCTCGGTGGTGCGCTTCCAGGGCGTCTTGTCGCAGCTCAATGTGAGTGCGCCCCACGCCCGGGCGGTCGTCGACGAGATCCGACGATCCGAATCGCTCACGGCGCATCTCTCGAATCGTGAATCGCTGCCGTTGCCCGTCGATCCCCGCGTCATCCGGTTCGAGTCGGTCAGCTTCTCGTACGCTCCCGACGTGGAGGACGCCGTCTCCGACCTGACCTTCGAGATTCCGTTCGGATCGACGGCCGCATTCGTCGGTGCGTCGGGAGCCGGCAAGTCCACGATCGTCGACCTCGTGCTGGGACTCATCGAACCGACGGCCGGTCGGGTGATGATCGACGACGTACCCCTCACCTCGCTGACGGACGCGTGGCGCGGGCGCGTCGCGTACGTACCCCAGGAGGTCTCGCTCTTCGACGCGACCGTCGCCCAGAACGTGGCACTGACCTGGACCGACGTCTTCGATGCGGAACGCGTGCGGACCGCCCTGGAGCGCGCGCACATGCTCGGCACGATCGAGACCCGCCTGGGTGGAATCGACGGGCGGATCGGGGAGCGGGGCATGGCGCTCTCGGGCGGCCAGCGCCAGCGTCTCGGCATCGCGCGTGCGCTCTACGTCGATCCGCTGGTGCTCGTGATGGACGAGGCGACGAGCGCGCTCGACACCGCGACCGAGGCTGCGGTGACGCAGTCGATCGCCGAGCTGCACGGATCCACGACGACGATCACCGTCGCCCATCGGCTCGCGACGATCAAGGAGGCGGACCGCATCTTCTTCATGAGCCGAGGACGACTGGTCGCGCAGGGCACGTTCGCCCAGCTCGTTCGCGACGTGCCGGAGTTCGCCCAGCAGGCGGCGCTGGCAGGCCTCGCCGACTCCGCCGAAGGCACTCCGAGCCATGGCTGACGACGTCCTCGGCGCCCCTCGTATCGAGGTCGTCGTCGGCGTCCACACCGAAGCACGACCGATCGAACGTCTGGTCTCATCGGCGCTGCATTCGCAGGTGCCGCTCAGGGTCACGATCGTCGTGCACAACACCCCTCCCGAGGCGATCCGCGCTCGGCTGGGCGATCTCGCCGACGATCCCCGGGTGCGGCTGCTCGCACTCGATGACGGCGTTCGCTCGCCGGCGAACGCGTTCAATGCCGGGCTGGACGTCGCGGAGGGCGAATTCGTCAGTGTCATCGGGTCCGACGACGAGTTCGCGCCCGGCGCGCTCGACGCCTGGATCGAGGTCGCCGATGCCAGCCGTGCGGACGTCGTCGTGGCGCCCGTCCGGCGCGACGACGGCGGCATGGGCACGGCGCCTCGGCCGCGCCCCGGCCGCATCCGCGCCCTCGACGGCGATCGGGATCGTCTGTTCGAGCGTGCCGCGCCGCTCGGTCTCGTTCGTCGCAGCAGGTTCCCCGATCTGCGCTTCACCGTCGGACTTCCTCGGGGCGAAGACCAGGCGTACACGCTCGAGCTCTGGTTCTCGGGGGCGAACGTCGTGTTCGACGCCGCGCTGCCGCCCTATCTGGAGCACGGCGACCAGGACGGTCGCGTCACGTTCGCGCCCGGGCGCGCCGAAGACGACTTCGCCTTCCTCATCGCGATGGAATCGAGTTCCGTCTTCTCCCGCATGACCGTCGCCGCTCGCCGCGCCGTCGCGGCGAAGCTCCTGCGTGTGCATGTGATCGGAGCAATCGCGAGCCGCCTCTCCGGTTCGGGACTCGACGAAGCGGACCGCACGGCGATCGATGCCGCCATCGCGCGCGTGCTGACGTGGGCGCCCGGCGTGCAAGGCATCCTGGCTCGGCGGGATCGAGCGCTCATCGCAGCATTCCGCGCGGGGAACGATACGGCCGTCCGGGAGATGCTTCGCGGACGCGCGTCGCTGCGGAGTCCGAGCGCGCTCATCACGGCCGACCCGTTCCGGATGTTCAGCCGGCATGCGCCGCTCAGGTCGCTGCTGGCCCAGCGCAGGGCGGCCGAGCGAATGGCCGCCGCCCGACGGGATGACGCGGCTCAGGAGGGTTCGCGCGCCGGCTGAAGCGACCCGACGGCGCGATCCCACACCGGGAGTTGCGACTCGGCCGAGAGCGATCGCGCGGCCGCATCGACGGACGCCTTCCACCGGGCGACGGTCTCCGGTGTCAGCTCGTCGACGACGCGCCTGATGTCATCGACTTCGAAGCCATCGGTCACCGCGCCGAGCGAGTGCTCTCGGACGAGCCCCGACATCGCCGGGGTGGGGCCGACGATGATGCCGACCCGAGCCTGCACGTAGTCGAAGAACTTGTTCGGCAGGGCGAGCGCGTTGTTCGTCACCGTGGGGGGAAGCACGTGGATGCCGACATCGTGAGCGCTGATGAGTCCGAGCAGCTCGTCATGCGGGACCGCGTCCTCCACTCGGACCCGATCACCGAGCGTGGCGGCGAGCCGGCGGAGTTCGGCGACGTAGGCCGGGTCGTTCGGGGCGAGGTACATCGTCAACGAGACATCCGCCGACGACGCAGCCACGCCGCGGAGCATGTTCTCGAGGCGACGACTCCGAAGCGAGGCGCCCGGGTGGATGATGCTGATCGGTGTATGCACCTGGCTCGGCTCCACCGGCGCGAACGCAGGAGAGTTCGTGACGACGTCGGCCTCGAGGTCGAACGGCCGGTACGCATCGGCGACGGTCGAACCGACGGTCGTGAGCGAGGCGGCCTGCGGTGCGTAGCGGCGAATGAGCCACTCCAGGTACGGCTTGCGCCATCGGACCCAGTGCGGGTTGTCGTCGTGGAGACCCGGGTAGAACTCGTGCAGGTCCGCATGCACACTCGGGCCGGGCGCAAGCGTCAACGCGAGCGGGAGGGTCTCGATGTCGTTCGCGAGCACCCGGTCGGGGCGCTCGCTGCGGAGTGCCTTCCGTGCTGCGCGCACGGTCGGATCCGTCCAGTAGAGCAGGCGGTACGCACGCAGCCGCAGGAGCATACCCTCTGCGTAGAACCGCGCCCGGCGCCGTCGGCCAGTCGGGGGGACCGGAAGCTCGACATGGCGGTCTGCGCCGACCACCGCCGGGCCCCACCCGGCCGTGACGACTCGGTACGTCTCGGAGAAGAGCGCGATCTGCCGACGCAGTCTCGCGTCCTGTTCGAGCCGCGAGAACGACAGGATCAAGAGCGTGTCTGTCATGGCCGACCTCCCGCGGGCCGACGCCCAAGATGTGGGGCTAGACTAACGCGGCGATGCCATGGATCAAAAAGCGGAGGTGCGCCCGGTGCTCGTGGTGATCATGTCTCCGAACGGCCTCTTCGACGAAGCATCGCTTCCGCGACGGAGCACCGACGACTCCGTGGTCGTGGTCTCGTTCGTGCCGGTCGACGACGTCACGGCGATCGTTCTCCACCGCCCGACCGGGCTGTCGGAACGGGTGGTGCGGGCGATGTCGCGCACCGCGGTCGCGCGTGAGATGCTTCGTCTGACGCCGCTCGATTCCGGCGTCCGATTCCTCCGGGCCGCCCGACGGGATGCGCGGGTTCGTCGCGCGCTCGCAGATGCCGACCTCGTCGTCGCCCCCGAGCGGGACGGCGCGCTCGCGGCGTGGCATGCCGCGCGGGCCCTCGGACGCGCAGGCCGGAATACCGTCACGATGTTCGGCTATCCCGCGGCGCGTGCCGCGATCGATCGGATCACCGCATGAGCGACCGCCCGCACCTGCTCTACACCGCGTGGAGCTTTCCCCCCAGCCGGGCCGGAGGCGTGTATCGCGCACTCGCGACGGTGAACGCGTTCGCCGAGGCCGGGTGGGACGTGACCGTCCTGACCGTCCCGCGACGTCTGCTCGAGGAGTCGACCGGAACGGACGAACTGCTCGAGGCGCGCATCCATCCGGGCGTCGACGTGGTGCGCATCGATGCCGATGTCCCGGCGTTCCAGAACGACATCTCGACCTGGCCGAGACGACGGGCTCGCCACGCGGAAGTGTGGAAGCTCATGGACCTGTGGCGCGACATGATCCGGTTCCCCGAGCCGAACTACGGACGGTGGCGACCGGAGCTCGAGCGCGCTGCGGAACGCGTGCACCGCGCGCATCCCGTGGACCTCGCGATCGGCACGGCCAACCCCCACGTCGATTTCATCCCCGGCTGGTTCCTGCACCGCCGCTTCGGAGTGGCTCACGTCATGGACTACCGGGACGCGTGGCAGCTGGACGTCTTCTCGGGCCGGAAGCAGATCACCGCGATCCCTGCGGTCGGGCGCTGGGAGCGCCGGTTGATGGCGACCGCCGCCGAAGTGTGGTTCGTCAATGACGCGATCCGCGAATGGCACGTCGCGCAGCACCCCGGGCTGGCCGATCGCATGAGGGTGGTCGCGAACGGATACGACGAGTACGACGCGCCGCTCGGGGTGCCCGTGCGGGACGAACGCGAGGAGGGACTCGTGTTCGGCTACATCGGCACCATCTCGTCGAAGGTGCCGCTCGTGCCGCTCCTCGAGGGCTGGCGGCTCGCGCGGGAGTCGAACCCCGACCTCGCCGGGTCCCGCCTCGCGGTCTACGGCTACCTCGGGCACTTCGGCGCTGCGAACGTCGAATTCGCGGAGGCGCTGGACCGGGCTCGCATGCACGGGGTCACCTTCGAAGGTCCGGTGAGCAAGGCGATGATCGGCGAGACCTACCGAAGCCTCGACGCGGTCGTACTGGCGCTCGGCACCGGCCGATACGTCACGAGCGGAAAGGTGTTCGAGTACGCGGCGACCGGCATGCCGGTCGTCTCGGTGCACGACCCGTCGAATGCGGCCACCGAGGTGCTGCGCGAATCACCGGCATCGGTAGCGACGCGCTCGCTGTCGCCGCAGGACATCGCGGAGGCGATCTCCGCGGCGGCTCGCCTCGCGCTGTCCCAGACCGCTTCGCAGCGTGCCGAGGCGCAGGCGTGGGCGACGCAGTTCGAGCGGAGCCGTCAGCTGACCCCCCGTATCGCCGCGCTCGCACCCGAGCGGAGCGTCAGCGGGTAGTCGATCCACGACCGCGCGCGAGCTCGTACGCGGCGTGGTATCCGTCCAGCACGCGTGACGGCCGGAACCGGTCGCCGATGGTCGCGGCCACGAGCTGCGGCGAGAGCTCAGCGCGGCGTCGCCACAGGCTCAGCACGGCATCGGCGTACGCCGCCGGAGTACGCGGCTCGACCAGCACGCCGTTGTCGGCGACGATGTAGTCGCGCTGTCCGCCTCGCGCCCCGATGACGACGGGGCGGCCGTGGGTGATGGCCTCGAGTGCGCTGAGGCAGAGTGTCTCCCCTCTGGTCGGGAGGACGAACACGTCGGCGGCGTCGAGGGCGGCGGCGACCCCGGCGCCGTCGACCGCGCCGAGGAGCTCCAACCGGTCCTCGGGCCGTGCCGCCTGCTCGACGGTCTCGCGCAACGGGCCGTCGCCGACCCAGGTCAGCTCCGCGGCGACCCCGCGACGATGCAGCTCTCGGACCGTCTCGAGCGCGAGGAGAGGGTCTTTGCCGTGCACGAGTCCGCCCACCGCCACGAGGCGGATACGTGTGTCATCGTGCGGCGGCGCGACGATGGGTGCGGCGGGCACGACGGACGGCACGATCGAGATGGGACCGCGTCGATGCTGCCGAACCCGGTCGGCCAGGTAGGTGCTCACGGTCGTCACGACATCGGGTCGACGGAGCAGTGGAGCCGTCGCTCGCAGGACGACCCGGCCCCGCGACGTCAGCGTGCTCGGATCGGCGATGCCGGACCAGTGCTCGGAATGGACCCATGGCGTGTCGACCGGTCTGCCGGCGAACGGCATGAGCGTGTTGAACGCTTGCGTGTGCAGCACGTCGGCGCGCCGGATGCTCGCCTTCAGCGGCCCCCAGACCCGGCGGAGGTCGAGCGGGTTGGAACGGGAGACGGTCATCCGCGTGATCGGGATCGCGCTCCGGCGGTCGACCACGAGATCGTCTGGCGTGATCCGCCCGGGTGGGGCGAGATGGATGATCTCGACGTCGTTCTCGGTGGCGATGAGTTCCGCGTCCCGGTGGACGAACACCCCGGATACGGGGGAGGCGACACTCGGGTACCACGCCGTCACCATCACCACTCGCACGCGGATACTCTAGCCAAGTCGACCTGGTGAGACCTCCGAAGCGTCGCATCGCGCTCAGCGCGGCGCGGTGACCCCGGCCATCGCGTAGGCCGCCTCCAGTCCCGCGCGAACCGCAGCCGGCGTGAATCGGCCGGCGACGGTGTCCACGATGTCCTGTGCGGAGAGGTCGCGCGTCGCCGCGCTCACCGCGAGCACGGCGTCCGCATAGGCCTGGCCCGTCTGCTCCGCGACGAAGACGCTCACCTGGGGATCCGCGTAGTCGACGGCCCCCGTCTCGGCACCGCTCACGATGGGGCGGCCATGGCTGAGCGCCTCGGCGGCGACGACGCAGAAGTTCTCTCCCTGCGTGGGCAGCAGGAAGATGTCGGCGGCGTCGAGGGCAGCAGCAACGCCCGCGTCGTCGAGCACCCCGGTGAGCCGGACCCGCTCCGCCACCCCCAGGGCGGATGCCTCGGCGAGCATCGCGTCGCGCTCCGGTCCGTCGCCCACCCAGGTCAGGTGGCTGTCGCAGCCCTCACCGACGAGATGAGCGAGGGCCTGGACCGCGAGGAGCGGCCCTTTGCGTGGGATGAGTCCACCCACCGCGACGATGCGGAGAACGGCTTCGCGCGGCGGATCGACCACGACCGTCGCCGGGACGATGCAGGGCACGATCACCGTCGGCCCCGTGCGATGGGCACGTACGGCGTCGGCGAGTCGACGACTCTCCGTCACGACGACATCGGGGCCGCCCAGCGCGGGCAGGAGCATCCGCCTGATCATCCGTTCCGCCGGTGCGAGGGTGGCCGGGGCGGTGATGCCCGACCAGTGCTCCGAGTGAACCCATGCGCGGTCGGTCGGCCGTTTCCTGCCCCACGGGAGCAACCCCGTCAGCGCATGCGTATGCACGACGTCGGCATTCGCGGCGCGGGCGGCGACGATTCGTCTGGCCCGCAGGTAGTCGAACGGGTCGGCCCGGGAGAGTGCGATGCGCTCGAGCGTGAACGGACCGTCTGGTTCGGGGTCTCCGCTCGTTCGCTGCCAGTCGAGATGGAGCACGTGCACGTCGTGCTCGGCGCCGAGTGCCGCTGCCTCGCGCGCGACGAACCGCCCGGACGCCCAGGATTCCGCCGTCGGGAACCATGGCGTCATGATGAGGATCTGCACTCGGCCACGCTACCAACGGAGGCCCGCGCGTGTGCGTCGCGATGCCCGACGGGCACCTGGAGCTCGCGGCGGCTAAACTCGACGTTCGTGAAGATCGTCAGCGTCGTGGGCGCGCGCCCGCAGTTCGTCAAGCTCGCCCCGATCGCGAAGGCCGCAGCCGCGGCCTCCGTCGACCACGTCATCGTGCACACGGGGCAGCACTACGACCCGATGCTCTCCGACGTGTTCTTCGACGACCTCGGCATCGCGGCGCCCGACGTGCATCTGGGCGTCGGCTCGGGATCGCACGGCGTGCAGACCGGTGCCATGCTCGGTGCACTCGACGCCGTGTTCGATGAGCACCGCCCCGACTGGGTGCTCGCATACGGTGACACGAACTCCACCGTCGCCGCCGCACTCTCGGCGATCAAGCTGCACATTCCGGTCGCGCATCTCGAAGCCGGGCTCCGTTCGTTCAACCGCCGTATGCCCGAGGAGCACAACCGGGTGCTCACCGATCACGCGGCCGACCTGCTGCTCGCCCCCACGCAGGTCGCGGTCGACCATCTCGCCGCCGAGGGGCTCGCAGATCGGACCGTCCTCGTCGGCGACGTGATGACGGACGTGCTGTTCGAGGTCCGGGAGTCGATCGCGCACACGCCGTCGCTGCTCGTGGAGGAGCTCGGGCTGGAACCCGGCGGATTCTACGTCTCGACGATCCATCGTGCGGAGAACACCGATGACCCAGCCAGGCTCGCAGAGGTCGTCGACGGGCTCGCCGGGCTGGACAAGCCGGTCATCCTGCTCGCCCACCCGCGGGTCGTCGCGAAGGCGTCGGCGCACGGCGTCTCGCTCACGCAGGGCTCGCTCCAGCAGCATCCGCCGATCGCCTACCCCGACCTCCTCGCGGCGACGCTCGCGAGCGCCGGCGTGGTGACCGACTCGGGCGGGCTGCAGAAGGAGGCGTTCCTCCTCCGTGTGCCGTGCACGACCGTGCGAAGCGAGACGGAATGGACCGAGACGATCGAGCTCGGTTGGAACGTTCTCGCGAACTCGCCGGCGGAGATCGCCACCGGCGCGGCGCGTCCGGCGCCGATGCCGACGGATGCCGCACCCTACGGCGACGGGCACGCCGCCGAGCGCGTCATCGCCACGCTCGACAGGCATCGTGCAACCGTCTCCTGACGTTCAGCGCAGTCGTACGGACCCGAAGCGGATCGGGGCTTCGAACTTCCGGTCCGACATCCAGGGACTGCGCGCGATCGCCGTCGGACTCGTGCTGCTCTACCACGCGGGGGTTCCCGGGATACCGGGCGGTTATGTGGGCGTCGACGTCTTCTTCGTCATCTCGGGATTCCTGATCTCCAGCCACCTGCTCGAGTCGATCGAGCGCGACGGCCGGGTCTCGTTCGCCCAGTTCTACGCCCGTCGAGCTCGACGGATCCTGCCGGCGTCATTCGTCGTGGCCGGTGCGACCGCCGTGGCCGTCGTGGCGTTCTTCCCGCCGTTGGGAGTCGAGCGAGTTCTGCGCGACGCGCTTGCGACCGTGCTGTACGTGCCGAACGTCTGGTTCGCCGCGCAGAACACCGACTACTTGGCAGACCACTCCCCGTCGCCGTACCAGCACTACTGGTCGCTCGGCGTCGAAGAGCAGTTCTATCTGCTCTGGCCCGTGCTGCTTCTGGTGCTCGCACTCGTCGCCCAGCGCCGTCGCGCGCGCATCGTCGGAGGGATCGCGGTGCTCGCCGCGGTGAGCCTCACCGCGTGCATCGTGCTGACCCAGTCCCAGCAGCCCCTCGCCTTCTTCCTGCTGCCGACCCGGGCATGGGAGTTGCTCATCGGTGCCGTCGTCGCCGCCGCGGTGCTCGGACGGGTTCCCAGGATGAAGCCGTGGGTCGCGGCCGTCGGCGGCTGGGTCGGCGTGGCGATGATCGTGGCAGCGGCCGTGCGATTCGACGACACGACTCCGTTCCCCGGCGTCGCCGCGATGCTGCCGGTGGTGGGGACGGCAGCCGTCATCTTCTTCGGTACGGCGCGACCCGCCGGTGGTCCGGGGGCCGCGCTCTCGGTACGTCCCATGCAGTTCATCGGACTCATCTCGTACTCCCTCTACCTGGTGCACTGGCCGCTCCTGGTCGTGCCGGAGGCAGCGATCGGCAACGGTCGACCCCTCGAACTCTGGGCCACGGTGGTCCTCGGCATCGTCGTGGCGGTTCCGCTGGCCTACCTCCTCCACCGGTTCGTGGAGGAACCGCTCCGTTCGCCTGCGGCGCTGGTCCGCATGCGTCCGCGATTGACGCTGCTCGGCACCGCGGCGGTGACGGCGATCATGGCCCTCGTGGTCGCGACGGGAGTGGGCTGGGCTGCGACGCGCGAACTGTCGGGAGGAGCGGCGGTCGCGGCGCCTCCGTCGTTCCCGGCCTCGCCGCCCGAGGCGACGCGGTTCGTGCCGTCGAACCTCACACCGACGCTCGAGAAGGTCGGCGAGGACGTGCCTTCCCTGTATCCCGACGGGTGCCACAACGACACCATCACGGAGACCGTGCAGGACTGCGTGTACGGGAACCCCGCGGGGTCGTACGACATCGCGCTCTTCGGCGACTCGCATTCGGCGCAGTGGCTGCCCTCGCTCGAGCAACTCGCGGCGAGCGACACCGAGATGACCATCAAGGCGTACTCGAAGTCGTCGTGTCCGGCCGTCGACGTCACGGTCCTCGTCAAGAACGTGCCCTACACCTCATGCGATCGGTGGCGGGAGGCGGTCATGGCGGAGCTCACCGCGAATCCGCCCGATCTCGTCGTGTTCTCGAGCTACTCGGCATACCCGCTCGACGGTGCCACCGACCCCGGGCAGCGATTGAGCGCCTGGGAGGACGGAGTCCGGCAGACGGTGACGTCATTGACCGAGAGCGGAAGCCGGGTCGTCGTCATCGCCGACACGCCGCGATTCGCCGAGGCCCCGTCGCTGTGCATCTCGATGCAACTCGAGGACGTGCTGAATTGCGCGGGCGCGCGATCGGAGGTGCTCGATGCCGACCAGGCATCGGCAGAGCGACGCGCGGTCGAAGCGGGCGGAGGTGAGTTCGCCGACCTCACGCCCTTCATCTGCGGTGACGGCACGTGCCCGGTCGTCGTCGACAACCTGCTCGTCTACCGCGATGTGAACCACCTCACGGCCGCCTATGTGCGATACCTCGCCCCGGCGCTGGCGGCATACCTCGAGCCGGCAGGCTGATCCGCCGGTCCGGTCGCTAGCCTGCGACGTACTTGCCGCGCTGCTCGGCGAGGTCGACTTCAGGTGACCCGCGCCGCGTCGTCGCGTGGATCACGAGCCCCACCATCGCCACGTAGAACACGAGGCCGGGGATGGCGTACCGGAAGGCGGTCGGGGTGCCGTTCGTGATGTTGTACAGCGAGATCGCGAGGATCGCCCCGACGAGGAGATGGGCCTCGGAGCGGCGCCAGAAGAGCACGATGCCGAGCAGCGCCACCACGATGAAGACCAGGAGCACAGGATCGTTCGCGAGGTAGTTGTAGACGTCCTTGGAGAGGATGTTCAGGGCCATGCGCGGAATCGCGAGGATCGCGTCACCGAGATTGTCGGTGCCGGTCTGCTTGAGGAACTGGTCGGCCTGTGAGAACGACGGGAAAACGATCGCCTGGATCAGCTGGCTCCCGAGACTCGCGCACACGACCACCACGGCCGGCCACATCCACGGGTTCCGCCGGGAACGACTCACGAGCATTCCGAACAGCCACGCACCGAGGAATGCCCCGGCCACGACCAGGGTGGCCTGACGGGTGAACGCCGACGTCACGGTGAGCGAGCCCATCCCGATGAGCAGCCACGCCCGGGGCTCTCGGATGTAGCGCCACGCGGCCATGAGCGTGAGGGCGGTCAACAACGCCGAGAGCGATTCGGTCAGCATCGCGCCGTTGTAGAAGACCAGGTAGGCGCTCGTCGTGACGGCCAGCATGACGGCGACGGCGGTGACGTTGCCGAAGCGCCGCATGAGCATGATCGTCAACACGAGCATCAGCGCGAGCGAGATCAGGAAGGTGGTCACCGCGAGACCGATCGGGCCGAACGCTGCGACGAAGGGTGTGGCGAGCGCAGAGAGCACGACTCTGGGCTGCACGAGGCCCCACCCGAACATGAGGTCGACACCGGGGATCGTGGTGATGCCGTACCCCGCGGCATACTCTGCGACCCGGTCGTGCGCTTCCTGCGGGCTCGCCCCGAGGAACCAGAACGCCTTCGCGAGGTAGTGAGCGGAATCGGGTGCGTACAACGGGCGAGTCCTCACCATCGACGCATAGCCGACGAGGAAACCGACACCGATGATCGCCCCTGCGAGAATCGTGGAGGATCGGGCTCGCCACCAGGTGAGGAGTGCGGAGGTCATGGTCGGATGTCCTTTCGAGGCGAGATCGGACGTCACCGCTCCGCGCCCCCGTTCGGCCTGCGGTCACTGCTCCCGGCAGCGAACGGCAACATGGTCGGAGTCGACGGGCTCGCCTGGATGTCGAGTTGAAGCGCACTGATCAGCATCTGGGTTCCGATCATCAGCGGAAGCGCGGCGAGCATCACGGTCGCAGCCGTCGCAACGACGGATGCCGCGATCTGGAAGCAGACCCAGATCGCGACGGCGAGGCCGAAGGCGAAGAGCCCAAGGCCGAGAACGAGCAGGAGCGCGACCGGCGAGAACGACCAGAGGACGTACCGGTACCAGATGCGTCGCCAGAAGCCTCTGGTGAGCAGGCTCAGCAGCTCGGGAACGACCTTGCTGAGACGGATGCTCGACACCTCGGCGCCGTAGACCGCGGGAATCGGCACATCGACGGCGGGGACCTGGAGGATGTTGAGGTGGATGAGCAGATCGTTCTCGAAGCTGTAGCGGGGTGCGACCCGGTCGAGGTCGATGCGCCGGAGCACCTCGGTGCGAACGGCGGTGTACCCGTTCTGCGGATCGAACAGATTCCAGTATCCGCTCGCCAGTTTCGTCATGAACGAGAGCACGACATTGCCGAACACCCGGTGCTTCGGCATGCCCTTGAACGATTCCGGCGAGAAGAACCGGTTCGCCTTCGCGAATCCGAACCCCTGCGCCGTCACGCGTTCGAGCAGAGCCGGAAGGTATGCCGGATCCATCTGCGCGTCGCCGGCCATCACGACGTTGACGTCGGCTCCGGCCGCCATGGCGGCCCGGTGGCCGGAGATGATCGCTCCGCCGACGCCGGTGTTGAGATCGTGGCGGATGAGTCGCACTCGAGGGTCGGCCGACGCCCGGACCACGTCGCTCGTGCTATCGGTGCTGCAATCGTCGACGATGACGATCTGATCGACGAAGTCGGGCATCGTCTCGATGACCGTGGCGATCATCTTCTCCTCGTTGTACGCCGGTACGATCGCGGCGACGCGGGCGCCTTCGAACACCATCAAGTCTCCTGTTCCGCTGCCGGCTGATGCGGTGAGGGCTCGCCGGCGAACACCCACCACCGATAGGCGAAGTAGTTTCCGACCGTCGTGACCGCAGTCGCCACGACCTTTCCGCCGACCCATCCGACGGCCGTCTGGTCGAGCAGTGCCACGATCAGGGCGGTGGCGGCGGTGTTCACGGCGACGAGGATCGTGTAGCGCACGAGAGCGCGTCCGTGCGGCGCGCGCGAGCTGAAGCCGAGGGTCCGCTGGATCGTGTACGTGAAGGCGAAGCTGCCGAGGAATGCAACGGCCGCGGCGATCGCGGTCGGCCACCCGAGGCCGACCCTCAGCGCGGCGAGGAGCAACAGGTCGACCAGGAATGCGAGGACACCGGCACCGAGGTATCGGACGACTCCCGTCACCGCACGAGCTCCTCCGGCCGGCGCCGGTCGACCGCCAGCGAGCGTGATCATCATCGCGGCTCAACTCCATCGAGCCGACGGCAAGACTATCACCGGGACGCGCGAACCTCCCCTCGCGCGCGCGAATCGCGCGCCTCCCGCGTGCGCTTCGCATCCGGTGACGCACGTACACTGGAGCCCGTGCGTATCGCAGTCATTGCCCTTGGAAAAATCGGCCTCCCCCTCGCCGTCCAGTTCGCCGATCAAGGCCACGAGGTCATCGGCGTCGACGTCAACCAGGTCGTCGTCGACCTCGTGAACTCGGGCACCGAACCGTTCCCGGGCGAGGCCCACCTGCAGGAGAAACTCGCCGAACTCGTGCCCGCCGGGCGGATCCGTGCGACGACGGACTACGCCGACGCCGTGCCCGGCGCCGACGCCGTCGTGATCGTCGTGCCGCTCTTCGTGGACGACGCGACGTGGGAGCCCGACTTCGGCTGGATGGACGCGGCGACCCGCTCGCTCGCCGAACATCTGACTCCCGGCACGCTCGTCTCCTACGAAACCACGCTGCCGGTCGGCACCACCCGCGGCCGCTGGAAGCCCATGATCGAGGAGATCTCGGGTCTCGCCGAGGGCGACGACTTCCACCTCGTGTTCTCGCCTGAGCGTGTGCTCACCGGTCGTGTCTTCGAAGATCTGCGCAAGTACCCCAAGCTCGTCGGCGCGATGAGCCCCGAGGGTGCCCAGCGTGCGGTCGAGTTCTACGAGGCCGTGCTCGAGTTCGACGATCGCCCCGACCTCTCCCGGGCGAACGGCGTCTGGGACATGGGCTCGCCCGAGGCATCCGAGATGGCGAAGCTCGCCGAGACGACGTATCGCGACGTGAACATCGGACTCGCCAACCAGTTCGCGCTCTACGCCGACGAGGTCGGCGTCGACGTGTACGCGGTCATCGAAGCGTGCAACTCGCAGCCGTTCAGCCACATCCACCGGCCCGGCATCGCCGTCGGCGGCCACTGCATCCCGGTGTACCCGAGGCTCTACCTCTCGACCGACCGCGACGCCGAGATCGTGCGAACCGCGCGCCTGCTGAACGCCTCGATGCCCGAGCGCCTCGTGGCGCAGGCGGCCGGGATTCTCGGCGACCTCAGCGGCCTGACCGCGGTCGTGCTCGGCGCGGCGTACCGCGGCGGAGTGAAGGAGACGGCGTTCTCGGGCGTCTTCGCGACGGTCGAGGCACTGGAGTCGCGCGGCGCGAAGGTGCTCGTGCACGACCCGCTCTACACCGACGAGGAGCTGGCCCGCTACGGCTGGACCGCGTACCACGTCGGCGAGCCCGTCGACCTCGCGGTCGTGCAGGCCGATCACGCCGACTACCAGACCATCGCGGCGAGCGACCTGCCGGGCGTGCGACTCGTCGTGGACGGACGCAACATCACGTCTGCCGCCGCCTGGGCGGGAACCCCCCGACTCGTCATCGGAAACGGAGGCGCCCGATGACCGACCTCGTCGTCGTCGGATCGGGCTTCTTCGGGCTCACGATCGCCGAGCGCGCCGCGAACGAACTCGGCCTCACCGTGCAGGTCATCGACCGGCGCGATCACATCGGCGGCAACGCCTTCAGCGAGGTCGACCCGACGACGGGCATCGAGGTGCACCGCTACGGCGCCCACCTCTTCCATACCTCGAACGAGAAGGTGTGGGAGTACGTCAACCGCTTCACGAGCTTCACGGGCTACGTGCACAAGGTCTACACGAAGCACAACGGCGTCGTGTACCCGCTGCCGGTGAACCTCGGCACGATCAACCAGTTCTTCAGCGCCGCCTACTCGCCCGACGAGGCCCGGGCGCTCATCGCCTCGCAGGCCGGCGAGTTCGACACCAAGCAGGCGGCGAACCTCGAGGAGAAGGCGATCTCGCTCATCGGGCGCCCGCTGTACGAGGCGTTCATCCGCGACTACACCGCGAAGCAATGGCAGACCGACCCGACCGAGCTTCCGGCCGAGGTCATCAGCCGCCTCCCCGTGCGTTACAACTACGACAACCGCTACTTCAACGACACCCACGAGGGCCTGCCCGTCGACGGCTACACCGCGTGGATCGAGCGGATGGCCGACCACCCGAAGATCGACGTCAAGCTGTCGACCGACTTCTTCGACGAGTCGCAGCCGTTCAACAAGACCGCGGTCGTCGGCAACGTGCCCGTGATCTACACCGGGCCGGTCGACCGCTACTTCGACTCGTCGGCGGGGCACCTCAGCTGGCGCACCCTCGACTTCGAGCGCGAGGTCGTGCCGGTCGGCGACTACCAGGGCACTTCGGTCATGAACTACGCGGATGCCTCGGTGCCGTTCACCCGCATCCACGAGTTCCGTCACTTCCACCCCGAGCGCGAGTACCCCGCCGACAAGACGATCATCATGCGCGAGTTCTCGCGTTTCGCGGAGCATGGCGACGAGCCGTACTACCCGGTGAACACCGCCGAAGACCGCGCCGCCCTGCTCGCCTACCGCGAGTTGCAGGACGGCGAGCCCGACGTCTACTTCGGCGGCCGCCTCGGCACCTACCAGTACCTCGACATGCACATGGCGATCGGTTCTGCCCTGAGCATGTTCCAGAACCGGCTCGTCGAGCGCTTCGCGCGCTGAGCACAGGGGCGAACCCGCGCCACACGGCCTCGTGCGTCGGCAATCGTTCCCGGGGTCAGACCGGAGCGACGCCGAGGAACGGCGCGAGTGCGGCGGCCGACCGGCGACCGTCGTGGACGGCCGCAACGAACGCAGGCCCGGCGGCCGCGCGCTCGCGATAGTGCTCCGGGCGATCTCGGATGTCTCGAAGGACCTGTTCGAGCGTCGCCAGAGTTGCCTCGACGATCGGCAGCTCCAGTCCGGTCTCGTCGCGAACGGTGTCGCGGACGAACTCGGAGACGTGCGAGACCACCAGGCGCCCGGCGGCCATCGCCTCGCAGGCGGCGACGCCGTAGATGCCCAGCGAGAACTGGTCGATGACGATGTCGGCGTCGTGCACGATCGCAGGCATCCGTTCGGCGGGAGTCCGCTCGATGGCGCGGTACTCGATGTCTCCGGCCTCGTCGAGTCGACGGAGCACCGGCTCGGCGAACTCGGTGCCCTTGAGCCCGGCGTTGCTCGGAGCATGGATCGCGACGGGTCGATCGCCCGCGAACAGTGCTCGATCCGTGCTCCAGCGGTCGAGATCGACGACGACGGGAAGCCACGTGGCGTGAGGACGGTCGAGCAGGAGGTCGGGGGTCGACACGAACTCCGGTCCGTCGATTTCGTCGAGAAGCCCGGCAGCGCGCTCGGCCCGGGACTGCAACCGGCGGGTGAGATCGCTCTCCGTGTCGTGGAACGGCGAATCGGGCTCGTGGGCGCGGTGGCGGCTCGGCAACCGGATGTCGCTGCCGTGGCAGAGGGAAGCAACTCCGACACCCGCGCGAACGAGCGCGGCGACCTCGGCACCGACGTCGCCGCGGAACCGCCGGCCGAAGATCGGCCGTTGCGACTCCATGACGACGTGGGTGAATCCATGGGCGACGGCGGTGTACTGGGCGCGGCCCCACCGATCGGAATGCGCGACGACCGCGCTCGGGACGGTCGTGTCGGCGGGGTAGCCGAGGTGGCGAGCGCCGCGGTACTGCATGTCGACGGCTCGCACGCCGGGCAACTGCTCGGCTGCCCTCGCCCACGCCCAGCCCTGGCCGGCCGAGTTCTCGGGGGCGATGTAGAGCCGCACCGGCGCCTCGGGCGCCGTGACCGGGGGCGGGACGTCGGTCGCCCGATAGGTGACGCGTGACGGGAACCACCGGAGCCGGAGCGACTCGGGCAGCAACCGGAACACCCGGTTCGCCGTGCCGCGCACGGTCGGCCGAGGGCGTTCTGCTCGGGTTACGCTCATCGGTGCTCCAGGGTCGGGATGTCGCGGGGTCGCCGTTCGGCGCGCTGAAGAGCCTAACCGTCGTGTCGCGTGGTGGTGAACGCTCGGCCCGATGACTAGGCTCTGATCCACGGATCCCTGCGTCCGCAATCGTTCCACCGGCCCGAACCCGGCGCCGCCGCGGGGGTGCCCGAAGGTGGTGCCGCAGTGAAGCAGCTCGCGATCGCAGTCCTCGTCGGCGTGTTCGCCGGACTCGCCGGCCTCTCGCCGGCGCAGGCCGCCGACGCGCCCGGCCATGATCCAGGGGCGACCGCGACCGAGCAGTCGGTGTACGCCGAGCACGTCGCCGGCCAGTCGGCGCACGCCGGCGACCCGATTCCGGGGGAGGCGGCCGGTGAGGCCGACGCCGAGGCGCGTCTCGAACTCGATCGCACGCTCGCCGAGGCATCCGGCTCGGCGACCTTCGCCCCGACCGCCGCGACCGGATTCACCGCGGGCAACCTCATCGCCGATGCCAACTTCTCCAACGGCAACGCGATGAGCGAGGCGGCGATCCAATCGTTCCTCGTCAAGATGGGGGCCGGGTGCACGAGCAGTTCGTGCCTCGCGAACTACCGTGAGACGACCCAGAGCATCGACTGGAGCTACGGCGCCTGCGCCGACTACGTCGGCGCCGCAGACGAGAGCGCCGCGCGCATCATCTACAAGGTGCAGAAGGCCTGCAAGCTGAGCGCCAGAGTCATCCTCGTGATGCTCCAGAAGGAGCAGTCGCTGCTCACGAACCGTGCACCGTCGGCCGCGACGCTCGCCAAGGCCATGGGGTACGGCTGCCCTGACGAAGGTACCTGCGACCCCGACTACGCCGGGTTCTTCGAGCAGGTCGCGTTCGCGTCGCGCCAGCTCGGCTACTACGGCACGGAGGGAAGCTCCTTCACCTACCTGAAGGTCGGCCAGTCGAACCCGATCGACTACCACCCCGACGACGCGTGCGGCCGATCGAACGTCGTCATCGCCAACCGGGCCACCGCGGCGCTGTACTACTACACGCCGTTCCAGCCGAACGCCGCAGCCCTCAAGAACGTCTACGGCTCCGGGGACGACTGCTCGTCGTACGGCAATCGCAACTTCTGGCGCATGTACACCGACTGGTTCGGTGATCCGCGGGGCGGATCCGCGATGACGGTCGCCCGCCTGCAGGGTGCCGACCGCTACGCCACTGCGGCCGCGATCTCGAAGGCGTCGTTCCCGACGCCCGGCGTGCCCGTGGTCTACGTCGCCGCCGGCCTGCAGTTCGCCGATGCCCTCGCGGCCGCGCCCGCGGCCGCGCACAAGGGCGGGCCGCTGCTGCTGTCCGCGACGACCTCGCTGCCCGCCTCGACGCTCGACGAGCTCCGACGACTCGCGCCGAAGCAGATCGTGATCGTCGGCGGCACCGGAGCGATCGGCGGCTCGGTCGCGACCGCGCTCGGCAAGGTGGCGCCGACGAAGCGCATCGGCGGAACGGATCGCTACGACACGTCACGTCGCATCGCCGCCGATGCGTTCGGGGCGGCGACGCTCGTCTATCTCGCGACGGGCCGCGACTTCCCCGACGGGCTCAGCGCGGGTGCCGCCGCCGGGGCCCTCGACGTGCCGGTCGTACTCATCGACGGGGCGGCGCGGACGGCCGGCACGGCGACGGTGTCGCTGCTGAAGAAGCTCGGGGCCGCGGAGGTGCGCATCGCCGGCGGAACCGGTGCCGTCTCGTCGGGTGCGCAGGCGAACCTCGCGGCTTCGTTCACGGTGAAGCGATACGCCGGCACCGACCGTTACTCGACGAGCGCCGCCGTCAATTCCGTCTTCCGCACGACTGCGAATGCGTATCTCGCAACGGGCGCGGCGTTCCCCGATGCGCTCTCGGGCGCCGCGGCGGCGGGAGCCGCAGGCGATCCGTTGCTCCTGTCGCCGCAATCGTGCGTTCCGCCCGTGATCCGGACGGCGATCTACGCCAAGGGCACGACCGCGATCACGCTGCTGGGCGGCATGGGAGCCCTGGGCGATCGCGTCGCCAAGCTAGTGTCGTGTTGAGTCGCCGGTTCGGGCGTCGCCTCGGGGGAGTGCACCATGTTGAAGAAAGCGATCGTCGGAATCATCACGGGGGCGGTGCTCGCCGCCTCGTTCGCGTTGCCGGCCGTGGCCGAAGAGGGCGCGCCGGGGGAACCGACGGGGCAGGCGGCAGCGGTCGAGGCTCTTCCGGATTCCGTTCCGACCACCGGTGACGACACCGTCGACGAGCGGCGCCTCTACGAGGCGCATCTCGCCGAGCAGGCGACGAAGGCGGGCGACGCGGTGCCGGGCGACGCCGCTGCCGCGGCCGAGCGACAGGCCGATCTGGATGCCGAGGCGGCGGCCGACGCCGCCGACGGGCAGTTCTCGGCGGCCGCGTCCTCCCCGTTCACCGCGGGCAACCTCATCTCGAACGCGAACTTCCGCAACAGTGCGGCGATGACCGAGGCGGAGATCCAGGCGTTTCTGCAGCGCATGGTCGGCAGTTGCGCGAGTTCGTCGTGTCTCGCGAAGCTCAAGATGGACACTCCGACCCGCACCTGGAGCTTCGGCACGTGCGCGAGCTACAAGGGTGCGCGGGGCGAGTCGGCGGCACGGGTGATCTACAAGGTGCAGCGTGCCTGCGGGCTCAGCGCCAAGGTCATCCTGGTGACCCTGCAGAAGGAGCAGTCGCTCCTCACCGACCCGGCGCCCACCTCGGGCGTGCTGCGCAAGGCGATGGGCTACGGCTGCCCCGACACGTCGTCGTGCGACTCGACGTACTACGGATTCTTCAACCAGGTGTTCGCCGCAGCCCGGCAACTCACCTGGTACGGCAACCCGGCGGGCTCGTTCACCTGGCTCAAGGTCGGTCAGGCCAACCGCATCGCGTACAACCCCGACGCGAGCTGCAACTCGTCGCTCGTCACGATCAAGAACGCCGCGACCGCAGCCCTCTACTACTACACCCCGTACCAGCCGAACTCCGCGGCGCTCGCGAACCTCTACGGCACCGGTGACAGCTGTTCGGCCTATGGCAACCGCAATTTCTGGCGCATGTACCGCGACTGGTTCGGCGACCCGCGGGTCGACACGGCGATCCCGGTCAAGAGGCTGGAGGGCGAGGACCGCTACCAGACCGCGGTTGCCATCTCGAAGGCGAGCTACCCGACCGCGGGCGTCCCGGTCGCCTACGTCGCATCGGGTTCCGACTTCGCCGATGCGCTCACCGCCGCGCCCGCGGCGGCGAAGCAGGGCGGTCCGCTGCTGCTCACACCGAAGTCGTCGTTGCCGAGTTCGACGCTCAACGAACTGAAGCGGCTGAAGCCGCAGCAGATCGTCGTCGTCGGTGGCACGGGGGTGATCTCGAGCGGCGTCGCATCGACGCTCGGTTCGGTCGCGCCCGTGAAACGCATCGGCGGTTCCGATCGGTATGACACGTCGAGACGGCTCGCGGACTTCGCCTTCTCGTCAGCGACGATCGCCTACGTCGCGACGGGGCGCGACTACCCCGACGGGCTGACCGCGGGTGCCGCGGCGGGATCGCTGGGCGCTCCCGTCGTGCTCGTCGACGGCAAGGCGAGTTCGGTCGATTCGGCGACGCAGTCGCTGCTCGGCGCACTCGGGGTGCGCGAGGTGCGCATCGCCGGCGGTATCGGCGTCGTGTCGTCGGGAATCCAGTCGAAGCTCGATGATCTGCGCACGGTGAAGCGGTATGCCGGGGCCGACCGATATGCGACTGGGGTCGCGGTCAATTCCATCTTCGGCACGAGCGTGAACGCGTTCGTCGCCACGGGCCTCCTGTACCCGGACGCGTTGAGCGGTGCCGCCGCGGCCGGGCATGCGAAGCAGCCGCTCTACCTCACGCGGGGCACGTGCGTCCCCAGCGGGGTTCGCGCCACGCTGCTGAAGCAGCAGGTGACCCAGCTCACGCTGCTCGGCGGGCCGGGCGCGCTCACCGATCGGGTCGCGCGACTCGTGCTGTGCTGAGGGTCGTGCTCGTCCGGTCGCTTCGACTCATCGGTCGCGGGCGCGCCCCTGCTACTTCTTCGTCGTGAAGTGCGGCGCCCACTGCTCGGGCGAGGTGATCTCGGGCAGCGCCGCACGATACTGGCGCGCGAGCTCGGGCCAGCGCTTGCGCAGTTCGCGGTGCAGCCGCCGGCTCTCACGCAGCAGACGGCGGAAGGTCCTCGGGTCGCGGGTGTAGCGCACCTTGCCCGAACCATCCGCGGTCGACACGAGTGCGCTGTCGAAGTGCGGCATCCGGTACCAGGTTCCGTCGCGCTTGGAGAGCTCGACCTGCGGTTCGGCGACGTTCTTCGGGGCCGGCTTCGTGAACCACTGGCGCAGGGTCATCTGCGCCGTGAACGCGACGAGGGGGATGCCTCGCGGCCCCTGCGGCCCGGCCGACGTCGACGGTACGGGGTAGACGCGCTTGCCCTCGACGGTCATCGGGATCTCGGACTCATGGCGCAGCACCGTCTTCTCGGGGAAGTCGGCCGCGGCGGCGCGGAGCTCGCCGAGGATCGTGGACATGCCGCGCTGCATGTGCGCCGGGCCCGACAGAATGTCCCGAAGGGCACGGTGGCGCAGCGTCACGGGGTAGTACTGCATCGCAAGCAGGTGCTTGAGGTCCCATCGCTCGCTGTCGCGGGGAAGCAGCCCGCCGTTCGTGAACGGCGAGTGCAGCAGGCCCGCGACGATGCGGTTACGGGCGTGGAAGTACGCCTGCCAGTCGATCGAGTCGTCTTTGTCGAGCCACGACACGTGCCAGAGCGCCATGCCCGGCAGGGTCACGGTCGGGTAGCCGGCGTCGCGGGCGCGCAGGCAGTACTCCGCGTCATCCCACTTGATGAACGCCGGCAGCGACAGGCCGATCGAGCGGATCACCTCGGTCGGGATGAGACAGAACCACCAGCCGTTGTAGTCGGCGTCCATTCGGGTGTGCATCCACCGGGTCTGCCGCAGGTTCGAGAAGCGGAAGTCGTGCGGGGTCTCGTCGCGGGGCTGCGCGTGCCAGACGAAGGGCTTCAGATCGACCGTCTCGGCGAACGCGTGCAGCACGGGGCGGTTCAGCAGGTCGAACATGTGCCCGCCGACGACCACGGGCCTCGTCGTGCGCCGGGCGAAGCGCACCGCGCGCGCGATGCTCTCGGGCTCGACCGTGACGTCGTCGTCGAGCAGGATGAGGAAGTCGCTCGCGCCGGCCTCGACGGTTTCGGCCATCGACCGGGCGAATCCGCCTGAGCCGCCGAGGTTCGGCTGCTCGATCATGGTGAGCGTGTCGCCGAGGCGCTCGGCGACGGCGTCGTAGCCCGGTTCGTCGACGACGCGCTGGTCGCCCTGGTCGACGATGTAGATGCGATCGATGACGTCGCGCACGGTCTCGTCGCCCGCGAGCGCCTCGAGCGTGCGTACGCAGTAGTCGGGCTTGTTGAAGGTGGTCGTGCCGATCGAGGCGCCGCCCGCCCGCACCTCGGGTGCGTCGGTCTCCCAGCGGCCGTCGGCGACGATGACCTCGGCATCGCCGGCGACGACGTCGAACCAGTACCAACCGCCGTCGCCGAACGTGACGACGGGCAGTTCGATCTCGTGACGCACGGTGCCGGAGAACGGCTCGGAGACGACCCGCTGCGGCACGCCCTGCGCCGTGGAGCGGTAGACCAGCAGGTTGCCCACACCGCTCGTCTCGACGGAAAGCCGGACCTGCGCGACGTTCGTCCACTGCTGCCAGTACGAGGCCGGGAAGGCGTTGAAGTAGCTCGCGAACGACACGCGGTCGCCGGCCGAGATGCGGTAGCGGTCGCGGGCGAGCACGTCGTCGAGGTGGGCGCGGTCGCTCACCCGCACCTCGCGGTCGCCGACCTTCGCCCAGACGTCGGCGTCGACGTAGAGGGAGATGACGTCGGGGTCGGCGTCCTGCGGGAAGACGACGCGTTGGATCTCGTTCCAGGTTGCGCTCACGCTGCGGTGCTCCGTGTGGTTCTCGTGGGATCGCGCCGCGGCCCCCGGCGCGTTACGAGCCTACTGGTTCGGCTCGGCGAAGTCTGGGAGACCCCGTGACGAGCGGCCGGGTGTTCATGCGGAATTCGGCGAACGCCGAGCCGTGCACGTCGAATAGGATCGGATGACCGTGTGGCCATCCACACGCCGACCCGAAGGAAGCGTGTTCGTGACCCTCTTCCGCCGTGAGGCCCGTCGTACGCCGCTCGCGGCAGATCGGCGCGGAATCAGGGTCCGTTTCGATTCACCGGCCATCGGCCGAGTCGTCGATGTCGAGATCGACGGTCGCCGCATGTGGAGCACCCGCGTTCCGGAATCCGGAGGGCGGTCGGTACGGGTGCCCTGGCCGCCCGCCGTGCACGATCACCTGAGCGGTTCGGGTGGGATCGCGCTGCGCGACAAGCACAGCGGGGTGCCGCTCGCGGAAGGCCGGTTCGCCCTGCCGATCGAGCCCGGAGGATTCGGCCTCGCCGCGCTCGCCGAGGCCGGGCAGGTCATCGACAAGTGGGGGAAGCTGACGGACGCTCCCTCGGAGGAGTTGCACCGCAGACTGATCCGATCGATGCAGCAGGTGCTCGCCGACCTCGCCGAGCTCGGCTACACCGCGGCCATCACGGGCGGCACTCTGCTCGGTGCGATCCGCGAGGGCGCGATCCTCGCGCACGACGACGACATCGACCTGCTCGTCTACCTCGGTGAGGCCGCACCGAGTGACGTCTCGATCGCCTCGTACTCGCTCGAACGCCGAATTCGCGAGCGCGGACACGAGGTGATCCGGCACAGTGACGCGCACCTCCAGTTGATCTTCGTCGGGTCGGAGCGCCTCGGCCCGTCCCGGTCCGAGGTGCATGTCGATCTCTTCCTCGGCTTCCACGACCGAGGGGTCTACAACCAGCCGATCGCGGTCCGAGGCGAGTTCGCGAGCGGATCGCTCCTGCCGCTCCGCCAGGTCGAACTCAATGGGGAGTCGGTGCCGTCGGTGGGGGATGCCGATGCGTGGCTCGCACTCTGCTACGGCGCAGAGTGGCGCACGCCCGATCCCTCGTTCCGGTTCGAGACGCCGATGTCGACGAGGCGGCGATTCGAGCACTGGTTCGGCGTGTACGACTTCAACCGGGACTTCTGGGAACGGCGTGTCCGATTCGGTCGACCTGTGCATTGGAGCTCGGATGCGGATCGGTTGCTTTCGAAGACGCGCCGCGGAGATCGGGTGCTCGACCTCGGCTGCGGAGACGGCGAACTCGCCGCATCGCTGGCCGCCGCCGGCCGGCGGGTCGTCGGCGTGGACTATGCGCGCACCGCGGTCGAGGCGACGGCGGAGCACAAGGGCGTCGTGGCGCGATGGCTGAACCTCGCCGATCGACGAGCTGTGCTGGGCCTGATCGCGGACGAGTCTGCGGTCGGCGGGACACGCCACTTCCTGCTCTCGAACGTGCTGCACACGCTGACGAGAGAGGCGCGCGCGAACACCTTCCTGCTGCTGCGGGCCCTGCTCGATCCCGACTCCGTCGCGCTCGCCTCATTCGCGGTGAACGCGTCATTCGTGTTCGACCATCAGCGTCCTGACACGTGGCACCTGCCGCTCGACTGGCTTCGCGATGAAGCGTCCGGGTACGGCATCGGGTTCACTGTGGTGGGCAGACGAGTACGGAAGACGACTGCTGGACGGAGAACCGTCGTGACCGTGAGATTTCACAAGACGAGCGGGGTTGCATCGGCGGCCCAGGAGGAGGCACCGTGAGCCGGATCAGATCAGCACTTGGCAGGCTCAAAGGCCGCGCGCCGGTCGTGTCCCAGCCGGCCGACATCTCCCGGCTGCATGCAGAGATCGACGAGCTGCGCGCAGAAATCGACGAACTGCGGGTCGATTCGCGCCGGGTCGCCGAACTCTACGACCTCGTGTTCGAGCGACTGCGTGAGCAGCCGAAGGGTTGACGCCTTCCGGTGGTCGAGTAGCGCCGACGTGGAGCGGCGACGCGTATCGAGACCCCTCAGCGCTTCGCCGCGGCGACCTGCACATCGACGATCTGCCCCGTGAGCTCGGAGTCGAGCACGCGTAGCGCGACCGCGGCGACGTGCTCGGGATCGAGCAGCGTGTGCGTGGGCTCGTCGCCGAACGCCTTGGTGCGCATCGGCGTGCGGGTGCGCTGCGGGTTCAGGCAGTTCACACGGACACCCGACTCGGCCCATTCGTCGGCGAGCGCCTGCGTCATGTTGACGACGCCCGCCTTCGTCGCCGAGTACATGCTGTAGCCCGCGCGGCCGCGGGTGTACGAGCTCGAGGTGAAGAACAGCAGTTGCCCACTCGACGCCTCGAGGTAGGGGTAGGCCTCCTGGGCGATCTTCGCAGGGGCCATGAGGTTGGTCTCGAGCGTGTTGCGGAGGCGCTTCTTCGACGTGTCGGTGAGGTTCGCGATCGAGAGCACGCCGGCGGTGATCACGACATAGTCGATCGGGCCGTCGGCTGCTGCGGTCGTGAGAGCCCGGCGCACCTGCTTGCGTGACGTGACGTCGGTGCCGGTCTCCGAGCGGCTGAAGGAATGGACGCGGGCACCGCGTGCCGTCGCCTGCTCGGCGATGCTCGCCCCGATGCCGTAGCTTCCGCCGAACACGACGACCGACTTGCCCGAGAGATCGATCGAACCGGTGCCCTCGCTGGTGGGGGCCGTGAGCGAGGTCGTCTGCAACTGGAAGATCTTGTCGGCGATGTGGATGTCGAGCGGTTCGGTGATCTTCATGTTCTCGGCGGTGCCGGCGATGACCTTGATCGGCACGTCGGGCAGGTACTTGAAGATCACGCCGCAGTCGTCGGTCGCGGCGAAGTCGGGGTCGCCCGCCGCGATCTCGTACGCCCTGCGGATGACCGAGAGCCGGAACGCCTGCGGGGTCTGGCCTCGGCGCAGGTGCGAGCGCGGTGGGATACCCGTGATGATCGACTGTTCGTCGACCTCGATGATCGTGTCGGCAGAGGGGATCGCCGTGTCGACGGCGTCGAACTCGTCGAGCGCGTCGACGCACTCCTCGATGATGCGGTCATCGACGAAGGGGCGCACCGCGTCGTGGAAGAGCACCTTCGGGTCGCCGTCGGCCGGAAGCGCGGCGAGCGCGAGGCGCGTGGTGTCGTTGCGGGTCTCGCCGCCGGGCAGGACGGCGGTGAGCTTCGTGAACCGCGGGTCGAGCTTCAGGTGGTCGAGTTCGTGGATCGAACCGGCGTTCATCATCACCAGCACCTCATCGACGAGCGGGCTCGCCTCGAGCGCTTCGAGCGTGTGCTCGACGATCGCCTTGCCGGCGATGCGGATGAGCTGCTTCGGCATGCCGAGCCCGACGCGGACGCCGATGCCGCCGGCGAGCACGACGGCATGAGTGCGGTTCCGGTCGGTCATCTGGTAATGCCTTTCAGGGTGGTGATGGCCTCGTCGACGGGGCCGTCGAACATCATCTCGCCGCGCCGGATGACGATGCCGCGCGAGCAGATGTCGGCGACCATGCCGAGATCGTGGCTCACGATGAACAACGTCTTGCCGGCCGCGACGAGTTCGCGGATCTTCTTCTTGCACTTCTCACGGAATGGAGCGTCGCCGACCGCGAGCACCTCGTCGACGAGCAGGATGTCGAGTTCGGTGTGGATCGCGACGGAGAACGCGAGGCGCACGAACATTCCGGAGGAGTAGTGCTTGACCTCGGTGTCGATGAACTCGCCGATCTCGCTGAACTCGACGATGTCGTCGAAACGCGCCTCGATCTCGTCTTTCGACATTCCGAGGATGGCGGCATTGAGGTAGACGTTCTCCCGGCCCGACAGGTCGGGATGGAACCCGGCACCGACCTCGATGAGCCCTGCGACCCGACCACGGGTGAGGATTCGGCCCTTGTCGGGTCGGAGAACTCCTGAGACGAGCTTCAGCAGGGTGGACTTGCCTGATCCGTTGTAGCCGAGCAGGGCGACGGCCTCCGACTCGCCGACGGAGAAATCGATGCCCTTGAGCGCTTCGAACGAGGTCGAGGTCTTCTTGCGCTTGAGCCACGCGACGAAGGTCTCTTTGAACGAGTGCGTGTGGCGCAGCGTGTAGGTCTTCTGCACCCCCTCGATGATGATCCGGGGAGGCTCCAGCTCAGAGATCTTGGGCAAAGCGACCCTCCAGTCTGCGGAACACGAACTGCCCGACCACGAGCATGACGAGGGCGACGATGATCGAGATGCCCGCGAGCAGCCAGAGATGCTCCGGCCTTGCGGTCGTCTCCGACGTCGTCGGATACCAGAACGCCGAGTGGAACAACTCGACCGCGGAGGTCAAGGGGTTCAGCATGTAGAGGTCGTACAGCCAGGGCGGCAGCTTGTCTTGCACCATGGACGACGAGTAGAGCACCGGCGAGGTGTACGTCGCGAACATGAGGATGAGCTCGACGACGTTCTGCGAATCGCGGTACGACACGTTGATCGAGCCGAAGAAGAGGCCGAGCCCGGTCGCGATGAGCAGCACGATCAGGATCGCGAGCAGTGCTCCGGCGAGTTGCACGAGCGTCGGAACCCACCCGGCGATCAGGCAGACCGCGAGAAGGATCGTGAGCTGGGGGAGGAAATGCACGAACGCGATGAACACGTCGGCGATGGGGAACAGCTCACGCGGCAGGTAGATCTTCTTGACCAGTGCCTTGTTGTTGACGATCGACTTCGTCGCATTGCCGAAGGCCTCGTTGAAGAGGTTCACCACGACGATGCCCGAGAACAGGTAGATCGGGAACGACTCGATGCCGCGATTCAGGCCGAGGAACACCCCCATCACCAACCAGTAGATGAAGAACTGGGCGGTCGGCTTGACGTAGGACCATGCCCAGCCGAGCACGGAGCCGTGGTACCTGGTCAGGATTCCCTTGCGGACGAGCAATCGGAGCAGGTAGCGGTAGCCGAAGACGTCGAGAATGCCGCGGCTGGTGCCGGGTACGGAGAACGCCGAGAGATCGACGGAATCGGGCTTGGACATCCCGACGATTCTATCCACCCGGACGCACGGAGGACGCCGGTCGTTCGCAGTCGCTGCTCAGCTTCGCTTGAGCGCGTCCCGCCAGCTCATGTCGCGCGCCGCCTTCACCGCACAGATCACGACGAGCATCCACCCGCCCTCGTAGAGCGCGAAGCTTTCGGCCGCGCTCGTCACCGCGACCGCGACCAGCACGAGGGCGGGCCACAGGTACACGACGCTGCGCCGGTTCGACGCGAGCAGCCACGCGCGCACGAGCGCCACGCCGATGAGCGCCGCGAAGGCGAATGCGCCGATGACGCCGACCTGGAAGTAGGCGTCGAGGTACGCGTTCAGCGCCGATTCGTGCGCCCGCCCGACGCCCGCCTCGAGCCAGGTGTACGGGGGAGCGTCGGGCCAACGCCCGACCCAGCCCCAGCCCTGCAGGGGGTTGAGGCTCAGGTAGCGCGAGAGCTCGCGCCAGAGGTCGAGCCGCACGTCGAACTCGGCCCGGGCGTCGAGCAGTTCGATGATGCGGATTCGCAGGACCCAGCCGGTGACGAGTGCGGCCGCCCCGGTCACGAGCAGTGCGAGCTGCCATCGCCAGCGGCTCACCGCGGGCACCCGCCGCAGCCCGTAGAGCGCCGCGAGTGCGACGAGGGCAGCGCCGAGCGCGATCCACGCCGTCGGTGAGCCCGAGAGCACGATGGAGCCGAGCGCGACGGCGAGCGAAGCGAGCGCGCGAGTGCGCGAGATGATGTGCATCCGCCATTCGACGACGAAGGTGATGAAGCCGATGAGCGCGACGAAGCCGAGCATGTTGCGCGATCCGAAGATGCCCTGGATCGGACCGAACGCGGCGAGGTCGCCGTGGATGCCGAGGAACGGGATCGGTGAGTCGATGAGGATGCCGGCGAGCAGCTCGAGTGCGAGCGAGACGCCGAGGAGGAGCCGGAAGGTGTCGCCGAAGGCGCGCACGATCTGGATGGTGTCGCGCATGAGCGCCACGTAGACGCCGAGCACGGCGAACGCAACGAGATAGACGACCCGGGCGGCCGAGGCGCCGGGCGTCGTGCTCCAGAGCACCGACGCCGCGCACCAGCCGACGAAGACGAGGATCGTCAGGGGCAGGATGCCGTACCACTCGATCGCGCGCCAGCGGGTCACGAGCGACGCCGCGCAGAGCACGAGCAGCCCCGCGAGCGCCGCGAGCAGGCCGGGCCAGCCGATGAGGGCGCGGATCGCGTGCGTGCTGAACGCCAGCCCGATGGCGATGAGCGAGACCGCCTGTGCGAACCGTGCCGATCCCACGAACTCGCGGATCGTCTCGGCGCGCGCCGGCACCCCGCCCGACGTCATCGCGCCCCGTCGCGCACGCTCTGCGCGTCGAGCCCGCCGAACCGCTTCGCCCGCGGTGCCGGGGGCAGGGGCTCGTGCTCCCACTGGCGCCGCTTCGTCGCCCAAGCGATCGCGATGAGCAGCACCCACCCGCTCTCGACGAGGATTCGGCTCTCGGCGAGGCTCTGGCCGATGAGCGCGACGAGCACGAGCAGGGGGAGGAGCGCGGCGGAGGAGTACGCGATCGACCGGCCCGAGACATCCATAGGTCGGTCGACGGCGAGGAACCACGAGCGCCACAGCGCCCCGATCACGATGGCGGCGAAGGCGATGAGCCCGATGAGGCCGAGCTGCATCCAGACGTCGAGCCAGGCGTTGTGCGCCTGAAGGTAGACGACGCCCTTGCGGACGGCGAGGTCGCTGAACGGCTCGACGAAGGGGTTCCAGTAGCCGACCCATCCCCAGCCCGCGATGGGGCGTTCGCCGATCATGCCGATCACGGCATCCCAGATGTCGAGACGGCCGGTCAGGTCGTCACCTTTGCCGAAGACGTCGAGCAGCCGGTTCCAGAACACGGCGAGCAGGGTGACGGATGCCACCAGCGCGCCGCCGGCCGCCCAGTACACCCTGCGACGACGCTCGGGGCCGACCCGGCGTGCCCAGAGTGCGAAGCCGAGGGCGACGAGCACGACCACCGCCACGAGGATGACGGTCGCCGATCGGGTGAGTGCGAAGACCGCGCCGGCGACGACGAGCCAGGAAATGCCGCTCACGCGTCGCATCGTGCCCGCCGCGAGCATCGTGCCGAAGACGATGAGGCCGAGGAGCGCGGTCATCGCGAGGAGATTGCGGCTGGCCACGATGCCCTCGATCGGGCCGCCGTCGAAGAGCAGCGCCCGCGACCAGTAGAAGGCCATCGGGATCTTCGGGGCGTCGGGGTCGAAGTCGGGGAAGTTCGGCAGCAGCGGTTCGCGGAGGAACGCCGCGACCCAGAGCTCGAAGAGCAGCGAGAGCGCCAGCACCCACTTGATCGCGGCGCCGAGCGAGCGGACGATCCCCGACCAGGGCAGGCTCAGCGCGAGGGACACCGCGACGAAGGTCGTGACGAGGGTGAGCGCGACCCCCAATGCCGAGGCGCCGGGGTAGAACGACCATGCGATCGACAGCGTCGCGAACACGACGAAGACGAGCGTCGACTTCGGCACTCTGCGCCAGATCCATTTCGGTCTCGTCGCGACGACGAGCCAGATCGCGCCGACGAGCACGAGACCGGCGACCACGCCGAAGCCCCACCAGCCGAGGAGGTTGCGCCAGAACTGGCCGGCGAGCAGCGTGAAGAGCGCGAACGTCGCGTATGCGCCGGAGAGCGCGCTGCGGCGAGCGGGGGTCATGGGGTCAAGGCTATCGCGCGGGTGAGGTCCTCTCGGGAGTGCCATCTCCTCGATTCCTCCGACGGCGCTCGGATTGTTCGGACGCGGGAGATGTGGAGGATGCCACCGACTAGACTCGTCCAGTCGCATTGAGGATTCCGGAGACATCTTTTGCCAGCCAACCCCCACGCACGAGATCGCCGCACCTGGCTCTTCAACGCAGCCGAGTTCAGCGGCAACCCGAAGTGGTTGTTCCTCTACACGAGCAAGATGCGTTCCGACATCGACAGCTGGTGGATCACCGACTCGGCTGAGACCGCGCGACGGATACGAAAGCTCGGATTCAAGGCGGTGACGTTCCGGTCGCGTGCCGGGCGGAGTCTCCAGGAGCGGGCCGGTGTGTTCGTCGTGAACCAGGTCAAGGAGCAGATTCCCGAACGGATGACGGGCGTCGTGCTGCTCAACCTCTGGCACGGGGTCGGCGTCAAGCGCATCGAGCGCGCGATGACCGATGGCTTCCTGCTGCCGCGTATCGCCGCGAAGTACATCCGCAACAACAAGGTCTACCGCGACACCCAGATGCTCCTCGTGACCTCGCCGACGATGGAGCAGCACTTCAAGACCCAGATCGACTTCACCGAGGCCCAGGTCATCCGCGCGGGCTACCCGCAGAACGAGTTCGTGCGCCGCTTCGGTCGCGTCGAGACGTACGACCACGACGTGCGAACACGGCAGGGGCTGCCCGCCTCGACCGAGATCGTCATGTACGCGCCCACCTACCGTCTCTCGGGCAACGACGATTTCGTGCACCGAGCACTGCCCGACATCGAGCAGCTGGTGTCGACGCTCGAACGCAACGGACAGCTCCTCATCCTGAAGATGCATCCGCAGCTCGAGGCCGACCGGACCTACCAGAGCCTGAAAGAGAAGTACGCCGACCAGCAGCGCCTGCTCTTCTGGGACAACCGCGACGACGTCTACGAGATCTTCGAGGACATCGACCTCACCATCGTCGACTATTCCTCGATCCACTACGACCTGATCGCCGCCGGCGCGAATCGCTTCATCCGCTACGCCTTCGATCACGAGGACCCGACCGCACTCGAACCCGAACTCGACTACTTCTCGCTGTCGTGCGGCACGGTCGTCACCGATTTCGACGCGCTGCTCTCGGCACTCGGCGGCGACAACCGCGTCGAGCCCGACGAGCTGGCACGGCTCTCCGAGATCTTCTGGGCCTATTCGACTCCCGACACCTTCGAGACGCTGGTCGAGCGGGCGCTCACCTACGAATTGACGGATGTCGCGTTGCCGACCCTGTACAGCTTCGACATCTTCGACACGGTGATCCACCGCACGTCGGTGGCTCCGGTGTCGATCTTCCACCTCGTGCGGGAGCGTGCCGAGGCCTCGAACCTCGGGTTTCCCGAGCGGCTCATGCAACGCTTCATCGAGCTTCGACGGCAGGCCGAGGCGGCCGTGCGTGAGGCGAAGCGCAAGGACCCCCGGCGCGCGGTCGACCTGCGGTTCGAGATCACGCTCGACGAGATCTACGACCGCCTCGCCGAGCTCTACTCGCTCACCGTCGAGCAGACCGAGCAGCTCAAGGCCTGGGAGATCGAAGCCGAGATCGCCGACACCTATGCCGATGACGAGATGGTCGCGAGAATCCGCGAGCTCCGCGCCGCCGGCGAGACCGTCATCCTCATCAGCGACATGTACCTTCCGCGGACCGTCATCGACACGATGCTCGCGAAGGCCTCGGCCGACCTCGTGGGGCTTCCGGTGTTCCTGTCGAACGAGCACGGTGTCCAGAAGTCGACCGGCCAACTCTACGTGCGTGCCTACCTCGACCTGAAATACGACTTCGGTGAGTGGATCCACACGGGCGACAACCCTCGTGCGGACGTGCAGATGGCGGAGCGCATGGGCATCACGCCCGTTGCGCTGGAGACGCCCGAGTTCGACGAGTTCGAGACGGCCCTCATCGACTCGGCCGACACGTACGACGCGTTCCTGCTCGCAGGGGTGCTGCGCGAGGCGCGCCTCGAGGGACTGACCGAGTCCGAAGCATTCGTGTTCCGGAACGTCTCGCTGTTCCTCGTCCCGTACGTGAAGTGGGCGCTCGACGACGCGGTGGCTCGCGGGTACTCGACCCTGTACTTCATCTCGCGTGACGGCCATCACATGAAGGCGATCGCCGACGCGATCATCGACGCCCGCGGGCTGCCGATCCGCACCGCCTACATCTTCGGATCCCGTCGCGCGTGGCGGCTCGCGTCGCAGGTCGACGGCATCGACGACGACACGTTCGCGGGACACGGCAGCTTCGGCGGCATCCGATCGTTCAGTTCGCTCGTCGAGGCGAGCCGCCTCAGCAGGGATGAACTCCTCGAGCTGTTTCCCGAGTTCGAGCAGTACGAGAAGGTGGGGACCTTCGACGGCTACACTGCGGGCAACATCGTGGCGTCGCTCAAGTCGTCGGCCGCCTATCGTCGACGCCTCACCGAGATCGCCAGGTCCGATCGCGAAGTCGCAACCGACTACCTCCGACAGGAGATCGACCTCGGCGAACGATTCGCCTTCGTCGAGTACTGGGGCCGAGGGTACACCCAGGACTGCCTCGCACGGCTGCTCGAGGAGGCCGCCGGGCACCCGGTCGAGACGCCCTTCTACTACGCCCGGAGCATCTATCCGACCGAAGGCGTGAGCATCAGGCACAACTACACGGCCGCGTCGGAGTCGTTGCTGCTCATCGAGGCGATCTTCGCGAACCTGCCGTACGGCACGACCGAGGGCTATCGCCGTGCAGGGGACCGGGTCGTCCCGGTGTATCGCGAGCGGCACTACGACGTCGAACTCTTCGACGCGACGACGCCGAAGCTCGTCGAGTTCGTGAAGCGGACCACATCGCTCCCTTTCTACGACGAGGATCGGCTCTGGCGCGACGCCTTCAGGTTCGGGTTCGAGCACTTCAGCGTCGATCCGACCGCGGACACCTACCGCGAGAACCTCGCGACACTCAGGGACGCGGTGGAGCTGGGCGGTGTCGAACGCGAATTCGCCCCGAAGTTCCGGGTCACCGACTTCGTCGCCTACCTCCGGGGCAAACCGATCGCGGAGATCACCCGGTCGCTGCCGCTGTCGCTCGCCCGTTCGCGAGGACCGGGCCAGGGCCTGCTCCGGCTCCAGCAGGAAGTCGGATTCCGGCGTGTCTGGAAACGGAACGTCGCGCGAATTCAGGAGGCGACGGGGCGGCTGCTCCGCCAGGCGCCTGTCGACACCGACCTCGCGGCCGTGCGACCGGCGAATCCGCCCATCGTCGCAGGACAGCCGGGCACGGGCCCAGCCGAGTCCCGCACCGGCTCCGAGGTGCGTTGACATGGACGTGAAACGCACGGTTGCTCGACGGGTCCGGCGCTACCTCCCCGCACCGGTGACCGCGCCGCGAGTCAATCTCATCTCGAATCCGCGCTTCGTCGCCGCAGGGGGCATCGGCTCATCGCCCGACGGCTACTACGTGCATGTCAACAACACCGTCGAGGTCTCGACCGACTGGTCCGTCGCGCCCGGCGGGCGGTCGCTCAGAGTCGAGGGCGTGACGGGCAGTTTCGACACCCATTTCGCGCCGGAAGGACGTGACGGTGCCTTCCGAACCGGGCTCGTACCCGGTCGAACATATCGAGCGAGCGCGGTCGTCTACGTTCCGAAGCGACTCACAGGTCAGGTCGCGAAGACCCGGCTGTCGATCTCACCGGGTTGGGAGATCGCGGGCGTCAAGCACTGGAACCCCGACCCGTCGGCCTCAGCGGACGACGCACCGGGCGAGCACGCGATCACCCACGAATTCACCGTGCCCGCCACGGCCACCGGCGCCTGGATCCGCTATGTCTCGGGCATGGCCGCCGGCGGCGGCGTCGTCTATTGGGATCAGCTCTCGTTGGTCGAGGATGCACGAGACATCACCTACTTCGACGGTGCGATGCGACCGACGGACTTCCACGAGTTCGGTTGGCAGGGCGACGCCGACGGCTCGCCCTCGGTGCGATCATTGCGATCGCTCCCCGAGATCGTCGGGTCCGCCCCCGACCTGCCTTCGCTTGCGCGAAAGATGCTCGCCGAGCTCGACGACGAGGTCGAGCGACGGGCGGTGGAGACCTGGGTTCGACGTCGGCACGGCGCCGATCGTGAGTCGAGCTACTTCGCGGGTCTTCTCGCCTCCGCGTACGGCGACGCCGACCGCGCTCGTCACGAGTTCACCGCCGCGCTCGGGAGCACGGCGTTCCCCGGGGCCGTCCACCTCGAACTGGGGCGGCTCGCCGCGGCGGCGGGCGACCTGACTCGAGCGAACACGGAATTCGAAGCCGTCACCGCCGGCGAGCAGCGTGCCGAGGCGCTCTACCGGCGCGCCGCGATCGCCGACAAGCGAAGCGACCTCGCCGCGTCGAGGCGTCTCTCGGTCGAGGCGGGCGGGGCCGACGGCGCTCCGCCGTTCGACATCGACCGCGCGCTCGACACCGACCCGAAGGCGATGTGGGTGCGGCGCGAGCTCGGCATCTTCGTCAGAGACCATCTCGACGAGATCCGGGCACGAGCGGCCAACCCCGTCCGCACCGCCTCGTCCATCGCGACCGACGAGCATCCTCCCGTCTTCACATACTGGCATCAGGGATTCAGCCAGGCACCCGCCATCGTGCGGCGGTGCCACGAGTCGATGCAGCAGCACACGGCACCCGGTCGGCTGCACGAACTCGACGCCTCGAACCTCGGCTTCTATTCGGGCCTACCGGCACAGGTGATCCGTGACGTGGGGGCGAACTACACCCACCTCTCCGACCTGATCCGGCTCGACGTCCTGAGCAGGTTCGGCGGCGTCTGGCTCGACGCGACCTGTCTGCTCACCGGCGATGCGATCGACTCCGAGCCGGCGCTCACGCGGCAGGAGTTCTTCGTCTTCAACTACTCGGGACCGCGCATCGGTACGTGGTTCATGGCTTCACGACCTGGCGCGTACAGCATCTTGATGCTCCGTGAGGCGATGCTCCTCTGGTGGGAGCGCGAACGTCGTCTGCTCGACTACTTCCAGTTGCACTACACGCTCGAGATGCTCTATTGGTTCGACGAGCGGTTCGCCGCCGAATGGGACGCTTCCGAGCACCGGCATCCGCGGGCAGCGCTGGCCCTGCAAGCGGCGCTCCATCGTCCGAACGAAGATGGTCAGTTCGAACGCCTGCTCGCCGACTCCTGGGTGCACAAGCTCACCTACAAACACGACGTCGCCCGAGCCGGTGTCGACAGCATCGCCGGTGCGATCGTCCGAGGCGAGGCGAACCGCGTCTCCTTCCGCGCTCGCGATTGACCCGGCTGCACTGCGCACGTGCGGTGCCCGAGAGGGCGGCGCGCGGAAGTGCTCGATTCGCCGTCGCACAGCCGTTGGTAGCTTGGAGCCACGCCGAGGAAAGGGACAGCACGAATGTTCGTGGCGATCGACAACACCCCCCGCGACTACGCCTGGGGCTCGAGGAGCGCGATCGCCGAATATCGCGGTAGGCCGGCCTCTGGCGGCCCCGAGGCCGAGCTCTGGCTCGGTGCGCACGCGGGGTCGCCCGCACGGATCGTCGACACGGCGTCCGTCGGGCACGCCGACCTCGTCGAGTGGATCGCCGCCGAACCTCGCACTGCGCTCGGCCCCGAGCTCGCCGCGAAGGGCGCGCGGCTCCCGTTCCTCCTGAAGATCCTCGCGGCGGGCGCGCCGCTCTCGTTGCAGGCGCACCCGACCCCCGAGCAGGCGTGCGCGGGCTTCGCCCGCGAGGAGGCCGAGGGGGTGCCGATCGACGCCTACGACCGCAATTACAAGGACGAGTTCCACAAGCCCGAGCTCATCGTGGCGGTGAGCGAGACCTTCGACGCGCTGTCGGGCTTCCGCCCGCTCGACGAGGTGCGCGGGGTGCTCGCCGCGCTCAGGGCCGCCGACGAGGCATCCGGTGCGCCCGAACCGGGTGCGCTCGACCTGCTCGAATCGCGACTCTCGGGCGCCGACCCGCTGCGCACGACCGTCGAGTGGCTGCTGACCGACGGCCGAGGCGGCGACACCGGCGAAGCGAGCTGGGTCGTCGAGCGGGTGGTTGCGCTCGCCGCGGCACCCGAGGCCGCGGCCTCGTCGTACGCCGAGTCGTTCGCGACGGTGGGGTCACTCGCCGAGGCGTACCCCGGTGACCCCGGAATCGTCATCTCGCTGCTGCTCAACCGGGTGCGACTGCGCGCGGGGGAGTCGCTCTACCTCGCCGCCGGCAACATCCACGCCTACCTCGACGGTCTCGGCATCGAGCTCATGGCGGCGAGCGACAACGTGCTGCGCGGCGGGCTCACGCCGAAGCACATCGATGTCGCCGAACTCGTCGACATGCTCGACTTCACGCCGGGGCCGCCGCCTCGGCTCGAGCCTGAGCAGACCGCACCGGGGGTCGAGACCTTCCGCCCCGACGTGCCCGACTTCGTGCTGCACAAGGTGACCGACGGCGGGGTGGAGCTCGACGGGCCCGCGATCGTGATCGCCGACGGCGCCGCGGTCACGCTGCGCGGTGAGGTCGGTGAGGCGCGCCTCGAACGCGGCGAGGCCGCCTACGTGACCCCCGACGAGGGGCGCATCGCGGTGAGCGGGCAGGGATCCGCCTGGATCGCCACGAACGGCGCCGGCTGAGCGGGCGGGTGGGCCCGAGGCATCCGGCCAGCGCGCCTCAGCTCGCGACGCGCAGCCCGAACAACCGTCGATAGGCCGTCGGCGTCGTCTGCAACACCTTCACGAAGTGGTGCCGCATGACGGCGGCGGCGCCGAACCCGGTGTCGCGGGCGATCTGCTCGAGGTTGAGGTCGGTCTCCTCGAGGAGTTGCTGTGCGCGCAGCAGCCGCTGACGGTTGAGCCAGGCGTTCGGCGTGGTGCCCGTCTCCGCCCGGAACCTGCGGGCGAAGGTGCGCGGCGACATGAGCGCGGTGCGGGCGAGCCGGTCGACGGTGAGGTCTTCGTCGAGGTGCTCGAGCATCCACGTGGTGATCGTCGCGAACGAGTCGCTTCGGCACTCGCCGATGGGCGTCTGGATGAACTGCGACTGGCCGCCGTCGCGCTGCGGGGGCACCACCATGCGGCGGGCGATGATGTTCGCGGCGCTCGCGCCGAGCTCGGAGCGCACGATGTGGAGGGCCGCGTCGATGCCCGCGGCCGTGCCGGCGCCGGTGACGACCTTGTCGTCTTGCACGAAGAGCACGTCGGGGTCGACGTCGGTCGTCGGGAACTCGGCGGCGAGGCGGTCGGTGTACATCCAGTGGGTGGTGGCGCGTCGCCCGTCGAGCACGCCGGCGCGGCCGAGCGTGAACGCGCCCGAGCAGACGCTGAGGACCCAGGCGCCGCGCGCGACCGCATCGCGGATCACCTCGGCGACGCGTTCGTCGAGCGGTTCGTCGATGAGGGCGGCGGGCACTGCGACGAGGTCGGCGGTGCGGGCGAACTCGAGCCCCTCGTGCACGACGATGTCGAACCCGAGCTTCGTCGAGATGGGGCCGGGTTCGGCGGCGACGACATGGAAGTCGAAGCTCGGCCCGCCCTGTTCGGAGCGGTCGATGCCGAAGACCTCGCAGATCACGCCGAATTCGAACGGCGCCATCTGCGGGATGGCGAGACAGGCGATGGAGTGGAGCACGGTGCCCTCCGCTTGGCAGAAAACGATCGATTGCTGTCTACTCTGCCACTTTCGGCAGTTTCTGGCAATACGTAGATTAACTGCCATGACCATCCTCCTCCTCGTGCTCGCGGGGCTCGCCGTCTGGGCCGTCCTCGCCACGGTGCTCCGACTCGACGGCGACGGCTACGGCCGTCCCGAGATCCGCGACCGCAATCGCCACGTCGAACGCCTCGGGTAAGGTCGGGCCCCGGTTTCGAGACGCTCGCTGCGCTCGCTCCTCAACCAGCTGGAATGCGGTTTCGAGACGCTCGCTGCGCTCGCTCCTCAACCAGCTGGAACGACGCTCGCTGCGCTCGCTCCTCAACCAGCTGGAACGACGCTCGCTGCGCTCGCCCTTCGACTCGCTCACCCGGCCCGCCGGTTACGATCGGGTGGGCGCCGGAGACACCGCCGCCGGGAGAGGCGGAACATGAGCTGGCTGGTCACCGGAGGAGCGGGCTACATCGGTTCGCACGTCGTGCGGGCATTCGCGGCGAAGGGCATCGACACCGTCGTCGTCGACGACCTCTCCTCCGGGCGGCGCGGTTTCGTGTCCGACGGCATCCCCTTCGTGCAGGGGTCCATCCTCGACGGGCGGGTGCTCGAGTCGGCGTTCGAGCGATACGACATCCGCGGCGTCGTGCACCTCGCCGGGTACAAGTACGCCGGCGTCTCGGTGCAGCGGCCGCTGCACACCTACCAGCAGAACGTCACGGGCACGGCGACCCTCCTCGCGGCGATGGAGGCCAAGGGCGTCTCGAGCATCGTCTTCTCCTCGAGCGCCGCGGTGTACGGCACGCCCGACGTCGATCTCGTCACCGAGGCGACCCCGAAGCATCCCGAATCGCCGTACGGCGAGTCGAAGCTCATCGGCGAGTGGCTCCTCGCCGACCAGGCCCGGGCGGCCGGCCTCGCCCACACGAGCCTGCGCTACTTCAACGTCGTCGGATCCGGCACGCCCGAGGTGTTCGACCCGAGCCCGCACAACCTCTTCCCGCTCGTGTTCGACGCGCTGCTCGACGGCCGCACGCCGCGTATCAACGGCGACGACTACCCGACGCCCGACGGCACCTGCGTCCGCGACTACATCCACGTGGCCGACCTCGCCGAGGCCCACGTCGTCGCGGCCCAACGGCTCGAGGCGGGCGAGCCGGTCGAGCCCGTGTACAACCTCGGATCGGGCGACGGCGTCTCGGTCGGCGAGATCATGACGGCGGTCGCCGAGGTCACCGGCATCGCGTTCGCTCCCGAGATCGCGGCCCGTCGCGCAGGCGACCCGGCGCGCATCGTGGCCTCGGGCGAACTCGCGGCACGCGACCTCGACTGGCGTATGCGCCACTCGCTCACCGACATGGTGCGGAGCGCCTGGGACGCACGCCGCGCCGCGAGCTGAGCACGGGGCATCCGCACCCGATTCATAACGTCTCCCCAACACCCGGCGTGTCGTGAACGTCCTGAAGCCTCGATGACGGATTGAGGGTTTACGATCTACGACTTGACTCTCGCGAACTACACCGGTGTAATTGGTCGTGACACACCCTCTGGGTGGTCGGTACAACTGGGTGGGAGACGATATGGGAAGTCCTGAATATCGTTCTGGAGTACCTGACGATTGGTTCATCGATCCGGTCAGGCTGGGAGTTCCCGGCGTGCGGCCGACGGTCGACGATGACAATCCGTTGGCGTGGCAGAGCGACGCATTGTGCGCGCAGACCGATCCCGAGGCGTTCTTCCCTGAAAAGGGCGGATCGACTCGGGACGCGAAGAAGATCTGCACCGGTTGCGAGGTTCGAGGCGACTGCCTCGAGTACGCGCTCGGCAACGACGAGCGCTTCGGTATCTGGGGCGGGCTCTCCGAACGCGAGCGGCGCAAGCTCCGCAAGCGGGCGGTGTGAGACGCGGGGCCTGCTTCGGCAGGCTCCGCGCTCGGCTTTCCGGCCGTCGTTTTCGAGGCGCGCCCGCCTCGCTTGCGGATGCCGCGGGGTGCGCCGCTTAGGCTGACCCCGATGTTCCCCAGAGTCACCGCCGTCCTCGTCGTGCACCACGGCGGCGACCACCTGCGCCAGACGCTCGATGCCCTCCACCTGCAGGAGCGGATGCCCGACGCCCTCGTCGTCGTGCTCACCGAGGCCGATGACGTCGCACGCGAGCAGGTCGCCGCGGCGTCGCCGTCCCACCTCGTCGACCTCTCCCAGCATCTCTCGTTCGGCGAGGCGATCCGTGCCGCCGACCGGGTGCTCGAGGCTCCCGGGGGTGATGCTGACGCGCTGTGGCTGCTCGCGGAGGACAGCGCGCCGGCCCCCGATGCGCTCGCACAGCTCGTCGCCTCCCTCGAGACCGCGAAGTCGGTCGCCGTCGCGGGCCCCAAGCTCGTCGACTGGGACGAGCCCGAGCGAATCGTTCGATTCGGCCGCTCGATCACCCGGCTCGGGCGGAGCGTCGCGATCGTCACCGATGAACTCGACCAGGGCCAGCACGACGGGCTCAGCGACGTCCTGGTACTCGATCCCGCGGCGATCCTCGTGCGCCACACCGTCTTGCGGGCCCTCGGCGGATTCGACCCGGGGCTCCCCACCGTCGACGACGCGCTCGACCTCTCGATCCGCGCCCGCCTGGCGGGGCACCGGGTCGCGGTCGTCCCCGAGGCGAAGGTGCGCTTCGCCGGGGTCGGGGTCGCCGGACCCGAAGTCGGACCGCGGGCGCGCACGACGCGCCGCCGTGTGCGGGCGACCCGTGCAGCTCAGCTCCACCGCAGACTCGTCTACGCACCGCTCCCGTTCGTGCCGCTGCACTGGCTGAGCTTCCTGCTGCTCGCCGTCGTCCGCTCGGTCCGGCTGCTGCTCGTCAAGGCGCCCGGAGCCATCCCCGGCGAGTTCGCCGCGGCATTCACGACGATGTTCTCGGGCGCACGGGTGCCTCGGGCTCGGCGCGCGCTGAAGTCGGCGCGCACGGTCGGCTGGTCGGCGATCGCGCCGCTGCGCATGCAGCCCGACGAGATGCGGCGCCGTCGACAGCACTCCGCCGAGGCGCGGCGCGAGCGGGCGCGGGGGCGCAAGCACGAGCTCCAGTTCATCGGCACCGGCGGGGGATGGATCCTCCTCGCGACGGCGGCCGCCTCCGTCGGGCTCTTCTCGTGGCTGCTCGGCTCGGGCGGGGTCGGCGGAGGGGCACTCCAGCCGCTCTCGGGCGATGTCGCCGAGCTCTGGCGCAACGCCGCCTACGGCTGGCGCGACCTCGGCACCGGCTTCGTGGGCGCAGCCGACCCGTTCGCCGGGGTCCTCGCCGTCATCGGCTCGGCGGCGTTCTGGGCGCCGTCGTTCGCGCTCCTCGTGCTCTGGCTGCTCGCGATCCCGGCCGCCGCGGTCGGCGCCTGGTTCGCCGCCTCGCGACTGACCGAGCGGGCCTCGGTGCGCGCCGTCGCCGCACTCCTCTGGGCCTTCGCGCCGCCGTTCCTCGTGGCGCTCGGTGACGGTCGCCCCGGGGCCGTGCTCGCCCACGTGCTGCTGGCCTGGTTCGCGTTCGCCGCATTCGGCGCCGCCACGTCGTGGGCTGCGGCGGCGACCGCCTCGCTGCTCCTCGCCGCTCTCGTCGGCGCCGCCCCGAGTCTCGTGCCCGCGCTGCTGGTGGCGTGGGTCGTCGCGCTCGCGCTGAGCGGGCGCGCCTGGGTACGCCTCATCGGCCTGCCGATCCCCGCCCTCGTGCTCGCGCTGCCGCTCGTGGCCGATCAGCTCCGCCGCGGCACTCCGCTCGGCCTCCTGGCCGATCCGGGACTCCCGGTCGGGAGCGAGATCCCGACGATCTGGCAACTCGCCCTCGGACTGCCCGACGGAGGCTGGGGCGGCTGGGACAGCTTCTTCTCCTCCTCCGGCTCCGTCGACTTCCGCATCGCGCTCAGCGCCCTCGTGCTCCCGCTCGTGCTCGTCGCGCTCGCCGCGGTGCTCACCCGCACGCTCAGGCCGGCGGCGCTCGCGCTCGGGATCGCACTTCTCGGCTTCGCCACAGCGGTGGCCGCAGCCCACCTCGCAGTCGGCTCGGCCGGCGCGCACGCCATCCCGATCTGGACTGGAGCGGGCCTCAGCCTCGCCTGGCTCGGGCTCGTGCTCGCCGCGGTGCTCGCGCTCGATGCGATGCGACGCGGACGCGCCCTGCTCGGATGGGTGGTGTTCGCCGCCATGGCCGCCGCGGTCCTTCCGACCGGGGTCGCCCTCGCGACGGGCGCGGTCGCGGTGCAGCCCGCCGCGGCGCGCACCCTGCCCGCCTTCGTCGGCGCGGAGGCCGAGACCGACCCGCGGGTCACGACGCTCCGTCTGACGCCCGACACCGATGGAAGCCTGCGCGCGACCCTCGAGCGCGGCACCGGAACCACGCTCGACGACCAGTCGACGCTCGCCGCGACCGAGCGGACGCTGTCGGCCGAGGAGGAGGAGCTCGCGCTCGTCGCCGGCAACCTCGCTTCGCGCAGCGGAGCGGACGCCGAGGCGGCGGTACGCGAGTTCGGCGCCTCCTTCGTGCTGCTCGACGAACCGGCAGACCCCGACGACACCGCGGCGGTCGCGATCGCCGATCGGGCGCGCACGGCGCTCGACGCCAATTCCGCGCTCGTGGCCGTCGGCGAGACCGACTTCGGCACGCTCTGGCGCTTCACCGCCGCCGAGCCCGACGCTCCGGCCGCGCAGATCCCGGCCGGCGCCGGAGGCTGGATGGCGGGGGTCGTCACTGCGGTGCAGCTCCTCGTGCTGGGCGCGACCCTGCTGCTCTCGATCCCCACCGGCGCCGGGCGGGAGGCGGACCGCCGCCCTGAGCGCCGCCGCCCGGTGACGCCGAGCCGTCGGAAGGAACGGACCGCGGCCGAGGGCGCGCAACCCGGCTCCGATGCCGAGCAGGCTGTCGCAACTGACGACGCGGAGGCGGGTTCGGCTTCCGTCGAAACGGCTGCCGAAGCACCCGAACCCGAGGCACCCGAACCCGAGACACCCGAACCCGAGGCACCCGAACCCGAGACACCCGAACCCGAGGCACCCGAACCCGAGACACCCGAACCCGAGGCACCCGAACCCGAGACACCCGAACCCGAGGCACCCGAACCCGAGACATCCGAACCCGAGACCGGGCCCGCCCCCGAACCCGAGGGCCAAGATGAACCGACCCCCGAGAGCGAAGGAGATGACGATGGCCGATAAGCGCGAACTCGCTCGCGACATCGCCCGCGTGGGCGGTCGCGCCCTCGCTCTCGTGCTGGCCGGCGGCATCGCGGCGGCGGCGCTCGCCGCGGCGGCACTCGTCCCGTGGCCCGAGTTCCGCGTCGAGCCGCCCTCGACGGTGGTGGAGCCGGCCGAGACGGGCCAGCTGCGCGTCTGCCCGGGCCCGTTGCTCTCGCTCGGCGACGACGCCGCCGACGCGACGACCGCCGTCTCGGTCGGCTCGACCTCGGTCACGACGGGCGTCTCGCCCGACGACGTCGAGATCACCGAGACGCCGCTCGGCGCGCCCGAGAACCCGAACGCCGACCGCGACGGAAGCCCGCTCGCCCTGACCACCGGGGCCGGTGCCGCCGGGGTCGGAGAAATGGCGGGGGCGCAGGGTCAGCGCAGCGAACGCGAGACGATCGCCGGATTCGCCGCCGCCGCCTGCGACGAAGCGGTCGCCGAGGCCTGGCTCGTCGGCGGCGCCACCGATGTCGGGCGGAGCAGTATCGTGCTGCTCTCCAACCCCAGCGAGGTCGCCGCCGACGTCGACGTGCGCGTGAGCGGGGAGAACGGTCCGGTCGACGCCCCCTCGGCGCTCGGCATCACGGTTCCGGCCGGCGAGCAGCGCGTGCTCTCGCTCGCGGGGCTCGCACCGAACCTCCGCTCACCGGTGGTGCACGTGACCAGCACGGGCGGCGCGATCGCGGCCACGCTCGAGCACTCGGTCGTCGAAGGCCTCACGCCGGCGGGCGTCGAGCTGGTCGGGCCGACGGCGATGCCCGCGACGACCCAGGTGATCCCCGGCTTCGTGGTGCCGAACGCCGGCGGCGTCGACCCGGCCGACGACCACGCCGAGGGCGACGACCACCCGGCGGTGCGGCTCTTCGCGCCCGGCGACGAGCCCGTGGAGGTCTCGATCGGCGTCGCCTCGGAATCGGGCGGCGGCGGTGCGGGCATCGACGTCTCGCTCGAGCCGGGCCAGACGACCGATGTGCCGCTCGGCGAGCTCGACGAGGGCGACTACACGATCACGCTCGAGGCCGACGCGCCGATCGTCGCCGCGGCCCGAGCCACGACCGGCACCCCGCAGGCGCAGACCGCTCCCGGCGGCGACGACGAGGACGCCTCGGTCGATCTCGGCTGGACCGTGGCCACGACGCCGCTGCTCGACGCCGCGGTCGTGGCCGTGCCGCAGGGCCCGGGGCCGGTGCTGCACCTGCTGAAGCCGGGCGACGAGGAGCTCGACGTCGTGGCGGTGATCGATGGAGAGGAGCGCTCGCTCCGCCTCGCCCCTGGGGAGGCGGCGTCGCTCGAGCTGGAGCAGCGCAGCGTCGTCGAGCTCGGCGGTGCGGCCGGGGTGCACGCCACCGTGTCGTTCTCAGGCGAGCGCGCGCTGTCGTCGTTCCCGGTGCGCCCGCCCGGCCCGCTCGACTCGCCGATCACCGTCACCCCGCGCTGAGCGGGCGCCGCGTCAGAAGTGCCGGTACCGTCCGGGCGCGAGTTCCCACGGGTCGCGGCCGAGGAGGTCGGCGACGGCGCGGAAGACGCAGCTCTCCACGAGCAGCTTCTCGTCGCGCTCCTCGCCCTCCTGGAGCCGCAGGAAGCGCACGATCGGGAGTCGGAAGAAGACGATCCGACGCTCGTCGTGGTAGACCTTCCAGCGGTCGATGTGATCGTCGTGGATCGCTTCGGCGGGGGCCTGAGCGACCTCGAACACGACTCCGTCGAGCTCGGGCCAGAGCCCGCGCAGGTACGAGGCGGTCGTGCCGATGGTGAGCTCGAACTCGTCGAGCCGGGTCGAGAGCAGCGGCAGGTGCGGACCGGTCACGGGGGAGCGCATCCCGCGGCCGTGGCGGTCACGAGCGAGCCGTCTCGGAGAGCGGGGCACGACACGACGGGAGCGGGGCATGCATTCCATCCTATTGTCGGCGCCGATCGCTACTCTTGATCTGCCATGAGACGTTGTTCGCGAACCGCATGCGCCGCCGAGGCGGTCGCGACGTTGACCTTCGACTACGCCGAGTCGACCGCGGTGCTCGGCCCGCTCGCCGTCGTGCGCGAGCCCCACGGTTACGATCTCTGCGCCCGGCACGCCGAGCGCACCTCCGCCCCCGTGGGTTGGCAGGTCGTGCGGCACACCGCACTCGGTGGGGTAGGTTTCAAGGCATGAATTCCCCGGCATCATCCGACGTTCGCGCGCGCCTCGACGCGGTGGTGAAGGCGTACGACGTACGCGGAATCGTGGGCGAGGGCCTCACGGCCGAGACCGTCGAGGCGCTCGGCGCGGCGTTCGTCGACGAGGTCGGGGCTGCCGGCGGTCGGGTCGTGGTCGGGCACGACATGCGCGACTCCTCGCCGGGGTTCGCGGCCGCATTCGCGGCCGGCGCATCCGCCCGCGGCGCCGACGTCGTGTCGATCGGGCTCTGCTCCACCGATGAGAGCTATTTCGCATCGGGTTCGATGGATGCCCCGGCGGCGATGTTCACCGCGAGTCACAACCCGGCCGCCTACAACGGCATCAAGTTCTCCCGCGCGGGCGCTCAGGGCATCTCGCTCGACACGGGCCTCGCGGCGATCCGCGACCGTGCCGCCGACTACCTCGAGCAGGGTCTCGCCGCGGTGCCCGACCCGGGCTCGGTCGTCGAGGCCGACGTGCTCGCCGACTACGCGGCCCACCTCCGCACGCTCGTCGACCTCCGTGGCATCCGCCCCCTGAAGCTCGTCGTCGACGCGGGCAACGGCATGGGCGGTCTCACCGTCCCGGCCGTCCTCGGCGAGGCCGCAGGGCTTCCCGCGTTGCCGCTCGAGATCGTGCCGCTCTACTTCGAGCTCGACGGCAGTTTCCCGAATCACGAGGCGAACCCGCTCGAGCCGGCGAACCTCGTCGACCTGCAGCGCGCGGTCGTCGAACACGGCGCCGACCTCGGGCTCGCTTTCGACGGCGACGCCGACCGGTGCTTCGTCGTCGACGAGCGGGGTGACGCGGTCACGCCGTCGGCGGTCGCCGCGATCGTCGCGCTCCGCGAGATCGGTCGCGTCGCCGCGGCGGGCGAGACGAACGTCAACGTCATCCACAACCTCATCACCTCGCGCTTCGTGCCGGAGACCATCGAGGCGGCCGGTGCCGTGCCGGTGCGCACCAGGGTCGGGCACTCGCTCATCAAAGACCAGATGAAGGCGACGGGCGCGGTCTTCGGCGGAGAGCACTCCGCCCACTACTACTTCCGCGACTTCTGGGGCGCCGACAACGGCATGCTCGCGGCGATGCACGTGCTCGCCGAGTTCGGCGCGCAGGATGCCCCGCTGTCCGACTTCGGCGCGCGGTTCGACCCGTACGCGCTCTCGGGCGAGATCAACTCGGTGGTCGACGACGTTCCGGCCGCGTACACGCGCATCGTCGAGGCGTTCACGGGCCGCGGCGAGTTCGACGAGCTCGACGGCCTCACCGTCGTCGGCCAGACCGCCGGAGACGAGCCGTTCTGGTGGTTCAACGTGCGCCCCTCGAACACCGAGCCGCTGCTGCGCCTGAACGTCGAAGGCGGCGACGAACCCACCATGGTCGCGGTCCGCGACGAGGTCCTCGGGCTCATCCGCGGCTGACTCGCGTCCACCGAACGTCAGTCACTCCTGACCGACGGGGTTTACAGGACAATCGCCGATTGGCAGGACAGGCCTTGCCTGAAGCGTCCTGTCAAGCGACCATCGTCCTGTAAACCCGGGGTGATGAGCCTGCGAGAATGGTGGGCATGAGCATCGAGCCCGCCACCACCGCACTTCCGTACAAGGTCGCCGACCTCTCGCTCGCCGAGGCGGGCCGTCACCAGCTGCGGCTCGCCGAGAACGAGATGCCGGGCCTCATGGCGCTGCGGGCCGAGTTCGGCGCGGCGCAGCCGCTCGCCGGTGCGCGCATCGCGGGCAGTCTCCACATGACGGTGCAGACCGCGGTGCTGATCGAGACGCTCGTCGCGCTCGGCGCGCAGGTGCGATGGGCGAGCTGCAACATCTTCTCCACGCAGGACGAAGCCGCCGCCGCCGTCGTCGTCGGCCCCGAGGGCACCGTCGACGCGCCCGCCGGCGTGCCGGTGTTCGCGTGGAAGGGCGAGACCCTCGACGAGTACTGGTGGTGCACGGACCGCATCTTCGACTGGTCGGCAGAAGCCGCGGAGGCCGGCGCAGGCTGGATCGGCCCGAACCTGATCCTCGACGACGGCGGCGACGCGACGCTGCTCGTGCACCGCGGACGCGACTTCGAGGCCGCAGGCGTCGTGCCCGAGGCATCCGACGCCGACACCGGCGAGTACCGAGTCATCCTCGATACCCTGCGCCGCTCCCTCGAGGCGAGCCCCGACCGCTGGACCCGCATCGCCGGCGAACTCACCGGTGTGACGGAGGAGACCACGACCGGCGTGCATCGCCTCTACGAGCTGCACGCCGAGGGCGGGCTGCTGTTCCCCGCGATCAACGTCAACGACTCGGTGACGAAGTCGAAGTTCGACAACAAGTACGGCATCCGTCACTCGCTGCCCGACGGCCTGAACCGCGCCACCGATGTGCTCATGGGCGGCAAGGTCGCCTTCGTCGTCGGCTACGGCGACGTCGGCAAGGGCGCCGCCGAGGCGCTGCGCGGGCAAGGCGCCCGCGTCATCGTGAGCGAGGTCGACCCGATCTGCGCCCTCCAGGCCGCGATGGACGGCTACCAGGTCGCTCGCGTCGAAGACGTGGTGGGCGAGGTCGACATCTTCGTCACCTGCACGGGCAACAAAGACGTGCTCCGACTCGAGCACATGCTCGAGATGAAGCATCTCGCGATCGTGTCGAACGTCGGTCACTTCGACAACGAGATCGACATGGCCGCCCTCGAGGGCCTCGAGGGCGCCGAGAAGGTCGAGATCAAGCCGCAGGTGCACGAATGGCGACTGCCGACGGGCCGTTCGATCCTCGTGCTGAGCGAGGGCCGGCTCATGAACCTCGGCAACGCGACGGGCCACCCGTCGTTCGTCATGTCGAACTCCTTCACCAACCAGGTGCTCGCGCAGATCGAGCTCTGGACCCGCATCGAGGAGTACCCGATCGGCGTCTACGTGCTGCCCAAGCACCTCGACGAGAAGGTCGCGCGCCTCCATCTCGATTCGCTCGGCGTCGAGCTCACCACGCTCCGCCCCGAGCAGGCGGCCTACATCGGCGTGCCCGTCGAAGGGCCCTACAAGGTCGACCACTACCGCTACTGAGCGCGCTGCGCGCTGCGCGCTGCGCGCTGCTGCTTCGAGTCGTTCTGGGGGTGCTTTCCCGCAGCTCTCTGGGCCGGATCCCGCCGTTGCTTGCGGAAAAGCACCCCCTAGATGAGTGCGCGGGCGCGGGCGCGCGCGCAAGCGGAGCGCGGGCGCGGGGCGCGGGCGGGGCGCGTCAGCGGGGCGCGTCAGCGGTCGGGGAAGCCGGGCGGGGTCGCGGTGAGCACCGGGGCGAGCGCGCCCATGCGCTCGGCCTCGAGCCCGAGCGCCGTGAGCTCGCGCTCGCGGCGGAGGGCGGCGACGCCGGCGAGGAACCGCTCAGCAGGTGCGGCGGGCACGGGGGAGACGTAGGGGGCGACCTCGGCCGCGAGCGAGGCGGCGACCCGATCACGGCTCGCGGGCGCGAGGTGCGGGGCGTTCTGGAAGAACGACGCGACACGACGGGCGAGCGGATCGGGAAGGCGGCCGATGTCGGCGATCGAGGCCCACGCGACGAGTTCGGCCGGCACCCCGAAGGCCGTCGACGGCGGCACCGGAACCCGCTCGACCTGGCCGTGCGTGCCGGCGAGCAGGTCGCCCAGCCGCTTCGACGACGGGTTCAGGAATCCGACGAGCACCGCGAGGCCGCCGAAGGTCATGTAGATCTCGACGACGCCGACGAGCGCACGGATGAACGCGTGCCGGAATCCGATCGCGCCGCCGTCGTCGCGCACCACGCGGAGCCCGAGGGCGAGCTTGCCGAGCGAACGACCCCGCGACGCCGTCTCGACCGTCGTCGGCAGCACGACGAGGACCGCCACGAGACCCGAGATCATTGCCGCCCGGAAGGCCGCCTCGTCGACGCCGAGGCCCGCGAGCAGAAAGACGAGGCCGAGCAGGAGCGCGATGCTCACGAGGACGTCGATCGCGGCGCCGGCGGCGCGGATGAGCGCGCTCGCGGGCCGAAGGTCGAGGCTGACCGCCTCACCGGTCAGGACGCCGTCGTCGTCGAAGCGGACGAGCCTCGCGGGCTCGGCGGTCGTTTCGGCCATGGGTAGTATTCAAGCAGATGGACCTCGAAGCGCTCGCCTCAGCCCGCCGTGACGACTGGCAGCGGCTCGACGCGCTCGCGCGCGGCTCGCGCCTCAGCGGGCCCGAGACCGACGAACTCATCGAGCGGTATCAGGCCGGGGCATCCGACCTCTCGCTCGTGAAGTCGACGGCCGGTTCGACCGCGCTCGGCGACCGACTCTCGCTCTCGCTCGCTCGAGCCAGGTTGCGGTTCACGGGCGCCCCCGAGAACCCGCTGCGCCAACTCGCGCGGTTCGCCGCACTCGATCTCCCGGCCGCGCTCCACCGCATCCGCTGGCTCACGCTCGCGGTTGCGGTGGCGACGTTCGTCATCGCGGCGCTGTACGCATGGTGGATCGCGGGGGATCCCAGAGCGCTCGCCTCGATCGGTTCGGAGCGAGAGCTCCGCCAGATCGCCGAGGAGGGCTTCGCCGCCTACTACTCGGAGCACCCGGCCGGCTCCTTCGCCGGCTCCGTGTGGACGAACAACGCGTGGATCGCCGCCCAGTGCGTCGCGTTCGGCGTGCTCGGCGTCTGGGTGCCGTGGGTGATCATGCAGAACGCGCAGAACCTCGGGGTGAACGCCGCGATCATGTTCGCGTACGACGAGGCCGACACCTTCTTCCTCTACATCGCCCCCCACGGCCTGCTGGAGCTCACCTGCGTGTTCGTGGCGGCCGCAGCCGGACTGCGCATCTTCTGGGCCTGGGTCGCCCCGGGGCCACGGCCGCGCGGGGTCGCCCTCGCCGCCGACGCCCGGGCGCTCTTCACGGTCGCGATCGGGCTCGTGTTCTTCCTCTTCGTCGCGGGGCTCATCGAAGGCTTCGTGACCCCCGCACCGTGGCCCTGGGCCGTCAAGATCGGCATCGGGGCGCTCGTGCTCGGCGGATTGCTGTTCTACATGCTCGTGATCGGTGGCCGAGCACGGCGTGCGGGCGCGACCGGCGATCTCGCGGCGTTCGACGCCGGCGCCACGCGGGTCGTCTCGGGCTGAGGGGCTGCGCGGCTCCGGGGGTGAGGCGCCCGGCGGTGACGGGCTGACGCGCTGAGGCGGTGCGGCGGCGCAGCGCTGCTCGCCCTCGGCCGCGCGTCGCCGAAGCTCCCGCGGGTGGCCGGTGGCGGGTGGCCGGTGGCGGGCGCCGGGTGCCGGCGGCCGGCGCCGGGTGGCGGGCGTTCGGGAGGAGATCGTCCGCTTCGGAGGACGATCCGAGGCATCGCCTCCTCCCGATCGGGCGATCTCCTCCGCGCCCGCACCCGCCAGGGCAACGGCGAAAGGCGGATGCCCCGTGGGGCATCCGCCTTCGTCAGTTGCAGCGTCGGCTACGCGGTGAGCTGCGCGGGACGGTCGAAGACCGCCTTGTAGATCACGCCGGCGAGCAGCGCGCCGACGATGGGGGCGACGATCGAAGCCCAGAGCTGGGTGAGCGCCTCGGTCCCGCCGAAGATCGCGGTCGCGATCGACCGTGCCGGGTTGAACGAACCGTTCGAGACCGGGCCGGCGACGAGCACGAGAACGGTGAGGGTGAGGCCGATGGCGAGCGGGGCGAGGTTCGACGCAGCCCGCCCGGCCGAGGTGACGCCGAGGATCACGAAGAGGAAGATCGCGGTGGCGACGATCTCGGCGATGAGGAACGAACCGAGGCCGAACCCGGACGGCGAGAGTTCGTCGTAGCCGGTCGAGACGCCCTGGAAGATCGCGATGTCGAACTTGGGGCCGGTCGAGAGGATGCCGAGCAGCACCACCGAGCCGAGGATGCCTCCGACGACCTGTGCCGCGAGGTAGCCGAGCACGTCCTTCCAGGCGAAGCGGCCGGCGATCGCGAGGCCGAGGGTGACGGCCGGGTTGAAGTGACCGCCCGAGATCGGCCCGAAGGCGTACACGCCGACGACGACCGAGAGGCCGAGCGCGAACGCGACGCCGAGCAGGCCGGTGTCTGCGGAGGAGAAGATGGCCGCGCCGATCACGCCGAAGACGAGGATGAACGTGCCGAGGAGCTCGGCGATGAGTCGCTGGGCGGTCGACGGAGCGGCGAGGGCGGGTGCAGTGTCAGACATTGGAGTCCCTTTCGTAGGGTCGGCGGGCACGGACGGCGACCGCTGGAGCGTGGCGCCGCCTCATCGGCGCCTTCCAGAGCGTAGCGAGTCGGCCGATCGGCGCCGGTGAACCTCGCGCGAATGTTCGAAAACGACGCGCCGTGCGTCGGCTTGCGTCGGAGCGCGCCGCGTCGGAGCGCGCCGCCTCAGAGCCGCCCCGCCGCCTTGAGCTCGAGGTAGCGGTCGGCGAGGGCCGGTGGCAGCTCGTGGGGCGCCGCCGTGACCGTCTGCGCGCCGAGTCGGCGGATCGCCGCACCGACCCGCTCGCCGTCGAGGAGGCCGCGCTCCGCGGCAGCGGCCCCGTACACCTCGTCGAGGTCGCCGCGCAGCCGACTCGTCTCGAGCATGGCGGGGTCGGCGACGGAGGCGACGACGACGGTGTGGCGGGCGGTGAGCTGCGGCAGCACCGACAGCAGGCCGCGAGCCGAGCCGGGGGAGTCGGCCGCCGTCAGCAGCACGACGAAGGCGTGGCGGCTCGTCACCGCGCGCACCTGACCGGGCACGAGCGTCCAGTCGGCCTCGACGAGCTCGGCGTCGATGCCCGCCATCGTGTCGACCATGCGGGCCAGGAGGTCTGGCCCGCTCGCCCCGTGCACCCGGCCTCGCGGGCGCCGGTCGGTCGCGAGGAAGTCGACGCGGTCGCCCGCGTGCGACGCGAGCGCGGCGAGCAGCAGCGCGGCCTCGTAGCTCGTGTCGAGTCGGGGTTCGTCGGCGATGCGCGCCGCGGCGGTGCGCGAGGTGTCGGCGACGATGACGATCCGCCGGTCGCGCTCGGGGCGCCAGGTGCGCACCATGAGCCGGGTGTTGCCCGGCACCTCGGGGTCGATGTGGCGTGCGGTCGCCCGCCAGTCGATCGACCGCACGTCGTCACCGCGGACGTAGTCGCGGATCGAGTCGAACTCGGTGCCCTGGCCGCGGATGAGGAGCGGCGTCCGCCCGTCGAGCTCACGCAGCCGGGTCAGCCGCGAGGGCAGGTGCACCCGTGAATGGAACGGCGGCAGCACCCGTACCCGTCCGGGCGCCGCGAGCGTCGCCTGTCTCGCCCACAGGCCGAGCGGGCCGGCCGAGCGGAGCGTCACCTGCTGCGTGCGGCGGTCGCCGCGACGGGTCGGCACGAGGTGCAGCGTCATGCGGCGGCGTTCGCCCGCGGGGATCGCGAGCCGGGTGCGATTCGCGCCGGCGACCCCGGCCGAGGGCTCCCAGCCGTCGCGCACGGTGGCGCGGAGCATCCGGCCGCCGAGGTTCTGCACCGTGAGCTGCGACGCGACCGGTTCGCCGAGGCGCACCCGGTCGGGCAGCTCGCGGGGGAAGGCGACCGCCCGGGGCGAAGCCGCGAGCGAGAGGTCGATGATGCCGGCGCCGACGACGAGCAGGAGCCACCCGACGAGCGCGAGCCAGGCGAGGGGCGCGCTGGAGAAGCCCGCCACCACGACGGGGACGACCCCGAGGGCGACGAGCAACGCGAATCGACCGGTCAGCGCCATCTCAGAGCGGCACCTGCACCTGCTGCACGATGCCGCGCAGCACCTGGTCGACCGAGACGCCCTCGAGTTCGGCCTCGGGGCGCAGCTGCACCCGGTGGCGCCAGACGGGCAGCAGCATCGCCTGCACATGGTCGGGCGTGAGCGACTCGTAGCCAGTGAGCCAGGCCCAGGCCTTCGCCGCGGCGAGCAGGCCGGTCGATCCTCGCGGGCTCACGCCGAGCCGCATGGAGGGGCTGCGGCGCGTCGCCCGGGCGAGGTCGACGAGGTAGCCGAGCACGTCGTCCTCGACGCGCACGGTCGCAGCCGCTGCCCGTGCGGCCGCGAGCTCAGCCGCCCCGAGCACGGGCTCGACGCCCGCGGCGGCGAGGTCGTGCGGGTCGAATCCGTCGGCATGGCGGCGCAGCAGCGAGACCTCGGCGTCGCGTTCGGGCACGTCGAGGACGAGCTTCAGGAGGAAGCGGTCGAGCTGCGCCTCGGGGAGCGAGTAGGTGCCCTCGTACTCGATCGGATTCTGCGTGGCCGCGACCATGAACGGGTCGGGGAGCGGCCGGGTCACGCCGTCGGCCGAGACCTGGCGCTCCTCCATCGCCTCGAGGAGCGCGGACTGGGTCTTCGGCGGCGTGCGGTTGATCTCGTCGGCCAGCAGGATGTTGGTGAACACCGGCCCCTCGCGGAACGCGAACTCGCCCGAGCGCGGGTCGTACGCGAGGGAGCCGGTCACGTCGCCGGGCATGAGGTCGGGCGTGAACTGCAGGCGGCGGGTGTCGAGTTGCAGCGTGCGGCTGAGCGTGCGCACGAGGAGCGTCTTCGCGACACCGGGCACACCCTCGAGGAGCACATGCCCGCGGGTGAGCAGCGCGATGATGAGGCCCGTCACCGCGCCGTCCTGCCCGACGACGGCCTTGCCGACCTCGGTGCGCACACGATTCAGCGCGCTGCGCAGTTCGTCGTCGGGCGTGGCGGGCGGCGCGGCAGCGGTCGCTGCCGGGGCCTCTGCCCCCCGGGCCGTCGTCTCGTTCGCGATCGGGTCGGTCATGGTCGCCTTCCTGGGTGGTCCGCAGCCTGCGGGGTGGAGGTCTCTGGTGCGAGTGTCGCATGTACGGCGTGCTCGAGATCGTCGAGCGCATTCGCGAGCTGCACGAGCTCCCGGTCGCCGGTGGGCAGGGCCTCGACGAGCACGGCGCGGACCTGCCCGGGGTCGCGCCCGGTCGCAACGGCCGCCGCTGCCGCGATCTCGGCGACGTCGGCGGTACGCGGCAGCCGCAGCGATGAGGCGATGCGGGCGATCGCACCGAGGCGAAGCTGGTCGAGGGCGTGCGTGCGTGCCGCGCTGCGGGCGTACAGTCGCGCACGGCCGAGCGCGGTCTCGCCGGCGGGGACGTGCACGGGCAGATTCTCGACCACGAGCGGACCGAATCGGCGCCCGCGCCAGACACCGGCGACGACGGTCACGACGACCGCGAGCGCGAGCACCGGACTGACCCAGCCGGGGGTGAGCTCGCCGAGCGTCGGCGCCTGGCCGGGGTCGGCATCGAGGGGGCCGGGCAGGTACCATACGAGCTCTTCGGATGCCCCGGCGAGCCCGATCGCGAGCGCCGCGTTGCCGCGCTCGGTGATGCGGCCGTTCTCGAACGGGGTGGTCGCTCCGACGAGGACGATCCGCCCGTCGCCCGACGACGGCCCGGTCGCGACGGCGTAGCCGTGGTCGCCGTCGCGGAAGCATCCCTGCCAGCCGTCGGCGGTCGCCTCGTCGTCGAGGGTGAACAGCCGCTGGCCGGTCGAGAGCGACCCGGCGCGTTCGGCGGCGGGGAGTTCGCACTCGACCTCGTCGACGGCGCCCGATGCCGCGCCGGCCAGGCGCACACCGGGGGCGAGCGCCTCGAGCGCGGCGAACCCGGGTTCGACGACGACGAGCCGATCGGCGAACATGGCGAGCCGGCTGAGCCGCTGCTCGTCGAGCAGGCCGAACTCGTCGAAGACCAGCACCGTGGCGCCGGACTTCGCGGAGGTGAGCGCCGTGTCGAAGTCGTCGACGGCGCCGACTTCGACGCCATGGGAGCCGAGCACTTCGACGAGGGCCTTCGCCCCGAACGGGGCGGGGTTGTCGGCGCCGAGGCGCTGCCCGGCGCTTCCGCCGCCGCCTCGGATCACGAGCAGGGAGATCGCGCCGAGCACGAGGACGATCGCGAACACGATCCAGATGCGTCGGCGACGGAGGTTCGCACGGAGCGTCGGCGTGATCGCGTCGGCGGGTGCGACGTCGGTCGAGGGCCCGGCGGCCGTCGCGGGCGGTGCCGCGGTCATCGCACGGACTCCACAGCTCGGGCGATCGCGCCCGCGGCACCCGCGGGCCGGGTCTCGGCGAGTTCCGCCTCGAGCGTGCTCGTCCGCTCGTAACCCGCGGCGCTGCCGAGTCCCCCGAGATAGCGCACGCCGTCGAACTCGGCGGCGACCGCCGCGAGTTCGCGCTCACGACTGGGGAAGGGACGGGCGGCCGCCACTGCGAAGGCGTGCGCGGTGGTGCCGGGATGCACCTGCACGAGGTCGCGGTCGACCGTGCCCCGTACGAGAGCGCGGAAACGCTCCTCGATGGCCAGCGGCCAGTCGCCGTTCGCCGCGGCGAGCTCAGCCGCTCGCCGGAGCGCCGCGAGATCGCGGAGGTCGCCATCGTCGAAGAGCGGCACGGCGGACTGCCGGCGCCCACGGAGGCGGGGCGCTCCGAAGACGAGGAACGCGACGACGACGAGCGCGGCGACGGCGAGGACCACGATGAGCGTCACCACCGGCGCGGGCACCCCGCCGGCTCCGTCGAGGAGATCGGCGAACCAGTCGCGGATCGCCTGCATGGCGAGGTCGAAGGCGGTCGGCTTCGAGTTCTGGTACTCGGGCTTCGCGAGCTCGTCCTCGAGCCAACGACGCGCTTCGGGCGCGTCGGGGTCGAGCGGAGTCAGGCCGAACACCGTCAGTGCCGCGGCTGCTCGGGCGCGCCCGCCTCGGGCGGAGCCGGCCAGGCCGTGCCGGGCGGGGTCGTTCCCGGTGCGTACGACGCCGACGCGGCGGCCGGCGTGCCCGACGGCGGCGCGTACGGGTCGCCGGTCGGCGCCGCACCCGCCTCGCGCTGCTCGACGAATCGGGCGAGCTCGAGGTCGAGGCCCTCGGTGCGCATGCGGAGGTCGATGTAGATGACCGCGACGAGCGCGCTCTGCACGACCGCGGTGATCGCACCGATGAGCACCGACAGCACGAGGGTCACGACGCTCGTCACGATCGTGATGCCGAGCGCTGCCCCGGTGCCCGTCGGGTCGATGATCGCGGCCAGGATGGTGCCGATGAGCGACACGGGCTGCACGACGACCTGCGCGGCGACGTTCAGGATGAGCCCGACCAGCAGCAGTGTGCCGAACGTCCGCCAGAAGTAGCCGTTCGTGAGGCGCCACGACCGCCGGACCGCCTGCCCGATGCCGGCGTTCTCGAGCACGATGATGCTCGGCACGATCGAGAGCTTCGTGCCGAGCCAGGCGCCGAGCACCGCGAGGCCGAGCACCCCGAGGAGGGTGAGGAGCACCGCGCCGATCAGGGCCCCGGGCGACGTGAGCGCGGCGATCACGATGATGCCGGTGAATACCGCGACGACGAGGAGCAGCGCCAGGGTGACGAGCGCCGTCCACCCGAGCAGCGGCCAGATTCGGCGCGCGGCGCGACGCCAGAGCGCACCGAATCCGAGGCGCTCGCCCAGGGTTCCGGTCGCGACCTCGACCACCATGACGCCCTGCAGGAACGCCCCCGCGACGAGCGTGAGCGCGATCGGGACGAGCATGAGCAGGAGGAAGGCCCCGACCCCGCCCGACATCACCGCGTCGAAGTCTTCGGTGGCGGCGTTCTCGACGCGGGTGAAGATGAACACCATGAACGGCACCACGACGGCGAGCGTCGCGAGTGCCGAGACGAGCTGCACCACCAGGCCGCTGCCGAAGGTCGCGGCCGGATTGCGGCGCAGCGCCTGGAACGGCGCCCAGAGCAGGGTGCCGAAGCCGAGCGGCCGCAGCGGCAGGAGACCGGGCTTCGGCGGCGGCGCCCATCCGCCGGGCGTCGGCGGGAGCCAGGGCTGCTGCGGGGGCGGCGGAGGACCGTCGCCGCCGGCTGCGGGCGTTGCCGGGGGAGCGCCGTACGGCGGCGGCACCGAGGTTTCGGGAGTCGAACCGCTCGCCGGGGAGCCGGGGGCCTGCCAGTCGTGATCCGACACCTCTACGCGCTCCTTCCGGCGGGATGTCCCCCATGCTCGCACATTCGGCCGAGCAGCACGCCGACCGACTACGCTGGAGCGCACCAGACCGCGCCGCGTCGCACGGCACCGACACGGGACCGCGCCGCGTCGCACGGCACCGACAGGAATGAACGGGATGACTTCACGAGTACTCGTCGTCGACGACGACACGGCCCTCGCCGAGATGATCGGCATCGTGCTGCGTACCGAGGGCTTCGACCCGGTCTTCTGCGCCGACGGCACCGGCGCGCTCGCGGCGTTCCGCGAGGCGAAGCCCGACCTCGTGCTCCTCGACCTGATGCTCCCCGGCGTCGACGGCATCGAGGTCTGCGGTCGCATCCGCGCCGAATCGGGCACGCCGATCATCATGCTGACGGCGAAGTCCGACACCGCCGATGTCGTGAAGGGTCTCGAGTCGGGTGCCGACGACTACATGGTGAAGCCCTTCAATCCGAAGGAGCTCGTCGCCCGCATCCGCACCCGGCTCCGGCCGACCCCCGACCCGGTGGTCGCGACGCTCGGCATCGGCGACCTCGTGATCGATGCGGCCGGCCACGAGGTGCGCCGCGGCGATACCCGCATCAACCTCACCCCGCTCGAGTTCGACCTGCTCCTCACCCTCGCCTCGAAGCCGCAGCAGGTGTTCACCCGCGAGATGCTGCTCGAGCAGGTCTGGGGCTACCACTACAAGGCCGACACCCGGCTCGTGAACGTGCACGTGCAGCGGCTGCGGGCGAAGGTCGAGCACGACCCCGACAACCCGCGCATCGTCATGACGGTGCGCGGCGTCGGCTATCGCGCCGGCGCCACGACCTAGGCGACGGCGGCGGATGACCCAGGCGGAATCCCCGACGGTGACCCTCGCCGGTCCGTGGCGCGAGGCGCCTCGGCGCCTCGCGGCGTTGTGGCGTCGCTCGCTCCAGTTCCGCACCGTCGTGATCACGCTCGCGCTCTCGTCGCTCGCGATCTTCATCATCGGCCTCTACATCTCGTTCAGCGTCGCCTCGAACCTCTTCCAGAACCAGCTCGACGAGGCGCTCAACGCCTCGAACAATGCGACGGTCGCCGCGCAGAGCATCCTGAATTCCTCCGACGCCGCTGATCGGGCGTCGCTGCAGACGTTGATGAGCTCGACCGAGCGGACGGTGCGGGCGGCGTCGGGCTCGGCTGCGATCGCCTACTTCCGTGTCGACGGCCAGCCGCCGAGCCGGGACGCACCGCCCGACCGCGGTGTCGCCGCCCTCACCGGGGTCATCACCGACGAGCTGCAGCAGCGGGTCGAAGACAATCCGGAGGGCCAGTTCTGGCAGTCGGTCGAGCTCGAGAACGACGATGGCGGCGGCGACCCCGGCGTCGTCGTGGGGTCGACGCTCAACGTGCCCCAGGCCGGTCGGTACGCCCTCTACATCGGCTACAACTTCGCCGACGCGCAGCAGACGCTCGCGTTCATGCAGGCCGTCGGCCTGGTCGGTGCCGCGGCCCTGCTGGTGCTCCTGAGTGCGATCACCCTGCTGGTCGTGCGCTGGGTGATCGAGCCGATTCGCTCCGCGGCGGCCACGAGTCGACGGCTCGCTGCCGGCGACCTCGGCGTGCGCATGCCGTCGAAGGGCGAAGACGAGCTGGCGACCCTCGCAGCCTCATTCAACGGGATGGCCGACAGCCTGCAGGCACGCATCCGCGAACTCGCCGAGCTCTCGGTCATGCAGCAGCGGTTCGTCTCCGACGTCTCGCACGAGTTGCGCACCCCGCTGACGACGATCCGGCTGGCCGGCGACGTGCTGTACGGTCAGCGCGACGACTTCCCCGGGCCGACCTCGCGCACGGTCGAACTGCTGCACACCCAGACCGAGCGTTTCGAGACACTGCTCGCCGACCTCCTCGAGATCAGCCGGTACGACGCCGGCTCGGTCGAACTCGCCACCGAACCGACGAACCTCGTGCACCTCGCCGGCGATGCGATCGAGTCGATGCACGAGCTCGCCCGTGAGCGCGGCAGCGAGCTGCGGCTCGTCGCGCCCGGAGGCCACCTCGACGCCGAGGTCGACCCACGACGCATCCGTCGCATCGTGCGAAACCTCCTCGGCAACGCGATCGAGCACGGCGAGGGGCGTCCGATCGTCGTCGCGGTCGACAGCAACGAGAGCGCGATCGCGCTCTCCGTCCGCGACTACGGGTTCGGCATGACCGAGGAGGAGAGTGCACGGGTGTTCGACCGGTTCTGGCGCGCCGACCCGAGCCGCACCCGCACGATCGGCGGTACGGGCCTCGGTCTCGCGATCTCGCTCGAAGACGCGGTCGCCCACGGCGGCACGATCGATGTCTGGTCGAAGCCCGGTGCGGGCAGCGTGTTCCGCCTCGTCCTGCCGCGGGCCGGCACGGACCCGGGTGACGTGGTTCCGCCACTCTCGCTCGAGCCCGACGACGCCGGGGCGAGCGGTCCGCCGCCCACCGGCGTCGTGACGGCGATCGGCGGCGACGCGCCCGGCGCGGCTCCGCGCGGCGGGCATGAACCGGATGCCGCGGGGCAGGTGATCCCCGGTGCGTAGGCGTCTGATCGGAGCATCCCTCGCGCTCGTGCTGGCCGCACTGCTGGGCGGCTGCGTCGCCCTGCCTTCGTCCGGTCCCGTGGCCGTCGGCAAGCCCGAGCCGGTTGAAGTGCCGCTTCTGGACACCTTCGTCGACGGACCCCTGAAGGACGGAACTCCCGAGCAGATCGTGCAGGGCTTCATCGATGCGGCCGCCGGCCCGAGCGGCAACTACCGAGTGGCGAGGGAGTTCCTCACCGAGGAGTTCAAGACCGAGTGGCAGCCGGGCGCCGGGGCGACGATCGACGTCCTCTCCGATCGCGATCTGCATGAGCCAGAGGTCGCAGAGGATGCTGCAGAGACGCAGGTCGCGGTCGACGCGACCCCCACGGCGTCGCTCACCTCGTCGGGGCAGTACGAGCTCGGCGAATCGACCGCCGAACTGACCCTGGCGTACCGGCTCGCGAAAGTCGACGGCCAGTGGCGGATCGCCGAGGCGCCGCAGGGGCTCCTCATCGACGAGTTCACGTTCACCGAGACGTTCCGCGGTTACGAGCTGTACTTCTACGATCCCGACTACCGCTACCTGGTGCCCGACCTGCGCTGGTTCGCGGGCCTCGACGCGGTGCAGACGAGCATCGTACGCGCCCTGCTGGCCGGACCGGCCGAGTGGCTCGATCCCGGCGTCGTCTCGGCATTCCCGGAGGGCGTCGAGATCGAACCCGGCTCGGTGCCGATCGCGAACGGGGTCGCGAACGTCGAGCTGTCGGGGGCGACGTTCGACGACACCCTCACGGTGCAGCGCATGCAGGAGCAGCTCGAGCAGAGTCTCGTGGGTGCGGTGCGCAACGTCGACCAGGTCGCGCTCGCGATCGACGGCGCCGTTCAGGACGTCGGCGAGCTCGCGAATCCGCCCGTGCGAAATCCCTCGGTCGATCCTCGCCCGGTCGTCTACGACGGCACGAGCTTCGGATATCTTGCGAGCTCGGGCGACGAGATCGAACCGATCGAGGGGATCTCGCCGCAGGTCGAGGGCGTCTCGCCCACCGGGGCCGCTGTCGGTCCGGCGGCCGAGCTCGTCGCCGTGCGCTCGCAGGCCGGCGTCTCGGTCATCACCCCCGGCGAAGGGCCGCTCGAGCGCGATCCGCGGGAGGACCTCATCGTGCCGGCGGTCGACCCGCACGGCGTCGTCTGGTCGGTGCCCGCGACCGCGCCCGGTGAACTCGTCGCCTACCCGCCGGGCGGCGGCGATGCCCGCCCGATCGCGGTGCCCTGGTCGGGGTCGACGATCGCCGCACTCGAGGTCTCGCGCGACGGCACCCGCATGATCGCCCTGCTCGGCGACGGGCCGCGCACCCGGTTCGTCGCGGTCTCCATCGAGCGAGACGCCGATGGGCTGCCGGTCGAGCTCGGCCCGGTCGTGCTGCGGCTCTCGGCGCTCGCCGGCACCCCGCTCGACGTCACCTGGCTCGACGCGAACCGGGTGGCCTCGCTCACTGCCGTCCCGGGCGGCGACACCCGGGTCATCGTCCAGGAGCTCGGCGGCATCCCCGAGGGGACGGCGGGGCCCGCCGACGCGTTCATGCTCGACGCCGGCAACGGCGAGGGCAGCCTGCGGGCGCTCACCCGGGCAGGAGAGCTCGACGTGCCGAGCGGGGTCGGCTGGCAGCTGCGTGCGAGCGGCATCGCGTTCGTCTCGTCGCAGATGCCCGACTGACCGGCGACGCTCCTCCACAATGCGCGCAGGAGGCGATCCGTCAACACCGGAGGTCTCGGCACGGCCGGGGCTCGGTGGGGTCGGCAGTCTGTGGAGCATGATCGCCGGAGCCCCGTTCGCCGCCCGGGCGCTCGCCCTCGCCCGCGACGCCGCGCTCGACGGACTCGCCGTGCTCGCGCCGGTGACCTGCGCGGGCTGCGGCACCGTCGACCGCGCCGTGTGCGGCGAGTGCCTCGGCGCCCTCGTGCCGGCCCCGCGAACGGTGACGCGCCCGCTCCCGCATCTCGATGCGCCGATCGTCGTCCACGCCGCGCTCGAGTATTCGGGAGCCGTTGCGGCCGTCCTCGCCGCGTTCAAGGACGGCGGCCGCACGGACGCCGCGCGTCCCCTCGCGCGTGCCCTGCGCACGGCCGTCTCCGCCGCGCTCGCCGAGGCCGTGCCGGGCGTCTCCGTCGAGATCTGCACGGTGCCTTCGACTCGACGTGCACTGCGCGAGCGGGGCTATGCACCCGTCGAGCTGTTGCTCGCTCGCAGCGGTCTCCGCTCGGCCGGTGTCCTTCGCCTCGCTCGCGACCGCGTCGACCAGGCGGGGCTCGACGAGGCGGCACGTCGGGTGAACGCCGCGGGCGCACTCGTCGCCGCGCGCCCGCTCCACGGGCGCCGCTTCCTGCTCGTCGACGACATCCTCACCACGGGGTCGACGCTCGCCGAATCGGCCCGCGCCGTGCGCTCGGCGGGCGGTTCGCTCGCGGGTTCCGCAGTGCTCGCCGAGACGCCGCTGCGTCGCATTCGGCTCTCGGCGAACTCTGCGGAAACGCCTCGTGACAATGGCGGTGAAGCGGGCTACGGTGGCAGGACAGGCGTGGTCGATCCACCCTTCAGAACCGGGTGACACGCCGGTGAACGGAGGTCGTCATGGAACTGAACATCGTCGGACGAAACCTGGGGATCACGGACCGCTTCCGCGCCTATGCGACGGAGAAGTCCGAGAAGGTCACGCACTTGAACGACCGTGCCATCTCCCTCGACGTGAAGCTCAGCCGTCACAACGAGAAGAACGGCAACCCCGGTCTCGACCGCGTCGAACTGACCCTGTTCGGCAAGGGGCCGGTGGTGCGGGCGGAGGCCGACGGCACCGACAAGTACGCGGCGTTCGACGTGGCGCTCGGGCGATTGCTCGAACGCATCAGGAGGGCGAAGGATCGGCGGAAGGTCCATCGAGGAGGCAACCATCGCCACACCTCCCTCCGTGAGGCCACCGATGCCGGCTTCACCGAGGTCGGCGTACAGGCCGCGGCACCCGAGGTGCTGGAGCGGGTGCGCACCGGGGCGATCCCCGTCGTGGCGGAGACCGACGGGATCGAGGAGGACGAGGTCTACAGCCCTGTCGTGATCAGGCGCAAGGTCTTCGCATCGACGCCCATGACCGTCGACGACGCGCTGTACTTCATGGAGCTCGTCGGGCACGACTTCTACCTCTTCGTCGACGCCGAGTCGAACCGCCCGAGTGTGGTCTACCGCCGCAAGGGCTGGGACTACGGGCTCATCGGCCTCGACGAGCACTCAGACGCCGTGCTCGACAGCCCCGTGACGAAGGGCCGCGAGCCCGTGGCATCCTGACCGCCTTCATGCACTGAACCGGCGACCCCGCTCCGCATCGCACGATGCGGAGCGGGGTCGCTCAGGCTGCGGCCCACTAGCATGGCTATGATGACCGCTGGAGAGGCGGCAGTGGGCGCCGCCGCCACCCGAGGCGGGCACCGACGACGCAGCGCCCGATGAAACACAGGAGAACATTCGTGGCTTCGATTCTTGAAAAGGTCCTCCGCGTCGGCGAGGGCCGAACCCTCAAACGGCTCGAGAACTACGCGGCGGCGATCAACGCCCTCGAGGACGGCTTCCAGGCGCTCAGCGACGAGGAGCTGAAGCACGAGACCGTCGAGCTTCGCGAGCGCTACGCGAGCGGCGAGTCGCTCGACGATCTGCTGCCCGAGGCCTTCGCCGCCGTCCGCGAGGCCTCGCGCCGCACGCTCGGCCTCCGTCACTTCGACGTGCAGCTCATGGGCGGCGCCGCCCTCCACCTCGGCAACATCGCGGAGATGAAGACCGGAGAGGGCAAGACCCTCGTCGCGACGACCGCCGCGTACCTCAACGCGCTCACGAGCCGCGGCGTGCACGTGATCACGGTGAACGACTTCCTCGCGAGCTACCAGTCCGAGCTGATGGGCCGCGTCTTCCGCGCCCTCGGCATGACGACCGGATGCATCGTCGCCGGCCAGACCCCGCAGGTTCGCCGCGAGCAGTACGCGGCCGACATCACCTACGGCACGAACAACGAGTTCGGCTTCGACTACCTGCGCGACAACATGGCGTGGCAGGCCTCCGACATGGTCCAGCGCGGCCACCACTTCGCGATCGTCGACGAGGTCGACTCGATCCTCATCGACGAGGCGCGCACCCCGCTCATCATCTCGGGCCCGGCCTCGGGCGAGGCGAACCGCTGGTTCGCAGAGTTCGCGCGGCTCGCCGGTCGGCTCGTGCCCGGCGAGGACTTCGAGGTCGACGAGAAGAAGCGCACGGTCGGCGTGCTCGAGCCCGGGATCGAGAAGGTCGAAGACTACCTCGGCATCGAGAACCTCTACGAGTCGGCGAACACGCCGCTCATCTCGTTCCTCAACAACTCGATCAAGGCCAATGCGCTGTTCAAGCGCGACAAGGACTACGTGGTCATGAACGGCGAGGTGCTCATCGTCGACGAGCACACCGGCCGCATCCTCGTGGGTCGCCGCTACAACGAGGGCATCCACCAGGCGATCGAGGCGAAGGAGGGGGTGCAGGTCAAGGCCGAGAACCAGACCCTCGCCACCGTCACGCTCCAGAACTACTTCCGCCTCTACGGCAAGCTCTCCGGAATGACCGGCACCGCAGAGACCGAGGCGGCCGAGTTCATGTCGACCTACAAGCTCGGCGTCGTGCCGATCCCGACGAACAAGCCGATGGTGCGCATCGACCAGTCCGACCTCGTCTACAAGAACGAAGAGGTGAAGTTCGCCCAGGTCGTCGAAGACATCGTCGAGCGACACAAGAACGGACAGCCCGTCCTCGTCGGCACGACGAGCGTCGAGAAGAGCGAGTACCTCTCGCGCCTGCTCGCGAAGAAGGGCGTGCGGCACGAGGTGCTGAACGCGAAGAACCACGCCCGCGAGGCGGCGATCGTGTCGCAGGCGGGCCGGCTCGGCGCGGTCACCGTCGCCACGAACATGGCCGGCCGCGGCACCGACATCATGCTCGGCGGCAACGCCGAGTTCATCGCCGTCCAGCAGATGCACGAGAAGGGCCTCTCGCCGGCCGAGACGCCCGAAGAGTACGAGGCGGCCTGGGACGGCGTGTTCGAGGCCGTCAAGGCCGAGGTCGACGTCGAGGCCGCGAAGGTGCTCGCCGCGGGAGGGCTCTACGTGCTCGGAACCGAACGGCACGAGTCCCGCCGCATCGACAACCAGCTGCGCGGTCGCTCGGGCCGTCAGGGCGACCCCGGCGAGAGCCGCTTCTACCTCTCGCTGACCGACGACCTCATGCGGCTCTTCAACGCCGGTGCGGCTGAGAGCCTGATGTCGCGCGGCGTGCCCGACGACGTCGCGATCGAGTCGAAGGTCGTCTCGCGTGCGATCCGCTCGGCGCAGTCGCAAGTCGAGGCCCGCAATGCCGAGATCCGCAAGAACGTCCTGAAGTACGACGACGTCCTCAACCGCCAGCGCGAGGCGATCTACGGCGATCGCCGTCACATCCTCGAGGGCGACGACCTGCACGAGCGCACCCAGAAGTTCCTCGAGGACGTGATCGACGAGGTGCTCGCGCAGCACACCGCCGAGGGCAACCCCGACGAGTGGGACTTCGACGCCCTCTGGACCGAGCTGAAGACCCTCTACCCGGTCGGCATCACGATCGACGAGGTCGTCGCCGAGGCGGGCGAGAAGGGTCGCGTCAACCGCGAGTTCGTGCGCCGGGAGATCCTCTCCGACGCGAAGCTCGCGTATCAGGCTCGCGAAGAGCAGCTCGGCAGCCCGGCGATGCGCGAACTCGAGCGCCGCGTCGTGCTCTCGGTCATCGATCGACGGTGGCGCGACCACCTCTATGAGATGGACTACCTGAAGGACGGCATCGGCCTGCGCGCGATGGCCCAGCGCGACCCGCTCGTCGAGTACCAGCGCGAGGGCTTCGCGATGTTCCAGCAGATGATGGGCTCGATCCGCGAGGAGACCGTCGGCTTCCTGTTCAACCTCGAGGTCGAGGTCGCACCGCAGGGCGGTTCGGGCGCGACGATCGAGGCGAAGGGGCTCGGCCGTCAGGGCGCGTCCGACGACAAACTCAGCTACACGGCGCCGAGCGACTCGGGCGGCGTCGAGGTGCGCAACCAGCGCGGCCAGGTGCAGCAGGCCGCGACCCAGCGTGCTCGACGTGCGGTCGCCGAGGGCCAGGCGCCCGCGGCCGAGGCCGAGCGTGGGGCCTTCGGCCAGCGTGCGGGCAGCGGCGAGGTCGCCCCGCAGAACCGCTCGGAGCGTCGCGCCCAGGAGCGCAAGGGGCGCTGAGCCCCTCCCGCCCGCGGCCCGCGTGTTCCTCGAACACGCGGGCCGCGGCCGTTCGGCACGGTCTGCGCGGGACGCCCGGCGACCCGTACGATCGGAGCATCGCCCACTCGAGGAGGAGCCATGGCGTCACGACCCGACGATGCGGCCGCACTGCAGACCGACCAGATCGACGAACCGCGCGAGGCGGTGGTCGTCGGGGTCGGCAGCGGGGTGCTGCGGGGCTCGCGCGCCGACGGCATCGCCCGCTTCCTCGGGGTGCCCTACGCCTCGGCACCGTTCGGGCCGCTGCGCTTCGCACCACCCTCTGCGCACCCGGGCTGGTCGGGCGAGCGGGATGCCACGCGCCCGGGCGCGACCGCGCCCCAGGCGCCCTACGGCGGCGGTCTCGAGCAGGTGCTGCCGAGCGTCGCGGTGGCGGGCGACGAGATCCTGAACGTGAACGTCTGGACGCCCGAGACGGGGCAGACCGCGCCGTCGCCCGCGGGCGACGGCGTCGGCGGCTCGGAAGCACCGGCCGAGGGGCGCGCGCTGCGACCCGTGCTCGTCTGGGTGCACGGCGGAGCACTCTCGCGTGGCGCGAACGCCCTCGACAGCTACGACGGCAGTACCTTCGCCCGCGACGGCGTCGTGTTCGTCGCGATCAACTACCGGCTCGGCTCCGAGGGGTTCTCGGTGCTCGAGGGGGCGCCGCTGAACCTCGGACTCCTCGACGTCATCGCCGCGCTCCGCTGGGTTCGACATGAGATCCACGCGTTCGGCGGCGACCCGGAGCAGATCACCGTCGCCGGGCAGTCGGCGGGCGCATCGCTCATCGCGGCCGCGCTCGCGCATCCCGACGGAGCAGGGCTCGCCGGCCGCGCCATCCTGCAGAGCGGGCCGCTCGCCGCCCGTTCCCGCGAGCGGGCCGGGCGCATCACCCGCCTCATCGCGAAAGACCTCGGTATCGCCGCGGAGCGCGACGCCTTCGCCGCGGTCGCCCCCGACGACCTCGTCGCCGCGCAGTTGCGCGTCACTGCCGGCACGACGCCGGTGACCGGCGGTCCGGGCTTCGCGCTCGCGATCGGCGACGGCCTGCCCGATCCCGAGGCGGCGCTGGGCGCGGGTGCCGCCGACGCGATCCCGGTGCTCATCGGATCGACCCGAGAGGAGGCGCGGCTCTGGCTCGAGCCGACCGGGCTCACGGCGCGTATCAGCGCCCTGCATCTGGCAGCGGCCCGGCTCAACTTCAAGATCCGCGGTGCGACGATGCGCGTCTATCGGCGCAACCGGCCCGGCGCGAGCCGTGGCGAGTTGTTCGGGGCGCTCGCGACCGACCTGCTGCTCCGGCTTCCGATCAATCGTCTCGCCGATGCCCGGCTGCGGCGCGGCGCCGCGACCTGGGTCTACGAATTCGCCTGGTCGAGCCCTCGCCTCGGCCTCGGTGCGGCACATTGCATGGAGCTTCCGGCGGTCTTCGACCGGCTCGACGCGGCGGACGGGCTCGCGCTCACCGGGGGAGAAGCGCCCGAATCGCTCGCCGGTGAGATGCACGACGCGTGGGTCGCCATCGCCAGGCACGGCGACCCGGGCTGGGAGCGGTGGACGGCCGATCGCCCAGTACGGACCTTCGACACGGAGACGCGCACCGTGCTCGGCCCCAGGGAGGACGAGCGCGCGAGCTGGGACTGAGATCTCGCGGGGGCTCAGAGCACGCTGACGGCGCTCGCGCGCCAGCGCCGATCGAAGCCCTCGAGGCGGATGGCGACGGCTCGCGAGCGCGCACGCTGATGCACCATCACCACGGCCTCGACGACCCCCTCGGCGGGTTGGTGGAGATGGACTCGACCGACCGCGAACGTGGGGCGCTGCGCCTGCTGCCCCTTCACCCGGCGTGCCCTGGCCGCGAGCACGACCCGCTTCGACAGGGCACGGTAGACGTCGTCGGTGACCCAGCGGGCCACCTGCTCGAGATCGCGCGCGCCCGCGAGCGATTCGAGGACGCAATGCGTGAGATTGCGCAGCAGCGGCTCGGGGTCGGGGAGCTCGGAGCTCCGCGTCGGCTGGCGTGCGAAGTACTCGTCGTCGAGTTCGAGGTGGTGGGCGGCATTGCCCTGCACCGCGGCCGTTCGGGCGGCTGCGGCATCGCGTGCGGTCATCTTTGCTCCAGTAGGGCTGGGAGTCGCCGGCCGTTCGGGGCAGCGACGGGGGTCACCCCCCGAGAGGGGGACAGGAGTCACTCACTGAAGTGAAATTTAGGGAGGGCACCGGATCGTGTCAAGAGATTTCTCGGGCTGTGGAGAACTCGGGCGTGATCGGGCATCACCGGGTAGCGTCGCTGCATGCGCTGGGACCTGCTGTTCGACGACCTCGAGTCGCAGCTCGACCGCGAGCAGCACGACGAGCAGCGGGCACTCGCGCTCGAAGAGGAGCGGCTTCGGCTCGGTCGTCTCACCATGCGCGATCGACTCGCCGCCATCGCGCGTGCGAGTGAAGTCGGGGGAGCCGGCGACGAACTCGTGCGCATCGAACTGCAGGGCGGCACGGTGCTGGGCGTCCGCCCGCTCGGCTTCGGCCGTGACTGGATGAGCGCCGAGATCCGCCACCATGGGCGACCGGTCGAGCAGTGCATCGTGCCGCTCTCGGCGGTGGCCGCGATCCTGCCCGGTCGCGGGCAGCTCGATCCGAGCCTCGCGGTGCTGCCCGAGGCATCCGTTCGACTGGCCGAACGCATCGGCCTGGCCTTCGTGCTGCGCGATCTCTGCCGGCGCCGCACCGCCGTGCAGATCACGACCGTCGACGGAACCGTGCACGGAACGATCGACCGTGTCGCTCGCGACCACCTCGATCTCGCCCTGCACGAACCGGGCAGCGCGCGCCGTGAGCGCGAGGTGCACGGCTACCGCATCGTGCCGCTCGCGCGGCTGCTGCTGGTGCGCTTCAGCTGAGCCGGCCCGGCGTCAGTCGACGGGGCGGACGCGACCGCTGCGGGCTCCCGAGAGCTCGGTGATGTTCGCGAACTCGCCCTCGTTCCACGCCACGCCCACTCGCGTCTCTTCGTACTGAAGGTCGATCCAGACCTCGAGCTGGGCGCGCTCGATGCGCCAGGGGCCCGACGTGCCGACCCGGATCGCCGGGAGCTCGCCGCTGCGGATCAGCTCGTCGACCGTCGCGACGGAGACGGCGAGGATCTCGGCCGCGTCGGCGATCGTGAGGAAGCGGCCGAGTTCGCCGCCCGAACCGGGTGAGGTCATGTCTCGATTATCGACCCGATGGCGGTGCACGGGGGTGAGCCCGAGCCGCTGTGGATAACTTCGGGACGTTCGTCGCGCTTCGGGCGACGATGGGTGCGGTGCACGCGCGCCGATGACAGAGGAGGCAGGACCGATGACCGCTCGCAGCCGAGGCGAACGCGGAGCCGTGAGGCTCGATCCCAGGCTCCTCATCGGCCTCGTGCTCGTGGCGGGTTCGACGTTCGGGGTCTGGGCGCTCGTCTCAGGTCTCGACGACACGGTCGAGGTCTACGTCGCACGCGAGACGCTCGTTCCCGGAACCCCGCTCGAGCTCGGCGATCTCGACACCGCCTCGGTGCGACTCGGCACGAGCGAGCAGCACTACCTCCTCGTCGAGGGCGCACCCGACTCGTCGCTCGTCGTCGCGCGCACCGTGCCGTCGGGGGAGCTCGTTCCCGTCGCCGCCGTCGACGACGCCGACCGCACCGGACTGTCGACGGTCGTGGTGCCGAGCCGGGGCCCGCTGCCGAGCGGGCTCGAGGCCGGGTCGCGGGTCGACGTCTGGTCGGCGAAGGCGACCGAGCGCAGTGGCTTCGAGGCCCCCAAGGTCCTCGTCGGCGGGGCCGAGATCGCCGCCCTCGTCGAGGAGGGCGGAATGATGGCCTCAGAGGGCGCGTCGGTCGAACTCCTGATCCCTCGTGAGAAGGTCGCCGCCCTGCTCGAGGCGCTCGCCGCGGGCGACGCCATCGACCTCGTCGCGACGAGAACGACGGGCGACTGAGATGGCCCGCCTCGCGCTCGCGCTCGACGCCTCGACCGAGGATCGCCTGCTGCCCGACCTCGTCGAACACGGCCACACGGTCGTCGCACGGCTCGTCGGCTGGAGCGACGTGGTCGAGAGCCTCGATGTGCTGGCACCCGACGTCGTCGTCGTCGGCGCGGGTCGCGGCACCCTGAGCGCAGAACTGCTCGCTGCGTGCGACGAGCGCGGCGTCCGTCTCGTGGGCGTCGCAGCGAACGATGCCGATCGAGCGCACGCCGGCGCGCTCGGAGTGCACGAGCTCGTCGACGGCGACACCGAGTGGGCCGAGATCGAGTCTCTCGTCAGCGGCGGGGTGGCCGTGCCCTCGCGCATCGGCGGCCCGGGCGACGACGGGTCGCCCACGGGCGGCACCATCGCCGTCTGGGGGGCGGCCGGCGCACCCGGCCGCACCACGCTCGCGGTCAACATCGCGGCCGAGCTGGCCGCCGCAGGCCACCGTGTCGCACTCGTCGACGCCGACCCGTACGGCGGCAGCATCGCACCGGTCCTCGGGCTCCTCGACGAGACTCCCGGATTCGCGGCGGCCTGCCGGCTCGCGGGCGCCGGCGCGCTCGACCGTGCGGAGCTCGAACGCATCGCGCAGCGCTATTCCGCGCCGCGCGCCTCCTTCGACGTCTTCACCGGGCTCGTCGGTCCGAGCCGGTGGCCCGAGCTCTCGCACGAGCGCGCGCGCAGCGCCCTCGTGACGATGCGAGAGCATTTCGAGTACCTCGTGATCGACACCGGGTTCAGCCTCGAGCGCGATGAGGAGCTCACGAGCGACCAGTTCGCGCCCCGACGGAACGCCGCGACCTTCGCCGCCCTCGAATCGGCCGACCGGGTCATCGCGGTCGGCCTCGCCGACCCCGTGGGCCTCTCGCGCATGCTCCGCGGGTACGACGAACTCGGCTCGCTGGTCGACCCCGCGCTCATCGACGTCGTCGTCAACCGGGTCCGGCAGAGCGCACTCGGCATCGACGCGCACGCGCAGGTGCGCCAGACGCTGCGCCGATTCGCCGGGATCACCGACGCCGTGCTGCTGCCGCACGACGGTCGGGCCGCCGACGCAGCGATCCTCAGCGCGCGAACTCTGCGCGACGCAGCGGGGCGCGCACCGCTGCGGTCGGCGCTCCGCGCGTACGTGCTCGGCTCGATCCTGCCCGAGCCCGATCCGGTCCCGCGGCGCACGCTCGCGCTGCCCCTGCTCCGTCGCGCTGCGGCGAGCTGAGGCATCCGCGCACTACGCTGGATCCGTGTCGACCCTCAGTGAACTCGTCCTCGCCCAGGGCCGCAGCAGTCAGGCCGATGTCGACTGGCTGCACATGCTCGTCGGCGACCTCCAACTGCTCGCCGATCTCGCGTTCGCCGACATCGTGCTGTGGGTGCCGTCCGGCGACGACGACTTCGTCGCGGTCGCGCACTCCCGCCCCTCGAGCGCGGCGACGCTCTTCTACCGCGACTTCGTCGGGCAGGGCATCAAGCCCCAGTGGCGAGACCTCGTGACCGAGGCGTTCGGCTCCGCCCGTATCGCCGACTCCTCGGCCCCCGACTGGTACGAGGAGATGCCGACGCGGGTGCGGGCGGTCCCCGTGATGCGTCGCATCAACTCGACCGGCACGGCGATCGCGGCCGAACCGGTCGCCGTGATCACCCGGCACACGAACCTCGGTGCGACCCGCACGCCGAGCCGGCAGGAGCTCACGTTCAACGAGTGCGCCGAAGAACTCTTCCAGATGATCGCCTCGGGCGACTTCCCCGACCTGGGCGCACCCACGGGACCCAGGCGCGGCGCCCCGCGCGCGTCCGACGGCCTGATCCGACTCGACATCGACGGAATCACGACCTTCGCGAGCCCCAACGCCCTCTCGGCGTTCAACCGGATGGGTTTCGACGACGAACTCGAGGGCGAGTCGCTCGCCGAGGTGACGACCGCCCTCCTCGGCGGCAAGCTCGTCGTCGACGAGTCGTTGCCGCTCGTCGTGACCGGGCGCGCGCCGTGGCGCACCGACGTCGAGTCGCGCGGCGTGACGGTGTCGCTGCGGGCGATCCCCATCCGCCGGCGTGGCGACCGCATCGGAGCGATCGTGCTCACGCGCGACGTCACCGAGCTCCGTCACCAGGAGCAGGAGCTCATCACCAAGGACGCGACGATCCGCGAGATCCACCACCGGGTGAAGAACAACCTGCAGACCGTTGCGTCGCTGCTGCGCATCCAGGCGCGCCGCACCCACTCCGACGAGGCGCGCGATGCGCTGACGCAGGCCATGCGCCGGGTCGGCGCGATCGCCGTCGTGCACGACACGCTCTCGACGGGGCTCTCGCAGAACGTCGATTTCGACGAGGTGTTCGACCGGGCGCTGCTCCTGGTCGCCGAGGTGGCGTCGGCGCACAACACGACGGCGCATCCGAAGCGCACGGGATCGTTCGGCGTGCTGCCGAGCGAGTATGCGACCCCCCTCGCCCTCGCACTCACCGAGCTCGTGACGAACGCGGTCGAGCACGGCCTCGCCGGTCAGGAGGGCGACGTCGAGATCATCGCCGACCGTTCGCAGACCGAACTCACAGTGCAGGTGCGCGACACGGGCGCCGGCCTGCCCGAGGGCAAGGTCGGCGAAGGTCTCGGCACGCAGATCGTGCGCACGCTCATCCAGGGCGAGCTCGGCGGCACGATCGACTGGCACACGGTGGTCGGTCGCGGCACCGAGGTCACGATCGAGATCCCGCTGCGCTGGATCACCCAGCCCTAGCAGCGAAAGATGCTCCGGTGTCCGCCGAACGCGGACCCCGGAGCATCCGAAGCGATTGAGCTCAGCCCGCGCGGCGGGCGCGAGCGGCGCGGCGCTTGAGGGCGCGGCGCTCGTCCTCCGAGAGGCCTCCCCAGACGCCCGAGTCCTGACCGGTCTCGAGGGCGTACTGCAGGCAGATCTCGGTGACGGTGCAGCGGGCGCAGACCGTCTTGGCCTTCTCGATCTGATCGACGGCAGGGCCGGTGTTGCCGACCGGGAAGAAGAGTTCCGGGTCTGCGGTGAGGCAGGCGGCCTTGTCGCGCCAATCCATGGAGATGCTCCTTGCGTGTACTTCGTTCGCAGACGCGCACGATTGCGCTTGCCGGTGAGGGCTGCTGCAGGGGGAAAGTCGAATCTCGGGAAGTAGGATCATGAATGATCGGCTCACGTCCCTGTGAGCATCAATTCGACCTCATAAATGGTCGCATAGTGGAGAGACCGAATCAATAGCCATGTATGGGACAACGCTGTGAATCGACGAGACGAGACGCGGCCCGAGGCATCCGGTCATGGTCCGAACGAGTCGGTCGGCGCTGACCAGCCCATCGAGGCGACGCAGGACGGCGGCGCGCGCGCGGCCCTCGTGGTCGTGAGCGTCGTGCTCTTCGCGGAGGCACTGCTCATGGTCGGGCTCGTGATCTGGCTGCTGTTCGACCTGTTCACGCTCGAACCCTCGTCGATGGCGACGGCGATCGCGCTCCTCGTACTCGTGGTGATCGGCGCCGTCTGGGTGTCCGCTGTCGCGTTCGCGTCGTTGCGGCGAGCCCCGTGGTCGCGCGCGGCGGCGATCGTCTGGCAGATCCTCCAGATCTCGGTGGCCGTCGGCGCCTTTCAGGGGCTGTTCGCGCGCCCCGATCTCGGGTGGGCGCTGCTCGTGCCCGCGGTCACCGTCATCGGCCTGCTGCTCTGGACGCCGGTGCGGGTCGCGTACTCGCGCCCCGAGGACCAACCCGCCGCCTGACGCGGCGCCTCGGACGGACGCGAACGGGCCCGGCCGCTGGTGCGGCCGGGCCCGTTCGGCGAGTCGGTCGGGTCGCTCCGACTCGACGGCAGGCTCAGGCGTCGAGACCGAGCTCGCGTCGTATCCGCGCGACGTGCCCGGTGGCCTTCACGTTGTACATCGCGCGCTCGATACGGCCGTCTTCGCCGATGATGAAGGTCGAACGGATGGAGCCCACGACGATCTTGCCGTAGAGCGACTTCTCGCCCCAGACGCCGTACAGCTGCTGCACCGCGAGGTCGGGGTCGGAGAGCAGGGTGAAGTTCAGGCGGTCGCGCTCGGCGAACCGGGCGAGCTTCGGGGCGTCGTCCTTCGAGACTCCGATCACGCGGATGCCGGCGCCCTTGAAGGAGTTGAGGCTGTCGCGGAAGTCGCAGGCCTCGGTGGTGCAGCCCGGGGTCATCGCCTCGGGGTAGAAGTAGAGGACGACCTTCGTTCCGCGCAGCGATGAGAGGGTGACGGGGTCGCCGTTCTGATCGTCGAGCGTGAAGTCGGGGGCGAGGTCGCCTTGGCCAAGTCGTGCATCGGTCATGTCACCCATCGTAGGCACGCTTCGATGCGCGGATGCTCCGTGCCCGTGCCGTGCGGTCGAAGCGGGTCAGGCGAAGGTCGCGAGCAGCCGCTGCAACGAGTCGAGGCGGGCGCGGCCGGTTTCGCCGAGCTCTCCGGCCTCGACCGCCTCGACGATCGCGCAGTCGGGCGAATCGGGCAGGTGCGTGCAGCCGCGCGGGCAGTCTTCGGCGAGGCGGGCGAGATCGGTGAAGGCCCCGAGGATGTTCGCCGGGTCGACGTGGCCGAGCCCGAACGAGCGCACGCCGGGGGTGTCGATCACCCAGCCCATTCGCCCCTCGTGCTCGATGCGGAGCGAGACCGTCGACGAAGACGTGTGCCGGCCGCGGCCGGTCACGACGTTGACGTGGCCGGTCGCCCGGTGGGCGCTCGGCACGAGGGCGTTGACGAGCGTCGACTTGCCGACGCCCGAGTGCCCGACGAACACCGTGCGATGCCCGATGAGCGACTCGGTGATCTCGGCGAGCGGCATCTCGTCGCTGCGCGAGCGGAAGACGGGCAGTTCGAGGCCGGGGAAGTTGTGGAGGAACTCGTCGGGGTCGGCGAGGTCGGTCTTCGTCATGCAGAGCAGCGGGCGGATGCCGGCGTCGAACGCCGCCACGAGGTAGCGGTCGATGAGCCGCACCCGCGGCTCGGGATTCGCCGCCGCGACGACGATGAGCATCTGGTCGGCGTTCGCGACGATGACCCGCTCGACCTCGTCGGTGTCGTCGGCGCTTCGGCGGAGGAGCGTCGTGCGCTCCTGCACGCGCACGATGCGCGCGAGGGTGCCCGCCTCGCCCGAGGCGTCGCCGACGAGGTCGACCCGGTCGCCCGTCACGACCGACTTGCGGCGCAGCTCGCTCGCGCGGGCCGCCGTCACCTCGCGCTCGTGCGCACCGCCCTCGTCGACGAGCACCGAGTAGCGGCCGCGGTCGACGCCGAGCACGGTGCCGGCGACGGCATCGGCGTGCTCGGGGCGCGTCTTCGTGCGTGGGCGCGAGCCGCGCCGGTTCGGGCGCACCCTGACGGCGGACTCGTCGAACTCGGGCTCGTCGTCCTCGTCGTCGTCGGTGCTCCACCAGCTCATGCGAGCAGCCGCTCCCAGAGCTCGGTGAACTGCGGCAGCGTCTTGCCCGTCGAGGCGATGTCGTCGACGACGACGCCCGGCACCGCGAGCCCGATGATCGCCCCGCTCGTCGCCATGCGGTGGTCGGCGTACGCGTGCCACAGGCCGCCCTGGAGCGGCGCGGGCTCGATGTGCAACCCGTCGGGCAGTTCGGTGACGCGCCCGCCGAGCGCGTTCAACTCGTGGGCGAGGGCGGCGAGCCGGTCGGTCTCATGGTGGCGGATGTGCCCGATGCCGGTGATCGTCGAGGGCTCGTCGGCGAGCGCCGCGAGGGCGACGAGATTGGGTGCGAGTTCGCCCGCCTCCGAGAGATCGAGTTCGACGCCCCGGATGCCTCGGCCGCCGCCCTCCGAGGGCGTCGGCGCGTGCACGGTGAGGCGGTCGCCGTCGAGCTCGACCCGAGCGCCGAAGCGGGGGAGCAGCTCGGCGAGCTGCGCGCCCACCTGCGTCGTGGTCTCGGGCCACCCGACGATCGTGACCGAGCCGCCGGCGACGAGTGCGGCGACGAGGAACGGGGCCGCATTCGAGAGATCGGGTTCGAGCTCGACGTCGATCGCACGGATCGGCCCCGGGCCCACCACCCAGCGGCCGGTCTCGGGGGTCGCGACCTCGACGCCGCGCGCGGCGAGGGTTTCGATCGTCATCTCGATGTGCGGCAGGCTCGGCAGCCGCTCGCCGACATGACGGAGGTCGAGCCCCCGCTCGAAGCGGGGCGCGGACAGCAGCAGGCCCGAGACGAACTGGCTCGACGCCGAGGCGTCGATCTCGAGGGAGCCCCCCGCGACGCGGCCGGTGCCGTGCACGGTGAAGGGCAGCGTGCCTCGCCGGTCGTCGTCGAGGTCGACGCCGAGCCCCTTGAGGCCGTCGATGACGCCCGACATCGGGCGCTTGCGCGCGTATTCGTCACCGTCGAACGTGGTCGGGCCGAGCGCGAGTGCGGCGACCGCAGGCATGAAGCGCATCACGGTGCCCGCGAGTCCGCAGTCGATCGTCGTCGAACCGAGCAGCTCGTCGGCCGGAGTGATGCGCAGGTCGTCGCCGAACTCGCCGCGGCCGGGCAGACGCTCGAAACCGGTGCCCAGGGCGCGCAGCGCCTCGACCATCAGCTCGCTGTCGCGCGACCAGAGCGGCGCGCGCAGGGTCGACGGACCGTCGGCGAGTGCGGCGAGCACGAGCTCGCGGTTGGTCAGCGATTTCGACCCCGGGAGCGACACGAGCGCGGACAGCGGTGACGTCGCGACCGGCGCGCGCCACCCGGCATCCGTCTCGGTCGTCTTGTTGTCGCCGTACGGATCGAACTCGGGCTCGGAATACCTCGAAATCTGCATCGGTTATCAACAGTAGCGTCAGGGACGCGGGAGGAGATGGTGCGGATGTCGCTTGCGGTACTCGAACGACCGGTCGACGGACCCCGAACCCGGGGCCGGGCGCACGGGCGGGCCGACGATCTAAGCTTGACGGTGATGACTGCCGACGAGATCGACCAGGCGCCGACCGAAGCCGAGGCCCCCGAAGAGGCCCGGCCTCTCAGCGACCTCTTCGAGGAGCAGGCGTTGCCGTTCCTCGATCAGCTCTACGCCGCCGCGCTCCGCATGACGAAGAACCCGGCCGATGCGCAAGACCTGGTGCAAGAGACCTTCGTGAAGGCGTTCGCCGCGTTCGGGCAGTTCACGCAGGGCACGAACCTCAAGGCGTGGCTGTACCGCATCCTCACGAACACCTTCATCAACAGCTACCGCAAGAAGCAGCGCGAGCCGTACCAGGGCACGATCGACGAGCTCGAAGACTGGCAGCTCGGCGGCGCCGAGTCGACGACCGCCCGGTCGAGCCGCTCGGCCGAGGCCGAGGCCATCGACCACCTGCCCGACAGCGCCGTGAAGGACGCGCTGCAGGCGCTTCCTGAAGACTTCAGGCTCGCCGTGTACTTCGCCGACGTCGAGGGCTTCTCATACCAAGAGATCGCCGACATGATGAACACCCCCATCGGGACCGTGATGAGCCGCCTGCACCGTGGCCGGCGGCTGCTTCGCGAGTCCCTCGCCGACTACGCCCGCGAACAGGGGTTCGCCGCGGCCGAGAAGGCGCCGAAACCCGCAAGGAGACCGAAGATGTCGAGGAACTCGAAATGACCGACTGCGGCTGCGAGAAGGCGAGAGCCGAACTCGAGGAGTACCTGCACAACGAGTTGCAGGCCATCGACGCGTCCGACATCCGCGAGCACGTCGAGAACTGCATCGACTGCCAGGCCGAGCTCCGCGTCGGCGTCGCGATCACCGAGGTCGTGCAGCGGGCCTGCCGCGAGAGCGCGCCCGAGCAGTTGCGCGTGCAGGTGCTCGCGCAGCTCCGCCTCTACCAGTCGACGCACACCGTCGCCTGACGCGGGCGACCGGCACCTCGGCGCCGAGCGACTCAATCGTTCGTTCGATGCGCGGGTGCCGGGGGTGTCCGTAACGTCGAGGGTGTGATCGACACCCCTGCTCCTCCGAAGCATCCCCGCGTGCCCACGTGGCTCCGCGTGCTCATCCCCGCGGTCCTCATCCTCATCTGGTTCGGCGCCTTCGGCGCGGGCGGTGCCGCGTTCGGCTCGCTGAGCGACGTCTCGACGAACGACCAGGCGCAGTTCCTGCCCGCCACGGCCGAGGCCACCGAGGTGGCCGCGCTCGCCGAGGGGTTCCGCGACGACGAGGCGGTTCCCGCCATCGTCGTCATCGCCGGCGACGACGGCGGCGACCTCGACCCCGCGCAGCTCGAGGCGGCCGACGAGCTCCGCGCGGCGCTCACCGCGGTCGACGGGGTGCAGGCAGACGAGGCGTCGCCCGTGATCGTCTCGGACGACGGCGAGGCCGCCGAGATGATCCTGCCGATCGACGCCTCGGAAGGGGCCGAGCGTCCCGCCGACGTCGTCTCGGAGATGCGCACGGTCCTCGACGAGCACGCGATCGACGGCACGACCTCGGCCGTCACCGGGCCCGCCGGCTTCACCGCCGACCTCAGCGCCGCTTTCGCGGGTATCGACGGGCTGCTGCTCGCGGTGGCGCTCGCGGCGGTCTTCCTGATCCTCATCGTGGTGTACCGCTCGCCGCTCCTGCCGTTCATCGTGCTGTTCACGAGCATGTCGGCGCTGTGCGCCTCGGTGTTCACGGTCGTCGCGCTGGCCCGCGCCGAGGTGCTCCTCCTTTCGGGGCAGACGCAGGGCATCCTCTTCATCCTCGTGATCGGCGCCGCGACCGACTACGCGCTGCTCTACATCTCGAGGTACCGCGAGACGCTCGAGCGGTTCGAACGGCGATGGGATGCCACGTGGGCGGCCCTGCGCGGGTCGTGGGAGCCGATCGTGGCGTCGGGCGGAACCGTCATCGTGGCGCTCCTCATCCTGCTCGCGAGCGAGCTGACCTCGAACAAGACCCTGGGGCCGGTGGCGGCGATCGGCATCGTCTTCGCGCTGCTTTCGGCGCTCACGCTCCTGCCGGCGCTCCTGCTGTGGGCCGGGCGCGCGGCGTTCTGGCCGCGACGCATCGCGCACCGCGGCGAGGCCGCCGACCCCGAGCACGGTGCGCACTCGGCGGGGGTGCTGCACGAGGCATCCCTTCGACAGGCTCAGGACGGCGCCGCGCCCGACGAGCGCGACCTGCCCGACCGCGGCCTCTGGGCCGGCGTCGGCCGCCTCGTCTCGCGGCGCCCCCGCACCGTGTGGATCGTCTCGGTGCTCGCGCTCGCCGTCATGTCGCTCGGTCTCGTGCAGCTCGACGCCGATGGCGTGCCGTCGAGCGAGTTCGTGCTCGGCGAGTCGCAGGCCAGAGACGGGCAGGCGTTGCTCGGCGAGCACTTCCCGGCCGGATCGGGCACGCCCGCACTGATCGTCGGACCCGAGGACGAGCTTCAGCAGATGGCCGACACGGCGCTTGCGGTCGACGGCGTCGACTCGGTCGCCGTCGTCGCGGCCGACTCACCCGCCGGCACGGCCCCGGTGACCGCCGACGGAGTGCAGGCCTTCGGCCCGCCCGGAACCCCGGCCCCCGAGCCGACCGTCGTCGACGGCGAGGTGCTGCTGCAGGCGACGCTCGCCGATCCCTCCGATTCGATGCAGGCCGAGGCGACCGTCGCGGAACTCCGCACCGCACTCGACGAGGTCGGCACCGAGGTGCTCGTCGGCGGGCAGACCGCGGTCGCGCTCGACACGAACGAGGCCGCGATCGCCGACCGCAACCTCGTGATCCCGCTCGTGCTCCTCGCGATCCTCGCGATCCTCATGCTGCTGTTGCGCTCGATCGTCGCGCCGCTCATCCTCATCGGCAGCGTGGTCGTGTCGTTCGCCGCGGCGCTCGGGGTCTCCGCCCTCGTATTCGAGTACGTCTTCGGGTTCCCCGGTGCCGACCCCTCGGTGCCGCTGTTCGGGTTCGTGTTCCTCGTCGCGCTCGGCGTCGACTACAACATCTTCCTCATGACCCGGGTGCGCGAGGAGTCGTTGCAGTTCGGCACGCGCCCGGGCATCATCCGCGGGCTCCGGCTGACCGGTGGCGTGATCACCTCTGCGGGACTCGTGCTCGCGGCGACGTTCGCGGCGCTCGGCGTGCTGCCGATCCTCTTCCTCGTGCAGATCTCGTTCATCGTGGCGTTCGGCGTGCTCCTCGACACCTTCCTCGTGCGCACCCTGCTCGTGCCCGCGCTCGCCTACGACCTCGGCTGGGTCATCTGGTGGCCGAGCAGAGCGGCCCGGCGCGCGGACTAGCGAAACTCCCCGTCGAGTCGCCGAAAACCGCTCTTCTCGCCTCTGGGAAGAGCGGTTTTCGGCGACTCGGCGGGTGGGAGGACGGCGCGCTGCGACGCTAGAGCGTCGTCGCGCGGCGCACCAGCTCGGCCTGTTCGGTCGCGTGGCGCTTGGCCGAACCCGTGGCGGGCGACGCCGCAGCCTGGCGCGCGACGACCGAGACCGTGCGCGGCCCCAGCTTGTTCGTCTCGATGATGAAGTACGGCCAGGCGCCCTGGTTCTCGGGCTCGTCCTGCGCCCACATCAGCTCGGCATCGGGGTACCGGTCGGCGACGGCCTTGAGCTCGCCCGCGGGCAGCGGGTAGAGCTGTTCCAGGCGGACGACGGCGACCTCGGTGTTCTGCTGCTTGTCGAGCTCGGCGATCAGGTCGTAGTAGATCTTGCCCGACACGAACACCACGCGCTTGACCGCGGCCTTGTCGCTGATGCGCGGGTCGTCGAGGACCGGCTCGAACCGACCCTCGGTGAAGTCGGCCACTTCGCTCGTCGCACCGCGCAGGCGAAGCATCGCCTTCGGCGTGAACACCACGAGCGGGCGCCGCGGCCGGGCGTAGGCCTGGCGACGCAGCAGGTGGAAGTACGACGCCGGCGTCGAGGGACGGGCGACCGTCATGTTGTTCTCGGCGCAGAGCTGAAGATACCGCTCGATGCGGGCGCTCGAGTGGTCGGGGCCCTGGCCCTCGTAGCCGTGCGGGAGCAGCAGCACGACGCTCGAGCGCTGGCCCCACTTCTGCTCGGCCGAGGAGATGAACTCGTCGATGATGGTCTGCGCGCCGTTGGCGAAATCGCCGAACTGGGCCTCCCACATGACGAGCGCGTCGGCGCGCTCGACCGAGTAGCCGTACTCGAAGCCCATCGCCGCGTACTCGCTGAGGAGCGAGTCGTAGATCCAGAACTTCGCCTGGTTCTCCGACAGGTTCTGCAACGGCAGCCACTCCTGGCCGTTCGCGCGGTCGTGGAGCACGGCGTGACGCTGCACGAAGGTGCCGCGGCGCGCGTCTTGGCCGGCGAGGCGCACCGGGGTGCCCTCGACGAGCAGCGAACCGAGCGCGAGCAGCTCGCCGAAGCCCCAGTCGATCTTGCCGTTGCGGCTCATGTCGAGGCGCTTCTGCAGCAACTGCTGGATCTTCGGGTGCACCGTGAAGCCGGCGGGCTTGTTGTTGAACGCGTCGCCGATCGCGTGCACGACCTCGATGCCGACGCCGGTCGTCTCGAGCTCGCCCGTGGGTTGCTCGGGGACGTGGGTCTGCTCGGTCGCGCCGACCACGGCGATCGCCCCGGTCTGCACCGCGTGCGTCTCGGCGAAGGCGCGCTCCAGACGGTCCTGGAAGTCGCGGTGGGCCTCTTCGTACTCGGCCACGGTGATGTCGCCACGACCGACGAGGGCCTCGGTGTAGAGCTTGCGCACGCTGCGCTTCTGCTCGATCAGGTTGTACATGAGCGGCTGCGTCATCGAGGGGTCGTCGCCCTCGTTGTGGCCGCGGCGGCGGTAGCAGACGAGGTCGATGACGACGTCGCGCTTGAACTCCTGGCGGTAGCGGAACGCGAGTTCGGCCACGCGCACGACCGCCTCGGGGTCGTCGCCGTTCACGTGGAAGATCGGCGCCTGGATCGTCTTCGCGACATCGGTCGAGTAGATCGACGAGCGGGCGTCGCCCGGCACCGTCGTGAAGCCGACCTGGTTGTTGATGTTCACGTGGATCGTGCCGCCCGTGCGGTACGCGCGGAGCTGCGACATCTGCATCGTCTCGACGACGATGCCCTGCCCGGCCATGGCGGCGTCGCCGTGCACCAGGATCGGCAGGGTCGAGAAGGTGCCGATCGGCTTCCGGTCTTGCTTGGCGCGCACGATGCCCTCGAGCACGCCGTCGACGGCTTCGAGGTGGGAGGGGTTCGCGGCGAGCGAGACGGGGACCTGGTGGCCGTCGTCGGCGGTGAAGGTGCCCTCGGTGCCGAGGTGGTACTTCACGTCGCCCGAGCCCTGCCCGGCCGTGGCTCCCTCGAACTCGCGGAACACCTGGCCGTAGGTCTTGCCGGCGATGTTCGTGAGCACGTTCAGCCGGCCGCGGTGCGCCATGCCGATGGCGACCTCGTCGAGGCCCTCCTTCGCGGCGCCCTGGAGGATCTCGTCGAGGAGCGCGATCACCGACTCGCCGCCCTCGAGGCTGAAGCGCTTCTGCCCGACGTACTTCGTCTGAAGGAAGGTCTCGAACGCCTCGGCCTCGTTGAGCTTGCCGAGGATGCGCATCTGCTCGTCGTGCGTCGGCTTCTCGTAGGGGCGCTCGACCTCGTTCTGGATCCACTGGCGCTGCACCGGATCCTGGATGTGCATGTACTCGATGCCGATGGTGCGGCAGTAGGAGTCGCGGAGGACGCCGAGGATGTCGCGGAGGAGAGCGGTGCGCGTGCTGCCGAAGCCGCCCGTGACGAACTCGCGGTCGAGGTCCCAGAAGGTGAGGCCGTGGCTCGCGATGTCGAGGTCGGGGTGCGAACGCTGCACGTACTCGAGGGGGTCGGTGTCGGCCATCATGTGGCCGCGCACTCGGAAGGAGTTGATGAGCTCCTGCACGCGCGCCGTCTTGTCGATCGCGCTCGCGATGTCGACGGCGATGTCGGGCGCCCAGCGGATCGGCTCGTACGGCAGGCGAAGGGCGGCGAAGATGGCCTCGTAGAAGCCGCGCTGCCCGATGAGGAGCTCGTGCACCTTCTTCAGGAACTCGCCCGAGCCCGCGCCCTGGATGACCCGGTGGTCGTAGGTCGAGGTCAGCGTGATGGTCTTGCCGATCGCGAGGTTGGCGAGGGTCTTCTCGCTCGAACCCTGGAACTCGGCCGGGTACTCGAGGGCGCCGGCGCCGATGATGCAGCCCTGGCCCTTCATGAGCCGGGGTACCGAGTGCACGGTGCCGATGCCGCCCGGGTTGGTCAACGAGATCGTCGCACCCGAGAAGTCGTCGGCCTTGAGCTTGTTCTGGCGGGCCCGCGAGACGAGGTCTTCGTACGCGGTCAGGTACTCGTTGAACGACATCGTCTCGGCGCGCTTGATCGCGGGCACGAGAAGGGCGCGGGTGCCGTCGGGCTTGGGGATGTCGATCGCGATGCCGAGACCGATGTGCGCGGGCTTCACGAGACTCGGCTTGCCGTCGACCTCGGAGTAGAAGACGTTCTGGCTCGGGAACTCCTTGAGCGCCTGGATGAGCGCCCAGCCGATGAGATGGGTGAAGCTGATCTTGCCGCCGCGGGTGCGTCGCAGGTGGTTGTTGATCACGATGCGGTTGTCGATCATGAGCTTCGCCGGCACGGTGCGCACGCTCGTCGCGGTCGGCACGGTGAGCGAGGCGTCCATGTTGGCGGCGAGCGCCTTGGGCATGCCCTTGAGCGGCACGACCTCGTCTTCGGCGGGCGCGTCGGCCACGACCGGATGCGGGCTCGTGACGGGCACGTCGGCGGGCACCGGCTGCGTGCGGGGCGCCACCGAGGTGGTGCGGGCGGCCGGGGTCTGCCCGATGACGGGCACCGGCGCGGTCGCGGGGGAGACGGGTGCACCGGTGTCGGCGGCGGGTGCGGGTGCGGCGGGCGCGGGTGCTTCACCCTGCGGGGCGGCACCGTTCGTCGGGGACGTTGCGCCCTGTTCGCTCTGCGCGCGGCGCCGTTCGAGCACCGGCCTCCAGGTCTGGTCGACCGAGTCGGGATCGGCGAGGAACTTCTCGTACATCTCGTCGACGAGCCATTCGTTGGCTCCGTATTCGCCCGACGCCGTTTCGTCGGATCCCGCTCCGGTCAATTGGCTCGACACAGCCGCTCGCCCACTCTCTCCGTTGATGCTGGATTCTCGGAGATCGACCCGGCCGCGAACGCGTCGTGGCCGATCACCCACACAAGCCTAAACCCCGCGCGAGGCGCCTCGTGCACGGCGCGGGGGCGCGGCCTACGCTGAGGACATGGAGTTCTACCGGACGGCCCCGACCCATGACCTGACCTACTCCGACGTATTCCTCGTTCCGAGCCGTTCGGGCGTGGCGAGCCGGCTCGACGTGTCGCTCGCCCCCGACGACGGCTCCGGGGCATCCGTGCCGATCGTCTCGGCCAACATGAACTCGATCACGGGTCCGCGGCTGGCCGCGACGCTCGCCCGCCGCGGCGGCATCGGCGTGCTCCCGCAAGACCTGCATCTGCAGGACCTCGCGGAGTCGATCCGCTCGGTGAAGGCGCAGTCGCCCCGCTTCGACACCCCGCACGCGTTCCATCCCGACGCGAGGGTCGCCGACGCGCTCGAATCGCTGCCGCCGTTCGAGGGGCACGGGATCGTGCTCCACGACACGTCGGGGCGGTATGCCGGATGCCTCGCCGCGACGCGGCTCGCGAGCGCGCTGCCCGACGCCCGGCTCGGCGACCTCGTGCACGGCGGCATCGCCTCGCTCGACGCCGACGACGTCGACAGCCCGCGGCGCGCGTTCGATCTCATGGTCGAGGCCGAGCTCGACTTCGCGCCGGTGCTCGAGCACGGCCGCGTCGTCGGCACGCTGAGCCGGCGCAGCGCTCTTCGCGGCACGATCTACGAACCGAACGTCGACCGGGAGGGCCGGCTGCGGGTGGCGGCGGCGATCGGCGTCAACGGGGACGTCGCCGCGAAGGCGCGTGCACTCGCGTCGGCCGGCGTCGACATGCTCGTCCTCGACACCGCGCACGGGCACCAGGAGGGCATGATCCGGGCGGTGTCGACCGTGCGCGACCTGGGCCTCGGCATCCCGATCGTGGCGGGCAACATCGTGACCGCGGCGGCCGTCGCCGATCTCGTCGACGCGGGCGCGGATGTCCTGAAAGTCGGCGTCGGCCCCGGAGCGATGTGCACGACCCGCATGATGACGGCCGTCGGCCGCCCCCAGTTCTCCGCGGTGCTGGAGACCGCCGAGGCCGCACGCGAGCTCGGCGCCCGGGTGTGGGCCGACGGCGGGGTGCGCTACCCGCGCGACGTGGCGCTCGCGCTCGCGGCCGGGGCCGCCTCGGTGATGATCGGTTCGTGGTTCGCGGGCACGATCGAGGCGCCAGGAACACTGCGGCGCGATGCCTCCGGCCGTCTCTTCAAGGAGAGCTGGGGCATGGCTTCGACGAAGGCGGTGCGCGAACGATTCGATCGTCTCTCGCCGTACGAGCTCGCACGCAAGGAGCTGTTCGCGGAGGGCATCTCCTCGTCGTCGATCTACCTCGACCCGCTGCGGCCCTCGCTCGAGGACCTGCTCGACATGATCACCTCGGGGGTGCGCAGTTCGTTCACCTACGCGGGGGCGCGCACGCTCGCTGAGTTCAGGGAGCGCGCGCTCGTCGGCATCCAGTCGGCCGCCGGCTACGAGGAGGGCAAGGCGCTGCCGGTCAGCTGGTGAGGACGCCCGGTGGCCGACCGGACCGCTCGCAATATACTTGAACGACCATGGATGACCCTCCTTCTGCGAAGAAACCCGGCCATAGACCCTCGCCCGTGACCGTTCGGGGAGGCAGCGTTGTCTGAGTGGATACTGCTCGGCTTCGGAGTCCTCCTCACGATCGGCACGGGCTTGTTCGTTGCGAGCGAGTTCGCGCTCGTCAATCTCGATCGCGCCGACCTCGAGGCGCGCCGCGAGCGTGGTGAGACCCGCCTCGGCCTGACGATCGCCGCGCTGAAGATCACCTCGACGCACCTCTCGAGCGCGCAGCTCGGCATCACGCTGACCACGCTGCTCACCGGCTACACGATGGAGCCGGCGATCTCGTCGCTGCTCGCGGGGCCGCTCGGCGCGATCGGCGTGCCCGCCGCGCTCGTGCGCCCCGTCGGGGCCACGACGGCGATCATCGTCGCGACCCTGCTCTCGATGATCATCGGCGAGCTGGTGCCGAAGAACTTCGCGCTCGCCCTGCCGATCGCGACCGCGAAGCTCGTGATCCCGTTCCAGACCGCGTTCACCTGGGTGTTCCGGCCTGCGATCGGCCTGCTCAACGGCAGCGCGAACGGAGTTCTCCGCGCCTTCGGCGTCGAGCCGAAGGAGGAGCTCTCGGGCGCCCGGTCGGCCGAGGAGCTCTCCTCGCTCGTGCGTCGCTCGGCCAGCGCGGGCCTCCTCGAGAAGGACACGGCGACCCTCCTTGGCCGCACGCTGCGCTTCTCCGACCACGACGCCTCCGACGTGATGACCCCGCGCCCGCGCGTCGCGGCCGTGCAGCGCCTCGAACCGGCCGAGGCCGTGCTCGAGCTCGCGCGCCAGACCGGACTCTCGCGGTTCCCCGTCTACGACGAGAACCTCGACGACATCGTCGGCGTGGTGCATGTGAAGCAGGCCGTGGCCGTGCCGCGCGAGCGGCGCGGCGAGGTGCCGGCGTCGGCGCTCCAGTCGGATGCGCTGCGCGTGCCCGAGACGATCAAGCTCGATGCGCTGCTCGGCGAGCTCCGCGGCCGCGGGTTCCAGATGGCGGTCGTGGTCGACGAGTACGGCGGCACCGCCGGCGTCGCGACGCTCGAAGACCTCGTCGAGGAGCTCGTCGGCGAGGTCGCCGACGAGCACGACCGCACGAGGGCCGGCATCGTGCGCCGCGGCGACAACGTGAGCTTCCCCGGAATACTGCGACCCGACGAGCTCGTCGAACGCACCGGCATCCACGTGCCCGAGAACGGCGACTACGAGACGGTCGCCGGGTACGTGATGGCCGTACTCGGCCGGCTGCCCGTCGTCGGCGACGAAGTCGCGATCGACGAGGGCACACTCAGCGTGCAGCGACTCGACGGCCGCCGCATCGACCGCGTGCGCTTCGTGCCCGGACCCGTGCCGGCCGAGGCGGCCGATGACGAGGAGGCGGACCGATGAGCGACTGGGCCGGCATCGCCTGGCTGTTCGTGCTGCTCGCCGCGAACGCCTTCTTCGTGGGCGCCGAGTTCGCCGTCATCTCGGCCAGGCGCTCGCAGATCGAGCCGCTGGCCGATCAGGGCAGGCGCAGCGCCAAGACGGCACTCTGGGCGATGGAGCACGCGACCCTCATGCTGGCGACGAGCCAGCTCGGCATCACGGTGTGCTCGCTGCTCATCCTGAACGTCTCCGAGCCGGCGATCCACCACCTGCTCGAGGTGCCGCTGCACCTCACCGGCTGGTCGGTCGAGGTCGTCTCGACGGTCGCGTTCATCGTGACCCTCGTGCTCGTCTCGTACCTCCACGTCGTGTTCGGCGAGATGGTGCCGAAGAACCTCTCGTTCTCGGTGCCCGATCGTGCGGTGCTGCTGCTCGCACCTCCGCTCGTCTTCGTCGCGCGCGTCTTCAAGCCGATCATCGTCGCGCTGAACGCGACGGCGAACGGCGTGCTGCGCCTGTTCGGCGTCGAACCGAAGAACGAGGCGACCTCGACGTACACGCTCGAGGAGGTGCAGACGATCGTCGACCAGTCGCGCCGCGAGGGAGTCCTCGATGATGCGAGCGGCACGCTCACCGCGGCCTTCGAGTTCACCACGAAGCGGGTGAAGGATGTCACGGTGCCGATGGCGGGCCTCGTGAGCCTGCCGCCCGGGGCGACGCCGGGTGATGTCGAGCGGGCGGTCGCCCGTCGCGGCTTCTCGCGGTACCCGATCCTCGGAGACGATGGCGAGCCCGACGGCTACGTGCACTTGAAGGACGTGATCGATCTCGACGACGACGAGATCGACGACCCGATCCCCGTGAAGCGGGTACGACGGCTCATCTCGATCTTCGACGGCACCGATCTCGAGGACGCGCTCGCCACGATGCGCCGCCTCGGCACGCACGTGGCGCGCACCTTCGAGGAGGACGGCTCGACGAGCGGAGTGATCTTCCTCGAGGACATCATCGAGGAACTCGTGGGCGAGGTGCAGGACGCGACCCGTCGGGGGTAGCACCGCGGACGGGGCGGCGGCGTAGACTCTCCTCGACCCGAGAAACTCGAGGGAATATCATGTTCGAGAATTTCATGGCGTGCGCCGTGCTCCCCGCCGCCGACCTCGCCCGGGCTCACGACCGTCGAGGGCGTGGCCGAACTCGGTGAGGAGCGCAGCGCCTGGTTCAGCGACAGCGAGGGCAACATCTTCGCGATCGGGCAGATGTCGGCCGAGTCGACGGAGCGGATGGCGCGCATGCGGTCGGGCTCCGCGAACTAGTCGCCCGACCGGTCGTCGTCACCACTCGCCGTCGTTGTACTCGGGTCCGGCCCTGAGGTGCTGCGGCGGCCACATCGAGGTGCCGGCGCCGAGTTCGTGCGCGGCCCGCATCGCGAAATGCGGGTCGCGCATCATCGCCTTGCCGAACATCACGGCGTCGGCACCCCCCTCCGAGACGAGCGCCTCGGCGTGCCGGGCGTCGGTGATGCGGCCGACCGCCGACACCGGCGCGTCCGTGCGCTCCCCGACGTACTCGGCGAAGTGCGCCTGATAGCCCGGCGCGACCGGGATGTCGGCGGCGGCGATGATCCCGCCCGTCGAGATGTCGAAGAAGTCGGCGCCCGCGTCGACCGCCCAGGCCGTGACCGTGGCGGTCTGCCCCTCGTCCCAGCCGCCGGGCGACCAGTCGGTCGCGGAGAACCGAACGAACACGGGCATCTGCGTGCCGACCTCCGCCCGCACCGCCCGGACGATCTCGAGGAGGAGCCGAGCCCGGTTCTCGAGACCGCCGCCCCAGCGATCGTCGCGCGTGTTCGAGAGCGGCGAGAGGAACTGGTGCACGAGGTACCCGTGCGCGGCGTGGACCTCGACGAGGTCGAATCCCGCCTCGACCGCGCGGCGGGCCGCGGCGCGGAAGTCGTCGATCACCCGGGCGATGCCGGATTCGTCGAGGGCGAGCGGTTCGCGGTAGCCGTCGAACGCCACGGCCGACGCGGAGACCGTCGGCCAGCCGCCCTCCTCGAGCGGTTGCGATCCGCGCCGGCGCAACGGTTCGGGCCACACCGAGGCCTTGCGCCCGGCGTGCGCGAGCTGGATGCCCGACGCGGCGCCCTGCGATCGGATGAACCGGGTGATGCGCGACCAGGCCGCGGCCTGCTCGTCGTTCCAGATCCCGGTGTCGTGATCGGTGATGCGGCCGATGGGGTTCACGGCGGTCGCCTCGGCGATCACGAGCCCGGCACCGCCGGCCGCCATCGCACCGAGGTGAACGAGATGCCAGTCGTGCGGCACGCCGTCGCGCGCCGTCACGGAGTACTGGCAGAGGGGCGGCACCCAGACGCGGTTGCGGATCTCGAGCCCGCGGATCGTGATCGGTCGGAACAGCGCGGCGCCCGCGCGCGCCGAGCCCGTCACCCGAGGCCCCGGAGCCAACGCTCGAGCCCCGCGGCATCCGTGAACACATGCCCGTCGCCGCCGACGGCGCGGGCGCCCTCGACGTTCTCGGCCCGGTTGTCGACGAAGAGGAGCTGCGCCGGGTCGATCGCGAGCTCGTGGATGACGTGCTCGTAGATCGCGGCCTCTGGCTTCACGAGTTCGAGCTCACCGCTCACGAAGACCCGCTCGAAGAGCGGTGCGAACGAGCCGTGTCGGAGCCAGCCCGAGAAGTCGGCGCCCGCATTCGAGAGCAGCGCGAGTCGCGTGCCGCCCTCGACCAGAGCGTGCAGCACCGCGAGGGTGCCGGGGTCGACCGAGAGCCAGCCTCGATGGTCGATCGCCCAGAGCTCGTGCACGTCGAGCGCGCTCCACGTGGTGCCGGTGTCGCGGGCGACCGCCTTCCAGTAGGCCGCGATCGGGGTGGTGCCGCGGTCGAGTCCCTCGCGATGGGCCCAATACGCGGGCCAGAACGACTCGGCCGGCACACCGGCGCGCGCGACGAGCGTCGCCCGGTCGGCGTCGCTCGGCTCTCGCGAGATGACCTCTCCGTAGTCGAAGACGACGACCGAGGGCGAGAGACTGATCGGGGCGAGGGCTGTCGGAGACATCCCGCTCAACCTATCGTTGGTACATGGGCGAACCGTGGCAGGAATGGACCGCCGATCAGGCGGCCGGCTGGGTGAGGGCTCCCGGCGCCGGTGACGACAAGTACACACGCGGCGTGCTCGGCGTGATCACCGGATCGACCGACTACCCCGGGGCGGCCGTGCTCGGGGTCGAGGCGGCGACGAGGACCGGCGTCGGCATGGTGCGCTACACCGGCCCCCGCGGGGTGCGCGCCGCCGTGCTGCTGCGCCGGCCCGAGACCGTAACGGTCTCGGGCCGGGTGCAGGCCTGGCTCATCGGATCGGGCATCGACCCCGGCCGGCGCTCGTTCATGCTGCAGGGCGACCTGCAGCATGCGCTCGCCTCCCGGCTGCCCGTCGTGCTCGACGCCGGCGCGCTCGACCTGGTCGGCACGCACACGGCGCCGACGGTCATCACGCCGCACGCCCGCGAACTCGCGAAGCTGCTCGTCACGCGCGAGGTGGAGGTGACCCTCGACGAGGTGCGGGCCGATCCCGGCGGCTGGGCCGACCGCGCCGCTCGAGAACTCGGCGTCGCCGTGCTGCTGAAGGGGGCGGTGACTCACATCGCCGATCCGGACGGAGACCGCTACACCGTCACCGCGGGCACGCACTGGCTCGCGGCGGCCGGCACCGGCGACGTGCTCGGCGGCATCATGGGCGCGCTCGTCGCCACACATCACGAGGAGCTCGCCGTCAATGCCGAGGTGCTCACGAAGCTCGCGGCGACCGCCGCATGGATCCACAGCGAGGCCGCGGGGCGCGCCAGCGACGCAGCAGACGGTGGTCCCGTGGCTGCGCTCGACATCGCCGTGGCGGTTCCGCAGGTGATCGGCGGGCTGCTGCAGCGCTGACGCGGCGGCCTGCCGCTTGCCGCGCCCAGAGTCGTCGATGAGGCGGAGACGCAGCAGGGGCTCGGTGCATCTGGCGGAATCCGCCGCTCGGTTAGGCTCGACGCGTGACCGGGGGAGGCGAGCGCGAGACATCCGTTGCTCGGCTGCGTCGCGCCCTCGGCGGCCGTGGTGCGCTCTGGACGGCGTTCGCCGCCGTGCACCTGCTGCTCGCGTGGCTGAACCTCTCGGCGCCCGGCTACCCGATGGGCGACGTCACCGGGGTGTACCGGCTCTGGGCCGAGAACGCCTCGCACGGCTGGCTGCGCATGGGCATCGACGCACCGTGGGTCTATCCGATCCTCGCGTTCGCGCCGATGGCGGCGGCCTTCGCGTTCGGCGAGGCCTACATCGCCCAGTCGTGGCTCGCCATCGTCATCGTCCTCGACGCGCTCGCGTTCTCGCTCCTGCTCGGTCGGGCTTCGCTCTCCCGCCCGCGGCGGCTGGCGGCCTGGTGGTGGCTCGGATTCCTCGCACTCCTCGGACCGATCGCGCTCGGCCGCATCGACGCGGTGACCGTGCCGTTCGCGATCGCGGGGCTCCTGTGGGCGGGGGGCCGCCCCAGGGTCGCGGCGACGCTGCTCACGATCGGGGCCTGGATCAAGGTGTGGCCCGCAGCGCTCGTGGCCGCCCTCGTCATCGCCTCGCGTCGGCGCGGCGAGGTCGTGACGATCGCGCTCTCGCTGAGCGCCGCGATCATCGGGGTGAGCCTGCTCGCCGGCGCAGGGACGAACGCGTTCGGGTTCATCGCCGAGCAGGCCGGCCGCGGCCTGCAGATCGAGGCCCCCGCCGCGGTGTTCTGGCTCTGGCAGATCGTCGCGGGAGCGAAGGACGTCACGATCGAGTACTCGCAGGACATCCTCACCTTCCAGATCGTCGGGCCGGGCGCCGACGCCGCGGCCGCGCTCACGACGCCGCTCATGCTCGTCTGCGCGCTCGCCGTCACCGCCCTCGGCGTGCGCGCGGCACGTCGCGGGGCGTCGTTCGTCGTGCTCATGGCGCCGCTCTCGCTCGCCTTCGTCGTCGTGCTCATGCTCGCCAACAAGGTCGGTTCTCCCCAGTTCGCGACGTGGCTCGCGGCGCCCGTCATCCTCGGGCTCGTGCTGCGCCCCGCGCGATTCGCCGCACCGGCGTTGCTCGCCGCGGCGGTGGCGCTGCTCACGCAGATCATCTACCCGTACTGGTACGGCTGGCTGCTCATCGCCAACCCCGCGTTCGTCTTCCTGCTCACGATGAAGGTCGCACTCCTCGGCGCGCTCCTCGTCTGGTCGCTCCTCGCCGTATGGCAGGCTGGCAGCAGGCGGGATGCCGCGCTCGCGGGCTGAGCGGACGCACCGATCGCACCCGCAGAGGAGGCAGCATGCTGGTGGCGTTCTCCGTCGCCCCGAGCGGCACGGGCCGCGCCGACGGATCCGTGCACGACGCCGTCGCGGCGGCCGTGAAGATCGTCCGCGAGTCGGGGCTTCCGCATCGCACGACTTCGATGTTCACCGAGATCGAGGGCGAATGGGACGAGGTGTTCGACGTGGTGCGGCGCGCGACCGAGGCGGTGGGCGACTACGGCTCTCGGGTCTCGCTGGTGCTGAAGGCCGACATCCGCCCGGGGTTCTCGGGCGAGCTCGATGCGAAGATCGACCGGCTCGAGTCCGCGATCGACGAGGCGGGCGGGGGAGCCGGAGGCCCGCGGGACTGAGGCCCCGGGTCTCGTCCGGCGATGACGCCGTCGGCCTATCGGCTCGGCCGGATCGTTCTCGAATCGATTCGATTCGTGAGAAAATCGCTCGGTGAACCGCGCCTCCGATGAACCGACGACCCTGTCGCCGGCCCGAACCAGACTCGCGCTCCTCGCGCTCGCCCTCGGCGGGTTCGGCATCGGCTCGACCGAGTTCGTGGCCATGGGGCTCCTGCCCGACATCGCGGCCGACCTGCTGCCCGGCACCTCTGCGGCCTCGCCCGACGCGGCCAACGCGACCGCCGGATGGGTCATCTCGGCCTACGCGCTCGGCGTCGTCGTCGGTGCCCCGACGATCGCCGCCGTCGCCGCGCGCTGGCCCAGAAAGCGCCTCCTGCTCGTGCTCGTCGCGGCGTTCACGATCGGCACGATCGCCTCGGCACTGCTCCCGAGCTTCGAACTCGTGCTCGTCGCGCGGTTCCTCTCGGCGCTGCCGCACGGGGCCTACTTCGGCATCGCCTCGCTCGTCGCCGCGAGCCTCATGGGTCCGGGCAAGCGCGCTCGCGGCGTCGCACTCGTGCTCTCCGGCCTCACCATCGCGAACGTCATCGGCGTGCCCGCGATCACCTGGCTCGGCCAGGCGGCCGGATGGCGCGTCGCCTACCTCGCGGTCGCTGCGATCTTCGCCCTCACCTTCATCGCCGTCCTCGCCGCCGTGCCCTGGCAGGCGGGCGACGCGAATGCGAGCGTCCGACTCGAACTCGGCGCGTTCGCCCGCCCGCAGGTGTGGTTCGCCATCGCGATCGGGGCGATCGGCTTCGGCGGATTCTTCGCGATGTACAGCTACATCGCGCCGCTCGCGACCGAGGTCACCGGACTCGAGGCCGCCGCGGTGCCGCTCGTGCTGGTCGCCACCGGACTCGGAATGACCGTGGGCAACCTCGTCGGCGGCCGCCTCGCGGACTGGAGCGTGCGGCGCACGATGTACGCCGCCTTCGGAGCCCTCGCCCTGTCGCTCGCCCTGCTCGGGCTCACCGCGCAGTTCGTCGCCGGCCTCTTCATCGGCGCATTCCTCATCGGCGCCACCTCCTCGGCGCTCGCGCCGACCATCCAGACCCGCCTGATGGACGTCGCGCGCGACAGCCAGTCGATCGCCGCGGCGCTGAACCACTCGGCGCTGAACATCGGCAACAGTCTCGGCGCGCTCCTCGGCGGTGCCGTGATCGCCGCGGGGCTCGGCTACGTGGCCCCGATCTGGGTCGGCGTGCTGCTCACCGTCGCAGGAATCGGGCTCGCCCTCGCGAGCTTCGCACTCGACCGTTCGCGCCTGCGTCGGGGCCATGCGGTGCCGTACGCGACGGGTGCGACGCCCGCGATCGACTGATCCGCAGACCGCCGAGGCGCCCGCCTGTGCGGGCCGTCAGTCGGACTGAAGCAGGATGCCGTCGGCGATCGCCCGCTTGCGCAGCGCCACCTTGGTGCCGACGTCGTAGCCGGCAGCGCGGTACTTCTCGCGAATGCGCTTGAGATAGCTCTTCGCCGTCTCCTCCGAGATGCCGAGCTGGAAGGCGACGGCCTTCACCGGCTGACCGGCTCCGTAGAGCGCCATCACCCGGCGCTCCTGGGCGGAGAGCTTCGGAAGGGTGCCGTCGTCGAGGAGGGTCGCCTCGAGTTCGGGCGTCAGGTACGACACGCCCTGCTGGGCTGAGCGGATCGCCTCGATGATCGACTCGACCGGTTCGCTCTTGACGAGGTACCCCATCGCGCCCGCGCTCAACGCCTCGCGGACCACGGCGGGCTCGGAGTAGTTGCTCATGAGCATGGTCTGCACCTCGGCCGACTTCAGCATCGAGAGCTTCAGCGAGATGGGGATGTTGTCGCGGAGGTCGAGGTCGAGCAGCACCACGTCGACGGGGAAGTCGGGGTGGGCGAGCAGCTCGGACCAGGACGGGACCGCGGCGACGAGCTCGATCTCGGACGAGGCGCCGCGCAACCACTCGGTCAGGGCGCCGAGCAGCATGCGGTGATCGTCGACGATCGCCAGGCGGATCGGTGCAGCGGTGTCGGGCATTCAGCTTCCCCTCGGATGGGCCGACTCGTCGGCCGATGCACTCACCGGAACGGTCGGGTCCGTCCGGCATTCGATGTCGATGCGGAAGGAATCGGACCCCGCGACGACGTCGTGTGATCCGACACTACCGACAGCATCCCACGTCGCGGGGTCCAGACGTCGTCGGACGACGCCGGAAACCTCGATCGCGAGGTGCACGACCGGCGAACGGTGCTCGCCGTCGTCGTCGCCGTCGGGGGCGGAGACGACGACCTCGATCGGTTCGGGCTGCCCCTTGCGGAGCTCGCCGACGAGCAGCCACAGCGCGAGCAGCAGGTTGTCGCGCTGCTCCTGCGCGAGAAGACCGGCCGACCCCTCGGGGTCGTCGACCACGACTCGATCGCTGAGATACGCCGATTCGGTCACCGCGTGGCGGAGCCACGTGTCGGTCCGGCCCGCGATGAGCCGGAGGCGCAGCGCCGCGGCCAGGCGGCCCGCACGCTCGGCGTCGGAGGCGGGCAGCGGAATCGCGATGCGCCCCGAGCCGACGTCGTCGAGCAGCGTCTCGGCGTCGAAGTCGAGCTGCGCGAGCTCCTCGGAGGCGCGCATCCCGAACGCGGAACGCGGGGTGGCCACCGTGCTCTGCACGATCGAGAGATCGAGTTCGCGACCGACCAGCCTGCGGAACCCGCGGGTCGCCACGACGGCGAGGACGAGCGGCAGCACCGCAGAGGCCGCGACCGAGATGCCCGTCGCCGTGTACGGACCTGCCGAGGCCGCCTGCAGGAGCGTCGCGACGAGGAGCACCAGCCCGATCACCGAGGCGACGACGAGTGAGATACGGGTGCCCCGGATCGCGGCGACCGGCATGAGCACGGCGCCTGTCGCCGCCGCCGCCGTCGGCGTGACGCCCAGGTGCAGCAGCCCCCAGGTCGCCTGGAGATCGAGCCACACCGGCACCGCGAGGGCGACGAGCAGCACGGCGTAGAGTGCATCGGGCAGCGGCTGGGCACGCGAGAAGATGCGCGAGACGACCCCGACGGCGACGATCACGAGGATCGCCAGCCAGGCGCCCCACGGGCCGGCGCCGGGCGGGAAGACGGGCGCAAGGAGCACCGCGCGCACCAGATGCCAGACGATGATGATGGCCGCGGCGATCGTGATGCCGGTCGCCAGCCGCCGTCCGCCGTGACGGTCGCGCACGTCGCCGACGGCGCGCGCCGTGCGCCTCGGACGCCGGAAGCCGGCGAGGCCCCCGGTCTCGATCGACCCCGTGCTCACGGCTTCGGCACCTCGAGCATCACGGTGGTGCCCGACCCGGGCGAGGAGAAGATCCGGGCGCGCCCGCCGACGGTGGTCAGGCGCCCCACCACCGACTCGGCGTAGCCGAGGCGCGCGGCGCCGATCGACTCGGGCTCGAACCCGTTCCCCGCATCGGTCACCATCGCGCGCACCGTCCGATCGTCGTCGCTCACCGTGACATCCGCCTCATTGACGCCCGAGTGCCGACGCACGTTCTCGAGGCACTCGCCGAGTGCACCCAGCAGCGCGTCGAGGGTCTCTCGCGGCAGCGCCAGCTGCCCGACGCCGTGCCAGTTCACGTCGAGTCCCATCCGGGCGAAGCGCTGCCTGACCGATTCGAAGGTGGTGCTGAGCAGGTCTTCGTCGGAGTCGGGCGAGAAGATCGCGTTCGAGGCGTTGTCGAGCGACGCCCCGAGCCGCAACTGCTTGAGCAGGCGGGCATCGTCGCCCGCCTGCTGCCGCAACGCCTCCGAGCCGACGCCCACGCCCGAGTGCGCGAGCAGGCTGAGCGTCGCGAGCACCGTGTCGTGCAGCACCCGGGCGTCCTGCCGCTGACGCGACTCGAGTTCGCTCGCGAGGCGCTCGGCCTCGTGCGCGCGACCCACCTCGCCGATCCGTTCGGCCGCTCCTGAGATCGCATGATCGACGACCGATCCGAGGGCGGCGCCGACCGCCCAGCCGGCGACGGTCGCGAGCACGACCGTCGTCATCGGATGCCCCGCGACGGCGATGAGACCGATCGCGATCACGAACAGTGCGGCGAGACCGCCCACGAGCGGCGCTCCGCCGCGGCGGACGACGAGGCTGATCGCGACGGACGGGGCGGTGACCGCCGACGCGAGGGAGATCGCGGCGCTCGCGACCGGGTCGACGACCGGTGCGCTGCCGAGCACCGCGACGGTGCCGAGGGCGGCGGCGACCACGCCGAGCGCGGCCGCTACGCCGCCGTGCAGCGAGTGCACGACGACGAGCACGGCGGCCGCGAGCGAGAGCAGCACCACGAGCGCGAACTCGAGCGTCGTCGAGGCCCCGGGGATGAACATGCACGCGAACGTGCCGAGCACGCCCGTGAGCCCCGCGATGCGCGCGAGCCTGCGCAGCAGCCGGTCGCGCTCCTTGTGGATGCGCTTCATGTCACCCCCTCGGCGATGACGGTTCGCAGCTCGAGGCACCCGTCATCTCGAACTGTAGCCCAGCCCGGCCGGATCGGCGCGGATCGCTCCGAACCGGAACGCCGGCGACTACGCCGCGAGCAGCCGGGCGAGCTCGGCACCGACCAGCGCATCCTCGATCAGGAAGGCGTCGTGGCCGAACTCCGAGGCGATGACGACCGGCTCGGCACCGTGCACGCTGTGCGGCAGGTGGGCGGCGATCTCGCGCTGCCCGGCGAGCGGGAAGTAGCGGTCGCCGTCGATGCCGAGCACGAGGCTCTTCGCCTCGACCCCGGCGAGCGCCACCGCCACGCCGCCGCGCCCGCGGCCGACGTCGTGCGAGTTCATCGACTCGGTGAGCACGATGTAGCTGTTCGCGTCGAAGCGCCGGGTGAACTTGTTGCCGTGGAAGTCGAGGTACGACTCGACCGCGAACCGGCCGTCGCCGCCGAGCGGGTCGAGGTCGGACTGCCAGCTGCGTTCGAACCGTTCGTTGAGCTCTGAGGCGGTGCGGTAGTTGAGCATCGCCATGCGCCGCGCGAGGGCCAGGCCGCGCGTCGGTCCCTCGCCGTCGGGCGCGTCGTAGAACGCGCCCGCGGCGAACGCCGGGTCGGTGCGGATCGCCTCGATCTGCACCGAGTTCAGGGCGATCTGGTCGGCGGTGGTCGCCGCCGGCGCGGCGAGCACCGCGATGCGTTCGACGGACTCGGGGGCCTCGATCGCCCACTCGAGCACGTGCATGGCCCCCATCGACCCGCCGACGACCGCGGCGAAGCGCTCGATGCCGATCGCGCGGGCGAACGCGATCTGCGCCCGCACCTGGTCGCGGATCGTGACGAACGGGAACCGCGCGCCCCACTCGCTGCGATCGGGTGCGAGCGAGGCCGGCCCGGTCGAGCCCTGGCAGCCGCCGAGCACGTTCGGCGCCACCACGAAGTAGCGGTCGGTGTCGATCGCGAGGCCGGGGCCGACGACGCCGCGCCACCAGCCCGCACTCGGATGCCCGGGGCCGGCCTGGCCGATCACGTGGCTGTCGCCGGTGAGGGCGTGCAGCACGAGCACGGCGTTGTCGCGCTCGGGCGAGAGCGTGCCCCATTGCTCGTAGGCGATGCGCACGCCCGGCAGCTCGCGCCCGGACTCGAGGGCGAGGTCGCCGATGCCCGCGAAGCGGCGATCACCCGCCGTATCGCCCTCCCGCCACGCGCCGGTCGCAGGCGCTCGGCCGAGCAGCGCGAGTGCGCCCGCGGCGGGCACGATGCTCGCGGGAACCGCGTCGGCCGTCGTCTGCCAATCCATGCTTCGATTCTCCCGCTTCGGCCCGGCCGGTCGCGCATTGTTACGCCCGCGGCGAGCGCGAACACGGCGGATGCCGCGAGCCGGCGTGGCTCGCGGCATCCGCCGTGCTGATGGGGCGCGTCAGACGCGCGCCGCCTCCGTGGCCGCGCGTGCGGCCGCGAAGCCGGCCTCGAGGTCGGCCTTCAGATCGTCGATGTTCTCGATGCCGACCGAGAGGCGCACGAGACCCGGCGTGACGCCGGTGGTGAGCTGCTGCTCGGGAGTCAGCTGCGAGTGCGTCGTCGACGCGGGGTGGATGACGAGCGAGCGGACGTCGCCGATGTTCGCGAGGTGCGAGAACAGCGAGAGGCTGTCGACGAGCGCGCGGCCCGCGTCGACGCCGCCCTTGAGCTCGAACGACAGCACCGCGCCGACGCCCTTCGGCGCGTAGGTGTTCGCGGCCGCGTACCAGGGGCTCGACGGCAGGCCCGAGTAATTGACGCTCGCGACGTCGGAGTGGCCGTCGAGCCATTCCGCGATCTCCTGGGCGTTCTGCACGTGGCGCTCGACGCGCAGCGACAGCGTCTCGATGCCCTGGATGAGCTGCCATGCGCTGGCGGGGGCGATCGCGGCACCGAGGTCGCGGAGCAGCTGCACGCGGGCCTTGATGACGTAGGCGAGCCCGTCGCCCACCGCGGCCGTGTAGCTCGCACCGTGGTACGAGGGGTCGGGCTCGGTGAGGCCCGGGAACCTCTCGACGTTCTTCGACCAGGCGAACCGGCCGCCGTCGACGATGACGCCGCCGATGACGGTGCCGTGGCCGCCGAGGAACTTCGTGGCGGAGTGGATCACGATGTCGGCGCCGTGCTCGAACGGGCGGATCAGGTACGGCGTCGCGATCGTGTTGTCGACGATCAGGGGGAGCCCCGCCTCGTGCGCGATGTCGGAGACGCCGCGGATGTCGAGCACGTTGATCTTCGGGTTGCCGATCGTCTCGGCGAAGAACAGCTTCGTGTTCGGGCGCACCGCACGGCGCCACTCCTCGGGGTCGTCCTGGTTCTCGACGAAGGTGGTCTCGATGCCGAGCTTCGCGAGCGTGTACTTGAACAGGTTGTAGGTGCCGCCGTAGATCGACGACGACGACACGATGTGGTCGCCGGCCTCGGCGATGTTCAGCACCGCGAACGTCGACGCCGACTGACCCGAGGCGAGCAGAAGGGCGCCGGTGCCCCCCTCGAGCGCGGCGATGCGCTCTTCGACGACGGCCTGGGTCGGATTCTGGATGCGCGTGTAGATGTTGCCGAACTCGGCGAGCGCGAAGAGGTTCTGCGCGTGCTCGGCGCTGTCGAACACGTACGACGTCGTCTGGTAGATCGGCGTCGCACGCGCCTTCGTGACGGGGTCGGGGGCGGCGCCCGAGTGGACCTGCTTGGTCTCGAAACGCCAGGCGGCGGTGTCGCTCATGGGTGGCTCCTCAGAAGTCGGGTGGCGGCGGGGCCGCGGCTGTCCTGTCACGTTAGGCGGGCGGCCCAGCAGGGGCAACGGATGCCGCAACACGGCGTCACGGGCATGCCCGGGTGCGGCCGGCCCGACGCCCGCGGCGTCAGCGTCGTTCGGAATCGGGCGGCAGCACGAGGGTGCCGGTCGCCGTCGACGGCTCGGGGCGGAACAGCCAGCGCGCCCGTGGCTCGACGAGCGGACGGAACGCCCGGCGCACGGGCCTCAGCGAGAGCGCGATCGAGATGCCGATGCAGAACAGGATCATCGCCGGCAGCACCCAGAAGGGCTGTTCGCCCGAGAGGAGACCGGATTCGCGGAAGGGGAAGAGGATGAAGGTGTGCAGCAGGTAGATGTACATCGTCGCGCCGCCGAACGAGGTGAACCAGTGCGCGCCGCGCGGCATCAGCAGGAGGAACGCGACCGCCAGGACCATGGCGAGGGCGAGGAGCACGAGACGGATGGCGCCGGACCAGGGTTCGTCGTAGCCGATCGCCTCGTAGGACTCGTCGTAGAGCATGAAGCGGCGCAGCTTCAGGTCGCGCAGGGTCTCGATCGTCATCGGCATGAAGACGAGCACGACCGCGAACAGTGCGATCGCCCCGGCACGCCAGCGCCACGTGACGGCCGTTCGCAGTTCGAGCCAGCGACCCGTGAGCTGCCATTGCCTGAGCTTCCACCCGAAGACGAAGAAGGGCAGCATGCCGAAGGTGCGCGTCAGGGCGAAGGTCGAGTCGACCGTCTCGGTGTACCCGGCTCCGATCGAGATGACGATCGCGATGAGGAGCGGGAACCGCAGGAGCACGAGGTAGGGCAGGACGATGCGCCAGATCGCGAGGGCGATGAGGAACCACAGCGTCCATGATGCGGTCGTGTAGTCGAGCTGGAAGTCGCCGCCGAGCAGCCACCGGATGATCGTCCAGATCGTCTCGAAGATGAAGAACGGGAGCACGATGTCGGTGAGGATCTGCCTGAGCGCCCGGGCGTTCGGCGGCCCGGACTTCGCGAAGTAGCCGGCGACGGTGACGAACACGGCGACGTGGAACGAGTAGATGAACAGGTACACGCTGTAGGCCGCGTCGTCCTCGCCGATGAGCGGGAGGATGCCGTGCCCGATCACGACGAGCGTGATCGCGATCCATCGTGCGTTGTCCCACAGCGGCACCCGCTTGCGGGTCGGCCGGGGGTGGTCGATCCTCGTGTGCATCACTCCATTCAACCGCACGCGCGGGATGACGGCAGAATGGGCGCATGTCGAATCTGCGGGCGGTCGTGACGGGTGCGAGTTCGGGGATCGGTCGCGCGACCGTCGTGGCGCTGCGCGCAGCCGGGTGGGACGTGGTGGGCGTCGCCCGCCGCGAGGAGCGGCTGCGTGCCCTCGAGGCCGAGACGGGGGCATCCGTCTTCGTCGCCGACCTCACGCAGCAGGGCGACGTCGACGCGCTGCGCGACCAGCTCGCCGCGACCGGCCCCGTGCATGCGCTCGTGAACAACGCGGGAGGCGCGAAGGGCCTCGACTCGGTGGAGGCCTCGTCGGTCGACGACTGGGCGTGGATGTTCGAGGTCAACGTGCTCGCGCTCAAGCGGGTGACGAGCGCGCTGCTGCCGCTGCTCCGACGCGGCGCCGCGTCGCGGGGCGTCGCCGACGTCGTCAACATCACCTCGATCGCGGGGCATGTCGCGTACGCCGGGGGCGGCGGCTACAACGCGGCGAAGTTCGCCGCGCACGCGCTCACCGAGGTGCTGCGGCTCGAACTGAACGGCGAGCCGCTGCGGGTCATCGAGGTGGCGCCGGGCATGGTCAGGACCGACGAGTTCGCCCTCGTGCGGTTCGGCGGCGACCGGGCGCGTGCCGACGCCGTCTACGACGACGTGCCCGAGCCGCTCACCGCGGAGGACATCGCGGGCGTCGTCGTCGACGCGGTGCAGAAGCCGCGTCACGTCGACCTCGACCTCATCGTCGTGAAGCCCGTCGCGCAGGCGGCGCCGTACCGGCTCGCCCGCGGCCCCCTGACGGTGCGCGAGGCGGACGGCTCGTGACTGCGTCGCCCTCGGCGCCGGGCGGGATCGCGACCGCGCGTCGTGACCGCTGGGAGGCGCGCACCTCGGTGCCGCTCGCGCTGCTCGGCGTCGTCTTCCTGATCGTCTACGCCGTGCTCGTCCTCGACGAACGCACACCGCATTGGCTGAACGTCGTGCTCGCGACCCTGCTGATCGCGGCATGGGCGGCGTTCCTCGTGGACTTCGTGGTGCGCACGGCGCTGACGCCGAAGGGTCGGCGTGTGCGCTTCGTCTTCACGCGGCCGCTCGACCTGCTCTCCGTGGTGCTGCCGGTGTTCCGCGCATTGGGCGTCGTCAACCTCCTGCACCGGGTGAGCTTCTTCCGGGGCCGCAGCGGCGAGGCGTTCCGCGCCCGCGTCGTGATCTCGGCGCTCGCCTATGCCACGGTGTTCGTCTTCTTCATCGCGCTCGCCGCGCTCCATGCCGAGCGCGATGCCCCCGGTGCGACCATCACGACCTTCGGCGACGCGATCTGGTGGGCCTGCGTGACCATCGCCACCGTCGGCTACGGCGACACCTTCCCGATCACGGGGCTCGGCCGCTTCTACGGCGTGCTGCTCATGATCGGCGGTGTCGCGATCGTCGGCACGGCCACGGCGACCGTCGTCTCGCTGTTCAACGACCGGCTCGGGCGCATGCGGCACGGTGCCGATGAGTCGGGCGAGACGGGGCAGGTCGTCCAGCCCGAGCTCGACCTCGATCCGTCGGACGACGACGGGCCCGACGACGCCCGCTGACGGGTGAGTCGTCCGGGTACGCTTTCCAGATGACGTTCGATGCGAATGACGCGGCGACCGGAGACCCCGGCATCCGTCGCGAGATCCTCGATTGGGACCGGTTCGGCGAGGCGGCGCGTTCGCTCGCGGGGGAGGTGCTCGACTCGGGCTTCAGGCCCGACGTGGTCATCGCGATCGCCCGCGGCGGACTGCTGCTCGCCGGAGCGATCTCGTACGCCCTCGGCACCAAGCAGTGCGGCTCGATCAACGTCGAGTTCTACACCGACATCGAGCAGGTGCTGCCCGAGCCGATCGTGCACCCGCCCATGCTCGACGCGCCCGCGCTCGCCGGCAAGCGGGTGCTGCTCGTCGACGACGTCTCGGACTCGGGGCGCACGCTCGCGAAGGTGCTCGAGCTGCTCACCGAGGTCGGTGCGGAGGTGCGCACGGCGACGCTGTACACGAAGTCGCGCACCATCCTCGTGCCCGACTTCAGCTACCGCGCCACCGACGACTGGATCGTGTTCCCCTGGTCGTCGAAGCCGCCGGTGCGGGTCGACGCATGAGCGTCCATCTCATCGGGGGCGGCGCCCTCACCCTCGCGGATGCCCCGCTGTACGCCCCGTTCGTCGGCGAAGCCGCCGCCCGGGCGCGAGCGGCGGGCCGCCGGCGCCCCCGCATCGCGGTGATCTCGATCCACCCCGAAGCCGATGAGCGAGCGGGCATGCTCGTCGCGGTGCTCGCCGAGGCCGGCGAGTTCGAGCCGTGGGTGACGGCGCTGCCCGGTCGCCAGCTCGTCGCGCCGACCGCGCTCGCCGAGGTGGACGGCATCGCCGTCGGCGGCGGCATCGTCGAGCACGTGCGGGCCGGGCTCGAGCCGGTGTTCGGCGAGCTGCGCCGCCAGGTCGCCGGCGGAGTGCCGTACCTCGGCGTCTCGGCGGGCGCGATGGTCGCCGCCGAGGGCGCCCTCGGCGGCGGAGCGCGCATCGACGGGGTGCAGCTCGCGCCCGAAGACCCGGCGGGGCCGGCGGTCGAGTTCGAGATCGAGCCGGGCATCGGACTCGTCGACGTCGCGATCGACGCCCATGTCGCCCAGCGCGGCACGCTGTCGCGTCTCGTCGCGGCCGTCGAGTCCGGGCTCGTCGAGGGTGCGCTCGGCATCGACGAGCGCACGGCGCTCATCGTCGGCGAGGGCGGGCTGCGGGTCGAGGGGTCCGGCAGCGTCTGGCGGGTGCTGCCCGCCGAGGGCGGCGTGCTGGTCTCGACGATCGGCGCCTGATGCCGGCGCGGCCGGAGGAGCTCGCCGCCCTGCGCCGGATCGACCTCGCGTGGGCCGGGGCGCTCAGGCCGGTCGCCCCGCAGCTCGCCCGCATGGGCGAGTTCGTGGGCGCCGAGCGGGCGGCCGGCCACGGCGTCCTGCCGGCCGACGAGCACGTGCTGCGCGCCTTCGCCGCCCCGCTCGGCGAGGTGAGGGTGCTCATCGTCGGGCAAGACCCGTACCCCACCCCGGGGCATCCGATCGGGCTCTCCTTCGCCGTCGATCCGCACGTACGCCCCCTGCCGCGGAGCCTCACGAACATCTACCGCGAGCTTCGCGACGACCTCGGCATCGAGCCGCCTGCGCACGGCGACCTCACGCGGTGGAGCCGCAACGGGGTGCTGCTCTTGAACCGGGTGCTCACCGTGCGCTCCGGCGAGGCCGCCTCGCACCGCGGCAAGGGCTGGGAAGAGGTGACCGATCGAGCGATCCGCGCGCTCGTGGAGCGCGGCACGCCGCTCGTCGCGATCCTCTGGGGCCGGGACGCGCAGGAGTTGAGGCCGCTCCTCGGCGAGACGCCCGTGATCGCCTCGGCCCACCCGAGCCCGCTGTCGGCGTCGCGCGGCTTCTTCGGCTCGCGCCCGTTCAGTCGGGCGAACGCCCTGCTCGCGGAGCAGGGCGCCGCCCCGATCGACTGGAGCCTGCCGGGCTGAGGTGGGCGGCGAGACATCCGGAATCGCGAAACACGCGTGTGATCTCGGCGACGTAGGCTGACGGCATGCTCGAAGAGGAATACCAGGAACGGCGCGTCCTGCCGCGGCACCTGCGACCGAGTCCGCAGGCCGAGGCGCCGTTCGAGTACACGATCCGCGACGCCACGGCGACCGATCTGCCCTCGGTGCGCGAGATCTACAACTACTACGTCGCGAACTCGACGGTCACCTTCGACGAGGACGCGATGACCCTCGCCGAGTGGCGCGCGAAGTTCGCTCAGCTCACCGAGTTCGGCATGCCCTTCCTCGTCGCCGAGTCGCCCTCCGGGCAGCTGCTCGGCTACGCACTCGTGACCCCGTGGAAGCCGAAGCGGGCGTACCGTTTCACGGTCGAGAACTCGATCTACCTGGGCCCGGCTGCGGCGGGCAAGGGCCTCGGCCGGGTGCTGCTGGGCGAGCTCATCGAGCGTTCGAAGGCGGCCGGGCTGAAGGAGATGATCGCGGTCATCGCCGATCAGGGCGCCGAGGCGTCGATCGCCCTGCACGAGAAGTTCGGATTCACCGAGATCGGGCGCATGGGCCGGGTGGGGTTCAAGTTCGACCGCTGGCTCGGCACGGTGCTGTTGCAGCGCTCGCTGAAATAGGGCGGATGCCACCGTCCGTCGCCTGCGGCCCGGCGCCCGCCGCATCGTAGGCTCGAGCACATGAGCGAGCTGCACGACCACACCGCCCTCGGGCTCCACCAGTTGCTGCAGCGGGGCGACGTTTCGCCCGTGGAGCTCGCGACGCATTACCTCGAACGTGCCGAGCGACTGAATCCCGAGGTCGGCGCCTTCGCGACGGTGACGGGCGAGGCGGCCCTCGAGCGCGCCCGGCTGGTCGAGCGCGAGGTGCCGCGCTCGCGGCCGCTCTGGGGCCTGCCGCTCGCCGACAAGGATCTGCAGCTGCGAGCCGGTGTGCCGGCACGGTTCGGTTCGCGCGCATTCGCCGAGTTCGTGCCCGAGGAGTCCGATGAGCTCGTGCAGGCGGTCGATGCGGCAGGTGCGGTGAGCCTCGGCAAGACCGCCACGCCCGAGTTCGGCCTGCCCTCGTACACCGAGGGGCTCGCGGGGCCGCCCGCCCGGAATCCCTGGGATCTCTCACTCGGCGCGGGCGGTTCGAGCGGGGGAGCGGCGGCGGCCGTCGCCGCCGGCATGCTGCCGTTCGCGCCCGGTTCGGACGGGGGCGGTTCGATCAGGATCCCCGCCGCCGTGTGCGGACTCGTCGGGGTGAAGCCCTCGCGCGGTCGGGTGCCGGGCGGCTCGGGGCTCGCGAGCCTCGCCGGTCTGGGGGTGGCGGGTCCCATCGCCCGTACCGTCTCCGACGCGGCCCTGCTCCTCGACGGGCTCGTCGCACCCGAGGGCTACCCGGCGGCCCACCGGTTCTCGCTGCGCGCACCCGGCGACGACGGACCCTACCTCGGGGCCGCCGTCCGGGGGGAGGGGCGATTCCAGCTCGGGGTCATGCTCGACAGCCCATGGGACGAGGCGTACGAGATCACCATCGACGACCCGTCCCGTGCGGCGCTCGAGCTCGCGGTCGGCGAGCTCGACGCGCTCGGCCACGGGGTCGAGGAGCTGGCGCCTGCGGCCGAACCGGGCTACGCCGAGGCGTTCCGCACGATCTGGCAGGCCGGCGCCGCGACCATCCCGGTCGACGGTGAGCGCGAGGCGCTGCTCGAGCCTCTCACGCGGTGGCTGCTGGAGCGGGGCCGCGCGGTGCCGGCGAGGCGACTCGCCGAGGCGCTCTCGTGGCTCGCAGGCTTCGAGCAGCGCGTGATCCGTCGCTTCTCCTCCTACGACGCGGTGATCACCCCGGCGCTCGCCCTCACGCCGCGGCCCGTCGGCTGGTACGACGCGGAGGACGGAGAGCGGAACTTCGCCCAGCAGGTGCAGTTCACCCCGTTCACCTCCTTCGTGAACGTGTCGGGGCTGCCGGCGATCACGGTGCCGGTCTCCGAGACCGAGCAGGGCGTTCCGCTCGGCGTGCAGCTCATCGGGCGGCCGGGCGGCGAAGCGGTGCTGTTCGCGATCGCGGCGAAGCTGGAGCGGCGCGTGCGGCGTGCGGAGCGGCATCCGGAGCTCTGGTGACCTTCATGCGACGTCACCCGAGTTGACGCACTTAGGTAAGCCTCACCTATAGTGGAATCATGCTCGGTCTCGACCTCACGATCTCCTACAACGGCACGCCCGTCGTGCACGGCGCGGAGCTCCACCTCGAACCGGGCAAGGTCACCGCGCTCGTGGGCCCGAACGGCAGTGGCAAGTCGACGCTCCTGCGGGCGCTCGCGCGGCTCCACCAGCCCGACTCCGGCCGGGTCCTCCTCGCCGACGGCGACGCGCACACCGTCTCGGCCGGTGCGGTCACCGCGGCCGACCACCTCGTCGAGCACGGCGTCGATGCGGCGACGCTGAGCGCGCGCGAGTTCGCCCGCCGCGTCACGCTGCTCGCGCAGAGCCGGCCGACCCCGGGCGGCCTGACCGTGCGCGAGCTCGTGGAGTTCGGCCGGCACCCGCACCGCGGGCGCTTCATCACGGGCGACGCGGGCGGCGCCGCGATCGTCGACCGCGCCATGGAGCTGACCGGCGTCGCGAACCTCGCCGGGAACGCCGTCGACCAGCTCTCCGGCGGGCAGCTGCAGCGGGTCTGGCTCGCCGCCTGCCTCGCGCAAGACACCGGGGTGCTGCTCCTCGACGAGCCGACCACCTACCTCGACCTGCGCTACCAGGTCGAACTCCTCGACCTCATCCGAGAACTCGCCGACGAGCACGGGGTGACGATCGGCGTCGTGCTGCACGACCTCGACCAGGCCGCGGCGATCGCCGACCGCATCGTGCTGCTCGAGTCGGGCCGCGTGCGCGCCGTCGGCACCCCCGCCGAGGTGCTCGTCAGCGACGTGCTGAGCTCGGCGTACGGCATCCGCGTCGACGTCGACGTCGACGAGCGCGGCTGCATCACCACCTGTCCGATCGGGCGCTACAACACGCGTCAGCGTTCCGAACGACTCGTCATCGCCTAGCGACGTCGACGCCCACCACCACCTCGCGCGGGTTCGTCATGCCCGCGCGCCGATCCGTGAGGAAACCTCCCCCATGAGAACATCCGCCATCACCCTGGGTGCGGTCGCCGCAGCGTCCGTGCTGCTGTTGACCGGCTGCGGCACGACCGAGGCACCCGAGGCCGCCGCCGGCGACGAGGTCGCGATCACCGTGACCGACGACCGCGGCGAGAAGATCTCGCTCGACGCCCCGGCCGAGAAGGTCGTCGCCCTCGAGTGGAACACCGCTGAGAACCTCGTCGCACTCGGCGTGATGCCGGCCGGCGTTGCCGACATCGAGGGGTACGGCGCCTGGGTCCAGTCCGAGCCGCTCGACGACGACGTCACCGACGTCGGCATGCGCGGCGAGCCCTCGGTCGATGCGATCGCCGGCCTCGCACCCGACCTCGTCGTGACGACCACCGACCTGCCCGAGACCGTCATCTCGCAGATCGAGGAGTTCGCGCCCGTGCTCGTCGTGCGCGGCGCCGACGCCTCGAACCCGCTCGGCCAGATGGAGTCGAACCTCGAGCGCATCGCCACCGCCACCGGAACCGAAGCGGAGGGCGAGGCGCTGCTCGACGACTTCCACGCCAAGATCGACGAGGGCGCGGCGGCCCTCGAGGAGGCGGGCCTCGCCGGAACCCCGTTCATGATGAGCGACTCGTGGGCGAGCGGGGGCCAGGTCTCGATCCGTCCCTTCGCCGAGGGGGCGCTCCTCACCGCCGTCGCCGAGGAGCTCGGCCTCGAGAACGCCTGGACGGGTGAGGGCGACGCCGACTACGGCCTCGGCTCGACCGACGTCGAAGGCCTGACCGGGCTCGACGACCTCGAGTTCCTCTACATCACCAACGGTGAGGCCGACGCCTACGCCGTCGACCTCGCCGACAATGCGGTCTGGAAGTCCCTCCCGTTCGTTGCGAACGGCAACGTGCACCGTCTGCCCGACGGCATCTGGATGTTCGGCGGCCCGTCGTCGATGAACGACTACATCGATGCCGTCGTCAGCACCCTCGCGGGCTGAGACGGCCGTGAGGCCGGCCGGGGGCGAACGCCGCCCCCGGCTCGGCGCCGTGCTGCTCATCGCCCTGGGACTCGTCGTCGCGACGCTGCTCGCCGCGGTCCACGTCACCCAGGGATCGGCCGACGTCGGTCTCCCCGAACTCCTCTCCCTGCTCACCGGCACCGGCGACGAGCAGTCGGCCGCGGTCTTCCTCGCCTCGCGCGTGCCCCGCATGGCAGCCGGCGTCGTCGTCGGCATCGCGCTCGGTGTCGCGGGACTCGTGCTGCAGTCCGTGTCGCGCAACGTGCTCGCCTCGCCCGACACCCTCGCGGTAAACGCCGGCTCCTATCTCGCGGTCGTCGTGGTGGCGGCCTTCGGGATCTCGCTCCCCGTGCTCGGCGGCGGTGCGGTGGCCTTCCTCGGCGGCCTCGCCGCCGCCGGCGTCGTGCTCGCCCTCTCGGCGGGCGGCTCGCGTTCGTCGGGCTCGGGCGGGGGCGGCACCGTGCGGCTCGTGCTCGCGGGCTCCGCCATCGCGCTCGCCCTCACGGCGCTCACCACCATGCTTCTGCTGCTCTTCCCCGAGCGCACCAACGGGCTCTACGCGTGGAGCCAGGGCACCCTCGCGCAGACCGGCATCGGCCCTGCCGCGCAGCTCGCACCGGTCGTCGCCGTCGCCGTCGCGGCGCTCCTCGTCTTCGCCCGCCAGTTCGATCTCGTCGCCCTCGGCGACGACACGGCCACCGTGCTCGGCGTCGACGTGCGGCGCACCCGGCTCATCGGCGTGCTGATCGCCGTGCTGCTCTCGGCGGCCGCCGTCGCCCTGGTCGGCCCGATCGGGTTCGTCGGGCTCTCGGCGCCCGCGATCGTGCGGCTCATCGCCGTGCGCGTCCCCGGCATGCAGAAGCACGTGCTCCTCATCCCGGCCGCCGCCGTGATGGGCGTCATCGTCGTGCTCGGTGCCGACGTGCTGCTCCGGCTCGCGTTCGGCGGTCAGGCCGGCGTCGAGGTGCCCACCGGCATCGTCACCACGATCTTCGGTGCGGTGTTCCTCGTGGCGCTCGCGCTGCGGTCGCGAGCGACCTCCGAGGCCGCGAGCGGCTTCGTGATCGGCGCCGGGCTCTCGCCGCGCGGGCGCCGCCTCGTCATCGGGGCGTCGATCGTGCTCCTCGTGGTGCTCGCCTTCGTCTCGCTGCTGCTCGGCGACGCGAAACTGCTCGGCGGCGACGTGCTGAACTGGGTCACAGGCCAGGCCGGCCCGCTCGTCGAGTTCGTCATGAACACCCGCGCCCCTCGCGTGGCCGCCGCCGTCCTCGCCGGAGCCGCGCTCGCCGTCGCGGGCACCGTGGTGCAGGCGGTCTCGCGCAACCCGCTCGCCGAACCCGCCATCCTCGGTGTGACCGGCGGCGCCGGGGTGGGCGCCGTGCTCGTCATCACCTTCTGGCCGCTCGCGAGCTTCGTCGGCGTCACGACCGGCGGGTTCGCCGGTGCCGCGGTCGCGGCACTCGTCGTCTTCGGGTTGTCGCTGCGCGGCGGCCTCGCCACCAGCCGGCTGATCCTCGTCGGCCTCGGTGTCTCCGCCGCGGCATCCGCGATCGTCGCGATGCTCATCATCGCGACCGACCCGTACAACGCGGCGAAGGCGCTCACCTGGATGTCGGGATCGACGTACGGTCGCACCTTCCCGCAGTTGATCCCGCTCCTCGTCGTGCTCGTGGTGTCGTTGCCGGTGCTCGCCGGGATGCGTCGGGAGCTCGACCTGCTCGCCTTCGACGACGACACGCCCAGGGTGCTCGGCGTGCGGCTCGGCAGTGCCCGTCTCGGGCTGCTCGCGATCGCGGTCGCCCTCACGGCGACGGCGGTGTCGGCCGTCGGCGTCGTCGGGTTCGTCGGTCTCGTGGCACCGCACGCCGCGCGCGCCCTCGTGGGGGCGCGGCACGGGCTCGTGCTGCCGCTCGCGGCGCTGTTCGGCGCGCTCCTCGTGACCGTCGCCGACACGATCGGCCGCACCGTGATCGCGCCCGGCCAGCTGCCGGCCGGCCTCGTGACCGCGGTCGTCGGCGCGCCGTACTTCGTCTGGTTGCTCTGGCGTTCGCGTCGCACGGCCTGACCCTCATTTCCTCTCCCGATCCCCACGACAGGAGCCTCAGCATGGCCAAGCCCGGATACCGCGTCTTCGAGACCACCGTCGGAGCGATCAGGCGGCTCAGCCCGCACTTCGTGCGCGTGACCTTCCGCGGCGAGGAGTTGCGGGACCTCGGCTGGGATGGGCCCGACCAGCGGATCAAGGTCATCCTGCCGCTGGACGGCGGAGCCGACGAGGGCGGCGGGTTCGGCGGGTTCCCGACGGATGGCGACTGGTTCGGCGCGTGGCGAGCGCTGCCCGACGAGCGACGCAACCCGATTCGCACCTACACGATCCGCGACGCGCGACCCGAGCGCGGCGAGCTCGACGTCGACTTCGTCGCGCACGGCGACAGCGGTCCGGCGTCGCGGTGGATCGCGCGCGCCGAAGCCGGCGAGCGGATGCTCCTCATCGCCCCCGACGCGACGAGCGACGAGCCGTCCGGCGGCTGGGAGTGGCATCCCGGCGACGCGAGCACGCTGCTGATCGCGGGCGACGAGACCGCAGTGCCGGCCGTCTCCGCGATCCTCGAGCAACTGCCCGACGACGCCCGGGGCGCGGTGTTCCTCGAAGTCCCCGACGCCGCCGACGCGCTCGAGCTGCGCGCACCCGCCGGGGTCACGGTGCAGTGGTTCGACCGCGGCGGCGACGCACTGCCCGCGCCGGGCTACGGGAGCTGCCTTGTCGAGGCGGTGCGGACCTGGGCCGACGCCTGGGCGGACGAGGCCCGTCGCGACCGGCCCGTCGGCGTCGGCACCGACGGCGTCCTCGGAGCGCCGTCGTCGCTCGATGTCGCAGCCGGCCCCGATACCGAGCTCCCGCAGCTCGCCGACGACGAGATCCTCTGGGAGGTGCCCGAGCCCGCGCGTGACGGCGGCTTCTACGCCTGGCTCGCCGGTGAGGCCACGGCGATCACGACGCTGCGCCGCCACCTCGTGAAGGGGCTCGGCGTCGACCGAAGGCGAGTGGCGTTCATGGGGTACTGGAAGCTCGGCCGCGCCGAGGGGTAGCCCGAGCGCGGGCAGCCCGGCGCGGCAGGTAGCCGCCCGCCTCGAGCCCGGCCTCGATCTCGAAGCGGTTCTGCAGGGGATCGCGCCCGGCGATGAGGTAGAGCAGCGGGAAGAGCATGCCGTACCTGCGCCACTGCTCGCGGTGCACGACCTCGTGGCCGAGCACCCGCTCCCCGTCGTTCGCCCCGGTGAGGTAGCAGCCTCCGACGCACGATCCGCCGCGCCCGTACGTCCAGCCCGGCATGCCGGTGAACACGATGAGCCCATGCCGTCGTCGGATCGGTCCGGTGCTCCAGACGAAGCCCCAGACGAAGCCGACGGCCGTCGCCCACCAGTAGCCGAGTCGGCTGATCGGCGAGTCCGTGAGGCGGACGCGCAGGGTCGTGTTCGTCTTCGGTTTCGCTTCGCTCACGCGGCTGGCTCCTCGTCGTCGGCGGCACCGCGCGCACCCCGCACGATTCCCTCAGCCTAGGGGCGGGCGGGCCATGCGGTCAGTCGCGGGTGCGCGGACCCGAAGTGAGCGCCCCGACCAGCCGGAGGATCGTGGGCAGATCGTCGACCGCGGATTCGGGGTCCGAGGGCGTGAAGCCCGTGATCGCCGCGCCCGCCACGGCGAAGCGCGCCAGCACCGCGCGGACGAGTGCCACGAGTTCGCCCGCGCCGATGCCGAACGGCATCGGGTACGACAGACCCGCGAGCGCCGAGGGGTCGAGCACGTCGAGGTCGATGTGCACGAAGACGTTCGACGCGCCCGTCGCCTCGAGCTCGGCGACGACCGCGGCCGGGTCGGAGAGGTCCTCGACGGTGAGCACCGACACGCCGTGCTCGTCGATGAAGCGACGCTCCTCCGCGTCGATGGCACGGATGCCGCCGAGCACGAGCCGCGCGGGCGCGATCCGGGTCGCTTCGTCAAGGGCGAGACCATCTGCCCCGTCGCCGGTGATCGCCCGGAGCGTCATGCCGCCGAATCCACCGGACGGCGAGGTCTCGGGCGTGTTGAGGTCGGGGTGGGCGTCGAGCCAGAGCACCGCGAGGTCGCCGCGGGTGCGTTCGGCGGCGTGCGCGACGGCGGCGAGCGAGCTTCCGCAGTCGCCGCCGATCGTGAGTGCCCAGTCGGGCACCTGGGCCAGCACGATGGCGGTCGACTCGCGGACCCGGCGGATCGTGCTGTACCTGCGGACCCCCGTGCCGAGTGATTCGCCCGCCTCGACCGGAACGTCGACGACGACGGTCGACGAGGAGGGCAGATCGCCCCGGATGGCCTCGGCCCCGTCGGCGAGGCTCATGGCGCGAGAGGAGACCGATCCCTGCCAGAGCGGAACGATGACGAAGGTGGCGGGCATGACACCAGTATCGCGCCACCGCCGTCGCCAGACCACCGAAGACGCCGGATGCCGCGGCCGGCGGGCGGTCGCGGCATCCGGTTCGAGCCTGGAGGCGGCGCTAGCCGCCGATCGCGCTCTGCGAGCTGCCGGCCTTCAGCGCGGCGAGCCGGGCGTCGACCTCGGTCAGCTCGCCGAGGTCGTCGAGCTCGTTGAACTGCGAGTCGAGGCTCGACGCGGCGAGCTCGGCCTGGCCGCGCACGACGGCCTCCTCGCGGCGGATCTTCTCCTCGAAGCGGCCGATGTCGCTCGTCGGGTCGAGGATGTCGATCGACTTGACCGCGTCCTGCACCTGCTTCTGCGCCTGGGCGGTCTTCGCGCGGGCGACGAGTTCGGAGCGCTTGTTCTGCAGCTGGACGAGCTTCTCCTTCATGCCGTTCAGGCCCGACTTCAGCTTGTCGACGACGTCGGTCTGCGCAGCGATCTGCGGTTCGGCCGCCTTCGCCTCGTTCTCGGCCGAGATCTGACGGCTCAGGGCGACCTTCGCGAGGTTGTCGAACTTGTCGCCGCCCGAGGCGTCGCCCGCCGCGCGCAGCTCGTCGCCCTTGCGGCTCGCCGCGATGGCCTTCTCGCCCCACTCGCGGGCGGCCTCGACGTCTTCGCGGTGGTCGTCCTCGAGGAGACGCAGGTTGCCGATCGTCTCGGCGATCGCGGCCTCGGCATCGGCGATCGAGTTGGTGTAGTCGCGCACCATCTGATCGAGCATGAGCTGCGGATCCTCGGCCTGGTCGATGAGGGCGTTGATGTTGGCTCGGACGAGCTGAGAGATCCGCCCGAAGATGGACTGCTTGGTCATGGTTGCTCCCTGTTCGTGGTTCTGAGGTCGGTCGATGGTCGATGGAGATGCGATCTCGTGTGGTGGTCGTCGTCGTCGTCGTCGTCGTTCAGAATCGGCCCCCGCTTCCGCGTCGCGAACGCGTCGCCGATCCGCCGAAGCTGCCGGGGGAGCGGCGAGCCCCGCCGCCGCCGAAACCGCCGCCGCCGCCGAAACCGCCGCCGCCGCCGCCGAGCACCGAGTTGATGAGGATGCCGCCGAGGACGGCTCCGAAGAGATCGCCGCCCGAGCCTCCGGCCGTGCCGCCGCGCCCTGAGTCCGCGCCGCCGCCGTAGCCGCCGAATCCGCCAACGTCCTGCTGGGCGAGCTCCATCGCCGAGCGGGCGAGCTGCTCGGCGCGCTGGGCTGCGGCGAGGGCGGCGGGGGCGTCGTTCGCGCCGAGCTGCTCGGCCTGCACCAGCAGTCGTCCGGCTTCGGCGAGGCGGGTTCTGGCCTCCGGTCCGACCGCACCGCGTCGCGCGACGAGATAGTCCTCGGCGGCCTGGGTCTGGCTTCGCGCCGCCTGAAGGCTCCGCCCGAGCTGAGCCTGGGTTCGTGCAGCCTGCTCGGCGGCGTCGCGGGCGCCCTGGATGGCGGCGTCGATCTCGCCGTCGAGCTGTTCGAGGCGCGCCTGCAGGGCGAGCGGGTCGCGGCCGGGTGCGGCGATCGCGCTGCGCAACTCGGATGCCTCGCCGGCGACGCGATCGGCGAGGGCGCCCATCTCCGAGCCTTCGAGGCCGCGCGCGGTCTGCGCATCTCGTTCGAGCTCATCCGCGCCTGCGGCGATGGCGCGGTCGGCCGCCGCGAGCTCGGCGGCGAGCCGCTCGATCGACACCGAGAGCAGCTGGGCCTGGTCGACCGCCTCCTCCGCAGCGCGGATCTCGACGGCGGCGGCGCCGCCTTCGCCGCGACCGACCGCCGCCCCGGCCTCGTTCAGGGCCTCGCGGGCGAAGCCCATGCGGGCCTGGGCCTGGCTCGGGTTGTCGGCGACGGGGGCGAGCGCCGCGGCCGAGTACTGCGATTGCAGGGCGGCGAGCCGCTGGGCCGCCGGGGCGATGCCCCGCTCGGCCGTTGCGGCGATCGCCTCGACCCGGGCCAGCGCCTCGGGGGCGTTGCGCTCGAGATCGCGAAGCGCGTCGAATCGCGCGGCCTGTTCGTCGAGCAGCGCATCGGCCTCGCCCGTGAGCGCGATGATGCCGCCGTACCAGGCGCGGCGTTCCTCGTCGGTGTCGGGCTCGGCGTCGTCGAGCCGCTGCTGCAGCGCGAAGGACTCGGCGAGCTTCGCCTTCGCGCCTTCGAGGGCGGCGCGGAAGTCGGCGGTGGCCTCGTCGCCGTACGAGGCGACCGCGAACCCGAGCTCCTCCTCGCTCGTCTTCAGCGCGTCGTCGGCGTGCACGAGCGCGCTGCCGGCCTGACGGCGGAGTTCGTCGATCGACGGCGGGGCGGCGCCGCCGGGCCCCGCGGACTTCCGCTTCTTGCGGCGGGCGAGGACGATCCAGACGATCACGACGATGATCGCGGCGACCACGAGGATCCAGATGAAGCCGGCCCCCCACCCGCTTCCGGTGTCGCCGGCGATCGCCGCGGAACCGGCGATCGCGGCGCCCGCCCAGTCTTCGTCGCGCAACTCGGGCTCGATGACCTCGAGGCTGATGCGGTCGAGCTCGTCGTCGGAGAGCGAGGCGTCGCTCGCAGCGGAGAGGAAGTACTGGCGCCCCTCGACGGCGACCGCGAGCAGATAGTCGTCACTGCCGAGCCCGTTGTCGATCGCCGTCTGCTCGGCCCAGGCGTCGGCTGCCGACGGGTTCTCGAATTCGTCGACGTAGGCGACGAAGAGCTGGCGCCCGCTGCGATCGGCGTCGGCCGCGAGCGCGGACTCGACCTCGGCCGTGCGATCGCCGAGCGCGCCCGCCGTGTCGACGACGGGGGAGGAGCCGAAGGAGACGGGGTCGTCAGCCCACGCGGCGCCGGTCGCCCCGACGCCCACCGACCCCACGATCATCGCAACCGCAACAAGCCATCTGCGTCCTGCGTGCATGCACCAGCGCCTTTCCCCCGTCCGGACGGACGATTCCGAGTCTAGGGCGACCCCGGCTCCCACGTCCATGCCGTGCCGCCGGATCGTGGCTGGGCGCTCGGCCTCGGACCGTCGACCGCGTCGGCGTCGTCGTTCGAGGCGTCGTCGATCGCGGAGGAGACTCGATCGAGCAGGCCCGCGAGGAACTCGGAGATGCGCCCGTCGCCGCCCGAGGCGACGCCGAACATCTTGCCGTCGGCGGCCGGCGTGCCGGCGATGCCGTCGCGAGCGATCGCCATGGAGCGGCGTGCCAGGTGCGCCGCCGAGTCGGCCCGGTCGCGTGCATCGGCAGGGGGGAGATCGGAGCGCGAGGCGTGAGCGAGCGCCGCTCTGGCCTCGGCGAGGAGCTTCAGCGCCTCATCGCGGCGGATGCGGGCCGCGTCGTCGGCCGGCTCTGCGGCGAGCGAGTTCGTCGCCGTGCTGACGAGCATCCGCGCGCCGGCGAGCGCGCTCGATCGTTCGGCGACGGCCTGTTCGACGGCCCGGGCCGACGCGGCGGACGATCGGATCTCGGCATCGATCGCGGCATCGGCTCGAACGACCCGTCGACCGAGCTCGGCGGGGTCGCGGTTCACCGCGGCGAGCGCGTTGCGGAGGGTGAGGGCTTCGGACTCGAACCGGTCGGCGACGGTCGTAAGTCGCGTGCTCCCGAGGGCTCGTGCATGCTCGACGTCGCGTTCGAGCGCGGCGATTCCCTCGGCGACGGCGAGATCGAGCGCGGCGAGTTCGGCGAGACGCGCCTGCGCGGTCGAGATGCGCTCCGCCGCAGTTCGAAGGTTCACGCGCACCGATTCGACGAGCAGGCCCGCCCGGGCGACCTCTCCGGAGGACGCCGCGGTGATCGCCGAGAGCTGGGTGCGCGCGCGGGCGAGCGCGGCGCGAGCCCCGTGGAGCGCCGTCGCGCCCGGTTCGATCGAGGCCGACGAGTAGCGCCCGCCGGCGTCGTGGAGACGTGCCGTGGCCGAGCCGGCCGCCACGTCGAGCGCCTCGAGTTCGGTGCGGAGCGCCGGTGCCTCCTGCGCCGCCTTCGCGCCGAGCGTGCGGAGTCGTTCGAGCGATTCGCGGGCTCCGTCGAGGGCGGAGTCGATCCCGGAGGTCAGCTGCACGATGCGTTCGTATGCGGCCCGCCGCGTCGTCTCGTCGGAGGTCGCCGAACCGGCCTCGCGCTGCAGGGCGAATGCTGCGGCGAGCTGTTTCCGAGTTCCGTCGACCTCGGCCCCGAGCGCGGCGGCGACGTCATCGCCGTCGAGTGCGCGGGCGTAGTCGATCTCCGCGGTCGCGGCGGTGACGCGCTCGTCGGACGCCACGAGGGCGAGGCCGGCGCGACGTTCGAGCTCCGCGAGGCCGACGGTCGGCGTCGCGGACCCCGCCCGAGCCGCGCGACGCGCGACGGGCAGCGTCTCACGGCGCTTCCTCGCCCGGGCGTCGATGATCCGGAACACGCTCATGACGATGATCGCGCCCGCGACGAGGAGCACGATCAGTCCGGGTCCGGATTCCCATTGCGGACCGAACCCCGGCGGACCGACCGCGGGCGTGAGACCTCCGGTAGCGAGCTGCATGCGCGGGCCTTCCTCATCGAGCGTTCGCGACCAGCCGAGTCTACGGTCGCGAACGTTCGGCCGGATGCGAAAAGCCTCGGCCGCAGCCGAGGCTTCTCGAATCCGTGACGGTCGACATGACGGTCGCCATCACCACTTGCAAACGTGCCCCCGGAGGGATTCGAACCCCCGACCTACGGTACCGGAAACCGGCGCTCTATCCCCTGAGCTACGGAGGCGCACAGTTGAAAACCCTACCATCCCCGGACGCACTCGAACGTCGGAGAGGACCGGCCGGGAACCGCCGGAAGCGGCTGCGCCGCGCCTCAGGGCATGGCGAGGCGGGCGACCCGCCCCAGGAGTTCTTCGCGTACCTTCGCGGTGAGGAAGGCGTGCGCCCCCTCCAGCACCGCGTCGCCGACGATGCGGGTCGCGACGACCTCGGGGTACCAGCGGCTGAGGCGTCGGATGTCGCGTTCGACCGCCGCTGCGAGCCGGGCGCCGCCGACCGCTGCGGTCGGGCCCGCGAGCACCAGCAGTCCGGGGTCGAGGGTGGCGAGCAACGGCAGCGAGACGTGTGCGATGCGCAGCCCGATCTCGTCGATGATCTCGTCGCGGGCCGCGCTCGCGGCGATCGCCTCGAGCACGCCGGCGAAGTCGGCGCCGCCGATCCCGTGGGCGTCCGCGATTCGCCGCACAGCGACCGCGCCGACGAGGTCGGTGCTCGTGCGGGCATTCGCGTCGAGGGCGTGCGCGTCGACCGAGATCGGCAGGAACCCGATCTCGCCCGCGCCGCCGAAGGTGCCGCGATGCAGGTCTCCGGCGACGTCGAACGAGGTGCCGACGCCGTTGCCGAGCCAGAGCAGCGCGAACACGTCGCGCCCGGCGCCGGCGCCGCTCTGCCGTTCGGCGAGCGCAGCGAGGTTCACGTCGTTCTCGATGAAGGCCGTGATGCCGAGCGCCCGCTCGAGCACGCCCCGGAGCCCCGTGGTGGGCCAACCGGGCAGGGTCTCGCTGAACAGCTCGCCCTCGCCTCCGGGGTCGACGTAGCCGGCGGTGCCGATGCAGACCGTATGCACCGTCGCGGGGTCGGTTCCGGCCGCTGCGCTCGCCTCGCGGATCGCGGTCGACACCTCGTCGACGGCGGAACGCTCGGTCGCGTCGCTCGGCAGCGCGATGGTGACGACCGGGCGTTCGCCGCCCGCGGCGTCGACGACGCGCGCCCGCAGCCGGAACGCGTCGATCGCGATCGCGACGCCGAGGGGGCGGTCGGTCCGAGCCGAGTAGAGCACGGCGTTGCGCCCGGGGCTGCCCGCCAGCTGGCCGCTCTCCTCGACGACCCCCGCGGCGATGAGCCGGGTCATCATCATCGAGGCCGTCGGCTTGGACACGCCCACGAGTTCGCAGATGCGATTGCGGGTGAGCGGGCCGTGCTCGAGGAGCGCGGAGAGCCCGACCCGGTCGTTGACCGCGCCGAGCCAGGAGGGGGTGCCCTGGGAGTGCCGCGTCGGAGCCTCCATCAGGCCGCCGCCAGGTTCTCGAGGATCGAGGCGAGGAGCCGCTGCGCGTCGCCGGGTTCGACGAAGTCGACCGAGTCGACGACGATCCAGTAGGGGCCGGTGAAGACCTGGGCCTCGCCGTGCTCGCCCGAGGCGGTGAAGTACCCCTCGACGTCGGGCGGCGTGCCGTAGGTCGGGACCGGCTTCGACCCCAGCGCGGCATCGTTCTTGCGTGCCTCGAGTGCGCCTTGGGGCGGCGTCGCGACGCCGAACTCGATGAGCGCACCGCTCGTCTGGTTGAGGAGGCCGCACGTGGTGCCCGACTCCTCTGCGATGCCGAGTGCCCCGGCGGAGACCGGCTCGGAGTCGGGTGCCGCGCCGAAGCTCGGATTGAACGCGTAGACCTCGTCGGCCGACAGCAGTTCGTCGCAGGCGATCTCGAACGGCGTCGGTTCTTCCACGGGTGCCCCGCTCTCGCCGGGACCGGCCGATTCGCCCGGGGCCCCGGTCTCCGAGGCCGACGGGTCGTCGGTCGGGGAAGCGGGTTCGGTGCACCCGGCGAGGCCGAGGGCGGATGCCGCGACGACGAGCGCGAGGCCGGTCGATCGCAGTCGGGGCAGACGGTGGGGACGCGGCATGTGACGAACCTTACCAACCGCCACCCGGTAGGATTTGCTGGTGACTCCCACCGACCTCTCACTCGCCCTGTACGACCTCGTCCTCGCCATCGCCGAGCGACGTCGGGTTGCCGGCGCGGAGGTCGAGCTGGACCTGGTTCCCGGTGATGTGAAGCTCGAACGTCCCAAGCTTCGCGAGCACGGTGATTGGGCCTCGAACATCGCCATGCGCATCGCGAAGCCGTTCGGCCAGAACCCGCGCGAACTCGCGGGCGAACTCGCCGAGGCGATCGCCGCGGTCGACGGCGTCGCGAGCGCAGAGGTGGCCGGGCCCGGCTTCATCAACATCCGCCTCGAAGCGGCCGCAGCCGGCGCGCTCGCGAAGACGATCGTCGACGCGGGCGCCGAGTACGGTCGCAGCGACTCGCTGGCCGGCGCCGTGATCAACCTCGAGTTCGTCTCGGCGAACCCGACCGGTCCGCTGCACATCGGGCACACCCGCTGGGCTGCGCTCGGCGACTCGATCAGCAGGGTGCTGCGCGCGGCGGGGGCCGAGGTGGCCAACGAGTACTACATCAACGACGCAGGCAACCAGATGGAGATCTTCGGCGCCTCCGTGCTCGCTGCGGCGAAGGGCGAGCCGACCCCTGAAGGCGGCTACCCCGGCAGCTACATCGCCGACCTCGCGACCCGGGTGCTCGAACGCGAGCCGAAGCTCGCCGAGCTCGACCGCGACGTCGCACTGCACACGGCCACCGAGATCGCCTACGAGCTGCAACTCGCCGAGATCCGCGCCTCGCTCGAGCGCTTCAATGTGCACTTCGACGTCTGGACGAGCGAGCGCCGGCTGCACGCCAGGGGCGATGACGGCATCAACGACATCGACACGGCGCTCGCGCGACTGCGCGCGCAGGGCCACGTCTACGACGCCGACGACGCAGTGTGGGTCAAGACGACCGATTTCGGCGACGACAAGGACCGGGTGTTCGTGCGCGGCAACGGCGTGCCCACGTACTTCGCCGCCGATGCCGCGCTGTACCTCGACAAGGGCGATCGCGGCTTCAAGCACAAGATCTACCTGCTCGGCGCCGATCACCACGGGTACGTCCACCGCCTCAAGGCGCTCGCCGGTGCGGCGGGCGACGATCCCGAGCTCGACATCGAGGTACTCATCGGGCAGCTCGTGAGCGTCAACGGTGCGAAGCTCTCCAAGCGGGCCGGCAACATCATCGAGCTGGACGACCTGCAGGCCTGGCTCGGCACCGACGCACTCCGCTACACGCTGGGCCGATATCCGGCCGACTCCCCGCTCACGATCGACCCCGAGATCCTGCAGCGCCGCACCAATGACAACCCCGTCTTCTATGTGCAGTACGCGCACGCCCGTACCTCCGCGGTCGCGCGCAACGCCGCGGCATCCGGCGTCGAGCGCTCGTCGTTCGCCCCCGAGCTGCTCACCCACGAGACCGAGTCCGCGCTCCTCGGCGCGCTCCAGGAGTTCCCGCGCATCGTGGCGCAGTCGGCCGAGCTGCGCGAGCCGCACCGTGTCGCGCGCTACGTCGAGGAGCTGGCGGGCCTCTACCATCGTTGGTACGACAACTGCCGCGTGCTGCCCCTCGGCGACGAGCCGGTCGGCGAGCTCCAGCGCACGCGCCTCTGGCTGAACGACGCGACAGGCCAGGTCATCCGCAACGGTCTGGGGCTCATCGGCGTCTCGGCGCCCGAACGCATGTAGTCACGCGCGACACGAACCCGAGGGAGCTGCGATGTCCGACGAGAACGCGACGGTCGAGTTGGATGTCACGGGGTCCGAGCCCGAGCCACGACGTCGACTCGGCCGGGGCGCCCGGATCGGGCTCATCGTCGCGGGCTCCGTCGTCGGTGTCGCCGCGCTCCTCGTGGCCGCCGACGTGATTGCGCGCGGCATCGCCGAGCAGCGCGTCGCCGACGAGGTGCGCGCGAGCCTGCCCGCCGGAGTCGAGGGCGACGTCGATGTGACGATCGGCGGCTTCTCGGTGATCACCCAGTACCTCTCGGGCACCATGGAGCGGGTCTCACTGAGCGCACCCGAGCTCGTCGTCGACGGAGCACCGCTCGACGTCGAGGTCGACCTCCGGGGCGTTCCGGTCGACCTCGGCAGCCCGGTCGATCGACTCGACGCGACGGTCTCGGCCGAGCAGGACGCGGTGAACAGCCTCGTCCGGGTCCCGAACGCCACCGGCTCGATCACCCTCGGCGACGCCACCGTCGGCTACGAGGGCGCGCTCGAGGTGTTCGGGCAGTCGATCGCCTACCAGGTGACCGCGACGCCGACGGCCGCGGGCAGCGAGGTACTCCTCCAGCCCGTCGGGGTGGAGATCGGCGCCGGCGGCGGCTCGATCGACCTCTCGGGCATCGTCGAACGGGTCCTCGGAGGCGACCCGGTCGCGGTCTGCGTCGCCGAGCGCCTGCCCGCGGGCGTCGAGGTGACCGACATCGCCGCGGCTCCCGGTGTCGTCCGGGTCGAGCTCGAGGGTTCGGAGATCACCCTCGACGAGGCGCACCTGCGTCAGTCGGGCAGCTGCGACTGACGCGTCGATTCGGCCTCGCCGTGCGGCCTCGGTAGACTCGCCGTACGCCGACCCACAAGGCCGGCACGCATCAGGCTTCAGGAACCGATCCGGGTTCGCTCGCCGCGAGCGACCGTCGATTCGTCCACTCCGTGAGGTTTCTCCGTGGCATCCGTCTCCAACGCCGTCCCGCCGGGTCCCCCCGTGCCCGACGATGTCAACGGGCTCGTGCCACAGGTCTGGCCCCGGTCGGCGCACCGCGACGCCGTCGGCCGGATCGTCGTCGGCGGACTCGACGCGGCCTCGCTCGTGGCGCGGTTCGGCACCCCGCTCTACGTCGTCGACGAGGCCGAGGTCCGCGAGCGCGCCCGCCGTACCCGTGAGGCCTTCGAGGGCGCGGCACGTGGTGCGGGCACCGATGTGACGGTCTATTACGCGGGCAAGGCGTTCCTCTCGGGGGCCGTCGTGCGCTGGGTCGTCGAGGAGGGCCTCGCGGTCGACGTCTGCACGGGCGGCGAGCTCGCGGTCGCGCTCGGAGCAGGGGCCGACCCGGCTCGACTCGGGTTCCACGGCAACAACAAGTCGATCGCCGAGATCGACGCCGCGGTCGCCGCGGGTGTCGGGGCGGTCGTCATCGACAGCGAGATCGAGATCGAGCGGGTCGCCGCCGCCGCGGCGCGCGCCGGTCGACGGCAGCGGGTCCGACTCCGGGTGAACAGCGGCGTGCACGCCTCGACGCACGAGTTCCTCGCGACGGCCCACGAAGACCAGAAGTTCGGCGTGCCGCTCGACCGGGCGGCCGAACTCGGCGCCCGCATCCGTTCGCACGACTCGCTCGAGTTCCTCGGCCTGCACTGCCACATCGGCTCCCAGATCTTCGACGCGGCGGGCTTCGCGGAGTCGGCCGAGCGACTGCTCTCCGCGCACGCCGAGCTTTCCCGCATCGCACCGGTTCCCGAGCTGAATCTCGGCGGCGGCTTCGGCATCGCGTACACCGCGGCCGACTCGCCGCAGGCGATCGAGGCGATCGCGCAGGGCATCGTCGACGCCGTCGTCGCCGGCTGCCGCGAGCGCGGCCTGCCACTGCCGAAGCTCGCGTTCGAGCCCGGGCGCTCGATCGTCGGCCCGGCCGGCGTCACGATCTACACGGTCGGCACGATCAAGTCGGTGCCGATCGAGGGCGGTGAGCGGCGCTACGTCAGCATCGACGGCGGCATGAGCGACAACGCGCGCACCGCGCTCTACGGCGCCGAGTACTCGGCACGGCTCGCCTCGCGCATCTCCGAGGCGGCGCCCGCCCTCTCGCGGGTCGTCGGCAAGCACTGCGAGTCGGGCGACATCGTCGTCGACGCTGAATACCTGCCGGCCGACACCGCGCCCGGCGACCTGCTCGCCGTGCCCGCCACGGGGGCCTACTGCTGGTCGCTCGCCTCGAACTACAACCACGTTCCCCGCCCGCCCGTCATCGCGGTGCGCGGCGGCGAAGCCCGCCTCATCGTCCGCGGCGAGACGATCGACGACCTCCTCGGCCGTGATCCCGGGCTCGAACCATCCGCGATCGAAGGGACCCCTGCATGATCGAGTACCGCTCCATCCGAGTCGGACTGCTCGGAGCCGGATCGGTGGGCTCGCAGGTGGCGAGGCTCCTCCTCGAGCACGCCGACGAGCTCGCGCAGCGCGTCGGCGCCCGGCTCGAGCTCGTCGGCATCGCCGTGCGCGACCCGAGCGCGAAGCGCGACGTCGAGCTGCCCGCGGCGCTGCTCACCACCGACGCCGAGTCCCTCATCCTCGGCTCCGACATCGTGATCGAGCTGGTCGGCGGCATCGAGCCCGCCCGGCGCCTCGTCCTGCAGGCGATCGGCTCGGGTGCCGACGTCGTCACCGGCAACAAGGCGCTCCTCGCCTCGCACGGCCCCGAACTCTTCGCCGCGGCCGAGCAGGTCGGCGCGCAGCTCTCGTACGAGGCGGCCGTCGCCGCGGCCATCCCGATCATCCGGCCGCTCCGCGAGAGCCTCGCCGGCGACCGGGTCGACCGCATCCTCGGCATCGTGAACGGCACCACCAACTTCATCCTCGATCGCATGGACACCACGGGCGCCTCCCTCGAGGACGCCCTCGCGACGGCGACCGAGCTCGGCTACGCCGAGGCCGACCCCACCGCCGACATCGGCGGCTACGACGCAGCCCAGAAGGCGGCCATCCTCGCGAGCCTCGCCTTCCACACGAGCGTGCCCGTCGAGGCCGTGCACCGCGAGGGGATCACCGAGGTCTCGGCCGACCAGGTCGAATCGGCACGCCGCGCGGGCTACGTCGTGAAGCTCCTCGCGATCTGCGAGCGCCTCACCGACCCCGACACCGGCGACGAGGGCGTCTCGGCGCGCGTCTACCCTGCACTCGTGCCGCGGAGCCATCCGCTCGCCGCCGTGCACGGTGCCAACAACGCCGTCTTCGTCGAGGCATCCGCCGCCGGCCCGCTCATGTTCTACGGCGCGGGCGCCGGGGGAGTGCAGACGGCCTCCGCCGTGCTCGGCGACCTCGTCGCGACCGCGCGCCGCCGCGTCTCAGGCGGCCCGGGAACGGCCGAGTCGACGCAGGCCGAGGTGCCCGTGCTCGAGATCGGCCGCATCACCACGCGCTACGCGATCACCCTCGACGTCACCGACGAACCCGGTGTGCTCGAGCAGATCGCCCGCATCTTCGCTCTGCACGGCGTCTCGGTCGAGCAACTCCAGCAGAGCGTGAGCGAGGAGAGCCGACGAGCTACGCTGGTCATCGGGACGCACAAGGCGAAGGAGTCCGCGCTCGCCGAGACCGTCGCCGCCCTCGCCCAGAGCCCCGTCGTCGCGTCCGTCGCGTCCGTCCTCCGAGTCGAAGGAGCAGTGTGAACACCCCCATCACCCCCAAGGCGAACTCGCGCCAGTGGCGCGGAGTCATCCGCGAATACGCCGACCGTCTCGACGTCACCGACGCCACCCCGGTCGTCACGCTCGGCGAGGGCGGAACACCGCTGCTGCCCGCTCCGGCGCTCTCGGCCCGCACCGGTGCCGATGTCTGGGTCAAGTTCGAGGGCATGAACCCGACCGGCTCCTTCAAGGACCGCGGCATGACGATGGCCGTCACGAAGGCTGTCGAGCGCGGCGCGAAGGTCGTCATCTGCGCATCGACCGGCAACACGTCCGCCTCGGCGGCGGCCTACGCGACCCATGCCGGCATCACGGCGGCCGTGCTCGTGCCCGAGGGCAAGATCGCGATGGGCAAGCTCAGCCAGGCCATCGCGCACAACGCCCAGCTCCTGCAGGTGCAGGGCAACTTCGATGACTGCCTCGACATCGCCCGCGACCTCGCCGCGAACTACCCCGTGCACCTCGTGAACTCGGTCAACAACGACCGCATCGAGGGACAGAAGACCGCGGCGTTCGAGGTCGTCGAGGTACTCGGCGACGCACCCGACTTCCACTTCATCCCGGTCGGCAACGCGGGCAACTACACCGCGTACACCCGCGGGTACCGCGAGGACATCGCCGCGGGCAGCGCGACCCGGCTGCCGCGCATGTTCGGCTTCCAGGCGGCCGGTTCGGCACCGATCGTGCGCGGCGAGGTCGTGAAGGACCCCGACACGATCGCCAGCGCCATCCGCATCGGCAACCCGGCCTCGTGGGAGCTCGCCCTCGAGGCGCGCGACGCATCGGACGGGTACTTCGGCGCCATCGAGGACGACAAGATCCTCGAGGCGCAGCGCATCCTCTCCGCCGAGGTCGGCATCTTCGTCGAACCGGCGTCGGCGATCTCGGTCGCGGGCCTGCTCGAACGCGCTGAGGCCGGGGTCGTGCCGAAGGGTGCCCGCGTCGTGCTCACCGTCACCGGCCACGGACTGAAGGACCCCCAGTGGGCCCTCCGCGCCGCAGACGGCTCGGATGTGCAGCCGACCGTCGTGCCGGTCGACACCGCGCAGATCGCGTCGGTGCTCGGGCTCGTCTCGTGACCGGCACCCTCGTCGCACCGACCACCACCGCGCTCGCGGGCCGCGCCGTGCAGGTGAAGGTCCCCGCGACCTCGGCCAACCTCGGCCCCGGCTTCGACACGCTGGGGCTCGCGCTCGCGCGTTACGACGAGCTCGAGATCGAGGCGACCGAGGCGGCGGGTGTCGTCGTCGAGGTTCACGGCGTCGGCGAGGGCGAGGTGCCGTTGGATGCCTCGCATCTCGTGGTCCGCTCGATCGCGCACACCTTCGAACGCGCCGGGGTCGCCCTGCCCGGGCTGAAGCTCGTCGCGCACAACACGATCCCGCACGGCCGGGGGCTCGGCTCCTCCGGGGCGGCGATCGTCGCCGGCGTCGTCGCAGCCAAGGGGCTGCTCGAGGGCGTCGTCGACTTCGCGGCCGATGAGCTGCTCGAGCTCGCGACCGAACTCGAGGGCCACCCCGACAACGTCGCGCCGGCGCTGTTCGGCGGCCTCACCATCGCGTGGGTGACCCCCGAGGGGCCGCGCCACAAGAAACTCATCGTGCACCGCGGCGTCTCGCCGCTGGTGCTGGTACCCGAGCATGAGATGTCGACCGCGCTCGCGCGCTCGCTCCAGCCCGAGTCGGTGCCGCACGAGGACGCGGTGTTCAACGTCTCGCGTTCGGCGCTGCTCGTCGCAGCGCTCATCCAGAGTCCCGAGCTGCTCTTCCAGGCCACCGAGGACAAGCTGCACCAGCACTACCGTGCGGCCGCGATGCCCGAGACCGACCGGCTCATCCGTGCGCTGCGCGAGGCGGGGCATCCGGCGGTCGTCTCCGGCGCGGGGCCGTCCATCCTCGTGCTCACGAGCGACCCGAGCGAACGCGCCGCCGCGACCGCGCTCGTCGAGGGCGTCGCCGAGACGGTCTGGCAGGCGCTGCCGCTCGCCGTCGACTTCAAGGGCGCGACGGTTCAGAGCGCGTAGCGGTCTGAACCGTCGCGAAAGGCGTCAGCCCCGGCGTCCGCGGCGCCCGCGCCGTGACGCGTCTCCGGCAGACCTCTCAGGGTGACGCCGCCTCTCACGGGAGACCGTGGAGCGAAAGGCGGCAGCCCCGGCGTCCGCGGCGCTCCGCGCGCGGAGCACCCGACTTCGGATTCCTCCGGATGATCGGGAGTCGCGTTCTCCACAGGGCGCGTCGCGTGGCGGACACGGCCGGTGCGGAGTGTTAGACTGACACCGCACCCGGCAGGCGACGCGCTGCAGACATATGCGCTGTTCGTGTTCCCGGCCGCATCGTGCAATTCCCGGCAATCTCTTGCTTTCGCTCTCGCGCATGTCTGCGCCACCGCGCGCCGACCTCGCTCGAGGCCGCGATCAGCTCTCCTGCCGCGCAACTCTTGCGCCAGGGGAAAGGAAAACACCCCAGTGACCAACGCATCCGACCACGCTGCAGGCGTGGCGAACAGCGCCCCTCTCACCGGCCTCAAGGTCGCCGAGCTCCAGGAGCTCGCCGTCTCGCTCGGCATCGTGGGCGCGTCCAAGCTCCGCAAGGGCGAACTCGTCGAGGCGATCACCGCCCGGCGGGCCGAGCTGGCGGGCGATGCCGCTCCCACGCTCGACCTCGACGTCGTCCCGGCCGAGGCCCCCGCGGCCCCGGCGGCGGAGGCCGCGCCGCTCGAGGCCCCGGCCGTCGAGCCGTCCGCACCCGAGGCATCCGCCCCCGAACAGGCCGCCCCCGAACAGGCCGCGCCCCGCCGAGGCCGCCAGCCGCGACGTGCGACGAGCGCGACCACGGCGGCCGCCCAGCACGTCAACGGTGCCGGCGCAGGCGTCGGCCTCGTGCCGTCGAACGACGACGAGGCTCGTGAGGCCGCCCGCGCCGCCGTGCGCGAAGAGCTCGCTGCCGCGACCGGTGAGGGCGCCCGCCCTGCTGGGGCGGAGGGCGAGGGCGAGCAGGCCTCGAGCGACGAGCCCCGCCAGGGCCGTGGTCGCAACCGCGGTCGCCGCGGCGGCGAGCGGGGTGAGCGCGGCGGCAACGACCGCGCCGAGCGTGGCGACGACGCCCAGAAGCAGGGCGGCGACCGCCGCCAGAACGGCCAGAACCAGGGCGGCGAGGCAGCCCAGGGCGGCGCCGAGCGAGGCAAGCGCGACGAGGGCAAGTCCTCCGAGCGTCAGGGCGATGGCGAGAAGGGCAAGCAGGCCCGTGACGGCCAGAGCCGTGACGGCCAGGCCCGTGACGGCCAGAACCGCGACGGCCAGAACCGCGACGGCCAGGCCCGCGACGGTGGTCAGAACCGCGACGGTGGTCAGAACCGTGACGGCCAGGGCCAGAACCGCGATGCCCAGCAGCTCGAGGGCGAGGGCGGTCGTCGCAGCCGTTACCGCGACCGCAAGCGGCGTGGCCAGGGCGGTGCCGGCGACGAGCTCGAGCCCGAGATCCTCGACGACGACGTGCTGATCCCGATCGCGGGCATCCTCGACGTCCTCGACAACTACGCCTTCGTGCGCACGACGGGGTACCTCCCCGGTCCGAGCGACGTCTACGTCTCGCTCGGCCAGGTCAAGAAGTACCACCTGCGCAAGGGCGATGCGGTCGTCGGCTCGATCAAGCAGCCGCGCGACAACGAGGCGAACAGCCGCCAGAAGTACAACGCGCTCGTCAAGGTCGACTCGGTCAACGGTCAGTCGATCGACGAGGCCGCGGCCCGCGTCGAGTTCCAGAAGCTGACGCCCCTCTACCCGCAGGAGCGCCTGCGCCTCGAGACCGAGCCGACGAAGCTCACGCAGCGCATCATCGACCTCGTCGCGCCCATCGGCAAGGGCCAGCGCGGCCTCATCGTCGCGCCCCCGAAGGCGGGCAAGACGATCGTGCTGCAGCAGATCGCGAACGCCATCTCGATCAACAACCCCGAGGTCCACCTCATGGTCGTGCTCGTCGACGAGCGCCCCGAAGAGGTCACCGACATGCAGCGCACCGTGAAGGGCGAGGTCATCGCCTCGACGTTCGACCGTCCGGCCGAAGACCACACGACGGTCGCCGAGCTCGCCATCGAGCGCGCGAAGCGCCTCGTCGAGCTCGGCCACGACGTCGTCGTGCTGCTCGACTCGATCACCCGCCTCGGCCGCGCCTACAACCTGGCTGCACCCGCTTCGGGCCGCATCCTCTCGGGCGGGGTCGACGCTTCGGCGCTGTACCCGCCGAAGCGCTTCTTCGGCGCCGCGCGCAACATCGAGAACGGCGGCTCGCTGACCATTCTCGCGACCGCGCTCGTCGAGACGGGTTCGAAGATGGACGAGGTGATCTTCGAGGAGTTCAAGGGCACCGGCAACAGCGAACTGCGTCTCTCGCGTCAGCTCGCCGACAAGCGCATCTTCCCGGCAGTCGACGTCAACGCGTCGTCGACGCGTCGCGAAGAGATGCTGCTGAGCCACGACGAGGTGAAGATCACCTGGCAGCTGCGACGCGCCCTCGCGGGTCTCGACCAGCAGCCGGCCCTCGAGGCCGTGCTCGGTCGCTTGAAAGAGACGCAGTCGAACGTCGAGTTCCTCATGCTCATGCAGAAGTCGATGCCGGTCGCCGGCCACGGCAACTCGCACGGGCACGAGACCGACCACCGCTGAGGCGCTCGTGTTCGAATCGGTCCAGCCGCTGCTCGCCGAGCACGCGCAGCTCCAGGAGGAGCTCGCGGACCCGGCGCTGCACGCCGATGCGGCGCGCGCGAAGAAGGTCAACCGGCGCTACGCCGAGTTGAGCCGGATCGTCGCGGCGGACACGGCCTGGCACGAGGCGCAGGACGACCTCGCGGCGGCCCGCGAACTCGCCAAGGAGGACGAGGCCTTCGCCGAGGAGGTGCCGGCACTCGAGGAGGGCCTGGCGCAGGCGCAGGAGAAGCTCCGGCGACTCCTGATCCCGCGCGACCCCGACGACGGCCGCGACGTGATCATGGAGATCAAGGGCGGCGAGGGCGGCGCGGAGAGCGCCCTCTTCGCCGCCGACCTCCTGCGCATGTACATCCAGTACGCGCAGTCGAAGGGGTGGAAGACCGAGCTCCTCGAGCGCAACGAGTCCGACCTCGGCGGCTACAAAGACGTGCAGGTCGCGATCAAGTCGAACGCGAGCGACCCGTCGCAGGGCGTCTGGGCGCACCTCAAGTACGAGGGCGGCGTGCACCGCGTGCAGCGGGTTCCCGTCACTGAGACGCAGGGGCGCATCCACACGTCGACGACGGGCGTGCTCGTCTTCCCCGAGGTCGACGAGCCCGAAGAGGTCGAGATCAACCAGAACGACCTCAAGATCGACGTCTACCGTTCGTCGGGCCCGGGCGGCCAGTCGGTGAACACGACCGACTCGGCCGTGCGCATCACCCACCTCCCGACCGGCATCGTCGTCTCGATGCAGAACGAGAAGTCGCAACTGCAGAATCGCGAGGCGGCGATGCGCGTGCTTCGCGCCCGAATCCTCGCGCGCCAGCAGGAGGAGCTCGACGCCGCGGCGTCGGATGCGCGCAAGTCGCAGATCCGCTCGATGGACCGCTCGGAGCGCATCCGCACGTACAACTTCCCCGAGAATCGCATCGCCGATCATCGCACGGGCTACAAGGCGTACAACCTCGACCAGGTGATGAACGGGGCGCTCGACCCGCTCATCGAGTCGGCGATCCAAGCCGACGAGGAGGCGCAGCTCGCCGGTCGCGACGTCTGAGCCGTCGAATGCAGTGACGGATGCCACGGGGCCGGCCCCGTGGCATCCGCGCCTTCACCCGCGGTCTACAGGACAATCGCGTGTTTGCAGGACGAACTCCGTTCGTGACCGTCCTGTAAGCACCGCGATGTCCTGTAAACCCCGAGCGGGAGCCGTGCCCCGGAGGGCACCGCGCCGCTCAGATGTGCCAGTCGTGCAGGCCGCGGGCGGCGTCGGCGGTCTGGTGCGACAGCGGGCGCACCGTCGCGGGCACGCCGACGACGAGCGAATGCGGGGGAGCGCTGCGAGTGACGACGGCGTTGGCGCCGACGGCGCTCCACGCGCCGATCGTGATGTCGCCGAGGATCTTCGCGCCCGCGCCGACCGTGACCCCGTCGTCGAGGGTCGGGTGCCGCTTGGTGCCGGGCGGGGTGTGGCGCGGTGCCTTCCCGCCCAGCGTGACGCCGTGGTAGAGCATGACGTCATCGCCGATGACGGCCGTCTCGCCGATGACGACCCCCATGCCGTGGTCGATGAAGAACCGGCGGCCGATGGTGGCCCCCGGGTGGATCTCGATGCCCGTGAGGAACCTCGTCAGCTGCGAGACCACTCGCGCCGGGAACCGCCAGCGAGCTCGCCAGAGCCGGTGGGCGAGCCGGTAGGCCCAGATGGCGTGCAGGCCCGAATACACGAGGAAGACCTCGAGACCGCTCCGTGCTGCGGGGTCGTGCGCACGGGCGGTCGCGAGGTCTTCTCTCAGGCGTCTGAACATCGGCACCTGATCAGTCAAGCAGACCCTCGTACAGGACGGTCGACAGGTACCGCTCGCCGTAGCTCGCGACGATGACGACGATCGTCTTGCCGTCGTTCTCGGGGCGCTTGGCGAGTTCGAGCGCGGCGAACACGGTCGCGCCCGAGGAGATGCCGCCGAGGATGCCCTCTTCGGTGCCGAGCCGGCGCGCGGTGGCGACGGACTGGTCGATGTTGACGTCGATGATCTCGTCGTAGACGTCGCGGTCGAGGATGTCGGGCACGAAGTTCGCGCCGATGCCCTGGATCTTGTGCGGGCCGGGTGCGCCGCCGTTGAGGATCGGCGATTCGGCGGGTTCGACGCCGACGACCTTGACGCCCGGCTTGCGCTCCTTCAGCACCTGGCCGGTGCCCGACAGCGTGCCGCCGGTGCCGATGCCCGAGACGAAGATGTCGACGCCGCCGTCGGTGTCGTTCCACACCTCTTCGGCGGTGGTGCGGCGGTGGATGTCGACGTTCGCCTCGTTCTCGAACTGGCGGGCGAGGATCGCGCCGGGGGTGGCCGCGGCGATCTCCTCGGCCTTGGCGACGGCGCCCTTCATGCCCTCGGAGCCGGGCGTCAGCACGAGCTCGGCGCCGTACGCCTTCAGCAGCGACTTGCGCTCCTTCGACATGGTCTCGGGCATCGCGAGGATGACCTTGTAGCCGCGCGCCGCGCCGATGAGGGCGAGGGCGATGCCCGTGTTGCCGCTCGTGCCCTCGACGATCGTGCCGCCGGGCTGAAGCGCGCCCGAGGCCTCGGCGGCGTCGACGATGCCCACGCCGAGGCGGTCCTTGACGCTCGCGGAGGGGTTGTAGAACTCGAGCTTCGCGAGCACGGTGGCGCCCGCTCCCTCGGTGAGGCGGTTCAGGCGCACGAGCGGAGTGCGGCCGAAGGCCTGCGTGATGTTGTCGTAGATCTGAGCCATGGGCAGGCCTTTCTGGAGGGGCGGTGCGGGCGACCTCAGCCTATGGCGACGGCCTGCGGCGCGGGGGTGCGTTACATTCCATTGCGTGGATGCACCAGAGGATCAAGCCGCCCGACCGCTGCGCGAGGTGCGCGACGAGCTCGTCGGGAGGCTCGCCGCGGCGGGGGTCCCCGACCCCGAGGTCGACGCCGAACTCCTCATCGGCCACGTGCTGGGGCTCAGCCGTGGCGGCGTGCAGGCGCGCCTCGTGATCGGCGGCGAGCTCTCGGCCGCGGATGCCTCGGCGCTGGCCTCGCTCGCCGGGCGTCGCGAGCGGCGCGAGCCGCTTCAGCACCTCACCGGGCGGGCGGCGTTCCGCTCGCTGGAGCTCGCGGTGGGCCCGGGGGTGTTCGTGCCGCGCCCCGAGACCGAGGGGGTCGCGCAGATCGGCATCGATGCGCTGCGCGCGGTCGCCGACCCCGAGCCGATCGGCATCGACCTCGGTTCGGGCAGCGGTGCGATCGCACTGGCCCTCGCGACCGAGGTGCCGCACGCGAGGGTGTGGGCGGTCGAGAACTCGCCCGAGGCCTTTCCGTGGACGCGGCGCAACGTCGAGGAGGTCGGCGCGCCGAACCTCGAGCTCGTGTTCGGCGATCTCGCGACCGCGCTGCCCGAGCTCGACGGCCGGGTATCGGTCGTCGTCTCGAATCCGCCGTACATCCCGCTGGGGGCGATTCCGCGCGACCCCGAGGTGCGGCTCTACGACCCCGAGCGCGCCCTCTACGGCGGGGTCGACGGCCTCGACATCGTGCGGGTGCTCTCGCAGCGGGCACTCGCGCTGCTCATGCCGGGCGGTCTGCTCGTGATCGAGCACGGCGAGGCGCAGTCGGCCGAGATCGCGGCGCTGCTCGCGGCAGACGGTTGGCGTGCGATCTCGCATCATCGCGATCTCACGGGGCGCGACCGGGCGACGACCGCGCTGCGGTGACGGTCTCTCGTGGGTTCCGAGACGGCGTTTGCGCGCCTCCTCAACCCACGGGCTTCCTCGTCTCGTGCTTCTCGCGCTTCTCGCGCTTCTCGCGCTCGAGCGCGTGCTTGATCGACTCTCGCTCGCGCTTCTGCGCCTCGCGCAACGCCTTCTGAGCCTCTCGCACGGCCTTCTCGGCCTCGCGCCGCGCCTTCGCGGCCTCGCGGACCCGTGAGTCCCGAGGGAGTTCGAGCTGCGCCGGCAGTTCGGGGAGCGGTTCGGGGGACGCGGGCGATGAGGAGCCCGCCTGACGGTCGACGTGGTGTTCGATGCCGTCGAGGATGCGGAGGAGCCCGAAGGAGAAGTCGTCGTCGGTCTCGCCCGGGTGCGTGCCCGGTTCGGCGACGTAGCCGCCTGCGGCGAGCAGCGGGCTGAGGTGAGGGAAGCGCTCGGGGGTGACGAGTTCGCTCAGTGCCGCGAAGGCGCGCTCGCCGGTGACGTCGGCGGGGTCGTCGGCGGCCAGGGCGGCGGCCCGGAGGTCGCGGTCCTGCGCGCTGGTGGCGCGGGCGTAGCTCGTGAGCAGCAGGAGCGCCGACATCTTCTCGCCGTCGCTCAGCGGGAGATCGCGCACCTCGCGGAGGAACCAGTCGACGATGAGCAGGCTGTTGGGCGTGATCGGGGCGCCTGAGATCGGGATGTCGACGAGCCACGGGTGCTCGCGGTACGCGGCGCGCATGGCGAGCACCCAGGCGGTGACGCCGTCGCGCCAGCCTCGTTCGACGGATTCGTCGGGCACGGGCGGCTCGACCGCGCCCTCCTGCATGAGGAGGATCAGGTCGTCCTTGCTCGTCACGTACCGGTAGAGCGACATCGTCGTGAATCCGAGGGATGCCGCGACCCGGCTCATCGAGACGGCGCCGAGCCCTTCGGCGTCGGCGATGCCCATCGCGGCGTCGACGATGCGTTCGATCGAGAGTTCGCGCTTGGGTCCGCGCTGCGGGTGGGCGGCGACGCCCCAGGCCAGTGCGACCGCCCGGGGGAGTTCGGGGTCGGCTCGCAGTTCGTCGCTCATCGGGCTCCAGTTCGTCGGTGCGCTTGACCACAGTCTAGAACTGTGTATTACTTAAACAACAGTGCATCACATAAACAGTTTGCGTCGTACGCGGTCGATGGGCCGACGGCGCAGACCCGACACGAACGGAGTACGAGCGATGCAACTCGCCATCGATGTCCGCGGCCTCCGCAAGCAGTTCGGCCGAACCGAGGTGCTCGCGGGGCTCGATCTCGCCGTGCCGCAGGGGAGCGTCTTCGCCCTCCTCGGGCCGAACGGTGCAGGCAAGACCACGACGATCAACATCCTCACGACCCTCGTCGCGCCCGACGCAGGCACCGCGTTCGTCGCCGGGTGCGACCTCGCCCGGGCCCCGGGCGAGGTGCAGCAGCGCATCGCGCTCACGGGCCAGTCGGCCGCCGTCGACGAGGTGCTCACCGCCACCGAGAACCTCGTCATGATGGGCCGGCTCTCGGGGCTCACCCGGCGTGCGGCGAAGGCGCGTGCCGTCGAGCTCGTGCACCGCTTCGACCTCGAAGCCGCGGCAGACCGCCGCGTGGGCACCTACTCGGGCGGCATGCGCCGTCGTCTCGACCTGGCGCTCAGCCTCGTCGTCGGCGTGCCCGTGCTCTTCCTCGACGAGCCCACGACGGGCCTCGACACCCGCAGCCGGCAGGAGCTCTGGGCCGTCATCCGCACCCTCGCCGACGCCGGCACCACGGTGTTCCTCACGACCCAATACCTCGAGGAGGCCGACCGGCTCGCCGACCGCATCGCCGTGCTCGACCGTGGGCGCATCGCCGCCGAGGGCACGGCCGACGAGCTCAAGGCGCGAGTGGGCGGCGACGTCGTCGAACTGCGCGACGCCGACGGCGTGCTCGTCCGCGAGATCCCGACCGACGGCAGCGTGCACGGCCTGCGCGCGGTGATCGACGAGCTCGACCGGGCGTCGGTCGGCGGGGGCGGCGTCGACGGCGTGCAGGTCTCCATCCGTCGCCCGAGCCTCGACGACGTGTTCCTCGCCATCACCTCCGGTGCCGAGGCGTCCACCCCCGAACTCGTGGAGGCGAAATGACCACCGCAACCGTGCCGGCATCGGCGGGCGCAACCGCGACCGCTCCCGCATCCGCCCGTCGCCCGCGCCTGCGCGGCGTCGCCGCCGAACGCGTCTTCATCGGCCGGAGCCTCATCCACTCCATCCGCGACGTCGAGGCGCTGCTCATGGCCGTCGTGCTGCCGACGATGCTCATGCTGATGTTCACCTTCATCTTCGGCAACGCGATCGACCCCTCCGGCGGCTACGTCGACTACGTCGTGCCCGGCATCATCCTGCTGTGCGCGGGCTTCGGCGCCGCGGGCACCGCGATCTCGGTGTCGCGCGACATGACGACGGGCATCATCGACCGGATCCGCACGATGCCGCTGCGCAGCGGCGCGGTGCTCACGGGGCACGTGGTCGAGAGTCTCGTGCGCAACCTCGTCGCCACGGCCGTCGTGATCGGCGTCGCCCTCCTCGTCGGATTCAGCCCGAACGCGACACCCCTCGAGTGGCTCGCCGTCGTCGGCGTCGTGGCCCTGTACATCCTCGCGATCACCTACCTGTTCGCGGCGATCGGCCTCGCCGCAGCCTCGCCCGAGGCGGCGAGCGGCTACGGCTTCATCCTGCTGTTCCTGCCCTACCTGTCGAGCGCCTTCGTGCCGGTCGCCACCATGCCCGAGTGGCTGCAGTGGATCGCGGAGAACCAGCCCATCACCCCCGTGATCGAGACCATCCGCTCGCTCCTGCTCGGCACGCCGATGGGCGACTCGGCGTGGTGGGCGGTCGGCTGGTGCGTGCTCATCATCGTCGTCGCAGCGGTCTGGGGCGCCTGGCTGTTCCGTCGCAAGGCGGGTCGCCGCTGAGCGAGCCGTCATCACTTCGGATGCCTCGGGCCGAGCGCGGCCCGGGGCATCCGTCCGCCCTGTCGCGCTGGTCTAGAATCGGCAGGTCATGACTGCCATCTACGACTGCTCGGTCGACTCCCAGTTGCTCACCGGCATGCGACTCGCCCGCGGGGCGATCGGCCGGGGCGAGCTCGTCGTCATCCCGACCGACACGGTCTACGGCGTCGCCGCCGACGCCTTCGATGCGAAGGCCGTCGCGCGCCTGCTCGAGGCGAAGGGCCGCGAGCGCACCTCGCCGCCGCCCGTGCTGATCCCCGGGCTCCCCACGCTCGACGCGCTCGCGAGCGAGGTGCCGCCCGCGGTGCGCGACCTCGTCGCCGAGTTCTGGCCGGGCGGGCTCACCGTCATCCTGCGCGCGCAGCCCTCCCTCCAGTGGGATCTCGGCGAGACCCGCGGCACGGTCGCCCTGCGAATGCCCGCGAACCCGATCGCGCTCGAGCTGCTCTCCGAGACGGGGCCGCTCGCGGTCTCGTCGGCGAACCTCTCGGGACTGCCGAGCGCGACCTCCGCCGCCGCGGCCGAGGAGATGCTCGGCGAGTCGGTCGCCGTCTACCTCGACGGCGGCGAGGCCGGTTCGGGCTACGAGGCGATCGGCGAGCGCCCGGGCGACACCTCCTCGACGATCGTGGATGCCACGGGGCTCGGCGAGCACGCGGGAGCGCTCCGGATCGTGCGCGCCGGGGTCATCTCGCGCGAGCGCATCGCGGCGGTCGTCGGCGAAGCACTGTTGGAGCCCGAGGCATCCGAGACCGGGGCCGAGAAGCCCGCGACGCCCGACGCAGCCGGGCCCGAGGCATCCGCCCCCGGTGACGAAGCCGATGAGGCGGGCGCCGCCGCCTCATGACCCTCTTCCTCTCGCTCGCGCTGCTGGCCGCACTCGTCACCTTCGGCGGCTCGATCGCCGTTTGGAAGCTCAGCCTGAAGTACCGGCTGTACCCGAAGATCCGCGAGCGGGACGTGCACACCCGGCCGACGCCGAGGCTCGGCGGCATCGCGATGTTCGTCGGCATCCTCGTCGCGATCGGCGCGGCCGCCTTCGTGTCGAGCCTCGGGGTGTCGCGGTTCTCGAACGTCTCGATCATCTTCGAGAACCCGGGGCAGATGCTCGCGATCCTCGGGGCGGCGCTCCTCATCGTCGCGATGGGCGTCGCCGACGACCTCTGGGACCTCGACTGGACGACGAAGCTCGCGGGTCAGTTCATCGCCGGCGGACTCATCGCGTGGCAGGGCGTCACGATCGTCTCGCTGCCGATCGCGGGCATCACGCTCATTCCGTCGTGGCTGAGCGCCACGCTCACGGTCTTCGTCATCGTGCTCGTGATGAACGCGGTGAACTTCATCGACGGCCTCGACGGGCTCGTCGCGGGCGTCTCGCTCATCGCCAACGGCGTGTTCTTCCTCTACACGTACCTGCTCGTGCAGCAGACCTCGCCGCTCAACTACTTCAACCTGGCGTCGCTGCTCGCGGTGGTCGTGGTCGGCGCGTGCGCCGGTTTCCTGCCGCTGAACTGGCACCCCGCGAAGCTCTTCATGGGCGACGCAGGGGCCCTCCTCATCGGACTCCTGACCGCGACCGCGGCGATCGCCGTGACGGGCACGATCAACCCGATCAGCGTCGGCTTCGAGAACCTGTTCGCGGCCTTCATCCCGATCCTGCTGCCGTTCGTCGTGCTCGTGATCCCGCTGCTCGACTTCGGCCTCGCGGTCGTGCGCCGGTTGAGTGCGGGCAAGTCGCCCTTCGCGGCCGACCGCAAGCACCTGCACCACCGCCTGCTCGACATGGGGCACTCGCACCTGAACGCGGTGCTCATCCTCTACGGGTGGACGGCCGTCGCTTCCGTCGGGTGCCTCCTCACCTACGTGCTGCCGACCTACTTCGGCGTCGACAGCGCCTGGGCCTTCGTGTTCCTCGGCGTCGGCTTCCTCGTCTGCGCCGTGATCACCCTCGCCCCGCTCGGCCGCCGCAAGCGCCTCACAATCGCCGCGGAGGAGCGCCCGAGCGCGCCTCCGGCGGGGGCCGACGAACTCGAAGGTCCGGCTCGGTAGAATCGGGCGACCCCCGACTGGAGCATGATGACCGACGCACGTCCCGCACAGCCCGCCGACCGCACGCCGACCTCGAACCCGGTGCTGCGCCGCGCCCTCATCTGGGGCGGCGTGCTCGCCGCCGTGATCCTCGTGGTGAGCGCCGTGCTCGGCCTCGTCTTCGCCGGGCTGCCCGGTCTCTGGGGCGCCCTCATCGGCACCACCATGGCGGTGGTGTTCATGGGCATCACCGCGGCGAGCATCCTCCTCGCCAACCGCTTCTCGGGCAGCGACCTGTTCGTGGGGGCCTTCTTCGGCATCGTGCTCGGCGGCTGGCTCCTGAAGTTCATCGTCTTCATCGTGCTCGTCGTGCTCCTCAGGGATGCCTCGTGGCTCGACACGACCGTGCTGTTCCTCAGCCTCGTGGCCGGCGTTCTGGCCTCGCTCGTGGTCGACGTGCTCGTCGTCGCGAAGTCCCGTCTGCCCTATGCGAGCGACGTCGAACTGCCGAAAGCACCTGAAGACGACTGAACCGTGTTCTGAATTCGTCTGCTCGTAGAAGTCTTGCTAGAGTATTCACGATCCCCCCACGGTTCTGCCCTCATCACGCATGGGCGAACCGAGGTCCATGTTCGTCGTCGCGAGAGCCGAGCTCCACGCCCCGAAACAGGAGAAAGCGCTGCTAGCTCACGCCCTGAATCTGCTGGTTCCGATGTCAACCGATGATGGTGGCTTCCACGGGCCGTCGATCGACGAATTCTTCCCCGGAGCCCTGCTCTTCGAGGGCACCGTCTTCGAGATCAACCGCATCATGCTCGTCCGCTTCGTCGCGGTCGCGGCGCTGATCCTGGTCTTCTGGCTCGGTACGCGCAACATGCGCATCGTGCCCGGCCGGTTCCAGAGCCTCGTCGAGATGGGGCTCGACATGGTGCGCGTGAACATCGCCGACGACCTGCTCGGCAAGAAGGACGGCAAGCGGTTCCTGCCGATCCTCACGACGATGTTCTTCATGATCCTGTTCATGAACCTGACGGGCGTCATCCCCTTCCTGAACATCGCCGGCACCTCCGTCATCGGTGTGCCCCTCGTGCTCGCGATCGTCGCGTACGTCACCTTCATCTACGCGGGCGTCAAGAAGAGCCCCAAGAACTTCTTCAAGAACTCGCTCTTCCCTTCGGGCGTGCCGTGGCCGGTGTACATCATCGTCACGCCGATCGAGCTCATCTCGACCTTCGTGATCCGCCCGGTCACGCTGACCCTGCGACTCATGATGAACATGATCGTCGGTCACCTCCTGCTCGTGCTCTTCTTCGCGGCCACGCAGTTCTTCGTCATCCAGCTCTCCGGCTGGTGGACTGTGCTCGGCGCCGGCACGCTGGCCTTCGGCCTCGTGTTCACGCTGTTCGAGGTGCTCGTCGCCGTCCTGCAGGCCTATGTCTTCGCACTTCTCACCGCGGTCTACATCCAGCTCGCGGTCGCAGAAGAGCACTGAGCCCGGGCGCCCGCCCGAAACATCCCTAGGAAAGGAAACCCAACGTGGACGCAACCACCGTTCTCGCTGAGATCAACGGCAACATCGCGACGGTCGGCTACGGCCTCGCGGCGATCGGCCCGGCCATCGGCGTCGGCATCGTCGTCGGCAAGACGATCGAAGGCGTCGCCCGCCAGCCCGAACTGGCCGGCCGCCTCCAGGTGCTGATGTGGATCGGTATCGCCTTCACCGAGGCGCTCGCCTTCATCGGTATCGCGACCTACTTCATCTTCGTCTGATCCACCCGCCGCAACTGAGGAGGCCAACGTGCTTCATGCAGTACTGAGCGCTGCAACCGAGGGTGGCGAGACCCACAGCCCGGTGATTCCGGAGTGGTACGACATCATCTGGTCGTCGGTCTGCTTCGTCATCATCCTCGTCTTCTTCTGGAAGTACGTGCTGCCGCGCGTCCAGAAGCTGCTCGACGAGCGTGCTGAGGCGATCGAGGGCAACATCGCGAAGGCCGACGAGGCCCAGCGCAAGGCCGAGGCCGCCCTCGAGGAGTACACGGCGCAGCTCGCCGACGCCCGCACCGAGGCCGGTCGCATCCGCGAGACGGCCCGCGAAGACGGCAAGAAGATCGTCGCCGAGGCGAAGGACACGGCCGTCGCCGAGGCCGCTCGCGTCACCGCGAGCGCACAGGCGCAGATCGAGGCAGAGCGCCAGACCGCGCTCGTCACGCTCCGCTCCGAGGTGGGCACGCTCGCCATCGACCTCGCCTCCGGCGTGATCGGCGAGTCGCTCTCCGACGACGCCAAGGCGACCGCCGTCGTCGACCGTTTCCTCGCCGACCTGGAGGCCTCCGAGGCCACCGCCGGAGGGAAGAAGTAACCCATGGGTAGCGCTACGAGAGAGGCCCTGGCCGGGTCGCGGGCTGCGCTCGCCGAGCTCGGCCGGGTCGAGCTTGACGTCGCCGAGGGCCTCCTCGCCGCAGGTCGCGTGATCGGCTCGTCGTCGCATCTGCGCTCGGCGCTCACCGACGCCGAGGCGGATGCCGCGCAGAAGCGCGCGCTCGTCGAGCGCGTCTTCGGTGCGCAGCTGCCGGCGGTCGCGGTGACGCTGATCGTGACCGCCGCGTCGAGTCGCTGGTCGAGCGGCGGGGACTTCCTCGCCGGCATCGAGGAGCTGGGCTACCGCATCGCGGCCGACACGGCAGCGGAGGGCGTCGACATCGACGCCGAGCTCTTCGCCTTCGACCGCGCGGTCGCGACCGACTCCGAACTCGAGCTCGCGCTCGGTTCGAAGCTCAGCGCGGCAGGCGCCAAGTCGAAGATCGTCGACCGTCTGCTCGGTGGCAAGGCCGCCCCGCAGACCGTGGCGATCGTCCAGAACCTCGTGCAGCAGCCCCGCGGCCGCCGCATCGGTGAAGCCCTGCGGCACGCGGCCACCGTCGTCGCCGACCAGCGCGGCTTCGACATCGCGACCGTCACCTCGGCAGCACCGCTCTCGACGGAGCAGCTCGCCCGGCTCGAGCAGGGCCTCCAGGCCCAGTCCGGCCGACCCATCCGATTCGACACGATCGTCGACCCCGCCCTCCTCGGCGGGGTCCGCGTTCAGATCGGCGACGACGTCATCGACGGCAGCGTCGCCAGCCGCCTCAGCTCGCTGCGGCAGAAGCTTGCCGGCTGACGCCGGTTGAAACCACGACCGGCGTCCAGCGCCGCCACACAAACACCCTGCATCCGGCGCCCATGAGGCTCGGCCCAGAAAAGGAAATGGCAATGGCAGAACTCTCCATCAGCCCCGACGAGATCCGTTCGGCTCTCTCGGAGTTCGTCTCGTCGTACGAGCCGGGCCAGGCGCAGAAGACCGAAGTCGGCTACGTCACCGACGCCGGCGACGGCATCGCCCACGTCGGGGGCCTCCCCTCGGTCATGGCGAACGAGCTCGTCCGCTTCGCGGACGGCACGCTGGGCCTCGCGCAGAACCTCGACGAAGACGAGATCGGCGTCGTCGTGCTCGGCGAGTTCACCGGCATCGAAGAGGGCATGGAGGTGACCCGCACGGGCGAGGTCCTCTCCGTTCCCGTCGGCGAGGGCTACCTCGGCCGCGTCGTCGACCCGCTCGGCAACCCGATCGACGGCCTCGGCGAGATCACCGGCATCGAGGGCCGTCGTGCCCTCGAGCTCCAGGCGCCCGGCGTCATGCAGCGCAAGTCGGTGCACGAGCCGCTCCAGACCGGCATCAAGGCCATCGATGCGATGATCCCCGTCGGCCGCGGCCAGCGCCAGCTCATCATCGGCGACCGCCAGACCGGCAAGACGGCCATCGCGATCGACACGATCATCAACCAGAAGGCCAACTGGGAGTCGGGCGACGTCAACAAGCAGGTTCGCTGCATCTACGTCGCGATCGGCCAGAAGGGCTCGACCATCGCCTCGGTGAAGGGCGCCCTCGAAGACGCCGGCGCGATGGAGTACACCACCATCGTCGCCGCCCCGGCCTCCGACCCGGCCGGCTTCAAGTACCTCGCCCCGTACACCGGTTCGGCCATCGGCCAGCACTGGATGTACGACTCGAAGCACGTCCTCATCATCTTCGACGACCTGTCGAAGCAGGCCGAGGCCTACCGCGCCGTGTCGCTGCTGCTCCGTCGCCCGCCGGGACGCGAGGCGTACCCCGGTGACGTCTTCTACCTGCACTCGCGTCTGCTCGAGCGTTGCGCGAAGCTCTCCGACGAGCTCGGCGCCGGCTCGATGACCGGTCTTCCGATCATCGAGACGAAGGCGAACGACGTCTCGGCGTACATCCCGACCAACGTGATCTCGATCACCGACGGCCAGATCTTCCTCCAGTCCGACCTCTTCAACGCGAACCAGCGCCCGGCGGTCGACGTCGGCATCTCGGTGTCGCGAGTCGGTGGCGACGCGCAGGTCAAGTCGATCAAGTCGGTCTCGGGCACGCTGAAGCTCGAGCTCGCCCAGTACCGCTCGCTCGAGGCCTTCGCGATGTTCGCATCCGACCTCGACGCTGCGAGCCGTCGTCAGCTGGCACGCGGTGCGCGTCTGACCGAGCTCCTCAAGCAGCCGCAGTACTCGCCGTACCCCGTCGAAGACCAGGTCGTCTCGATCTGGGCCGGCACGAAGGGCCACCTCGACGAGGTGCCGGTGGAGGACATCCTCCGCTTCGAGAGCGAGTTCCTCGACTACCTGCGCCGCAACACCGACGTGTTCGAGGTGCTGCGTTCGACGAACAAGCTCGAGGACGAGACGATCCAGAAGCTCGAGTCGTCGGTCGCGACCTTCAAGAGCGAGTTCCAGACCGGTGAGGGCAAGCCGCTCGCCTCGGTCGGTTCGGAGCAGTTCGAGGCCATCGCCGCGGAAGACGTCAACCAGGAAAAGATCGTCAAGGGTCGCCGCTAAGGCGGACCCGGCGAACTGAACCGCTGACGTAGGGATACAGGAGAGACATGGGAGCGCAACTTCGGGTCTACCGGCAGAAGATCAAGTCTGCCCAGACGACGAAGAAGATCACCAAGGCGATGGAGCTCATCGCCGCCTCGCGCATCCAGAAGGCGCAGGCTCGGGTGTCGGCTTCGACGCCGTACTCGCGGGCGATCACCCGTGCCGTCTCGGCCGTGGCGACGTACTCGAACGTCGACCACGTGCTGACGACCGAGCCCGAGAAGATCGAGCGCGCGGCGATCGTGATCCTCACGAGCGACCGCGGCCTCGCCGGCGCATTCAACTCGCAGGTCCTGCGCGAGGCGGAGGAGCTCGCCGAGCTCCTCCGCTCGCAGGGCAAGGAGGTCGTGTACTTCCTCGTCGGGCGCAAGGCGGTCGGGTACTTCCAGTTCCGTCACCGCGAGTCCGAGCGGCAGTGGACGGGCAGCTCCGAGAACCCCGAGTTCGAGCTGGCGAAAGAGATTGCCGACGCGGTGCTCGAGTCCTTCCTGCGCGACGCGTCCGACGGCGGTGTCGACGAGATCCACGTGGTCTACAACACCTTCGTGAGCATGATGACGCAGACCCCCACGGTCGTGCGCCTGCTGCCGCTCGAGGTCGTCGAGGGCGTCGAAGAGCCCGATGCGACGGTCCAGCCGCTGTACGAGTTCGAGCCCGACGTCGAGACGGTGCTCGACGGGCTGTTGCCGGTGTACATCGAGAGCCGCATCTTCAACGCCCTCCTGCAGTCGGCCGCTGCCAAGCACGCCGCCACGCAGAAGGCGATGAAGTCGGCCTCCGACAACGCCGACAAGCTCATCACCGACTACACCCGCCTGGCGAACAACGCGCGCCAGGCCGAGATCACGCAGCAGATCTCCGAGATCGTGGGCGGCGCGGACGCGCTCGTCGCCGCCAAGTAGCAACTCAGAAAAGAGAGAGCAGAATGACTGACACCGCAACCGCGCCGGTCGCCGAGCGTGCCGCCGGCGCTGTCGGACGCATCGCCCGCGTCACCGGCCCCGTCGTCGACATCGAGTTCCCGCACGACTCGATCCCCGAGATCTACAACGCACTGCAGACCGAGATCTCCCTCGGCGGTGAGACCTCCACGCTGACGCTCGAGGTCGCACAGCACCTCGGCGACGACGTCGTCCGTGCGATCGCCCTGAAGCCGACCGACGGCCTCGTCCGCGGCCAGGAGGTGCGCGACACCGGTTCGCCGATCTCCGTGCCGGTCGGCGACATCACCAAGGGCAAGGTCTTCAACGTCATCGGCGAGGTGCTGAACGGCGAGCCCGGCGAGCAGCTCGAGATCACCGAGCGCTGGCCGATCCACCGCAAGCCCCCGGCATTCGACCAGCTCGAGTCGAAGACGCAGCTCTTCGAGACCGGCATCAAGTCGATCGACCTCCTCACCCCGTACGTGCAGGGTGGAAAGATCGGCCTCTTCGGCGGTGCGGGCGTCGGCAAGACCGTCCTCATCCAGGAGATGATCCAGCGCGTCGCGCAGGACCACGGTGGTGTGTCGGTGTTCGCCGGTGTCGGCGAGCGCACCCGTGAGGGCAACGACCTCATCCACGAGATGGAGGAGGCGGGCGTCTTCGACAAGACCGCCCTCGTCTTCGGCCAGATGGACGAGCCGCCGGGGACGCGTCTGCGCGTCGCCCTCTCGGCCCTCACCATGGCCGAGTACTTCCGCGACGTGCAGAAGCAGGACGTCCTCCTCTTCATCGACAACATCTTCCGCTTCACCCAGGCGGGTTCCGAGGTGTCGACCCTGCTCGGCCGCATGCCCTCCGCGGTGGGCTACCAGCCGAACCTCGCCGACGAGATGGGCATCCTCCAGGAGCGCATCACCTCGACGCGCGGTCACTCGATCACCTCGCTGCAGGCGATCTACGTCCCCGCCGACGACTACACCGACCCGGCACCGGCGACCACCTTCGCGCACCTCGACGCGACCACCGAGCTCTCGCGCGAGATCGCATCGAAGGGCCTCTACCCCGCGATCGACCCGCTGACCTCGACGTCGCGCATCATGGACCCCCGCTACCTGGGCGAGGACCACTACCGCGTCGCGACCACGGTCAAGCAGATCCTCCAGAAGAACAAGGAACTCCAGGAGATCATCGCGATCCTCGGTGTCGACGAGCTCTCCGAGGAAGACAAGATCACCGTCGCCCGCGCGCGTCGCATCCAACAGTTCCTCTCGCAGAACACCTACATGGCGAAGAAGTTCACCGGTGTCGAGGGCTCGACCGTCCCCCTGAAGGACACCATCGAGTCGTTCGACGCCATCGCCCGCGGTGACTTCGACCACGTGGCAGAGCAGGCCTTCTTCAACGTCGGTGGCATCTCCGACGTCGAGGAGCAGTGGGCACGCATCCAGAAGGAGAACGGCTGAGCATGGCCGCCCTCAACGTGAGCGTCGTCTCGGCCGACCAGGAAGTCTGGTCGGGCGAGGCGGCCATGGTGGTCGCGAAGACCGTCGAAGGCGAGATCGGCATCCTGCCGGGTCACGAGCCGATGCTTGCGATCCTCGCCGGCGGCGAGGTACGCGTGACCCTGCCCAGCGGTGAGAAGGTCACCGCGAGCGCCGAGGACGGGTTCCTCTCGGTGCAGTCCAACTCGGTGCAAGTCGTCGCGTCTCGCGCCGAACTCTCCTGAGGGGAAGCGGATGCAGGGGGAGCAGCCGTTCGACCGCCAGTTCGGTGACCTGAGCGTCACCCAACTCATCGTCATGGCCGGGCTGCCGGGTGCGGGAAAGTCGACGATCGCCCAGATCGTCGGCGCCCGCCTCGGCGCCACGGTCGTGTCGGTCGACCCGATCGAATCGGCGATTCTGCGTGCCGGGATCGACGCCGACCAGCCAACGGGCCTCGCGGCCTACCTCGTCGCCGAGGAGATCGCCGAGAAGGAGCTCGACTCGGGCCGCACGGTGATCGTCGATGCGGTGAACGCCGCCGAGGCCGCCCGCCTGCAGTGGCGCGATCTGGCCGAGCGGGCCGACGTGCGCCTGCGCGTCATCGAGGTCGTCTGCTCCGACGAGGAGCTGCATCGCTCCCGCCTCGAGAAGCGAGAGCGCAAGCTGCCGCACCTCGAAGAGACCACCTGGCGCGCCGTCGAGCAGAGTCTCGAGGGCTATGCGGCCTGGACGGGCCCGTCGTCGGCGTTGCCGCGCGTCACGATCGACAGCATCGAGACGCTCGGCACGAACGTCGACGCGGCGCTCGCCTTCATCGGCGCGTAGTGCGGATCCTCATCCCGCCGTCGGAGACGAAGCGCGACGGCGGCGCCGACGCGCCCCTGGCTCTCACTGCGCTCTCGTTCCCGACGCTCTCGGCCGCCCGTGAGCAGACGCTCGCCGCGCTGGGCGAGCTCTCGGTCGACGGCGACGCGATGATGCGGGCACTGAAGCTCGGACCCCGGCAGGCAGCCGAGGTCGACCGCAATCGCGATCTTCCGGGTGCACCGACCATGGCGGCGATCGACCGCTACACCGGTGTGCTGTTCGACGCGCTCGACGCCCCGTCGCTCGATGCGGCCGCGCGCGAGTTCGCGGGCCGCACCGTCGTCGTGCACTCCGCCCTCCTCGGGCTCGTCGGCGCGCTCGACCCCGTTCCGGCATACCGGCTGTCTCACGATTCGAAGCTGCCCGGCCTGCGTCTGAAGGCGCACTGGCGTCGGCCGATCGCCGAGGTGCTCGACCGTGAGCCCGGTCTCATCGTCGACCTTCGCTCGGAGGGCTACGCCGAGCTCGGCCCGGCCCCGGTTCGCCCCGGCAGCGTCTACGTGCGCGTCGTGTCGGTCGACGGTGCGGGACGCAAGCGCGCATTGAATCACTTCAACAAGCAGGCGAAGGGTCGCTTCACCCGGGCCGTGCTCGAGGCCCGACCCGAACTCGAGACACTCGACGAGTTGCTCGATTGGGCCGAGTCGACCGGATTCGCGCTTTCACGGGGCGCTGACCGCGGTTCGGCGGCCCCGCGCGAGATCGAACTCGTCGCCTGAGTCCGGCGCACGCCTCGGCTCGACACGTGGTTCGCGATCGCATTCGCGGGCACCTTCGTATGGAGATCAGGCGTGCACGTGGGCTGCGGCCCTGAAGCACCCGTCGACGTGGTCGTCGACCATGCCGCTCGCCTGCATGAGTGCGTACATCGTGGTCGGGCCGACGAAGGCGAAGCCGCGACGACGCAGCTCTCGGCTCATCGCGTTCGACTCGGCGGTGATGGCAGGGACCTCGGCGAGCGACGCCGGGGGAGCGGTGCGTACGGGGGGCGCGAAGCGCCAGAGCAGCTCGTCGAGCGGGATCTCGAGATCGAGCGTCGCCCGCGCGTTCGTGATCGTCGCGCGGATCTTGCCGCGGTGCCGGATGAGACGCGCGTCGCCGAGGAGCCGCTCGACGTCGTCATCGGTCATCGCCGCGACGAGTTGCGGGTCGAAGCCGTGGAACACCTCGCGGAATGCGGGCCGTCGCCTGAGGATGGTGATCCACGAGAGCCCGGCCTGGAAGCCCTCCAGGCACACCTTCTCGAAGAGCCGCTGCGGATCGTGCTGCGGAGTGCCCCACTCCTCGTCGTGATAGCGGCGGTACTCGGGGTCGGCGGCGCCCCAAGCGCATCGAGCGAGCCCGTCGTCGCCGACCACCACGTCGGGCCGGGGGATCGCGCTCACGCGGCGAAGCCGATGCGCTCGTGCCCGAGGAGCCAGAGCTTCGTGGGGACGCCCTCGCCGCCCGAGTACCCGGTGATGCGCCCGTCGGCGGCGAGCACGCGGTGGCAGCCCACGATGATCGGCACGGGGTTCGCGCCGACGGCGCCGCCGATCGCCCGCGCCGAGCCGGGTCGGCCGACCGCGGCCGCGAGCGAACCGTAGGAGATCGCCTCGCCCCAACCGAGGCGCCCGAGTTCTGCCCAGACCGCCTGCTGGAACTCGGTGCCCTCGAGCCGCACGGGGAGATCGAACTCGGTGCGGGCGCCGGCGAAGTACTCGTCGAGTTCGACCCGCGCCCGATCGAGCACGGGATTGGACCGCTCGGGCGCGCCGTCGTGGGGGAGGGCGCCGTCGCGTTCGATCGAGAGGCCGGTCACGGCGGCGTCGTCGGCGAGCACCTCGATGCGGCCGATGGGGCTGTCGAGGCGGATGAGGAACACGTTGGTCATGCTCCGAGCGTAGCCTCGACCGCTGACAGCCTCTCGCGGGATTCGGACATCGCGAGGCCGCCCGCGAACGCGGGCGCTGTGGAGGAGGAGTGGATAGGACGGAGTCGGCGCACGACCCACTCCTCCTCCACAGGCCTCGCCGTTCGTCGTTCGTCGTCTCGGCGATCGAGCGTCGACGGGTGGGCGGTCGAAGCGAGGCACCCTCGGGGGCATGACCACCATCATCCGCGCCGGATCGGCGCAAGAGTTCCTGGCCCTCGTGCCGAGCCTCGCGGGCTTCGAGCCGATGCGCTCGCTCGTCTGCGTCGCATTCGTCGGGCACCGAACCGTCGGCGTGCTCCGGCACGACCTCCCTCGACGCCCGCGCGACCGCAGCACGCTCGTCGCGGCCGTCGTCGCCACGCTCTGCCGCATGCCCGGCGTCGACGGGGTGGTTCCCGTCGTCTACACCGATGCGGGCTTCGCCGATCGGGGCGAGGCCCCCGAGCGCCGGCTCGTCGAGCTCTTCGCGGCGCGCGCGACGGAGGCGGGCTTCGCCGTGCGCGACGAGCTCTGCGTCGCGAACGACGGCTGGGGTTCGTACCGCGATCCCGCGCTCGGCGCCACGGGGCATCCCCTCGCACTCATCGCCGCGTCGGTGCCCGGACGGGGCGCCGACGACGGGCGTCACGAGTCCGCCGTGCACGCCCGCATCCCCGAGGGCGAACCGAGACGGGCGACCGCCGTCGCGCGTGCACTCGAACGACTCGAGACCGCCGGTCCGGGCGGCGCGGAGTTCACGCGGCTCGGCGACGACCTCGATCCGGTCGAGCTCGTCGAGCACCTGCTCGAACCCGGTACGGTGCCGGCGCGTGCGGTCGCGTGGTTCCTGCACCTGGCGGCCCGGCCCGCGTTCCGCGACGGAATGATGCTGCAGTTCGCCTTCGGCCCGCTGATCGGCGCCGCCGCGCACGACGACGCCATGGAGAGCCTGGAGCGTGCGGAACTGGCGGGCATGACGGTCGACGAACTCGTGTCGGGCGAGCTCGCGGCGGGGTCGGGGGAGGCGGTGTCGGAGCTGCTCGCCCGGCTGATCATGGGGCAGACCGGACTCCGGCCCGAGCGACCACGCGTCGAACGCGCGATCGAAGTCCTCCGCGGCCTGATCGCCGTCGCACCCGAGTCGCATCGGGTGGGCCCGCTGTGCATCATGGCCTGGCTCCTGTGGGGGCTCGGGCGCGGGTCGGCGGCGGGCGTGCTCCTCGATGCCGCGCTCGAACTCGATCCAGCGCACACCATGGCGGGGCTGCTCGACCGATACCTCGGCAGCGGAGCGCTCCCGGAATGGGCTTTCACCAGTCCTCGCGAGGCCGACGCCGGGTGAACGGGTACCCGAGACGCAGGGGATGCAGAAGGGGGCGACGCCGGACGGATCCGACGCCGCCCCCGGAGGGCCGTACGCGATCAGAGGCGGTTGGATGCCTCGGTGAGCACGCTCCGGAGGATCTGCTCGATCTCCTGGAACTCGGGGACGCCGATCGTGAGCGGCGGCGAGAGCTGGATCACGGGGTCGCCGCGGTCGTCGGCACGGCAGTAGAGACCCGCGTCGAACAGCGCGGTCGAGAGGAAGCCGCGGAGGAGCCGCTCCGACTCGTCTTCGTTGAAGGTCTCGCGCGTCGCCTTGTCCTTCACGAGCTCGACGGCGAAGAAGTAGCCCGCGCCGCGAACGTCACCGACGATCGGCAGATCGTTGAGCTTCTCGAGCTCGGCGCGGAACAGCGGCGAGTTGTCACGGACGTGCTCGAGGAGGTTCTCCTCCTCGAAGATGTCGAGGTTCTCGAGCGCGACGGCCGCCGAGACCGGGTGACCCGCCCAGGTGTAGCCGTGGTAGAAGGTGGTGTCGCCCTTCGAGAACGGCTCGTAGATGCGCTCGTTGATGATCGTCGCACCCATCGGGGCGTACCCCGAAGTCATCGCCTTCGCGCAGGTGATCATGTCGGGCACGTAGCCGTACTCGTCGCACGCGAACATGTGGCCGATGCGGCCGAACGCGCAGATGACCTCGTCGGAGACGAGCAGCACGTCGTACTTGTCGCAGATCTCGCGGACACGCTGGAAGTAGCCGGGGGGCGGCGGGAAGCAGCCGCCCGAGTTCTGCACCGGCTCGAGGAAGACCGCCGCGACGGTGTCGGGGTCCTCCATGAGGATCTGCTCCTCGATGCGGTTCGCCGCCCAGATGCCGAACTCCTCCTCGCTGCCGGTGGGGGCACCCATGTCGGCGGCGCGGTAGAAGTTCGTGTTCGGAACGCGCAACCCGCCGGGGGTGATCGGTTCGAACGGCGCCTTGATCGGCAGGCCGGTGACGGCGAGCGCACCCTGGGGGGTGCCGTGGTAGGCGAGGGCGCGGGAGATCACCTTGTACTTGCTCGGCTTGCCCATGAGCTTCCAGTAGTTCTTCGCGAGCTTGTAGGCGGTCTCGACGGCCTCGCCGCCGCCGGTCGAGAAGAACACGTGGTTGAGATCACCGGGCGCGTACTCGGCGAGGCGGTCGGCGAGCTCGATCGCCTTCGGGTGGGCGTACGACCAGATCGGGAAGAAGGCCAGCTCCTCGGCCTGCTTCGCGCCGGCCTGCGCGAGGCGCTTGCGGCCATGACCGGCGTTGACGACGAAGAGTCCGGCGAGGCCGTCGATGTAGCCCTTGCCGTTGATGTCGAAGACCCGGTGGCCCTCGCCGCGGGTGATGATCGGCACGCCCGAGGTCTCCATCGTGGACTGCCGGGCGAAGTGCATCCAGAGATGGTCCTTCGCCTTCTGCTGCAGCGCGGCGTTGTCGTAGACCGTGTCGGTCATGATCTTCCCTTCTTAGCGAGTGCCCCAGTTGTAGAACTGCTTCTGGAGCTTGAGGTAGACGAACGTCTCGGTCGAGTTCACGCCGTCGAGGCTGCGGATGCGCGAGTTCAGCAGAGAGATGAGCTCCTCGTCGTTCTCGCAAACCACCTCGGCGAGCAGGTCGAAGCTGCCCGCGGTGAGCACGACGTAGTCGATCTCGGCGATCTCGGCCAACTGCTCGGCGAGGACCCGGGTGTCGCCGGACGCGCGGATGCCGATCATCGCCTGGCGGGTGAACCCGAGCTGCATCGGATCGGTCACCGCCACGATCTGCATCACGCCCGACTCGGTCAGGCGCTGCACGCGCTGGCGGACGGCGGCCTCGGAGAGGCCGACCGCCTTGCCGATGTCGGCGTACGAGCGGCGCCCGTCGGCCTGGAGTTGCTCGATGATCGCCTTCGAGACCTCATCGAGCTGCATCGGCCGATTCCCGTTGGAACGACTTGCGTTCGTCATGGACTCGATTGTGACAGTGCCGAGCGCCTCTCGCAAGCGATTCCGTCGAATTCGGTGCTTTCGACAACGGATTCCATGCATTCGACCTCGCTCGGCGGCGCAGATCACGCTCGCCCGGAGGCACAGCGCAGTGCCAGACTGAGCGACATGCTTCTGGGGTCGGTCACGAGTCTCGCGACCGCGGGCGCCCCGGCGTGGGATTCGATCGTCGGTGAGTGCTTCATCGCGATCCTCGGCGCGCCGGCCGACCCGCGCGCGCTCGAGGCGCTGGCCGAGGCCGCCGGAGATCCGCGGGCGAGTCTGGAGCGGCTCGTCTCGATCATTCCTGCGCCGCTCGACGACCCCGGTGGATCCTTCGCCCTCGCCTGGTGGAGCGGAACCGACCCGGGAACGGTGACCGCGGTCGTGCGCGGCGACGCCGTCATCGACCTCGATTCGCCCGGCGGCAGTCGCCGCTTCGATGGGCGGGGACTCCGCCCGTGGCATCTCGCGGAGTTCCACGACGTGACCGGGATCCGGCTCACCGCGGCGGGCGCGCCGCTCGCGCGACTCGGCGGCGGTGCCGTCGTCGCCCATGCCCGCGCCAGCCTGCGCGCGTCCGCGATCGAGTGGCATCGCGTCGAAGACGCCCAGGGGGAGCTGCTCGCGCACGAGGCCGAGACGGTCTCCGCGAGGCATCCGGCGGCCGACGTCGACACCGTGCTGGCGGTCACGGCCGACGCCGCGTCGGGTCCGCCGAGCGGATCGAACCCGGTCGTCGAGGGCGGGGCCGCGCTCGACGACCCGGCGCGCGCGGTTCCGAGCGTGCGCATCGCGGGGGGTGCGACGTTCACCCCCGCGGGCCCGGTCTTCATCGGGCGAAGGCCCGCCGCACCGCGCATCGCCCCGGCCGACGGGCCCGTGCCCCGACTCGTGCAGGTCGAATCGCCGAGGCGGGTGGTGTCCTCAACGCATCTCGAACTTCGCGTCGAGGGCGGACGCCTCGTCGCGAGCGATCTCCGCTCGACGAACGGCACCATCGTGTTCGGCCGGAACGGCACGCGCCGGCTGCGGGCAGGCGAATCGATCGTGGTCGTCCCGGGCATGAGGCTCGACCTCGGAGACGATACGATCGTCGAGATCCTCCGACCCCCGGGAGTCGATCCGACGCCGAGAGCAGACAGCAGGCCGAACACGTGACGCAGATAGGCAACGGCAACGCCCGCCACCGGGTCACCCTGCCCGACGGCACCCAGGTCACCCTCGCCTGGGCGGCGATCACGGACACCGGGCTGCGGCGCGAGGTCAACGAAGACAGCTACGTCGCCCAGGCGCCCGTGTTCGCCGTCGCAGACGGGATGGGCGGCCACGCCGCCGGCGACTTCGCGAGCGCCGCCGTCGTCACCCGGCTCGCCGAGCACGGAGGCAAGTCCGCGATCGGCACACCCGAGATCGACGCCTCATTGCATCGCGCCGTGCAGGACATGGGCCGCGGAGCAGGGGTCACCGACGAAGGCAGCGGCACCACCGTCACGGGCGCCGCGATCGGCACCATCTCGGACGAGCCCGCCTGGATCGTGTTCAACATCGGGGACTCTCGCGTGTACCGCCTCGTCGGCGGCGTGCTCGAACAGCTCACCGTCGACCACTCGATCGTGCAAGAACTGGTCGACGCGGGCCAGATCACCCGTGAAGAGGCCGACACCCACCCGCATTCCAATGTGATCACGCGAGCCGTCGGCTTCCACGAGGCGCCGATCCCCGACTATCGCGCCATCGCCGTCGAGGCCGGAATGCGGCTGCTGATCTGCTCGGACGGACTCACGAAGGAGCTGACCTCGTACGGCATCCGCCACTTCCTCCTCGCCAACCAGAACGCGGAGAAGGCTGCGGCACAGCTCGTCGATGCCGCACTCGGCAACGGCGGACGCGACAACGTCACCGTCATCGTCGTCGACGTGCTGAAGGTCGTGCGCCCGGAGCCGAGCGGCGACCTCGAACTCGACGGCGAAGGCGGCGAGTCGGCGAGAGCCTGAAGCAGGTCTCCCGGGCCCCGCGACCCTGATGTCCCGCGGCGGCGCAAGCCTACAATGGTGGGCACCGGGCCCACGTCTCCACCGATCCTGCCGAAGACGACCCGAGGAGCACAGGGGGGATCGTGACACGACGACTACCGTCCACCCCGCCGACCCTTCCCGGCTTCGAGTTCATCAGAGTGCTGGGCTCCGGTGGGTTCGCCGACGTGTTCCTCTACGAACAGAACATGCCGCGCCGTCTCGTCGCGGTGAAGGTCCTGCTCGCGGGGGTCGTGAACGACGACCTGCGCCAGATGTTCCAGGCCGAGGCGAACCTCATGGCCCAGCTGAGCTCGCACCCCTCGATCCTGACCGTCTACCAGGCGAGCGTCGCCGCCGACGGCCGACCGTACCTCGTCATGGAATACTGCTCGGCCTCGATCGGCCAACGCTACCGTGCCGTCCAGCTGCCGCTCGGCGAGGTGCTGTCGATCGGAGTGCGCGTCGCGAGCGCGATCGAGACCGCGCACCGCTCGGGGGTGCTGCACCGCGACATCAAGCCCTCGAACATCCTGACCACCGCCTACGGTCACCCGGTCCTCGCCGACTTCGGCATCGCGGCCACACTCGGGCAGGCCGAGATCTCCGAGCCGGTCGGACTGTCGATTCCCTGGTCGGCGCCCGAGGTGCTCCGCGATGAGGTCTCCGGGACGGTGGCGAGCGAGGTCTGGTCGCTCGGCGCCACCGTGTACTCCCTGCTCGCGGGACGCAGCCCGTTCGAGGTGATCGGCGGCGACAATCAGGCGCAGGCGCTCATCGCCCGCATCTCGAAGGGAAAGCTTCCGCCCACGGGGCGGGTCGACGTGCCCGCGAGCCTCGAGGCGGTGCTCGCACGCGCGATGTCGAAGCAACCGAAGGCCAGGCAGAGCGGGGCACTCGAGTTCATTCGCGACCTCCAGGCGGTCGAAGAGGAGCTGGGACTCCCGCAGACGCCGATCGAGGTCGCGATGGACGACTGGGCCCTCGCCACGGCCGTCGATCTCGATGAACGCACCAGGGTGAACCCGTCGCGGCCGACCGCCGACCTCGTGCGACGCCGGCGTCGCGCCGCGGTTCAGCGACCCTCGCCGTCGTCTCGAACCGGGCTCGCCGAGACGACCGGATCGCGGGGGCGCAGTGCCCCGCCGACCGCCGGTCGGCTCGCCTGGGGCATCTCGATCGTGGCGGTACTCCTGCTCGGGCTCGTCGGCGCGGGCGTCGTCACCGTGATTCAGAACACGCGGGCCATTCCCGTGGTCACCGAGGTTCGGGGCATCGCCGACGGCACCGAAGTCACCTTCGAGTGGGTCGACCCCGGTCTCCAGTCGGGGGACGCCTACATCGTCAGGGTCGACGGCGCAGCCTCGCCGATGCAGCGCGAGACCAGCTACTCGATCGACGCGGGCGAACGCGACCGCGTCTGCGCGAGCGTGACCGTCACGCGCGACGGCAAGTCGGGGGCGTCGAGCACCGAGCGCTGCGTCGAGGTCGAAGGAGTCGGCTGATGCGGTTCTCGATCCCGCGGCGTCATCGCTCGGCGGTCTTCACCGCCGCCGCGGTCGCCGCGGTGGTCGGCCTCGTGGGCACGATCGCGGTCACCAGCGGCGGCTACACCTCGCAGCGCGTCGATCTCGGCGACGCGGCGGTCTGGGTCGCGAACGAGGGAGCCCAATCGGTCGGTCGTGCGAACACCGCGGCGTTCGAGCTCAACTCGGTCGTCGAGACGGGCGGGGGCGCCACGATCGTGCAGCGCGGATCGACCGTGCTCGTGCTCGACGCCGATCGCTCGAGCGTCGGCATCGTCGACGCGGCGACCAGCGAGTTGACCCAGCCGGTCGCGGTGCCGCCCGACGTCACGACGCTCGCGCTCGCCGGCTCTCAGGTGGTGCTCGCCGCCGACGGTGACGTGTGGCGCACTCCGCTCGCCGAGTTCGCCGAGTTCTCCGCCGACGCAGACGCGGCGCTGAGCTTCGGCGCCGACGCGGTGATCTCGGTCGATCCCGCCGGCCTGATGTTCGCCGTCACACCCTCGGCCGGCGAAGTGGTGAAGGTCGATGCGGCCCGCAGCGCGACGGTGTCGTCCGAATGGCGGATCGATCCGGCGGCCGACCACGAACTGCAGATCACATCCGCGGGCGGGCGCTGGGCCGTCCTCGACGCCGACACCGGCGTGCTCTCGCTCGACGGCCGCGCGATCGACCTCTCGGCCGAGATCGGTCCCGACGACGCCCGGGTGCAGCTCGCCTCGTCGGCGGGCGATGAGATCTGGATCGCCACCAACCGGGCGCTCCTCGCCGTCGACCCCGACAGCGGAGCGGTGCGACGAGCGGTCGCGGGCCGCTCCGGCGTACCCGTCGCCCCTGTGGTCGAAGGCGGCTGCGTCCACGCGGCCTGGTCGGGCGGCGACGCGTGGCGATCGTGCGACGGGGCACCCGGAGAACTGTTCCCGCTCGACGGCGCCACGGGCGACGACCTCGATTTCCTCGCCAACGGCACCGCCCTCGTGCTCAACGATCGCGGCAACGGGCGCACCTGGGCTGCGAGTCGCGACTATCAGCGCATCGACAACTGGAAGGAACTGCTCGAGGCCGAGCGCGACGACGAGCAGCTCGAACGCAACGATCCCGAGGATCGACCGACCATCGAGAAGCGCAGCGTCGAACCGGTCGCCGAGGACGACGTCTTCGGCGCCCGCCCCGGGAGGTCGACCCTGCTGCCGGTACTGCTGAACGACTACGATGCGAACGGCGACGTGCTGATGATCGAGCAGCCCGAGGAGCGCCTGCCCGAATGGGCACGCCTCGACCTCGTCTCCGACAACCAGCAGTTGCAGCTCACGCTCGCCGACGGGGCGACCGGGGTGCTCCGCTTCGCCTACCGCGTCGGTGACGGGCACGGCGGAAGCGCCACGGCCGAGGTCGAGGTGACCGTGCGCGGCAGCGACGAGAACGCGGCACCCGAGCAGCGTCGGCGCATCAGAGCCGATGTCGCCGTGGACGGCCGGCTCACCAGCCCGGTGCTCGGCGACTGGGTCGATCCCGACGGCGATCCCGTCTTCCTCGCCGAGTCGGCGGCCGACGCGCCCGATCGGGTCTCATGGTCGGCCGAGGGCACGGTCGTCTTCCACGAGGGCAGCGGCTCGACGGGCGAACGCGTCGTCGCGCTCACCGTCTCCGACGGGCGGGCCGAGGCGTCGGGATCACTCGAGGTCACGGTGCATCCCGCGGGGGAGGTGCCGATCGTGGCCGAGCCCTTCATCGCACTGGCGACCGCCGGCGACGAGATCCGGATCGATCCGCTCCGCCATGTCCGCGGCGGAACGGGGCAGGTCGGGCTGACGGCCGTCCCGGCCAAGCCCGAGGTCGAGATCACGCCCGACTACGACGGCGGCACCTTCCGATTCTCGAGTCTCTCGGTGGGCACCCATCACCTCGAATACACGGTGAGCGATGGCGGAGCCCCGGTCACCGGCATCGTGCGCGTCGACGTGCAGCCCCCGCCCGATCGCGATCCGACTCCCGTCACCGTGCCGCACACGGCCTTCCTCCGCGTCGACGACCCGGCCGACGTCGACGTGCTCGCCACCGACATCGACCCGACGGGCGGCGTGCTCGTCATCACCGATGCCGCGCGCGATCAGGCCGGCGTGCAGATCGAGATCATCGAGCATCGACTGCTGCGGGTGACCCTGACGGCGCCGCTCGAATCGGGTTCGACGAGTTTCACCTACCGCGTGAGCAATGGCCTCGCCGAGGCGGAGGGCGAGGTCACGCTCGTGCAGGTGCCCGAGCCGGCGCTCGCGCAGCCGCCGGTCGCCGCCGACGACACCGTCTCCGTTCGCACGGGCGACGTCGTCGACATCCCCGTGCTCGAGAACGACGAGCATCCCGACGGCATCCCGCTGCTGCTCTCGCCCGAACTCGCGTCGACGCCCGATGACGGCCTGCTGTTCGCCTCGGGAGACCGCCTGCGCTACTTCGCCCCCGAGACGCCGGGCAGCTACACGGCGGCCTACCGCGTCGAAGACGAGCGGGGCCAGTTCGCGAACGCCACGGTGTCGATCTCGGTGAGCGAATCCGATCCCGCGACGAACGCCGATCCCGTCCCCGAGACGGTCGACGCCCGGGTGATCGCCGGGGGGACGGTGCGCATCCGGATCCCGCTCGGCGGCATCGACCCCGACGGCGACTCGGTGCAACTGCTGGGGCAGCAGTCGAACACCGAGCTCGGGACGATCGAAGCCGGCGGTCCCGACTGGCTCGACTATCGCGCGGCCGACTATTCCGCAGGCACCGACACCTTCGCCTACGCCGTCATCGATGCGTTGGGCGGCCGGGCCGAAGGCACGGTGCGGATCGGCATCGCGCCGCGCGACGAACGCCCGGAGGCGCCCGTCGCGGTCGAGGACGTCATCACGGTACGGCCCGACCGCACGATCACGGTGCCGGTGCTCGAGAACGACTTCGATCCGGCGGGCGGCGCCCTCGAGATCGTCGAGGTCGGTTCGCCGGGCGAGGGCGCGGGGGAGGCGCGCATCGACGGGGAACGTCTCGAGATCGACGTACCGGCGGTGGAGGGCGAGCAGGGATTCCCGTACACGATCGAGAACGAGTCGCTCGGCCGGGCGTCGAGCTTCCTCACCGTGAACGTGCGCGAGGACGCCCCGCTCGCCCGCCCCGAGGCATCCGACACCGTGCTCACCCTGACCGACATCGTCGGCGTGGAATCGGTCGTCGTCCCGGTGCTGCGCGGGGTCTTCCTCGCCGACGCCGACGAGCGACGCCTCGGGGTCGATCTCGTCGACGGCTACCGCGACGGGGCGGAGGTGCGGGGTGACGGCTCGATCCGGATCACGGTGGAGGATCGCCGTCGCATCGTCCCGTTCATGGTGTCGCATCCCGACGATCCGACGATCACCGCGCACGCGTTCGTCTGGGTGCCCGGCCGCGACGATGCGCTTCCGCAGCTCCGCGCCGACGCGCCCGACGTCGAGGTGCGGAGCGGCGAGGCGGTCGAACTCGAACTGGCCGACTTCGTCATCGCCGCTTCCGGCCGCCCGGTGCGCCTCACCGACGAGGCGAGCGTGCTGGCCTCCCACAGCGACGGCTCCTCGCTCGTCGTCGACCGCGACACGCTGCGGTTCCAGAGCGAACCCGGGTACGTCGGGCCGGCGTCGATCTCGTTCACGGCGACCGACGGGGAATCGGCCGACGACCCCGACGCGCGCACGGGCACCGTCGTCATCCCGATCGAGGTCCGCTCCAACGAGGACGAGCCTCCCGCGTTCACGGGCGGGGTGATCGATTTCGAGCCGGGCGAACGGAAGACGATCGACCTGTCGCGGCTCACGCGCTCGCCGGGCCCATCCGACGTGTACGAGGTGCTGCCCCCCGCGGCCGAGGGCTTCGACGTCGAGCTCGACGGCACCGATCTCACGATCACCGCTCGCTCGGCGACCGCACTCGGTACCGAGTCGTTCGTCGCGATCGGCGTCTCCGACGACGCGGGCGACGGCAGCGGCGGCCGGATCGTGCTGCGCCTGGTGCCCTCCACGAAGCCCGTCGCCCGACCCGCCGATGACACGGCGATCGCCGCGCGGGGGCGCACCGCTTCGATCGATGTGCTGGAGAACGACGAGGCGACCAACCCCTTCCCCGAGGTGCCGCTGCGCGTCGTCGACGTCGAGTTGGGCGATCTCCCCGCCGGTGTCGCGATCTCGCCGAGCGAGGACCGCTCGACGCTGACCGTCACGGTTTCCGAGACGGCGGCACCGATCAACACCACGGTCAGGTACCAGGTCGAGGATGCCACGGGCGAACCGTCGCGACGGGCCTGGGCCGCGGTGACGGTGTCGGTGCAGGATCGCCCCGAGCCGATCATCTCGCCCCTGCTCACCGGCTTCGGCGACGGCACGCTCGACATCGCCTTCGGTGCGGGTGCCTTCAACAATTCGCCGATCACGGGCTACGAGCTCGTGCAGATCGACCCCACGTCGCGCGACGCTATCACGACGACCCGGTGCGAGGCGACGAACTGCACGATCGCGACGCCCGGCAACGGCCAGGCGAACGCGGTGCTCGTCGAGATCAGGGCGCGCAACGGGATCGGGCTCTCGGACCCGGTGGCGGTGCCGGGGCCGGTCTGGTCGGACGTCGTCCCCCCGCCCGCCGACGGGCTCCGCGCGCTCCCGCGCGACGGGCGGCTCCGTCTCGAGTGGAGCCCGGTCTCCGGTGGGCCGGGCAGTGCCGTCGGGTCGTACGTCGTGACGGTCGCGGGCGTCTCGACCGAGGTCTCGGCGGCGTCGACGTGCACCGCCTCGCTCTGCAGCGTCGACTCGCAGGCGATCGCGAACGGCAGCCGGGTGCCGGTCGCGGTGAGCGCACGCAACCAGGCGTACCCGGCGCTCGCGAGGTGGACGGAGGCGACCGCCACGGGAACGCCGTTCGGCCAGCCGGTCGCCGCCGCGCTCGACGTGGCCGGGGATGCCGCGGCGGGTACCGTCACCGTGACGTGGACGCCGTTCTCGGGGAACGGCGACGCCATCGCCGGCTATTTCGTGCAGCGGCTCGTCGTGGGTGAGACCGCCGTTCCGGGCGGTTCGCAGGCCTGCTCGGTGACCGCCCCGGCGCCCGGCGCGGTCGTGCCGCCCTCGACGGGCGGCACCGTCGCCGAGACGTTCGGGGTGGGCCCCGGCACCTCGAGTGTGCGATTCACCGGGACGGCGACGGAGTCGGCCCGCTACTCGTTCGTCGTCTGGGGCTACAACCGCGCGGGATGCGCGCACACCGCGGTCGCCGGCACCGTGGTACGTCCGGCGCCCGGCGACGTCGGTGGCGTCGACAGCCGGATGGGGTGGAACGGGGCGGAGACCTGGGACCGCCGCATCGACGGCGTCGACGTGGATGCGCCGCGCATGGAGATCGTCGCCGTCGACGAGAACGGCGTGCAGATTCCCGGCTCGACGCGCGAGTTCCGCGGATCGGGATGGCTGCGGGATCTGCTCGGCGGCCGGTTCGACTTCGGCGAGACCGGCCGGTTCCAGGTGCGCGGCTGCAGCGTCTGGGGCAGCTGCGGCGCCTGGTCGAAGGCGCTGCCCACCGGCGGATCGCCGTCCCTCACCTTCGCCCTGCCGAGCCGGCTCTGGGACGACCGCACCGCCGGCTGGTCATGGACGAGCCCGCCCGACAACTCGGGCCTGCCCGCCGCCTTCAGCTGCGGCATCGACGGGGAACGGGGTCGACGGGCGCAGACACCCACGAGCTGCCAGATCGCGGGGGTCCGTCCGGGCGACCAGGTCTGGTTGGATGTTGAGGTCGCCGGTGTGACCGCCCGGTTCACCGCGACGAGTAAGGAGCCGTCATGACGATGTCCCCCGATGATGCCGCCCGGTTCGCTGCGACGCTCGACCGCCTCGTCGGCGCGGTCGAGGAGGTGCTGCTCGGCAAGAACCGGGTCGTGCGGCTCGCGTTCACGGCCCTGCTCAGCGAAGGGCACCTGCTGCTCGACGACGTGCCGGGCACGGGCAAGACCTCCCTGGCGCGGGCGATGGCGCAGTCGGTCTCGGGTTCGAGCAACCGGGTGCAGTTCACGCCCGACATCCTGCCCGGCGACATCACCGGGGTGACGGTCTACGACCAGCGCTCCGGACTGTTCGAGTTCCACGCAGGGCCGGTGTTCGCGAACGTCGTGCTCGCCGACGAGATCAACCGGGCGAGCCCGAAGACGCAGTCGGCACTGCTCGAGGTGATGGAGGAGGGGCAGGTCACCGTCGACGGACAGTCGCACCCCGTGGGGCATCCGTTCATGGTGATCGCGACCCAGAACCCGGTCGAACAGGCGGGCACCTACCGGCTGCCCGAGGCGCAGCTCGACCGCTTCCTCATGCGCACCTCGATCGGCTACCCCGACCACGCGTCGACCATCAGGATCCTCGAGGGCGCCGACCAGCGGGCCCACGATCATCGGGTCGAGCCGCAGGTCGACGCCGCCGAGGTGATCGAGCTCGCCGCGCTGGCCCGCACCGTGTTCGTCGACCCCACGATCCACGACTACGTCTCGAGACTCGTCGACGCGACCCGCACCGCTCGCGAGGTGCGTCTCGGCGTGAGCGTGCGGGGCGCGCTCGCCCTCATCCGCACGGCGAAGACCCATGCGGCCGGCCGGGGGAGGCACTACGTGGTGCCCGATGACGTCAAGGCGCTCGCCGAGCCCGTGCTCGCGCACCGGCTCATCCTCGACCCCGAAGCCGAGTTCGACGGCGTGACCGCCTCGAACATGATCGCGCAGGTGCTCATCGAGACGCCGCCGCCCTCGACGAGGCAGGCGATGTGACCCTCGGCCCCACCCGCACGACGATCCCCGAGGAGGCCCGGAACGAGGGTGTGCTCGCGGTCGTCATCGCTCGCGCCGTGCGCGCGGTCGCGGCCGGGTCGGCGTTCGTCGCCGGCGCGGCACGAGGGGTGCAGGGTGTCGTGACACCGCTCGGCTGGTGCGTGCTCGCCGCGAGCGGCCTGGCACTCGCGGTCGGCTACGGTTTCGGCCTGCTCGAGGTGATCGCGCTCGGCTGGGCGTCCCTCGTGTTGATCGCGGCCGCGGCGCTCTGGCTCGTCGGGCGCGGTGCGGGGCAGGTTCGGCTCGTCGTGCCGATCCCGAGAGTCGTCGTCGGCGAACACGCGGAGGCGCGTCTCGTCGCGGTCAATCCGGGTCGTCGCCGATTCGGCGGGGTGCAGCTCGAACTGCCGGTCGGCACCGCGGTCGTCGAACGGGTGCTGCCGGGCCTCGCCCGGGGCGGCGAGTACGAGGTGCAGTTCCGCATTCCCACCGACCGGCGTGGCATCGTGCCGATCGGTCCTGCACGCACGGTGCGCGCCGACCCGATCGGCCTGATGCGCCGGGAGATCATCTGGTCGGAGACCGCCGAGCTCAAGGTCCACCCTCGCACGGTCCCGATCGCGGCGCTCAGCAGCGGGTTCATCCGCGATCTCGAGGGTTCGCCGACCCGTGATCTCACCTCGAGCGACATCGCGTTCCATGCGCTGCGCGAGTACGTCGCCGGCGACGACCGACGGTACATCCATTGGAAGAGCTCAGCGAAGACCGGCACCTTCATGGTGCGCCAGTTCGAGGAGTCCCGGCGAAGTCGGCTGATGGTCGTGCTCGACCTCGACGCAGGGGCGTATGCGAGCGACGCCGAGTTCGAGCTCGCGGTGAGCGCTGCGGCGTCGGTGGGTGCGCGCGCGATCCGCGACGCGCGCAGCGTCACATTCGTGGTCTCGGGGCGCCAGGCCGGGCGGATCGGGGCGATGCGCGAGCTCCCGACCGTCTCGCGCGACCGGCTCGTCGACGCGCTCTGCGTCGTCGAACGCGAGGAGCGCGTCGCCCTCCTGCCCGATGTCGCCCGGAGCGCGGCGGAGTCGCTCCACGGCCTCTCGCTCGCCGTGCTGGTCACCGGCACGGCGCGCGGCGTCGGGCCGCTGCGTTCGGCCGCGACCCGGGTGCCGGCCGGCGTCGACGTCGTCGCCGTGCAGTGCTCGCCGGAGGGGGAACCGACCGCGCGCGCCGTCGCCGGTCTCACGGTGTTCGGCATCGGCTACCTCGAAGACCTCCGCGCGATGCTCGCGAGATCGGCGTCGGTCGCATGAACTCCCGCGCGGGGAATGCGGCGGTCGGCATGGGATGGTCGGCGGTCCTCAGCGTCGCCCTCGTCCTCGCCATGCTCGTCGCAGCGATGATCCCCTGGTGGCCGACGTACGAGAGCGGGGCGTTCTTCATCGCGGCGGGCACCGCCATCGTCGCCGGCGCGGTGATCGGGGTGGCCGGCGCACGGTTCAGGGCGCCGGCATGGGCTGTCGTGCTCGCGGTCGTCACCGCGTATCTCGTGCTCGGGGTGGCGGTCGCCGTCCCCGATCGTGCGCTGTTCGGGCTGCTGCCGACTCCGGCGGGGCTCGCAGAGCTCGTGGCGGGGGCCGCGCTCTCGTGGAAGCAGCTGGTCACGATCGCGGTGCCGGTCGGCTCGTACCAGGCGCTCCTCGTGCCGCCCTTCCTGCTCGGCCTCATCGCCTCGACGAGCGCCGTGACCATCGCCCTCCGCTCCCGCCGTCCGGCGCTGGCCGTACTGCCGCCGGCGGCGCTCCTGCTCGCCGGCATCGCGCTCGGCGTCATGCACTCCGCCGTCGCCCTCGAGGCCGGGCTCGCCTTCTTCGTCACCGCCGTCGCGTGGCTCGCCCGGATCAGGATCGCGCAGCGCCGGCGCATCTCGAGCGGTCGGCCGGTCGAGGCGACGCTCGCCGACGCTCGTCGAGTGGTCGGGGCATCCGCCCTCATCGCGGTCGCGCTCATCGGTGCGACCGCGGCCGCCTTCGTGGTCCCGATGCCGGCGCGCACCGTGGTGCGCTCCGAACTGCAGCCGCCGTTCGAGCCCCAGCAGCACGACAGCCCGCTCGCGGGATTCCGCACCGCCTTCGGCGACGACGTCGCCGAGCAGCCGATGCTCGAGGTGCGCGGACTCCCGGCGCGCGCCGGCCTCAGGGTCGCGGTGCTCGACAGCTACGACGGCATCGTGTACTCGGTGGGCGGCGACGACGGCAACGGATTGTCGGGCAGGTTCAGCCGAGTGCCCTACCGCCTCGATCAGCCCGAGGACTACGGCGAGGAGCAGCGGATCGAGGTCTCGATCCTCGGGTACGACGACGTGTGGGTGCCCGGGATCGGTCGGCTCGAGCGCATCGACTTCGCCGGGCCGCGCAGCGAAGAGCTCGCCGAGCGATTCTTCTACAACGACGTGACCGGCACGGCGGCGGTTCAGCAGGGGCTCCGCGACGGCGACCGGTACACGGCGGTCTCGATGGTGCCGGTGCCGCCCCGGGACATCTCGGTGCTGCGCCCGGGCACGAGCGTGCTGCCGCCGATGCCCGAACTGCCGGGCGACCTCGAGGACCTTCTCGACGAGTGGGCGCCCGCCGCGAACGCGGAGGGCCCGCGACTCGCCGCCGTCATCGAGGGATTCCACCGGGGCTACGTGAGCCACGGCCTCGACGGCGAGCGGAGCCGTTCGGGGCATGCCCTCGACCGGATCGCGGAACTCGCCTCGGAACGGCCGATGGTCGGCGACGGCGAGCAGTACGCGGTCGCCGCGGCGCTCATGGCCAGACGGATCGGGTTCCCGGCACGCGTGGTCGTCGGGTATCTCCGTCAGCCGGGAACCGAGTACGACGTCGAGGCCGACGTCGTGCGCTTCCGGAGCGGGGACCGGCAGGCGTGGATCGAGGTGCAGACCTCCGGCGGGGAGTGGGTCGCGGTCGACCCCAACCCGCCGCTGCGCCCGATCCCCGAGAAGGAGCCCGACCAACCGCAGAGCGTTTCGCGGCCGCAGTCCGCGCTGCCGCCACCCGCGGAGCGCACGCCCGTCGACGACGACGCCACCAAGCCGGATGCCTCGACCGACGACCCGTCCGACGGATCGGGCGCGTGGCTCGATGCGCTGTTCGGGGTCCTCGAGGTCTCGGGGTTCGTGCTCCTCGCCGTCGCCGCGATCGTCAGCCCGTTCCTCGCCGTGATGGTCGCGAAGCTGCGTCGTCGTCGGCTGCGCCGACGGGCGGACACCGCCGTCGAGCGCATCGAGGGCGGGTGGCGCGAGTTCGCCGACTCCGCGAGCGACTACGGCTACGCGATCGTGCCGAATGCGACGCGCGCCGAGCAGGCGGCGATGGTCGGCGGGCTGGGTCCGCTCGTGCTCGCCTCGGCGGTCGACCGGGCGGTGTTCGCTCCCGGCGGGCCCGAAGACGGCGATGATCGCCGGGTCTGGGAGACGGTCGACGAGTTGCAGCGGCGCCTCGGCGAGACGCGTCGTCCGATCGATCGGCTCCGGGCCGCGATCTCGCTGCGCTCGCTCGGCGGGTACGCTGTGACCCGGAGAGGAGCACGTTCGTGAGGTGTCGGATCTGCAATGCGGAGCTGCCCGCCGAGGCGATGTTCTGCGGCGAATGCGGCAGCTCGACGAGCGCGACGCCCGAGACGCGGCGACGCGCCGATCCGCGGCCCGGTGACACGACGGTCGTCGACCGCTTGCGCTCCTCCCAGCGCAACAGCGGCGTGATCAGTGTGCCCGTCGACGGGTTCGCGGCACCCGTGCCGCTGCCCGAGGCGGGCGTCGCATCGCCTGCGGTGCCGCCCGCGCCGCCGGCGGAGGACCAGCCGGCCTCGCCGCGGTTCACCCTGCGATTCAGCACCGGCGAGACGCTGACGGTCTTCGGCACCGGTCTCATCGGCCGTCGGCCGCTGCCGCAGCCCGGCGAGGAGTTCGACCACCTCGTGCAGATCGCCGATCGCACGCTCTCCGTCTCGAAGACCCATCTCGAGTTCGGCGAGCACGACGGCGTGCTGTGGGTCGCCGACCGCTTCTCCGGCAACGGCACCGTCGTACGGCGGCCGGATGACGGAGCCCTCCGGTGCGAGCCGGGGCGACGCTACCTCGTGCCGCGCGGCAGCCGGGTCGAACTGGCCGAGCAGTCCTTCGTCGTCGTCTGACGTCCACTCCTCCACAACGCGGTCGCGGCGCGCGCAGTGCACGGCGTGATCGGGTTCTCGACGGCCCGGGCGTGTCGGGTGGTCGGATGTCACGGTGCACCCCTTCGACGACGCCGATCCGACGCCCCTGTTGCCGCTGGCGCTGCCCCAGGCGCCGCCCGAACCCGAACGACCCGCCTTCCCGGTGCTCGCGACCCTCGCACCGGTCGGCGGTGCCCTCGCTCTCTGGGCGATCACGGGTTCGCCGTTCTCGCTCGTGTTCGCCGTGCTCGGACCGATCGTCGCGCTGACCTCACTCCTCGATGCGCGGCGTCAGGCGAGGCGTCGGCTCCGCCGCGCCGCGGCCGACCGAGAGGCTCGCCTCGACGATCTCCGCGCCGAGATCTCGGCGCGCCACGACGAGGAGCGCCGTGCGGCGTGGCGGCTGACGCCCTCGCCTTCGTCGATCGTGTCGAGCGCGGCGCGACCCGTATGGACCGATCCGACGCCGAAGCCGCTCGTGCTCGGCGCCGGAGTCAGGCGCAGTTCCGTGCGCATCGACGGGGTGCCGACCGATGCGCGCGACCGCGCGGTGCTGGAGCGCGCAGTCCGGCTCAGCGGCGCGCCCGTGCTCGCGGAGCCCTCCACCGGGATCGGCTTCGTCGGACCGCTCGCGCTCGCGCGTTCGGCCGCGCGTGCCGCGCTCGTGCAGCTCGTCGGCCGGGTCGACCCCCGAGCGGTCGCCGTCGCCGCCCCGTCCGGCGCGGAGTGGGAGTGGGTGCGGCGGTTGCCGCACGGCCGCCTCGGCGCGTCGGGCCCCGCGCGCGGCGACGCGCCGTGCGTCGTCGTCATCGATCCGGCGTCCGAGCGTGAGGTCGCAGCAGTCGACGCAGCCACAGGGGCGGGCGTCGGCCCGCAGGCGGCGCGCGCGGGCGCGGCGGCGGGCGGTTCGCCCCGGCCGCTGCGGTCCGGGCCTGCGGGCCGCTTCCGGCTGGTCGTCGCGGAGGAGATGCGGCTGCTGCCGCCCGGGCTCGCCACCGTGCTCCGGCTCTCCGGGCCGCGGGCCGCCGTGGTGCACCGCGACGGCGCGGCACCCGCCGCGATCGAGCCTGCGCTCGTCGGGTCGGTGGAGGCGCAACGGTGGGGCGATGCCATGGCCGGGGCCGCGGCGCTCCTCGATCTCACCGGCGATGCCGGGATCCCGCGCCGGGTCGCGCTCGCCGAACTGCCCGCCGCGGTCGGCGGCGCGCACGCCCGCACCTCGCTCGCCGTGGCCGTCGGCGTCGCCGATGACGGCCCGCTCCTGCTCGATCTCGTCGAGCACGGCCCGCATGCGCTGGTCGCGGGCACCACGGGCAGTGGGAAGAGCGAGTTCCTCCTCGCCTGGCTCGCGGCGCTCGCCAGGGCGTACCCGCCGGCGCTCGTCTCGTTCCTGCTCGTCGACTTCAAGGGCGGCGCGGCCTTCGAGCCGATCCGCGGGCTCCCGCATGTGGTCGGCGTCGTCACCGATCTCGACGAGTCAGAGGCGCTGCGTGCGGTGGAGAGCCTGCGGGCCGAGCTCCGGCACCGCGAGGCGGTCCTGGCAGGCGTCGGAGCGCGCGATCTCCGCGAACTCGGCGAAGAGGTGCCGCTCGGCCGTCTCGTGATCGTCGTCGACGAGTTCCAGGCGATGATCGAGCGGTTCCCCGAGCTCGGCGGGGTCATCGCCGACATCGCGGCCCGTGGGCGTTCGCTCGGGGTGCACCTCGTGCTCGCCTCGCAGCGGCCGAACGGCGTCGTGCGCGAACAGGTCACCGCGAATTGCGCCATCCGGGTCTCGCTCCGCGTCATGCAGCGGGTCGACAGCCTCGCGGTCGTCGGCACCGAGGAGGCTGCGGAGATTCCGCCCGGCGCACCCGGTCGCGCGGTCGTCGATCGCGGGGACGGTCGGCCGGTCCGGTTCCAGTCGGCGATCGCCGACGAGGCGGCGGTGCTCGGTGCGCGCGTGGCGAGTGCGTCGCTGCCGCGGGCCCGTCGTCCCTGGGTCGATCCGCTTCCTCGTCGGATCGCGCCGGACGAGCTCGACGCGCTCCTCGAAGCGTGGGAGCCGGCATCGGGCGGGGTGAGCCGCGCGGGTGCGGCCATCGGACCCCGGTCTCGCCGGGCCGGGCCGAGCGGCTTCGGGCTCGTGGACGAGCCCGAACGGCAGCGACGATCGGCAGCCGCCTGGGATGCGGCGAGCGACGGTCACCTGCTCGTGGCGGGGATGCCGGGCAGCGGCCGTTCGACCGCGCTCGAGGCGATCGCCGCCGTCGTGCGAGCGGCGCACGGCGAGTCGGCGGTCGTCCGCCTCGAGGGGCCGCGCAGCGCGATCTGGGACGCCATCGAGCGGCTCGTCGACGATGCACGCGAGATCGCCCGCGGCCCGAGGCTGCTCGTCATCGACGACCTCGACACGCGCCTGCGTTCGTGGCCCGACGACTATCGCGCACTCGCGCTCGAGCGGCTCGAGACGCTGCTGCGCGAGGGGCGCTCGCGCGGGCTCGCGGTGGCCGCCTCGACGAGCCAGTGGCTCGGCGTCCCGCACGGCCTCCGCGACGCCTTCGGCATCCGGCTCCTGCTGCGCCACGCGACGCGCGCCGAACTCACCCAGGCCGGGGGAGCGGGCGAACTCTGGCGGTCGGTCGAGGTGCCGGGTGCGGGTCAATGGCGGGGGCGGCGCGTGCAGGTCGTCGACACGCCCGTTCCGGGCCGGGCCGGCAGCCCCTGGCCGTCGAGTGGGGCGCCGCTCGCGGCGCACGTCCCCGCACTCGATATCGACCGGGCCGCGCGTATCGCCGTCGTGACGACGAGCCCGAGCGCCGATGCCGAACTCCTCCGCAGTGCGGGGCACGCCCCGGTCGTACTCGGGCCGCACGCCGACGCCTCGGCGCTCGCCGCCCTCGGCCGCCCCGGTGCACCGGTCGTCGCGGTCGGCAGCGCCGAGGCATGGTCGGCGCAGTGGTCCCTGCTCTCGACGATCAGGGAGACCGCGACGATCCTCGTGCGCGGCGGGGCATCCGAGTACCGAGCGCTCATCGCCGACCGCGTGCTGCCGCCGCTGCTCGACGAAGGGGCGACGCAGGTCTGGGTGCGACCGCCGGGCGGAGCCACCGTGCGCCGGCGGTGGCCGCTCGAGGCGACAACCGATTCCGCCGCGTGAGACGCGATTCGAAACGGAATCCGTACAGAACGTTCCAAGAAATTAACGATTCGGACATCAAGTACTGCGTGATCGCCCTGCAGTGTGTCAGTATCTTCCCACCCCGCATGAGCTTGCAACCGAAATGGAGTCCCTCGTGAGCACTCGGCCCCTGCCCCAAGACCCGATGATCCGCTCGCTGATCGCGAAGGCGCGCCAGTCGCAGCTGAATCGTCGCACCCTCCTCGCCGGCGCAGGTGCCGGCGCGACCGCCCTCGCCCTCGCCGCGTGCTCGACTGGCGGCGGACAGACGAAGCCCACCCCCGCGGCCGACGAATCCGCGAACGACAAGACCCTCAACTGGGCCAACTGGGCCGCCTACATCGACGAAGACGACGACGGCAACTACCCGACCCTCGTCCGCTTCACCGAGGAGACCGGCATCGAGGTCAACTACGAGGTCGCCGTCGACGACAACAACACCTACTACGGCAAGGTGAAAGACCAGCTCGCCCTCGGCAAGGACATCGGGGCCGACCTCTCGGTGCTCACCGACTGGATGATCGCCCGCTGGATCCGCTTCGGCTACGGCCAGGAGCTCGACCACGCCAACATCCCGAACCTCGCGAACCTCACCCCCGCGCTCCGCGACCCCGACTTCGACCCGGGCCGCAAGTTCTCGGTGCCGTGGCAGGGCGGATTCGCCGGCATCGCCTGGAACAAGGAGGCGATCCCCGGCGGCATCTCGAGCGTCGCCGACCTCTGGGACTCGTCGCTGAAGGGCCGTGTCGGCGTGCTCTCCGAGATGCGCGACACCATGGGCTGCATCATGCTCGACGAGGGCGTCGACATCGCCGGCGACTGGGGCGACGAGGAGTACACCGCCGCCATCGAGGTGCTGCGCAAGCAGGTCGACGACGGTCAGGTCCGCAACATCAAGGGCAACTCCTACCTCGAAGACCTGAAGAGCGAAGACACCCTCGCGGCGATCGTGTGGTCGGGCGACATCACCGTGCTGAACGCCGAGGCCGGCGACAAGTGGGAGTTCGCGATCCCCTCGGCGGGCGGCACGCTGTGGAACGACAACTTCATCGTGCCGATCGGCTCGCCGCGCAAGACGAACGCCGAGAAGCTCATCGACTTCTACTACGACCCCGAGGTCGCGGCCGAGGTCGCTGCCTGGGTGAACTTCATCACGCCGGTCGTCGGCGCGAAGGAGGCCGCCGCCGCGATCGACCCCGAACTCGCCGAGAACCCCCTGATCTTCCCCGACGAGGCCTTCCTCGAGAATGCGCACATCTTCCGTTCGCTGAGCGGTGCCGAAGAGCAGAAGTACCAGGCCGAGTTCCAGTCGATCCTGCTGGGGTCGTGACGGTGTCGATCCGAGAATTCGCCGAGCGCGGCGCCGACCTCGAGCTCGTCGGCATCCAGAAGCGCTTTCCGGGATTCACCGCGATCGAGGAGCTCGACCTCACCATCCCCGCGGGCTCCTTCTTCGCGCTGCTCGGCCCCTCGGGCTGCGGTAAGACGACGACGCTCCGACTGGTGGCCGGCCTCGAGGAGCCGACCCGGGGCCGCATCCTGATCGGCGGCACCGACGTCACCTCGACGAAGGCGCACCAGCGCCCCGTCAACACGGTGTTCCAGAGCTATGCGCTCTTCCCGCACATGTCGATCCTCGAGAACGTGGGCTTCGGGCTGAAGCGCCGCCGCATCGCCGACGCCGAGGCACGAGCGCACGAGGCGCTCCGGCTCGTCGAGCTCGACCACCTCGCACAACGTCGCCCCGCCCAGCTCTCGGGCGGCCAGCAGCAGCGCGTCGCGCTCGCCCGCGCGATCGTGAACCGACCGGCGCTGCTGCTCCTCGACGAGCCGCTCGGCGCGCTCGACCTGAAGCTGCGTCGGCAGATGCAGCTCGAGCTGAAGTCGATCCAAGAGGAGGTGGGGCTGACCTTCCTCCACGTCACGCACGACCAGGAGGAGGCCATGACCATGGCCGACACCGTCGCGGTGATGAACAAGGGCGCGATCGAGCAGATGGGCGCTCCCGAAGAGCTCTACGAGCTTCCCCGCACGACGTTCGTCGCGAACTTCCTCGGGCAGTCGAACCTCTTCACCGGCGAGGTCGTCGGCACGACCGACACCGCGATCACCGTCGACGTGCAGGGCACCCCGGTGATCGTGCCGACGGCACGTGCCGCCCGGCACCAGGGCGAGGTCACCATCGGGGTCCGTCCCGAGAAGGTGGCGCTGCACCGCGACGCGCCCGCCTCCTCCGCCGAGCGCAATCTCATCGGCCCCGGGCGGGTGATCGACGTCTCGTTCTCGGGGGTGAGCACGCAGTACCTCGTCGCGGTGCCCGGCATCGGCACGCTCACGGTGTTCGCGCAGAACATCGGATTCGGGCCGGTCGCCGCCGAGGGCGCCGAGGTGTGGATCAGCTGGCAGGTCGAGCACGGCTTCGGGCTGGAGGACGAGCCGGGCGAGGCCGCCCGCTTCCCAGCCGACACCGACACCCGTTCGATCGCCGCACAGCGGCGCGATGCGCTCGTCGCGGAGCTCGAGGAGCACTGACCATGGCCTTCGCAGCGTTCGCGACGGCGGAGGCGCAGCCGCAGGCACCGAGAAAGAAGAGCCGCATCGCGCTCTTCCTCCTCCTGCCAGGCATCCTCTACCTCGTGCTCTTCTTCCTGACGCCGCTGGTGTCGCTCGTGCTGACCTCTCTGCAGGCCCCGCGCGAGTTCGGCGACATCGGCCAGTACGACTACGCGTTCAACTGGCAGAACTACGTCGACGTCGTCGAGGCGTACTGGCCGCACATCCTGCGGTCGTTCGGCTACGCCCTGGCGGCGACGGTGCTCGCGCTCGCGTTCAGCTACCCGCTGGCGTACTTCATCGGCGTGAAGGCCAGACGCTGGCCGCTCCTCCAGAGCCTCATGCTGGTGCTCGTGATCGCCCCGTTCTTCATCAGCTTCCTGCTGCGCACGCTCGCGTGGAAGCAGATCCTCTCGGACGAGTCGTTCATCATCACCTCCTTGAAGGCGCTCTCGCTGATGGCGCCGGACGCGCACTTCACGGGCACGCCGTTCGCGGTCATCTTCGGCCTGACCTACAACTTCATCCCGTTCATGACCCTGCCGCTCTACACGACCCTCGAGCGCCTCGACCTGCGCTACCTCGAAGCGGGCAGCGACCTCTACGCGAACCCGTTCACGGTGTTCCGCACGGTCACCGTCCCGCTGTCGATGCCCGGCATCGTCGCCGGGACGTTGCTCACGTTCATCCCCGCCGCGGGCGACTACGTGAACGCGAGCCGCGACTTCCTCGGCGGTCCCGACACGCAGATGATGGGCAACGTGATCGAGGCGAACTTCCTCGTGCTGCTGAACTACCCGGCGGCGGCGGCCCTCTCGATCATCCTGATGGCGGCGATCCTCGTGCTCGTCGGCGTCTATGTGAAGCGCTCCGGAACGGAGGACCTGCTGTGAGCGGAGAAGTCCAGGCGGCGGCCGTCCTCGGCGGCCTCAGCGAGAGCGAACAGCTCGGCGAGAAGCGGCCGGGGGGCAAGGTCCGGCCGCGCCGGATCGGCCTCGGCGACTGGCTCCTGCCGGCCTACACCGTCATCGCGTTCGTGTTCCTCCTCATCCCGATCGTCTACACCTTCGTGTTCTCGTTCAACGACTCGATCAAGTCGAACATCGCCTGGCGCGGCTTCACGCTCGACAAGTGGCTGAACGTCTGCAACGTCGAGGGCGGCGCGGTCTGCCAGGCGTTCGGCAACAGCATCGTGATCGGCGTGGTCGCGACGGTCATCGCCACGACGCTCGGCACGATGATCGCGATCGCGCTGGTGCGCTACCGGTTCCGGGCACGCTCGGCGATCAGCCTGCTGCTGTTCCTGCCGATGGCGACCCCGGAGGTCGTGCTCGGCGCGGGGCTCGCCGCGCAGTTCCTCGCGGTCGGGGTCGCGAAGGACATGACGACGATCATCCTGGCGCACACCATGTTCTGCATCAGCTTCGTGGTGGTCACGGTCAAGGCGCGCGTCGCGAGCCTCGACCCGGCGCTCGAGGAGGCGGGGCGCGACCTCTACGGTTCGCCTGCGCAGGTGTTCTGGCGGGTCACGTTCCCGCTGCTCATGCCGGGCATCCTCGCTGCGGCGCTGCTGTCGTTCGCGCTCAGCTTCGACGACTTCATCATCACGAACTTCAACTCGGGCGCCGTCTCGACGTTCCCGAAGTACGTGTACATCTCGGCGTCGCGCGGCATCCCCGCCGAGGCGAACGTCATCGCCTCCGCGGTGTTCCTCTTCGCGCTCGTGCTGGTCGTCGGTGCGCAGGTGTCGCGGGCGGCACGCGCGAAGCGACTCGCGAAGCTCGGCTGACGCGAACGGGTGTCGTACGAGACGGATGCCTCGGCGGGAGCGGCGGTTTCCACCAGCCCCCGCCGAGGCTTCCGTCGTCGTGCCGCACCCGGGCGGGACCGGGCCGGGGCCGAGTGAGGTTCGACCCCGTGCAAGGTAGGTTCGAACCCACCTCGGCGCCTCGAACCGTCCTCAACCGCGTGGGCGTGGCCGCGCGCTCAGACGGTCGCGCGGATCTCGCCGACGCGGTGTTCGCCGCCCATGACCCAGAGGTCGAGCTCGGTCTGCACCGCGTCGATCGCGGCGTCGTCGAGCGCGCCCGCCGCGGCGAGCAGGCGCAGCCCGATGATGGTCGATGCGCGGGAGGACCCGTCGAGCACCTTGAGCGCGGTCGTCGTGCCGTCGGGCGCCGACATCACCATGACGCCCTCTGCGCCGAACTTCGCGAAGACGCCGAGACGGTCGATGGCGACGGTGTCGGGCTGACCCGGCCCCGCGACCGCCCAGGCGTGCTCGCGCGCCGCGGCGGTGAGCGCCGCCGATTCGCGGTACAGGGCGAAGGGCGAACCGGCCTGCGCCGTCGTGATCTTGTGGATGCCGCGGGCGAGCGCCGTGAGGGTGATCGCGTGCACCGGGGCGCCGCAGCCATCGATCGCCGAGGCGGCGGGCCGTTCGCCGGTGAGACGCTCGAGCACATCGAGGATGCGCTTCTGCAGCGGGTGCTCGGGGTCGAGGTAGCCCTCGACCGGCCACTCGTTCGCGACGCAGGCGTTGAGCATCGCCGCGTGCTTGCCCGAGCAGGTCATGTAGCCACGGCGCTTCGCGCCTCCCCGTCGGATGAGCTCGTCTCGGGCGACCCGATCGCCGGGGGCGGAGGCCGGGCAGCCGAGCGACGCGTCGGTGAGCCCGACACGGCCGAGAAGACCGTCGACGAGCGCGACGTGCGCGGCGGTGCCCGAGTGGCTCGCCATCGCGATCGCCGCGTCTTCACCGCGGAGGGTGACGCCGCTCGTCATCACCGCGACCGCCTGGAACGGCTTGAGGGCCGACCGCGGGAAGACGGGTGTCGCGACGTCGCCGAGCGCGCGCACGACGTCGCCTTCGGGGGAGAGCACGACGGCGGAACCGGCGTGCCTGGACTCGATGAAACCACTTCGTTCGACCACTGCGAGCTGGACGGAGTCTTCGACGGAGAACGTCTCGGCCACGGCTCAGCCGAGGGCCGCGAGGCCGTCGTCGAGCACGTGCAGGCCGTCGTCGATCAGCGACTCGCTCATCGCGAGGCTCGGCAGGAATCGCAGCACGTTGCCGTAGGTGCCGGCACTGAGGAACAGCACGCCCCGCTGCGCTGCGAAGGCGACCAGCGCGGAGACGGCCTCGGGGTTCGGTGCCTTCGTCGTGGCGCCGGTGCCGGGCTGCACGAGCTCGATGGCGATCATCGCGCCCTTGCCGCGGATCTCGCCGATGACGTCGTAGCGCTCGGCGAGCCGCTCGAGCCCGGCCAGCAGGGCGGCTTCGATGCGGCGCCCCTCGGCGAGGAGATCGTGCTCCTCGATGGACTCGAACACGGCGATCGCCGCCGCGCACGCGACGGGGTTGCCGCCGAAGGTGCCGCCGAGGCCGCCCGCGTGAGCGGCGTCCATGATCTCGGCGCGGCCGGTGACGGCCGCGAGCGGCAGGCCGCCTGCGATGCCCTTCGCGCTGAGCACGAGGTCGGGCTCCCACCCGAAGTGCTCGCTCGCGAAGTACTTGCCGGTGCGGGCGAAGCCCGACTGGATCTCGTCGGCGATCATGACGACCCCCTGCTCGGTGCACCAGGCCTGCAGCGTCGGCAGGAAGCCGTCGGCGGGCACCATGAAGCCGCCCTCGCCCTGGATGGGCTCGACCACGAGGCAGGCGAGGTCGGATGCGCCGACGACCTTCTCGAGGTAGGCGATCGTCCGGGCGGCGGCATCGACGCCGGAGAGCCCGTCGCGGTAGGGGTACGAGCTCGGCGCGTGGTAGACGTCGCCGGCGAAGGGGCCGAAGCCGGTGCCGTACGGCATCGCCTTGTAGTTCATCGCCATCGTGAGGTTCGTACGACCGTGGTAGGCGTGGTCGAGCACGGCGACGGCGCGGCGGCCGGTGTGCTTTCGCGCGATCTTCACGCCGTTCTCGACCGCCTCGGCGCCCGAGTTCACGAGCACCGACTTCTTCGCCCACGTGCCCGGCGTGTGCAGGGCGAGGAGTTCGGCGACCCGCACGTACTCCTCGTACGGGGTCACCGTGAACAGCGTGTGGATGACGTCGCCGAGCTGCTCGGTCGCCGCCGCGACCACGCGCGCGTCGGTGTGGCCGATCGTGGTGACCCCGATGCCGGCGCCGAAGTCGATGAACTGATTGCCGTCGACGTCGACGAGGACGGCGCCGTTCGCGCGCTCGATGAACACGGGCAGGGCGCTCGACACGCCGCCCGAGACGACCGCGAGACGTCGCTCCTGGAGCGCCTGCGACTTGGGGCCGGGAACGGCGGTGACGATCTTGCGCTCCTGCGGCACGGAGTACTCGGGCGCGGCGGCCCGGGCTGAAATCTGGGAGTCAGTCATGGTGCCTCCACCTTATCGCCGCGGGGCCGGCGCCGCCGGGGCCGCGGGCGCGGCCGAGCGGGCAGAATCGGAGGGTGCACGCTCCCGCGACCAGGTCGGCGCGGCACGGACGAGGAGGCGGCGGAATGCTCGGGACGCACCATTACGAGATCGCGATCGACTGGCAGGGCGATCAGGGCACGGGCACGAGCGGGTACCGCGACTACCGGCGCAGGCACGTCGTGCGCGCGGCGGGCAAAGAGCACGACATCGCGGGCTCGAGCGATCGGACCTTCCACGGCGACCGTGACCGCTGGAACCCCGAGGAGTTGCTCATCGCCGCGCTCGCGCAGTGCCACATGCTCTCGTACCTGCACGTCGCCACGAGCCACGGCGTGATCGTGCGCGGCTACACCGATGCGGCGAGCGGCACGATGGTGGAGGACGGCCGCGGGGGCGGCGCGTTCACCGAGGTCGTGCTGCGTCCACGGGTCGTCGTCGAGGATGCCACGATGCTGGCGCTCGCCGCGGAGTTGCACGCCGAGGCATCCGAGAAGTGCTTCATCGCCGCCTCGGTGGCGTTCCCGGTGCGCCACGAGGCGACCGTCGTCGTGCTCGTCGACGGCTGACTCGGGCGACGGCCGAGTCGGGCGCCGGGGGCGGGTCAGGCGCCCGGACGGGCGGGCAGGGTCGGACCGGGCGGGCAGCTGTGGCCGCCGACCAGCCGGCTGCACTCGGGCAGGAACCCCGGGTAGCGCTCGGCCTGGGGGTCGCCGAACCAGCGGTGCCAGAGCCGCCAGAAGTTGAGGTTGCCGAAGGCCGAGCAGTCGTCGCCGGTCTCGGGGGCGGCGAGCGTCGCCGCACTCGGCTGGTACGGCGTGTAGTTGTAGAGGTTCGCGGTGGCCTGGTTGCGGATCGTCACCTTCGTCGCCCCGCACGCCGCGTCAGGATGGTACTGCACCTTCACCGCGCCGATGCGGTACGCGCGCTCGGGCTCCTCGGTGTATTGCCGGAACTGCCAGGCGGCGTTGTACACCTGATTGAAGAAGCCGAAGTACTTCGCGTCGCAGTCTGCCGTGTCGGGGCAACCGTAGCCGGTCGCCCGCAGGTAGCCCGACTCGCTCGGCCGGGTGAGCAGCGACTGCTCCTTCTGCAGGAGCACGAGCAGCGTGCGGGGGCTGACGCCGCAGGCCTCCGAGACCTTCTGGATGATGCGACTGGCCCGTTCGCGGGTGGCGCCCTCGTAGGCGGCGCAGTGCCGGCCGCCGACGGCGGGCTGCGATTCGGTCGTCTGGCGGTAGTCGGCCAGGCAGGGCACGTCGTCGTCGGGCCGGCAGTCGAGGCCCTCGAGGAAGCGCTGGATCTCGGCGGCATTCATCGCACTCGCGTCGTAGAAGGCGTCGTCGCTGACGATGAGCCCGGGGTCGAACTCCTCGCTCGCCGCGGGGATCTCGAACTCGGGCGTCGGGGCCGTACGCACTGTGGCGCCGCCCTGCCACTGCCGACCCTCGGTGACGGAGGAACCGGGGGCGCAGGCGGCGAGGCCGAGCAGCACGACGGTCGCGAGTGCGGCGGCGGCGAGCTTCGCGGGAATCATCGAAGCGACGATACCGGGTGTGCTTCGGGCCCTGCTGGGAACAGCGTCAGATCCGTTCGCGCGGCACGACCTTGTCGGCGAGCCGGGCGAGGGTGCCCTGCGGAGGCACCTCGTTGTACTGGCCGGCGAGCTCCTGTCCGCTGAGGGCGTGGATCGCCGCCATGATCTCGTCGGTCGCGGCACGTCGGGCCCGACCGCTCGTGGCCGGGCCGTGGTGAGCGAGGTCGAGCGGCTCGCCGAAGCGGACCGTGACGGGACGGACCCGGGGCAGCTTCGCACCGACGGGTTGGATCTCCTGGGTGCCGATGAGTCCGACGGGAACCACTGTCGCGCCCGTCGTGAGCGCCAGCCACGCGACGCCGGTGCGGCCCCGGTAGAGGCGGCCGTCGATCGACCGGGTGCCTTCGGGATAGATGGCGAAGGCCTCCGACTGCTCGAGGATGCGCCGCCCGGCATCGAGCGCCTCCTGTGCGGCCGCGCCGGCGCCGCGTTCGACGGGCACGGCGCCGATCGCGCTGAAGAAGGTGCGCGAGAGCCAGCCCGAGAACCCGGTCCCGGTGAAGTAGCTCGACTTCGCGAGGAACTGCACGGGCCGCGGGGAGGCGAGCGGGATCACCACGCTGTCGACGAACGACAGGTGGTTCGAGGCGAGGATGACGGGCCCGCGCTTCGGGACGTTCTCGCGGCCGGTGATCGTCGGCCGGTAGACGAGGAGGGCGATCGGCTTCAGCATGCCCCTGAAGATGCGGTACGCGGGACCCCGCTTGACCGCGGGGGCGGGAACGGCGTCGGCCTCGATCTCACTCACCTTCCGACCCTACGAGCGCGGGTATGCGGAAGCCGGAATATCCGCGGCCTGCCGCGCCCGCGCCCGATGGGGGAGGATTGACGGCATGGACGCGTTCGCGGACGGCGAGATCGTCGAGTTGCCGGGCGGAGACGTCCGGGTGGTTTCCACGGCGCGCGGGCGACGGGGCAGCCCCGGGCCCGAGCTGCTGCTGCGGCGCCTCGTCGCGGCGGGCGCGGGCGTGCCGGCCGACGACGTCGAGCTCGTGCCGTCGTGCCAGACGTGCGGTGCCCGCCACGGCCGGCCGACGGTCGGGTATCCGACGACGCCGTCGGGGGCACCGTGGTTCGTCGATGCGGGCGCCGCCGGCGATCTCGTCGTCGCGACCGCGGCGACGAGACGACGCGTGGGCGTCGGGCTCGAGCTCGTGAGCGGCGGGGCGCTCGAGGGCGTCGACGAGGCGGCGCTGCACGCGAGCGAGCGGGCCGCGCTCGCCGTGCTCGATCCGCCCGAGCGGGCCCGTGCACGCGCCACCCTCTGGGCCCGCAAATCGGCGCTCCTCCGGGCGATCGGCCACACCGGGTTCACCGAACCCGCGACCCTCGCACTGACCCTGCCCGGTGAGGACGACGGCATCGGACGCATCGAGCGCACCGTCCCCGAGTTCGGACCGGGCTGGCGGGGCGTCCGCTTCCACGACCTCGCCGTGCCCGGCGCCGCCGTCGCCTCCGTCGCGGTGCTGCCCTGACCCGAGATCGTGGTGCTTCCCCGAGCGGATGTCACGGCGCTCCGCGCCATACAGTGGTCTCGTGCGCAGAATCATCATCCTCGGCTCCTCCGGTTCGGTCGGCACTCAGGCGCTCGACGTCATCCGGGCCAACCCGCGCAGATTCGAGCTCGTCGGCCTCGGCGTCGGCTCGAATCGTGCACTGCTCGGCGAGCAGGCGGCCGAGTTCGGCGTCGAGCACACGGCCGTCGGCGTCGACGAGGCCGTGCAACTCGTGCAGGGCGTCGACGCCGACGTCGTGCTGAACGGCATCACGGGTTCGGTGGGCCTCGGGCCGACGCTCGCGACGCTCGAGCGCGGCGCGACCCTCGCGCTCGCCAACAAGGAATCGCTCATCGTGGGCGGCGATCTCGTCACGCGTCTCGCGAAGCCAGGGCAGATCGTGCCCGTCGACTCCGAGCACTCGGCGATCGCCCAGGCGTTGCGCTCCGGCACCGACGACGAGGTGCGCCGGCTCGTGCTGACCGCCTCGGGCGGGCCGTTCCGCGGGCGCAGCCGGGAGTCGCTCACCGAGGTCACACCGGGCGAGGCGCTCGCGCACCCCACCTGGGACATGGGGCTCGTCATCACGACGAACTCGGCGACGCTCGTCAACAAGGGTCTCGAGGTCATCGAGGCGCACCTGCTCTTCGACGTCGACTACGACCGCATCGACGTCGTCGTGCACCCGCAGTCGATGATCCATTCCATGGTCGAGTTCGTCGACGGCTCGACGATCGCGCAGGCGTCACCGCCCGACATGCGCCTGCCGATCTCGCTCGGCCTCGACTGGCCGAACCGCGTCGCCGCGGCGGGCCGCCCGATCGACTGGACGCAGGCGCAGAGCTGGACCTTCGAGCCGCTCGACGAACAGGCGTTTCCGGCGATCCGGCTCGCGAAGCAGGTCGGCCGCGCGGGCGGCGAGTACCCCGCGGTGTTCAACGCCGCGAACGAGCAGGCGGTCGCGGCGTTCCACGCGGGGCGCATCGGGTTCCTCGACATCGTCGACACGGTGCGCGACGTGGTCGAGCAGCACGAGGCATCCGGCGAGGTGACCCTCGAGTCGCTCGCGGCCGCCGAGCTGACCGCGCGTCGTGCCGCCGATGCACGCATCGCGCGTCGCTCAGCCGATCGATAGCCGGCGCCCAGCGCGCTCGAAGCCACCGGCGCTACGCTGTCCACCGTGGATTCCGTGCTCGCATTCGTGATCGGCGTCGCCATCATCGTGATCGGCCTCGCCGTGTCGATCGGCCTGCATGAGATCGGTCACCTCGTTCCGGCGAAGCTGTTCGGCGTCAAGGTCACCCAGTACATGATCGGCTTCGGCCCGACGATCTGGTCGCGGCGCAAGGGTGAGACCGAGTACGGCGTCAAGGCGATCCCGCTCGGCGGCTACATCTCGATGATCGGCATGTTCCCGCCGGCGAAGGGCGAGCGCGCCCACGAGGACTCGACGGGATTCTTCCGTGGGCTCGTGCAGGACGCGCGCGACTCGAGCGCCGAGTCGATCGGCGCCGGCGATGAGGAGCGAGCGTTCTACCGCCTGCCGGTGTGGAAGCGCATCATCGTCATGTTCGGCGGGCCGTTCATGAACCTGCTGCTCGCCGTCGTGCTCTTCGGGGTGCTGCTCATGGGCTTCGGCACGGCGCAGGCCTCGACGACCGTCGGTTCGGTCTCGGCGTGCGCGCTGTCGGCGACGAGCGAACGTCAGACCTGCGAGCCGGGCGATCCGGCGGCACCGGGGGCCGCCGCCGGCATCGAGCCGGGCGACCGCATCGTCTCGGTCGCGGGCGAACCCATCGAGAGCTGGACCGAGTCGACCGAGATCATCCGCGAGCACCCGGGCGAACCCGTCGACCTCGTCGTCGAACGCGACGGCGAAGAGCTCACCCTCACGGTCACCCCGATGCTGAGCGAACGGTACGTGCTCGACGAGAACGGCGAGGTCGTCACGGATGCCTCGGGCGAGCCCCGCACCGTGCAGGCCGGCTTCGTCGGCATCGGGACGATGCTCGAGAAGGTGCAGCAGCCCGTCACTGCTGTGCTCCCGGCCGTGGGCCAACAGATGAACGCCGTTGCGGGCATCATTCTGAATCTGCCGCAGCGCATGGTCGACGTCGCGCAGGCCGCGTTCGGCCCCGAGGAGCGTGACCCGAACGGCCCGCTGTCGCTCGTCGGCGTCGGACGAGCAGCCGGAGAGGTGGCTGCCCTCGACAGTGTTGAAGTCGTCGACAAGGCCGCATGGATGGTCGGAATCCTCGCGGCGCTGAACACCATGCTCTTCGTCTTCAACCTCATCCCGCTGCTGCCGCTCGACGGCGGTCATATCGCGGGCGCCCTGTGGGAGGCCATTCGCCGAGGCTTCGCGAAGCTGTTCCGCCGACCAGACCCCGGCCCCGTCGATCTCGCGAAGCTCATGCCGATCACGCTCGGCGTGGTCGTCATCTTCGGCGCGATGAGCGCACTGCTCATCTACGCCGACATCGTGAAGCCGGTGTCGCTGCTCTGATCCCGGGGACGTTCCGTACTCCCGGTGGAGTAGGCGATGAGTCGCCGCCGGGCCGATGCCTGCGCACTGGCGTGGGGCTACGATCGGGCCGTGCCCGATTCACGCAACCCCGCCGCGAACCGGGGCGGGCCCCCGCGGGCGACCATGGCGAGACCGGCGGCCGCCCATGGCCCCCTGAGCGTGCTGCGGGCGAGCAGGCCGGGCGGGTAGCCGCCGGCCGGCCGAGGAGCGAGGGATCCGCTGGTCGAGGAGCGACGAAGGAGCGTCTCGAGACGCTTCGCCCATCGGTCACCGTGCTCGTCAGCGGCTCAGCAGCAGCGCCTCGCCCTGACCGCCGCCGCCGCAGAGGGCGACCGCCGCATTCCCGCTGCCGCGACGCGACAGTTCGAGCGCCGCATGCAGGGCGAGCCGGGCGCCCGAGGCTCCGATCGGGTGGCCGAGGGCGATGGCGCCGCCGTGGGCGTTGACCTTCTCGAGGTCGAGTTCGAGGTCGCGCGCCGACTGCAGCGAGACGGCGGCGAAGGCCTCGTTGATTTCGACGACGTCGAGGGCGGATGCCTCGAGCCCGCCCTTCTCGAGGGCGGCTGCGATGGCGTTCGAGGGCTGCGAGTGCAGCGAGTTGTCGGGGCCGGCGACCTGGCCCGCGGCGCCGACGATCGCGAGCCAGGGCAGGCCACGAGACTCGGCCCACTCGCGGCTCGCGACCACGACGGCCGCGGCGCCGTCGGAGAGCGGCGAGGAGTTGCCCGCGGTGATCGTGCCCTCTGCGGTGAACGCGGGGCGGAGGTTCGCGAGCACCTCGACGGTCGAGTCGGGGCGCACGCCCTGGTCGTCGGACACGACGACGGGCGCACCCTTGCGCTGGGGGATCTCGACCGGCACGATCTCGTCGGCGAAGACGCCAGAGGCCTGCGCGGCACCCGCGCGCACGTGCGACGCGGCGGCGATCTCGTCTTGTTCGGTGCGGCCGATGCCGTAGCGGCCGTTGAAACGCTCGGTCGAGGCGCCCATCGACTCGTGGTCGAAGGCGTCGGTGAGCCCGTCGTGGGCGGCGTGGTCGAGGAGTTCGACGCTGCCGTAGACGTGACCGGCCCTCGAGTCCGGCAGCAGGTGCGGTGCGTTCGTCATCGACTCCTGGCCGCCGGCGACCACGACGTCGGCCTCGCCGAGGCGGATGAGCCGGGCGGCATCGGTGATCGCGACGAGACCCGAGAGGCAGACTTTGTTGAGCGTGGTCGCGGGCACTCGCCACGGGATGCCGGCGGCGACGGCGGACTGCTTGGCGGGGTTCTGCCCAGCTCCGGCCTGGAGGACCTGGCCCATGATGACGGCGTCGACGTCGTCGGGGGAGACGCCGGCCTTCGTGAGCGCGCCGCGGATGGCCACCGTGCCGAGTTCGACCGCATTCCGGGCGGCGAGGTCGCCGTTGATGCGGGCGAACGGGGTGCGGGCCCCCGCGATGATGACGACGTCGGGGATGCTCATGTCTCCTGGACTCCTTCGTTCAAGGGATGCTCTTGCGGATCATGACCATTCTACGATTCAGTTAGTGAGTATTCACCGGCGGAATCAGCCGGAGTGCTCAGCGTCGACACGGAGGTCGCCCCATGACACTCGACAAAGTCGTCGAGTCCGCCCGAGAAGCGGTCGCCGACATCCCCTCAGGAGCGAGTCTCGCCGTCGGGGGGTTCGGGCTCTGCGGCATCCCGATGGTGCTCATCCAGGCACTGCTCGATGCCGGCGTCGACGGGCTCTCCGTCGTCTCGAACAACTGCGGCGTCGACGACTGGGGGCTCGGCGTGCTGCTCGCGAAGCAGCGCATCGCCAAGATGACCTCCTCGTACGTCGGCGAGAACAAGGAGTTCGAGCGCCAGTACCTCTCGGGCGAGCTCGAGCTCGAGCTCACGCCGCAGGGCACCCTCGCCGAGAAGCTCCGCGCCGGGGGGAGCGGCATCGCCGCGTTCTTCACGCAGACGGGCGTCGGCACGCAGGTCGCCGAGGGCGGGCTGCCCCGCAGATACCACGCCGACGGCACGATCGCCGTCGCGAGCCCCGAGAAGCCGGTGCAGACCTTCGAGTTCGCGGGCTCGCCGCGCGAGTTCGTGCTCGAAGAGGCGATCACCACCGACTTCGCCCTCGTGCACGCCCTGAAGGGCGATCGTCACGGCAACCTCGTCTTCGACAAGTCGGCGCGCAACTTCTCCCCGCTCGCGGCGATGGCGGGTCGTACGTGCATCGCCCAGGTCGAGGAACTCGTCGAAGCCGGCGAGCTCGACCCCGACGCGGTGCACCTGCCGGGCGTCTACGTCGACCGCGTCGTCGTCGTCGGCCCCGACATCGAGAAGCGCATCGAACGCCGCACGGTGCGAGAGGGGAACTGAGATGGCGCTCACGAGACTCGAGATGGCGGCTAGGGCCGCCCGCGAACTCGCCGACGGCTCGTACGTGAACCTCGGCATCGGCCTGCCCACGCTCGTGCCGAACTACGTGCCCGACGGGGTGACCGTCGTGCTGCAGTCCGAGAACGGCATCCTCGGTGTCGGGCCGTACCCGAGCGAGGCCGAGGTCGACCCCGACCTCATCAACGCAGGTAAGGAGACCGTGACGGTGCTGCCCGGCGCCGCCTATTTCGACTCGGCGCAGAGCTTCGGCATGATCCGCGGCGGCAAGATCGACGCCGCCATCCTCGGCGCCATGCAGGTTTCCGCCGCCGGCGACCTCGCCAACTGGATGATCCCCGGGAAGATGGTGAAGGGTCCCGGCGGTGCGATGGATCTCGTGCACGGCGCACGCAGGGTCATCGTGCTCATGGAGCACGTCGCGAAGGACGGCTCGCCGAAGATCGTGAACGACTGCTCGCTGCCGCTCACCGGTCGCGGGGTGGTGCACCGCATCATCACCGACCTCGCCGTCATCGACGTCACTCCCGACGGGCTCGTGCTCGTCGAATGCGCGCCCGGCGTCACCGTCGAGGAGGCGGTCGCCGCGACCGAGCCGCCCCTCGACACCTCCCGCACCATCCGGTGACGGGCAGCCCCGAGGCATCCGCTCTCGGCCAACGCCCGAGCGAGCGCAACTAGACTTGCCTCGTGCCTGCAGTGAATCTCGGAATGCCGAAAATCCCCGAAGTCCTGGCTCCTCGACGCAAGTCGCGCCAGATCAAGGTGGGCAAGGTGCTCGTCGGTGGCGACGCCCAGGTGAGCGTGCAGTCGATGACGACGACGCCGACGACGAACATCAACGCGACCCTGCAGCAGATCGCCGAGCTCACGGCCTCCGGCTGCGACATCGTGCGCGTCGCCGTGCCGAGCCGCGACGACGCCGAGGCGCTGCCGATCATCGCGAAGAAGAGCCAGATCCCGGTCATCGCCGACATCCACTTCCAGCCGAACTACGTGTACGCCGCGATCGACGCGGGCTGCGCGGCGGTCCGCGTGAACCCGGGCAACATCCGCAAGTTCGACGACCAGGTCGGCGAGATCGCCCGCCGCGCGAAAGAGGCGGGCGTCTCGCTCCGCATCGGCGTGAACGCCGGCTCGCTCGACCCGCGCCTGTTGCAGAAGTACGGCAAGGCGACGCCCGAGGCGCTCGTCGAGTCGGCCGTGTGGGAGGCCTCGCTCTTCGAGGAGCACGACTTCCACGACTTCAAGATCTCGGTGAAGCACAACGACCCCATCGTGATGGTGAAGGCGTACCGCATGCTCGCCGAGCGGGGCGACTGGCCGCTGCACCTCGGCGTGACCGAGGCGGGCCCTGCGTTCCAGGGCACGATCAAGTCGGCGACCGCGTTCGGCATCCTCCTCGGCGAGGGCATCGGCGACACGATCCGGGTCTCGCTGAGTGCGCCGCCGGTCGAAGAGGTGAAGGTCGGCCTCCAGATCCTGCAGTCGCTGAACCTCCGCGAACGCAAGCTCGAGATCGTCTCGTGCCCCTCGTGCGGGCGCGCGCAGGTCGACGTGTACAAGCTCGCGAACGACGTCACCGACGGGCTCGAGGGCATGAGCGTGCCGCTTCGCGTCGCCGTGATGGGCTGCGTCGTCAACGGCCCGGGCGAGGCCCGCGAGGCCGACCTCGGCGTCGCCTCGGGCAACGGCAAGGGGCAGATCTTCGTGAAGGGCGAGGTCATCAAGACGGTGCCCGAGTCGGAGATCGTCGCGACGCTCATCGCCGAGGCGAACCGCATCGCCGACGAGATGGGCGCCGATGCCCCCGTCGGCTCGCCGACCGTCGTCACCCCGTAGTCGCCTCGGCCGGCCGAGCGTCGCGCGCCTCGGGCTGCACGACTCGGTCGAGCACGGTCTCAGACCGCGCTGAAACGCACAGATCCGCTGCCGATGTCGGCAGCCTCGAGGTCGACCTCGATCGTGCTACCGGCGCGCGCACCGACAGGCGCCGGACAGTTCGCGGTGACGGCCGGGGTCTCGAGCTGGAACACCGCGCGTTCGCCGCGCAACTCGAGCACCGTCGCGGTGAAGCGCTCGCCGATGCGGTCGTGGAGGAGTGCCGCCTCGACCCGGGCGATCGACCCGGAATCGAGCTGAGCGGCGCGCTGCGCGGACGCGGCCATGATCGCGGGAAGTGCGGCGAGCGAGTCACGCGCCCAGCCGGGCACCTCGCGCCCGGCGGCGACCGCCTCGCACACGACGAGTCCCCATCGGTCGACGAGTCGGCGGATCGGGGCCGTCACATGCGCGTACGGCGCTGCGAGGGCCGCCTGCTCGGTCTCGGCCGGCGGAATGCCGTCGAACGAGACGTAGCCGGCCCCGCGGAAGAGCCCGCTCGCCGCTTGCAGCACGGCGAGGGCGAGCGGGTCGCTCCGGTCGAGGCCGCGCAGGAACTCGCCGTACGAGAGTCGGTCGGGCCAGGGGCATCCGAGTGCTTCGGTCTGCCGTCGGAACGCGGCGAGCCGCTCGCGCTCCGGGGCGGGCATCGTGCGCAGCACCCCGACCCCGGCGTCGAGCATGATCGAGGCCGCGGCCATGCCCGTCATGAGCGAGAGCTGGGCGTTCCAGTCCTCCACGGGCAACGGCATCCGCCGGAGCAGGTCGTAGCCGCCGTCGCGGCGCACGATCTCCTCGTCGGGGGTGTTGAGGCTCGCGCCCCCGCGGAGCCGCTCCTGCTCGATGCGGGCCCGGCCGATCTCGCCCAGCAGGGCGACGGGAGCATCGGGGTCGCCGGCGTCGATGAGCGACTGCGCACCTGGGTAGTCGAGCCGTGCCCTCGAGCGAATGAGGGCGCGCTCGAGCCGGGTGCCGGCGATCGCGCCGTCGCCGGCGAGCTCGAAACGCCAGACGAAGGCCGTGCGGTCGACACCCGGCAGGAGCGACGCGCGGTCGTCGCCGATGAGGGGCGGGTGCAGCGGAATGCGGCCGTCGACGGCGTAGAGCGTCTGCCCGCGCTCGCGCGCCGCGAGGTCGACGGTACCGCCCGGGGTGACGAACGCAGGGACGTCGGCGATCGCGTAGTGCACGAGGTAACCGTCGCCGAGCCGTTCGAGATGCATCGCCTGGTCGAGGTCGGTCGACCCCGCGGGGTCGATGGTCGCGAACGGGAGCTCGCGGAGATCGGCGGCGGGCGCGGCCGCTGATACCGCTTCGGCCTCGGCGAGCACCTCGGGGGCGAACGCCTCCGGCAGCTCGAGCGAGGCGCGGAGCGCCGCGAGCGATTCGGCCAGCTCGCTCTGCGCGACGGATTCGGTGAGATGCGGGCGGCGGGTCGGCATGGGCCCCAGCCTACGAGGCGTTCGCGAGTGCCGGATGCCTCACGGCGTCCATCGCGCTCAGTAGAATCGTCGGGTGCCCACACGCCTCTCGAACTACTTCCTCCGTACGCTCCGCGAAGACCCCGCCGACGCCGAGGTCGCGAGCCACAAGCTGCTCGTGCGCGCCGGCTACATCCGCCGCCAGGCGCCGGGCGTGTTCGCATGGCTGCCGCTCGGCCTCCGGGTCAAGGCGAAGATCGAGCGCATCGTGCGCGAGGAGATGGAGAACGCGGGAGCGCACGAGGTGCACTTCCCGGCGCTCCTGCCGCGCGAGCCCTACGAGGTCACGAACCGGTGGACCGAGTACGGCGAGGCGCTCTTCCGCCTCCAGGACCGCAAGGGCTCCGACTACCTGCTCGCGCCGACGCACGAGGAGGTCTTCACGCTGCTCGTGAAAGACCTGTACTCGTCGTACAAGGACCTGCCGCTCTCGATCTACCAGATCCAGGACAAGTACCGCGACGAGGCGCGCCCCCGCGCGGGCCTCCTGCGTGGTCGCGAATTCACGATGAAGGACGCCTACTCCTTCGACATCTCGGACGAGGGGCTGGACGTCTCGTACCAGGCCCAGCGCGACGCTTACGAGCGCATCTTCACGCGCCTCGGGCTCGAGCATGTCATCGTCAAGGCCGACGCGGGCGCCATGGGCGGTTCGAAGAGCGAGGAGTTCCTGCACCCCACACCCGTAGGCGAAGACACCTTCGTGCGCTCGGCCGGCGGCTACGCCGCGAACGTCGAGGCGTTCGAGACGCTCGCGCCCGAGGCGCTGCCCATCGAGGGCCAGCCCGCGCCGATCGTATTCGACTCGCCGAACACGCCCACGATCCTGAGCCTCGTCGACCACGTCAACGACCACCAGGCGCGCACCGACCGCCCGTGGCACGCGGCCGACACGCTGAAGAACGTCGTGCTCGCGCTCACCCACCCGGGCGGCACGCGCGAGCTCGTCGTCGTCGGCATGCCCGGCGACCGCGACGTCGAGATGAAGCGCGCCGAGGTGGCGTTCGCCCCCGCCGAGGTCGAGGCCGCGACCGAGTCCGACTTCGCGAAGCACCCCGCGCTCGTGAAGGGCTACATCGGCCCGTGGTCGCCCGAGGGCCCCGTGCTCGGCGAGGAGTCGACGAGCGGCATCCGCTTCCTCGTCGACCCGCGCGTCGTCGACGGCACGGCTTGGGTGACCGGCGCCAACCTGCACGAGAAGCACGTGCTGTCGCTCGTCGCCGGTCGCGACTTCACCGCCGACGGCATCGTCGACATCGCCGATGTGCGCGCCGGCGACCCCGCGCCCGACGGCTCGGGCCCGGTCGAGCTGGCCCGCGGCATGGAGATCGGACACGTGTTCCAGCTCGGCCGCAAGTACGCCGAGGCGCTCGGGCTCAAGGTGCTCGATGAGAACGGCAAGCTCGTGACGGTCACGATGGGCTCGTACGGCATCGGCATCACCCGCATCCTCGCGATCATCGCCGAGCTGCACAACGACGACAAGGGCCTCATCTGGCCTCCCGCCGTCGCCCCGTTCGACGTGCACGTCGTCGCGACCGGCAAGGACGAGGCGGTGTTCGAGGCTGCGGAGCGGATCGTCGCCGAGCTCGAGGGTGAGCGCTACGAGGTGCTGTACGACGACCGCCCGAAGGTGTCGCCCGGTGTGAAGTTCGGCGATGCCGAGCTCATCGGCGTGCCGAAGATCGTGATCGTCGGGCGCGGCGTCGCCGACGGCGTCGTCGAGGTCTGGGATCGTGCGACGGGCGAGCGCACGCAGGTGCCGCTCGACGGCGTCGTCGCCGCGCTGCAGGGCTGACCGGTCGAACGCTCGGCGGGGTGTGCCCGGGGCGCACCCCGCCGGCGTGTCAGCGGCGGTCGTCGTGCAGGTGGTCGCGGTGCTTCTCGGCCTCGTGCCGAAGGGTCGCGACGTCGATGGGCCCCGTGACGGTCAGCTCGTCCTCCCAGCACTCGATGCCCGTGACCTCGGGCAGCAGGTCTCGGGTGAAGACCGGGTTGCGTCCTTCGCGTCGTTGCCGCGTGTAGTCGCGCAGCAGCTTGAACGCGATGCCCGACAGCAGCGCGATCGCGATGAGGTTGACGAGCGCCATCAGCCCCATGATGCCATCGGCCGTGTTCCAGATGAGATCGGAGGACGCGACGGAGCCGACGAGGATCGCGACGACGACGAGGACCCGGTAGCTCGTGAGGATCGAGCGACGGGAGCTGATGAACTCGATGTTCGATTCGCCGTAGTAGTAGTTGCCGAGGATCGAACTGAACGCGAGCAGGAACACGATCACCGTCAGCAGGATGCTCGACCACGCGCCGAGATTGCTCACGATCGCGTTCTGCGTGAGCCCGATGCCCCTGGTGGCGTTCTCGAGGTCGGGGTCGGAGACCAGGATGATGAACGCCGTGATCGAGCAGACGAGGAAGGTGTCGAAGTAGACGCCCAGGGTCTGCACGAGCCCCTGCTTGACCGGGTGTGTCACCGCTGCGCTCGCGCCCGCGTTCGGAGCGGAGCCGAGCCCTGCCTCGTTCGAGAACATGCCGCGCTTGACGCCCGTGAGCACGATCGTGCCGAGCGTCGCGCCGAGGACCTCGTTGAACCCGAACGCCTGCGTGAAGATCGAGGCGAACACTTCGGGGAAGCGCGTGAGGTTGAGCGCCACGATCACGAGGCCGAGCAGCAGGTAGAGCAGCGCCATGAGCGGAACCACCGCCTGCGTCACCGACGCGATGCGGCGCACACCGCCGAAGACGACGAGCGCCGTGAGCGCGGCGAGCGCGACGCCGACGACCCAGGGGATCCAGCCCGGTGCACCTTCGGGCGCGACCGTCGACGAGACCGCCGCGCTGATGGTGTTCGCCTGCAGCGACGAGAAGGCGAACGGGAAGCAGACGATCAGGATGAGTGCGAAGAGGATCCCCATCCAGCGCGCCCTGAGGCCGCGCTCCATGTAGTACGCGGGTCCGCCGCGGAACCCGTCGCGGTCGCGCACCTTGAACAACTGGCCGAGCGTGGACTCCACGAAGCTCGAGGCGCCGCCGATGAACGCCATCACCCACATCCAGAAGATCGCCCCCGGCCCGCCGATCGCGATCGCCGTGCCGACGCCGGCGATGTTCCCGACGCCGACGCGCGAGGCCGCCGAGATCGTGAACGCCTGGAACGCCGACACGGACTGCGGTTCGCCCGAGGCGTCTCGGGGGGTCTTGTCGGTCAGCGTGCGGAGCATCTCGGGGATCAGTCGGAACTGGACCACTCCGGATCGCGCGGTGAAGTACAGGCCGAGGCCGGCGACCAGCGGGAGCACGATCCAGGTCCAGAGCGTGTCGCCCGCGGCGAGCACCCATGCGTTGAGGAGATCCATCCCGTCAGTATGCCGAGCGAGATCCCCGCGCCCGTCGGTGGCGCGCCGTCCCCTGCCGGGCGGCGGGCGTGGTCAGGCGAAAACCTCTGGATATCGCCGGGTCAGTCCTCCCGGGCCGCGCCGGCCAGGAGCCGGCGCAGCTCCGCGGACGCCTGCTCCGACTGCTCGAGAAGCGCAGCGAGACGCCGGTGGAGCTCTGCATCCGCGAGTCCCGGTGAACTCCCCGGGTCGGCGGCGTCGCCCGCCGTGTCGGCGTTCGATCCGGCGGCCACCGCTCCGGAGAGCGCGCCGGCTGCGACCCCGCTCGCCGCGGCACCCGCGAGGTCGGCGGACGAGTCGGCCGTGACGGCCGCCGGCACCTCGCTCGCGGAGGCGTCGTCGCCGTCCCGCTGCGGGCCGAGGAAGAGGTTGGCCAGATACCCGGTGAACGTGCCGAAGATTCCGACGCCGACGATGATGATGACGGCGCCGAGCGTGCGCCCGGAGTTCGTGACCGGGAACTGATCGCCGTACCCGACCGTGGAGATCGTCACGATCGTGTACCAGAGCGCATCGGAGGCGGACGTGATGTTCGCACCGTCGGCGTGCTCCTCGACCGCGAGGATCGAGAGGCTGCCGAACTGCAGCACGAAGACGCCGAGCAGCAAGAGCGTCATCAGGGTGCTGTTCGCGCGGTCGTGGACGAGCGTGTACCAGATCCTGCGCGGACCGACGTCGCGCATGAGCCGAACGACGCGCAGCAGACGGAAGATCCGCAGCACCTTGAGTTGCGGGAAGGGCAGGCTCGCGAGCAGGTCGGCCCAGCCGAACCCGCGGAAGAAGTAGCGAGCCGCCGAGGGCGCCGTTGCCATGCGGTAGATGAAATCGCCGAGGAAGATGAGACTGAACAGCGCGTTCATGACCGTGAGGATGAGTTGGAGCGCTCCGTCGGCGCTGAACGCGTAGACGAATACGAGATTCACGATCGACAGGATCGACAGCACGCCGATGAAGATCTCGTACGCCGTGTTCTTCAGTTCGCTGCGCGCCTTCGTGCGTTGCCTGCCCATGACTGCTCCTCGTGCCGGTCGTGGCGGCGCACCCGCCGCGGCATCCATTGTGCTGGAGGCGCGCCGCGCCGCGCGAACCGCGCCGCGCGAACCGCGCCGCGCGAACCGCGCCGCGCGAACCGCGGCGCCGGGCGTTTGCCACAGCTTCACCGCGCGTTCACCCTGATGCAGCGTGCGCGTCGCTCTGCGCACCCACGCTCGTCGTGAGACCCCGAGAGTGAGGACGCCCGTGACCCTGGCCGACCCGACCCGCCGTTCGCTGCCGATCATCGACCATGCGAGGGGCAAGCGTTCGCCGGTGACCTGCCGTTTGAAGTGCGCCGACGCGTGCCTCGGTCCCGAGTGCAACACCTCGGCGAACCCCGAGTTCCGCTCGCTCGCCTCTGCGGCGCTCAGCCGGCGCGCGCTGCTCGGCCTCGGTGCCGCCGGCGCGTTCACGCTCGTCGCGGCGGGCGCGCTGAAGACGGCACCCGCCCACGCGGCAGCGTTCGCAGGGCGCGGTGCGGGCACGGCTGCCGCCGCGGCATCCCGCCTGCCCTTCGAACCGATCGCCCCCGTCTCGCACCTCGTCGATGAGTTCACCGTGCCGGCGGGGTATCGCTGGCAGGCGCTCGTGCGCTGGGGCGACCCGATCTTCGCCGACGCACCGGCCTTCGACCTCCACGATCAGAGTGCAGCGGCCCAGGCACGCCAGTTCGGGTACAACAACGACTACCTCGACGTGATCGCCGACCGCGGCGGGCTCACCGGCGTGCTCGTCACGAACCACGAGTACGTGAACCCCGGCATCATGTTCCCGCCGTCGAGCGATCCGGCCGAGCTCCGTCGGCGCAGCGAGATCTACAAGGTCGCGCAGGGCATGACCGTCGTCGAGGTCGCGCGCGACCGCATCGGCGGGCCGTGGCGCATCGTCACCGGCGGCGCCCGCAACCGCCGCATCACGGTCGAGAGCGAGTTCACCTTCACGGGGCCGGCCGCCGGCTCGGCCCTCCTGCAGACGGCGGGCGACCCGAGCGGCACCGTCGTCAACGGCACGCTCGGCAATTGCGCCGGGGGCACGACGCCCTGGGGCACCGTGCTGAGCGGCGAGGAGAACTTCAACGGCTATTTCCGCGCCGCGCCCGACACCGCCGCACGCAAGCGTTACGGCTTCGCCGACTCGGCGACCTCGACCGGCTGGGAGACCTGGGACCCTCGGTTCGACGGTTCGGCCCCCGGGTACGAGAACGAGGGCAACCGCTTCGGCTACATCGTCGAGATCGACCCGCAGGACCCGACGTCCACGCCCGTCAAGCACACCGCGATGGGCCGCTTCAAGCACGAGGGCGCGAACGTGCGCATCGCAGACGACGGCCGGGCCGTCGCCTACATGGGCGACGACGAGCGCGGCGACTACCTCTACAAGTTCGTCTCGAAGCACAAGTTCAACCCGAAGGACAACCCGGGCGCGCGCAAGCAGAACCGGCGCCTCCTGAGCGAGGGAGACCTGTTCGTCGCCCGCTTCTCGGGCAACTCGCCCGCCGCCGACATCGACGGAACGGGCCGGTTGCCGGCAGACGGCGCTTTCGACGGATCGGGGGAGTGGATCGCGCTGACCAGGAAGGGCCGGAGCGTTGTGCCCGGCATGTCGATCGACGAGGTGCTCGTGAACACGCGTCTCGCGGCCGACCTCCTCGGTGCGACGAAGATGGACCGCTGCGAGGACGTCGAGCCGCACCCGACGAGCGGCCGGGTCTACGTCGCCTGCACGAACAACACCCAGCGCGGCACCGCGGGCCGGCCGCCCGTCGACGAGCCGAACCCGCGTGCGACGAACCGCGACGGGCACGTCATCGAGCTCACCGAGCTGCGCGGGCAATCGGGCGAACGGTTCGCCTGGAGCATTCTGCTGCTCTGCGGCGACCCGGCCTCGATCACGCAGACCTACTTCGCCGGCTACCCGAAGGAGCAGGTCTCGCCGATCTCGTGCCCCGACAACGTCGCGTTCGACACCGAGGGCAATCTCTGGATCTCGACCGACGGCGCGCCGTCGACGATCCGCAAGAACGACGGCCTGTTCAAGGTCCCGCTCGAGGGCCCCGAGCGCGGGCACGTGCAGCAGTTCCTCTCGGTGCCGCGCGACGCCGAGACCTGCGGCCCGGTGATCCGGGCGGAGGAGGGCGTCGTGTTCGTGGCGGTGCAGCACCCGGGTGAAGAGGGCGCGTTCGGCGCTCCGACGTCGCGCTTCCCCGACTACGGTTCGACGGCGCCCGGCGCGGTCGCCGCGCCGCGCCCGTCGGTGGTGCAGGTGTGGCGCGGGTAGGGGCGCCATGAGGCACGACGAGGCGACCGGATGCCGCGTGGGGGCGCGGTTCCGGCCACGCCGCGTGGGGGCGCGGCGATGAGAGCGGATGTCGCGCGGCGGGGGCCGCGCGGCATCCGCTCGCCGTTCGAGGCCGCTCACCGTGGGAGGGTGGGGGCATGACCATGCAGCCATCCGGGCACGTCGATGAGACGCTCCCGGCCGAACTCCTCGAGGGCGTCGACGCCCTGCTCGACGACGCAGGCATCCGTGTGAATCGCGGTCTCGTCGAACGCATCCTGCTCGCCGGTCTCCGGCTCGGCACCGACGGCACGCGGCGCCTCGACCTGAAGATCACCGCCTCGGCGCTCGAGGAGATGCGAGACGCGTTCCGGCTGTTCGCACCCTATTCACGGGTGCCGAAGGTGACGGTCTTCGGTTCGGCGCGCACCTCGCCGAGCGACCCGCTCTACCGGCAGGCGCAGGACGTGGCGGCCGCGCTCGCCGCCGACGGATGGATGGTCGTGACCGGTGCCGGGCCCGGCATCATGGAGGCCGCGACGACGGGCGCGGGGCCGGGGCGGGCACTCGGGGTCTCGATCCGACTGCCCTTCGAGGAGGTGCCGAACGAGGCGATCGCCGCGGCGAGCCGGGTGGCGATGAAGTACTTCTTCACCCGCAAGCTCATGCTCGTGAAGGAGTCGCGCGGCTTCGTCTGCCTCCCGGGCGGCTTCGGCACGCTCGACGAGACCTTCGAGCTGCTGACCCTGCAGCAGACGGGCAAGGCCGAGCCGATGCCGATCGTGTTGCTCGACGCGCCGGGTGTCGGGTTCTGGGAGGGGCTCGAGCGCTTCGTGGACGACTCCCTCGTCCCCGCGGGACTCATCAACCGCGACGACCTCGATCGCGTGCTCATCACCGATTCGGTCGAGGCCGCGGCCGCGGAGATCACCGGGTTCTGGCGCAATTACGATTCACTGCGGTGGGTCGGGAACCGGTTGGTGCTGCGCCTCAACGCGCTGCCGGGCGACGAGGAGATCGATGTGCTGAACGAACGGTTCGGCGAGCTGCTCGCGGCCGGTCGCATCGAACGGACCGAGCCGCTCCGCCCCGAGCGCGACGACGGCGACGCGCTCGGCCTGCCCCGGGTCGTCCTCGAGCCCGATCAGCACCGCGTGGGGGAGTTGCACCGGCTCATCCGCGCGCTCAACGCGCTGCCGTCGGCGCCGGCCGACGCGACGCCGCCCGCGGTGCCCGCCGTCGACGGCTGAACCCGGCATCGCGGGTACTCGGAGGCCCCGGCATCCGGTACCGTAGAGTGTCCGCTCCGAGGTGTGCGGCATGAGAGCTGAATAGAGGAGGCCGGCGATGGATATCGACCTCAGCATGCTTCGCATGGTGGAGCGCGAGAAAGAGATCCCGTTCGAAGAACTGGTGCAGATCATCGAGCAGGCGATCCTGATGGCCTACCTCAAGCACCAGAATCCGACGCTGCACGGCCACGCCAACCCCACGGGGGCCCGCGCCGAACTCGATCGCAAGTCGGGTCACGTCTCGATCTTCGTCCCCGAACTCGATGAAGAGGGCGAGGTCATCGGCGAGAGCGAAGACACCCCGAGCGACTTCGGCCGCATCGCCGCGTTCGCAGCGAAGCAGGTCATCATGCAGCGCCTCCGCGACATCGCCGACGACGCGGTGCTCGGCGAGTTCCGCGGGCGCGAGGGCGACATCGTCGCCGGCATCATCCAGCAGGGCCCGAACCCGCGCATGGTGCACGTCGACCTCGGCACCGTCGAGGCGATGCTGCCGCCCGAAGAGCAGGTCCCGGGTGAGGAGTATCCGCACGGTCAGCGCATCCGGGTCTACGTGACGAGCGTCTCGAAGGGCACGAAGGGCCCGTCGATCACGGTCTCGCGCACGCACCCCGCGCTCGTGCGCAAGCTCTTCGCGCTCGAGGTGCCCGAGATCGCGAACGGCGTCGTCGAGATCGTCTCGCTCGCCCGCGAGGCCGGTCACCGCACGAAGATCGCGGTTCGCGCGAACCAGCCCGGCGTGAACGCGAAGGGCGCAGCCATCGGCGAGCTCGGCCAGCGCGTCAGGGCGGTCACCGCCGAACTCGGCGCCGAGAAGATCGACATCGTCGACTGGTCCGACGATCTCGCGACGTTCGTCGCGAGCGCCTTGAGCCCGGCGAAGGTGACGAGCGCGTACATCATCGACGAGGCGACGCGTGCGGTCCGTGCGCTCGTCCCCGACTACCAGCTGTCGCTCGCGATCGGCAAGGAGGGTCAGAACGCGCGTCTGGCCGCCAAGCTGACCGGTGCGAAGATCGACATCCAGCCCGATTCGATCCTCGAGCAGGGCTGATCCGCCGCGGGTCGTTCGCGCGACGTCCGCCCGCCGCGTCGGCGGCCATGAGCGCAGAGTGTAAGATGGAACCTGTCAGAACGTGCATCGGTTGCCGTTCGCGCGCCCCGCGATCCTCGCTTCTGAGGGTCGTCTCCCAGAATTCCCACGTCGTGGCCGATGTCACGGCTGTGCTTCCGGGCAGGGGTGCGTGGCTGCATCCGACACTCGAGTGCTACCGCCTCGCCGTTCGGAAGCGCGCCTTCGGGCGAGCGCTCCGGCTTCGCGGCGAGGTGGACACCGGCAACGTAGAGAACAGGCTGAACCCACGAGTGATGACCAATGAGTGACAACTGATGAGCGGCTCGAAATGAGTCCCGTCCGCCATTGATGGTCTGCCCCTGTCCGGGCGCAGGCCCGGAACAGGAGAGAAGTGGCTGCCAAACCACGCGTACACGAGATCGCATCCGAACTCGGTGTCGACAGCAAGATCGCCCTTGAGAAGCTCAAGGAGATGGGCGAGTACGTCAAGGGACCCTCGTCGTCCATCGAACCCCCCGTCGCGCGTCGCCTGAAGGCGGCGCTCGAGGCTGCCGGCGCTGCCGCGCAGGCCGCCCCCGCGCAGGCCCCCGCCGCGCCGGCGAAGCCCGCGGCGAAGCCGGGCGCGAAGCCCGGCCCCAAGCCGGCTCCGAAGCCCGTCGCCGAGCCAGAGCCCGAGTCGGCGGCCCCGCCCGCCCCCGCGGCCCCTGCCGATGCGCCGCTCACCGTCGCCGAGCGCCAGGCCCAGGCCGAGGAGAAGGCGGCGCAGGCCGCCGCCGAGAAGGCCGCCGAGGCGCCCGCCGCCGCGAGCGACGCCGTCAAGCCCGGTTCGTCGGCTCCGAAGCCCGGTGGCGCGGCCTCGCGTCCGGCTCCGAAGCCCGGCGCCCCGCGCCCCGGCAACAACCCGTTCTCGAGCTCGCAGGGCATGGGCTCGCGCCCCGCGCAGCCGCGCCCGGGCAACAACCCGTTCTCGAGTTCGCAGGGCATGGGCCAGCGCCCGAGCCCCGGCAACATCCCGCGCCCGCAGGCACCGCGCCCCGGTTCGCCGCGCCCCGGCGCCCCGCGCCCGGCCGGTGCGGGCGGTCGCCCCGGCGGCGGCTTCCAGCGCCCCGGTGGTGCAGGCGGCGGTGCCGGCGCTCGTCCGGGCGGCGGTGGCGGCTTCCAGCGTCCCGGCGGTGCACCCGGCACCGGCTTCGGCGGCCCGCGTCCCGCGGGCGGCGGTGGCCGTGGTCGTGGCCCCGGCGGCGGCACGGCCGGCGCCTTCGGTCGCGGCGGCGGCAAGTCGAAGTCGCGCAAGTCGAAGCGGACGAAGCGGGCCGAATTCGAGATGCGGGAGGCGCCGTCGCTCGGCGGCGTGAGCGTGCCCCGCGGCGACGGCAGCACCGTCATCCGCCTGCGTCGCGGCTCCTCGATCTCCGACTTCGCCGACAAGATCGACGCGAACCCCGGTTCGCTCGTCACGGTGCTGTTCCATCTCGGCGAGATGGCGACCGCGACCGAGTCGCTCGACGAGGCGACCTTCGAGGTGCTCGGCGCCGAGCTGGGCTACAAGATCCAGGTCGTCTCGCCCGAAGACGAAGACCGCGAGCTCCTCGAGGGCTTCGACATCGACCTCGATGCCGAGCTCGAAGACGAAGGCGACGACGTGCTCGAGCAGCGTCCGCCCGTGGTCACCGTCATGGGCCACGTCGACCACGGTAAGACCCGACTCCTCGACGCGATCCGCAACGCGAACGTCGTGGCGGGTGAGGCCGGCGGCATCACGCAGCACATCGGCGCCTACCAGGTGCACACCGAGCACGAGGGCATCGAGCGCGCCATCACCTTCATCGACACCCCCGGTCACGAGGCGTTCACCGCCATGCGTGCCCGTGGTGCGCAGGTCACCGACATCGCGATCCTCGTGGTCGCGGCCGACGACGGCATCATGCCGCAGACGGTCGAGGCGCTGAACCACGCCCAGTCGGCGAACGTGCCGATCGTGGTCGCGGTGAACAAGATCGACAAGCCCGACGCCAACCCGGCCAAGGTGCGCCAGCAGCTCACCGAGTTCGGCCTCGTCGCCGAGGAGTACGGCGGCGACGTCATGTTCGTCGACGTCTCGGCGCGCGAGAACATCGGCATCCAGGATCTGCTCGATGCGGTGCTCCTCACCGCCGACGCCGGTCTCGACCTGCGGGCGAACCCGAACAAGGACGCCCGCGGTGTCGCCATCGAGGCGAAGCTCGACAAGGGGCGCGGTGCGGTTGCGACCGTGCTCATCCAGTCGGGCACGCTGAAGGTCGGCGACGCGATCGTCGCAGGCACCGCCTACGGCCGCGTGCGTGCGATGGTCGACGAGAACGGCGACCCCGTGCTCGCCGCGACCCCGTCGCGCCCCGTACAGGTGCAGGGCCTCTCGTCCGTGCCCCGCGCCGGCGACACCTTCCTCGTCACCGACGAAGACCGCACCGCGCGTCAGATCGCCGAGAAGCGCGAAGCCGCTGAGCGCAACGCGCAGCTGGCCAAGGCTCGCAAGCGCATCTCGCTGGAAGACTTCACCCGTGCCCTCGAAGAGGGCAAGGTCGAGTCGCTCAACCTCATCATCAAGGGTGACGTGTCGGGTGCCGTCGAGGCGCTCGAAGAGTCGCTCATGAAGATCGAGGTCGACGACTCGGTGCAGCTGCGAATCCTGCACCGCGGTGTGGGCGCCATCACCGAGAGCGACGTCAACCTCGCGACGATCGACAACGCGATCATCGTGGGCTTCAACGTGCGCCCCGACACGAAGGCGCGCGAGCGCGCCGCTCGCGAGGGCGTCGACATCCGCTTCTACTCGGTGATCTACAACGCCATCGACGAGATCGAGGACTCGCTCAAGGGCATGCTCAAGCCCGAGTACGAAGAGGTCCAGTCGGGCGTCGCCGAGATCCGCGAGGTGTTCCGCTCCTCGAAGTTCGGCAACATCGCCGGCGTCATCGTGCGCTCCGGCACGATCACGCGCAACGCCAAGGCTCGCGTCATCCGCGATGGCGTCGTCGTCGGCGACAACCTCGCGATCGAGTCGCTGCGTCGATTCAAGGACGACGTCACCGAGGTCCGCACGGACTTCGAGGCGGGCATCGGCCTCGGCAAGTTCAACGACATCCAGGTCGGCGACGAGATCGAGACCATCGAGATGCGCGAGAAGCCTCGCGCGTGACCGAACGGCCCGGGGCGGCTCGCCGCCCCGGGCTTCGCTCGGAAGGAGCACTGACCACCCATGGCTGATCCGGCACGCGCCAGGAAGATGGCCGACCGCATCAAGGAGATCGTCGCCCGCCGTCTCGACAAGGGCCTTCGCGACCCGCGTCTCGGCTTCGTGACGATCACCGATGTGCGGGTCACCGGCGACCTCCAGCATGCGAGCATCTTCTACACGGTCTACGGCTCAGATGAGGAGCGCCGCGACTCGGCGCTCGCACTGAAGGCCGCGACCGGGATGCTTCGCAGCGAGGTCGGCCGCAATATCACGGCTCGGCTCACGCCGACCCTCGAGTTCATCGCCGACGCGGTGCCCGAGAACGCGCAGCACATCGCCGATCTGCTGCATGAGGCCCGCACCCGCGACGCGGAGATGCTCGCCGCGGCGGCGACCGCCGAGTACGCGGGCGATCCCGACCCGTACGTGAAGCCGCGCGAGCTCGACGACGACGAGGACGACTTCGACGACGTCGAGGCTCGCTGAGCGCGCGACGACGTCGGGAAGGACCTCGCGTCGATCGAGGTCGACGTGCAGTTGCCCGGGGCCGTCAGGCCTCGGGCAGCGTCATTCCCTCCGCGGTCGCGACGGCGAGCCCGTCGGCGACGAGCCCGGCGATCGCGCGCTCGAGCTGGGCGGCGTCGCCCCAGACCCCCGAGAGCTCGTCGCCGGTCACCGGGCGGTGCGCGGCACGGAGCTCGCGCATGACGATTCCGCGCACCTGCCGGTCGGAGCCCTCGAACCGGGCCTGCCTCGCCTTGCGCGGTCCGTCGTAGGCCGGTGAGCCCGCGCGGAGCCAGGCGCAGCGGTCGCGGATCGGGCAGTCCGCGCACCGCGGAGCGCGGGCCGTGCAGACGATCGCCCCGAGTTCCATGGCGGCGGCGTTGAACACCCGCGCCGCGCGCGGGGCATCGGGCAGCAGCGCCGACATCGCGGCGAGGTCCCTCGTGGTCGACGGGGGAGCGGGCTCGGCGTTGCCGTCGACCGCCCGGGCGATCACCCGCCTCGTGTTCGTGTCGACGACGGGCACCCGCAGGCCGAAGGCGAACGCCGCCACCGCGCGGGCGGTGTAGGGCCCGACCCCCTGGAGGGCGAGGAGCTCGTCGAGCGCGCGCGGCACCTCGCCGTCGTGGCGCTCGACGATCTCGACGGCCGCTCGATGCAGCCAGAGGGCCCGCCGTGGGTACCCGAGCCGGTCCCAGGCGCGCACCGCCTCCGCGGCGGGCTCGGCGGCCAGGCTCGCCGGCGACGGCCATCGGCGGATCCAGGCCTCCCAACGGGGGATCACCCGGTCGACCTGCGTCTGCTGCAGCATGAACTCGCTCACGAGCGCCGCCCACGGCGAGACCTCGGCGGCACGCCACGGCAGCGGCCGCGCAGCATCCGCGAACCATGCGTTGACGGCGGAGGCGAGGTCGGGAGCGGCCGGTCGTGGCATCCGACCAGCCTAGGCCTCGGTGGATGACCCGGGGTTATGCTCGCAGCATGCGCCTCGTCACGACGCCCAGGGTCACGTTCCTCCGCGAACTCGCGGGCGAGATCGTCGAACACTACGGGCGCGGACGCATGATCGTCGCGGTCGACGGGCCGCTCCGGAGCGGGAAAACCGTGTTCGCCGACGATCTCGCGGCGGTGCTCGGCGAGCGGGGGCACACGGTGTTCCGCGCGAGCATGGAGGGCTTCCACCGCTCCCGCGCCGCGCAGGCCGTCTTCGGCGACGATACGGCCGAGCGGTACTACCGCTACGGCTTCGACGAGTCGGCGCTGCGGCGGGTGCTCGTCGAGCCGTTCCGGCTCGGCGGCTCGGCGGCGTTCGTGACGCGCGTGTTCGACCCGGCCCGTGACGCATGGGTCGAGCCGAAATGGATCACAGGACCGGCGGACGCGATCCTCGTGCTCGACGGGCGTTTCGTGCTGCGCGAGCGCCTCGACGAGCTGTGGGACTACCGGATCGCGATCGGAGGCGACCCGGTCGACCCGGCCGACCGTCTCGCGTACGCCGAGCGCGACCCGAGGCGAATCGCCGACGTCATCGTCGACCTCGAGGGCCCCGCCGCTCCACGTCGGGTCTAGGTGTACCCCATTTCGGGGGACATCTGCGACCGGCGTGCGAAATGGGGCTGACAAGTCCCCCATTTCGCCGACATAATGGGGCTATTGCCAAGCCCCCGGCAGTAGCGAAACCCGAAGCAGCACCCGCAACACCCGAACCCGAATCGATCGTCACAGACACCCATCTGTGCCGATCGCCGTTGCGTGCGCTCGACCCGGCCACACAATGCGCTCTGCGCATCCGTGCGGCCTGGTCGGCGCCCGTGCGAAGAACTGCCATCGTGCAGACCTCGCCACACCTCGCCACGCCTTCGCGTTCTCCGTTTCGCCGCCGAGCCGGGCCGATCCCTGGAGAGAACCCGAATGAGCAAGCCCGGCGCCCGAACGGCGCGCGCTGCGGACGGCGACGCCCGCGCACGGAAGCGTTCCTCGTCAGCCCACCCGCTCCGCCGTCTCGCGGCAGCCGTGACCGCCCTCGTGCTCGGCGGCGGTCTCGCCCTCGTCGGCGTCGCTGCTCCGGCGTCGGCGCATACCGGCGACCTGACGGCGAAAGCCGAATGCAACGTCGAGACCGGCGAGTACGACGTCACCTATACGCTGAAGCTCTCGAACGTACCCGATGGCAAGTCCGGCACCACGAACTGGAGGGTCGGCACGTCGAGGCTCGAGAGCACGCCGCGGAGCGCCGACGGCATGGACCGCGGCCCGCTCAGTTCCACCGGCAACGCGACGCTGAAGCTCGGCACCGAGAGTCTTCCGGGCGACACCGTCGGCAACGGTCCCTGGATCTATGCGTTCACGAGCTGGGACAAGAACAACAAGAAGGGCTCGGACGGTCGAGTCGAAGGCCTCACCGGCGACTGCGGCGACGGCGGCGGCGAGCTGAAGGTCTGCCCGAGCTACCTGCCGAACGGCACCGACAAGATCGACGTCCGAGGCAGCAAGAAGACCATCGAGGTCACCGCGCCGTCCGGCAAGCTCATCGACTACTACTGCGTCAAGGCCGGCTCCGCCAACAACGGCAACGGCCCGGTGATCGTTCCCGTCCAGCCGCCGGCCCCGACGGTCGTGATCAGTCACCCGTCCGGCAAGGACATCAGCCACTACTCGGTGCACTACATCGACGTGCCTGAGCCCACCGAGATCGAGGTCGAGGGCGCGCCGAGCTTCGCCGACGTCTGCGGCCCTGACAACGAGAAGCTCACCGTCCCCGACGACACGAAGTTCATCGACTGGGAGAAGCACGAGCAGAACGGCCTGATCACCGTCACCGCGACGGCGAAGAAGGGTTACGTCTTCAAGCAGGGCGCGAAGACCGAGTGGACCTTCACGATCGACGACGCCCCGTGCCCGCCCACCGAGGTGCCGGTCGGGGGCGAGCCGACCTTCACCGACAGCTGCGGTGTCGACAACGAGAAACTGACCGTCCCCGCTGACACCGACTTCGTCGACTGGAACCACAGCGAATCGAACGGCGTCATCACCGTCACCGCCACGCCGAAGAAGGACTACGCCTTCCCGAAGGGTGCGCAGACCGAGTGGACCTTCACGATCGACGACAGCGACTGCATCGTCGAGGTCGTGGGCGCTCCCACCTTCTCCGACACCTGCGGCGTCGACAACGAGCAGCTCACCGTGCCCGACGACACGAAGTTCATCGACTGGGAGAAGAACGAGGTCGACGGTGTGATCACGGTCACGGCGACCCCGCAGGAGGGCTTCGCCTTCCCGAAGGACGCGCGCACGGAGTGGACGTACCTCATCGACGACGAGCCCTGCGTCGTCGAACTCGAGGGCGCCCCGGCGTTCGAGGATGTCTGCGGCCCCGACAACGAGAAGCTCACCATCCCCGACGACACCGACACGATCGATTGGGAGTGGGTCGAAGAGGGCGGCGTCATCACCGTCACCGCGACTGCGCTCGACGGCTCGGTCTTCCCCGAGGGTGCGAAGGCGACGTGGACCTTCACGGTCGACGACCTTCCCTGCGTGATCGAGCTCGCCGGTGAGCCGACGTTCTCCGACGTCTGCGGGCCCGACAACGAGAAGGTCAGCCACCCCGGCGACACCGAACTCGTCACCTGGGCCAAGAGCGAGAAGGACGGCGTCGTCACGGTCACCGCGACGGCGGCGCCCGGCAACACCTTCGCCCAGGGCCCGGTCGTGGTGTGGACCTACACCCTCGACGACGAGCCCTGCATCGCCCCCGCCCTCGACGGTTCGGTCGCGACCGGCGTCTGCGAGGCGGACGCGCCGTGGATCTCGTACAAGGTCAGCCTGACCGACCCCGACGACCAGGCGACGAGCCGCGAGGTCTCGCTCGTCCTGAGCGACGGCGAACACACGGAGACGATCGCGCTCGGCACGCTGAACGACGCCGGCGTGCTCGAGGGCCGCACCCTCTGGCCGGGTGCCTCCGTCGACGACGAGGGCAACGCCACCGGATGGCCGGGCTGGAAGCAGCTCGACGACGGCACGTGGGTCGAGACCGATGACAACTTCGCCTGGACCCGTGACCTCACGACCGCGAAGTTCGTCGTGAACCCCGAGCTCGAGGTCGACCTGGCCTACCCGCCGGCCACGCCCGACTGCATCGCGGCGCCGCCCGCGCCCGAGACCCCGGGCGAGCCCGGCGGCAATGGCGAGACACCGTCGACGCCGGCCGGCGACGGCCTCGCCTCGACCGGCTTCGCCGGCACGACGATCGCGATCGTCGCGGGCGTCGTGGTGCTCGCCGGGATCGCGTTCCTCGTGATCTCGCGCCTGCGCCGCAAGCAGTCGTAACCGACGCACAGCACGACGAGGGGGTCCGGTTCGCCGGGCCCCCTTCGTCGTTCAGACCGGTACGTCGGCGAGCACGCGCTCGTCCGGCACCGAAGCGCCCGTGCGCTCGACCTCGTGCACGAGCGAGGTGAGCGCGCGACTGACGGGGGCGTCGAGCCCCGCGAGGGCGGCCTCTCGCACGACCGCGCCGTTCAGGAAGTCGATCTCGGTGGGCTGCCCGCGGCGCAGGCTCTGCTGCGTCGAGCCGAGGTTCGGCACCCCGCCCATTCGCACGCCCATGAGCCAGGGGAGCACCTGGCCGAGCGCGAGCGGCAGCCGTGCGAAGAGCCGCAGCCGTCGGTCACCGAGACCCTGCAGTGCTCCGAAACGCACGCCACGCGCGATGCCGATGCGCACCGCCTCGCGCATCGAGGCTGCAACGACGCGACGCAGCCGACGGTCGCCGATGACATCCTGCACGCTCCGGCCGACGACCGCGGGTACCGCGTTCAGCATGTTCACGATGAGCTTCGTCCACTGGGCCCCGCGGAAGCCGGGGATCGCGACGACCGGCACCGCCTCGGAGAGGATCGTCGCGAGGCGGATCGACTCGGCGTCGGGCGGCCCGTCGCCGCGCCCGAGGTAGCTGGTCGCGGGAGTCGTCACCCGCACGACGCCGGGCTCGGTGTAGTTCGCCGCGATGATCGAGAGCAGTCCGACGGCGTACGAGCGGGGGAGCAGTCGCTCGGCGGTCGTGACGCCGTCGAGCCCGTTCTGCACCACGACGAGGGGCACGCCGTCGATGAGCCGGGCGTTCGCCGTGATCGCCGCTTCGGCGTCCTGCGCCTTGGTGCAGACGAGCACGAGCTCAGGGCGCGCGGTGAGCACCTCGCCCGCGGCGACCCGCTCGTGGGCGTCGCCGTAGCCGCCGCTCAGGCGGATGCCCTCGGCCCTGATCGCCTCGAGGCCGGTGCCGCGCGCGGTCACCTCGATCTCGTGCCCCGCGCGCGCCAGCAGCGCCGCGAACGTTCCGCCCAGCGCTCCGGCGCCGATGATGCCGATCCTCACCGCTCCAGCGTAGGGCCGTGCCGAGCAGGACGGCGCAGGCCTCGGCGCCGGCGACTGTTAGCCTGTACCGCGTGAACAGCGGCATCCTCCTCGTCGACAAGCCGCAGGGGATCACGAGCCACGACGTCGTCGCCCGCATGCGGCGCCTCGCCGGGACGCGCAAGATCGGCCATGCCGGCACGCTCGATCCGATGGCGACGGGGCTGCTCGTGCTCGGCGTCGGCTCGGCCACGCGTCTCCTGCACTACCTCGTCGGGCTCGACAAGGAGTACCTCGCGACGATCCGCCTCGGCTGGGGTACGACGAGCGACGACGCCGAGGGCGAGCCGTTGCCGCACACCCCCGAGATGACCGGGGCCGCCCTCGCGCAGGACGAGGCCTCGCTGCGCGCGGCGATGCTCGCCTTCACGGGCGACCTCGAGCAGGTGCCGAGCGCGGTGAGCGCGGTGAAGATCGACGGCAAGCGCGCCTACCAGCGGGTGCGCGACGGTGAGACCGTCGAGATCGCCCCGCGTCGCGTGACGATCTCGGCGTTCGAGCTGCTCGCGGTGCGTCGGGGCGAAGGATGTCTCGACCTGGACGTGCGCGTCGAGTGTTCTTCGGGCACCTACATCCGTGCGCTCGCGCGCGATCTCGGCGCAGCGCTCGGCACGGCGGGCCACCTGACGGCGCTCCGGCGCAGCCGGATCGGCCGCTTCGACGTCGACGAGGCCGGCGAGCTCGAGGGCTTCGACGTCGCCGCCGCCATGATGAGCCCGGCAGGGGCCGCGCGGCGAGCGCTGCCGATCGTCGAGTTCTCCGAGGCCGAGGCCGTCGACCTCGGCCACGGGAAGCGCGTGCCCGTGAGCGGAGGCGGCGACGAGGCATCCGCCGATCGCCGCGGCGAGTTCTTCGCCGCCGTCGCGCCCGGCGAGCGCCTCGTGGCGATCGTCGAGCGACGCGGCGGGCAGTGGAAGGTCGTCACGGGGTTCCCGCAGGAGGGCGGCGCATGATCGAGTGGTTCACCTGGGTCCAGCTCCCCGTCGCCGTCGCCGCGGGCCTGCTCTGCCTCGTGCTCGGGTTCGCCGGGCGCGTGCCGAGCGACCTCACGCTCGGGGCGCTCGCCGTCGTCGAGCTCCTCGTCCTCGTGCAGATCGTCGTCGCGATCGCTGCGCCGGGGTTCGGCAACTCGCCGACGGGCAGCGCGCTCGAGTTCTGGGTCTACCTCGTCTCGGCGGCCCTGCTGCCGCCGGCTGCCGCGTTCTGGGCGTTGCTCGAACGCAACCGCTGGTCGACCGTCGTGCTCGGCGTCGCCGCGCTCTCGGTCGGCGTGATGGTGTACCGGATGCTGCAGATCTGGACCGTGCAGTCGGTCTGAGCGCCGCACTTCTGAGAGAATCGAACGACATGGAAAGCCTGCAGAGCGCCCCGGTGGAGACCCGTACGCCGACGAAGATGAGCGGCATCGGGCGCGTCCTCGTCGCCGTCTACGGCGTGCTGGCGCTCGCCGCCTTGGGCCGGTCCTTCGTGCAGATCGTCTCGAAGTACGACGAGGCGCCGCTCGCGTACGCGCTGTCGGCGCTCGCCGCCGCCGTCTACGTCGTCGCGACGATCGCGCTCGTGCGGCCCGGAGTGGTCTGGTATCGCGTCGCCTGGGCGACGATCGCGTTCGAGTTCACCGGCGTCCTCGTCGTGGGCACGCTGAGCATCGTCGACCCGGCGCTGTTCCCGCACGACACGGTGTGGTCGTGGTTCGGTCGCGGCTACCTGTTCATTCCCCTCGTGCTGCCCGTGCTCGGCATGTGGTGGCTCGCGAAGCACCGACCGACGGCGGGCGCCGCGTGAAGACGTTCAAGGGCCTCGCCGCCGTCCCGCACGGCTTCGGCCCCTCGGCCGTCACGATCGGCAAGTTCGACGGTGTGCACCGCGGCCACCGCGAGGTCATCACGCGGCTCCGCGAGATCGCCGCGGCCGAGCATCTCGCGACGACGGTCGTCACCTTCGACCGCAATCCGCTCGCGCTGCTCGCGCCCGACAAGTGCCCCGAATCGCTCGTGAGCGTTCGTCAGAAGCTCGAGCTGCTCGCGACGACGGGGGTGGATGCCACGGTGCTGCTGCCGTTCGATCGCGCACTCGCCTCGGTGCCGGCGACCGAGTTCGTCGAGCGGGTGCTCGTCGACACCCTGCAGGCGAAGGCGGTGCTCGTCGGCGGCGACTTCCGTTACGGCGCCCGCGGCGCCGGCGACGTGGCGCTGCTCGTCGACCTCGGCGCACGCTTCGGCTTCACCGTCGAGGTGGTCGACGACGTCGACCTCGAGGGAGAGCGGCGGGTCTCGTCGACCTGGGTGCGCGAGCTCCTCGCCGCCGGCGACGTGCGGCGGGCGACCGAGCTGCTCGGGCACACGCCGACGGTGTCGGGCATCGTGGTGCACGGTGCGGCCCGAGGGCGCGAGCTCGGCTTCCCGACGGCGAATCTGACGCCCGAGTCCGAAGGGCTCATCCCGGCCGACGGCGTCTACGCAGGCTGGCTCACCGACGCGGGCACGCGGTACCCGGCGGCGATCTCGGTCGGAGACAACCCGACGTTCGAGGGCGTGCCGAAGAAGCAGGTCGAGGCGTACGTCCTCGACCGCGAACTCGACCTCTACGATCACGTCGTCGACGTCGAGTTCGTCGACCGCATCCGTGGCATGGTGGCGTTCACCTCGATCCCGGCGCTCATCGACACGATCCGCGACGACGTCGACCGCACCCGCGGCATCCTCGGGATCTGAGCGCGCGCTCCGCCCGGCCTAGACTCGAGAGAGTGACCCGACCGCCGCCTCGACCGCTGTGGAAGGGTCGAACCCTCGCGCTCGTCGGCATCGTGCTCGTCGCCTTCAACCTCCGGACGGCCGTGGCCTCGCTCTCGCCGATCCTCGTGCTGCTGCAGGAGGAGGTCGTGCTCGGGCCGGTCGTGGTGGGCCTGCTCGGCATGCTGCCGCTGCTCTGCTACGCCGTGTTCGGCATCGCGACACCGCGCCTCGCGAAGCGGCTCGGGCTGGAGCGGGCCCTCGTCGGGTCGCTCGCCGTGCTGGCGGTGGGCCTCGCGGCTCGCGGCCTCGCCGGATCGGCGCTCGGCCTCGTCGCGGCGAGTGCGCTCGCATTCGCGGCGATCGGGGTGGGCAACGTGCTGCTGCCGCCGCTCGTGAAGCGCTACTTCCCGGATCGCATCGGGCTCGTGACGACGGTCTACGTCTCCGCGATGTCGGTGAGCACGTTCATTCCGCCGCTCATCGCGGTTCCGGTTGCGGATGCCGCGGGCTGGCGCGTCTCGCTCGGCGAGTGGGCGGTCGTGGCCGCCCTGTCGCTCGTGCCGTGGATCGCGCTGCTCGTGCACCCGAAGCGCGAGGCACCCGAGACGGTGCCCGAGGAGCCCGGCGGGTTCGCGCAGATGGTGCGATCGCCGCTCGCGTGGGCGCTCACGGCGGTGTTCGCGGCGTCGAGCTTCAACGCGTACGTGGCCTTCGCCTGGCTGCCGCAGTTGCTGCACGACATCGCGGGCGCGACGCCCGCCGAGGCCGGGGCGTTGCTGTCGCTGTACGCGGCGATGGGGCTGCCCGCCGCCCTCGCCGTGCCGATCATCGCCGCCCGCCACGGACGGATCCGCCTGCTCGTCGGTGTCTCGGTGGCGTCGTTCATCGTGGGCTATCTCGGGCTGCTGTTCGCCCCGCAGTCCGCGACCTGGCTGTGGGTCGCGCTCATCGGCACCGGCCCGCTGGTCTTCCCGCTGACGCTGGTGCTCATCAACCTGCGTTCCCGCACGCACGCCGGGGCCGTCGCCCTCTCGGGCTTCGTGCAGTCGGTCGGCTATCTGGTCGCGGCGACAGGGCCGCTCGTGGTCGGCCTGCTGCACCAGGTGAGCGGCGGATGGACGGCCCCGCTCGTGCTGCTGCTCGTCTCGGCGCTGCCTGCGGCGGTCGCCGGCGTCGTGGTGGCGCGGCCGCGCTTCGTCGAGGACGACCGCCTGCGGGGCTGACCGGCGACCGCCCCTCGGCCGAGGGCTCGACGCGCACGCGCGCGAGGGCTATTATCCGGGTGCCATGGAGTTGCTGACCTCCGCCGTCGAGACGGCCGCCGCGGTGAAGCCGCCGAACCTCTGGGGTGCGCTCGGCTGCGCACTCGCCTACTCGGGTGCCCTGTTCGCGACGATCGATGCCTTCGCAGACCTGCTGCTGACCCGCGGCGACGGCGTCGGCGGCCGGCTGAGTCCCGCCCTCCGGCTGAAGGCGGGCTCGAAGATCGCCGCCGCCGCCATCACGGTGGTCTCGGCGGCGCTCGTGCTCGCGCTCGACGCGAACTGGTTCGCGTTCTCGGCCCTCAGCATCGTGTTCGCCGTGCTCGTCGGGGTCGCCGCCCTCGTGCTCGTGCGACAGCGCGCGCACGTCCGCGAGGGCGTCGTCGCCGTCTTCGAGGTACCTGGGAGGGGTGAGGCGGCGCCGTCGATCGACGGCGCATGACCCCATCGTCGCCGCGCCCGGTCAGACGATGAGATCGGGGCGGTGCACGAGCGCCGCCGCCCCGATGAGCGGGCCCTCGTCGGAGAGCGCGGAGGGGACGATCTCGACGCGCGTCGCGAAGGCGAAGCCGGAACGCTCGGCGACCGCGGCCCGGGCGTGGTCGAAGAGCGCGGGGGAGACGCGGGAGAACCCACCGCCGATCGCGACGAGGTCGAGGTCGAGCAGATTCGTCGCCGAGGCGATGGCGTGGCCGATCGCCGTGCCCGAGCGCTCGACCGCCGCGAGCGCGATCGGGTCGCCCGCGGCGTGGGCACGCGCGAGGTCTTCGCCGGTCGCGCCCGTGAAGCCCCGGGTGCGGGCCCACGCGACGGTGCGCGGGCCGGAGGCGATCGCCTCGAGGCATCCGCGGCCTCCGCAGGTGCAGGGATCGTCGAATCCGCCGACCTCGATATGACCGATGTGGCCGCCGTTGCCGGTGGGGCTCGCGACGGCGCGACCGCCGATCACGATCCCTCCTCCGACGCCGGTCGAGACGACCATGCCGAGCAGGTTCTCGCCGCGGGCGGCGGCCCCGGCGCCGACCCAGTGCTCGGCCAGCGCGATGCAGAGGCCGTCGATGCGCAGCACGACGGGGGTCTCGGGCAGGGTCGCGGTGATGAGGTCGCGCAGCGGGTGCTCGCGCCAGGCGGGCACGTTGAGCGGCGAGACGCGGCCGGTGGCGACGTCGATCGGGCCGGCCGAGCCGACGCCGACGCCGACGAGTTCGGCATCGGCCGGGAGGGCGGCGCCGGCGGCCTCGACGACCTCGTGCACGGAGCGGTCGAGCTCCTCGGCGGTCGAGGTCGGCCCGGTCGGGCGGCGGTGACGGGAACCGGCCAGCACGGTGCCGTGCCCGTCGACGAGCGCGGCTTCGACCTTGGTGCCGCCGAAGTCGACGGCGAGCGCGAGGGGCGTTGGCATTGCACCAGCATAGGCGCGCAGCATCCGCCCCCGTGGTGCTCATGTGAGCAGGATCACCTGCGAGTGTTGCCGATGAGCACGCGGCTGCCTACGCTGGAAGTCGAGGCGGACGGAGGCGCATGGACGAGATCGACGAACTCCTCTCCATCAGGGCGGCCGAGCTCTACTACGAGGAGAACAAGACCCAGGACGAGATCGGCCAGGCGCTCAATCTCACCCGGTGGAAGGTCGGGCGCCTGCTCGCCCAGGCCAAGCATCGCGGGTTCATCCGCATCGAGATCCTGCACCCCCGGGCGCGCAGGCTCCCCATCGAGCGACGTGTCCGTGAGGAGCGCGGGCTCGCCGACGCCATCGTCGTCTCCTCCGCCGGCGTCTCCTCGGCCGAAGAACTGCAGGCGCGCACCGCGCAGGCCGCAGCCGACTACCTGACGGCCCTCCGCCCCGTGCCGCGCACGCTCGGGGTGAGCTGGGGGCGCACCCTCTTCGAGATCTCCCAGCACCTGCGCAACGGCTGGGCGACCGGCGTCAACGTCGTGCAGATGAACGGCGGCGTGAGCCTCAACCGTCGCGCGGGCACCGCCGCGGCGACCGCCGTGGCGATCTCGCAGAAGGGCGGCGGCCAGGCGACGCTCCTGCCGAGTCCCGCGATCCTCGAACGCCTCGAGACGAAGCACGCCATCGAATCCGACCGCGTCGTCGCCGGCGTCATCGAACTGGCCCGATCGGCCGACGCGTACCTCTTCAGCGCCGGCGCCGCCGACCACAACTCGGTGCACGTCGAGAGCGGTTACCTCGCTCCCGGCGACGTCGACCTCCTCGTCGCCAAGGGCGCCGTCGGCGACGTCGTCGGCCGGTACATCGACTCCGACGGCAACATCGTCGACCCCGCCCTCGACGCCCGCACGGTCGGGCTCACGCTCGACGAGATCCGCAACGCACCGCTCGCGATCGCCGTCGTCGCAGGCCCCGCCAAGCACGCAGTCGCCGACGCCGTCGTGCGCAGCCGCCTCTGCACGGTCCTCGTCACCGACGAGTCCACCGCCCTGCACCTCCTCGACGGCTGATCCAGCGTCGTCGTCCACCTCACGAAAGCCAGGTCCACTCATGCCAGCACCGGTCAACGCCGGCACCGCCCTCGCCACCGCGCGCGAGCGCGCGCTCGCCGTGCTCGGCGGCGAGCCCGACGACCAGACGCTCGGTCGGTACCTCCACGGCATTCCCGGGGTCGACGCCGTCGGCCTCGAGCAGCGCGCCGCCGCCCTCGGCACCCGTTCGATCAAGACGACCTCGAAGGCGTGGGCGCTCGACCGCATCATCGAGCTCATCGACCTCACGACCCTCGAGGGCGCCGACACTCCCGGCAAGGTCCGCTCGCTCGTCGCGAAGGCGCTCACCCCCGACGCCTCCGACCCGGCGACCCCCCGCGTCGCCGCCGTCTGCGTCTACGGCGACATGGTGCCGTTCGCCGTCGAGGCGCTCGGCGCGGCCCACGGCGACCCCGACGACGGTCTCATATCGGTCGCCGCGGTCGCCACCGCATTCCCGAGCGGTCGTTCATCGCTCGCGATCAAACTCGCCGACACCGCCGAGGCCGTCGCTGCGGGCGCCGATGAGATCGACATGGTCATCGATCGCGGCGCGTTCCTCGCCGGCCGCTACGGCGAGGTCTTCGACCAGATCGTCGCCGTGAAAGAGGCCTGCCGTCGCCCCGACGGCACGAGCGCGAGCCTCAAGGTGATCCTCGAGACCGGCGAGCTCGTGACCTACGACAACGTGCGCCGCGCCTCGTGGCTCGCGATCCTCGCGGGCGGCGACTTCATCAAGACCTCGACCGGCAAGGTGTCGCCCGCGGCGACGCTGCCCGTGACCCTCCTCATGCTCGAGGTCGTGCGCGACTGGCACCGTCTGACGGGGCACCGGGTCGGCGTGAAGCCAGCCGGCGGCATCCGCTCCTCGAAGGACGCGATCAAGTACCTCGTCACCGTCGCCGAGACGGTCGGAGAAGAGTGGCTCGTGCCGCACCTGTTCCGCTTCGGCGCATCGAGCCTCCTGAACGACGTGCTCCTGCAGCGGCAGAAGCTGACGAGCGGCCACTACTCGGGCGCCGACTACGTGACGATCGACTGACTGGACTGGACTGGACTGGACATGAGCTTCCTCGACTACGCACCCGCTCCCGAGTCGCGGGCGATCCTCTCGCTCCGCGACAGCTACGGCCTCTTCATCGACGGCGAGTTCGTCGACGGCCGCGGCGCCGCCTTCCAGACCATCTCGCCCGCGAGCGAGGAGCGCATCGCCATGATCGCGAACGCGAACGAGGCCGACGTCGCCGACGCGGTCGCCGCGGCGCGGCGCGCCTACGACCGCGTGTGGTCGAAGATGAGCGGCCGCGACCGCGGCAAGTACCTCTTCCGCATCGCCCGCCTCGTGCAGGAGCGCGCCCGCGAGCTCGCGGTCGCCGAGTCGCTCGACAACGGCAAGCCCATCAAGGAGTCGCGCGACGTCGACGTGCCGCTCGTCGCCGCATGGTTCTTCTACTACGCGGGCTGGGCCGACAAGCTCGATCACGCAGGGCTCGGTGCCGACCCGCGCTCGCTCGGCGTCGCCGCCCAGGTGATTCCCTGGAACTTCCCGTTGCTCATGCTCGCGTGGAAGATCGCCCCGGCGCTCGCCGCCGGCAACACCGTCGTACTGAAGCCCGCAGAGACGACGCCGCTCACGGCGCTCATCTTCGCCGAGATCCTGCAGCAGGCCGAGCTGCCGCCGGGCGTGGTGAACATCATCACGGGCGCGGGCGACACGGGTGCCGCGCTCGTCGCCCACGAGGGCGTCGACAAGGTCGCCTTCACGGGGTCGACCGCCGTGGGCCGCGCGATCGCGAAGCAGATCGCCGGCACCGACAAGAAGGCGACCCTCGAGCTCGGCGGCAAGGCCGCGAACATCGTCTTCGACGACGCGCCCATCGATCAGGCGATCGAGGGCATCGTCAACGGCATCTTCTTCAACCAGGGCCACGTGTGCTGCGCGGGTTCGCGCCTCCTCGTGCAGGAGAGCATCCACGACGAGGTCGTCGATCGGCTGAAGACGCGACTCTCGACGCTGCGCCTCGGCGACCCGCTCGACAAGAACACCGACATCGGCGCGATCAACTCGCGCGAGCAGCTCGACCGCATCCGCGCGCTGAGCGACGTGGGCGTCGAGGAGGGCGCCGAGCGCTGGAGCGCACCGTGCGAGATCCCCGAGAACGGGTTCTGGTACGCCCCGACCATCTTCACCGGCGTGCAGACCTCGAGCCGGATCGCGCGCGAGGAGATCTTCGGCCCGGTGCTCTCGGTACTCACGTTCCGCACGCCGCAGGAGGCGATCGCCAAGGCGAACAACACGCCGTACGGACTGTCGGCCGGCATCTGGACTGACAAGGGCAGCCGGATCCTCGCGGTGGCCGACCAGCTGCGCGCCGGCGTCATCTGGGCGAACACCTTCAACCGCTTCGACCCGGCGGCGCCCTTCGGCGGATACAAGGAGTCGGGCTACGGGCGCGAGGGCGGCCGCCACGGGCTCGCCGCGTACCTCGCGCCCGCACCCATCGGGCAGGCGGCGGTTGCACGCTCCGCCGCGAAGCCGGCGATCACGGCGGATGCCTCGGCGCCCGAGCCGACCGCCAAGCGCACCCGTCGAACGCAGAAGGCCACCACGAAGGGATCGAAGCGATGACCCGCCTCGCCGTGCCGAAGACCTACAAGCTCTACATCGGCGGCAAGTTCCCGCGCAGCGAGTCGGGGCGCACCTACGAGGTGTCGGCGCCCGACGGCCGCTTCCTCGCGAATGCCGCACTGGCCTCCCGAAAAGACGCGCGCGACGCGGTCGTCGCCGCGCGCGCCGCGGTCTCGGGTTGGGCGGGTGCGACCGCGTACAACCGCGGGCAGGTGCTCTACCGCATCGCCGAGCTCCTCGAGGGGCGCCGTGCGCAGTTCGTCTCCGAGATCGAGGAGACCGAGGGCGTCTCGCGGGCCGTCGCCGCCGCGCAGGTCGACGAGGCGATCGACCGATGGGTCTGGTACGCCGGGTGGGCCGACAAGTTCGCGCAGGTCGCGGGCAACGCGAACCCGGTCGCGGGGCCCTACTTCAACCTCTCGGTGCCCGAGCCGACGGGTGTCGTCGCGATCGTGGCTCCGCAGGACAGCTCGCTCCTCGGTCTCGTGTCGGCGGTCGCGCCGGCGCTCGTGGCCGGCAACCCGGTCGTCGTCGTGGCGAGCGAGCGGTTCCCGCTGTCGGCGATCAGTCTCGCCGAGGTGCTCGCGACGAGCGATGTGCCGGGCGGTGTGGTGAACGTGCTCACGGGTTCGCCCGCCGAGATCGCGCCCTGGCTCGCGAGCCACGCCGACGTGAACGCGATCGACCTCGTCGGCGCGGGTGCGCTCGACTGGATCGCGCTCGAGATCGACGCGGCCGACACGCTGAAGCGAGTGCTGCGCCCCGAGAACGGGCCCGATGCGGCGGCGCCGGCGCTCGGGCGCATCCAGGCGTTCACCGAGACGAAGACCGTCTGGCACACGAAGAGCCTGCGGTAGGTGCTGCGTCACGCGGGCGGCGCTGATTCCCGCCGCGAGAATTCGGTAACGAAACGGTAACGGTGTTGCTAGAGTGGCGTGCACCGGTCGGGCAAGGAGGCCCGGGCGGTGGAAAGGCCCGAACCCGTGAAGCACGCCGTCGGCATGGTCGAACCCGAGACCGTGCGGCGGTGGCCGAGTGCCGCCGCATTCATGACCCCCGCACGTCGCCGCCCGTTCGAGGCGTTCGCGCACCCGCCCCGTCGAGCGGTGCGCGCGGCACTCGCCGCGATCGCGGTCGCGATCGTCGCCGCGATCCTGCTCGTCGCGCAGACCCCGCCGACCGTCTATGCGATCGATGTGTTCGGGGCGCTCCGGGCGCCGGGTGAGCCCGCCTTCACCGTCGGGCACCGCGGCGATCGCGCGACGGCGCCCGAGAACACCATGCCCTCGCTCGAGCTCGCGATGGACGAGCTCGCCTTCGTCGAGACCGATGTGCAGCTCACGCGCGACGGCGTGCCCGTGCTCTTCCACGACGTCACGCTCGAACGGGTCACCGGCGACCCTCGGGCGATCGGCGAGCTCGACCTCGCCGACGTGCGGCGGCTCGACGCGGGAGCCTGGTACGCGCCCGAGTTCGCGGGCACGCCGATTCCGACGCTCGAGGAATTCTTCGTCGCCCTCGCGGAGCGCGATGGCGCCCGCGCGCTGGTCGAGCTGAAGGCCGACTGGACCCCACGCGAGGTGAAGGCGGTGACGGGGCTCGTCGATCGGCACGGCCTCCGCGGGCGTGTCGTGCTGCAGAGCTTCAGTCTCGAGACGCTCGTCTCGCTCCAGGCGGTGGCGCCGACGCTCCCGCGCATCATGCTCATCCGCGAGCTGCCGGCCGACCCGGTGCCGCTCGCCGAGCGGCTCGGGCTCATCGGGTTCGGTACGACCGTGGACTCGGTGACCGCGGAGCCCGGCGCGCTCGTCCTCGCGCACGAGGCGGGCGTCGCGGTGCTCTGCTACACCCTGAACACCGACGAGCACTGGGAGGCGGTGAACGCGCTCGGCGTCGACGGCATCATCACCGACGAGCCGAGCGAACTCGACGCCTGGCTCGCGGTGACCTCACCGGGAACTTGACAGGCCCGGTATCAGCTGCGGTTGTTCGACAGCTCGAAGATGCGAACGAGCTCGGCGACGGCCTCGTCGCGCTGCTCGCCGCCCTGCTCGTACATGTGCGAGACGTGCGTGCGCAGGTGGTTCTCGACGAGGAGCTTGTTGAGTGAACCGAGCGACTTCTGCACGGCGAGCGACAGGGTGATGATGTCGACGCAGTAGTCCTCGTTGTCGATCATCTTCTCGATGCCGCGCAGCTGGCCCTCGATGATCTTCGTGCGGTGCAGTGCGCGCTTCTTGATGTCTTCGATCACCAACACAGGATACCCCGTTTGCGCTGAATACCCCTAGGGGGTACTCTCGATCGCATGACGACGCTCCAAACTCCTCCGATCCGCACGATCGACCTCGACATCGAGGGCATGACCTGCGCGAGCTGCGTCGGGCGCGTCGAGAAACGCCTCGGGCGCCTCGACGGGGTCGAGGCCGCGGTCAATCTGGCCACCGAACGGGCGCGGGTGACGTTCCCCACGTCGACCTCGATCGAGGCGCTCGTCGATGCGGTCAAGCAGGCCGGCTACACCGCCACTCCCGTCGAGCAGGCGGATGCCGCTGCGCCCGCCCCGGACGCTCCGCCGATGCCGGTCGCCGGCAGCACGAACGGCGAGGCCGACGACGCGCCGGGCGCCGCCCACGAGACATCCGACCCGCTCATGACGCGGCTCATCGTCTCGGCGGTGCTCACCGTGCCGGTCGTCGTGATCGCCATGATCCCCGCGTTCCAGTTCACGTACTGGCAGTGGCTCTCGCTCACCCTCGCGGCGCCCGTCGTGGTGTGGGGCGGCTGGCCCTTCCACCGGGCCGCCTGGCAGAACCTGCGGCACGGCGCGCTCACGATGGACACGCTCGTCTCGCTCGGCACGCTCACCGCGTTCGCCTGGTCGCTGTGGTCGCTCTTCTTCGGACACGCCGGCATGCCTGGGATGACCCATGAGTGGTCGTTCGGCGTGCGCGGCACCCCGGGCGGCGACATCTACCTCGAGGTCGCGGCGGGCGTCATCACGATCCTGCTGCTCGGGCGCGTGCTCGAGGCGAAGTCGAAGCGGCGGGCGGGCAAGTCGCTGCGGACACTGCTCGAACTCGCCCCGCGCGAGGTGTCGGTGCTCCGGGGCGGTGTCGACGCAGCCGGTGCCGACGCGGCCGAGACCGAGGTGCGCGTGCCGATCGGTGCATTGCGCCCCGGCGACCGTTTCGTGGTGCGCCCCGGCGAGCGGATCGCCGCCGACGGCGTGGTCGCCGACGGCGAGGCGAGCGTCGACGAGTCGATGCTGACCGGTGAGCCCGCTCCCGTCGACGTCGCGGCCGGCGCCGCAGTCACGGCGGCGACCATCGTGCACGGCGGCAGCATCGTCGTCACCGCGACCCGCGTCGGCGCCGATACCAGGCTCGCCCAGATCGCCCGCCTCGTGGAGGACGCGCAGCTCGGCAAGTCGCGCGCGCAGCGACTCGCCGACCGCATCTCGGCGGTGTTCGTGCCGATCGTGATCGCGATCGCCGTCGGCACCGCGATCGTCTGGATCGCGACCGGCAGCCCGGTCGAGCAGGCCATCACGGCGGCCGTCGCGGTGCTCGTGATCGCGTGCCCGTGCGCGCTCGGACTCGCAACGCCCATGGCGATCCTGGTCGGCACGGGTCGCGGCGCCGAGCGGGGCATCCTGATCACGGGGCCCGAGACGCTCGACCGCACCGCGGGCATCGACACGATCCTGCTCGACAAGACCGGCACCCTGACGACCGGTCGCATGCGCCTCGGCACGGTGACCGCGATGCCCGGCACCGACGAGGCCGCCGCGCTCGGCGTGGCCGCCGCCCTCGAGCGCCGCTCGGAGCATCCGATCGCGCGGGCCGTCGTCGACGGCGCAGCAACTCGCGGGGCGACCGTGCCCGAAGCGCAGGAGTTCCGGGCCCACGCAGGCCTCGGCGTCACCGCGACCGTCGACGGCGTGCGGGCCGCGGTCGGCCGTCCCGCCTTCCTGGAAGGGATCGGCATGACCATGCCCGCGACGCTCGCCGAGCGGGTGGCGGCCTCCGATGCGACCGCGGTCGCCGTCGGCTGGGACGGCGAGGTGCGCGCCGTGCTCGAGGTGGGCGACTCGATCCGCCCCGGCGCCCGCGAAGCAGTAGACCGGCTGCGCGCCCAGGGGCTCGAACCGATCCTCCTCACCGGCGACGCCCGTCGTCCTGCCGAACGTGTCGCGGCCGAACTCGGCATCGAGCGCGTGCACGCCGAGGTCAGCCCCGAGGGCAAGCTCGCGGCCGTCACCGAACTGCAGGCTGCCGGGCGCAAGACCGCCATGGTCGGCGACGGGGTCAACGACGCCGCCGCGCTCGCCGCGGCCGACCTCGGCATCGCGATGGGCGGCGGCACCGACGCGGCGGCGAGTGCGAGCGACCTCGCGCTGACGCGCGACGAGCCCGGCGCGATCCCCGACGCGATCTCGCTCGCCCGGGCGACGCTCGGCACGATCCGCGGCAACCTGTTCTGGGCGTTCGCCTACAACGTGGCGGCCATCCCGCTCGCGGCGGCGGGGTTCCTGAACCCGATGATCGCAGGGGCGGCGATGGCGTTCTCGAGCATCTTCGTCGTGCTGAACAGCCTCCGGCTGCGTCGGGCCTGAGCCGCGACGGACCTGACGGAGGGCGCGGCGGCGGGCTAGCGTTGGGGCATGCCCCGTCGCCCCGCCCGCCGCGCCCCCAGCGGGCGGCGCGCCGCCGCGCGCTTCTCCGTGGCGGTCGCCCTGCTCCTGGCCGGCGCCGTCGGCGCGTCGCCCGCGACAGCGGGGGAGCACGCGGCATCCGACCCGGCCGGCGCGGCGGCCGACCCGGCCGCCGTCGCGCCGCTCGGCGTGCGTGCGGGGGTCGACGACTTCAGGTTCGACTCCTTCGACGCCGTCTACGAACTCTCGCTCGACGACGAGGGCCGCTCGGTGATGGAGGTCACCGAGACGCTCGTCGCCGTGTTCCCCGAATTCGACCAGAACCGCGGCATCCGGCGGGCGATCCCGCTCGGCTACGACGGGCATCCCGTCGACCTCGTGGTCGAGTCGGTGACGGATGCCTCGGGCGCACCGCGACCGTACGAGACCGAGACCGACGAGGACGACGAGTTCCTGCTCGTCACCAGCCGCGCCGACGAGTTCCTGCACGGCGAGCAGACGTACGTGTTCCGCTACCGCATGCACAACGTCACCCACGTGCCCGATGACGCGGCGATCGACGAGATCTACTGGGACGTCAACGGCACGGGCTGGGCGCAGCCGTTCGGGGTCGTCCGCGGCGAACTGCGTCTCTCGGCCGAACTCGCCAAGGCGATGACCGGCAGCACGGCCTGCTTCCGCGGGCGGTCCGGGTCGACCGATCTGTGCGAGGCGATGACGGTCGAACCGGTCGACGGCGGGGCCGTCGTCGTGGCCGAGGCCGCCGCGATCGGGCCGTACGAGAACCTCAGCTTCGCGGTCGCGTTCGAGCAGGGCACCGTGGTGCCGCGCGACGATGCCTTCTCGTCGTCGCCCGCGGCGATCGGCAGCGCGGTGGCGGCGTTCGTCGCGGCGGTGATCGCGGCCGTCGCGCTCGGGTTCAGGCTCGGTCGATGGCGCAGCCACCCGGGCCGCGGCACGATCATCGCGCAGTACGAACCGCCGGCGGGCGTCTCGGCGTTCGTCGCCGCAGAACTCATGGGGGCGATGTCGAGGGGCGTCACCGCGACGGTGCTCGAACGCGCCGTCGCCGGTGAACTCCGCATCGTGGAGGAGGGGTCGCGTCGCTATTCGGCCCGGTTCACGGGCGGCGGACCGGCGGGCGACGAGCACAGCCAGGCCGTCGTCGAGGCGCTGTTCGGCCACCCGCCGCAGCCGGGCGCCGTGCGCGAGATGACGTCGAGCGACGCTGCGCTCGGCAAACTGCTGCTGGCGATCAGGCAGCGGGTGTCGAGCGGGGTCGTCGCCGCCGGGCTCAGGCGCAGTCCCGACGTCGGCCTCCGCGTCGGGCTCGCGATCGGCGCGGCGCTCGCGGCGGTCGCGAGTCTCGTGATGGGCGTCATCGCGCTCGTGACGGTGATGGGCGGGGCATGGCCGGCGCTCTGCTTCATCGTGGCGGTCCTCGCGGCACTGCTTGCGATCGGGCTGGTCGCGAGCGTGCGGCCGTTGACCGAGCGCGGCCGAGAACTGCACGACCACCTCGAGGGGCTGCGAATCTACATCCGGCTCGCCGAGGCCGACCGCCTCCGGGTGCTCCAGGGCCCGAGCGGCGCGCTGCGGGTCGACACGAACGATCTCGGCCAGGTGCTGAAGCTCAACGAGCGGCTGCTGCCGTACGCCGTGCTGTTCGGCTTCGAGCGCGACTGGAGCCGCGAACTCGCCGCGCTCTACGAGCAGCTCGGCACGGAGCCGGGCTGGTACTCGGGCGGCAGCGGCTTCAACGCGGCGTACTTCTCCGCGGGTGTGGCCTCGTTCTCGAGCTCGTCGAACAGCTCGTGGTCGGGGGCGAGCGCGAGTTCCTCCTCGAGCGGCTCGGGCGGCGGCTCGTCGGGCGGCGGAGGCGGAGGTGGCGGCGGCGGGGGCGTGTGAGCCCGCCTCAGACGCGCGAGACCCGTGCGACCCGCTGAACGCCGCTACTCGGCTCCGTCGGCGCCGGCCGAAGCCGCGCGCTCGTCGCCGAGGTCGACGCGGCGCTCGGCATCGAGACCCGCGAGCTCGTCGTCGAGCACGTCGTCGAGCGAGCGCTCGTCGTCGTCGTGCGCCTCGTCGGCCTCGTCGAACTCGGTGTCCTGCGAGACCGTGAAATCGTCGTCCTCGGGCGCGAACTCCGCACCCGCCCCCGCGAGCTCGTCCATGTCTCAAGGGTAGGCGCGTCGGCGGCGATCTGGTAGCCCCGGCCCTATGCTCGCACCATGGCCGACTGGATTCTCGCCGGCACCGCCGGGCTTCTCGCCGGGGGCGCGCTCCTGGTCGGTGCCGTCATCGCCTGGTACGTGACGGTGCCGGTGCGCGTCGTGGCGTCGGTCATGGCGTTCGGCTCGGGCGTGCTCGTCTCGGCGCTCGCCTTCGACCTCGTGCTCGAGGCGCAGGAGGAGGGCGGCTTCTGGCCGACCGTCGGCGGGTTCGCCGTCGGCGCGATCGTCTACGTGTTCGCGAACCAGCTGCTCGACCGCCTCGACAAGCGCAACCCGCGGGGCACGGGTGAAGACCCGGGCACCGGCACGGGCATCGCCGTGGGAGCGCTCCTCGACGGCATCCCGGAGTCGGCGGTGCTCGGCCTCAGCATGGTCGGCGGCGGGGGAGTGAGTATCCCGGTCTTCGTCGCCATCCTGATCTCGAACATTCCCGAGGGGCTGTCGTCGACGGCCTCGTTGAAGGAGAGCGGGCGGTCGCGCACGTACGTCTTCGTGCTGTGGGCGGGTATCGCCGTCGCGAGCGCGCTGGCGTCGCTCGCGGGGTTCGTCCTGCTCGACGAGGCCCCGGGCGAGCTGACGGCGTTCATCACGGCGATCGCCGCGGGCGCCATCCTCGCGATGATCTGCGACACGATGATCCCCGAGTCGTTCCGCACGGCGCACGCCTTCACGGGGCTCCTCGCGACCGGGGGCTTCCTGCTCAGCTACGCCGTGCACGTCGTGGGCTGAGCGTCGTTTCACGGGAGGGGCCTCGCGCCCGCTAGAATGGGTGCAGCGCCCGACGAATCCGTTCTTCGGCCGACCGTGCGAGCCTCGCTCGCCGCTGCTCGGTTCGGGATTCGGCGTACCGCGCAGCGCGGCATCCGAGCCGTCGCGTGCGGGCTCGATCACCAGGTGGTGCCGAGGGGGCGTGCCGGGCACGGCACGAAGGAAACGGGAGGACCATGGCCCAGACGAGGCAGCGGCAGCGTACGCGTTCGCGCGACGACGAAGCACCCATCATCCCGATCCTCGCCCGCAAGGTGCGAGAGGTCGAGCAGAAGGCGCAGAAGGGCAAACTCGGCCCGACGAACCGCACCAAGTTCCAGGTCATCGCGCTGCTCATGCGCGAAGAACGCGCCCGCGTGAAGGCCGACGCCGAGGTCGGCGACGCCGCGCGCGGCGAGCTGCTGAAGCGCCTCGACGGCATCGCGCAGATCCTCGCGAAGACGGCGGCCCGCGACACCAGCCTCATCCAGCTGCTCGAACCGGATGCCTCGATCTCGACCGTCGCCCAGCGATTCCGCCGCGACTGGCTGCTCGAGTCGGGTGCCGAGCTCAGCCCCGACGAACTCATCATCACGCGCGAGCCCGAGGTGAAGATCGAGGTGTCCGAGAACCAGGTCATCCCCGCCTCGGTGAAGTCGCGCCAGCTCGCGAACCCGTTCCTCGCCCCCGACTTCTCGAAGCCCGCCGCGCCCCTCGTGCCGGTGCGCCGGCTCGCGAACTGGGAACTGCTCGGCCCCCTGTTCAAGTCGTTCGAGCAGGGCTCGGGCGGCCAGGCCGCCTCGATGGAGCTGCCCGAAGCGCCGAAGGCCGACCGGCTCTCGCCGCGCGGCCTCGAGCTCATGAAGCATCAGGTGCGTTTCATCGAGAGCGCCCGCGAGGGGCACCGCGCGTTCCTGCTCGCCGACGAGCCGGGGCTCGGCAAGACGGCCCAGTCGGTGCTCGCGGCATCCGTCGCGAACGCGTACCCGCTGCTCGCGGTGGTGCCGAACGTCGTGAAGATGAACTGGGCGCGCGAAGTCGAGCGGTGGACGCCGCACCGCAGGGCCACGGTGATCCACGGTGACGGCGACACGCTCGATGCCTTCGCCGACGTGGTCATCGTGAACTACGACGTGCTCGACCGGCACATGGCGTGGCTGTCGACGCTCGGCTTCCGCGGCATGGTCGTCGACGAGGCGCATTTCATCAAGAACCTCCAGTCGCAGCGTTCGAAGAACGTGCTCGCCCTCGCCGAGCGCATCCGCAGGTCGACGCCCGGCGGCGACCCGCTGCTGCTCGCCCTCACGGGTACGCCGCTCATCAACGACGTCGACGACTTCCGCGCGATCTGGAAGTTCCTCGGCTGGATCGACGGCGACAAGCCGTCGGCCGAGCTCCTCGCGAAGCTCGAGGAGAATGGGCTCACGCCCGCAGAACCCGGCTTCTACTCGGCGGCGCGGCGCACCGTCATCGACCTCGGCATCGTGCGCCGCCGCAAGGTGGATGTCGCGGCCGACCTGCCGGCGAAGCGCATCGCCGACCTCCCCGTCGAACTCGACGACGAGCTCGGCCGCTCGGTGCGCGCCGCCGAGCGCGAGCTCGGCAACCGGCTGGCGTCTCGCTTCCGCGCGCTCGTCGAGGCGCGCCACCTGCGCGTCGGCGACCTCGACGACGACACCCGCGACCAGTTCATCCGCGCGGTCGCGAGCGCCGAGCTCGAGGAGTCGAAGTCGGCGAAGTCGGGCGAGAACGTCTTCACCATGGTGCGCCGCATCGGCCAGGCGAAGGCGGGCCTCGCGGCCGACTACGCCGCCCAGCTGGCACGCTCGGTCGGCAAGGTCGTGTTCTTCGCGAAGCACATCGACGTGATGGACCAGGCCGAGGCCGCGTTCGCCTCGCGCGAGCTGCGCACGGTGTCGTTGCGCGGCGACCAGACGGCCCTGCAGCGCCAGGCGGCGATCGACGCCTTCAACAAGGACCCCGAGGTGCACGTCGCCGTCTGCTCGCTCACCGCGGCGGGCGTCGGCGTCAACCTGCAGGCCGCGTCGAACGTCGTGCTCGCCGAGCTCAGCTGGACCGCCGCCGAGCAGACCCAGGCGATCGACCGCGTGCACCGCATCGGCCAGGACGAGCCCGTGACGGCCTGGCGCATCATCGCCGCGCACACGATCGACGCCCGCATCGCCGAGCTGATCGACTCGAAGCAGGGCCTCGCGGCCCGCGCGCTCGACGGCCAGGACGTCGAACCCGGTTCGGCCGACTCGGTGCAGCTCGATGCGCTGCAGCACCTGCTGCGGCAGGCGCTGGACGGGGTGTTGTAGTCGCGAACATCACGAATCGGTATCGCTTCGTCAAGGTGCTTTCCCTGTTCCGTGTGTGACGGTTAGTTTCGCTGCGCGGCATCTCTCTCGGGCCGACATTGGTGTTGTGTCCTTGGAGGAAGCCGTGCGCTTTCAGTACCGCCTCGCGCTTGTTTGGTCGTTGGTGACTGCGCTTGTCGTAGGTGTTGTCACGCCGGTTGGTGCCGAAGAGAATCCGACCGATCCGGAGCGGGTGTCGACGGAGGAAGTCCTCCAGCTTCCGATGGAAGAGTCAGCTGATCCTGTGCAGCCCGACTCGTCTCTGCTGGCGTCGGATACGCCGGGGGCCGTGGTTGAGACGGCGGCTCCCGCGGACGAGCCGTCGGGAGGGCCGGTAGGGCTTGTCGCCGACGGTGAATTGCCTCCGGAGTCGGCGATTGTTGATCGTGATGTGTTCGAGACGACGTACGACATGGGCGACGGCGTGAAGATGGTGCAGCTTTCGCAGGAGCCGCTGAACGTCGAGATCGATGGTGAGTGGGTGAACCGTCCCAGGTTTGATGCCGCTGTTATGCGGGTTGCGGCTCTCGGGTGAGTGTCGCGTAGTGGGCAGCCTCGTATTCGTTTGGGCTGACCATGCCGAGGCTACCGTGGAGCCTGCGGTGGTTGTACCAGTCGACCCAGCCGGCGGTCGCGAACTCGACGTCCGCGATCGTCTTGTACGGGCCGTCGTGGAAGATCGTGGTGCGGATGCACTCGGCCTTGTACAGCCCGTTGATCGTCTCCATGAGCGCGTTGTCATACGCGTCGCCGACCGTCCCGATCGACGGGGCGATCTGCTCCAACGCGAGGTGATCGGTCAGCACGATCGATGT
>NZ_ATXF01000005.1 GCF_000421545.1 Agromyces italicus DSM 16388
CTCACCCTTGCCGACGTCCAAGCCGACGAAGATCTCCACGCTCTCGTAGCCAGCGACACTCAGGTTCACGCGTTCCTCCGATCGTCAGGTCATTGACGGCCTGCTATCGGCAGTGAGTGTCGGCATCCACGTTACGAATGACCTCGGATCTGTCTCCGGGCCCAGCCCCTATCAGCGATCACGCACTGCCAGACCAGGCCCGGTGACAACACCCCCCAGATCATGACTTCGACAGGGGGCAGTAATCATGCCGGGCCCGGCAGGCCGTCGCCCCTCAGCTTGCCGCCGAGAAGGCTCACGAAGAAGGTAACGGGGGCTCGGGGGCTCCGGGGGGGCTCGGGGGCTCGGGGCTCAGCCGAGCTGGATCGTGCGATTGTCGATGAGCCGGGTCACGCCGACGCGCGCGGCGACGATCGCGAGCGCGGGCCCTGTGGCGTCGCCCGCGACCGGGAGCAGGGTCTCGGGATCGACGATCACGAAGTAGTCGAGTTCGGCGCCGTCGTGGTCGCCGAACGCCGCCGCCGCTTCGGCGAGCGCCTCTGCGGGCCCCTCGCCGGCGGAATCGGCCGCGGCGCCGAGTGCCTCGGAGAGCACCAGGGCGGTCTCACGTGCGGCCTCGTCGAGGAACCGATTTCGGCTCGACAGCGCGAGCCCGTCGTGCTCGCGCACCGTCGGCACCACGTCGATCGCGATCGGAACGTCGAGGTCGCGCACCATCCGGCGGACGAGGAACACCTGCTGCGCGTCCTTCTGGCCGAAGACCGCGAACTCGGGGGCGACGATGTTGAAGAGCTTCGCCACGACCGTGAGCATGCCGTCGAAGTGGCCCGGTCGCGATGCCCCCTCGTAGAGCCCGCCGACGGAGCCCGCGACGACGCTGGTCGAGCTGCGGCCGTCGGGGTACATCTCGGTGGCCGACGGCGCGAACACCAGCTCGACTCCGAGCGCGGCGAGCGCGGCGACGTCGGCGTCGAGCGTGCGCGGGTAGCGGTCGAGGTCTTCGGCGGGCCCGAACTGGAGCGGGTTCACGAAGATCGACACGACGACGAGGTCGGCGAGATCGCGCGCCCGGCGCACGAGCGCGAGATGCCCGTCGTGCAGCGCGCCCATGGTCGGCACGAGGGCGACGGATGCCCCGCCCGCACGCCGCTCGGCGAGGAGCCCCCGGAGTTCGGAGATGGTCGACACCACGCGGGTGGCCGCCGTCGCGTTGTTCGTTCCGCTCACGCGTCGCCTCCCAGCGGCCGGTCGAATCCGGCCTCGTCGATCGTACCGGCGCCGTCGGGCCACGGCCCGCTGTCGTGACGGGCGAGCGCGTTCTCGACGGCGCTGCGCGCGAGCGCACCGAGCACGGCACCCGGGCGCGGCACGCCGATGCCGGTGAGCAGTGCGCTCGCCTGGTCGACGATCGCGCTCGAGAACGAGACGACGGTGTCGACGGCCTCGCCGTAGGCGGCCCGGTCGGCCTCAGCGACCACGAACGGCTCGCCGCCCATCTCGACGACGAGCGCCTGCCCGATCGGGAGGACGGGCGCCGGCGCGGTGACCGCGAACCAGGTGCCGGGCAGCCGCGCGAGGTCGAGGCTCGTGCCGGTGAAGGTCATCGCCGGGTGCACCGCGAGCGGGATCGCGCCCGAGCGGCGGGCGGGGTCGAGCACGCCGGTCCCGAACCGCGCCGAAGTGTGCAGCACGAGCTGGCCCGGTTGCCAGACGCCGGCATCGGCGAGCCCGGAGACGAGCGCCTCGAGTTCGTCGTCGGGCACCGCCAGCAGAACGAGTTCGCTGCGTTCGACGATCTCGGGCACCGCGAGCACCGGCACCCCGGGCAGCATGACCGAGGCGCGCTCGCGGCTCGACTCCGAGACGGCGGCGACGCCGGTGAGTGCGTGACCCGCACCGCCGAGGGCTGCGGCGAGCACCGCGCCGACCCGGCCCGCGCCGATCGTGCCGACACCGAGTCGGCCCGCACGCTCAGCCGACATGGTCGGCACCGGTCTGGTCGGCCGCCACCGTCGGGCGCGGCGTTTCGGGCGTCGAGGATGCCACGGGGGGCTCGTGTCCGGTCGCGCCCCAGTGGTGGGTGGTGTCGCTCGCGGCACGGTCGACGGCCTCCTCGGCGAGACGCTCGAACAGCCGCTCCGCCTCGCCGCGGTCGACGATCGGCAGCACCGCACTCACCGGGCCGGCCACGGTGTGCAGGCGGACTCCGGCGAGCCGCAGCCATCGGTCGATCGGGCCGACGGAGAGCGCGACCGACTGCATCCGCGCGAGCGGGACGAGGGTCAGGCTGCGCACGAGCGCGCCCCGTCGGATGAGGGCGACCCCGGACGCCGCGGCCCAGCCGATGCGATGCCACGAGAACGGGCGCAGCCAGGCGCCGCGGCGCGGCGCGGCGGCGTAGCCGCCGTCGGCGCCCTTGCCCATGAGCCCGGCGTCGACGAACGGTTCGACGTCGGCCGTGGCATCGGGCAGCAGCAGGGCGAGCACCCGGTGCACGTCGGCGGGCGTGCCGACCGGCAGCACGAGCGTGCGCTGCGCCATCTCGTTCGCGTTCGAGATCGAGGTGCCGGCGACGTTGATGCGGATCGACCACCAGCCGAACGGCCGCCAGAAGACCCACTGGGTCACGTCGACCGCGTGGATGCGGCCGGGCGGGATGGTCTGGTTCGCCGTCGAGAGCAGCCCGTGGCCGATGCGCACCCCGTCGGGGGTGCCGGCGATCGAGTACCGCAGCGACTTCGTGATGCGCGACCACGTGTAGCTCACGACACCGATGGCCGCGGGCACGAAACTGAACAGCAGCCACGTCTGGCGGGTCGCGACGCCTACGACGATGATGCCGACGAGCGCGAGCATCCAGATCATCGAGGCGCCGAGCAGCGTCGAACCGATGACCCGCCCGAGCGGGAGGCGCACGACCGACTCGGGTGCCGCGAGCTCGGGGTCGAGTTCGGGCGCGAGGAACTCGTCGACGCGCTGCCCGACGAGTGCGCCGGCGCGCGAGGCGACCGGGGTGCGGGCGGGCTGGCCCGGTGCGACCGGCTCGCTGGGCGCGCCCGGCACGGCCTGCACGGTCGGCTCAGTCGCGAGCGCTGCCGCGGACGCCGGCCCCGTGGCATCCGCACCGTCGGCGACGGGGCCGGCGGCCGCCGCGGCGGCCGCCGCCTTCTCGGCGCGAACCCCCGAGGCGAGCCGCAGCACGTCGGCGCGCAGCAGGTCGGCGAGCGCCGACCCGAGGTACGCCAACTGCACGTTCGCCGACTGCCCGGCCACCGAGACCTCGAGCTTCGCGGTGCCGAAGAGGCGGGCGAACAGCGGCCGGGTGACGTTGATGCCCTGGATGCGGTCGAGGCGGGCGCTGCGGTGCGATCGGAAGAGGATGCCGCTGCGCACCTCGACCGCTTCGGGCGTCACCCGGAAGGTGTGCATGCGCCAGGACAGCCAGAACGCCGCGATGACCACGACGAGCACCACCACGACGCCGAGCAGCGCCCATCCCACGAGGCCGTGCGTGACGATGCCGCCGATGGGGTCGTTCGCCCAGTCGTCCTGCCAGCCCTCGTACCGGCCGCCGAGGTCGTCGCGGGTCTCGGGCGCGAACACGACGAGGAAGAAGTCGACGACCCGCTCGCGCAGGTTGGCGATCACGAAGCCGAGCACCGCGATGAACACGAGCCCGCCGCGAAGCAACGGGCTCGCCGGGTGCAGGCGGTGCCATTCGCCGTCGGCGAGCGACACGACCGGTGCCGGACGCGCCGGAGCGCTCACAGCCCCGCCCGACGGGTCTCGGCGAGGGCGACGAGCTCGTCGCGGAGCCGGTCGGCCTCCTCCATCGGCAGGCCGGGCACGGTGACCGCGGTCGCGGCCGCCGCCGTGACGAACTTCAGGTCGGCGAGGCCGAGTGCACGCGCGACCGGGCCGCGGGTGATGTCGACGAGCTGCATGCGGCCGTACGGCACCGCCACCTGCCGCTGGAACATGATGCCCCGCCGGAACACGAGGTCGTCGGCGCGCAAGCGGTACTGGATGGAGCGCACTCGACGTGGCTCGAACGCGATGCCGATGATCGAGACGACGCCGATCACGGCGGCCGCCCAGAGCGCCCACTGCTGCTGCCAGAGGAAGTGCACGACGAGCGCGGCACCGACGAAGACCACCATGCCGATGAGCGAGCCGATCACCTCGACCATGACGTACTTCGGCGAAACTCGTCGCCATTCGTCGGAGGGGCCCGCCTCGGCCGGGCCGGCGAAGCCGGAGTCGACGTCTCCGCCGAACTGCCCGCCCCCGGGCTCGGGGGCGACCCGGTCGTGCTCGGTCGCGGCACCGTCGTGCTCAGGCATGCGCGTGTTCTTCCTTTTCGCTCTCGGTGTCGTCGGGGGGCAGCGTGCAGAACCACTCGGCGACGAGTCCGCCGGCCAGCAGCAGCGCGGCGCCGATCGCGGTCGCGAACGCGAGCCACACCGTTCCGGCGGGCGGCACCACGCTGCGGCTCAGGAGGAACAGCCCGATGCCGAGCCCCACGCCGAGCACGAGCGCCCCGCTCAGGCTGCAGGCCTTCGCGAGCACGGCGACGCGCATCGCACGGAACGGGTCGAGGTGCTTCGTCGCGGCGCCCTTCACCGCACGGCGGATCGGCCACGCCAGCACGATGACGATCACCCCGACGCCGACGAGGGTGATCGGGAGCGACAGCGGCGGCACCAGCGCCTTCGCGCCCGTGTTCACGATCGCGAGGTCGCCGAGGTAGCCGACGACGAGGCCGCCGAGCACGAAGGCGAGCAGCGTCGAGTAGTGCGTGCGCTTCATCGCCTGACCACCTCATCGGATGCCTCGGCGCGGAGCGCCGCCACGGGGCCCCGCCCGGGCAGCACCGCGTCGGGGTCGACGTCGAGCCAGGGCGCGAGCACGAAGGCGCGCTGCCAGGCCCGCGGGTGCGGCAGTTCGAGTCGGGCGTCGGCGAGCTCCAGCCCGTCGATGTCGATGAGGTCGAGGTCGAGCGTGCGATCGCCCCAGCGCTCGGCGCGCACCCGACCCTGCGCCGTCTCGATGCCTTGCAGCACGTCGAGCAGTGCGTGCGGCTCGAGCACGGTCTCGACGAGGAAGACCCCGTTGAGGTAGCCGGGGGCGTCGTGATCGACGCCCGTCGTCTTCAGCGCCGGAGTCTCGTAGAGCGGCGAGACGGCGAGGAGCTCGACGCCGTCGGCGTCGGCCAGGGCTCGTGCGGCGTCGGCGAGCGTCTGTTCGCGATCGCCGAGGTTCGCCCCGAAAGCGATGACGGCCCGGCTCATGCCCGGCGCCTCACGATCGTGACCGCGACATCCGCGAAGGGCACCGTGATGGGCGCCTGCGGCTTGTGCACCGTGACCTCGACCTCGTCGGCCGCCTCGAACGAGAGCGCGACGGCGGCGACCCGCTCGGCGACGGTCTCGATGAGGTCGACCGGGTCGCGCTCGACGGCGGCGACCACCTGCTCGGCGAGCTCGCCGTAGTGCACGGTGCGGGCGAGGTCGTCGCCCGAGGCTGCGACAGCGAGATCGACCGCGACGACGACGTCGATCACGAACTCCTGGCCCTCTGCGCGTTCGAAGTCGAACACCCCGTGGTGCGCGCGCACGCGCAGCCCGGTGAGGGTGATGCGGTCGCCCCGCCGAAGTCCGCGCTGTTCAGCCACGTCGTCCACTCTGCCACGCCCCGAGCACGTCGAGGGCGCGCCGGGTGCCGACCACGTCGTGCACGCGCACGCCCCACGCACCGGCCTGTGCCGAGAGCACGCTCACCACGGCGGTCGGCAGGTCGCGTTCGGCGACGGATGCCCCGTCGGGAAGCAGCGCCCCGAGGAATCGCTTGCGCGAGGCACCGACGAGGATCGGCAGCCCGAGCTCCGCAAGCACCTCGAGCCGGCCGAGCAGCTGCCAGTTCTGCTCGCCGCGTTTGGCGAACCCGAGACCGGGATCGAGGATGAGCCGGTCGGCGGTGATGCCCGCGCCGAGCAGCGCCTCGACCCGCGCGGCGAGCTCGTCGCGCACCTCGGCCGCGACGTCGCCGTACTCGGCGAGCTGGTCCATGCGGTCGGAGTGCCCACGCCAGTGCATTGCGACGTAGTGCGCACCGGTCTCGGCCGCGACGCGGGCCATCTCGGCGTCGGCGAGCCCTGCCGAGACGTCGTTGATGATCTCGGCGCCCGCCTCGACCGCGGCGCGCGCGGTCGCCGCGCGCATCGTGTCGACGCTGACCCGGATACCACGGCCGACGAGTTCTCGGATGACCGGCACCACGCGGCGCAGCTCCTCCCCGGGTTCGACACGCGCGGCGCCCGGACGTGTCGACTCGCCGCCGACGTCGACGAGGTCGGCTCCCTGGGCGACGAGCTCGACCCCGTGGTCGATCGCGGCCTCGGCGTCGAACCATCGGCCGCCGTCGCTGAACGAGTCGGGGGTGACGTTGACGACGCCCATGACCAAAGTGGGGTGAGGAGCGAGCGCAGCGAGCGTCTCGAACCCCCGCTGCCCGGGCGCCGAGGTTTCGAGATGGCCGCTGGCGGCCTCCTCGACCCGCGACTGCTCGTCAGGCATTCGTCTGGGCCCCGATGAGGGCGATGATCTCGGCGCGGCCGGCCGGCTCGGCGAGCGCACCCCGGCTCGCGATGGTCACGGTCGAGCTGCGCTCCTGCCGGGAGCCGCGGGTCGTGACGCAGCGGTGCTGCGCGTCGAGCACGACGAGCACGCCCTTCGGTTCGAGGCCGGTCACGAGCGCGTCGGCGATCTCCTCGGCGAGCCGCTCCTGCAACTGGGGCCGACGGGCCAGCGTGTCGACGACGGCGGGGATGCGGCCGAGGCCGACGACCCGGTCGCCGGGCAGGTAGGCCACGTGGGCGGTGCCCACGAAGGGCAGCAGGTGGTGTTCGCACACCGAGCGGAACGCGAGGTCGCGCAGGATCACCGCGTCGGACGTCGCCGGCACCCCGGCTTCGGTCGAGCCGAGCGGCACGGTGTCGGCGAGGTGGGTCAGCGGGTCGACGTCGAGCCCGCCGAAGAAGTCGGCGTAGGCCTCGGCGACCCGCTGCGGGGTGCGCTCGAGCCCGGGACGCGCGGGATCCTCCCCGATCGCGAGGAGGATCTCGAGCACCGCCCGCTCGATGCGTTCGGCATCCACTCCGGCCATGTCAGCCCTTCAGGCGGCGACGGTCACGCCGTCGCCGGGCGGGGGTTCGACCGCGGCGAGCGAGCCGCGGGCGCCTCTTCGGGCACCTGGCCCGAGTCGACGCCGCCGTCGACGGCGCCCTGGTCGATGGGCATCTTCTCGGTCGGGAACGAGATCGGCGGGATGTCGGAGACCGGGCGCTTGTCGCTCGAGAGCCACAGCGGGCGCTCGGGGAGCTTGCGCACATCCTTGAAGATCTCGGCGATCTGGTGGTGGTCGAGCGTCTCGTTCTCGAGGAGCTCGGCCGCGAGCTTGTCGAGGATGTCGCGGTTGTCGTTGAGCACCTGCCACGCCTCGTCGTGCGCCTGCTCGATGAGGGTGCGCACCTCCAGGTCGACGCGCTCGGCGATCTCTTCGGAGTAGTCGCGCTGGTGGCCCATGTCGCGACCGAGGAAGACCTCGCCCTGCGACTGGCCGAGCTTCACCGCGCCGACGTTCGCCGACATGCCGTACTCGGTGACCATCTTCCGGGCCGTCGAGGTGGCCTTCTCGATGTCGTTCGATGCGCCCGTCGAGGGGTCGTGGAACACGATCTCTTCAGCGACACGACCGCCCATGGCGTAGGTGAGCTGGTCGAGCAGTTCGTTACGGGTGACCGAGTACTTGTCTTCGAGCGGCATGACCATCGTGTAGCCGAGGGCGCGGCCGCGCGGGAGGATCGTGATCTTCGTCACGGGATCGGTGTAGTTCATCGCCGCCGCGGCGAGTGCGTGCCCGCCTTCGTGGTACGCGGTGATGAGCTTCTCCTTGTCTTTCATGACACGGGAGCGGCGCTGCGGGCCGGCGATCACGCGGTCGACGGCCTCGTCGAGGGCGCGGTTGTCGATGAGCTGCGCGTTCGACCGTGCGGTGAGGAGCGCGGCCTCGTTGAGCACGTTCGCGAGGTCGGCGCCCGTGAAGCCCGGCGTCTTGCGGGCGAGCACCTCGAGGTCGACTCCGTTCGCGAGCGGCTTGCCCTTCGAGTGCACCTCGAGGATCTTCTGGCGGCCCTTGAGGTCGGGGGCGTCGACGCCGATCTGACGGTCGAAGCGGCCGGGGCGCAGCAGCGCGGGGTCGAGGATGTCGGGGCGGTTCGTCGCCGCGATGAGGATGACGTTGGTCTTCGGGTCGAAACCGTCCATCTCGACGAGCAGCTGGTTCAGGGTCTGCTCGCGTTCGTCGTGCCCGCCGCCGAGGCCGGCTCCGCGGTGACGGCCGACCGCGTCGATCTCGTCGACGAAGATGATGGCCGGCGCGTTCTGCTTGGCCTGGTCGAAGAGATCGCGCACGCGGCTCGCACCGACGCCGACGAACATCTCGACGAAGTCGGAGCCCGAGATCGAGTAGAAGGGCACGCCCGCCTCGCCGGCGACGGCGCGCGCGAGGAGGGTCTTGCCGGTGCCGGGAGGGCCGTACAGCAGCACGCCCTTCGGGATGCGGGCGCCGACCGCCTGGAACTTCGCGGGCTCCTTCAGGAACTCCTTGATCTCGTGGAGCTCCTCGATCGCCTCGCTCGCGCCCGCGACGTCGTCGAAGGTGACCTTCGGGCTCTCCTTCGAGACGAGCTTCGCCTTCGACTTGCCGAACTGCATGACGCGATTGCCGCCGCCCTGCATGCCCGACAGCATGATCCAGAAGAAGACGCCGATCAGCAGCAGCGGGAGGAGGATGCCGAGCATCGACATGAACCAGTTCGGCTGCGGCACCTCGTCGTTGTAGCCGTCCTTCGGGTCGGCCGAGTCGACGGCCGCGACCACATCGGCGCCGCGGGGCGTGACGTAGTAGAACTGCACCTGCTTGCCGAGCTTCTCGTCTTCTTCGGCGAGCGTGAGGTCGACGCGGTTCTCGCCGTCGACGATCTTCACGGCGGCGACCTTGCCGTCGCTCAGCAGCTCGAGGCCCTGCTGCGTCGACACCTCTTTGAAACCGGACGCGGTGATGAGGCTCGAGCCGATCCACACGGCGACGATCGCGAGCAGGATGTAGATGATCGGCCCGCGGAAGACCTTCTTCATGTTCATGATCTTGCAAGGCTACCCCGCCGCTACTGGGCGACGGCTGCCTGTTCGCTGAAAGCGCGCAGCGCATGAAGCGGGGTTCCGCGCATTGCTCGCAAAAGCGGCGGCAGCGTCGTGCAGTCTGCTTCGGCGGCCGCCCTCGCCCATGGCTCGACTCTAGGCCGTCTGCGGTGACGCCGCGGGGCTGCGCCCGCCCCAGTCCGGGTGGTCTGAACGCGGCCGGGCTCAGCTGTAGACGTGCGGCGCGAGGATCGCGACGTCGCGCAGGTTGCGATAGCGCTCGGCGTAGTCGAGGCCGTAGCCGACGACGAACTGGTTCGGGATGTCGAAGCCGAGGTACTTGACACCGACCTCGACCTTCGCCGCGTCGGGCTTGCGGAACAGGGCGCAGATCTCGACCGACTCGGCGCCGCGCGACTCGAGGTTGCCGAGCAGCCAGCTGAGGGTCAGGCCCGAGTCGATGATGTCCTCCACGATGAGCACGTGGCGGCCCGTGAGGTCGGCGTCGAGGTCTTTCAGGATGCGGACGACGCCGCTCGACTGCGTGCCGGCGCCGTAGGAGGAGACCGCCATCCAGTCCATGTTGACGTGGCTCCTGAGCTCGCGGGCGAGGTCGGCCATGACCATGACGGCGCCCTTGAGGACACCGACGAGCAGCAGGTCTTTGCCGTCGTAGTCGGTTTCGATCTGCCGGGCGAGTTCGGCGAGTTTCGCATGGATCTCGGCCTCGGTGACGAGGGTCTCGGTGAGGTCGGCCTGAATCTCGCGCGCATCCATGCGGTAGATCCTAGACGAGCCGGCCGGTTGAGGAGCGAGCGCAGCGAGCGTCTGCGGGTTGAGCAGCGAGCACAGCGAGCGTCTCGAAACCGGCGCCGGGTTTCGAGACGCTCCGCTCCTCAACCCGCGATCCGTGCTCAGTGATCGTGCTCGAGGATTTCGGTCGACCCGGTCGTCGAGAACACGAGGTGCTTGCCGGCGCGGGTGGCGAGCGCTCCGCCGGGCAGGTCGACCGGACCTTGACCGTGCCAGTCGGTGACGAGCCGCGCCACCTCGAGCGTCTGCGTTCGGCTCAGCGACACTCCGAACTCGCTCGCGACGACGTGCCGGATGACCCGTTGCCTGAGGGCCGCGGGGTTCGCGGCGAGCGCGGCGACCGAGACCGCGATCCCGGCCTCCGCGGGTTCGCAGATCTCCTCGATGAACTCCTCGATCTGCTCGGCGAACGCCGCGTCGTCTTCGCGCAACTGCTCGGCGGTGCGCGCGAGCGCTTCGGCGATGCCCGGGCCGAGTTCGGCCTCGAGCACGGGCAGCACACGCTCGCGCACGCGCACTCGCGCGTAGGCCGGGTCGAGGTTGTGCGGGTCGTCCCACGGCTCGAGCCCCGCGTCGAGGCACGCCCGCCGGGTCGTCGCGCGACGGATGCCGAGCAACGGCCGCGCGTACCGGCCGGCGACCGGCGCCATGCCCGAGAGGCTCGCCGCGCCCGAGCCGCGGGCGAGACCGAGCAGCACGGTCTCGGCCTGGTCGTCGAGGGTGTGCCCGAGCAGCACGAGCGCGGCGCCCGTCTCGCGGGCGGCGTCGTCGAGCGCGGCGTATCGGGCGATGCGAGCGGATGCCTCGGGGCCGCCCTCGTCGCCCACCTCCACGCGGCGCACGAGCACCGGATCGAGCCCGAGTTCGCGGGCGGTCGCCGCGGCGGCGGACGCGGCATCCGAAGAGCCGGCCTGGAGACCGTGGTCGACGACCACCGCTCCGGCGCGGAGCCCGGCGCGGGGCGCCTCGAACGCGACGGCTGCGGCGAGCGCGAGCGAGTCGGCGCCGCCCGAGAGCGCGACGAGGATGAGCGGGGTCTCGATACGCTCCTTCGTCGCTTCTCGACCGACGGGCGGCGTCGCTTCTCGACCGACGGCGGTGAGCGCGGCGCGGACGGCGCGACGGACGTCGGCGATCGGCGGCGTCAATCGCGGTCGGCGGGGCTCCGTGGCATCCGTGTGATCGTCAGAAGTCATCGGGGTAACCTTATTCCGCCGCGTGCCGAGTGCCCGGCGAGACTTCCAGAACAGGAGAACCCAACGCATGGGCGAGTACAACGCCGTCATCGAGATCCCCAAGGGGAGCCGCAACAAGTACGAGGTCGACCACGAGACCGGCCGGGTGTTCCTCGACCGCGTGCTCTACACCGGCTTCGTCTACCCGACCGACTACGGCTTCTTCGAGGACACCCTCGGCGACGACGGCGACCCGCTGGACGTGCTCGTGCTCCTCGAGTACCCGCTCTTCCCGGGCGTCGGCGTCAAGGTGCGCCCGGTCGGCGTCTTCCACATGACCGACGACGGCGGCGGCGACGCCAAGGTCATCGCGGTGCCCGCGGGCGACCCGCGCTGGAACCACATCCAGGACGTCGACTCGATCCCCGAATTCACGCGCAAGGAGATCGAGCACTTCTTCGAGCACTACAAGGACCTCGAGCCCGGCAAGTGGGTCAAGACCGAGGGCTGGGCCGACGCGGCCGAGGCCGAGCGGCTGATCCAGAAGGCGATCGAGGCCTTCCCCGGTCACTGAGCGCGGAACGCCCGCGCCGCACCCCCTTCGGGTTTACAGGACATCGGCCTGTTTGCAGGACACTCTTGATCGAGTTCGTCCTGTGAACAGGCCTTTGTCCTGTAAACCCCGGGTGCTCGGGGATGCCACGGGTGAGGTGCGGGGTCGTCAGCCCGCCGGTCGTGCCGCGGCCGAGGGGCTGCCCCAGATGAAGTACTCGCGCACCGGCACGCCCTCGCGCGGGGCCTCGAGGATGCGCCCGCCGCCGAGGTAGATCGCGACGTGGTAGTAGTCGCCGCCCGACCCCCAGAAGAGCAGGTCGCCGCGCTGGATGCTGCCGAGCGAGACGGCCTTGCCGCGGCCCGCGAGCGTGTAGTACTGGTTCGTGGCGGAGTGCGTGCCGATGCCGATGCCCGCGTAGCCGTACGCCTCCCGGGTGAGGCCCGAACAGTCCCACACGTCGGGGCCGGCTCCGCCGAGCACGTACCGCTCGCCGAGCTGCTGCCGTGCGAACGCGATCGCCGTCTCGACGGCGTTCTGGTTCGGGGGCTTCGGGGCCGGGTTGGGAGCGGGGTTCGGAGCGGGGTTCGAGCTGCCGCCGCCGGTGCCGGATCCGCCGTTGCCGCCGCCATCGGATCCGCCCGTCGACGAATCATCCGGTTCGGCCTCCTCGAGCGCCGCCTCGGCCGCCTCACGGGCCTGACCCTCGACCCGTTCGCGCTCGAGCGATGCGGTCGTGTCCTTCAGAGAGGCGAGCTGCGCGTAGAGCTCGGCCGAGCGCTGCTCGGCCGACGCGACCGCCGCGAGCGCCGCATCGGCGGCCGCCCGTGCGCCGTCGGCCCGGGATTCGGCGAGCGCGGTCAGCCGTTCGTGCTCGGCGCGCGCCTCGCTCGCCTGGGCACGCAACGACTCGGCCGCATTGCGGTCGCTCTCGGCCTGCTCGTAGACGCCCTGCGACTGTTCGCCGAGCTTGGACGCGATGCCGAGCTGCTTCAGCAACCCATCGACGTCGTCGCCGCCGAAGACCAGCTCCGCCGAGAAGTCGTTTCCGGCCGTCCGCGCGAGGTGCGCCGCGAGCAGGCCTGCCCGCATCTTCGAGATCTCCGCGACGGCCTCGGCCTCCTCGGCCTGCTTGCCGAGGGTCTGCACCCGCTCGGCCGCGCGATCCCGTGCATCGACGGCGACCCGGTACGCCTCGTCGGCGACCATCGAGACCTGCACCGCGGCATCCGCCGTGTGCTGCAACCCGGCGAGCAGCGCACCCAGGCGGCCGATCTCGGCCTGCTTCGTCGCCTCGTTCTGCTTGGCCTGCTCGATCTCGCCCCACGAGGGGTAGTCGGGCTCGGCTGCCGCAGGCGGGCCGACGAGGCCGACCGACGCGGTCACCGCGCCGACCGCCATGGCGGAGAAGACGGTCGCGGGCTTCACCCGCGAGATCGGCCGCGTGCGGTGCTCAGCCAAGGTAGACACCCCGGTTCGCCATGAAGGGCACCGGATCGATGCGGTCCCAGCCGTCGTAGACCTCGAAGTGCAGGTGGCAGCCGGTCGAGGCGCCGGTCGTCCCCGACCACGCGATCTGCTGCCCGGCAGAGACCCACTGGCCGTAGCCGACGAGCAGGCCGCCGTCGACGATGTGCGCGTACCCCGTCGAGATGCCGCCGCCGTGATCGATCTTCACGAAGTTGCCGTAGCTGCCCGACCAGCCCGAGTAGGTGACGGTGCCGCTGTTGGCCGCGTAGATCGGCGCCCAGCAACCGGTCGCGAGGTCGGTCGCGTAGTGGAACGAGTTCGAGCAGTAGCCGTTTTCGCAGATGACCTCACGGGGTCCGTAGTCGCCCGAGATCCACCCCGAGGCGGGCTGTGCCCAGCCCGAGGTCGCGACCCCGCCCGGCGAACCGTTCTCCATCGCCTCCTTGCGACGGCGCTCCTCCTCCTTGCGCTTGCGCTCCTCTTCCTCCTTGCGCTTGCGCTCGCCCTCCTCGTAGGCCGCCGTGGTCTTCGCCTCAGCATCCTTCAGGAAGCTCAGCTGCGCCTCGAGCTCGACCTTCTTCGCCTGCGACTCGGCGAGCGCCGCCTCCGCGGCCGCCTGCGCCTCCTGCGCCGCCTGAAGCGCCGCTTCGGCGGCGACCCTGAGCTTCTCTCGCTCGCCCTGCGCGACCTCGGCCTGGTCGCCGAGGGACTGTGCAGAGTTCGCCTTCTCCTGCGCGGTGCGGTACACCTCGGAGCTGCGTTCGACCATCTGGCTCATGTTGCCGAGCTTCGAGAGCAGCGCATCGGTCGACCGGGCATCGCCCGCCTCGAGGAAGAGGCTCACGCCGAGGTCGCCGGTGCCCGTGCGGTAGAGCTGTGCGGCGACCTGCCCGGCGTGCTGCTCGGCCTCGGCCGCCTCGGCCGCGGAGGCGTCGGCCTCGGCCTGGATCTGATCGGCCCTGCGCACCGCGTCGTCGTACTTCTGCTGCGCGACGAGCAGTTCGTCGGTGCGTCGCTGCGCCTCGATCCGGGTGCGCTCGACATTCGCCTCGAGCTCGCCGATGAGTCCGACGATCTGCTTCACCGCCGCGGCGCCCGCGGCGGTGTCGGCCTTCGCCTGCTCGACCTCGTCCCAACTGGGGTAGTCGGCGGCGAAGGCGCCCTGCGGTGCGGCCACCGAACCGACGAGGGCCACTGCGACGAGTGCCGCGCCGGCGATGGCCCGCCGGATCAGGCTCGGTGGACCCTGCCGACTCAAGCGGGGTTGCGGGCTCGTTCGGGCTCGGGCGGTCTGCGATCGTCGTGTGGTGCGGTCCATGGTTCCCCGTCCACGCGGGCTTCGGGACCCCGCGCTCCTCGCTCTCGTTTCCGGGCACTGGCAGCCCTTACGATAGGCAGGCCGAGAACCGTTTCCGGGGATTTGACGGGCATGTCCGCGGATGCGCGGCACCCGCCGCGAGGCATCCTGCGCGCGCGTCTCACGCCGCCGTCGTGATCGTCTCGCCGTCGTTTTGCGCAGAATCGAATCACCACGTATGCTTGCTTCTCGGCGGTCGCGCTGCAGAGCGAGACCTCCGGCCCCATCGTTTAGTGGCCTAGGACACCGCCCTTTCACGGCGGCAGCACGGGTTCGAATCCCGTTGGGGTCACTTCGCAAGGCATATAATTGAACAGCTTCACTTCGAGGCCCTGTAGCGCAGTTGGTTAGCGTGCCGCCCTGTCACGGCGGAGGTCGCGGGTTCAAGTCCCGTCAGGGTCGCTCAGGCGACAAGCCCTTTCCCTTACGAGAGAAGGGGCTTTTCTCCTTTCGAGGCGGTCTTTCCACCTCGAGGCTCTGTAGCTCAGTTGGTAGAGCGTTCGACTGAAAATCGAAAGGTCACCGGATCGATGCCGGTCGGAGCCACCATCAAAACCCCCGGGCAACCGGGGGTTTTCTTGTTTCAGCGGGCGATCTCGCCGGGGCGCTCGCGAGGCTGTGCCATTAATGTGCCATTAATGTCGGCGGGGGCCCGCCGTCTGGTTCGCTTCTGTGGTTCGCCGGCTGCACTCTTCAGTGCGTCGTTCAGGGCTGCGCCGGCACGGAGGGCGACACCCTCGCGGGCACGCGAGTAGCGCTCGGTGACCTGCAGGCTCGAGTGCCCGAGCGTCGCCTGCACGTCGGGTGCGCTCGCGCCCGCATCGAACAGGATCGTGGCGAAGGTGTGCCGGAGGTCGTGGATGCGCAGGTCGGGTCGGCCGATCGCCTCGCGAAGTGTCTCCCAGTCGGCGCCGCGGCGCGCGTTGTGATTCGTGAGGCGGCCACCGTCGGGACCAGCGAAGAGCAGGTCGCTCGATTGCTTGCCTCTCGCCGCTTTTTCGGCGTACGGACGCAGGGCGTCGATCAGTGGGACGTCGCGGGACTTGTGGCTCTTCGGCGACTGCTCGATCAGCTCGCCGCGCTGGCCTGGGCTCAGCGACCGGCTGACGCGGATGATGCCGCGCTCGAAGTCGACGTCGCCGACGCGCAGCGCGGTCGCCTCCCCCGCCCGCATGCCGGTGTAGACGAGCGCCGCGAGGTAACCGCGGTACGCACCCTCGGGGACGAGGTCGAGCAGCATCTGGATCTGCTCGAGCGTGAGCGCGCGGGAGACCGGCGAGATCGAGTCGCGCATGCTCGGCCGCTTGACCTCACGGGCAGGGTTGTAGTCGATGAATCGGGAGCGGCGTGCGCCGTCGAGCAGGCGTGAAAGGACGGCGAGTGCGTCGTTCTTGGCGGAGGCTCCGCCCGACCACGCGACCATCGCCGACTCGATCATGGGCGAGGTGATGTCTTCGAGCCGGTGCCGGCCCAGGCTCGGCTTCACCCGCAGTCGCCAGGCCACGCCGTAGCTGCGCCCGGTCGCCGGGCGGACGGATGACGCGATCGCCGGCCAGTACTTCTCGTACCACTGCTCGAGCGTCATCGACCCGTTCGGGTTGCGGCCCGCTATGGCCTTGGCGAGTTCGCGTTTGGCCTCGGCGAGCGTCAGGAACGTGCGGGACCGCTCGGCCGCTCCCCCGTCGACGCTCGGGCCGACGACGCGGATCTGGTACCGCTGCCGGTCGGCGCGCCAGCGGATGCCCTCAGGCAGCGGCCGGCCCGTGCGCGGATCGACCCGCGACGGGGTGTCCTTCGTCGGCCGCCCGGCCATCAGTGCTCCGTGCCGCCCCGGGCGAGCAGGTCGTCGATCGTGTCGGCGCTCCAGAGCAGGTGCTTGCCCATGCGGGCGTCGGGCTCGGGGATGAGCCCGTCGTGGCGCAGCTTGTCGAAGCTCGAGACCGGGATGCGGCACCGCTCGGCCGCTTCGACTCGGCTCAGATACTCGACCCTCAGCGCGACGTCGACCATGATGCACCCCTTCGGCTAATCACCGCAGTGTTGGCATCTCGTGCATGCCAGCGCAAGCGCGGCTATTTGCAAGTATCTGAGAATATCACCACCACGCGTATTTCGGCAAGTACCTGAGTTGAGTGATTAGACTCGACACATGCCCGCCTCGACGCCCCGCTCCGGTGACCAGTCGTACGACGGCCTGCTCGTCGCCGACGACCTGCCCGAAGGGTGGCACCTGCCGAGCCGATTCCCCGGCGAACGCGACGACGACGCGAGCGAGCAGATCGATCAAGTACTCGGGTACGACGATCAGGGCTCGCCGGCGGACTCCGACCAGAACGAGACCACGGGCGGTCGCTGGCGCTACCTCGAGCACGAGGCCACGCACACCCGCGTGATGATCCGGCTGCAGCGGCAGCTCTTCGCTGTGCCCGAAGAGATCCGCATCACCGGCGTGATCTACCTGCCGTGGCGCCCGGGCGACCCGATCACGAGCCAGCTCCTGCGCGAACTGCCGACGGCTCGCATCGAGGCCGCGATCAACAAGCGCCTCTTCGCGATGAAGCGCACCGAGACGATCACCGGCGGCAAGATCGTGCTGCCGTCGGGCCGCAAGGTGAGCGAGCGCGACCTGCTCAAGCCGCTGGGCGATCCGAAGAAGGTGCCCGACTTCTACGAGTTGGTCGCGCTGCAGCACGGCCGGCTGACGCAGCAGGGCGATGCAAACCCGAGCGCGACGATGGCACAGGTCAACGGCGTCGCCCTGTCGACGGCCCAGGGGTGGGTGACGAGAGCTCGCGAGCGCGGGCTGCTTCCCCCGGGTCGACGCGGGCGCGCGGGGTAGCATCGCACCATCAAACCGTCAAACCGTCAAGGCATTTCACGCTAGCCAATGAAGGACGCGTCATAAGCGAACTGGCGCAACCTCTTTGGGAGGTCGGAGCTCACCGCTTCGCTGAGTCCGGTAGGGCTCCAGCGAACTAAGAGACTGGCCTTGGTTCACTCACAAGCTGAAGGACCGCCAAGCCTAGAGCGTGCGCAAGCTTTACCGGAACAGCGTTGCCGATTTGACGCTCGATCTGGCCGTACGTGCCCCGGAACCTATAGCGGTGTGGGAAGGTCTGCAGACTCGCAGCCTCGCGCAAGGTTATCCCGCGATGCTCGGTTGGATGGACGAATGAACCACACGAAGGTGTCGTGCATCTCGTCGTCATCGTTGGCGCAGGACGATCGGCCTTGATGCGACCGTATGAAGAAGTTGCATTCCTGCGGCCCTTAGCTTCGATGCGCCCATGGCACGCAAGCCTGAGGTCCTCGGGAAGGTCAAACCGGTTTCCGCCGATGGGAATCGCTCTAATTCGGCGCTCCACGATGGGGGAAGACCGACGAGCAATGTTCAGCGGGTCGTCGTGAAGTCCACCAATAGGAATTCGTGACAAGGCATCACCTGCAGTTGCTTCGGCATGATCAAAATAACCGGGCAACAAAGATCGCAAGTCATGTGGAAAGTCGGCATCGTGTGCGCCTCGAACGGCGATAACGATCAAGCGCTTGCGACGTTGTGGCACTCCAAAGTCCGCCGCCTGAACCACATACTGGCGCGACAGATAGCCGAGCCCGTGGATCTCAGCAAGGAGCTTCGGAAGACGAGCATCCCGCGCTAGCCCGGGTACGTTCTCGAGCAAGATAGCGCGGGGAAGAAATGCCCTAACAAATCGGGCCACATCGAGCACCAGGTCGTTTCGCGCATCGTCGATTTCTCCACTGGCAAGTGTCGAGAAGCCTTGGCAAGGCGGGCAAGCCTTGAGCAGCGTCAATTCCCCTTGGCTGAGGCCCAAGTCGTCCCTAAATTGGAACTCATCCACCTCTCGGATATCAGAGACGGCCACGCTCATAGCGGGATGGTTCTCTCGCAGACTCGCGGCAGCCATGGCATCGTTTTCGATTGCGCCGAGCACGGAGAATCCGGCGTCGGTGAGCCCTTGACTGGCTCCGCCAGCTCCCGCGAAAAGATCAACTGCGGTCGGTCTCAGCATCTTCCAACCCTATTGTCCTCGCGAGCTCCTCCGCCCCCTGGACGTCCTCGGCCGCTTCGTGGTGTCCTTCGGGGGTGAGGACGGTATCGGCCGTGATGTCTTCTTCGTCTTCAGATTGAGAATTCCCGTCGAGCGAGCCGATGGCAGCGATGCGTGGGTCGCCCTCAGGCGCTCGTGACTTCACGAGCTCCAAATACTCGCGGTGGAGGCGCTGCGCAGTCTCGAGCAGACCGTCCCACGTCACGATGATCACGTCACCGGTCTGGCGGAGCCTCTCCGCCAGGTCAGCAGCCTCCGGATCCATACGAGAGAAGATGAGCACACCCGTGATCCGACTTCTGTGCGCCGGACCGCCATTCGTGGCGTTGTTCCATCGGTTGAGATAGAGAAGGTAGTCCTCCAACTGCCGGATTTCCTCGCGCCCGACCTTGAGTCCCGGCCGCTTTACTTCTACAACCACGGCGTGCGCAGAATCTCCAATACAAAGGAAGTCGAGGCGCTTGCCACCCCGCTTCTTGACAGACTTCGGCTTGTTGAAATGCTTCGCAAGGATGTTGTCAAGAGACTGCTCATGCGCCATCATCTGCCAACTCGGATCGATGAGCCAGGGATGGTCCCGAAGGAAATCCTGCATGTTTGGCTTCTCGGGCAGCCCGAGATCGATCATTTCCTCAAACGTGCGAATTAGTTCTACCCGTCCGCGCACGAGTTGAGCGGTTTGAACGGCTTCGATCACATCCCACTCCGCAATAACACTCGCCACCTCATCGAGCGCTGCTGCATCGAGATCCCGAAGTGACCTGATCACCGCCAGGAAGTGATCGTTCTCGTATGCCTGGATGAGGATCTTCACGATTTCATCCAGGCGCTCATTGTCGATGGTCTCGATACGCGCAAGGGTGTCGATCGCGCTGACCAGCTCGGCGCGCTCGCGCTCGGGAAACTTCGCAATCGAGTCCATGAACCGCGTCGTGTCGGTGAGGCGCTTTATCTGATTGTCGCGTCGACCCCTACTCCAGTCCCTTAGAAGTCGACGTACGAGCGCCTGACCCCAATCCAGGACTGGCCTCGCGACCGGATCCTCCCAAAGCACGCTTGCCCGGTCGGTGGCAATGAGGTCCGCTCCGGCGTCCAGCCCATCCGCGATGACTTCACCTGTCAGATACTGAAGGCCAAGCTGGCTCCCAGCACCACCCGACAGTTCAAAGAAGAAGGGTGCCTGAGCGATCTTGCCGCGAGCAAGGACGGCGATCCCGCGAGATTCCTCGACCTGGATTGGCTTTTCAGTAAACCCGGCCCACCACCGAACAGTGCCGATGCCTGGAACTTCGTCCACACTCCACCCGGTCTCGGGAAAGCGAAACTGCAGCGGCATGTCGAAACGCTTGAGCGCATCACCATTGATGCGCACGACGAAGGCGTCGGACATCAGTGAGAACCGACGAATCATTCCTCTTAGGAATCGGTCCTTGCTGATCCGGTTCTGGAGTTGCAGCCGTTTGAGTGTGATCTCGGTGCCACTGGAAATCGGATCGGTCGGCTGTACTGGTCGATCCTCGAGAATCTCCGGCTCGTAGGGCTTAACTTCAGACTCGGAATCAGTGATCTTGTCGTAGTCCATGCGGAATGCCGTCAGATGACCATCGTTCACGGTCCAGACCTCGACGACCTTGGCGATACCGAATCCCGCGAGCTTTCCGATGCCCTTTCGGCCAAGGACAGGCCTGCCGGCTGGCGAGTAGTCCCCCTCCGCCACCCGCCGGTTGCGGCCGAGCATCAAGTACTTCTCATTCACCTGATCGAAGGTCATGCCGATTCCGGAATCACGAATCACTATCTCAGATGTCGGCAGAATGGGCTCATCGAACGGGATGGTAACGTCTACGAGCGACGCATCCGCGTCCCACGCGTTGGACACCAACTCGGCGATCGAGGCGACGGCCCCCGAGTACATCTGCAGACCTAGATGCCTCACGAGCGAACCCGCGAATTTCATCTCGAGCAGACGTGGTGATGGCAAGGAAGTCGTCATGGAATGCCCAGTCTTGATAGTCGAAGAGTTACGGGCAAACCTACTGCCTCTACGATCGCCGACGTGGGACCAGCGATCTCATTTGTCGGCTAGGCCTGTCGCCGCGTAGCGCCGCACTCAGCGCCAGATGCGCCGATGTCGGAACGGCCAACGAATTCTTTGACGCACAGCGACAAGCGCCATCGAGCCCGAGTTTCGATATTCACAAGTTGAATGGACGTATGCTACCATAGGTAGTTGCAAGAACCTGAGCTAGCTCGGAGGAAGGCAGTGAAGGGTGGCGTGATCCTGTACCGGGGTTCTGGGGCCGACGCGCGCCGGTACCTCGAGTCGGATCGCTCCCGCGCCGACGACTACTACCTCGAGGGCGGGACATCCCTCGCCGAGTTCTCCGTCGTCGGCGGCGATGGCGAGGTCATCGGCGAAGGCGCACTCACCCCAGACCAATACGCGAACTGGGTGGACTGGATCAACCCGCTCACCAGCGAGTCGATGGGCAAGCCCCGCTTGCCGGGCGATGGCCGGCAAGGATCGCCGCGATTCGCGGAGATGGTCGTGAATGCGCCGAAGTCCCTGTCAATTGCCGCGGCGTTGCACCCCGAGGTATCCGTCACTCTCGATGCTGCGCAGCGCGACGCGGTCGCCGCGATTCGCTCGTGGCTCGGCCAGCACTCGGTCACGAGGGTCGGCCCGCGCGGGCAGCAGCGGGTCGTTCCCGTCGAGCAGCTGGAAACGGTCGCCGTCTCGCACAAGACCTCCCGTGCGGGAGACCCGCACCGACATATCCATTTCCAGATCGGGACGCGGGTGTGGGCAGCCGGAACATGGCGCGGCCTCGACACTGCGGCACTGTTCCGACAGCAGGGCGCGATCCGTTCGCTGGGCACGGCCGTCATCGCCGCACACCCCCAGCTCGCGACCGTCCTCGATGCCCACGGTCTGACCCTCGACCCTGTGACCGGAGAGGTCGCGGAGCTTCAGCCCTTCAACGCCGTGATGAGCAAGCGGGCCGAGCAGGTCGCGCGCAACCTCGCGCACTTCGAGAAGGAGTGGCGGGCAACGCATCCTGACGCGGAGCCTGGCCCGACGGCGATGTCGCGGCTGATCACGATGGCGTGGGATCACGAGCGGCCGCACAAGCGACCGTCCTCCCTCGGCAGCGAGGCGGCATGGCGCGCCGAGCTTGCGGACGCCGGCTACCGCCCCGACTTCGAGCGACGTCCTGCGCCGGCGCCGACGTCGCTGGACGACGTGAGTATTCGGAATGTCGCATCGCGTGCGCTCGACCGTTGCGCGGCTGCAGCGTCGACGTGGACGGTGCACGACATCCAGGAGCAGGTCACGCGCATCATCACGGAGACCGGCGTGCGCGCCGACGCGAAATCACTCTGCAAGAGCTGACCGTGCTCACGACAGGGCTGGCCGCGGATGACTGCCTTTCGGTCTTGCCACCCGACAGCCCGCATCCCGAGCACGTGGCACACCTCACGAGCATGCACGTCATCGCCGCCGAGACCCGGCTGCGCGACCTGCTCACGGCACGGGCCGCATACGCCGGCCGACGTCGCCGGCCGGACCTGACGCGCATCGGACGCCGGCACCGGCTCGACGCCGCGCAGGTGCGAGCGGCCTCGGCCGTGGCATCCACCGAGCCGCTCGTCGTCGTGGAGGGCGCCGCCGGCGCGGGCAAGACGACGATGCTCGCCGCCGCAATTGAGGCCGCCGCTGCGCACGGCCGCGCGATCCGCGTGGTCACGCCGACGAAGAAGGCCGCCGACGTTGCCCGCCAGGAACTCGGCGTTGCAACCGACAGCGTCGCGAAGCTCGTGCACGAGCACGGCTGGCGCTGGAATCGAGACGGCGTCTGGACCCGGCTCGCCGTCGGCGATACAGATCCTGATACGGATGCCGCGTACGCCGGCCCCGCGGCATCCGCTCGTCTTGCTCGTGGTGAGCGCATCGTCGTCGACGAAGCGGGGATGCTCGACCAGGACACGGCGCTCGCGCTCCTGACCGTTGCCGATGAGCACGGCGCCACCGTCGCCCTGATCGGCGACCGCGCGCAACTCGCAGCGGTCGGGCGCGGAGGTGTACTCGACATGGCGGCGCAACTGCTCCCCCGCGTGCACAGCATGACGACCGTTCACCGTTTCACCAACCCCGCGTACGCCGCGCTCACTGTGCAGATGCGCAATGGGGCTCGCCTTGCATCGCTGTTCGACCGTCTCGCAGCGCTCGGCCTCGTCGCGACGCATGAAGACACGGATGCCCTCCAGGACGCGGTCGCATGCGAGTGGCGGGATGGAGATGCCCTCACGGTTGCGACGAACGACGGAGCCCGCGAGTTGAACGCACGCATCCGTGAGGAACGGATACGGGCACGGCGGGTCGATGACGATCGCACGGCAACCGGGAGCGACGGCCTGAGCATCGGACGCGGCGACGTGATCCAGACCAGGCAGAATGACGCCGCCGTGCACGTGGCGAACCGGCAGACCTGGATCGTCCAGTGCGTAAGCAGCGATGGTTCGTTGTGGGCGAGGGAGCGAAACGCCCGCAGACGCAGCACTGTGCACTTGCCTGCTGAATACGTTGCCGAGCACACCCATCTGGCGTACGCCTCGACTGCTTATGGGATGCAGGGCACGACCGTGGCCGCCTCGCAGACGGTGCTAGCTGACACCATGGATGCATCCACCGTCTACGTCGGAATGACCCGCGGACGAATCTCCAACCGCCTCCACATCGTCGCGACTGATCTGGACGACGCGCGGGAGCAATTCGTGCTCGCAATGGAACGCAATCGCGCCGATCGCGGACTCTTGCAGGCGACGGCCGCTGCACGAGAGTCCATCCGCGGCCTCGTCACTGGTACGGAGCGGCGGCAGCGCGAAGCAAATCTGCCGGATGGAACCAGATTCAATCGAGACCTGGCAAGACGGAGCACCCCGGAAACGGGCTTGGGCCGGTGAGCGGCGGGCGCACTACTTGCGCCGCCCAATGATTGCCGCGCGGCGGCGAGAGCTGCCATTCCGCCTCACGGGTTGCAATAATGCCGCGTTCTTACGTAACCTTCTTTCATATCTGAAGGGACGCAATGCTCGACAACTCTCCACTGCACCTCCGACGGGGCGGGACCTCCCTCGTCGTCGAACTTCCTTCCCGGGGTGCACCCACCGTACGGTACTGGGGCCCCGACCTCGGCCCGCTGACACACGACGACGTGACGGCACTCATCAGTACGAACGCACCACAGCATCGGGTCGGCGACGTCGACGAACCCGTCGCGGTCACGCTGGTGCCCCTCGCGTCACAGGGATGGACGGGAACGCCGGGGCTGGAGGGGCATGGGCGGGCGTCGGCTTTCTCTCCCGCATTCGCAACGGTTCGGGTCGAGGAAACCCGACGGCTGACTGATGACCGCACGGGAGAGACTGGCCAAGCCGGTTCGGCGCACGGCATTACCCTCGAGTGCCTCGACACCGAGGCGGGCCTCCGCCTGACGATCGAGTTGGAGCTCACCGTATCCGGCCTGGTGCGCGAGCGGCTGACACTGCGCAACATCGCCGACAACGCCTACCTGCTCGGATCACTTCGCGCGACCCTCCCGCTCGAGGACCGTATGACGGAGATCCTCGACCTCTCGGGGCGGTGGATGCGTGAGCGGATCCCGCAGCGCCACGTACTCACGACCGGTCGATACGTTCGCGAGAGCCGCAAGGGACGACCCGGAGCCGACGCCTCGCTGATGCTCGTCGCGGGCGTGCCCGGGTTCGGGTTCGAACGGGGCGAAGTACGCGCGGTCCACGTCGCCTGGAGCGGCAATCACGAGCTGGCCGTCGAGCAGACCATCCTCGGGGGCGCCGTCTTGAGCGGCGCCGAACTCCTCCTCCCAGGCGAAGTGATCCTCGAACCTGGCGACGAGTACCGCTCTCCCTGGATCTACGCAGCCCACGGCGACGGCCTCGACGAGCTGGCAGCACGGTTCCACGACCAGGTGCGATCGCAGCAGCGCGCGCGTTCGAATCCGCGCCCCGTGGTCATGAACGTCTGGGAGGCCGTGTACTTCGACCACCAGATGGACAAGCTCATCCAGCTCGCGGATCTCGGTGCCGAGGTCGGGGCCGAGCTCTTCATGCTGGACGACGGATGGTTCCTCGGCCGGCGCGACGACCGACGCGCGCTCGGCGACTGGTACATCGATCCGGATGTCTGGCCCGAGGGATTCGACCCGATCATCCGCCACGTCCGGTCGCGTGGGATGGGCTTCGGCATCTGGGTCGAGCCCGAGATGGTCAGCGTCGAGTCGCGACTCGCCACGGAGCATCCGGAGTGGATCCTGCGACCGGGCGAGCGATTCCCGCCCGTCGGCAAGTGGCAGCACGTGCTCGACTTCTCGAACCCCGAGGTCTACGACTACATCCTGGGGCGCCTCGACTGGCTACTCGGCTCGCACGACATCGACTACCTGAAGTGGGATCACAACCGGGACGTACTCGAGCCCGGCCGCGACGGTCGCGCCGTGCTCCGCGAGCACACGCTCGCCGTCTACCGGCTGATCGACGAACTGCGCCGACGCCACCCGAACGTCGAGATCGAGAACTGCGCGTCCGGCGGCGCCAGGATCGACCTCGAGATCCTCGCCCGTACGGAACGCACCTGGACGAGCGATTGCGCCGACCCGATCGAGCGCGCGATCACGCAGCAGTACACCAACCTCCTCATGCCCATCGAGATGAGCGGCAACGACATCGCGACGACGCACTCCCACACCACGGGACGGCACTCAACAATCGACCTTCGCGGTGGCGTCGCGCTCCTCGGATATCTCGGCATCCAGTGGGACCTCACCCGCGCCACGGCCAAGGAGCGGGTTGAACTCGCGGCCTGGATCACCCTCTACAAGCGCTATCGCGACACGCTGCACTCGGGGCGGGCGGTCAACCTTGACCACCCTGACCCCTCGCTGCTCGTCCGCGGGGTGGTCGCCCGCGATGGGTCGGAGGCAGTGTTCACCCTTGCGCAGCTGACCTCCGGGCTCGCCCCATCGTCCGGTCGCGTGCGACTGCCCGGGCTCGACCCCGAGTCGACGTACCGAGTCGATGTCGTCACCCCGGATCGTCCACTGCGCACGCGTGCCTACACGCCGATGCCCTGGGTCGCCGAGGGCACCACGCTGCCCGGCCGCGTTCTGGCCAGGTATGGGCTCGAGGCACCCGTGATGGACCCCGAGCAGGTGCTGGTGATCGCGCTCAGCCGCGTGTGACGGGCGCCAGCTCGGCGAACAGCCGTTCCTCCGCACGGTCGAGCGCCGTGCGGAGGGACCCGAGCGCGACCGCCTCATCCCCGAGCGAAGAGCACACGACCTCTGGTGCGAACGGCGTCTCAGCTCTGATGCGTTCGCGGACGGGAGCGGCGATGCCCTCGCCCGCGGCCGAGACGCCGCCGCCGATGACGAGGAGTTCGGGGTCCATGGCGATCACCATCGGCAGGAGACCCGCCACGAGTTCGTCAGCGAGGGCGTCGACGCGAGACCGGGCGTCCTCGTCGCCGCGGGCCGCCGCTTCGAACACTGCCGGAGCGCCCGACTGCGACTGATCGCCGTCGAGCTGCAGAAGGTCGGTGTACTGCTCACGCCACGGCGTCGCGCGCCAGAGACCGATCTGGATGGCCGCGCCGTGATGGCCGTAATGGGGTCGGCCGCCGATGAGTGCGGCGGCGCCGAGCCGGCGTCCGACGTGAACGTAGACGACGCCGGTCGCCAGCGTCGCAGCACCTCGCCAGTGCTCGGCGAGGGCGGCCATCGGCATGTCACTGGCGCCCTCGGTACGAAACGGGTACCGCTCGGCCACCCATCGTGCGGGGTTACTTCCGAGCCAGCCGGGGATCGCGCGCCCCCAGACGACCTGGCCTTCGCGATCGATAGTCCCGGGCGTCGCGATGACGGCGTCGGTCACTGCCTCGATCGGCGCGCCAAGCGCGGCCAGGGCCTCGTCGATCGCGCCCCCGAGGGCCTCGAGCCTCTGATCGGGGTCGAGTTCGGGCGAGACGTCGATCCTCGAGCGGGCGACGACCGTGCCGTCGAGGTCGCTGATGAGCACCATCGCCTTGGCCGCGCCGATGTCGGCGCCGAGGACGTACCCGGCCCCTGGCCGAAACTCGAACGCCTGCGCAGGGCGGCCGATGACCGTCTCGTCGCGGTGGTTCTCGGTGGCGGCCACCCATCCACTGGCAACGAGGTCGTCGACCGCCTGCTTCGTCGTCGGGCGGGAGAGCTGGGCCTGCTGCGCCAACTCGGAGATCGTGTGCACGCCACCGGAATGGAGTACCCGGAGGACGGATTGGAGATTGAGACGACGAAGAGCCGACGGGTCTCCGGTCCGACCGTTCATCTGATCGCTCATCTCCTGTGGGGGCCGTCGAATCTGCCGCGCGTACGCCGGGCGTAATCCACTCAACTTACCGAACCTCCGTGGGGCGGTGTGCGTCATCATTTCGTCCCGTCGTTTGCGCCGGGCAGGACAATCCTATATACATAAGAAGGGTGCTTTAGTAAGTCGCATTCAGCTGCAACGTGATTCCATCGATACCCGGGGAAACTTCGTTGCACCATCACAGCCAGCCGTTCCCCCACGAATCGAGGAAGATCCCGTGTTCAAGAAAACGATCGCAGCGGTCGGCGCCGGTGTCGCCGCCGTCGCCCTGCTCGCCGGCTGCACCGCCGGCGCCGGTTCGGAAGGAACGGATGCGTCAGGCGACGTCACCTTGACCTTCCTGACGTTCGAGACGCCGAATCTCGACGCGGCCTACTGGGACGAGACGATCGAGCGCACCAATGCCATCGTTCCCGGCGTCAAGATCGAGCGCCTCGTGGCGCCGAACAACGACCGCGACGCGTACGCCCGCCAGCTCGACTCCACGGGTGAGCTGCCTGACATCATGGTCGCCGTGAACCCCACCGGGCTCGCCGAGGCCGGCAAGCTCGCCGAGTTCTCCGAGGACGAGCTCGAGAACTGGATCGACCCGACCTCGAACAGCTTCGACGGCACGATCTACCAGCTGCCGACGAACACGCAGACGATCCCGAACATGTACTACAGCAAGGCGGCCTTCGAGAAGGCCGGCGTCGCCGAGGTCCCCCAGACCTGGGATGAGCTGCTCGCCGCGTCGGAGAAGGTCAAGGCCGCAGGCATCACGCCCATCGTCGTCAACGGCGGCGGCGCCGACACGTGGGCGAACATCTATGCACTCGACGGATTGATCGGCACCGAGGTCTACGCGAAGAACCCCGACTTCCTCGCCCAGCTCGCCTCGGGCGACACCGACTTCTCGGACCCCGACTTCGTGACCGCGGTGACGAAGTTCAAGGAGCTCATCGACAAGGGCTACGTCAGCCCGACCACGCTGTCCAAGACCTATGCCGAGGGCCAGGAGGCCTTCCTCGCGGGTGATGGCGCGATGTACCCGATGGGCTCGTGGTTCAGCGTGGCACCCGACGAGGCGGCACAGGAGGACCTCGGCGTGTTCGCCTGGCCCTCGGACGACGGTTCGCTCATCATGCCGACCTACACCGGCGGCGGCCTCTCGGTGAGCTCGAGCGCCCCCGACGTCGACAAGGCCAAGGAGTGGGCGCTCGCCTGGTCGCAGGTGCAGGAGAACAATGCCGGAGGCGTCCTGAACGACGGCCTGTTCGTCGCGCTCAAGGACTTCACCGTGCCGGAGGGCACCACGAAGCTCTACGACGAGTCGCTCGCGCTCTACAACGACGCCGTCGAGAACGGCACGGTCGTGACGGTCTTCGGCAACGAAGGCGGAATCCCCTCGCTTCCGAGCGGTTTCAACGCCGAGGTCAACGCCGCCATCACAGACCTGGTCAACGGACAGACCGACGTGGACGGATTCATCGACCAGCTCAACCAGAAGTACACCGAACTGACGCAATGACGAACGACTCGCCGCCGGCCCTTGGTCGGCGGCGAGCCACGTCATGGCGCGAAGGCGCGCCGGAGAGGAATGGACCGTGTCCATCTCGAGCACCACCCGCGTGGCCCCCACACGCGAGCGCGATGAGCATCGCGCGACACCCCGGTCGAACGGGGTGATCCGCCGCGGCCTGCGTCGCTGGCAGGAGGCCGGCACGTTCGCCGTATTCGTCCTGCCCTCACTGGCCGTCTTCACCGCGATCGTGTTCGTTCCGATCGTCTGGACGCTGGCCATCGGCTTCACCGACGAACGAGCCACACGCCCCGAGACATCATTCATCGGATTCGACAACTTCGTCTTCCTGCTCACGAACCCGTCGTTCCTGCAGGCGCTCGGCAACACCCTGCTCATCACGGCCATCGTGGTGATCTTCACGAACGCGCTCGGCCTCGCGATCGCCCTCATGCTGCACAAGTCGGGATGGCTCTACAACCTGCTGCGCAGCGTGTTCTTCACGCCCGTCATCCTTTCGGCGGTCATCGTCTCCGTCATCTGGCGCTCGATCCTCGTCGACGACGGGCTGCTCAACACGACGCTTCGCTCGATCGGCGTGACCGATCCCCCCGGATGGCTCTCCGACCCGGCCATCGCGATCTACAGCCTCTCCTCGATCATGGTCTGGCAGATGCTCGGCTTCGCGGTCGTCGTGTATCTCGCCGGGCTCGCGGGTATCCCCACCGAACTCGAAGAAGCCGCCTCGATCGACGGCGCCGGGCCGTTAGCTCGATTCCGCGCGATCACCTGGCCGCTGCTCGCCCCCTCGCTGACGATCACCACCGTCATGCTCATGATCAGCTCGTTCAAGGTGTACGACCAGGTCGCCGTCCTCACCAACGGCGGTCCCGGCTCCGGCAGCACCGCCACCATCGCGTTCGAGGTCATCCAGACGGCCTTCGTCGAGCAACGTACCGGCATGGCCTCCGCGATGGCCGGCATCATGCTGATCATCGTGGCGGCAGCCAACCTCATCGTCCTCCGAGTCCTGCAGCGTCGAGAGGTCACCCACTGATGCACCGATTCACCTGGATCCGCCCGATCCTCGCCGTCGTGGTCGCGGGATTCTTCTTCCTCCCGCTGTACATCGCGATCGTCAACGTGTTCAAGCCGAGCTCCGAGGTGATCGCCTCGCCGCTCGCGCTCCCTCTGCAGCCGACGCTCGACAACATCATCGGCGTCGCGACCCGGCCCGACGGGCTCTTCTGGTCGGGCCTCGCGAATTCCATCCAGCTCACCGGCGTCTCGATGGTGATCACGACGCTCCTCGCGGCGATGTGCGCCCACTACCTCGTGCGGTCCGAGAAGGCCTGGGGGCGTGTGCTGCTCGGCATCATGCTGCTCGGACTCATGATCCCGCCCGCGGTCATCATGGTGCCGATCACCCGCATCCTCCGCGAGATCGGCCTCATGGCCACTGTGCCCGGCGCAATCCTCGTGAACGTCGGCTACTACCTCCCGTTCGCCGTGTTCGTCTTCATGGGCTTCGTCCGCTCGATCCCGCGGGATCTCGAAGAGGCGGCCTGGGTCGACGGCGCCGGCAAGTTCCGCACCTTCTGGCAGATCGTGTTCCCGCTGCTGCGGCCGGCATCCGCATCCGTGCTGATCTTCCTCGGCGTCTGGATCTGGAACGACTTCCTCACTCCGCTCCTCGTGCTCGGCCCGGGCGCCGGCAACACCGTGACCGTCGGCATCTACCGGTCGATCGGAACGTACCTCAGGGACTACGGCGCGGTCTTCGCGTTCATGTTCCTGGCCACGATCCCGGTACTGATCTTCTACCTGCTCTTCCAAAAGCACTTCGTGCGCGGCCTCACGGGCGGCGCGACGAAGGGGTGACGACACGGCGGGAAGCTCGATCGGTCGTGCTTCCCGCCGCCGCCATTCGCCGCGCCTCAGCCCTTCGCCTGGCGGCGATAGGCGGAAGGACTCGTGCCGTGCACCTTCGCGAACTGACGCGAGAAGAACGCCGCGTCGGGATACCCCACGGCGACTCCGACCTCGCTGATCGGCAGGTCGCCGCCATCGAGCAACTGACGTGCCTGCTGCATACGGAGGGACAGATGGAAGCGACCGACCGGCATGCCGACCGCCGCCTTGAACAGCACCTGGAAATGCGAGGGGCTGAGGTTGGCCAGCGCCGCGAGTTCTGCGACGGTGACCGTGTCCGCCAGTCGCCGCCGGAGCATCGCCACTGCCTGCTCGATGACCTCCTGCGACGAGGCGGATGCCGCGGCATCCGCCAGCGAGGTCAGCAAGTGCCAGGCCGCTCCCGACGCCCGTCGGAGGTTCGCCGGTCCGAGCCCGCGATCGAGCACCTCAAGAGCCTCCGTGATGAGCGCGGTCGCCTCGATGAGCCGGTTCGCACGGCGCACCGACCATGCGAGGCTGCCGTCGTCGGCCAAGAGCTCGTCGACATCGCTGCCCGCCACGTGCAGCCACCAGATGCTCCACGGATCGGCGTCGTGCGCGCCGTATCGGTGCGGGACGCCGGCCGGCAGAATCGCGAACTCCCCGGCGAGCACCTCTCGGCGACCCCGGGCGGTCTCCACCCACCCGCGTCCCTCAGCGCAGACCAGCACGACGGCACGATCGGTGCCGTCGGGTCTCTCCCGCTCATGACCGGCGGCACGTGGGAACACGCCGACGTCGGTGACCAGCAGCCGCCTCGTCACGGGTGCGCGCCGGGCATCGGCCACGGTGGACGCCGGCAGGACGACGAGCCGTTGTCCGAAGAATCCCTCCGTTGGCACGGGCACGCCTCCTTGGCTGCGGTGATCAGTGATTCGTCGCATCTGACGACCCTCGTGCCAACGCTAGTGGGTCCTTCCGCCATTCAAGATCGCCGGATCATCCAACCAGGGCCCCGTCGCCGATTCCGGGCCGCGCACTCCGCTGCAAATGGACGGAGCGCCGCATGGCGGTGAGGACGATCGAGTCCGGTGACCCCGACATCGGACTCCACCGCTTCGAATTCGCGGCCTACGACGTCACGTTCGCCCCCTCGCTCGGTGGCCGCATGCTGTCACTGCGACATGGCGGGCACGAATTCCTCTGGCGGAACCCCCGCCTCTTCGACGCCGACCTGCGGGTCCTCTCACCTCGCCGGACGTGGCCGCCGCTCGACGGCTCGATGGGATCGTGGCCGAACCCCGGCGGCTCGAAGACCTGGCCGGCACCTCAGGGCTGGGATGATGATGACGCCTGGGCGGGCCCGCCCGATCCTGTGCTCGACACCGGGGCGTACTCGTTCGCCGTCGAGGATCGCGAACACAGCATCGCCGTCGAGATGGCGAGCGCCGCTGACCCGCGGACGGGACTGCGCATCACGCGCGCATTCGACCTGTCCAGGGTCGGACACCGGTTCGACCAGCGCATCACGCTCGAGAACACGTCCGGTCGCACCATCACCTGGGCGCCGTGGGAGGTCGCGCAGGTCGCCTCCGGCGCGGAACTCGGCATCGCCGGGTGCGGGGTCGTGATCCCCCTCGATCCGCCGGCACCGCCGGTCGACCTAGGCTCATACGACGGCGTCCTCGAACTCCCGCCCAACTCATCCGAGATCCTCCTGCCCATCCAGCCTGTGATCGCGAAGCTCGGATGGCGAACAGCGGCCGGAACCATCGGGTATCGCTTCGCGCATGGCGGGAGCCTGTCGCTGAACTTCGACCCGGCGCCCGCTCTCCCACGACCCGACGACGGATGCCGCGTGGAGGTCTGGATGCAGTACCCCGCCGCCGCTCCGATCGAGAGCCTCGGGGCCATGCAGCCGTCGGACTGGCTCGTGGAGCTCGAGGTGATGGGGCCGTCGGTCACGCTGCAGCCCGGAGCTTCTTCGACTTGGTCCATCGGCTGGGAGATGGCCTGATCGCGATCGGCCTGAGGTTCCCGTCAGGCGGCGAGACGTCGGATTTCTCGGAGGTTGGGCCCGGCGTCGTGGCGCCACAGCCGTGAGCTAGTCGGACCTGTGCGAGAGTTCGCCCTCGATTTCATCGGATCTTTCCCTTCCTCTTGACCCATCCTCATCTCCCGACATAGGGTCGCCGAGGGTATTAAAGAACAACCTTCCATAACTCTGGCCAACGAAGGTCGGGGCGCGCGCTCGCGTCGCGATCCTCGTCATCGGCCGCCGGTTCCGACAACGGAGGACACATGAGACGCACCCATCGACGACGGCCAGGCAGGGCGGTGCTCGCGGCCGCGACGGCCGCTCTGATCGCCGTCACCTCGGCCGCGATCACCGGCCCCGTGGCGGCGAACGCCGCGATCGACCCGATCCTCGACCAGCGGCTTCCCGCATACAACGAGATCTGGACCACGAAGAGCACCGGGGTCACCGGCTCGATGCCGATCGGCAACGGAATCCAGGCGGCCAACGTCTGGGTCGAGGGCAGCACGCTGAAGCTGCTGCTCTCGGCGGGCGACGCCTGGGACGAGAACGTCCGGCTCGCCAAGCTCGGCCGGCTCGACATCACGTTCAGCCCGAACCCCTTCGCCACTGGGGCCTTCCGCCAGGAGCTGAAGCTCGAGGAGGGCGAGATCGTGATCACCTCCGGCAGCGACCCGGTGATCACCACTCGTGTGTGGGCCGATGCGAACGAGAAGGCGCTGCACGTCGAGAGCGACGCTCCGGCCGCGTTCACGATGCAGGTCGACTTCGCCAGCGCAAGACCGGCCACCGTGACGAATCCGTCGCGCAACAATTTCAACTTCATGGACCTGGTCGACACCGAGTCGCCGTACACGGCAGCGCCGATCCCGCCGAAGGTGACCGCGGACACCGTCTACGAGCGCACGGACAAGCTGCTCTGGGCGCACCGAAACGACACGTCGCACTTCGACCAGATCATGGAACTCCAGGGCCTCGACCCCGCCGAGTTCGACGATCCGCTTACCGGGCGCACGTTCGGCGGCCTCGTGCAGGGCCCGGGGTTCACGACCATCTCCCCGACCCGTCTGGTCTCGTCGGCGGCGACGTCGCAGCGCCTCGACATCAACGTGGAGTCGAGCATCGACCTGGAGGCCAACTGGCTCGACACCTGGGAGAACGGCATCGAGGCGGCCGCGGCCGCGCTTGCGGACACGCCGATCGCTACGTTGCGCGCTGCGCACCAGGAGTACTGGGCGGACTTCTGGAACCGGTCGTACATCTTCGCTACGGGCGATGCCGATGCCGATCGCGTCACCAAGGGCTGGCTGCACACCCGCTACACCGAGGCGATCGCCGGACGCACGCCGAACATGCCCATCCGCTTCAACGGCTCGCTCTTCACGCCAGGGACGTCGACCGATGCCGACGCCCGCCTGTGGAACAGCTACCACGGCTTCAATCAGCGTTTCGCCTACTGGAGCATGCTCCCGTCGGGTGACTTCGACCTCATGCAGCCCTACTTCGACCAGTACGCCTCCTCGCTCGACCTCGCGAAGAAGCGCGTGGAGGTCTTCTGGGGCGACGGCGCCACCGAGGACGGCGGCATCGAACTGCCGCCGTCGGAGGGCGCCATGTGGCCAGAGGTCATGGGTCTCTGGGGTCACGCCGTCGGCGGCGAGTACGGATGGAACCGCGCGGGCAAGCCGGCCAACTGGTTCTCGGGGACGTGGACGCGCTACCTCTACGCGAACAACGTCGAACTCGCCTCGATGATGCTCGACTACTACACCTACACGGGCGACACGGACTTCGCGACGTCGAAGCTGCTGCCCGTCGCCAGCGAAGTCGTCAAGTTCTACGACACTCACTGGAACCTCTCGAACGGGAAGATCGACATGTACCCGATGTACTCGGGTGAAGGCGATCGGATGCTGCACAACCCGATGGCCGACACCGCCGGTCTGCACAACACGATCGACGGCCTGCTCGCCCTGCCCACGTCGCTGACGACGCAGGTCGACCGGGACTACTGGACTGCCGTGAAGGGACGCCTGCCCAACCTGCCGATCGGCTCGTCAACGACCGACAACGACACGAACTACGGTCCGAACGACCGGATGAAGACGGCCGCGAGCGTGTTCCTCGGCAGCGACACCAACAACCAGAACCTGTGGCCGATTTTCCCTCTCCGGATGTTCGGCAACGGACAGCCCGACCTCGACCTCGCAGTGGCCTCGTACAACGATCGTCGGGGCAAGTACCCGACGAACGGCACTCAGGACTGGCGTCACGATGCCACGCACGCCGCCTACCTCGGGCTCACGGACGAAGCTCGATACCAGACGGTGGAGGCCTTCCGGAACGGCGCCTGGCGCTACACCGGCTTCGGTCCGGGCGCCGGTGACGGCGAGCCCGGGAACGAGCCGCGCTCGATCGGCAAGATCGCGCTCCAGGCCATGCTGCTGCACCCCGGCGCCGGCGACGACGCAATCCTGTTCAACGCGTGGCCGGGCAACTGGGACGTCAGGTTCAAGCTGCACACCACCAACGGCCGCATCGTGGAGGGGTCCCGTGTCGCAGGCGTCGTCGACTACGGCGTCTCCCCCGGCGTGGGAACCATCACGGTGCGCCCGATCGAGGTCGCTGTGACGACGAGCTACACGTGGACGGCACAGCCGAGCTCGACCGCACTCGCCGGAGACGTGAACGGCGACGGCAAGGGCGACATCGTCGCCTGGCAGGGCGCGGACGGGTACATCTTCCCTCGCGTCGGCGACGGCACCGGTACTGCGTTCACCCACACGGAACCGACGGTCTGGGCCGCACCGGGCACGCGGTTCGGTGGCGACTTCAACGGCGACGGGAAGCTCGACGTCGGCGCGTGGTCGGGCTCCGGGGCTGGGAACTGGAAGATTCGCTATGGAACGGGCACCACGTTCAGCGGTGAGACGCCGTACTCATGGGCGGCTCAGGCCGGATCGAGCCTCGTGACCGGCGACTTCAACGCCGACGGTAAGACGGACCTCGGTGTCTGGCAGACGGATGGGCACTTCTACATCCGGTACGGGGTCGGCGACGGCACCTTCGGCAATCAGACCCATCAGTCGATCGCGCATCCGGGAGCCTCGTCGAAGATCACCGCGGGCGATTACGACGGAGACGGCGACGCCGACCTCGCGTACTCGACGGGGAGCGGCTGGGCGGTCCGCCTCGGGAACGGCACCGGCGGCTTCGCCGCGGCCTCCTCGACGATCAGCCCACCCGGGAGCGGCAGCCCGGTCTCGGCAGACATCGACGCCGACGGCAAGGACGACCTCGTCGTTTGGACCTCATCGAACGGCAAGTGGGTCACCCGGTACGACATGGCGGCGAGCGCCCCGGCGGTCGCGCCCACGGCCGACGTGACGGCGACGAGCAAGTGCATCGCCGGCAAGGTGGCGCTCAGCGTGCTCGCTCGCAACACCGCTGAGGTCCCCGCGGCCGTCGAGATGACGACGGAGCACGGCGACAAGTCCTTCGCCTCCGTCGCTCCCAGAAAGAACGCGACCCACGCGTTCACGGTGCGCGCGGCCGAACTCCCGGGCGGCCAGGTGCAGATCGTGACCTCGGCCGAGGTGGACGGCGAAGCCGTCACCAACACGATCACCGTGCCGTACGCGGCACGCTCGTGCGGCTGATCGGCGGCTGACGGCGCCACCGTCACGTCGAACAGTCATGCAGTGCGAACGGCTCCGGTCACTCAACCGGAGCCGTTTCGCATGCTCGGCCTGAGATCCTCGTTTCATCCAAGTTGCCGGCGGAATGCTCATTCTCCTAGTGCCGATCGGAAACCTAGGTTCGCCTTATGGTCAAAGAAACACCCTCCACCCCGATCCCCTCGAGCCCGAACGACCCCTCGCGCATCGTGCTCCCCCCGGTGCCAGCCGAGCTAGTGGATGCACCGGTCGCGGCGTGGTCCGAGTCGATCCTGATCGACACCTACCTGCCACAGAAGCCGTCCGACTACCCCGCCTTCCTCGATCGACGCGTCTACCAGGGCTCCTCAGGGCGGGTGCACCCTCTCCCGTTCCACGAGAAGATCTCGGCGCAGAAGGCGCCGCACCTGTGGGAGGCGATCCACCTCGAGAACGCGTGGATCCGATTGGTGATCCTGCCCGAGCTCGGCGGGCGGATCCACATCGGCTACGACAAGGGTGCCGATTACGACTTCTTCTACCGCAACAACGTCATCAAGCCGGCGCTCGTCGGACTCGCGGGCCCCTGGATCTCGGGCGGCGTCGAGTTCAACTGGCCGCAGCACCACCGCCCGGCCACCTTCCTGCCGATGGACTGGGAGATCGAGCACGAGGCCGACGGCGCCGTCACGGTCTGGTGCTCGGACCACGACCCGTTCGCCCGCATGAAGGGCGCGCACGGCATCCGCCTTCGCGCGGACTCGACGGTCATCGAGGCGAGGGTCCGCGTCACGAACCGCACCGAGGACCCGCAGACGTTCCTCTGGTGGGCGAACGTGGCCGCGGCCGTGAACGACGACTACCAGGTGTTCTTCCCCACCGACGTGCATGAGGTCGCCGACCACGCGAAGCGGGCCGTCACGACCTATCCCGCCGTGGCCGACCGCTACTACGGCGTCGACTACCCGGCGCAGGTCTCTGCCGATCGGCCCGACGGCGACCGGCTCGATTGGTACCGGAACATCCCTGTTCCGACCTCGTACATGATCCTCGACACCGAGGACGACTTCTTCGGCGGTTACGACCATGGCCGTGGCGCCGGCTTCGTGTCCGTCGCGGATCACGGATTCGCGCCGGGCAAGAAGCTCTGGACCTGGGGGAACGCACCCTTCGGCTGGGCGTGGGACGACAATCTCACGGATGCCGACGGACCGTACGTGGAACTCATGGCCGGTGCGTTCACCGACAACCAGCCCGACTTCTCATGGCTGGCGCCTGGGGAGACCAAGACGTTCAGCCAGCACTGGTACCCGATCCGCGAGATCGGACCGGCCCATCAGGCGAACCTCGACCTCGCCATCCGCCTCGACGTGCAGCGACGGGAAAACGGCACCGTGGTGCGCCTCGGCGTCGGCTCGACCCGGGATCGGGATCGGGTCGTCGTCGAGCTGCGCGACCGCAGCTCCGGCTCTGTGTTGTCCCGCCGCAGCACGGCGATCAGCCCCGACCGCCCATACCTCGCCGAGGAGGCCCTCGATGGCGCCTTCGAGACGAGCGAGATCCTGCTCGTCGTCACCGGCGACGACGGTGACGAGCTCATCGGCTTCGCCCACCGGGCGGATGCCGCGCATCGTCCGATTCGGCCCGCGGTCGAGCCGCCGGCTCCAGCCGAGGTGGGCTCGGTAGAGGAGCTCTTCCTGATCGGCCAGTACCTCGAGCAGTACCGGCACGCGACCCGCAAGCCGGAACCGTACTGGCGGGAAGCCGTGCGTCGCGACCCCGGGCATGTGGGCTCGCATGTCGCGCTGGCCGGCACCCTCGGGCGTGCTGGGCTCCTTCAATCTGCCGAGGACCACCTGCTGCTGGCGGTCGACCGCCTGACGACGTGGGTGCCGAACCCCGCCGACGGCGAAGCGCATTACCGCCTCGGGGTGAATCTCGTCCGGCAGGGGCAGGACACTCGCGCCGTCGCCGCACTCACCAAAGCGATGTGGACGGCAGCCTGGCACGCACCCGCCGGGTACGCGCTCGCCCGTATCCAGGCGCGTCACGGTGAGCTCTCCGTGGCGCTCAAGACGCTCGACGCCGTCCTCGCCGGAGGCGTGCACGGACAGGCAGAGGTGCTGCGCGCGCACCTCCTCGGTCGAATCGGGCGTCTTGACGATTCGGTGGCGAGCGCCGAGCGTGTTCTCGAACGCGATCCGCTCGACCAGTGGGCGCGTGATGTCGCCGGTCGTCCGCTGTCGCATGATTCCGGAATCCTGCTCGATGTCGCACTCGAGTACGCCGCGGCGGGTTCGCACCTCGATGCACTGCGGATGCTCCGGCTCGCATCCGAGGCCGCTCCCGCGACGGCAGACGGCCAAGTCCAGACCGGCGCGCTCATCCTCTACCACCGCGCGGCGATCCTCGACCGGATCGGTCGCACTGAGGAGGCTGCCGATGCGCGGTCGCAGGCCCGTACGAGCCCCGAGCACAACACCGCGGCATCCAGGTTGGAGGACGTCGACGCGCTGCTGGTCGCGCTCGATGCGGATCCGACGGATGCCCGTGCGGCGCTCATGCTCGGAAACTGGACCTACGACCGCGGTCGGCACCACGACGCGATCGACCTGTGGAACCGCTGCGTGCAGCGGAAGCGGTCCGCAGCCGACGGCGACGACGACGACGACGCGTGGATCCGCGTGGTCGCGCACCGGAACCTCGGCATCGCGGCCTACAACGTGCTCGCCGATACCGAACTCGCGTTGGAACACTTCGAGGCCGCCCGTACCGCGGCGCCCGACGACGCGAAGCTCTTCAGCGAGTACGACCAACTGGTCGAGCGTCTGGGTCGGAACGCAGCCGAGCGGCTCTCCGCGCACGAGGCGAACCTCGGGCTCGTCCTCGAACGAGACGATCTCGGCATCGCAAATGCGACTCTCCTCATCGAGTCCGGCGACTCCGGCCTCGCTCGGGAGCGACTTCTCGCGCGTCGTTTCCAGCCGTGGGAGGGCGGTGAGGGGCAGGTGCTCGCGGCCTGGGACGCCGCCAACCTCGCCCTGGCGGAGCAGCGCCTCGACGCAGGCGACGCCGACGGCGCGCTGGGCTTCCTTCGCAGCGCTCTCGAACCGCCGACGACTCTCGGCGAGGCGAGGCACCCGCTCGCGAACTGCGCCAGGATCCACTGGCTCGTCGGCTGCGCCGCCGACGCCGCCGGAGACCGCGCGATCGCCGAAGATGCTTGGGACCGTGCGGCGTCCTCGGACGGCGATTTTCTGGACATGAGTCCGAGCTCATTCAGCACGCAGACGGAGTACACGATCCGTGCGCTCCTCAAGGTCGGACGCAGGACTGAGGCGGCGACGCAGCATGCTGCACTCGGGGCATTCATCGACCAGCTTGCCGCCACTCCTGCGTCGATCGACTACTTCGCAACGTCGTTGCCGACCATGCTGCTCTTCCATGAGGATCCGGCGGACGCCCAGGCGGAACGAGTCAGCGAGTTGCGGGCCGCGCACGCGCGGCTCGCCGAAGTGCTCGGCCACGAGGGGCAGCGACGCGACGAGGGAATCGCCGAAGAATCGTGACTCCGCGCGCGCGGCTGCTCGGCCAGGCCTCAGGATTGGCCGAGCGGCTGCGCGCGCGGTACATCGGATAGCTGGCGAGCTCATCCCGCCGGTCGAAGACGTGGCGCCTCCGGTCGTTAAACCGACACGCACCGTGGACCTGATCGTCGACCCTGGTTTGGGTCGAATCTGTGCCATTAATGTGCCATTAAATGCGCGAAAACGAACTGAAACCAACTGTGACCGTTTCGAAGAATCCCTGATCAGCGCGATATCATGTCCTTAAGAATTGAGCGAAAATGGCCCAGGCTCACTGAAAATCGAAAGGTCACCGGATCGATGCCGGTCGGAGCCACCAGTAAACCCCCGGGTAACCGGGGACTTTCTTTCTTCCGCCGCTCGTGCGCCACGGCCCGGCGAGTCACGCAGGAACGGCGCCGCGAGCTGACTCGCGACGCCGTTCCTGCGATGCGCGGCAGATCAGGCCGGCGTGAGCGGCCCGATCTCGAGCACGCTCGAGCCGTCGGCGCAGACCTCCAACGGGGCAGTGGCGACGACGCCGGGACCGGCACCGTCTGACGTGACATTCGCCCGCACGTGGTCGGCAGTGGTCGCCTCGCAGCTCGATGACGTGGGGGTGAGGGCGGTGCCGACCACGACGGCGGCGTCTCCGTTCGCGATGACGAACGGCTCGCCGTCCGTTCCGACCGCCCACGACGAGCCGATCCGGGCTCCGTCGGCCGACTCCACGACCAGTCCGGGCCATCCCCACATCGCGCAGGGCGTGTCGCTCATGTTCGTGAAGACGAACTCGAATGCCGACGCACCATCGGCCGAGAGGTCGGGCCGCGAGACGAACTCGAGCGCCAGCTGCTCGTCCTGGCACTTGGCGGGATGCGGCTCCGGCTCGGGCTGCGGCTCGGGCTCCAGCTCCGCGGGCGGGGTCACCTCGCCGGGCTTGCCGTGAAGCGCCGTCAGTGGCCCGAGCCACAGCGTCCAGGTGCCGTCGGTGCAGACCGGAAGCTGCACATCGTCGACGATGCCGCCGCCCGCGCCGTCCGACGAGATGTAGGCGCGCAGATGGTCGGAGGTCGCCTCGGCGCACCCCGTCGCGGCGGGCACGTCGGCCGTCCCCTCGGCGACGGCACGGCCGCCGTTCGGGGGCAGCACGGCCGGCTTGCTCGTCGTTCCCGAGGCGAGCGCCCATGTCAGAGTCGCACCGTCGGCGTCCTCCGCGACGAGACCCGGCCATCCGTCGAGCGAGCACGGCTGCGACGCGATGTTCGTGAACACGAGATCGAAGGCGTCCACCCCTGACGTCGAGCGGTCGGGACGCTCGACGTAATCCATGCTCAGCTGCGCGTCTTCGCAGCGAACGGGCCCGGTCATCGCGGCGCGGTCGTTCTGGTCCACTCGAGCGGCTGCCTGGCCACGATTCGCGTTCGCCGCCCGCAGGGCGGCGCTGGTCGCGCGGGCATCGGCAGTCACGACGTCATCTGCCGCCGAGGGCGCGGATGCCGCGGCTGCGGCCTTCGCACCGCCGGCGTCGAGCGCGCCGGCGACGAGCGCCGAACCGCCGGTGAGCGCCACCGTCAGCGCCACCCCGACGAGTGTTTGGAACATCACCCTCTTGGTGTACATGTCGTTCCCTTCTGCGCCGCCCGATCAGGCGGCTCGAGGGGGACGCTAGCATATGGGCAGATATCTTCCTATAGAAGAATCGAGATCTTCTCCCCGATCGACCGATATCTTCCCATACAGCCCGACCGATATCTTCCTATACAGCCCGGCGATATCTTCCTATACTGGCCCCATGCCACGCAGACGAGAAGGCCGACTGGTCGACCTCGAGGTCGACATCCTCGGCGCGGGTATCGAACTCCAGGTCGAAGACGGCGACTTCTACGGTTTCGCCCTCGCCAAACGCATCGCCGACCGCTCGGGAGCCTCGGCGCTCACGGCGCACGGCACGCTCTACAAGGCGCTCGGCCGTCTCGCCGAGCGCGGTCTGGTCGAATCCGAGTGGGAGGATCCCGAGATCGCCGCGGCCGAAGGCCGCCCACGACGACGGCTCTACCGGGTGACCGGCGCCGGCGCGGCGGCGTGCCGCGCCGAGACCGAACTGCGCACCGCGCCCGTACCCAGCCCGCGATCGGCGTTCGCATGAGCGACACCACGCTCGAGCCCGAGGCCGCGCGCCAGGGAGTGCCCGACGGAGCACTCGCACTCGAGGCATCCGCTCGCACGCGGCACCCCGCTGCCGGGCGCATCGACGCCGTCGTTGTCGGCTGGTGCCGCTGGTACACCGCCGACCTGCCCGACGAGGTCGCCGCCGAGCGTCGGGCCGAACTCGCCTCAGACCTCTTCGAAGAGCGAGCGCACGCAAACGCATCCGCATCCGCATCCGCATCGATCCTCGGCCGAGCGATCCGCGGCATCCCCGCCGACCTCGCCTGGCGCGGTGCGCGCCTCCGGCGAGTCGCGCTCGGTGCACCGCCGGGCACCTTCCCGCTCGCGATGCCGGCGCTCGCGCACCTCGCCGCGCTCGCCCTCGTGGCCTGGGGCGTGTTCGTCGTCTGGCGGGTCGCCCGCAGCGTGCTCCTCGGCGACTGGCGCGGCGCGGCCGACGTGGCCGAGCTCACGGTCGTGGGTCTCGTGCTCGCCCTCCTCGGCTCGTGGCTGCTCGTGGCCCTGCGACGTCGTGGCTTCGCGGGGCTCGTGCTCGCGGTCGCGGCCTATCTGCTGATCCGCTTCGGCATGTACGCGCTCGTGGAGACGAGCGTGACGCTCACGGCGTTCTACTCGTCCTCGACGGCGCAGATGGTGCTGCTGAACCGGGTTGCGACGGGTGCGGCGGCGCTCTTCTTCCTCTCGATCGGGGCTTGGTGGGCCGACCCCAAGACCGTGCCGACGGCATCCGCCGAGCCGACTGGAGCGTCGCGATGAACCTCAGACGATTGACCGCGCCCATCGCCCTCGGCGGCCTCGTCGTGTGCGCCGTCGCCGTCGGGCTCACCGTCGCGGGCGCGTACGGGTTCACGCCGTTCGAGCTGCCGAACGACGCGGCATCCCGGACGGCCGTGACCGGCGGCGGCGACCTCGCCGCCGCGAGCGCAGCGGGCACGGCGACCGACGACGGCGTGATCGTCGAGGCGTTCGACTCGCCGCTCGAGTCCGACGAAGACCGCTCGGAGTACATGGGCCGCGAGCAGGTCATCGCCGAGTGCATGGGCTGGCAGGGCGTCGAGTACCTGCCCGCCGCGCCCTGGCTGAATCAGGACAGACAGCCACGAGGCCTCAGCTTCGAGCAGTCGGTCATCTGGCTCAACGCCTACTACGGCGAGGCGCGCGACGGTTGGGCTGTTCCGGCGTCGGATTGGCAGCGACGCGGATGCCTCGGGGTCGGCGATCACGCGGTCGCCGTCGCACGGGCAGCCGGCACCCCGCTGTCGGCACCGCTACCCGAGCCCGACCCGAACGCGCTGACCGAGGAGGAGGAGCTCACCGCCTTCTGGGGGGTGATCGAGTCGTGCATGGCCGAGGCGGGTTTCGGCCTCGACGACGACGGCACGCCGGCGTGGGAGCTCGCGATGTACGGCGACACCGGCGCCGGGGCCGCCTACCGATGGGAGGAGGCTGGCTGCTCGGGCTACGCCACCCACGCCACCGGCAACGACAACATGCACTGATCGCGCACACCCGGAACACCCGCGCCGACGGTCGAGTGCACCGCGGGACATCCGCCCTACTGCAGCGCCGACGTCAGCCGTGCCACTCCGTCGAGGAACGTTGCGGTCGCCGGCTCCTGCCGCCACTCCTCGAGCGTGAGCTCGCGGCTGATCGAGCGGTACCCCTCCTCGACCTCGCGCATGTCGCGCACGAACGAGGCGCCGTGCACGAGCATCGAGATCTCGAAGTTGAGGTTGAACGAGCGGATGTCCATGTTGCTCGAGCCGATCACCGCGACGTCGTCGTCGACCGAGAGGTGCTTCGAGTGCAGGATGTACGGGCCCGGGTACTGGAAGATGCGCACGCCCGCCTCGAGCAGCGGCGTGTAGTACGAGCGCTGCGCGTGCCACACCGAGCCCTGGTCGCCGATCTCCGAGACGAACAGTTGCACGTCGAGGCCGCGGTAGCGGGCGGAGGTGATCGCGTACATCATCGCCTCGTCGGGCACGAAGTAGGGGCTCGTGATGATCACCCGCTCCTGCGCCGAATTCACGAGCGAGAGGAAGAGCCGCAGGTTGTTCTCCTGCGCGAACGACGGACCGCTCGGCACGATCTGGCAGACGAGAGCACCGGCCCCGCCCTCGGCCCGGGCCTCGGCGGCCGGTACATGGGCGGTCTCGAGCAGCGACTCGCCCGTCTCCATGTACCAGTCCGAGCAGAAGACGGCGTTCACGGATGCCACGACCGGGCCGGTGACGCGCGTCACGAGCTCCTGCCACATGAGTCCGCGCTTCTGGTTCTTCGGCGAGTCGTAGTCGCGCGAGATGAGGTTCTGCGAGCCGGTGAACGCGACCCGCCCGTCGACGACGACGAGCTTGCGGTGGTTGCGCAGGTCGGGCCGCTGGAATTCGCCCTTCAACGGGCGGACCGGCAGCATGTAGTGCCACTCGAGCCCGATGCGGTCGAGTTCGGCGGCGGTCGCGTCGCTCACCGTGACGCGCCGCGAGGCGACGTGGTCGGCGAGGAGACGCACCGTCACGCCGCGCGCCACCGCGCGCTCCATCGCGGCGAAGAACCCGCGGGTCGTCTCATCGAAGGCGACGATGTAGAACTCGATGTTCACGAAGCTCGTGGCGGTATCGATCTCGGCGGCCATGCGATCGATCGAGGCCTGGTAGTCGCCGATGAGTTCGGCGTCGTTGCCCCCGACGGCGGGCAGCGCGGCGAGCACCCGGCTCTGCTCGGTGATCGAACGGAACGCGGCGGGCCACTCGGCCTGCCCTTCGACGGGCGGGAGATCAGCGGTGCGCGCGGCGATCTCGGCGTCGATCTCGCGCTGGCGTTCGACGCGCTGCTTCGGCAGACGCACGTTGCCGATGAGGAGGTAAAGCGCGACCCCGATGAACGGGATGAGGAAGACGGCGAGCAGCCACGCCATCGCGGCGGTCGGCTTGCGATCGCGCGGGATGACGATGAGCGCGACGATGCGGATGGTCCAGTCGGCCACCACGAGCGCGACGGTGGTGACGACCGCGGGGTCGATGTTCATCGGTGCGCACTCCGGGCGATGTCGATGTGCATGGTCCTCCTCGAACGGCGCCGCCCGTCGGCCGATGCGCCGGAGGGTCGGAACAACGATAGCGGCGACACGCGATGCCGGAGGGGACCGGCTCAACTCACGGGCCGGACCCGTGAGTCGAGCATGGCCCGCAGCCGCTCGACGTCTCGCCGGTACATCGCCGCGTGCCCGGCGAAGTCGTCGCGGCCCGTTTCGACGGCCCTCGCCTCGGTGAACGCGGCGAGGTCGTCGAGATGGTCGGCTGCGGCCGCCAGCACCTCGCCGACGCCGTACGGCAGGTCGTACGCGACGATCAGGCGCCGAACCCTCGTGATCGGATCCTCCCCCTCGGAGGTACGTCGGGCGTCGTAGCCCTCGGCGTCTTCGGCGATCGGCGCGAGCCGGTACGCGAGATACCCGAGGTCGCGCAGGCGCGGCCCCGGAGCCGCGAAGTCGAAGTCGATGAGCCCGGTCACTCGCCCGCCGTCAACGACGAGGTTGTACGGCGCGACGTCGTTGTGGCACACGACCTCGACGGGCTCGCGCACCGGCGCGCGCCAGATGCGCCCCGGTTCGGTCGCGAGGGCGACGGATGCCTCGTGCACGCGCCGCAGCAACCGACCGGCCTGATCGAGCACGGAACTCGACCACAGCACCTCGGGCGGAGCATCGACGAGCATCGTGCCGGGCAGGAACCCGAGCACCTCGCGCCCGGCGGCGTCGAACCCCCGCACTTCGGGCACCTCGCGCATGCCCGCCGAGCGGAGGGCGGCGAGGAGCGTGTGCACCGCCGGCGTCCAGGGCCCGGCGACACGGCGCACGGTGTCGCCGATCCGCACGACGGGCTCCATGTTGCCCCCGGAGAGCTCGGTCTCCTGGGGCTCGTCCGCGGCATCCACCCCACCACTTTGCCAGAGCCGCGCGACCGTCTCCCTTGTCGGAGCGTCGACGGTCGGCGAGAATGCGACGACGAGTCACGTCGCCGAGCGAACGCGAAGGAGCACTATGACCGACGAGCACCTCCCGCGCCGATTCCAGATCGATCTGCCGTCGGATCGGGCGCAGGGCGTCTTCGCCGACTTCGCGCGGGTCTGGCACACACCGAACGTCTTCGTCATGGACTACGTCGCACTGACGCAACCGCCCGCCACCGTCGAGGACGCCGACGGGACGCGGGCGGTTGCCGTGCCCGGTCAGATCGTGAGCCGGATCCGCATCCCGCCCGAGCAGGTGTTCGAACTGGCGAAGGCGCTCACCCAGCAACTCGAGGCGTGGGAGCAGGAGACCGGGCGCAAGCCTCCCGAGCGGCCGCTGTTCGACGGCTGACCGGCGCGAAGTCGACCCGGGCTCAGTGCTCGGCTGGCTCCCACTCGAATCCGTCGGGGTCGATCGCCGCTGCACGGCCGCCGACGAGGACGAGGCGGTGCGAGCCCGACCCCTCCGCGGGGACCCCGGCGTCCTTCGCGAGCGGGCCGCGGCGGTAGAGGCCGAGCTGGATCGCCCCCTCCGGGTTCGCGAACTCGACGTAGCTGCGGCCGAAGCTCTTGCCGACACTGAAGCCCTGCTCGACGTAGAAGCGCTTGCTCGCGAGGATGTCGTCGGCGCCGATCAGCAACACGATCCGGTCGATCTCGCCGGTGTCGGGGCCGGTGTCCTTCTTCGCGGCGGTCGCGATCTTCCAGACGCTGCCGTCGGGCGCCTGCACGACGCCCCCGAAGCCCCACATCGACTTCGCCGCGGGCTTCACGAGGGTGCCGCCGGCGGCGACGGCCGCGTCGACGATCCGGCGCACGGCGGCCGGCTGAGAGACGAGGAGCGAGGCCATGAAGCCGCGGAAGCCGGTGGACGGCGAGTCGGCCGCGCGGACGCGGAGGCGGCGACCGAGCCCGAAGGCATCGGCGTAGAAGCGCTCGGCGGCGGCCGGGTCGGCAGCCTCGATGACGATGGAGTCGATGGCGGTGGATGCGGTTCTCGTGTTCATGTCGATCACGCTATTTCCGCGGCCCGCCGGGCTGCTTCTCGATTCCTGACCGATCGCCGGGCTCAGCCCTGCGTCCACTCCAGCAGCCGCTCGACCGGCCAGGTCGTGATGATGCGATCGGCCGGCACGCCGTTCGCCTCGGCGCGGGCCGCGCCGAGCTCGAGGAACGAGAGGTGGCCGGGCGCGTGGGCGTCGCTGTCGATCGAGAACAGGCAACCGGCGTCGAGCGCGAGCGCGATGAGCTCGTCGGGCGGATCCTGCCGTTCGGGGCGCGAGTTGATCTCGACGGCGACGTCGTGCGCGGCGCACGCGGCGAACACCGCTTCGGCGTCGAAGGTCGACTGCGGCCTGGTGCCGCGCGCACCCTCGACGAGCCTTCCGGTGCAGTGACCCAGCACGTTCAGCTGCGGGTCGGCGATGGCGCGAAGCATCCGTGCCGTCATCTCGGCGCCTTCCATGCGGAGTTTCGAGTGCACGCTGCCGACGACGACGTCGAGCCGGCCGAGCATCTCGGGCGTCTGGTCGAGTTCGCCGCCCACCAGGATGTCGACCTCGATGCCGCGCAGCAACCGGATGCCGGGCACCCGCGCCTGCACTTCGTCGATGAGCGACTGCTGCTCGGTGAGCCGCTCGGCGCTGAGCCCGTTCGCGACCCGCAGGCTCGGCGAGTGGTCGGTGACCGCGAGGTACTCGAGGCGCAGCGCCTCGGCGGCGCGCGCCATCACCTCGAGGCTCGTCGTGCCGTCGGACCAGTCGGTGTGGCTGTGCAGGTCGCCACGGAGTTCGGCGCGGAGTCCGGCGACCTCGCCGGTCGGGGAGAGCCCGGCGTTCGCGCGAAGCGACGCGAGTCGTTCGGGCACCGTGCCCGCGGCGGCCTCGGCGATCACCGTGAAGCTCGAGTCGCCGATGCCCGGCATCCGCCTGAGTCGCCCGTCGACGACGCGCGCGGCGACCTCGTCGGGCGCGAGCTGCCGGATGGCGTCGGCGGCCTTGCGGAACGCCTTCGACTTGAACGCCGAGGCGCGGTCGCGTTCGAGGAGGAACGCGATCTCCTCGAGTGCCGCGACCGGATCCATCCCCCCATTGTGGCGCGACGTTCGGCGCGCCGCGAGTGTCCGATCGTCACGGGAGTTGACAGCGGCATCCAAACCTCGGTATATCTATACCCCCTAGGGGTATTCAGATCGAGAGAAGGAATCAGACCATGTCCACCTCCACCGCACCGGCACCACGCCGGTGGCTCGGCCTCGCGCTCATCGCCGCGGCCCAGTTCGTCGTCATCATGGACACGTCGATCATCGGCGTCGCCCTGCCCGACATCCAGGCCGAACTCGGCTTCACGCCCGAGTCGCTCTCGTGGGTGTTCAACGCGTACGTCGTCGCCTTCGGCGGACTGCTGCTGCTCGGCGGCCGGCTCTCCGACGTGTTCGGCGCCCGACGCGTGTTCATCGCCGGCTGGGTCACCCTCGCGCTCGGCTCGGTGCTCGCCGGCGCCGCGTCGAACGTCGGCCTCGAGATCGCCGGCCGCGCCGTGCAGGGCGCCGGCGCCGCGCTCATCGCCCCCGCCGCGCTCACCCTGCTGATGGTGCTCTTCGGCGGCACCCCCGAGCTCCCCCGCGCCTTCGCCGTCTACGGCGCCGCTGCGCCGATCGGCGGAACCGCGGGCGTGTTCCTCGGCGGCGTGCTCACCGAGTACGCGAGCTGGCCGTGGGTGTTCTACGTGACCGTGCCGATCGCCGTGCTCGTCGTCGCACTCACCCCGCTCGCGCTGCCCGCCGTCCGCGGCGGACGGGGTGCGGTCGACCTCGCCGGTGCGATCACCGCGACCGCCGGCCTCGCGGCCGTCGTCTACGGCGTGGTGCGCGCACCCGAGGTCGGTTGGGGTTCGATCGAGACGATCACGGCGCTCGTCGCCGGTGCCGCCCTCCTCATCGCATTCTTCGTGATCCAGGCCAAGAGCCGCCAGCCGCTGCTGCGACTCGGCATCTTCCGAGCTCCGCAACTCGGCGCGGCGAACCTCGCGCAACTCCTGCTCGGCGCCGCGTGGGTGCCGATGTGGTTCTTCCTGAACCTCTACCTGCAGCAGGTGCTCGGCGCCGGCGCGTTCGCCTCGGGCGCCGCGCTCCTGCCGATGACGGCCCTCATCGTGATCGGCATGGTCGCACTCGCCCCGCGGCTCCAGGCGCGCTTCGGCGCGAAGCCGCTCATCGTGACGGGCTTCGCCCTGCTCGCGGTCGGGCTGGGCTGGCTCGCGTTGGTTCGCCCCGATGGCAGCTACGTCGCCGATGTGCTGCCCGCGTCGCTCGTCGCCGCCCTCGGCATGGCGCTCGCCTTCGTGCCCTCGCTCGGCACGGCGATCGGCGCCGCCCGCCCCGAGGAGACGGGTGTCGCCTCGGGCCTCGTCAACACGAGCTACCAGATCGGCTCGGCGGTCGGGCTCGCGGTGCTCACCGCGATCAGTGCCGCGGTCACCGCAGGCGGGTCGGATGCCACGGCGCTGACGAGCGGGTTCTCGGCGGCGTTCCTCGGGGCCGGCATCCTCGCCCTCGCCGGGCTCCTCGCCGCCGCGGTCCTGCTGCGCGGGGCCCGCGCAACGGCCGCATCATCCGGCACCGACACCGCGGCGCGAGCAACGGTCGACGCCTGATCGGCACGTGCGGTCGCCTCGGCGTTCGCACGCCCGAGTGAGGTTCGCGCCCCTGAGCGAGACTCGAACTCGCCTCAGCGGCGCGAACCTCACTCACTCGTGCTGGGGTCGACCGGGCGGCGACTACAGCTCGACGACCGTCATCCCCGATCCGGTCGAAGCGGCGCCCATCGCGACGAGGGCATCGGGCACCTCGTCGAGTGCGATGCGCCGACCGACGAGCTCGATCGGCCGGAAGTCGCCCGAGGCGACGGCCCCGAGCATCGACGGGTACTCGTGCGCCGACATGCCGTGGCTACCGAGGATCTCGAGCTCACCGGCGATGACCGCGTCCATCGGCATCGCCGAGAGCGCCGAGTCGCCGACCATGAGACCGATCTGCACATGGCGGCCGCGTTTCTTCAGGCTGCGCACCGAGGCGAACGAGGTCTGGCTCGAGCCGAACGCGTCGACCGAGACATCCACCCCGCCGCCCGAGGCGTCGATGATGCGCTCGGCGGCGCCGTCACCGCCCTGCACCGGCACCGCACCGAGCTTGGCGGCCGCGGCGAGCGCGGCGTCCGAGACATCCACGCCGTAGACCTCGACGCCGGCGGCGACGGCGATCATGATCGCCGAGAGGCCGACGCCGCCGCAGCCGTGCACGGCGATGCGCTCGCCCGGCGCGAGTCGGCTGCGCGAGACGATCGCGCGGTAGGCGGTCGCGAAGCGACAGCCGAGCGAGGCGGCCTCGACGAAGCCGAGCGAGTCGGGCAGCCGGATCAGGTTGAGCTCGGCCTCGTCGATCGCGACGAATTCGGCGAACGAGCCCCAGTGGGTGAAGCCCGGCTGCGACTGGTGGTCGCAGACCTGCTCGTTGCCCGAACGGCACTCGGCGCAGCGGCCGCACGCGCAGATGAAAGGTGCGGTGACGCGGTCGCCGACCTGCCAGCCGCTCTCGACCGAGACCTCGGAGCCGAGCGCCGTGATCTCGCCCGCGAACTCGTGGCCGGGCACGTGCGGCAGGGTCACTCCCTCGTCGTGCCCCATCCAGGCGTGCCAGTCGCTGCGGCACACGCCCGTGGCGCGCACGCGGATGACCGCACCGCGCGGCGGGCAGACGGGCTCGGGGACTTCGGCGAGTTCGGGCCGGGCGCCGAATTCGGTGAAGAGCACGGCGCGCACAGGGGTCCTCTCGGTTCAGGCGGGCCCGTCGGGTCGGGCCGGGATGCCGCGTGGCCGGGCGGCCCCCTCACCGCGCCGCGTGCGCGACATCCGTGAGCCTACCTGCACCGCGGCGAACGCGGTGCACGCGACGCACGCGCCGGGCGGAGACCCGGTCGCCGAGGGTCAGGGGCGCGGGCAGGTGAAGTAGGTGGGCGTCGAGGCGTCGCCGCGGGCGATGGCGTGATCGGCCATCGGTGCCGCGCAGATCGGGCATCTCGGGTTCGCGGGCGGAACGTACGGCGCCTCGGTCACCCCGACGCCGATGCCGACGTCGGCGGGCCCGGTGATCGGGTAGATGGCCGCGCTCAGACGATTCCAGAAGCCGGGGCGACCCTTGTACGGGTTCATCGTGCTGCTCACGGTCTTCAGTGTACTGATTGTTAGTACACTAATCAATCACGCGGTGCCGGCGCGGTCGACAGCGGCGCGATCGACACCGGCACGGCCGTCGCCTGCTTCCCGGGGCGCCGGGGTTCGGCGTACCAGTGGTCCTCACCACGAGGGCACGAACACGCGAGCGCCACGGTCTCCTCGATCGTCACCGCGCGAAAGAACTCGCGGTGCGGAATCTGAACTGCACGTCGTCGTCGCATGGCCTCGGAGCTCCCGTCGGACGCACCCCGTCGGCGTCCCTCATCCGAAGAGACCGATCGACGTGCCGATCATGACGCCGTTCGCCGAAATCGGTTCAGAGCTGCGAACCCGACACGGCGAAGGTGTCGCACGCTCCTGCGCCCTGTTCGAAGCCCGTCTCGAACCAGCGCACCCGCTGCTCGCTCGTGCCGTGCGTGAAGGTGTGCGGGTTCACCTGTCCCTGGGCGGCCTGCTGGATCCGGTCGTCGCCCACGGCGGCGGCGGCGCTCAACGCGTCGCGGTACTGCGTCTGGCTGATCGGCTGGAGGAACGGGACCCCGCTGTCGTCGGGAACCTCCGAGGCGTCCGCCGCCCACGCCCCCGCGAAGCAGTCGGCCTGCAGCTCGACCCGCACGGCGCTCGACGCGGGCCCGGTCTGGCCGTCCTGTGCCCGCTCGAGGATGCCGAGCACGTTCTGCACGTGGTGGCCCCACTCGTGGGCGATCACGTACATCTCGGCCAGCGGTCCGCCGTTCGAGCCGAAGCGCTGACGCAGTTCGTCGTAGAACGTCACGTCGATGTAGACGGTCTGGTCGGGCGGGCAGTAGAACGGCCCCGTGGCCGAGGAGGCGTTGCCGCACCCCGTCGTCGTCGCCTGGTCGAAGAGGATGAACGCCTGCGGGCCGGCGTAGTCGAAGCCGAGGTCCACCGACTCCCGCTCCCAGTACTCCTCGAGCGACGCCGAAGCGCCCTGCATGCGGCACTCGACGTCCTCGTTCGCGTCGGCGCCGGTCTGGCAGTGCTCGAGGGAGGAGTCGCTCGCCGCCGGAGCACCGCCGCCGCCGCCGCCGAGGAGGCCCGTGAGGTCGACCCCCAGGAACTGCGAGAGCACGAACAGCGCGACGACACCGAGGCCGCCGCCGACGGCGATGCCCGTGTTCCTTCCGCGCTTGGAGGCCTTGCCGCCGCTGATGTCCGCCTCGGGATTGAACGTCATGGCCCGACGCTACTCCGACGCGGCCTCGGCCGGGCCATCCGCGCGCGGTTCGATCGGATCCTCCGGATCCCCCGGTTCATCCGATTGCCCCGGTTCGTCCGATTCGTAGGACTCGGCACGTTCGGCGAGCGCGGACTCCTCCGCGAAGCGATCCGTGGCGGTGATGAGCGCGTCGAGGATGCCGGGCTCGTCGAAGGCGTGCCCGGCGTCGTCGACGATGGTGAACTCGGCCTCCGGCCAGGCGCGGTGCAGATCCCAAGCGGTCATCACGGGCGTGCACATGTCGTACCGGCCCTGCACGATCACCGCGGGGATGTCGCGCAGTCGCGTGGCATCCCTGATGAGCTGCCCCTCCTCCCACCAGCCGCCATGACGGAAGTAGTGGTTCTCGATGCGCGCGAACGCCGCGGCATACTCGGGCGCCGTGAACCGGGCGATGTTCTCGGCCTGCGGCAGCAGCGTGATGGTCGACGACTCCCAACGCGACCACGCGATCGCGGCGGGCTCGTACACGAGCGGGTCGGGGTCGGTGAGGAGCCGCCCGTACGCGTCGATGAGGTGCGCGCGATCGGCGGGTGCCACCGGGGCGAGGAACTCCTCCCACAGGTCGGGGAAGATCGCCGAGGCGCCGCCCTCGTAGAACCAGTCGAGCTCCTGCCTGCGCAGCGTGAAGATGCCGCGCAGCACCATCTCGGTCACCCGCTCGGGGTGGGTCTGCGCGTAGGCCAGGGCGAGCGCGCTCCCCCACGAGCCGCCGAAGAGCTGCCAGCGGTCGATGCCGAGGTGCCCGCGCAGGCGCTCCATGTCGGCGACGAGGTGCCACGTGGTGTTCGACGAGAGGTCGGCCTCGGGCTCGGAGGCATGCGGAATGGAGAGGCCGCAGCCGCGCTGGTCGAACAGCACGATGCGGTAGCGCTCGGGGTCGAACAGACGCCGGTGCGACGGGCTGGTGCCTCCCCCGGGGCCCCCGTGCAGGAACACGACGGGCTTGCCCTCGCGGTTGCCCGACACCTCCCAGTAGATGTGCTGGCCGTCCCCCACGTCGAGCATGCCGGTCTCCAGCGGCTCGATCTCCGGATACATCTCTCGCATCTGCTCACGGTAGCGAGCGGCGGATGCCGCGTCCCGGCGCCGCGCCGCAGGGCAGCCCCGGTTCGCGGCAGGGCGAGTCAGCTGCGTCGCACCCCGAGCATGAGCCACCACACGGGGAACCCGAGGTAGGCGACCGCGCCGGGCACGCCGCCGATGACGAAGAAGGCGAGTCGGCCTGCCGACTCGGCGGGGAACACGTAGGCGAGCGCGAACAGCAGGAGCGCGGCGAGGCCGGCACCTCCGGTGATGACCGCCCACCGCGCGAGTCCGCGGGTGAGCGCGTCGGGCGCCGCATCGCGCGCCGCATCGGGCGCCGCATCGCGGCGTCGCCGAAGCGCACGGAGCCCGACGGCGAGCAGCCACCAGAACATGAGCACGATCTGCGGGACCGCGAACATGAACTGGGTGTCGAGCGTCGCCGCCCCCGCGAGCATGCGCGCCGTGACGGTCGCAGCGGCGACCAGCGCGGCGATCGTGAGCCAGGTCAGGCCGGCCACGATCGGGGCGGGCCGGATCGCCCGCCAGACGAGCACCATTGCGACCGCCTGTGCCGGCACCATCACGATCAACAGCACGTCGTTCGCCGGGCCGAGCCACGACCAGGTGCGGAGGTTCTGCCCGAACGGGTCGGAGAGGCCGAAGAAGAGTACGAGCGCGAGCGCCGAGGCGACGCCGACATAGCCGGTCACGAGCGCCCATGCTCGCACCGACGCGGTCTCGGCCGAGGTCCCCGCCGGATGGCGTTCCATGCGGCCGATGCTACTCCCGCCACGCGGCTAGGCTTTCGGTATGGCAGCGAAGAAGCCGGTCACCGTCACGCTCACGGGCGCGGGCGGTCAGATCGGGTACGCACTCCTGTTCCGCATCGCCTCCGGTGCGATGCTCGGCCCCGACACTCCCGTGCGACTGAACCTGCTCGAGATCCCCCAAGGGGTGCGAGCCGCCGAGGGCGCCGCACTCGAACTGCAGGACTCCGCGTTCCCGCTCCTCCACGGCGTCGAGGTCTTCGACGACGCGACCGCGGCGTTCGACGGTGCGAACGTCGCGCTGCTCGTCGGCGCAAGACCGCGCACGGCCGGCATGGAGCGCGGCGACCTGCTCGCCGCGAACGGCGGCATCTTCGGCCCTCAGGGTGCGGCGATCAACGCCGGCGCCGCCGACGACATCAGGGTCGTCGTCGTCGGCAACCCGGCGAACACGAACGCACTCATCGCCGCATCGCATGCACCGGATGTCCCGGCCGAGCGCTTCACCGCGCTCACCCGGCTCGACCACAACCGGGCACTCGGTCAACTCGCCGCCACCGTCGACTCGCCCGTCGGCGAGCTCCGCGGCGTGACGATCTGGGGCAACCACTCCGCCACCCAGTTCCCCGACCTCGCGCACGCGACCGCGTCGGGCGATTCGGTGCCGGCCCTGCTCACGGCGAGGTTCGGCCTCGACGGCTACCGCGAGTGGCTCGTCGACGAGTTCGTCCCCCGGGTCGCGAAGCGCGGCGCCGAGATCATCGAGGTGCGCGGCTCCTCGTCGGTGGCGTCGGCCGCCTCGGCGACGGTCGACCACCTGCGCGACTGGGTGCTCGGCACGGCCCAGGGCTGGACGAGCGCTGCGGTCGTCTCGGACGGCTCCTACGAGGTGCCCGAAGGGCTCATCTCCTCCTTCCCGGTCGAGTCGGTGGACGGCGAGTGGCGCATCGTCTCCGGCCTCGAGGTCGACGAGTTCGCGCGGGGCCGGATCGCGGCATCCGTCGCCGAACTCGCCGATGAGCGCGATGCCGTGCGCGCGCTGGGGCTCATCTGAGCCCGAGCCCCCCGGTCACGGCGCCTCGTAGACTGAGGGCATGGCCGATTCCCCCTCGCCCGCAGCCCGTCGCAAGCAACTCATCGTCGGCCTCGTCGTCGGCCTTCTCGTGGGCGTGGGCGTGAGCCTCTGGACGGGGTTCTGGCTGTGGCTCGCCGCGGGCGCCGTGGTCGGCGCGGTCGCGGGCCTCTTGATGCGCCCGCCGGCCGAATAGCCCCCGACCCTCCCCTACGCGGACTCCCGCAGGCGCGACCGCACGTAGACCTCGATACCGTCGATGAGGCGTGCGAGCCCGAACTCGAACGCCTCGCCCGGTGCGGTCTCGACGGCACCGGCGGCCCGGCCGACACGGCCCGAGACGGGATAGCGCCCAGGGTCCATGATGCGGTCGAGCAGCGGCGCGTTTCGCGCCCACCAGTCGTCGTCGGTCTGGGCCGAGCTGCGCTGCAGCCGCTGGGCGTCGATGTGCGACCGGGCGGGCCCCGCGACGAAGCCGAGCAGCATCGTGAGTACACGATCGAGGTCGACGTCGTCGAGACCGAAACCGTCGAGGGCGCGCAGGCACCACTCCCAATGGTCGGAGATGTGCGGACCGAGCGGCGGACGGCTGGTGTCGATGTCGAGCAACCACGGATGGCGCAGGTACTCCTCCCACTGGATGCGGGCGATCAACGCGAGCCGGTCGCGCAGCGATCCGCGTGGGCGCGGCAGCGGCACCTCTCCGGCCACGTGGTCGACCATGAGGTCGATGAGCTCGGCCCGGCCGGGCACGTAGGTGTAGACCGACATGGGCTTGAGCCCCAGCCGATCGGCGACGCGACGCATCGAGAGCGCGCCGATGCCCTCGTCGTCGGCGAGCCGGATGGCCGCGCCGAGCACCTCGTCGATGCTCGAGCTCTGCTTGGGGCCTCGGCTGCCGACGGGTCGGCCGAGCCGTTCGCGCCACAGCAGTCGGAGCGTCAGGTCGGGCTCCTCGAGCCCCGTCGAATCGCCGGCCATGCGCGCCAGCATACATTCTCCGTAGCCCTCACGAAGTTTCACGGGCGCCCGCGAACGAGTCGGGGCCGGGGCATCCGAGAAATGGATGCCCCGGCCCCGAGCCGCTCGCTCGTCGTTACCTCTTCTTCGATTTCGCCTTCTCGGGCACGGGCAGCGTGCCCGCACGACGCTGCTCCTCGAAGTACGCGCGCGCCTCGTCCTGGCGCTCCTGCTCGATGCCGCTCGCGATCGTCGCGCGCAGGTGCTCGGGCCCGAAGCCGAACGCGTCGACGAGGCCCTGCGCGTGCGGGCGCAGCCGCTCGATCAGCCGGTCGATGTACGCGGTCACCGACTGCGCGCGCTGCGGCGAGAGACGCCCGTTGATCAGGTACCAGGCGGCGTGCTTCTCGATGAGGCCCAGCCCGAACAGGTCGCGCACCCAGGTCAGCACCTGCTTGGTGCCCTCGTCCTCGACGCGGGCGAGGCCGCGGGTGAACGCCTCCCACTGCAGCAGCTCGCCGTGGGCGCGGGCCGCCTCGATCAGCTGGTTCTGATTGCGGTTGAACGCGGCGGCGGCGTCGGCCTTCGGCAGCTTGCGCGCGTCGCGCAGGCGACCGGCGATCTCGGCGATCATCGTCTCGACGCGATCGGTCAGCAGCTCGCGCTGCGACTTCTCGTCGCGGAGCTCGCTCACCGATCGCGCGGTCGAGCCGAAGTCGGCGATCGTCTGGGCGAGGCGACGAAGGCCGGTGCCGTGATACGCGCGCTCGGCGGTCTGCGCCACAACATAGCGGGCCATCGCGCCCGCGTCCGCGTCCTTGAACTGCTTCGAGAAGTCCGTCAGCAGGCGCTTCGCCACGAGCTGGAGCAGCACGTTGTTGTCGCCTTCGAAGGTCACGTAGATGTCGAGATCATGCCGGAGGCCGACGAGGCGGTTCTCGGCGATGAAGCCGGCGCCGCCGCAGGCCTCACGCGCCTCCTGGAGGGTGTCGAGCGCGTGCCACGTCGACAGCGGCTTCAGCGCGGCGGCGATCGTCTCGAGGTCCTGGCGGTCGTCGTCGGTGTCGGCCTTGCCGCTGAACACCGCGTCGAACTTCACGAGGAACTCGTCGTGCGCGAAGACCTGCGCGTAGGTCGTGGCGAGGCGCGGCAGCAGGCGACGCTGGTGGCGCTGGTAGTCGAGCAGCACCTCCTCGTCGGTGTCGCTCGACGCGGTGAACTGGCGGCGCTGGTTGCCGTAGGTGATCGCGATCGCAAGACCCATGGCGCTTGCGGTGGTCGCGGCGCCGTCGAGCGAGACGCGGCCCTGCACGAGGGTGCCGAGCATCGTGAAGAAGCGGCGGCCGGGGCTCTCGATCGGCGACGAGTAGGTGCCGTCGGCCGCGACGTCGCCGTAGCGGTTGAGCAGGTTCTCGCGCGGGACGCGCACGTTCGTGAAGTGCAGCCGACCGTTGTCGATGCCGTTGAGCCCGCCCTTCAGGCCGTCGTCCTCACCGCCGACGCCCGGCAGGAACTCGCCCTCGTCGTCGCGGATGGGCACGTAGAAGCAGTGCACGCCGTGGTTGACGCCCTTGGTGACGAGTTGCGCGAAGACGGTCGCGTGCTTGCCGTGGAGCCCGGCGTTGCCGAGGAACTCCTTCCACGCCGCACGGAACGGCGTGTGGATGACGAACTCCTCCGTCGCCTCGTCGTACGTCGCCGTCGTGGCGATCGACGCGACGTCGGAGCCGTGCCCGATCTCGGTCATCGCGAAGGCGCCGGGCACCTCGAGCGACATGATCGCGGGCAGCCACTTCTCATGGTGCGGCGCGGTGCCGAGGTGCAGCACCGCCGCGCCGAAGAGACCCCACTGCACACCCGACTTGATCTGCAGACTCGGGTCGGCGATGACGAGCTCCTCGAAGGCGGCGATGTTGCCGCCGTGGTCGTCGAGGCCGCCGAGCGACGTCGGGTAGGCGCGCTGGATCGCGCCCTCCTCGACGAGGATCTTCAACTGCCCGAGCACCCGCTCGCGGTGCTCGGCCATCGTGAGCCCCTCGATGCGCTGCAACTCCGGTCGGGCGGCGCGCTCGCGCGCCGCGAGGCGCACCTCGGGCCAGGTGCCGAGAAGCTGACGGCCGAGCGCCGCCACATCGAGACGGGGCGAGGATGCCGTGCTCTCGGCCGGCTCCGAGGCCGTCTTCGCTGCCGCCTCCGATGCCGTCGGCGAAGGGGGTGCGGGGGCGCGCGTCGGCGCGGGGCTCTGCTTCGAGGTGCGGGGTGCCGTGTCAACCATCGTCGGTCTCGTCCTTCGTCTGCGGTCCGGGCGCGTGCGGAGCACGCCTCATTCCACGGTAGGACGACGCCCTGCGAGTCCGAAACAGTGCGTTCTCCCTCTACAAATACGCACGGAGGGCGCTCGACGTCAACTGTGCGCCATCTACAAAGCCGAGCGACGGAATCATTGGGGCATCCACAACTTCACCCGCGGCGCGGCGACCACGGCTCAGCTGCCGAAGAAGTCGCGCGCCCTCCCCGACCACAGCATCCCGATGACGACCAGGGAGATCGCTGCGCTGAAGTACTCGCCGATCGCTCCCGGCGGGTAGACGATCGCGAGATAGACCGACGCCCCGATCGAGAGCATCTGAAACACGGTGATCACGAGGCGGGCGCCGCTCGAGCCGCGGAGGAGGCCGGTACCGACGATCATCACGACCGCGCCGATCACGATCGAAAGGATGGCGGAGGTGATGAGCTGACTCGCCCCGCCGAACATCTCGACCGTCGACGCGACGCTCGTCTGGAAGAGCAGGATGCTGCCGCCGATGATGTCGAACAGTCCCGAGATCCACGTGAGCACGGCGACGAGCGTCACCCCGGCGGGTCGTTTCGCGGTCATGGCGCGATGCTAGCCCCGTGTACGCCGAAGCGCACCGCGAACCGTCGCAATCGGCGAGATCCGGTCATGAAGATCGACCGATTGCGACGGTTCGGGCGGCGGGTTCAGCCCTCGTAGCGGAGACCGTACCCGTGCGGGAAGAGCGGGTCGACGGTGTCGAAGGGCACGTCGGGACGGCTCGCCTCGACCGCGGCCATGGTGCGCGGGAGGTCGAACGGCAGGCGGCCCTCGGGCGCTGCGGCCCCGGTCAGCACGTCGAGCAGGGCCCGGTCGCTCGCGCCCCAGTTGCCCGTGAGCGCCGCGACCTCGTCGACGATCGGCGTGAGGATCGCGGGCCGGTCGAGGAACACGTCGACGACGGTCGGCACCGCGTCCGCGATCTCGCGCAGGTGCGCAAGGCGCTCCTCGGGGAAGTCGAGCGACCCCGAGTGGAAGAAGTTCTCGAAGAACGTCGGACGCTCCTCGAACGGCGCGGCGAGACGCAGGATCGCGACGTCGGCCTCGGCCGGACTTGCGACGACCTCGCCGTACTCGCCCGCAACCTCGGGCACGACGCCTTCGACGTAGAGCTTCAGCCCGCGAGCGAGCGGCAGGGTGGGCGCGGCAGCGCCCGAGGCATCCGTGCGCTCGCGGTTGACCAGCAGTGTGATCGCCGCGCGCTGCGCCGCCTCGCCCGCGGCGACGAACTCCGCGGACCCGACGACGCGCTTCGCGCGCTCGACGTCGACGAAGCGGTGCTCGAAGAGCCCGAGCACGAACTTCTCCCGGAGCAGGCGCCTGGCCGAGGCATCCACCCGTTCTTCGGCGATCTCGCCGTCGCGCACGAGCTCGATGAGGAGTTCGGGGCACGCCTCGCCGCCGAACTGGTCGCAACCGGCGTCGATGACCTTCTTGACCCGCTCGCGCGGGCTCAGGTGCTCGACGCCCCACGCACGCGCGGGGAACGGCTCGCCCATGATCTCGTCGTCGGTGATGAGGCCCCAGTCGGTGCAGACGATGCCGTCGAAGCCGTAGCGCTCGCGAAGCAGCCCGGTCACGACCGACTTGTTGAAGCCGAAGCCGACCTCCTCGTACTCCGTGCCGACGGGCATGCCGTAGTACGGCATGATCTGGCTCGTGCCGGCCTCGAACGCCGCCTCGAACGGCTTCAGGTGGAGCTCGAACTCGCCGCCGGGGTAGACCTGCTCGCGCCCGTGGCCGAAGTGGGGGTCCTCGCCGTCCTGCTGGGGACCGCCGCCCGGGAAGTGCTTGGTCATCGTCGCGACGGAGTCGTGGCCGAGGGTCTCGCCCTGGAAGCCTCGGATGTAGGCGGCGCCGAGCCGCGATGCGAGCTCGACGTCCTCGCCGAACGTCTGCAGGGCCCGCGACCAGCGCGGCTCGGTCGCGAGATCGATCTGCGGGTGCAGGGCGACGCGGATGCCGACGGCCGTGTACTCCTGACGGGCGATGTCGGCGAAGCGCTCGACCGTCGCCTCGTCGCCGATCGCCGCGAGGCCCATCGGCTCGGGCCAGACCGAGAAGGCGCCGGCGAACAGGGCCGCGAGCGGGTTGTCGCTGTACGAGTTGCGCGGGTCGCTCGAGATCGTCACCGGGATGCCGAGCCGCGTCGCGGCGGCGAGCTCCTGCAGCCGGTTGTGCCACTCGGCGAAGGCACCCGGGTCGGCGGGCGCCTGGTGGATGTTGAAATGGTTCATCTTGAGCCCGTTGACGAACGCGTCGGTCGAGCCGCCACCGGCCACACCCGCCTCCTCGGCGAGGGTGCCGTCGGGGTTGATGCCGATCACCGTCTGGAAGAAGAGGCCCGCCTTCTCTTCGAGCGTCATCTGGGCGAGCAGGATCTCGACGCGCTCGGCGATCGGCAGGCTCGCGTCGCGGTATCGCGCGTCGATGGGGGCGGTGTCGTCGGCGGATGCCGCGGCATCCCGGTTCTGCAGCTCGGTCATGCCGGCACTCCTTCATGCTGGGGGCTGGGTGCGCCGCGATGGCCGCACCCTCTGATCATAAACCGAGCGACATTCGGGATTGAAGGCCGCTCGGTTCGTTCGGAGACGATTCCCATATCGACTCAGTCGGAGCCGGCCTCGACGTAGCTCAGGTCGTTGACGGTGCGCACCGTCCATTCGCCGCCCCGGTAGACGAGCTCCGACACCGCGCCGTTCTCGATGCCCGCAGTGACCTCGCCGAGGTCGGCGCCGAGCGCCTCGAGCGCAGCCATGATCGTGATGCCGCTCGAGACGACGAGCACGTTGCCGCCCTTCTTCGACTGCCCCTCCGCGATCTCCTCGAGCGCGGCGACCGCCCGGTCGGCGACCTCGCCCGAGGTCTCGGCCGTGTAGCCCGAGCCTTCGTTGAGACGCGCCATCGCGTCGAGCGCCGCGTTCATGTCGAACTCGGGGTCTTCGAAGAGTTCGCCGACATGGGCGTAGCCGAGTTCGACGGCGATCTCGTTCCAGGTCTCGAGGCCGTCGCTGCCCTCGTACTTGCCGAAGGCGATCTCGCGCAGGCGCTCGTCGCGCACGGCCTCGCCGCGGTAGCCGACCTCGTCGAGCGCGAGCGACACCGTCTCCCAGTGCCGCACCATATCGGCCGAGTACGCGGCGTCGAAGTCGACGCCGGCTTCGGCGAGCCCGGCGCCGAGGTGCTCGGCGACCTCGCGCCCTTCGTCGGTGAGCGGCGAGTCCGACCAGCCCTGCACGCGCTCGAGCGCGTTGAGCATGGTCTCGCCGTGGCGGGTGAGGTAGATCGTGACGGGCTGGGCCTTGGGCTTCTTGGCGACGGGTTCGACCGCCTGCGCCGACATGGCGGCGAGCGAGCAGAGGGCGACGGCGACGGCGCCGGCCGCGGCGAGGCGGATGAAACGACGAGACGACATTGTCCGGTGACCTTTCGGATCGGGTGGGGGTGCGATTGCAGGGAGCCTAGCGCAGATTCGACCGCTTGGTAACAAAATTTCGATCGACGGCGGCGGTAGCCTCGAGAACGATGAGGATGACCCGATGAGCGCGGCCGGATTCGGCGGCGCCGCCGCACCGACCCGGCAGGCGCGATCCGCGGAGACCCGTACGCGAATCCTCGACGCCGCGACCGCCGCCTTCATCCGCGACGGCATCGCCGCGGTGTCGCTCCGCGACGTGGCGGGTCTCGCCGGGGTCACCCACCCGGGGCTGCTCCGTCACTTCGCCTCGAAGGATGCGCTGCTCGGCGCCGTGGTCGAACGCCTCGACCGCGCGAACACCGACTGGATCGACGAGGTCGAGCCCGCGCCCGGCACCCTCGGCATGGCGGCACTCGCCGAGCGCAATGCCCGCACACCGGGCTACCTCGAGCTCTACACGGCGCTCGCCGGCGAGGCCACGAGCCCGACCCACCCGGCCCACGAGCACCTGCGCGAGCGCTACGCGCGGGTGCGCGCCGCCATCACCGAGCAGCTCGCAGCGCTGCCGCTCGGCGGCGACCTCGTTCCGGCCACCGAGGCGACGCTCCTCATCGCAGCCTGGGACGGCCTCCAGCTGCAGCAACGCTACGCTCCCTCCCTCGACCTCGTCGCCCACCTCGAACGCCACGAGCGGCGCCTCCTCGGCGACCCCCCGCCCGTCGATCCGGGCGAACGCTCCGCGCCGGCCGAGGCCATCCCCCCGACGGTGGTCGTCGAGGAGGAGCCGGCGGGCCGGCTCGGCCGCGAGCGCCGAGCGAGCATCGCGGCGAGCGCGATCGAGCTGTTCGCCCGCGACGGGTACCACGGCACCAGCCTGCGCGAGCTCGCCGAGCGTGCCGGCATCTCGAAGTCGACGCTCGTGCACCACATCGGAACGAAGGACGAACTGCTCACCGCGGTGCTGCGCCTGCGAGACCGGCGCACGATCACGCCCGAGCCGCCCGGAGCCGAACAGGCGGCCGAGCACCTCTTCGCCCTCGCTGACGCGGCTGACCGCACCGCCCGCGACGAACCCGGACTGATCGGGCTGTATTCGGTGCTCTCGTGCGAGGGGGCGACACCGGGGCATCCGGCGCACGACTACTTCGCCCGCCGGTTCCGAGAGAGCCGACGCTACTTCCTGAGCCTCCTCCGTCGCATGCGCGACGAGGGCACCCTGCGCGAGGATCGCGACCCGGGTCACGAATCCGCGTGGCTGCCCGCGGTGTGGGACGGCCTCCAGATCCAGTGGTCGTACGATCACTCGATCGACGTCGGAGCGCACCTGCGCGCGTACTTCCGAGAACTCGTGGTGCCGGGGTGCGTCGCCGACCACGCCGACCACGCCGATCTCGGCGATCTCGGCGCTTCGACCGGCGCCGAGGCGCCGACCCCGGGGCGGCCGGCTCAGGCCGCGGCGACCACCGCGAGCAGCGCCTCGCCGTAGGCCTCGCGCTTCACGGCGCCGAGGCGCCGACCCCGGGGCGGCCGGCTCAGGCCGCGGCGACCACCGCGAGCAGCGCCTCGCCGTAGGCCTCGCGCTTCTTGGCGCCGATGCCCGTGATGCCGTCGAGCTCGCCCAGACTCGCCGGCTTCGCGACGGCGACCGCCCGCAACGTGGCGTCGCCGAACACGATGTAGGCGGGCACCCCCTGCTCGCGCGCCTCGCCCGCGCGCCACGCGCGCAGCTGCTCGAAGAGCTCGGCCTGGGCCGGCTCGAGGTCGGCCGCCGCGGGCGCCGCCTTGGCCCCGCCTCGCGAACGGGATGCGCGCTCGACCTCGGTGCGCAGCATCACGCTGCGGCGCCCCGAGAGCACCTCGCCCGCGACGTCGGTGATCGTGAGCGTGCCGTACTCGCCGTGGGTCGCGAGAAGGCCCTGGGCGAGCAACTGGCGAACCACACCCCGCCACTGCTGGTCGCTGAAATCGGCGCCGAGCCCCCACGTCGAGAGCGAGTCGTGGCCGTACTGGCGAACCCGCGGCGTCTCTTTGCCCCGCAGGATGTCGATGAGGTGGCCGGCGCCGAACTTCTGGCGACGCTCACGCTGCAGTCGGACGATCGTCGACATGAGCTTCTGCGCGGGAACCGTGCCGTCCCACGAGGCCGGCGGCTCGAGGCAGGTGTCGCAATTGCCGCACGGCTCGCTCGCCTCGCCGAAGTAGGCGAGGAGATTCTGCCTGCGGCACTGCACGGTCTCGCAGAGCGCGAGCATCGCGTCGAGGTGCGCCGACAGCCGACGGCGATGCGCGAGATCGCCCGGGCTGTCGTCGATCATGCGACGCTGCTGCACGACGTCTTGGAGCCCGTAGGCGAGCCACGCGGTCGCCGGGGCACCGTCGCGGCCCGCGCGCCCCGTCTCCTGGTAGTAGCCCTCGACCGACTTCGGCAGGTCGACGTGGGCGACGAATCGCACGTCGGGCTTGTCGATGCCCATGCCGAAGGCGATGGTCGCCACCACGACGACCCCGTCCTCCCGGAGGAAGCGATCTTGCGTCGAGCGGCGCAGCTCGGGGTCGAGCCCCGCATGGTACGGCAGCGCGTTGACGCCGTTCGCGGCGAGGAAGGCGGCGGTCTTCTCGGTGGTCGCGCGGCTGAGCGCGTAGACGATGCCCGGCACCGGTCGACCCTCGGCGTCGACGCCCTCGCTGCGCACGAAGTCGAGCAGCTGCCGGCGCACCTCGAGCTTCGGGGCGATACGGTACTGGATGTTCGGTCGGTCGAAGCTCGAGACGAAGTGCTTCGCCCCGCCGAGCGAGAGCCGCTCGGTGATCTCGCGATGCGTCGCCTCGGTCGCGGTCGCCGTGAGGGCGATGCGGGGCACCTCGGGCCAGCGCTCGGCCAGCTCGGCGAGCGCGAGATAGTCGGGGCGGAAGTCGTGGCCCCACTGCGCCACGCAATGCGCCTCGTCGATGGCGAACAACGACACGGCGCCACGGGCGAGCAACTGCTTCGCGCCCTCGGTGTTCAGGCGTTCGGGGGCGATGTAGAGCAGATCGAGCTCGCCGTCGAGGTAGGCGCGCTCGACGGCGGCACGCTCACCCGCCTGCTGGCTCGAGTTGAGGTACGCAGCACGAACGCCGTTGCGCACGAGCGCGTCGACCTGGTCGTGCATGAGCGCGATGAGCGGAGACACCACGACGCCCGTGCCCTCGCGGAGGAGCGCCGGGATCTGGTAGCAGAGGCTCTTGCCGCCACCGGTCGGCATGAGCACGACGGCGTCGCCGCCGCCCGCGACCTGCTCGATGATCTCGGCCTGCTCACCACGGAAGGCGTCGTAACCGAACACGGTGTGCAGCGCCTCGTGCGCGGTCGCGAACCGCGCCGGCGCGGCGACCGCAGGGCGCTGCAGGCCGGATGCCGCGTGGCCGCCGGGCGAGCGGCCGGCCGGGGGCCGCCCACCGCCAGTCGCCGGCGAGCGAGGGCCTGTCTCGGGGGCGGTGGAACCAGTCGCCGATGAGCCGGACCCCGTCGCCGAGCCCCATGCGACGGCGCCGCCGCGGTACTCGTCGGGAGGCGGGGGCGCGGCCCACTCGTCGTCGGGCGGCGGGGCGAGCTCGTCGAGGTCGAACGGGACTTCGTCGGCCCACTCCGGTTCCGCGTTCCTGCTCACCCGACGAGTCTACTGAGCCCCGGCGACGCGCAGCCCTGGGCGCCGGCGACGGCGCCGGCCCGAAGCATCCGCCGCCTGCGGAAGAGGTGGCGCCCGGCGCCACCCGGCGGCGCACCGCACCGGTGGCCCGCACCACAACTCCGGAGATCACCACCCGATCGGACGCAACAGCCGTTTCCACCCGAAACTGTGGCGATCGCCGAAGCTGTGGCGGGCGAACGGGGCCGGGCGCGACGCACCGCGGCGCACCGCACCGGTGGCCCCGCACCACAACTCCGGAGATCACCACCCGATCGGACGCAACAGCCGTTTCCACCCGAAACTGTGGCGATCGCCGAAGCTGTGGCGGGCGAACGGGGCCGGGTGCGGCGCACCCGGCCCCGTTCGTTCGGTCAGCCGACGTTCAGGGTGAACGCACTCACCGTGCCGGTCGACGGCACCGTGAGGTCGAACCGCATCGGCCCGCTCGCGCCCGCCGGCACCGTGAAGGTCACGGTCGCCTTGCCGATCTCGTCGACCGTCGGCGTGTAAGCCCGGTTCACCGCGGCCGTCGTGAGCTGGGTGCCGCCGAACGAGACGACGACCGTGCCCGCAGCCGGCTCGTTGCGGCTGAAGTCGAGCGACGACAGCTTCACGGTCACCGACTCGCCCGGCGCGTACACGCCGTCTCCCTCGATGTCGACGCCGACCGCACGCTGGGCGTTGTCGGGCGTGATCTCGGGGTTCACCTCGAAGTAGTCGACCATCGATTCGAGGTCGATCTTGCCGGTGTCGGCGCGCCCCGTGCCGAGGCCGAGGGTGGTGAAGTTGTCGCCACCGGCCGCGAGGAAGGAGTTCGCACCCACGAGGTAGGTCGCGGCCGGGTCGATCGGCTCGCCGTTCAGCAGAATCTCGGTGATGCGCGATCCGGCCGCGGCGGTCGGGTCGTACGTGTAGACGAGCTCCTTGTTGACGCCGAGCTTCAGGAACGGACGCGACGCGCCCGCGGGCTGCCACTGCTCCTCCAGCACCTTCTTGACCTGCGCACCGGTGAGGTTCACCGTCACCAGAGTGTTGGCGAACGGCTGCACGTTCGCCGCTTCGCGGTAGGTGACCTCACCCGACGCCAGGTCGGCGCGGAGGCCCCCCGGATTCATGAAGGTGATGTCGACCGAGCGCGTGCCGTCGGCGTTGAGCGCCCACTGCTGAACGTCGGCCACGAGGTTGCCGAGGGTCGACTCGCCGCCACGGTTCTCGGGGAACGACGACGCGCCGTCGGGGTTCGACGCGACGGCCCGACCGAAGTCGGAGCTCGCCTCGCCGAGCACCACGCTGCCGAGCTCGTCGGCGACCTTCACGGCCTCGTCGACGATGGGCTGCACCGCCGGGTCGTTCGGGTAGAGCGCCGTCGTGCCGTCCATCAGACTGTGCAGTTCGTTCGTCATCGTGAACGTCTTCTTCGCCCGGTTGTACTGGATGTCCATCCGCGAGAAGCGCTCGCCGTACTGACCGCTCGAGATCACCGGTCGGCCGTCGATCACGTGGTTGTAGGCGAGGTGGGTGTGACCCGAGACGATCGCGTCGACGTTGTCGTTCGCGCCGAGCACGATCTTGCCGAATCGCGACTCGGGGTCGGTCGCCGACGCGATGTCGGTCGTCGCCGCCCCCTCGTGCACGAGGAGCACGATGATGTCGGCCTCGCCGTTCTGCTTCTTGCCGTCGCTCAACTGGTTCGCAACGCGGTTCACGGCCTCGGTCGGGTCGCCGACCGTGATGTCCTCGATGCCCGCCGGGCTGACGAGCGAGGGCAGTTCGTCGGTGACCGCGCCGATGAAGCCGACGGTCACGCCGTCGTACGTCTTGGTGAAGTACTCGGGCAGGGCCGGCGTGGTCGTGCCCTTCTCATAGACGTTCGCGCCGAGGTACTCCCAGAGCGCCAGCGGCATCACCCGGTCGGTGAGGTCGGCGAAGCCCTGGTCGAACTCGTGGTTGCCGACCGCGCTGACGTCGAGCCCGGCCTCGTTGAGCGCCTCGATCGTCGGCTTGTCCTGCTGGATGAACGAGGTGAACGTCGAGGCCCCGATCATGTCGCCCGCGGCCGCGAAGATCGTGTTCGGGTTCTCGGCACGGACCTGCTTGACCGCGCTGGAGAGCGCGGCGATGCCGCCCGACGGCGGCGACTGCTCGATGCGGCCGTGGAAGTCGTTCACCGTCACGAGGTCGATGTCGACCGTGCCGGGAACACCCTCGGGACCGACCCCGACGAGGATCGGGTCGTGGTCGCTCGAGCGGAACTCGGTCGCCTCGTCGACGGTCTCGGCGGCCGGGCCCCAGTACTCACGGCCCGACCACTCGGGCGAGTTGATCGACCACACCGCGGTCTTCGTCACGCGGTCGCTCGCGGCGGGCGAGGCGATCACGTGGTCGAGCGAGCCCAGCTCGCCGTCGAAGGTGTAAGTGTACTGGCCTCGTGCCTTGCTGAAGACGAGGTCGTTCCAGCCTGCGTCGGTGAAGACCTTGATCGGGTCCTCCTTGGCGTACGAGTTGAAGTCGCCGACGAGGTAGATCGCGTTCTTGCGCCCCTCCGAGAGCTCGTTCGCGAACGCGAGCAGCGACTCGGCCTGCGCCGTGCGCTCGTCGTTGAAGGCGTCCTGGCCGGGCTGCGGCGACGGGTCGGTGCCGCCCTTCGACTTGAAGTGGTTCGAGATCACGGTCACGAACTGCTTGCCGTGCTTGAAGGTCTGGGCGATCGGCTCGCGCGCGATGTCCCACACGGTCTCGTCGATGATCGTCTGCGCCTCGCCGCTCGGCTTGACCGCGGCGGGCTTGTAGATGATCGCGTTCGTGATGACGTCGACGATCGCGGGGTCGTGCAGCGCCTCGGGCGTCTTCACGTACTTCCACGTGCCGGCACCCGCAGCGTCGTTGAGCCCGTCGACGAGGTCGGCGAGCGCCTCGTCGGGCGCTTCGCCGAGCGCGACCGAGTTCTCGATCTCCTGGAGCGCGACGACGTCGGCGTCGAGCCCGTTGATCGCGGTCACGATCTTGGCCTTCTGCACCGCGAACTCCTTGGCGGTGTCGGCGCCGCGCGCCTCGGGGTTCTCAGAGGTCAACGTCGTGAAGTAGTTCAGCACGTTGAACGCGGCGACGGTGATGTCGCCGCCGACGGCGGGTGCCGCGGCGGGCCTCGGGTTCGCCACGGTGAAGGTGGGCTTCAGTGCCGCAGAGCTCGCGTCGTTGATCGGCTGCGTCGGCTGCAGACGCCACTCGTTGAAGCCGAAGCCGAGCACGTAGCCCGCGGTCGGGAACTTCACGACATCGCCGTTGCGGACGGCCACGGCCTTGGTGAAGTACGGCTGGTCGCCGGGGTGGGCGGGGTTGTCGGTGCCGTTCGAGTTGCGCACGGCGATGCTGTAGCCGTCGTCGAGCAGGATGCGACTAGCCCGGTTCGCGGCCGCGACGTCGCTCGCGCCCTTCGAGCCGGGGCGCTGCGTCTCGGTCGACTTCACCGGCATCGCAGCGCCCGCGTTCAGCCACAGCTCGCCGAAACGGTTGAGATTGTGGCTCGAGACCACCTTGTAGGTGCCGCTCGGCGCGACGAGCATGCCCTCGAATGCCTCACGAGCGCCGCTGCCGACGGCGGTGGCGGGCAGCGGGGTCACCGCGGGCACACCGACCCCGGCCTCCACGAGCTCGACGTTCGCCGCCTTCTCGGGTTTGATCTGGGTCGTGCCGTTGAACTCCTCGACGACGCCCGTGACGCGCACCTCGTCGCCGATCGCGACCGCGGGGTTCTCGCCGTGGAGGTAGACGAAGACGCCGTCCGAGGCCTTGGGCGTGGCATCCGCCGTGCCGCCAGAACCGGCCGTCTGGATGTAGACGCCGTCGAAGCCGCCGACCCGGTGGTCGGCCGTCACGATGCCCTCGGTGACGACGGCCTTCCCGACGAACGGGCTCTCGGCCTTGTCGGTGCCCTGGATCTCGGCGATGGTCTTGGCGACGGGGGCGGGCGTGCCGCCGGATCCGGAGTTCTGCGGCGTCGGCGTCGACGTGAAGCTGAAGTCCTTCGAGTTGTCGTCGGTGTCCGTGAAGTCGGTGCGCGCGATGCTGCCGGGAGTGGTCGTGTTCGTGCCCGGGTAATTCGCGGCCGCACCTTCGTAGTTGCCGGAAGAGCCGTAGCCGACGTAGTCGGCGACCTGCGGGTGGTCGACGATCGACCCCGTTCCGGGGTTGAGCGCGGTGGCCGTCTTCGCGAGGAACAGCGACCCGTCGGTTCCACTCGACTGGATCCCGAAGGACGCATCGGTGGCGGGCAGTGCGGCACCGTTGCCGCCGTTGCTGCCGAGACCGATGAGGTAGTAGCCGCCCGACTCGATCGTGCCGCTCAACGCGCCGACGCCGTTCGAGGCGGGCGCGCCGGTGCTCGAGGCGGAGCGGTACTGGATCGACCAGCCCGCGAGGGAGACGTCGGCGTTCGTCGGGTTGTAGAGCTCGACGAACTTGTTCTGGAAGGGCTGGCCCGTGCTGCCGCCGCGCGAGTAGACCTCGTTGATCACGACCCCCGAGCCGTCGACCGCGGCGAGGGCGGGCGCGGCGCCGAGAACCCCGGCGACGAGCGTGCCCGCAGCGGCGAGGGCCACCGCGGACAGGCAGTTTCTGGTGAGACGTTGCATGACTCTCCTCATCGAACGACCACTCCCCACCTCGGATTCGACGTCGGAGCGAGCACGCCGGCGGCGGGGCGATTGCTCCGTAGCCTATGACCGGCGTGTGCCCATGCCAAGGGCTTTCCATCACCCGCTCGCCCTGATTTCACGCGGAGTTCACGCGGCCTGCTCAGATGAGCAGGTCAGCCCGTGACCTCCGCACGAATGAGCAGTGGAGCAGTGAGCGGAGAGCGCCCGATACGCTGATCAGCACCATGCTCACCGCCGTCCTCTCGCTCACCGGAGCATTCGTGTTCGGAGCGGCGGACTTCCTCGGGGGGCTCGCCGCGAAGCGCATCGGCGCCGTGCTCGCCACCGCGGTCGCCGCACTCGCCGGTTTCGTCGGCCTGGCGGTCGCGACCCCCCTGTCGGGCGGCGAATGGACCGCCGCCGACCTCTGGTGGGGCGCTGCGGCGGGAGTCGTCGGCGCGGTCGCGATCGGGCTCCTCTACGCCTGCCTCGCGATCGGCCCGATGTCGATCCTCTCGCCGCTCACCGCGGTGGTCTCGGCGATCGTCCCGATGCTCTGGGACCTTGCGACGGGCGCACAGCTCGGCGCCCTCGCCCCCTGGGCGCTCGGCCTGGCGCTCGTCGCGGTCGTGCTCGTCGGTTTCGTGCCCGAGCGGGGCGCCGTGCGGCCGAGCCTCGCCGGCATCGTCATGGGCATCGGCTCGGGTACCGCGATCGGCGGCTTCTTCATCCTGATCGACCAGACGAGCGACGAGAGCGGCCTCGCGCCCCTCGCGGTCAACTCCGCGGTCACCGCGGTCGTCATGTTCGCCGTGGTCGGCGGGCTCGCGCTCCGCGCCCGGGCGAAGCGGTCGAGGATGCCACGCCCCGACGAGTCGCCGGATGCCGCCCCCGCCCCTCGGGACCGGGCACGGGGCATCCGCCTCGCCGCCGTCGGCGGTTTCGTCAACGCCGCCGCGAACGCCTTGATCCTCTTCGGGATCCGGGCCGGCGAGCTGGCGGTCGCCGCGGTGCTCGGCGCGATGTATCCGGCGGGCACGATCCTGCTCGCCGCGATCGTGCTGAAGGAGCGCATCGCACCGGTGCAGTGGGTCGGCCTCGTGCTCGCCCTGGCCTCGGCGGCCATGCTCGCGGTCGCCTGATGCGGCGACCGGGCGAGCGGCTGACGCGCCGACCGGGCGACCGGCTCAGAGCCTGACGACCCCGGTCACCCGCACCACCGCGACGCCCTCCTCGGCCGAGGCCTCGAGGTCGACGTCGGCTCGGATGCGCCAGTCGTGGTCGCCCGCCGGGTCGTCGATCGTCTGCTCCACCCGCCAGATTCCGTTCGAGGCATCCGTCTCGTCGATCTCGATGAGCCGAGGCGAGCGCGCCGCCGCGCCCGCCCCCATCTCGTCGTGCTCGGCGTAGTAGCGGTCGAGCGCGCCCGGCCAGTCGACCTCGGGGTCGAGCTCGGCGAGCTCGTCGTCGCGCTCCAGGGCGGCGAGCTGCACCCGGCGGAACAGCTCGTTGCGCACCAGCACGGTGAATGCCCGCCGATTGGTGACGACCGACGGCGGTGCGGGCGGCACGACGGCCTGCTCGTCCTCGGGCAGGTGCGCCGATGGGTCGATGAGCTCGGCCCACTCGTCGACGAGGCTCGAGTCGACCTGGCGCACGAGCTCGCCGAGCCACTCGATGACATCGAGCAGCTCCTCGTCCTTCGCGTCGTCGGGCACCGTCTGGCGCACGGCGCGGAACGCGTCGGAGAGGTACCGCAGCACGAGGCCCTCGCTGCGGGCGAGCTGATACTGCGAGACGTATTCTCCGAACGACATACTGCGCTCGAACATGTCGCGCACGACCGACTTCGGCGAGAGCGCGAAGTCGCGCACCCACGGCTGACTCGAGGCGAACGTCTCGAACGCCTGATGCAGCAGCTCGTCGAGCGGCTTCGGCCAGGTGACCTCCTCGAGGGCCTCCATGCGCTGCTCGTACTCGACGCCCTCCTGCTTCATCGCGGCGACCGCCTCGCCGCGTGCCCTGAACTGCTGCTGCGAGAGAATCGGCCGCGGGTCGTCGAGCGTCGACTCGATGACCGAGACGACATCGAGCGCGTAGTGCCCGGTCGCGATCCCGGTGCCGGGGGCCGCGTCGGGGTCGAGGAGTTCGATCGCGGCGAGCGCGAACGGCGACAGCGGCTGGTTGAGCGCGAAGTTCGGCTGGAGGTCGACGGTGAGGTGCAACTCGACGCCGAGGGGATGCGCCGTGGCATCCGCGCTCGGAGCGATCACCACCACCTCGGCGTCGCGCAGCGTACGCAGGATCTCGAGCGCCCGTCGCGCGAGCTCGAAGCGTCGCGCGCGCGACTCGTGGTTGTCGAACACGAGCGAGCGGATGTCTCCGACGACGTCGCCGCCCCGCGCGATCACGTTGATGAGCATCGCCGCGGTGAGCTTCAGGTGCGGGGTCAGCGCCTCGGGCACGGCCGTGATGAGCCGGTCGAACGAGACTTCGCTCCAGGTCACGAAACCGGCGGGCGCCTTCTTGCGCACGATCTTCTTCAGCTTCTTCGGGTCGTCGCCGGCCTTGCGCACCGAGACCTCGTTCTCGATCTCGTGATCGGGCGCGAGCACGACGACGGTGCCGGCGGTGTCGTAGCCGGCGCGACCGGCACGGCCGGCGATCTGGTGGAACTCGCGAGCGCTGAGCTGCCGCATGCGCTGCCCGTCGAACTTCGACAGCGCCGTGATCAGCACCGAGCGGATGGGCACGTTGATGCCGACGCCCAGGGTGTCGGTGCCGCAGATGACCCTGAGGAGCCCTCGCTGCGCGAGAGTCTCGACGAGCCGGCGGTAGCGCGGAAGCATCCCGGCGTGGTGGACGCCGATGCCGGCGCGCACGAGCCGCGAGAGCGTCTTGCCGAACGCCGTGTTGAAGCGGAACCCGCCGATCGCCTCGGCGATCTCGTCGCGCTGCTCGCGCGTCACGACTCGGATCGAGGACAGCGCCTGCGCGCGCTCCATCGCGGCGGCCTGCGAGAAGTGCACGATGTAGACGGGCGCCTGGCGGGTCTCGAGCAGCTCCTCGACCGTCTCCTGCACGGGCGTCTTCGCGTAGGAGTAGTGCAGCGGGACCGGCCGCTCGACGCCCGTGACCTGCGCGGTCGGCCGACCGGTGCGACGGGCGAGGTCGTCGGCGATGGCATCGACGTCGCCGAGCGTCGCCGACATCAGCACGAACTGCACGCGCGGCAGGGTGATGAGCGGCACCTGCCAGGCCCAGCCCCGGTCGGGGTCACCGTAGAAGTGGAACTCGTCCATCACGACCTGGGAGACCTCGGCGTCGGCGCCGTGCCGCAGGGCGAGGTTCGCGAGGATCTCGGCCGTGCAGCAGATGATCGGCGCGTCGGAGTTCACCGAGCTGTCGCCCGTCACCATACCCACGTTCTGCGCGCCGAAGATCTCGACGAGCTGGAAGAACTTCTCGCTCACGAGCGCCTTGATCGGCGCCGTGTAGTACGAGCGGCCGCCGCGCGCGACGCACGTCGCATGCGCGGCGACCGCGACGAGCGACTTGCCGGTGCCCGTCGGCGTCGAGAGGATCACGTTCGCCCCCGACACGATCTCGATGATCGCCTCGTCCTGCGCGGGGTAGAGCGCGAAGCCCCGGTCGTCGGCCCACTCGACGAAGGCGTCGTACATCGCATCGGCGTCGTACGGGCGCGGGGCACGGTCGAGGAGGGGCTGGGTCACCCGTCGAGTCTGTCACGCGCGCGGTCGCGCGCCGGTTCACTCGCGCGGGGCGAAGCTCGGCGTCAGCCTGCCGAGCCGGCGCTCGGTCGCCGGGTCGAGCGCTCCTGGCGCATCCGGCGCCCAGCTCGCCCCGGGTCGGCTCGCGGATGCCTCGGCGCGCCTGATCTCCACGAGCGGGCCCGCGGCCGACGACCAGGCGATGCGGCCGTGCTCGAAGCGAGCCGACAGCAGTCCGTCGTCGCCGGTCTCGGTGTCGCCGACGGGCATGCCGAGCGCAGAACGCTCCCAGCCGAGGAGCGCCCAGATGTCGCGCACCATGCCGCGTACCACGCGAGCGCCGTGCTCGGGGGTCCAGTAGACCGAGCCGCCCTCGAAGTGGGCATGCCCGCCGGGGCGGGGCGTGCCGTCGGGCCAGACGAGCGATGCGGAATCGGTGATCGGGAAGCCGAGGAGCGAGGCCTCTGCTCCGAGCGCCTCCCATCGCTCGGCGACGGGCCCGTGCACCTCGTGCGCACCGGTGCGACTCGACCAGCACACCGCTCCGCCGTCGAATCGGCGCAGGTACTGCTGGCCGTCGCCGAGCCGTTCGTGCCGCCCCCGGGGCTCGCCCATCCAGTCGTGCTCGGCACGCTTCGCGCCGATCGCGGCGACGGCGACCAGGAAGAGGTCGGCGGGCCGGTGCCCGTCGTCGTTCGGGAGCCGCTCGGCGCGGACGGGCGCGGTCATCCACTCGGCCATGCCGATCCTCTCGTTCGCTCGGGCAGGTGCGCGAACCGGGATCGTGCCCCGGTGGAACAGGGAAGCCGGCCGCACCTCGTGTTCGGGTACGAGGTGCTGGCCGGCCTGGGATCACCGAGGTTCCGCGCTGACAGTTCCCCCTGCGGTGCACGGGCGGCGATCGGTTCCCAAGGTATTGGCCCCGGTGCGCCGAAGGATCAGGGTTAACCCTGAACTTCTCCGCTGCGTTCGCCGCCGACTCGCGCGGTCGGCCGCCAGACGTCGCCCGGCCGGCCGCCCGTGACGAGCTCGACCGCCGATTCGACGAGACGGAACGGCACGAGCGCGGCGATCTGCACCAGCACGAGGGGGCCGAGCAGGGCGAGCGAGAAGCTCAGCGTCGCGACGAGTGGCGCGAGCCGCCCCCGCAGGATCGAGGCGAGCCCGACGACCGGCCATACGACGAGCCAGAACGGATTCGAGAACGCCGCGACGGCAGCGCCCACGAGCACGAGCGCCCCGATCGCCGACTGCGCGAGCACGAGCCATCCGGCGGCGCCGCCGAACTCGCGCTCGCGATCGGCCGACACCCACGCCCACATCAACCGCGCGCGCAGCCGCGGCACGCCCTGCTCGCGGAGCGCCGTGCGGAACACCCGGTCGTCCTCGCGCCGCTGCGCGAGGGCCGCCCTGCGGTCGCCGAGCGCAGCCGCCTCGCGCGACCGGGCGTCGTGCAGCACGGCGGGCGCCGACTGCCGTCCGTAGCTCGCGATGAGCCCCCAGAGCGGCGTCGGCACCGAGGCGAGATCGCTCGGGGCGGCGGATGCCTCGCCGCGGGCCGGCACCCGGTAGCGGCGGCCCGTCTCGGGGTCGAGGTAGACGAGCGCCGCGGTCAGCTCGAAGCTCGCGGCATCCGCCGGTCGCTGCGCGAGGCCGAGCTCGTCGAGGCGATCACCGTCGTCGGTGTGGAAGGGCATGCGACCTCCTCGGCTCGCGACCCATCATGCCGCGCGCCGCCGACGTCAGCCGAGCAGCAACGCCAGGCCGAGCAGAACCGGCAGGCAGCCGAGCGTCGTGATGAACACGGTGTCGCGTGCGAGGATCTCGGCGGTGTCGTAGCGCTGCGCGTAGTTGAACACGTTCTGCGCCGTCGGCAGCGCCGCGAGCACGGTCACGGCGTACAGTGCGGTGTCGTCGAGCCCGAACACGAAGCGGCCGAGCAGCCAGGCGACTGCGGGCATCACGAGGAGCTTCAGCGTCGACGCCAGCAGCACCTCGCGGCGCCCGCTGCCGGCGGCGAGCATCCGTTGGCCGTTCAGCGAGAGCCCGAACGAGATGAGCATGAGCGGCACGGCCGCGTGGCCGATCAGCTCGACCGGTTCGAGCACGATCGGCGGCAGCTCCACCCCCGACACCGCGACCGCGACCCCCGCGAGCGAGCCGACGATGATCGGGTTGGTGAACGTACCGCGCACGATCTGCCCGGCCGAGGTCCTGCCCTCGACGCGGGCGCCCAGGATCGCGAGGGCGACCGGGGCGAAGAGCAGCAGTTGCAGCAGCACGATGGGCGCCGAGTACGCGGCGTCGCCGAGCATGTACACCGCGATCGGGATGCCGAAGTTGTTGCCGTTCACGTAGCCCGAGGCGAGCGAGCCGATGACGCTGCGCGCGAGGCTGCGCCGCCAGAGGAGCATCGCGATCAGGGCGAACACGAGCATCATCGTGACGGCGGCGAGCGCCGAGACGGGCAGCAGCACGGAGAACAGGGCGCCGACGTCGGCGGTCGCGAGCACGGAGAACAGCAGGAACGGTGCCAGGACGTTGAAGGTCAATCGGGCGAGGATGGGGCGCGCCTCGGGCCCCACGACCCCGGTGCGACCGGCGAGCCAACCCACGAAGACGGCGAGCGCGATCACCGCGAACCCCGTGAAGACCGATGCCATGGCTCTCGAGCCTATCGGCAGGATGTCCCGCCTCGATGGCCGAAAGCCGCCGTCGGGTAAGGAATCTTTACTGCTATCTTCGACGGATGCCGACCGTCTCCTCCGCCCGCTGGGCGCTCATGGCCCAGTTCGCCCTGTTCGGCCTCATCCAGGTCTCGTGGATGAGCAGGATGCCGTCGATCCGCGACGCCCTCGAACTCAGCTCGCTGCAGCTCGGCTCGCTGCTGATCATCGGCGGTGTCGGCTCGCTCATCGGCGCGCTCACCGTCGGCGCGATCATCGCGCGCTTCGGCAGCCGCCACGTGCTCATCGCCGGCGTCGTCGGCAACGTCATCGGCTTCGGCCTGGATGCCGCGGGGCTGCTCGGCTACGGACTCGGATTCTTCATCGCCGGAATGGCCGTCAACGGCGTGTGCGGCGCCCTCGTGAACGTGCCGATCAACATCAATGCCGCTGCCGTCGAGCAGCGCCTCGGCAAGGCGGTGCTGCCGCAGTTCCACGCGGCGTTCTCGATCGGCGCAGCACTCGGCGCGCTCGTCGCGGCGGGCTTCGCCTTCGCCGGGGTGCACGTCGCAGTGCAGATCGTGATCGTCACGGGCATCGTGACCGTGCTGCGCGCAATTCTCGTCGCGCCTGCCACGACGCTCACGCGGCAGACCCCGGTCACCACCGCGACCGGATCGGTCGACGCGGCCTCGACCGGCGCGCGAAACCGGGACGCCGTGCGATCGGCGCTCGGCGCGTGGCTCGAACCGCGCACACTGCTGCTCGGGGTGGTCCTGCTCGCGGCCTCGCTCGCCGAGGGTGCGGCCACCACCTGGATCTCGCTCGCGGTCGTCGACGGCTTCGCCGCCGCCGAGGCGACGGGCGCGATGGCCTACGGCACCTTCGTCGGGGCGATGACCGTGTTCCGCTTCGTCGGCACGGGGGTCATCGACCGGTTCGGACGCGTCGCGGTGCTGCGCGCCTCGGGGCTCTCGTCGCTCGCGGGTCTCCTCCTCTTCGTGTTCGGCCCCGATCTCGCCTGGGCTTGGGTCGGCCTCGTGCTCTGGGGCTGCGGCACGGCGCTCGGCAATCCGATCGCGATCTCGGCGGCCTCCGACGACCCCGCGCGGGCCGGCCAGCGCGTCTCGGTCGTGACCTCCTTCTCGACGATCTCGTCGCTCGCGGCCCCGCCGCTGTTCGGCTTGCTCGCCGACGAGGTCGGTGCGCGCTCGGCGCTGCTCGTGGTGGGTGCCGTCATCATCCTGAGCCTCGCCGTCGCCGGGCAGGCGCGACGTCGGCCCGCCCCGGCCGAAGCGGCGCCGGCCGCGCCGGCCACGCCGGCCACGCCGAGCGCAGCCGTCGACGCCTGAGGCGCCGCACCGCATGGCCGGAGATCGCCACCCGATCGGTCGCGGACCGCGGACTTCGTCCGAGACTGCGGTTTTCCCCGAAGTTCTGGCGCGACCGGGTCGCGGGGCGCGACCGGGTCGCGGGGTGTCGCAGGGTCGCCGGGTCATGGGACGCGGAGTGTCACCGGGTCGCGGGATGATGACGTGATGGCGACGACGAAGTTCGATCCGAAACGCGAGATCCCGAGCTACACCGCCGCGCACGACCGCTTCGACCTCGTCGAGGTACCGCCGCTGCGCTACGCGATGATCGACGGCGAGGGCGATCCCAACACGGTGCCCGAGTACGCCGTCGCGGTCGAGGCCCTCTTCGCCGTCTCGTACGCGGCGAAGTTCCAGAGCAAGCTCGAGCTCGACCGCGACTACGTGGTCGGCCCGCTCGAGGGCCTGTGGAGCGCGGCCGACCCGTCGACCTTCGTGACCCGTGAGAAGTCCGCCTGGCACTGGACCATGATGATCTGGCAGCCCGACTGGCTCACCCCCGAGGTGCAGGAGGCCGCGGTCGCCAAAGCCCTCCCGAAGGCACCGGCCGCCCGGCGGCTGCGCTTCGAGACACTCGACGAGGGACTCTGCGTGCAGACGCTGCACCGCGGCGCCTACGACGACGAGGGCCCGACGCTCGCCCGCCTGCACGACGAGTTCATGCCGGCGAAGGGCCTGCGCTTCAACGGGCGTCACCACGAGGTCTACTTCGGCGACCCGCGGCGCTCCGCGCCCGAGAAGCTTCGCACGATCCTGCGGCAACCGGTCGCCCGCAGCTGAGCCGCGACCCTCGCGCTTACCCGCGCCCGGCCGCACTCGCGCCCCGCACCCGCGCGCCTACCCGCGCCCGGCCGCACTCACGCCCCGCACCCGCGCGCCTACCCGCGCCCGGCCGCACTCGCGCCCCGCACCCGCGCGCCTACCCGCATGCCCCGCACCCGCGAGCCCCACACCACATGCCACGCACCCGCGCGCCACACCCGCGCGACACCCGCATGCGCCACACCCGCGCGCGCCACAACCTCGGATACCGCCACAAGATCGGGGCAATTCTCGCGAATGCGTCCGAGATCGTGGCGATGCCCGAGGTTGTGGCGGCGGAGCGATCCGGCTCAGCCCTCCTGCTCTGCGCCGAAGCGCTGCCGCGCCTCGACCGGGATGAGCGGGCGCTCAGCCCTCGCCTTGATCTGCTGCACGGCCCAGGTGTTGCCGTCGGGGTCGGCGAAGCCGAAGAAGGTGCCGCCGTCGCGCGGGTCGATCACCTGGATCGGGCTCGCGTCGACCCCGCGCTCGATGAGTTCGGCGCGAGCCGCCTCGGCGTCGGCGACGACGAGTTGCAGGCCCTTCAGCGAACCGGGCGCCATCTCGTTCTGCGCCGGCAGCGAGCCGATCACGATCGAGCACCCCGAACCGCGCGGCGTGAGCTGGGCGATGTGCACGTGCTCGTTGCGGGTGTCGTGGTCGAGATCGAACCCGACGCGATCGCGGTAGAACTCGATCGACCGGTCGAGGTCGGCGACGGGGACGATGACGACTTCGAGCGTCCAGTCCATGATGTACTCCTTCGGATTGTGGGCCGGTGTCAGGCGACGAGCGCGTCGAGGCGCGCGTAGCCCTCGGTCAGGCCGGTCTCCATGCCGCTCGCGACCATGCCGTCGCGACTCGCCACATCGGGGTAGACCGAGTGGATGTTGAGGCGGGTGCGTCCGTCGCCGAGGTCCTCGAAGCGCAACGTCTCGAGCGCGACGACGTCGGGGTACCCCTCGAACTCGAAGGTCTGGATCGCGATCTCGTTCTCGCGCACCGAGTGGAAGGTGCCGTTGAAGGCCCACTTCGCGCCGTCGGTGTCGGTGTGCACGTAGCGATACCCGCCCTGCGGCACGAAGTCCCACCGCTCGACGGCCATCTCGTAGCCGTCCGGCCCGAGCCACTGCTTCACGAGCGCGGGGTCTCGGTGGGCCTCGAACACGGCGGCCACGGGAGCGTCGAACTCGCGCTCGATATCGATGAAGGGCAGCCCCTCGGGGGCGGTGATGGTGACGGCGTTGGTCATGATTCTGTCGCTTTCTTGCGGGGGCCGGCCGGCCGGCCGGCCCCGGTGGTATCTGATGCTGCGGCACGGCCGCCGCGGTCGGCGAGCAGCGCGTCCAGCGAACGGAACTGCTGCTCGTGGATCAGCCGGTATCGGTCGATCCACGCGGTGAGGGCTTCGAGGGCCGCCGGGTCGAGATGCACCGGGCGTCGCTGGGCGTCGCGCGTTCGCGTGACGAGGCCGGCGTGCTCGAGCACCTGGATGTGCTTCGAGACGGCCTGCTTGGTGATCTCGAACGGGTCGGCGAGCTCGTTGACGGTCGCCGGCCCCCGGCTGAGCCGGGCGATGATGCGCCGGCGGACCGGGTCTGCGAGGGCCATGAACGCATGATCGAGTCGGTCGTCCGCACTCGGGTCCACGATCATCACCCCTCCTCAACCTGTTCATTGATCAACTGTTTGGTTGATTAAAGAATAGGACTGCCGGATGTCGCGGTCAAGTACTTCTTCGCGGACGGTCCCGATCGCGTCGACGATCTTGGCGCCCGCCGCGGCGAACACTGCGCCGAACTCGCCCACTCGGCGGAGAGTCGCGCGAGCAGAGCGACCCCGTTCAGGGCTTGCGGCGTGCCGTGCGGGCGAGAATCATCGGCACCGACCGCTCATCCAGTCGAAGGGAACGAACCATGGCACGCCTCAACCCCTACATCAACCTCAAGGACAACGCGCGCGCGGCGCTCGAGTTCTATCATTCGGTGTTCGGCGGCGAACTCACCGTCAGCACCTTCGCCGAGTTCGGCCAGGCCGACGACCCCGCCGACGCCGACAAGGTCATGCACGGTCAGCTCGAGGGCGAAGGCGGCATCGTGCTCATGGCCGCCGACACCCCGAGCCACATGCCGCCCGCACCCGAGACGAGCAACATCTCGGTGTCGCTCTCGGGCGGTCACGAGGACGACGCGACGCTGCGCGGGTACTGGGAGAAGCTCCGGGCTTCGGGCTCCGAGATCGTGCCGCTCGAGGTCGCACCCTGGGGCGACGCGTTCGGCATGTGCACCGACGGCTACGGCGTCACCTGGCTGGTCAACATCGGCGGCCCCGGGCAGGGTTGAGCCGATCCAGGCGACGTCGCCACCTGTTTGCAGGACATATGAGGGTTTACAGGACGCCAACGCTTTCGAACGTCCTGTAAAGCCCCAATTGTCCTGTAATGCCGTGGCGGCTCAGTCGAAGCGCCGTGGCGGCTCAGTCGAAGCGCCGTGGCGGCTCAGTCGAAGAGCCGTGGCGGCTCAGTCGAAGAGCCGTGGCGGCTCAGTCGAAGAGTTCGGAGAGCCAGCTCTCCTTCTTCTTGCGGCGATAGCCCTGATCGCCGTACCCGCGGTTGTCGTATCCGCGGTTGTCGTAGGGCTGCTGGTAGGCCTGCTGACCGTAGGCCGGCTGCGGCGGCGCGGGCGGCGCCTGCGGTGCGGCAGGTGCGGCAGGTGCGCCGGGTGCGGCCTGCGCACCCCCGAACTCCCGGCCCGCCCGCTCGACGATCTTGTCGAGTTCGCCGCGGTCGAGCCAGACCCCGCGACACGTCGGGCAGTAGTCGATCTCGATGCCGCTGCGCTCGCTCATCACGAGCACGGTTCCGTCACTGGGGCATTGCATGGGGGGCTCCTCCTTCGGGGCCGACCGCGGCCGGGGTCGATGTGGTTCCGATCGTAGGCAGCGAAGCTTTGAAGACGCTGCGGGGCACCCGCAGACGACGGATGCCCCGGCGCACCTCCCGCGAACGGGAGGGCGCCGAGGCATCCATCGTATGAAACGCGCTGGGAGAACTACCCGATGACGGTGATGTTCTCAGCCTGCAGGCCCTTGGGGCCGCGGGCGGTCTCGAACTCGACCTTCTGGTTCTCCTCGAGCGAGCGGTAGCCGCCCGACGCGATCGCGCTGAAGTGCGCGAAGACATCGGCCGTGCCGTCGTCGGGGGCGATGAAGCCGAAGCCCTTGTCGGCGTTGAACCACTTGACGGTTCCGGTTGCCATATTCATTTCCTTCTGTAGAGCCGCGTCGCCGAGGCGACTGCGACGTGCACGACTCCCAAGTCGTGCGGGTTCCCTGCGACGATGTCCGCCGCGGGGAGCGCGCGGCCGTTCGTGCAGATGACGACGGTCGCAGAAACCACACTAGACGGTCAAGCTGTGATACGGCCCGGATACGACGAACGCCGCCGCAGCTCGCGCTGCGACGGCGTTCGACTGCCGATGACTCAGAGGCCGCGGATGTTCTCCGCCTGCAGGCCCTTCGGGCCCTGCGCGACGTCGAACTCGACCTTCTGGCCCTCTTCGAGCGAGCGGTAGCCGTTGCCCGAGATCGCGCTGAAGTGCGCGAAGACGTCGGCCGAGCCGTCGTCGGGAGCGATGAAGCCGAAGCCCTTTTCGGCGTTGAACCACTTGACGGTTCCAGTTGCCATACTGCTGTCCTTCTGTCCTTATGGGCCGCTGTCGCGGGCCCGATGCGATCGACGGTCGATCGCTGCCCCGCACGGCGGGTTGCCAGACGGAGCGGGGGCGAGGGGCGGTGTGCCATGCAGGCATCCGCCGTCTCGTATCGGGTCATGCCACGCGGATCGGTCCGCCTCCGGGCAATCGAATGGAGGCGCGGGCAGGCGCCCGCTTGATGGAGGAATCAGTGAAGATACACTATCGATTTCTTCGCCGCAGCACACCGGTCGCTACCGGATTGTGACGTTCGGATCGGACACCCTGTGGAATTCCAGCCCGTTCGCAGCTCGAACGGAGGAGAATCGGGGGCATGGATCGCCGCCCCCTCGGTCTCGTCGCTGCCGCCTACGCGGCGCTCGTCCTCTGGGTGACGGTGGGTCCGGCTCCGTGGCGCACGAGCGGCAACCAGGTCGAGGGCGGCATCCTGAACGTCGACGCATGGACGGCCCAGGTGACGTGGACCACCGGCTACCTGGCCGAGATCGCGTTCAACGTCGCGCTGTTCATCCCCGTGGGCGCGCTCGCGGCGCTGCTCCTCCCGCGACGGGTCTGGCCGCTCGCCCTGCTCGCCGGCCTCGCCTTCACGACCGTGATCGAGCTCATCCAGGTTCCCGAACCCGATCGCATCTCCGACCCCCGCGATCTCGTCATGAACACGGCCGGGGCGATGCTCGGCGTGGTGCTCGTGCAGGCGGCACGCGGGGTGCGCCGGGCCGGAGCCGTCGCCGCTTCCGAGGTCGTCCCGCCGACGGCGGCACTCGCCCCAGCGACGCCGCACGACCTCGCCCCCGCGACGCCGCGCGAGCTCGACACCGAGGCATCGCACGACCACGACCACGTGCTCGCCGCCATGGGGAGTTCTGCCGATCGCGCAGCCTGACGCGCGGCCCTACAGTGGGCGGATGACCTCTCCCGACGCCGCGGCCGCGAATGGCTGAGCGCCCGGCGGGCTGGTACGACGACGAGTCGGATGCCACGTGGCTGCGCTATTGGGACGGCCGCGGCTGGACTCCGCACACGGCGCACAAGGCGGCCGCCCCGGCACTCGCCCCCGGGCCCGTCACAGCGTTCGTGCCGGCGCCCGCGTCTTCCGTGCCTGCGCCCACACGTTTCGTGCCCGCGCCCACGCGTTTCGTGCCCACGGCCGCGCCCACCCCTCCGGCGAGCGGCGAGCGGGGTGACGAGCTCGCCCAACCCCTCATGCAGACCATGCGTCTCGTGCCCGAGCACACGACCGTGCCGACCCCGTTCGGTCACGCCGTGGCATCCGCATCGCCGTTCGCGACGAGGCCGGTGCGCTCGGACGATCGCCTCCCGCGCGGGCGGGTGGTGCTGATCGTCGTCGCCGCCCTCATCGCCGGCTCGCTCGTCGTGACCCTCGCGTCGAGCGTCGCGATGCTGCTGCTCGTCTGACGCTGCACGAGGGAGCGAGCGAGACACCGCAATCCCTTGACGGGCGGTGCCGCGCTGAGGAGAGTGTGAGCATCGAGAGGATCGCGATGACCACCTTCGGCATCGAGGAGGAGTTCGTCTTCCTCGACCCCGAGACGCTCCGCCCGGCCGACGTGGCCGACGCCGCCTTCACGCACCTCGCTGCCGACCCGCGGTGGAAGCCGCTCACCCACCGCGAGTTCCTCGCGGCGCAGGTCGAGCATGCGTCGGCGGTGTTCTCGATCATGACGGAGGCGCAGGAGGCGCTCGTCGGGTTCCGCCGCGAGGTCGCCGCCGAAGCAGGCCGGGCGGGAGTGCTCGCCGCGAGCGTCGGCTGCCCACCCGATGCGCTGCCCTTCCCGACGATCACCGCCACCCCCAGATACCTGCGGATCGTCCACGAGATGGCCGGCGTCATCGCCGACCATCAGATCCAGGGGCTGCATGTGCACGTCGGCATCGGCGACGCCGATCAGGGCGTGCGCGCCCTGAACGTCATTCGGAGCTGGTTGCCGCTGCTCGCGGCCCTGACCGGCAACTCGCCGATCTGGCGCGGGCACGACACGGGCTACGAGAGCTGGCGCAACGTGGGTCAGCGCCGTTGGACGACGACGGGCTGCCCGCCCGAGTTCCGCGACGCCGCCGACTACGAGCGACGCATCGAACGGCTCGTCGGCATCGGCGGCATGAAGGACCACGCGATCATCATGTGGGCGGCTCGGCTCTCGACGCACGTGCCGACCGTCGAGATCAGGGTCGCCGATGCGCAGCTCGAGGCGTGGTCGGCCGTGCTGATCGCGGCGTTGTGCCGGGCGCTCGTCGACAGCGTCGTCGATGTCTCTCTCGGTGCTTCGGCCGCCGTCGTGCCGAGCGCCGAAGCCGCCCCGGGGCCCGAGCTCTTGAACGCCGCGCTCCTGCACGCGGCGCACAGCGGGCTCGATGCGCTGGTGCTCGACCCCGTGCTCGGCGAACTCCGCTCGGCTCACGAGGTGCTCGATCGGGCACGGTCGGTGCTCGCTCCCGCGCTCGAGGCGAGCGGCGACGTCGAGCTCGTCACGACGGGACTCGCACGGCTGCTCGACGAGGGCACGGGCGGGGCGCGGCAGCGCGCGGCCTTCGCATCGGGCGGGATGCCGGCGCTCGCCGAGCTCTACGCGTCGACGTTCACGGCCGAGGGCTGAGGCGGCGCCGGGCCACCTGGCCACCTGGCCACCGGGCCACCGGGCCACCGGGCCACCGGGCCACCGGCACACGGGCTCACGGGCACCGGCACACCGGCGCGCCGGCACCGACCCCGATCAGACCGAGCGGCGCCGCGGCGCGACCCGGTGGCTCGCGGTGACCTCGAAGGTGCGCTGCAGCGGGGCCGAGACCGAGTCGCCCAGTCGCTGTGCGACCCGGACGAAGAGGAAGTCGACGACGGCGAGCTGCGCGATCCTGCTCGACATCGCCCCGACCCGGTAGCTCGACTCCCGGGCATGCGTCGTGAGCACGAATTCGGCGAGCTCGGCGATCGGCGAGTCGGGCGAGTTCGTCACGGCCACGGTCGTCGCGCCGCCCTCGCGAGCGACCTCGAGCGCGTGGTTCGTCTCGGCGGTGAGGCCCGAGTGCGAGATGCCGATCGCGACATCCCCGGGCCTCCGCAGCGCCGCCGAGACGAGCGCGAGGTGCACGTCGACCGAGCAGAACGCCGAGATGCCGATGCGGGCGAGCTTCTGCTGCAGGTCCTGGGCGGTGAGCCCGCTCGAGCCGAAGCCGTAGAGGTCGACGTGGGCGCCGGCCACGATCGCGTCGACGACGCCGTCGAGCACCGTCGTGTCGAGGGCGCCCGCCGTCTGCTCGATGGCCAGCACCTCGTGGAAGGCGATCTTCGCCACCACCTCGGCCGCCGTGTCGTCGGGGTCGATATCGGCGTTCGCGATGCCGAAGCGGTCGCGCTCCGCCGCCTCGCGGCTCACGGCGCTCGCGACCTCCATGCGGAACTCGCGGTAGCCAGAGTAGCCGAGCGTCTGGCAGAACCGGGCGACCGTCGACAGCGAGGTGCCGCAGACGCGCGCGAGATCGGTGATGGTGAGGTCGACCACGAGCGTGGGGTCGGCGATGATCGCCTCGGCGACGCGCGCCTCGGACGAACTCAGGCGCGGCAACGCCTCACGCACGGTCGAGAGCACGTTCGCCGACATCTCCAGCCTTCCGTTCCTTCTCCTCGTGATGGCGGCCGCCCCTAGTCGACGGTCGTGTCGCGCACACTGGAGAGAGCATCGCGCAGCACTCCATCTTCGGCGGCGAGGCGCGCCAGCGCGAGTTGGGGATCGACTCCGGTCAGGGTGACGAGGATCGCGGCCTTCACCTGGCCGTCGACGGCGGCGAGGGCCGCGGATGCCGCGGAGGCATCCACCCCCGTCGCCTGCATGACGATGCGCTCGGCGCGCGCGCGGAGCTTCGCATTGGTGGCCTGCACGTCGACCATGAGGTTGCCGTGCACCTTGCCGAGCCGCACCATCGCGATCGTCGAGATCGCGTTGAGCACGAGTTTCTGCGCGGTACCGCCCTTCAGCCGGGTGGAGCCGGCGACGATCTCGGGGCCGACGACGGTCTCGATCGCCAGGTCGGCGGCCTCGCCGATCGCCGAGTTCTCGTTGCAGGCGAAGCCGATGCTGAGCGCGCCGACCCGCTTGGCGTACTCGATGGCGCCGAGCACGTAGGGCGTGCGCCCCGATGCCGAGATGCCGATGAACGCGTCGCCGGGTCCGAGCGCGATCGCCTCGAGGTCGGCGGCGCCGAGCGCCGTGTCGTCCTCGGCGTTCTCGACGGCCGAACGGAGCGCCCCCTCGCCGCCCGCGATCAGCCCGACCACGAGCGCGGGATCGGTGCCGAAGGTCGGCGGGATCTCGCTCGCGTCGAGCACGCCCATGCGGCCCGCGGTGCCGGCGCCGGCGTACACCAGGCGGCCGCCGCCGCGCAGGCGCGCGACGATCGCGTCGACGGCGGCGGCGATCTGCGGGGCCGCCTCGGTGACCGCCGCGACGGCCAGGGCGCTCTCGGCCTGCATCGCGGCGAGCTGCGCCTCGGTCGAGAGAAGGTCGAATCCGGCGTGCGCGTCGTTGACCTGCTCGGTCGAGAGTTCGCCGAGCAGCTCGCGCAGCGCGCGATGCTCGGCCGACTGCTGCGGTGCGTGACCGCTCATGGTGTTGCTCCCCCGTCGGTGCGGTGTTCGATGGTGCGGTGTTCGATGGTGATGGATGCCACGCCGGCGATCGGTGCGGGCAGCTCGAGCGGCTCGGGCCCGGGCGAGAACCGCCCGAGCACGCGAGCGGCTCGAGGCCCCGAGCCGAGGTCGATCGGCACGCCGTGCAGGCTGCAGTACCCGAGGAGCGCGAACATGAGCGACTCCTTGAACGCCGGGTCGAGCCCCCGCGCGGCGCTCGACTCGACGGCGATGCCGCGGGCGGTCGCGTGCTCGGCGATGCCGGCCAGCAGCACCGGGTTCAGAGCTCCGCCGCCCGAGCAGATGAGCGTCGCCGGCACCGCGTCGGCGAGCGCATCGACGACCGTGCGCGCGGTGAGCTCGGTGAGGGTCGCGACGAGGTCGGCGACGGGCAGCGCATCTCCCACCTCGGCCCCGCCGGCCCCGCCGGCCCCGTCTTCGCCGAACACCGCGGCGACCGCCGCATCGACGACCCCGAGATCGAAGGTCTCACGGCCCGTCGTCTTGGGCGGCGGGGCCGCGAAGTACGGATGCGCGAGCAGTGCGGCGAGGAGCCCCTCGTGCACCCGCCCGGCGGCGGCGAGCCGCCCGCCGTCGTCGAAGCCCTGCGCGCCCGCAGAGTGTCGGTCGACCACGGCGTCGATGAGGCAATTGCCGGGGCCCGTGTCGAACGCGGTCACGGTGCCGTCGGCGGCGACGAGCTGCACGTTCGCGATGCCGCCGAGGTTCACGGTCGCGATCGCGCGCCCGGCGGCGCGGACCTCGTCGCCCAGCCAGAGCCGGTCGAAGAAGGCCATGAGCGGGGCGCCCTCGCCGCCTGCAGCGATGTCGGCCATGCGCACGTCGGAGAGGACGGGTGCGCCCGCTCGCTCGGCGATCCACGCGGGCTCCCCGAGCTGCAGGGTGCCGCGGGCGTGCCCCCCTTCGACCCAGTGATGCACGGTCTGGCCGTGCGAGACGATGAGTTCGGGCGTCGCGCCCGATGCATGGATGCCGCGTGCCGCCGCCTCGGCGAAGGCTTGGCCGAGCTCCGTCGTGAGCCTGGTCCACCCGCCCGCGTCGAGCGCCTCCCCGGCCGCGACCGCCAGGATCCGCGCCCGGAGCGCGGGCTCCCATTCGGCGGTCTCGCTGTGCACGACCGAGATGCGCACCCGAGCGGGTTGAGGAGGGAGCGAAGCGACCGTCTCGAACCCCCCACCCCCGACCGGCGCGATCTCGACGACGGCGACGTCGATGCCGTCGGCCGAGGTGCCCGATTGCAGGGAGAGCACGATCACGCGCCCGCCCCCGACTCGAGCAGTTCGCTCGCGACCTCGGCGGCGAGTCGGCTCGCGGCACGGGTGTGCAGCGTCGGCAGGGGCAGGTGCTCGCCCGGAAGGCCGGTGTCGACGACCACGGCATCGGGGCGAAGCGCCGCGATGCCGGCCACGCGGTCGCGCTGCGGCCCGGGTGCGCCGACGGCGTCGACGATCACGACGAGCGAGCCGTTGACCGGAACTGCGGCGTCCCCGCGCAGCACCTCGCCGCCGGCGGCCAGCACCCGCTCGACATAATCGGCGTCGCTGTCGACGGCGAGCGTCGAGCGCCCGCGCACGTCGAGCACCGCGCGCGCCCCGGGCAGTGCCGGAATCTCGGCGTCCACGGTGATCGCCTCGCGGGCGACCCGGCGCGGGTCGAGAGGCATCCGCTCACTCGACGGAACCTCGGCGAGCGAGACTGCGAGCCGCCGCACCCGCTCGGCGGCGCGTTCGACGGTCGCGATCTCGAGCGTTCCGTCGTCGAGCGCGGCGAAGATCGCCTGCTGGACCTCGCGGAAGTCGCGCACGTCCTGATCGGCGGCGGCCGCCGCACCCTGGTTCGTCGGGTTCGAGATGCAGAGCAGGTCGGCCCCGGCCCGGAGCGCCTGCACGGCCCCCGGCCCCGCACCGACCGATTCGCGCACCGCCGCCATGTCGAGCGCGTCGGTGATGATGACGCCCTCGAAGCCGAGCCCGCGCAGGTGGGCGAGCGCGATCGGGTTCAGCGTCGCCGGTGCGGCGCCCCACTCGGGCACGATGATGTGCGCCGTCATGACGGCGGCGACGCCCGCGGCGATCGCCGCGCGGAACGGCGGCAGGTGCATGCGCTCGAGCTCGTCGAGCGAGATCGTCAGCTCGGGCATCGCGTGGTGCGAGTCGAGGTGCGTGTCGCCGTGCCCGGGGAAGTGCTTCACGCACGCGGCCGCGCCGGCACGCTGGATGCCGCGGAGCTGCGCCACGGCGTGACGTGAGACGAGCTCGGGGTCGGAGCCGAAGGAGCGCACGCCGATGACCGGGTTGCGCGGGTCGGTGTTCACGTCGGCGACCGGCCCGAGCACCACGTTCGCCCCGACGGCGATCGACCGGTCGGCGAGCCGTTCGCCCACCGCCTCGGTCGCCGCGAGGTCGTCGACGAAGCCGAGCTGCGCCGCGCCGGGCAGCGTCGAGCCCAGGGCTGCGTCGACGCGGGTGACGTTGCCGCCCTCCTCGTCGATGCCGATGAGCAGCGGGTGGGCGAAGTCCGCTGGTCGAGGAGCGGCCGACGCCGGGTTTCGAGACGGTCGCTGCGCTCCCTCCTCAACCCGCACACCGCGAGACGGCCGCTGCGCTCCCTCCTCAACCCGCACACCGCGAGACGGTCGCTGCGCTCCCTCCTCAACCCGCACACCGCGAGACGGTCGCTGCGCTCCCTCCTCGACCCGCTGAGGGACGTACAGGTTGTGCGCGAAGAGCACGACCCCCGCGAGCCCGTCGTCGAGCTCGCGGCGAAGCCAGTCCGGAATGCTCCGGCCGAGGAAGCCCGGCCAGAGCACTCCGCCCACCAACCCCCTGATGGCGGGATCGTCCGCGGCGGTCACCCCTTCACCGCGCCGGCCACGAGGCCGCTCGACAAGCGACGCTGGACGATGACGAAGAAGATCATGACCGGGATCGTGATGATCGTGGAGGCGGCCATGATGTAGCCCCACTCGTTCGAGTGCTCGCCGAAGAACTGCTTGAGGCCGATCGCGACCGTGTAGTTCTCGGTCGCCCCGCCGAGCAGGGTCATGGCGAAGATGAACTCGTTCCACGCGGTGATGAACGAGAACACGCTCGTCGCGACGAGTCCGGGCATGACGAGGGGCAGCAGCACCGATCGGAACATCCGGCCCCAGCTGGCGCCGTCGATGTACGCGGCCTCCTCGAGCTCGACGGGCACCGCGGCGACGAAGCCGCGCAGCATCCAGATGCCGAAGGGAAGCGACAGCGCGACGTAGACGACCATGAGGCCGAGCAGCGTGTTCAGCAACTGGAGGTCGCGCACCTGCACGAACAGCGGGATGACGAGCGCCTCGAGCGGCACCATCTGCACGATGAGGATCATGAGGAGCATCGCCGTGCGGAACTTGAAGCGGAAGCGCGCCACCGCGACCGAGGCGAGGAGCGCGAGCAGGGCGCTCGCGAGCACCGTCACCACCGCGACGATCGCCGAGTTCCGGAGGAACACGTCGAACCCGCCCTCGGTGAGCACGTACTCGAAGTTCGACAGCGACCACTCGCGGGGCAGGATCTGCTGCCCGCCCGCGCCGGCCTGCGCATCGAAGGCGCTCGAGAGCATCCAGAACGCGGGGAAGAGCGTGAAGCCGAGCAGCAGCACGACGAGCACCGCCTTGCCGCCCGCGATGCGCACCTTGCGCCCCGACTTGCGGCCCTTGCGCAGCTGCGCGATATCGGCGGATGCCTCGGAGCGGGTGCTGCGCGAGGCATCCGACCGCTCATTCGTGGTGACGGTGCTCACAGCTCCTCCTCCTTCAGCATGGTGCGCACGTACACGACGGTGATGCCGAGCAGTACGAGGGTGAGCAGCACGGCGATCGCCGAGCCGAAGCCGTAGCGGTTCTGGCCGAACGACTCGACGTACGACCAGACGCCGAGGTTCAGCGCCTCGCGGTTCGAACCGGCGCCGCCGGGCATGAGGTAGACCTGCGCGAACACCTTGAAGTCCCAGATGGTCGACAGGATGATGACGACCGCGAAGACCTGCTTCAGGTTCGGCACGATGATGCGCCAGAAGCGGCGCCAGGGTCCGGCGCCGTCCATCTCCGCCGCCTCGAGCATCTCCTTCGGCACGCCGAGAAGGCCCGCGAGGATCGTGATGGCGACGAACGGGAAGCCGTGGTGGATGACGTTGAGGAGGACGATGCCGTAGAACGTGTAGCGGTTGGTGAACCAGTTGACGGGCTCGTCCTGGAGGCCGAGAGCCTGGAGGGTCTCGTTGACGATGCCGCGGTCGGCGTCGAAGATCCAGATCCAGACGTAGGTGCCGGTGACCGCGGGCATCGCCCAGGCGATCATGATGGCGCTGCCGACGACGGTGCGCCAGAAGCTGCCGAGGCTCGCCATGAGCACCGCGACGGCGGTACCGAGGGCGACGGTGCCGGCGACGGCGAACACCGCGAAGCCGACCGTGTTCGGCAGCACGACGGTGTAGAGCTCGGGGCTCGTGAAGATCTCGCCGTAGTTGGCGAGGCCGATCCAGTTCGGCTCGCCCGAGACGATCTCGCGCAGGCCGTAGTCCTGGAGGGAGAAGAGGAGCACTCGCACGAGCGGCCACAGGAGCAGCACGGCGAGCACCGCGAGCGCGGGGGCGAGCAGGAGCCAGGGGCGGCTCCGAGTGAGGAGGGTCTTGCGGGCGGCCCCGCCGGCCGCGCGGGGAGCCGAAGCTCCCGGCGCGGCCGTCGGAACCTGAAGGGTGTTCGACACGAGGTCAGCCGTTCATGATCTCGTCCATCTCCGCGGCGGCGTCGGTGAGCGCCTGCTCGACCGACTTCTGCCCGGAGAGGATCGCCTGGATGGCGGTGTTGGTGGTCTTCTTCGCCTGGACGGCGCCGAACTTCGGGGTCACCGGCGGGGTGCCGCCACCCTCGACCATCTGCTGCGCGAAGGGGCGCACCAGCGGGTCGTCGGAGGCGATCGCCTCGTCGAGGAGCGAGGTCTGACCGGGGAAGTAGCCGGTCTCGTCGCCCCACTGCTTGGCGAAGTCACCCGTGGTCATCAGCTTGATGAACTCCCACGCGAGGTCCTTGTTCTTCGCCGTCTCGAACATCGAGAGGTGCGAGCCGCCGAGCACCGACGGGGCGATGCCGCCGTCCTTGCCGGGGATCGGGGTGGCGGCGAACTTGCCCTCGAGTTCGGCGTTCTTCTCGACGATCGCGGCAGGGGTCCACGAGCCCATCAGGGCCATGGCGACGTTGCCCTGTGCGAAGTTGTCGAGCACGTCGGTCTCCTTCCACGTGGTGGCACCGGCCGACGAGAAGCCGTGCTCGGTCGCGAGGCCCGTGTAGAAGCCGATGCCCTCCTGCGATTCGTCGCCGGCGAGGCCGGAGACCCACTGGTCGCCCTCGAGCGTCGAGACCTCGCCGCCCGCGCCCCAGACCCAGGGGTAGACGCCGAACTCGGCGTCGCCGGGAACGGCGAACGGCATCATGTCGGGGTGAGCGGCCTTGATGGCGTCGCCCGCGGCGACGATTTCGTCCCACGTGGTCGGGGCCTCGAGGCCGAGCTCCTCGAAGATGTCGGAGCGGTAGACGAGCGAGCGGACGCCGGCGTACCAGGGCATGCCGTAGAGCTGGTCGTCGTAGGTGCCCGCGACGACCAGACCCTCGACGAGGTCGGCGGCCAGGTCGTCGCCATCGACGTAGTCGTCGATCGGGGCGAGTGCGCCGGCGTCGGCGAACTCGGCCGTCCAGGTGGTGCCGGTCTCGGCGACGTCGGGCGTGGTGCCGCCCGCGATCGACGTGACGAAGCGGTCGTGGGCGTCGGCCCACTGCACGAACTCGACGTCGAGCTCGGCGCCGGTCTTCTCGGTGAAGGCGTCGGCGACCTCCTCGAAGTAGGCGTCCGAGTCGGGGTTGGTGCCTTCCATGATCCAGACGGTGAGGGTCTGGCCTTCGGCGTTCGTACCGCCGTCGCCGTTATCGCCGGACGCGCCCGAGCAGGCGGTCAGGCCGAGCGCGGCGGCGACGCCGAGCGCGGCGATCGGGAGGAAGCGCTTGTTCATCAGGGTGGTCTCCTCGTTGAAACTTGTCGTGGGCGCAGGGCCCTGGCTGTGATTCTCTGGACAGACGTGATCCGCGAACAGATCGACTCTCTGGAAGTAGTATTCGGGAATGGCGCGAAGATTGCAAGAAACTTCCGAACGATCGGAAGTCGTGCTCGGCATCGACGTGGGCGGCACCGGTGGCCGGGCCGCCCTCGAGCCGCTTGCAGCCCCCTTCGGGGCGGAACGCGTGCTGCTCGGCGGACCGCCGGTGACCATCGCGTCGGGCGGGAGTTCGGCGCTCGTCGTGACACGGGCGCTCGTCGACGAGGCGCGCGCCGCGGTGCAGGCGTCACGGCCGGGTTCCCGCATCGTCGCGGTCGCGATCGGCGCGACCGGCGTCGCCTCCCTCGTCACGAATCCGGCCGCGTCGCTCGCGGCCCTGTCGTCGGCGGCCGACGGGGCGCCGGTGGCGCTCGCGATCGATGCGGTGACGGCGCATCTCGGCGCGCTCGAGGGCGAGCCCGGCGCGGTCGTCGCGGTCGGCACCGGCACGATCGCGCTCGGCACCGATCTGCACGAGGTCTGGCGGCGCGTCGGGGGCTGGGGGCACCTCTACGACGACCGCGGCTCGGGCGCATGGATCGGGATCGAAGCACTGAAGGCCGCGATCCAGACCCACGACGGCGTCACCGCGGATGCCTCGGCGCTGCTCTCGGCGGCGGAGTCGCGCTTCGGGCCGGCGCCGAGCTGGCCCGCCCAGCTCTACACCCGCGACGATCGCGGCTCGGTGCTCGCGGGGTTCGCCGCGGATGTCGCGGGGCTCGCCGCGCTCGGCGACCCCGTCGCCGCACGGATCATGGCGTCGGCCGGCACCCTCGTCGCCGGCACCCTCGCGGCAGCCCTCGATCCCGCACTTCCCCCGCGCGCCGCGGGCGTCGGCGGGGTGTTCGCCGCCGGCGGCGAGTTCACGGCGGCGTTCAGGGCGGAGTTCGCCCGCCTCGCCCCCGACGCCTCGCTCGTCGTCGCACGGGCGACGCCGCTCGACGGCGCCGTGCGGCTCGCACGGCTCCTCGCCGCCGGCGAGGTGCCCGCGGGGCATCCGCCGTTCCTCTGGCGTTGAGCGCGCGGGCGGGCGGTGGATCCGCCTCGTAGCGCTGCCCGCTGCCCGCCGCGTGCCCCTGGTGCTGCCGGCGCTGGCGCTGGCGCTGGCGCTGGCGCTGGCGCTGGCGCTGGCGCTGGCGCTGGCGCTGGCGCTGGCGCTGGCGCTGGCGCTGGCGAGGGTATTTCCATTTCGAGCTGTGCCAGTTCCCCCTCATCGCGAGGGGCGGCCCAGGGGAAACGTACGCAGCTTGAACGGCGGATGGATCTGCGATCGGTTCCATTTCGAGCTGTGGAGATCGACTGGGAGCGGGTCTCGTTCGGGCGCCATGGGTTTCGATCCCGCGATGAGGGGGAACTGGCACAGCCGATTTGGCCAAGCCGACGCGCCGCGGAGGTGCCTCGGTCGGACGCCGAGAGTTCGTTCGTCGTCAGCAGCCGGGCGCGGCGGAGTTCGCTCGGCAGTCGTCCGTCGTGAGCACGGTGTCGACCTCGCCGACGAGCACCTGCTGCGGCTCGCCCGCGACGGCGAGGGTGCCGGCGATGGCCTGCCACGCGGATCCGCCGAAGCGGTACTCCGCGGCGAGCGCGACCTCGAGCGTCACCGTGTACTCGCCCGGCTCGGCGTAGACGTGGCTCGTCTCGGTCGGGCTGAACTCGCGGAGTCCGAGCCGCTCCCAGCTCGCGCCCGATGTCGAACTCGTCACGGTGGTGCCGTCGCTGTGCACCCACCGGAATCCGACCGGCGTGAACCGCACCTCCGCCCGCCGGCCGAGTAGTGTTCCGGCCACGACCTCCGCCGGGGCGTCGGCAACGAAGTTTGCCGGAAGCCCCGCGACCGCCCAGCCGCCGGGCTCCATCTCATTGCCCGGCTTCGCCGGCCGGAACGAGGCGATGTCCCGCAGCGTGATCGTGGTGGGCGCACCGGGCGGCGCCGGCGCGGGCGTCGCCTCGGCGCGTTCGCACGTCACCAGGAAATTCGCGTCGCACAGCCGCGCCCAGTCGTCGCCTGACCAGACGTCGGCCTCGCCGGGTGGTGGGGCTGGTTCAGCAGGTGCACTATCGCTCTCTGCGCCGCCTGACTCTTCTCCACGGCCGTCCCCTTCTTGCTCCGCACCCAGCCGGACACCTCCATCGTCGATGAGACTCTCAACTGTGCAACTCCCTGCAATAATGTCCGCCTTGCTGCACGGTGCTGTATTTGCCCATGCCGCGCCCTCGGGTAACCACCACATCAACAAGAGGACAACCGCGACACCTATGCCAGACAGTAGTTTTCGCGTTCCCATAGATCTCTCCGACTGACCTTTAGGCCGTCGCCTGACTCGCCTGTTGCGACGACCGTGTACGGGACATCCGTGACTCGACCTCTTTTCACAATGGATACGCCAGCTTCGTCAAGGAGATCCAATTCCGCGATGTCGTCGCAAACGTAGATCGTTACCGTTGCCGTTTCACTCTGCTCAACCGATTGCAGCTCTTGAACCGTGAAAGTTGCATCGCCCTGAGTGCGAATTTTCTCATCAGCGAACTCTCTGGCGGCCGCTTCTTCGTCCTGCAGCGCCTGCCCGATCGCAACACTCATCAATCGATCAGCACCACGGCCTCCGTCATTGCTCACTGCGGTCGAGACATCCAAGAAGCGCTCGTACGCCTCGACTGCGGCGGCGAGGGCCTCCTCGTCGGAGGCGAAGATGGGCGACTCGCTCGCGGGCGGCGTCGGCTCGGGCGAGGGCTCGGCCGCGGGCGTGCACGCACTCAGCACGAGGGACAGCGCGCCTGCTGCGGCCAGCGCGGCGACGCGCGTGCTCGGGATCGACATGGGGTCCACGATAAGTGAGCGGCGCACCCGATCGGGTCGGTTATCCACAGGGGTAGCGCACGGGCTCCCGGCAAGGTCTGTACCGAAGTACCGAAGTACCGAAGTACCGGGCTCCTTGGCGGGGAACATCGATTTCCGCGCGGTGGACTCGACCGAGACATCCACCCTCAGCCATGAAGCCGCCCTCAGTCGCCTCGATTTCGCCCTCGGTGAACGCCATGGGTCGGATGACCCGGCGCGCTTGATTCCTGATCAGCACCGTGTTTGGCTGTAACGCTGCAATGTCGGACGGGGGTGCGACGATGCAGTTCGGGCGGAGGAGACACCATCTCCGCATCGGTCGAGCGCGCACGAATGCGCCGCGGCCGAGGCATCCGCTGTTTCGCCGATTCCTGGAGATCACATGCTCGGAAGACTCCTACTCAAATATCTCAAGCCCTACTGGTTGCTCCTCGTCGGCGTTCTGGTGTTCCAGTTCGCCTCGGCCATCGCGACCTTCAACCTGCCCAGCCTGAACGCCGACATCATCGACAACGGCGTCTCGAAGGGCGACACCGACTACATCTGGTCGACCGGCATGCTGATGCTCGCCATCTCGCTCGGTCAGATCACCGCGTCGATCATCGCCACCTACTTCGCAGCGAAGGCCGCGATGCAGGCCGGCCGCGACATCCGCGACGACGTCTTCGAGCGCGTCTCGAGCTTCTCCGAGCGCGAGGTGTCGAAGTTCGGCCCGGGCTCGCTCATCACCCGCAACACGAACGACGTGCAGCAGGTGCAGATGCTCGCGATGATGGGCGCCACGTTCCTCGTGACCGCCCCGATCCTCGCGGTCGGCGGCATCATCATGGCGCTCCGGCAGAACGTCGAACTCTCGTGGCTCATCGCGGTCGCCGTTCCGGTGCTCCTCCTCATCGCGGTCGTGGTCATCAGCCGCATGGTGCCGCTCTTCCGCAGCTACCAGCACAAGCTCGACAACGTGAACCGCATCATGCGCGAGCAGCTCACGGGCATCCGTGTGGTGCGCGCGTTCGTGCGCGAGCCCATCGAAGAAGCGCGCTTCAGCGGGGCGAACACCGACATCATGGTGATCGGCCGCAAGGTCGGCTCGCTGTTCGTGCTGCTGTTCCCGTTGTTCATGCTCGTGCTCAACGTCACCGTCGTCGGCGTCGTCTGGTTCGGCGCGATCGAGGTCGACGCGGGCACCGTGCAGATCGGCACGCTGTTCGCGTTCATGCAGTACGTGATGCTCATCCTCACCGGCGTGCTCATGGCGAGCTTCATGACGATCATGATCCCCCGCGCCGCGGTCTCCGCCGAGCGCATCAGCGAGGTGCTCGACGCCGACACGTCGCTCATGCGCCCGGCGAACCCGATCACCGAGTTCCCGGCGCCCGGCACGATCGAGTTCACCGACGCCGAGTTCACCTACCCGGGCGCCGAGCACCCGGTGCTCTCGGGCATCACCTTCGGGGCCGCCCCCGGCGAGACCGTCGCGATCGTCGGCTCGACCGGCGCGGGCAAGACGACGCTGGTCTCGCTCATCCCCCGCCTGTTCGACGTGACCGGCGGCAGCGTGAAGGTCGGCGGCGTCGACGTGCGCGAGGTCGACCTCGAGCATCTGTGGGCGACGATCGGCCTCGTGCCGCAGCGACCGTTCCTGTTCACCGGCACCGTGGCATCCAACCTGCGATTCGGTCGTGAGGATGCCACCGACGACGAGCTGTGGCACGCGCTCGAGATCGCCCAGGGCCGCGACTTCGTCGCGGAGATGGAGGGCGGGCTCAACGCGAAGATCTCGCAGGGCGGCACCAACGTGTCGGGCGGCCAGCGGCAGCGGCTCGCGATCGCCCGCGCGATCGTGCACAACCCCGGCATCCTCGTCTTCGACGACTCGTTCTCGGCGCTCGACCTCACGACCGACGCCAGACTCAGGCAAGCACTCTGGAGGGAGTTGCCGAACGTGACGAAGATCGTGGTCGCGCAGCGCGTCTCGACCATCACCGACGCCGACCGCATCGTCGTGCTCGACGACGGTGGCATCGTCGGCCTCGGCACCCACGACGAGCTGCTCGCCACGAGCGAGACGTATCGCGAGATCGTCGAATCCCAGCTCGGAGTGGAGGCCGGCGCATGAGCTCCCGCACAGCAGACGCGAACAAGAAGGCCAAGCCCGAACCCGAGCTCACCGAAGAGGAGCGCCTCGAGATCGAGCTCGGCGAGCAGGCGCGCATCAACGCCGACGACTGGTCGGGCGCGGTCGCGCCCGGCAAGGCGAAGAACTTCGGCCAGAGCTTCGGCCGACTCGTCGGCCTCCTGAAGCCGCACGCCTTCGCGTTCGTCTTCGTCTCCATCCTCGGCGCCCTCGGCGTCGTGCTCACCGTACTCGCGCCGAAGGTGCTCGGCGAGGCGACGAACCTCGTCTTCGAGGGCGCCGCCTCCAGCGCGCTGGGGCAGCAGTTCCCCGCCGGCACCTCGCAGGAGCAGGTCGTCGAGGCGCTGCGCGCCGCCGGCCAGACCGACTTCGCGAACATGGTCGCCGCGATGGAGAACTTCCAGGTCGGGGCGGGCGTCGACTTCGTGCGGCTCAGCCAGGTCGTGATCCTCGTGCTCGGGCTGTACTTCCTCGCCTCGGTGCTCACCTGGCTGCAGGGCTACGTCATCAACGTCATCATGGTGAAGACGATGTACCGCCTGCGCGAGTCGGTCGAGGCGAAGATCAACCGCCTGCCGCTCAGCTACTTCGACAAGGTGCAGCGCGGCGAGCTGATCTCGCGCGTCACGAACGACATCGACAACATCACCCAGACGATGCAGCAGTCGCTCTCGACCGTGGTCACCTCGGTGCTCACCGTCGTCGGCGTGCTCATCATGATGTTCTCGATCTCGTGGCAGCTCTCGCTCGTCGCCCTCGTGTCACTGCCGCTCATGGCCGTGATCTTCGGCATCATCGGGCCGAAGTCGCAGAAGGCCTTCGGCATCCAGTGGCGCAAGGTCGGGCGGCTCAACGCCCGGGTCGAAGAGTCGTTCTCGGGCCATGCACTCGTCAAGGTCTTCGGTCGCGAAGAGACCTCGCGCGCGGCGTTCAAGGCCGAGAACCAGGAGCTCTACGAGGCCAGCTTCAAGGCGCAGTTCCTCTCGGGCATCATCATGCCCGGCATGATGTTCATCGGAAACCTCACCTACGTGGGCATCGCCGTGCTCGGCGGCCTCATGGTCGCGAGCGGCCAGCTGCGACTGGGCGACGTGCAGGCGTTCATCATGTACTCGCAGCAGTTCACCCAGCCCCTCTCGGAGCTCGGCGGCATGGCGGCGGTCGTGCAGTCGGGCACCGCCTCGGCCGAGCGCGTCTTCGAACTGCTCGACGAAGACGAGCAGGAGCCCGACGCGAAGAACGCCCCGGCACCGGTGGACGGTGACGGCACGATCGTGTTCGACCACGTGGCGTTCTCGTACTCGCCCGAGCACCCGCTGATCACCGACCTGTCGTTCCGGGTCGAGCCCGGGCAGACGGTCGCGATCGTCGGCCCGACCGGCGCCGGCAAGACGACGCTCGTGAACCTCATCATGCGGTTCTACGAGCTCGACGGCGGGCGCATCCTGCTCAACGGCCAGAACATCGCCGAGCTCACCCGTCGCGACGTGCGGGCGAAGACCGGCATGGTGCTGCAAGATCCGTGGCTGTTCGCCGGCTCGATCCGCGAGAACATCCGGTACGGACGCCAGACGGCGACCGACGACGAGGTGCTCGCCGCGGCGAAGGCGACCTACGTCGATCGCTTCGTGCACTCGCTGCCCGACGGCTACGACACGAAGCTCGACGAAGACGCCTCGAACGTGTCGGCGGGTGAGAAGCAGCTCATCACGATCGCCCGCGCGTTCGTGGCCCAGCCGAGCGTGCTCATCCTCGACGAGGCGACGAGCTCGGTCGACACCCGCACCGAGCTGCTGCTGCAGCACGCGATGGCCGCGCTCCGCCAGGGTCGCACCTCGTTCGTGATCGCGCACCGTCTCTCGACGATCCGCGACGCCGACCTCATCCTCGTGATGGAGCACGGCGACATCGTCGAGCAGGGCGACCACGAGCAGCTCATCGCCGCGAAGGGCGCGTACTACCGCCTCTACAACTCGCAGTTCGAGCAGGCGGCGACCGACCTCGACGCCGAGCAGGCGCTCGGCGACGGAACGGTCGTCACCGCGTCCGACGCCGAGCCGCAGGCGGGTCTTCTGAAGGGCATCGAAGCGGAGATGGCCGACGAGATCGAGTAGTCCGAACACGGCGACACGATGAGCGGGTGCCCCACGGGGCATCCGCTCATCATGTCTTGCGCCGCGTCGCGGAGGGGGAGAATGGAACGGTGACGCTCCTTCCCCAGCCGGTCCGCCCGTGGCGGTTATGGCTGGTCTGGGGCGTCAGCGTCGCCGCGTACGTCGTCTCGGTGACGAACCGCACCTCCCTGTCGGCGGTCGGCGCCGACGCGGCGGTCAGGTTCGACGCGGATGCCTCGACGCTGTCGATGTTCGCGGTGATCCAGCTGGCCGTGTACGGCGGCATGCAGATCCCGGTCGGGATCCTGCTCGACCGTTTCGGAGCGCGCCCGATCGTCTCGGCCGGCATGGCGCTCATGGCGTCGGGCCAGCTCGTGATGGCGCTGTCGACCGATGTCGGCACCGCGATCATCGCGCGCGTGCTGCTCGGTGCGGGCGATGCCGCGATCTTCCCGAGCGTGCTGCGTGTCGTCGCGACCTGGTTCCCGCAGCAGCGCGCGCCGCTCATGGTCCAACTCACCGGCATCCTCGGGCAGACGGGGCAGCTCCTCGCGCTTCTCCCGATGGCGGCGCTCCTGCACGCGACGAGCTGGACGGTCGCGTTCGGCAGCCTCGCCGGCCTCGGCGTGCTCTTCACGATCCTGACGTTCGCGATCGTGCGCAACCACCCGCCGACGAGCGATGCGGATGTCTCGGTGAACACCGAGACCGGAGCGATCGCCGTCGTCCGCTCCTCGGCCGACCTGCGCCAGGGGTTCCGCGAGTCGTGGGGGCACCCGGGCACCCGGCTCGCGTTCTGGTCGCACTTCACGACGCCGTTCGCGGGCACGGCGTTCGTGATGCTCTGGGGGTTCCCGTTCCTGACCGCGGGTGAGGGGTTGACGCCCGCGATGGCGTCGCTCGTGCTCAGCGCGTTCGTCGTGTTCGGCATGCTCGTCGGCCCGGTGATGGGGGCGCTCTCGAGCCGGCACCCGCTGCGCCGCTCGCGCATGCTGGTGCTGCCGACCATCGCCATCCAGGCGGTCGTCTGGCTCGTCGTCATCGCCTGGCCGGGCCCCGCCCCGCTGTGGTTGCTGTTCGCGCTCGCGCTCGCGCTCGCGACCGGCGGGCCGGCGTCGATGATCGCCTTCGATCACGCCCGCACCCACAACCCGAGCCACCGGCTCAGCACCGCCACGGGCATCGTCAACGGCGGCGGGTTCATCGCCGGGCTCATCGCGATCTTCCTGATCGGAGTGGCGATGGATGCGCAGGGCGCCGGAACCCCCGAGACGTACTCGCTCGAGGCGTTCCGTCTCGCGTTCCTCATGCAGGTGCCGCTGTGGATGGTGGGGACGGCCTTCATCGTCGTCGAGCGGCGGCGCACGCGCGTGCGGATGGGGCTCGACGAGCCGCGGCGGCGTCGGGGAGGTCGCGACCGCGATCCGGACTGACGCACAAGAAAGCCCTTGGCGAGCAATCCTCAAGATCATCTTGACAGCCGAGCGCGGGTCGCGGAAAGCTATGCCCTAGGGTCCGCAGAGAGCGCCAGGGGCGTGATGATCAGGCCGTCGCACGACGAGGTCATCACGATCCGACCTCGGCCGAGAGACGGGCCGAAGGAGTCCGCTCATGCCCGGAAACCGCTCCATTCGCACTCGCGTCGGCTTCGTCGTCGCCGCATTCGCGTTGACGCTCACGATGCTGAGTCCCGTCGGCGCCAGCGCCGCCGAGGACGACGGCGCACTCGACATGTACACGGCCGAGGTCAGCGGGACGGAAGCCGCCGAGCTCGCCGCGGCCGGGTTCGACGTCACGAACCGCACGGTCACCGAATCCGGTGTGACCGTCGACCTCGTCCTCACGGCCGGCGAGGCGAAGGGCCTCAAGGCCCGCGGTCTCGACGTCGCGGTCAAGAAGAACAAGGACGGCAAGTCCGCCCGTCAGCTGGCGGCCGAGCAGGCCGCGTCGGGCTACAACGTCTGGCGATCCTGGGACGAGGACGGCGGCATCCGCGACGAGCTCTACCGACTCGCGTCCGAGAACCCGCAGTTGGTCAAGCTCGTAGTGCTCGGTCACACCTACGAGGGTCGCGAGATCATCGCGTTGAAGCTGACCCAGGGTGCGAGGGGCATCGCCGACGGGGCCCGACCTGGCGTGCTGCACAGTTCGACCCAGCACGCTCGCGAGTGGATCTCCACAGAGGTCAATCGCAGGCTCGCGAACTGGTACATCGACCGGTGGCGGGCCAACGACAAGGAGATCCGGGACCTGCTGCGCAACAACGAGATGTGGTTCGTCGTCGTGGCCAACCCCGACGGCTACCAGTACACGTTCGACCACGAGCGGCTCTGGCGCAAGAACCTGCGCGACAACGACGGCGACGGCAAGATCACGCGCGCCGACGGGGTCGACCCCAACCGCAATTACCCCGAGCACTTCGGCTACGACGAGGAAGGCTCGTCGTCGCAGATCTCGAGCGACACCTATCGCGGCCCATCGGCAGGATCCGAACCCGAGACGCAGGCGATGATCTCGCTGTTCGACCGCGCCGACTTCTCGTTCCAGATCAACTACCACTCGTTCGGGCAGTGGCTGCTGTACGCAGAGGGCTGGCAGACCGGAACGCCGACCGCCGATGACCCGATCTACTCGACGCTGTCCGGCAACCGCGACAACCCGGCCATCCCCGACTTCGAGCCGGGACTGTCGTCGGACGTGCTGTACGTGACCAACGGCGAGACGACCGATTACGCCCACGCCCAGCGGGGCGCGCTCGCCTGGACGCCCGAGCTCGGCGAAGGCCTTCCGGCCGGGGGCGGGTTCGTGTTCCCCGACGACGAGGCGCAGGTGCAGGCGGAGTTCGAGCGCATCCTGCCGTTCTCACTCGACGTCGCGAAATCCGCGGCGAACCCCACCGAACCCGTGTCGCACCTCGGCCTCGAGACGAAGCCCTTCTACCTGGAGAGCGATGACACGTACAAGGCGGGCCTGCCGCTCGCGGACTTCACGTTCGACTACTCCTACGGCGACCCGCAGGAGGTGCGCGTCATCGCACGGCGCAGCCTGGGCGACGTCACGCTGAACTACTCGATCAACGGAGACCCCGCGGTGAGCGTGACCACCGAAGAGTGGGCCGGCGGCGACCGCTACGGCGGCACGACGGGCGTGCACTACCGGATCATGAGCGGTGTCGTCACGGGAACCGAACCGGGCGACGAGGTCGAGGTCTGGTTCGAAGGCGGCGGCGAGACCAGCGACTCGTTCACGTACCAGGCCGTCGAGGAGTCCGGCGACGACGTGCTGATCATGGCCGCCGAGGACTACACGGGCGCCTCTCCGGTGCAGGCCGGCGGACCGAACCACCTCGGCTACTACCAGGACGCGCTCGATGCGAACGGGACCGGATATGACGTCTACGACGTCGACGCGCGGGCCCGGACGGCTCCCGACGCCCTGGGGGTGCTCTCGCACTACGACGCCGTCATCTGGTACACCGGCGAGGACCTCGTCACCCGCGAACCCGGCTGGGCCGGCGGCAACGCCTCCCGACTGGCGATGGACAACACCCTCGAGATCCGCGACTTCCTCAACGAGGGCGGCCAGGTGCTCTACACCGGAAAGTACGCCGGCACCCAGTATGCGGCCGCGGGTCTCGCCGGCAACCAGTTGTACGACCCGACGGCGGCGAATGCACCGTGCCGCACGAGCGAAGGCATCCTCGAGCGGTGCCGGCCGCTCGGCGGGTCGGGCGACGGTATGAACGACACGCTGCAGTACTGGCTCGGCGCCTATCTCATCGTCGACGATGCCGGCACGGCCGAGGACGGAAGCCTCCTCGACGCCCTCGGCGTCGACTCCCCGTTCACCGGCATCGACTGGAGCTTCAACGGTGCCGACAGTGCCGACAACCAGGACCACAGCAACTCGTTCATCACGACGAGCGGCATCCTCGACCCGGCGGTGTACCCGCAGTTCGAGAGCTGGGTCGCCGGCAGGTGGGATCGCGAGGGCGGACCGTTCGAGCCGCGCACCGGTGAGGCGTACGCGTACTCGCAGATCGGCGACGTGTCGTACAAGCGCTTGACGAACACGATCGATGTGCCGGCCGGCGGCGCCACGATGTCCTTCTGGACGTCGTACGACACCGAAGCCGATTGGGACCACGTGGCCGTCGAGGCCCGCACCGCGGGCGGGGGCGACTGGACGACGCTCGAGGATCTCAACGGGAACACGACGCAGAGCACCGGGGAGAGCTGTCCGGCGGGCTGGAACGAACTCCACCCCCAGGTGGACTTCTACCAGACGTTCGTCGATGACACGAGCTGCACCCCCAGCGGTACCACCGGTGAGTGGTGGGCCGCCTCCGGCAACTCGGGCGGCTGGCAGCAGTGGTCGGTCGACCTGTCGGCGTACGCCGGCGGCTCGGTCGAGCTCTCCATTGCGTACCTCAGCGACTGGTCCAGCCAAGGGCTCGGCGTATTCGTCGATGACATCGAGGTGTCGACGGGCGAGGGCTCGACGTCGTTCGAAGGTGGCGACACCGGCGGATGGGTGATCCCCGGTCCGCCGCCGGGCAGCGCCCCGAACCCGAACGACTTCATCATCACGACGGCCGCCGGGTTCCCCGAGGCGGCGGTCGTGGCGACCCCGGGTTCGCTCATGACCGGCTTCGGCTTCGAGGGCATCTCCGATGCCGCGACTCGAGCCGACTGGATGGGCCGGGCGCTGGATCACCTGCTCGACTGACGCTTCGGCGTCCGAGAAGCGAAGCGAATCGAGGCCAGAGGTTTCGATACGCTTCGCTGGCGCTCCCTCCTCGACCGATGGAGGGTCAGGCGCCGTACCGGGCGGAAGCTCTCCCTAGAACAGCCGACCCTGCGCGACGACCGCGGCGCCCTCGAGTTCGAGCAGTTGCCGCTTGCGCTCGAGGCCGCCCGCGTATCCGGTGAGCGAACCGTCGGCACCGACGACTCGGTGGCACGGCACGATGATGCTGAGCGGATTGCGGCCGACGGCGTTGCCCGCACGTCGCGCCAGGTTGCGGTCGCCGAGGCGCACCGCGAGTTCGCCGTACGTCACGGTCGCGCCGAGCGGGATCTCGCGCAGCATGCCCCACACGAGGTGCTGGAACTCGTCGCCGTCGGGCGCGGTCGGCAGGTCGAACTCGGTTCGTGCACCGGCGAGGTACTCGTCGAGCTCGACGCCGAAGCGGGCGATCAGCCCGTCGACGCGCGCTGCGACTTCGACGCCGATCGTGCCGGCGGCCGGCGGGTGCCAGTGGCCCGGAAAGTAGATGCCGACCAGCGCCTCGCCCTCCGCGACCACGAGCAGCTCGCCGAGCGGCGTCGGCAGGGTGGCGTGGCGGCGGGACATGCCTCCATCCTCCTCCGGAGAAGCCGATGCACATCGCCTTTTCGGCAGCGGGAATCGGACCTCGTCGCGCATTGCTCCGCGACGGAACTCGGAGCCGTGACGGTGATGCGACCTAGGATGGCCGCATGCGTGATCCCCGCCCGGCCGCCGGCATGCGCGTCGACTTCACCGCCGTGATCTACGAGTGGTCGGCCAGGCGCAACTGGTTCTTCGTCGATGTGCCGCCCGAGCCGAGCGCCGACATCTCCGATCGACCGCGGATGCCTCGGGGCTTCGACTCCGCGCGCGTCACCGCGACCGTCGGCGGAACGACGTGGAGCACGTCGATCTTCCCATTGGGCGGCACGTATGCGCTCCCGTTGAAGCGCGCGGTGCTGAAAGCCGAGCAGATCGGCGAGGGCGACGAGATCGAGGTCGAGCTCATCGTGCACGACGACTGATCTACGATTGCTGGATGCCCGAACTCCCCCGCGTCGCCGGCGCGCACCTCGTCGGATCGATCAACCAGCCGAGCGCAGAGGCGACGTTCCGCGTCGTCGCCGCGGAACTCGGCGATGACCTGGCCCGCTTTCCCGACGGCGAGGTCGGCGAGCGGTTCCACTGGATCCTCTTCCAGGGCGCCGCCTTCGACGCGGTCGCCGGACTCAGCCGAGTGCCGATCGATCCGATCGTCGTCGCCGGGTTCGACCTGCGCCCGACCGTGCTCGACGGCACCGTCGAGGCCGGGGCGCTCGCCTTCGGCCCGCTCGGCTATGCCGACGCCGCGGCCGCGAGCTACGCCGACTTCGTGCGCCTGCGCGAGGAGGGCGTCATCGTCGACGGCACCCGTTTCCAGGTGTGTCTGCCGTCGCCGCTCGCACCGATCACGACGTTCGTCGCCCCGACCGATCGCGCCGCCGTGTATCCGGCGTACGCCGCGGCCCTCGCCGGCGAGCTCGACCGCATCGCGGAGCTCGTGTCGGCGCGCGATCTCGCCGTGCAGATCGACCTCGCGACCGAGTTCGCCTATCTCGAGGGCGTGAGCCTCGGCGGCGGCCCGCTCGAGGCGTTCTTCACCGAAGGCGGCGCGGATGCCCCGGCGCTCGTCGCAGCAATCGCCTCGCACGCCGCTGAGCTCGCCGAGCACGTGCCCGACGCGGCGCAGCTCGGATTCCATCTCTGCTACGGCGACGTCGGCGAGAAGCACTTCGTCGAACCGACCGACGCCGGCAAGCTCGTCGCCGTCGCGAACGCGCTGGACGCGAACATCGAGCGCCCGATCGACTGGGTGCACCTTCCCGTGCCGATCGAGCGCACCGACGCCGACTACTTCGCACCGCTCGCCGAGTGGTCACTGCCCGCCGCGACGACCCCCTACCTCGGACTCGTGCACCACGAAGACGGCGTCGAGGGCGCGCTGGCGCGCATCGCCCCGGCCCGCGAGGCCTTCGCCCGCGCAGGAGTGGCGTCGTTCGGCATCGGCACCGAGTGCGGCTTCGGCCGCGGGCCGGCCGAACGCACTGCTGCGTTGCTCGCGCTGCACCACGAGGTGATCGCAGCCGCGACCCTCAGGTAGGCCGTTGACCGACCGCTCACGGCACCCACGGTACCGAAGCGTTACGTCACTGATACGTCAGCGGTATCAGTGACGTAGTGCCTCGCTGAAGTGACTCAACCGACTCGCTGATACCACCGCCATATCAGTGACGTAATGAAGCAGCGATACCACCGGCATATCAGTGACGTAGTCCCGTCAAGCGCGGCGCCCGTCACGACGCCGACAGGTTCGGGGAGCACTCGACCGGTCTTCGAGAGCCGGTAGTCACGCAGCCGCCTACTCGACCACCGGGGTGCTGAGCACGGGGCGGGCGGCGAGCCGCAACGTCACGATCTGGAACGGGCGGAGCTCGAACTCCCACGCATTCGGGCCGGCCGTGGCGAGCGCGACGCCGACGCCGCCGCCGGTCGGGTCGGCTGCGTCGAACGGCCGTTCGAGCAGGTCGGTCGACACTGCTTCCGCATCGAACGACGCCTCGAGCCGCCCGTGCGAACGTGCCCCGTGCGGCTCGTACAGGCGCACGATCACGTCGCCCGAGGCACCCTCGGCGAGCTTCACCGCCTCGACCACCGCACCGGTGACGTCGACGAGCGGGGCGATCGACGAGGCATCCACGCCGTCGATCTCGCGCAGCGGCAAGTTCATACGATAGCCCTCGGCAACCGCGTCGGGGATTCCGGCGCCCGGCATGATCGTGACGCGCAGGTGGTGCTCGCCCTGATCGGCCTCGGGGTCGGGGTAGCGCGGGGCGCGCAGCAGCGAGAGCCGCGCGGTCGTCACGGTCGCGCCGGGGCGCGCGGCGTCGGCGTCGCGGCGGACGTCGTGACCGTAGGTGGAGTCGTTCGCGATCGCGACGCCGTAGCCCGGCTCGCCGACGTGCACCCAGCGGTGGGCGACGGTCTCGAAGCGGGCGGCGTCCCACGAGGTGTTCGCGTGCGTCGGCCGATGGATGTGCCCGAACTGGATCTCGCTCGTCGCCCGCTCGGCGTGCACATCGAGTGGGAAGGCGAGCTTCAGGAGCTTCTGCCGCTCGTGCCAGTCGATCTCGAACTCGAGCTCGAGGGCCCGCGAGTCGGCACCCAGCGACACGGTCTCGACGATGACGGATGCCCCGAAGCGCCGCGTTATCCGCACCGTGACACCGACCTCGATCGACTCCGCCTCGCGCAGCTCGACGACGTTGCGGGCGTAATGGGCGTCGATGTCCCAGGCGTCCCACTGGTTGGGGGTGTCGCGGAAGAGCTGGAGGAGATTTCCGGCGCGGCCCGGCGCGATCGCCTCGCGGCCGAGTCGCCCGTCGGGCTCGCGATGCCGCAGGGAGACGAGCAGCCCCTCGGCGTCGAGCACCGCCTCGAGATGAGCGTTCGCGAGGATGATGCGCTCGCCGATTCGAGTCGCCTCCGCAGGTTGAGGAGCGACGAAGGAGCGTCTCGAAACCCCACCCGTCACCCCCGCAGGTTGGGGAGCGACGAAGGAGCGTCTCGAAACCTCGTCGCTCGCTTGGGCCGGTTTCGAGACGGTCGCTGGCGCTCCCTCCTCAACCCGCTCACTCGAGACGGTCGCCGGCGCTCCCTCCTCAACCCGCTCACTCGAGACCTCGACACCGCCCAGCCCCGGCACCCCCGAGACCGCGTACGGCCCGGCGTTCAGGCGCAGCATCCGATCGCCCGTGCCTGCGAGCGCACGCACCGAGCGCTCGATGACCTCTTCGAGCACCTCGGCGACCTCGGCGTAGCGCCGCTCGGCCTCGCGGTGCACCCAGGCGATCGATGAGCCGGGCAGGATGTCGTGGAACTGCTGCAGCAGCACCGTCTGCCAGGCCTCGTCGAGCTCGGTGCGGGGGTACTGCGCCGCGCCGCGCACCGCGGCCGTCGTCGCCCACAGTTCGGCCTCGCGCAGCAGGTGCTCGCAGCGCCGGTTGCCCCGCTTCGTGCGCGCCTGCGAGGTGTACGTGCCGCGGTGGAACTCGAGGTAGAGCTCGCCCGCCCACACCGGCGGCGCCGGGTACTCGGCCTCCGCTGCCTCGAAGAACTCGCGCGGCGACGACAGCCGCACCTGCGGCGACCCCTCGAGCGAGGCCGCGCGATGCGCCGAGGCGAGCATCTCGCGGGTCGGCCCGCCGCCGCCGTCGCCGTAGCCGAACGGCACGAGCGAGGTGTTCGCGACGCCCTTCTCGGCGTACTGGCGCTCGGCGAGCGCGAGCTCCTCGCCGGTGAGCTCGGCGTTGTACGTGTCGACCGGCGGGAAGTGCGTGAACACCTCGGTGCCGTCGAGCCCCTGCCATCGGAAGGTGTGGTGGGGGAAGCGGTTCGTCTCGTTCCACGAGATCTTCTGGGTGAGGAACCACCGCGACCCCGCCGCGTGCACGAGCTGCGGCAGCGCCGCCGAGTAGCCGAACGAGTCGGGCAGCCACACCTCGAGGGGTTCGACGCCGAACTCCTCCATGAAGAAGCGCTTGCCCGCGACGAACTGGCGCGCGAGCGCCTCGCCGCCCGGCAGATTCGTGTCGGACTCGACCCACATGCCGCCGACCGGCACGAACGAGCCCTCGCGCACGCGCGAGCGCACCCGTTCGAACAGCTCGGGGTAGTCGCGCTTGAGCCAGGCGTACTGCTGCGCCGACGAGGCGGCGAAGACGAATCCGGGATGCTCCGCGATGAGCGCATCGACGTTCGAGAAGGTGCGGGCGACCTTGCGCACCGTCTCGCGCACCGGCCACAGCCAGGCGCTGTCGATGTGCGCGTGGCCGACGGCATGCACGCGGTGCGAACTCGCCCAGGCGGGCGCGGCGAGCACCGGCGCGAGGATGCCGCGGCCCTCCGCCGCGGTTCCCGCGACGTCGTCGGGATCCATCGCGTCGACCATGCGCTCGAGCGCCCGAACGATCTGCGCGCGGCGCGAGGACTCGGCCGGCAGCTGGGCTGCGAGCTGGCGGAGCACCCGCACGTCGTGCAGGAGCTCGTCGACGGTCTCGTCGCGCAGCGCGAGCTCGACCGCGCCGAGCACGTAGAGCGGTTCGTCGCCCGCGGTCTCCCACTCGCCGCGGAGCGTGGGAGCGAAGGTCCAGCCCTGCGAGACGTCGGGGTTCGACGCCGCCTCGAGGTACACCACCGCTGGTTGAGGAGCGCCCGACGAAGGAGGACGCGTCTCGAAACCCGCCCCGATCAACTCGAGCGGCACCGCCCGGTTGCGCGGCTCGACCGCCTTCACGATCGTGCCGTCGGGCCGCCACACGAGCGCCTCGCACTGAAACCCCGGCGTCACCGACGAGAACCCGAGATCGACGACGAGCTCGGGGCGAACCCCAGCTGGTCGAGGAGCGAGCGCAGCGACCGTCTCGACACCCGGTGCGCGGGTCTCGATACGCTGCGCTACTCGACCACCGGAAGACACCGTCACCCGGAACCACGTCGTACCCCACGCGCGCCCCCACGGCGTGCCGGGGAACACGGGCTCGAAGCCCTGCGCCACCGCCTCGGCGAACGGCACCGGCTCCCCCGGGGCATCCCATCGCTCGATCGTCGCGGGCACCCGATCGCGGTATCGTGCGGGCTCGAGCCGTTCGCGCACGAACCGCGCGATGCGCGTCTCGACCAGGGCTGAGTCGTCGTGCATGCGGGCTCCTATCCCTTGACCGCGCCCTGCAGCGCGAACGAACCGCCGATGCCGCGCGAGACGAGCACGTACAGCGCGATGACCGGCAGCGAGTAGAGCAACGAGAAGGCTGCGAGCTCGCCGTAGGCGACGGTGCCGTACTGCCCGAAGAAGCTGTAGATGCTGACCGCGGCGGGCTGCTTCGCCGGGCTCAGCAGCAGGATGAACGGCACGAAGAAGTTTCCCCACGCCTGGATGAACACGAAGATGAACACCACCGCGATGCCCGGCCGCATGAGCGGCACGACGATACGACGCAGCGTGCCCATGGCCGAGGCCCCGTCGACCCAGGCGGCCTCCTCGAGCGAGACGGGCACCGAGTCCATGAAGTTCTTCATCATCCAGATCGCCATCGGCAGGCTCGTCGCCGCCATGAAGAACGTCACCGCGGCAAGGTTGTCGAGGTAGCCGAGCCGCACGAACAGGCTGTACACGGGCACCATGATCGCGGTGATCGGCAGGCACGTGCCGAACAGGATGGCGTAGAGGTAGGGCGTGTTGAACCGCGACCGGTACCGCGACAGCGGGTACGCGGCGAGCACCGCGACGACGACCGTGACGAGGGCCGACCCCGTCGAGAGCAGCGTCGAGTTCCACAGCGGCAGCAGGGTGCCCTCGGGGGTGAGCACGGCGGCGTAGTGGTCGAGCGTCAGCCCCTCGGGCAGCTCGGTGCGTTGGCTCGGGTTCGTGTCGATCGAGGCGAGCACGAGCCAGGCGAGCGGCACGAGGAAGCACACGCCGATGAGGGCGAGGGCCAGGTTTCGAGCGGTGGATGCCACGGCACGGCGCGGCGACGCGAGGCTCACGAGCGGCGCTCCGGGCGGAGCATCCTGATGTACGCGATCGAGAACGCCGCGCCGACGACGATCATGACGACCGCAATCGCAGAACCGTACCCGATCTGCTGGAACTTGAACGCCTCCTGGTAGGCGAAGACCGGCAGCGTCGAGCTCGCCATGCCGGGCCCGCCCTTCGTCATCACCCAGATGAGGGTGAACACGGCGAGGGTCTGCAGGGTGATGAGCATGAGGTTCGTGGCGATCGACGGGCGGATCATCGGGATCGTCACCCACCAGAGGCGCTTCGCGCCGCTCGCGCCGTCGACGACCGCGGCCTCGGTGATCTCTGGCGGCACGTCGTTCAGGGCGGCCTCGTAGACGAGCATCGAGAACGCGGTGCCGCGCCACACGTTCGCGAGGATCACGGCGAGCATCGGGAAGTCGTACAGCCAGTTCGCCCCGTCGATGCCGATCGCGCCGAGCAGTTGGTTGAGCGTGCCGTCGTCGGCGAAGTAGGCGTAGGCGGCGAAGGCCGCGACGATCTCGGGCAGCACCCACGCCGCGACGACCGTCGTGCCGACGACCGCGCGCACCGTGCGATTCGCCTTCGCCATGAGCAGCGCGAGGCCGAGCCCCACGAGGTTCTGCCCGATCACTGCCGAACCGAGCACGAACACGACGGTGAGCAGGAGCGACACGGGGAAGTCGCGGTCGGTGACGAGGTCGACGTAGTTGTCGAGTCCGACCCACTGCGGCTCGCGGGCCGAACGGCCCGTGAGGGCGGTGTCGGTGAACGAGATGACGACGGCCCAGATCACCGGGCCCGCCATGAACAGGGCGAGCAGCACGATCGACGGGGCGATCGGCAGCAGGCGTGCGATCGATCGCCGCCCCGCCCGAGGGGGTCGCCGGCCGGCGCGGGAGTTCGGGTCTTCCCGCGTCGGCCGGTCGCCTTCGATCGGGGGCGACGAGACCGCGACCATCCCTAGCCGGTCACGTTCTCTTCGCCGACGATCCCGACCACCGCCTCGTCATAGGCGGCGGCCGCATCCTCCGGCGTCATCTGCCCCGTCATGACGGCCTCGGTGGCCGCCTGAATCTCGGCCGAGATCTCGGGGTAGTCGGCAGTGGCCGGCCGGAAGTGGGTGTACGTCACGAGGTCGGTGAAGAAGCCGATGAACGGGTTCGCGTCGAGGTAGGCCGGGTCCTCCGCGACATCCGTGCGCACCGCGATCTGCGAGTTCGCGATGTTGTACTGCAGCGAATTCTCCTGGTTCAGTGCCATCGCGAGGAAGTCGAACGCGGCGTCGGGGTTGCCGCTGTTCGCGCCGACCGCGAGGGTCCACCCGCCCGAGAGGCTGACGGCGCCGTCGCCCCCTCCGTCCTGCGTGGGGAACGCAGCCACGCCGATGTCGTCGACGTACTCGGGCCAGGCGTACTGGCCGCCCTCCATCCAGAACGACGGCGACCACGAGCCCTCGATCGTGCCGGCGATCTGCCCGCCGGGGAACCACTCGCCGAAGAGCTTCTGCCACATCGAGCCGTCGAGCGCGACGTCGGGTGCGGGCGCGAGGCCCTCGCCGTAGAGCGTCTCGATGAACGCGAGCGAATCGATGAAGCCCTGCGAGCCCGTGACCCACTTCTTCGCGTCGGCGTCGTAGAGCTCGTCGTCGGTGCCGTACATCAACATGCCGAAGCCCTGCATGACCGAGCCTTCGCCCGCGGGTTTGCCCGCGTACACGTTGAACGCGACCTTGTCGGGCTCGGCGGCGTGCACCTTCCGCGCCGTGTCGAGGATCTCGTCCCAGCTCTTCGGCTCCCACGGCACGGCGACGCCGGCCGATTCGAGCACCGACTTCGAGTACCAGATGCCGCGGGTGTCGGTGCCGAGCGGCACGGCGTAGACGGACCCGTCGTCGGCGCGACCGGCCTCCTTCGCGCCCTCGTTGAACTTCGACCAGTCCTCCCAGTCGGCGAGGTACTCGTCGAGGTTCAGCAGGTAGCCGGCCTCGACGTCGCTGCGCACCTTGAAGGTGTCTTCGTAGAAGACGTCGGGCGCGGTGTCGGGGCTCTGCTGCATGAGCGCGAGTTTCGTGGCGTAGTCGCCCTCGTCGGCGACGATGGGCTCGAGCTCGACGGTGATGCCGGGGTTCGCCTCTTCGAAGGCCGGCTTCACCTTCGTGAAGAGGTCGTCGAGGGCGACGAACGCGTCGGTCTTCTGGTAAACGATGCGGATCGTGTCGTCACCGCCGCCGTCGTCGGCGCTGCAGCCGATGAGTGAGACGGAAGCCGCGGCGATGACCGCGAGCGAGAGAGTGGCGCGGGTTCGTTGCATGGTGCTCGTGCTCCTTTGCTCGAGTACTGCAGTGCGGGTGCTCCGCTTCGGGCGAAGACGCGATCCGCCCCGCGGAGCAAGCCGGCTCCCCCGAACCGCGCTCCGCGGGGCGATCGCAATCCCCACGCTCCACATAGTAAATCGAATGGAGTTACTCGGCAACCCCAAAGATCGTGACTCGCCGGTCGGGGCCGGTCCGCCTTCGCCCGGGAGGAGATCGCGCGATCGGGAGGAGCGATCTCCGCGACGAGTCCTCCCGATCGCGCGATCTCCTCCCGATCCGGCAAGGCAAGGCAAGGCAAGGCGCGGCACGGCAAGGCAAGGCGCGGCAGGCGCAGCCGGTGGGCGCTACCCCTGGAGCAGTAGGCGGTTCGCCGTCGGCGCGAAGGTGCGCTCGAGCACGAGGCTGGCCGCGCCGACCGCAGCGACATCGTCACCGACGCCGGTGCCGACGACCTCCAGCTCGCGGAGCGCGATGGTCGCGCTGTACTCCGCGAGTCGCGGCGGCACCCGCTCGAGGTATCGCGCCTCGAGTCGCGCCCAGAACGGACCGCCGAACACGACGCGGTCGACGTCGAGCAGGTTCGTGATCACGGCGACGGCCCGCGCGGTACGGTCGGCCGCGAGGTCGAGGATGCCTCGGGCCACCGCGTTGCCCGCGTCGGCGGACGCGCACAACCGGGCGAACTGCACGTCGATCTCGGGTGCCGACTCGTGCGGGGCGGCTCGCAGCACGCCCAGCCGCTCGGCCTCCTCGACCATCGCCTGCGGGGTGATGGTGACCGCGATGCAGCCGCGCTGCCCGCACGCGCAGGGCGGGCCGTCGGGGTCGGCGACGATGTGGCCGATCTCGCCGGCGTTGCCGGAGACCCCGCGCATGAGCTCGTCGCCGAGCGCGAGCCCCGCGCCGATGCCGGTGCCGAGGTAGAGGAAGACGAAAGACCCGGTGCCGCTCGCCCCGCCGGCCCACGTCTCGGCGACGGCGGCGGCGGTGACGTCCTTGTCGACGAGGACCGGCAGGCCCGTGGCGTCCTCGAGCGCATCGCGCAGGGGAACGCGGTGCCAGCCGTGCAGGTTCGGCGGGTCGACGATGGTGCCGCGCTCCTGGTCGATGGGGCCGGGCGCGGCGAGGCCGAGGCCGACGATCTTCTCGCGGGCGATGCCCGAGTCGACCACGAGGCGCTCGACGTGGTCGCGGATGCGACTCATCACGTGCTCGGGGTCGCTCGCCTTCGGCGTGCGGTGGCGCGCGTGGGCGACGACCTGCCCGGTGAGGTCGAGCAGCACGAAGGTCATCACGGCCGGGTCGATGTGGACGCCGCCGGCGTAGAGCCCCACCGGGTTCAGACGCAGGATGGTGCGCGGCTTGCCGAGTCCCGCTGCGCTCGTCTTGCCCGCCTCGACGATGAAGTCGTCGTCGAGAAGGCGTCGCGCGATGTTCGACACCGTCTGCGTCGAGAGCCCGGTGATCTCGACGAGCTCGACCCGGCTGCAGCCTTCAGGCGCCCGCCTGATGGCATCGAAGATGACCGAGCGGTTGAAGTCGCCCATACGCGGGAGGTTGGTACCACGACGGGCGGCAGGGGGTGCCGTACCGGTCATCCGCCGCTCCCTCCCACCGTCGTCGGCGCGCGCAAGCGCTCCACCGTCGAGTTTGTCACATCGATGGAGAAATGGGGATGGTGCAATCTCGTCCGGTCTACTGCTCGCCGATGAGGATGCCGCGTTCGCTGGTCTGCGCGCGGACCGCCGCGATGAACTCGTCGAACGCCGCCTTGCTCTTCGCGTACCCGATCGCGCCGCCCTTGACCGCGCCGAGGCCGCCCTTCTCGTCGAAACGCAGCCAGGTGTTGCCGTACTGGTCGACGCCGATCGCGAAGGTGAACGAGATGTGGAAGCCCTTGCCGGCCATCGCTCCGAGCCACAGAGTCTTCTGCAGGCTGCCCCGCTCGAGCTTGATACTGCCCTCGGACGGGGTGGTCGCCGTGTAGCCGAGGCCCTCGGCGATCGAGATGACGACCGGCACGGTCAGCTGGTCGTCGCCGGAGAGGATGAGCTGGGTCATCGGGGAAGGGTCCTGTTCGGGTCGGGTCGGGTCGCGCCGGAATCGGCGAGACGACCCTACCGCGCGCGCTCGCTCACGTGGTCGAGCCCCGAGGTCGGCTCAGGCGGTCGGGCTCAGGCGGTGCGGTGCAGGATGCCTCGGCGCCCCGCCGCGCGTTCGGCGCGGCCGGCGCGGCCGGCGCGCTCGGCGCCCTCGACCCGTTCGGAGCGCTCGGCTTCGTCGAGGCGACGTTCGAGGGCGCGGCGACGGCGCTCGTTCACGATCGCGGCTTCGCGCTCGTCGGCGGTCTGGAGCGTCTGTGCGATGTAGCCGACTGCGAGGTTCATGTCCCGGTTCCCTTCGGTTCGGCGCCGTGATGGCTGCCTCCGCTCAGGCTCCTCGCTGAGGTGGGGCGGGCAGATCGGGCGAGTGCCCTATTTCGCCGGCCCGGGTACCTCAGATGGCCGGGCGGCGACCCGTTACTCACGCACGAGCGGTACCGAAGTACCGAAGTACCGAAGTACCGGGCGCCGCACGTCGGGCGCGGGCGCCCGGGTACCTCAGGTGGCCGGGCGGCGACCGTTCCTCCCGCACGAGCGGTACCGAAGTACCGAAGTACCGAAGTACCGGGTGCCGCCGCCGCGACAACACCCGGCCGAGCGCGGTGGCGAACCCGGCAGGCCGTCGCACCTCACGGCGTCGGTGGCGGCCGGTAGCTTCGGCGCATGAATGTCCCCGAACCATTCGAACTCCACGTCTCCGACGCCGTCCTCGATGATCTGCACGATCGCCTCCGCCGCACACGCCTCCTCGACGATTCGCCGCGCACCCCGACTTCGGGCATGAGCGCGGCGTACCTGCGCGAGCTCGTCGGGTCTTGGGCGACGTGGGACTGGCGGGCGCGCGAGGCCTGGCTCAACTCGCACCCGCAGTTCATCGCCTCGATCGACGGCGCCGCGGTGCATTTCGCGCACCTCCGGTCGGCGCAGCCCGACGCCCCGGCCCTCCTCGTGATGCACGGCTGGCCGCACACCTTCGCGTTGCAGCTCGACTTCGCTGACCGGCTTCACGACTTCGACGTCGTCGTCGCGAGCCTGCCCGGCTTCGCGTTCTCGTCGCCGTACGCCGACGGCCCACTCTCCGAGGCGCGCCTGGCGGCGACGATGCACACGCTCATGACCGAGGTGCTCGGCTACGAGCGCTACATCACCTACGGCGAAGATGTCTCGGCCAACGTCAGCGACCTCATCGCCGCGAATCATCCGGGGCAGGTCGCGGGCATCGTCGCGACGCACGCGCACTTCCCGAGTTCCGACGAGCGCACCGCCCTCACCGATCCCGACGAGCAGGAGTTCTTCGCCTCGCTCGCCGAGCGCGAGTGGCCAGAGGGCGGGTACGCCCACGTGCAGGCCACCCGACCCGATGTGCTCGCGGCCGCACTCAACGACTCCCCCGCGGGCCTCGTCGCGTGGATCGCCGAGAAGTACGTCGGATGGAGCGACACCCCGCGGGGCGACCCGCGCGTCGTCGAGCGCCGCATCTCGCGCGAGCGCATCCTCACCGAGGCGATGATCTACTGGGTCACCCAGTCGGTCGCGACCTCCTTCCGGCCGTACTTCGAGGGCCAGAGCGACGGGCCCATCCCGCCGACGAGCGTGCCTGCGGCGGTCTTCATCCAGCGGCACGAGGCCGGCTACCCCGAGTCGCTCGCGCGGCGGCACTACCTCGACCTGCGCGAGTTCGACCGGCTCGAGTCCGGCGGACACTTCGCCGCCGCCGAGGTGCCCGACGACCTCGCAGCCCGCGTGCGGGCGTTCGTCGCCGGGCTCGTCTGAGGCGGCCGGCTCGACATCGATGCGCTCGTCGTGAAAGCTGTCGACAAGCGGACTCCGGTACGACCGACCGGCAGGTCACAGCCTGGAGCGACGACCTCACCGACGGCGCCGGCGCAGCGCCGACCGACGAGCATCGACCGCACCGAGACGGTGGCGCAGTGTCAGCAGCAGCGCCGCGACGCGGTCGCGGTGGCGCGGCTCCAATGCACCCGCTGCTTCGAGTTCACCGGCCTTCGCGGCGAGCGAGCGGAGCCGCCCGACGAGGTCGCGACGCCAGACCCGGTAGTCCTCGTCGGGGCGCGAGGCGAAACGCTCGAACCGATCGTCGATGATCGCGAGGCGCAGCTCGAGGCTTTCGACATCGGCGATGAACCGAGCGACATCGGCGCGGTGGCGCGGAGTGGCCGCGAGCCGCGCGGCGGTCGCGACGAGCTCGGCGGCGGTCGGCGACAAGCGAGCGTGCTCCGCCAACGGAACCGTGCGAGAAGAGTCGAACCCCATGGTCGTCTCCTGAAGTGACTCCGGGCTGAGCCGAAGATCACGACACTAGAGGCACCGTCCGACATTCGGGCGGATTCGCGGTCATCGCGCCGGTCACGATCAGTCGGGTCACTCGTCGTCGACGATACCGGCGGCCAAATAGGACATGGCCATGATGAGACCCCGCGCGACGGTGCCGCGGAGCGCTTCATGAACGACCGGCCCTTCCGAGGCAGGATTCTCGAGCAGTCCTGCTTCGGCGAGCCGAGCGATCCGCTGTTCGGAGAGCGACACCGCGAAGAAGTCGAGCCCGGCCGCGACCGGCGGAGACCAAAGCTCCTCGTCGGGAACGAGTGCCTGCATGAGCCGCCGATACAGCTCGCTGACGACCGCCGGACCATACGGTGCAAGGCTGCTCACCAGGTCGGCCACGAACAACCCGGCGAGCATCTCGGCGGTGTCGAGCCGAGGCATCCCGCCGGCGAGCCAGCCGGCCGCTTCGGGACCGGGGCGCACCCGGGTCGCCGACCGATCGATCACGTCGGCGGTCACCAGCGCCTCCCACCACGCCGTGAGCGACTCGACGTCGTACATCGACTGTGCGTAGACCACGCCGTCAACAGCGTCACCGCCAACGGGTCGCTTCGCGACGCCCTGCGCCGTGACACCGATCATCGCGGCGACCGGTGCGATGTCGGCTCGCCGCAGCCCGCCCGACGACGTGATCGGACGACTCGTGCCGATCCAGCTGAGCAGCTCGCGAACCGCCCCGACGATGGGCAGCGCGGCGAGCGCCCGCCGACGTTCGTCTGAGCCGACGAGATCGGCCTCCTCGATCACCTCGCGCAGCAGCTCGATCGCCGAGCTGCCGTCGTCGGTCGCGACCTCGACGGCCGTGTGCGCCGCCTCCCAGTCGCCGGGTCGGTGATCGGTTTCGAGCTTGAAGTGCACGAAGTCGTGCAGCACGGCGAGCGCGTCGTCGCCGGCCCCCTCCGACTCGGGGTCACCGGACTCGCCGAGGTCGAGGAGCACCGCGACGAGCGGCTCGATGTCGTCGGGCTCGTTGAGGTCGAGTCCGCGGCTCCGTGCCAGCCCGAGCACCGCCTCGAACAGCCCGGCGTCTTCGGCGGCGTCGGCCGCGGAGATCTCAGGGTCCTGCTCGATCCACGCGCGGAACTCCCGAAGCGTGCGCCGGTCGCCGGATGCCGCGGCTCGGCGCTGCTGCCGATTCGACGAGCTCGCCGATGCTCCGGCGGGTCGCACGAACGACGCTCCGAACCCGGACTGTCGGCTCGGCCGCCGAGCCGGCGTCGCCGAACCCGACTCGCCGGCGAGCACCTCGTCGATCAGATCATCGACGACGAGCCTCTCGACCGCGGCCTGCGCCATGACGGAGGCCGCGACGGCGAGTGCCGATCCCTCGAGCAGTGCGAGCCCGCCGTGACGAACGATGAGGCTGTGCAGCGAGTCGAACGCACGCCGCTTCGACGCCAGCGCGAGCACGTCGACGGCGGCCGCTCGCGAGCGTTTGTCGCGCCACTTGGGCACACGGGCTGCGCTGATCGCGCCGCGAAGGGCCGGGTCGGAGTGCCATCGATCGAGGGTGCCGAGCGCGACACCGGTGACGTGCGCGACGGATGCGCGGTCAGCACCCGGCTCGGGTTCGAGCCCGGCGAGCGCGATGTGTGCGAGTTCGGCGTCGCCGTCGGCGAGTGCCCGACTGACGGCACGAAGCACGCCGTACGCCGACTCGCGCGGCGCCCCGATCGGCGTGAAGAGCATGAGGTTGTGCTGCTCGGTCGCTGCGGCGAGCGCCTTGTTCACGGCATCGAGGTCGGTGGCCTCGAGGTCGAGGTTGTCGAGGTCGACGCCCTCGGCCGCGAGCAGTGGGGCGAGCTGGTCCATCATCTGCGCTGCGAGCCCGGGAGTGTGGCGGACCCCCAACTGTTCGAGCTGCGCGCGGAACTCGGGATCATCGAACGGTGAGCGATCGGACATGCGGACAGGTTACGAGATCGTCGAGCCCGCGATCGCCGCTCTCCACAGCCTGGGGCTTCACACCTGCCCGCCGGATCGGTAGAAACGAAGCATGGCGATGGGAAGGGTGAAGCGCGGCTGGCTCGGGTTGATCAAGCACACCCTCAACCCGCTCGCGCTCCGGATGGCCCGCCGCGGCCTCGGCCCGTTCGCGCTCATCCGGCACACCGGGCGCAAGAGCGGGCGCTCCTTCGAGACTCCCCTCATTCTCGCGCGGGTGCCAGAGGGCTTCGTCGCCGAACTCACCTACGGCCCAGAGGTGAACTGGTACCGCAACGTCGTCGCGGCGAACCGGGCGACGGTCGTCTGGCAGGGCCGCGAGTTCACGGTCGTGGGCGTCGAGCCGATCGAGACCGCAGCTGGCCTGCGGGCCTTCGGCGTGCCGGCCTCATGGGTGCTCCAGCTGTTGCGGCGGCACGAGTTCCGCGTGCTGCGCGAGCGGCCGCCGGGCCCGCAGGGCGAGGCATCCTGACTGGCGCTACCTGAGCTGGGTCAGACCGGCTGCGCCCACGCATCGGCTGGCGCGGGTGCACGCCAGCGCTCGGTGCGGCCGTAGGCCAGGTACGCGCTCCAGATCAGGGGCAGGAAGAAGTACAGGATCGTCCAGCCGGTGGTCTTGCCGAAGCCCTGGTTGATGTTGTTGACGGCGATGATGACGAATACCAGGGTGACGATGCCTCCGCCCGGCACGAGGCCGAGGAGGGAGAGCCAGCCGGCCTGCCCGCCGATCTCGAGCAGACGCCAGGTGTTGTAGATCGGCACCCAGGCGGGCCAGCCCTCGGCCCCGGTCTTCACGAAGATCTTCGAGAGGAAGATGCCGTTGAGCACGTAGGCGAGAGCCGCGCACAGCATCAGGAAGCCGTACATCGCGAGGAACGGGACGAACCAGGCGAAGACGTCAGCGGCGGGGGTTTGCACAGCGAAGGGGAGCATGTCGGTCGTTCCGTTCATCAGTGCGTCGGGGTGAGCGAGAGCTGGAGGAGCTCGTCGACCTGGGCTCGGGCGGTGTCGAGCTGCACGTCGCCGGGGCAGCCGACCGTGAAGACGACCCCCTCGCCGATGCTCGGGAATGCCCGCGCGACGGCGACCCCCGACCAACCGTCGGCGCTGAGGTCGACCTCGACCGCGTCGGTGACACCGGCCTGGGCGCCGTCGGCGCTGACGGTCGCGATGGAGCCGTCGATCACCTCGCCATCGGCGAACTCGCGCTCGAGTGCGTACTGCACGAGCGCGACGCTCGCGACCCGGTCGCCGTGGGTGACATCGAGACCTGAGAGCGGGCCGTTCGCGAACCAGACGTTGCATCCGGTCTCGACGTTCTCGTACGCGACGTTCGTGAAGTTGACGTCGGGTTCGCTCGGCTCGCCCGCAAGCACCCATTCGGGGTCGGAGGGGAACGAGTCGACCAGCCAGGTGTAGGCGTCGCCGCCAAGGCGCGCGTCCCACGGCAGGTCGATGGGGATGTCGGCGACGAGGGTGCTGTTCGACCGCGCCTCCTCCTGCTCGGCCTCTGCCTCTGCGGCCACGACCGAGGGCGCGGAGCTGTCGGTCGACACCTGGTCGAAGATCACGGCGAACGACCAGACGAAGAACAGCGGCAGCCCGATGATCGGCAGGGCCGAGACGATGATCGCGGCGGTGAGCGCGCCGGCGAGCCCTCTCGGGCGGGCGGGATGCTGCGGGGCGGGCGCCTGCGGCTGGGGCGCCTGCGGCTGCGGCGCGGCGGGCTGCGGCGCCGGGCTCGGGTCGAGTGTCACTGGGTCTCCGTCGGGTGGGTGCGCGTCGTCGCGCTGCGCATCGATCGTAGTGCCCCGCCGGGTCGCCCGCTGGCCGCGCCTGCCCGCACGCGCTAGCCTCGCGGCCATGGACTGGATGCACGGAACCACCTCTACCGGCGTGCCTTACACGGCTCGCGCCGCGACCCGCCCCGAGGCGCCGATCGTCGTCGGCTGGCACTTGCTCGATCCGCCGTCGACGCCCGCGGCGCTCGCCGCTGCGCTGCCGCTCGACGGGCTCGACCGGCACGTGGTGTACCTCGGCCTGCCGCTCAGCGGCGAGCGGGCGCTGCACCCCGACTTCGAGGCGCTGCTCATGAGCGGCATCGACATGGTGACCGAGTACTTCGGCCCGATGCACGAACAGGCGCTCGCCGAGTTTCCGGCGGCCCTCGCCGAGCTGCGCGGCACGCTCGGCGCCTCGGCCGACGCGGCGCTCGCCGTGCTCGGCGGTTCTGCCGGGGCATCCGTCGCTGCCGAGGTGTACGCGACCCACCGGGAGTCGCACGCCATCGCCGGGTGCGTGCTGCTGAATCCGATGCTGCGGTTGCGTCCGATGATCGACGCGACGGCCGGGTTTCTGCCGACGCCGTATTCGTGGCACCCCGCAGCCGATGGGGTGGCCGCGCGCATGGACTTCGTCGCCAGGGCGCCCGAGCTCGCCCACGGTCACCTCCTCGTCATCGAGGGGGCCGACGACGAGCCGGCGTTCATCGAGTCGACTCGCGAGTTCGAGCGACTCGGCATCGGCGAGGTGCGCTACATCGACGGTGTCGCGCACGCGCTCGCTGCGTGGCCCGAGAACCCCGCCGCCGAGCGCACCGAGGGTGCGAAGATCTACGACCGCATCGCAGCCGACTGGATCGGGGAGACGACCGGGGCGTGAGCGCGAGCGGCTCCGCTTCGGGACGACGCGCCGCAACTCCGCAACGGCGCCGATCCTGTGGAGCGCATCCCGACCCCTCGCCGCTCGCGCGTCGGGTCGGTACGCTGGATGCACAACCTGCTCAGGAGGGTGGTGAGTTCCATGCCCGCAACGAAGCAGTGGAGCGTCACCGTCGAAATCGACGAAGAAGAGAACACCACGTTGGCGCGTGCCGACATCCGCACGCCCACCGGCCGGGAAGTGACCGGCGTGGGCAAGGCCGACCGAAATCCGCTCGACCCTAACGTGCCCGCAATCGGTGACGAACTCGCCGTGGCTCGAGCGCTGCGCGATCTGGCCGAGCGGCTTCGGCACACGACGGAGAAGGACATCTCGGGCATCACCGGCGAGCCGTCGCACGTGCACCGGTAGGCGACACTCGCTCGGCGACTCGATTCGGCGGCACCCCGGGCAGGGGCGTCGCTCCGCAAAGGCGCACCGCAACTCTGCACCGCCGCCGATTTCTTGAAGGCCACCTCCGATCGCGTGCGGGATGCCTCCGTCAGCACGTCGGGAGGCCCGGCTACGCTCGACGCACCAGACCAGACGACGACGCCCGGAGGAGCCCGTGCCACTCACCGCCGCCGCCACGACCGCCGCAACTCCTGCGGGCTCGGCTCGCCGGGTGGAGCACCCGCTCACCGAGGGTGAGATCACGCAGCTCGCCACGCGCCTGCGCGATCCCGCGCGCACCCGCCCGATCGTCGTCGCGTCGACGACCTTCGGCGATCGCACCCGTCCGGGCGAGCTCCCGCTCGACGTCGACCGGGTGCTCGACGAGGCGGGCGACATCGCCGACATCGTGGTCATCGAGACCGGCGACCCCACTTGGCAGCTGAAGGCCCTGCTGCCCGCGCTCCTCCAGGTGTACGGCGGGGCCGCCCGCGTCTACCCGCCCGGGATCACCGCTTCGGGCGACGGCGCGGCCGACGCGAGGCGGTCGCCGCTGCGGTTTCCCCACCAGCGCGAACGCCTGACCGATGCGATCATCGCCGACGCGCTCGGCCAGGCCCATGCGGCGGGCCTGTTCAGCCAGGCGGGGGTGGCCAGCCGCGAAGCATCCGGTACCGTGCAGTTCATCACCGCGGGCCGTGCGATCGTGCACCTCGACGGCGACGGCATGGCGACGGTCGCGCAAGAGCTCACGTTCTCGCCGACTCCGCTCGACTGGGTTCTGGCGCCGGGCCAGCGGGTCTCGGGCCGGCTCGACCCGTCGACACGGCGACTGCTGCTCGACGCCGCGACCACCTCGGTCACCGAGATCGCCGAACGTTTCGGGCACGGCGTCGTCACGCTCGCGCTCGTCACGGAGGTCACCGCGGAGCGGGGCGAGCTGGCGCTGCACCCGGCGGTGCGGCTGCGGGTATCGCGCGAGGATGTCTCGCCGAATCCGCTCGACCGCGTCGACCTGCTGCTCAGCGTGGGTGAGGTGGTGCGCGTGCGCGTCGTGCACCTCTCGACGGGCGGGCTGCACCTTCGCCTGCACGACGTCGATGACGACGAGCCCATCGCGCCGGCGGTGGCGCTGCTCGACGGCGGCGACCCGTGGCTCATCGAGGGTCGGTCGTGCGAATCGGCCGGCGACGACGAGACCGACGAACGCTCCGCTGGGGCCGCGGTCGCACGGCACGCACCGGCGGCGGTCGCACCCGAGGTGGCGGTCGCACCCGAGGTGGCGGTCGCACCCGAGGTGGCGGTCGCACCCGAGGTGGCGGTCGCACCCAGGCCGGTGCCCGGCGCGGGCCCCAGCCCCGCACCGAAACCCGGGCCCGGAGCCCACCGGGTGGCAGGCGGCCCCGCTGAGGCTGCGCCGACGCCGGCAGCGGGCCACGGCGGCCGCAGCGCATTGCAGTCGGCGCAGCTCGCCCTCGCCGCAGAACGGGCCCGCGCGGCCGAGCTCGAGCGTCGACTGCACGAAAGCGCGTCGAGCGATTCCGATCTTGCGCGGTTGCGCGCGCAGGCTGAGTTCCACGAATTGCGCGCCCGTGAGGCCCTTGCGGAGCTCGGCTCGTTGCGCCACCGGGTCGCCGATCTCGAACGCGACCGGCGCGAATCGTCACGGCTGCTGCGCGCCCGGTCGAAGTCACCTCGAAGCGATGTGCAGACGACGTCGCCGCGCGACCGCGCCGCGCGATGGGCGAGTCGCACGGCATGGCTCGCGCACGAGATCTCCGCCGCGTGGGCGGCCCGTGTCGAGCCCTACGAGCAGACTGATCATCCGCTCCGCGAGCACCGCGTCGGCGATCGCTTCGCCGAGTCGTTGCTCGAGCTCGATGCCGCGCAGTTCGACAAGGCGATGAAGGCGATCGTCGACGTGCTGACCGATCGGGCGAAAGATCTGCCGGGCCGAGACCTGCACCCCTTGCGCGACGGATTGCCGGGTGCTCCGCAACGTCAGCGCAGCGATGGCGCGAAGGCCTGGCGCTGTGCGATCGAGCGTGAGGTTCCGGGGGCACGGCGCCTGCACTACTGGGTCTGCCCCGATGGTGCGATCGAACTTGCCCAGGTCGGTCTGCACGACGATCTGGCCGCGTAAGGGCGACGACAGATCAACGAGAATGGGTCGGTGACCGCAACCGAACGCTTCCGCCTGCGCATCTCGCTCGTCGAGAGCGAGCCCGAGATCTGGCGCACCCTCGACGTCGACGGGCGACTGACGCTCGACGAGTTGCACGACGCGATCCAGATCGCGTTCGGCTGGCACGACGTGCATCTGCACGAGTTCGGCGAGCGCGAGCCGTGGCCGACCGCACGGCGACTGCCGACGATCGGCCGCCCGCAGCGCCGCTGGCTGCCCGCCGAGCAGCTCGACGAGGCCGCGCACGGCGCCGAGCACCTCGACCACCACGAAGAACTGCTCGACGAGTCGGCCGCCGACGTGGCATCCGTCTTCGATCTCATGAACGCGCCCCTCTACTACTGGTACGACTTCGGCGACGACTGGTGGCATCGCATCGACCTCATCGAACGCGAGCGCAGTGATGCGCCGGATGCCTCGCAGCCGCCGTGGCGACGGCGCGTCGAACTCGTTCGGGGCGAGCGTCGCGGGCCGCTCGAGGATTCGGGCGGGGTGCACGGCTACGCCGAGCTCTGCGAGCGCCTCGCCGACGAATCGGCGCCCGGCCATCGCGACGCCCTGGAGTGGGTGCGCGAGACGGCATGGCCCGGCGACCCGGGCATCGACGCCGGCACCGACCGGTACGGTCTCGGCGACGGCTTCGACCCCGAGGCGTTCGACCACGGCGCCGTCGACCGCGCCCTCGCGGCGCGGTTCGAGGAGGGTGCCGCTGCGGGTGACGCGCGCCCGGTCTCGCCCGATGTCCCGCTGGCGACGCTTCTCCAACGGATGCCTCCCGCCTACCGGGCGCCGGTGCTGCGACGCCTGCGCACGGCCGGCGCCCTCGACGTCGTTGCGCCGCAGATGCTCGAGGCCGAGATCGAGCAGGAGGCGGCCCGCATGGTGCGGCCGTTCCTGTGGCTGGGCGAGCGCATCGGCGACCGCGGCTTGGCGCTCACCCAGGCCGGCTGGATGCCGCCGGCCGCCGTCACCGAGGGCATGACCGAGCTCGGCTGGATCGAGGACTGGGTCGGCAAGGCGAACCGTGAAGACATCACCACGCCGATTCGCGAACTGCGGGCGGCCGCACGCCGCTTCGGGCTCGTGCGCGTCGCGAAGGGCCGCCTGCTGCGCACCGCGCTCGGCACGAGACTGCAGCGCGACCCGGTCGCGCTCTGGCGGCACCTCGTTGGCGCCGTCGTCGACCGCGCCGGCTCGGCATCAGCGCACGACGCCGTGCTGCTGGCCGCGATCGAGGTGGCGTGCGGCACTCCCGGAAATCTGTCCGCGTACGGCCGCGCGGTCGCGACCGGTCTCGACGCGCTCGGCTGGGGCCTGCGCAACGGGTTGCCGTTGGACAGCCGCGACGGCATCGAACTGGTGCGTGACACGTGGCGACTGTTCGGTGCACTCGGATGCTTCGACGACGACCCCGCACGCCCGCGGATCGGCGGGAACGGGGCGCCGAACCGCGGCGGGCGGCTATTCGCGGAGGCGGTGCTCGGGGTGCGGGCTGAGCAGGTTGCGGCGTGTTGATCCGACTGGGCGAATACCGCACCGCCGTCAGCCGATCGGCGCCTCGACCCGTTCGAGTTGCTGGAGCGGCCCGTTCTTCAATCGCTCCCAGCGGAGGTTCGCTGCGTCGCGGAATCGAAGCACCATCACCCGTCGGTCTTTGGACTTCGCAACGGGCCTGATCTCGGCGTCGAAGTTCGAGACTTCGGACGCGAACTCCCAGCCGTAGGAGCTGGCCGACTCCGCCAAGTAGTACGAGCCCGGGGGCAGGACGGTCAGGGTGATCGTCGGCAACTCGGCACCGCCCGCCCCGAGCACCGCGACCTCGACGTCGTAGACGACGTTCGTCGACGCGTTCTTGATCACGACGCCATATGAGCCTGGTGCTCGGTCACCGATGCACGCGGCGATCCAGACGGAGACCGCCTCCGCCTGGGATTGCTCGCGCGAATTGCGGCTCACCGTGTCGCGGCCGGATTCGATTCCGAACAGCTTGCCGGCGTTGACTCCTGCCGCGACGGCGGCGACGAGCGCACCGATCGCTGCCACGGCGGCAATCCATTCCGCGACGCTTCCCCAGGTCTCCCCCATTCGAGCCACGGTAGTGGAACGCTGCACAGAGCGCCGACAGGCGGGCCGGCGGCCCCTGTTCGCGGGTCGAGGAGCGAAGCGTCTCGAGGCCCGTCACCGTCTCCTCCATTCCGGCAACAGATGACGGCGGTGGGCCGCCCCCGTAGTTAGGTCCGGGCGATCTGTGAGTCGCGTTCGCGGTCGACCACGTCGCTCCCGACTGGAACGCGCAGGCCGCCGCGAAGGCCAAGTCGTACCCACGTTCTGTCGCCAGAGCCGAGTTCGTACTTGGCTCAGGCGCCGGAACTTGGTTCCAGCGCCAGGCTTGCTGGCGTGCGGCCGGGCTCCCTCGAAGATCGTCGATAGAGCGCCTCGAAAATCCTCAATAGATGGCCTCGAAAATCGTCAATAGACAGCCTCGAAAATCTCCATTTGGCGTAGGCTTGCCGACATGCATCCCGTTGAACGGCGCGTTTCGGCACTCATCGCCGAGCTCATGCTCGACGAGCCGGTTCTCCTGCTCGAGGGCCCACGCAGCGTCGGCAAGTCCACCCTCCTGCGTCACATCGCGGAAGCGACGGGCGCCTCCGTCTTCGATCTCGACGACCTCGCCACACGCGACGCCGTCGCCGCCGACCCCGCATTGTTCGTTTCGGGCGCACCCCCGATCTGCATCGACGAGTACCAGAAGGTCCCGCTCGTACTCGATGCCATCAAGGCCGAGCTCAACCGATCGACGACTCCGGGCAGGTTCGTCATTGCCGGCTCGACGCGGTACGAAACGTTGCCGCAAGCTGCACAGTCCCTCACCGGCCGGCTCAGCCGCGTAGCAGTGCGCCCATTCACTCAGGCCGAGATCGATGGTGTGACGAACAACTTCCTCGACCTCCTGCATCGTGATGCCCGGTCGCTCATCTCCACCGAGCGGTCGACGACGCCTCGCGATGAGTACATCCGTCGGATCATTCGGGGCGGCTTTCCCCTTGCGATCGAGCGTGAGACGGCGCGGGCGCGGGCGCGCTGGTTCGACGACTATCTTCGGCTTACGCTCGAGCGCGATGCGCGTGAACTCGCGAAGCTGCGACAGGCGGCTGCCCTCCCGAAACTTCTCACCTTGCTCGCCGCGCGAACTGCTCAGCTGCTCAACCTCGCCGAGATCGGCGAATCGATCGATCTCGCCCCCGCGACGGTCGAGAGCTACACGCGCATCCTCGAGGCGGTGTTCCTGACGCAACGCCTCGAAGCCTGGGGCACCACGCTCACAGCCCGTTCCGGAAACAAGCCGAAGCTCCACATCGTCGACTCGGGCATCGCAGCGCATCTCCTGCGTCTGAGCGAAGAACGACTCGCTCGTCGCGACCCTGCGGCCCTGACCGAGTTCGGGCACCTGCTCGAGACATTCGTCGTCGGAGAACTCGCTCGACAAGCGTCGTGGACCGAAGACGTGGCCGGAGTCGGCCACTGGCGCACCTACGACGGCGACGAAGTCGACTTCATCGCCGAGCGACGAAACGGCACCGTTGTCGCGATCGAGGTGAAAGCGAGTACCAGGGTGAGCGGCGGCGACTTCAGTGCGCTCCGCAGGCTCCGAGATCGACTCGGCGACACGTTCACCGCGGGGGTCACCCTCTATCTCGGCGAGCGCTCGTACACCTTCGAAGACCGGCTTCATGTCATGCCGGTCGACAAACTCTGGCAGTCGACCGAGTAGTACGTGGGCGGGTTTCGAGACGTCGCTTCGCTCCTCCTCAACCCACTGAAGGCACGATGTTCTGGTTCAGGTGGAACACGTTCACCGGATCATACGCGCCCTTCACCGCGGTCAGCCGCGCGAGGTGCTCGGGCGCGTACGCGCGTCGCACGCCCACCGATCCTTCGTCGCTGAGCGCGTTCACGTACGCACCGCTTGCGAACGGCTCCATCGTCCCGGCGTACTGCCGAGCCTCCGCAACCCGCGCCTCATCGTCGGCAGGGTCAACCCACTTCGACGCGCACACGAACTCGAACGCCGTGTTGCGCCGCGAGAACGCCGTCTCACCCGGAGCGACGTCGGCGATCGCCCCGCCATACTGCTGCAGGCTCACGTTCGGCACGTCGTCGCCGTCACGGGCGAGCACCGTGTCGATGACGGCGTCGCCGAGCTCGCTGAAGTAGTGCCCCTTCCAGTACCGGCGCCACGCATGCGCCTCGATGTCGTCTTCGCGGGTCTGCAGCTCGAGGTACGTCATCGGCGCGATCACCCGTTCGAAGGCGGCGTCGACGTCGGCGAGACTCGTCGCGAGCGCGGCCGCCGCGGCCTCACCGTCGACCGGGTCGCCGACCCAGACGAAGCCGAGCGACAGCGTTCCGTCGGAGATGGTCGCGTTGTAGGTCGCGCGGCGGTCGGCTCGCGTGCTCTCGTCGCGCCAGCGACGCATCGCCGCGGCGCCGGATGCCACGGGGTAGAGGTACTCGACCGAGAGCACGTCGCCCGGCTCGGGGTGCAGCACGAGCTCGAACTCGGTCACGACGCCGAAGTTGCCCCCGCCTCCGCGCAGCGCCCAGAACAGCTCGGGGTGATGGTCGCGGTCGACCCGCAAGATCTCGCCTTCGGCGGTCACGATCTCGAACGAGACGACGTTGTCGCAGGTGAGTCCGTGCTGCCGGGCGAGCCAGCCCATGCCGCCGCCGAGCGCCAGCCCGCCGACTCCGGTGTGCGACACGTTGCCCGCGGTCGTGGCGAGGCCGTGGGCCTGCGCCGCACGGTCGAGTGCGCCGAGCAGCGCACCGCCCTGCACACGAGCGCGGCGAGCCGAGGCATCCACCTCGACCGAACCCATCGGTCGCAGGTCGATCATCAGCCCGCCGTCGGGCACCGCGTGGCCGACGATGCTGTGCCCGCCGCAGCGCACGCCGATCTCGAGGTCGTTCGCCCGCGCGAAGCCGATCGCCTCGGCGACGTCCTCAGCACTCGAGCAGGCGGCGATGTACCGGGGTCTGCGGTCGATCATCGCGTTCCAGACGCGCCGCGCGTCGTCGTAGCCGTCGTCACCTGGTTCGAGCGTCTTCATGCGATCTCCCCCGTTCGCTCCGCGCCTGAGGATGCCGCGGACGGGCGCTGGCGTCAAGAGCGAGCCCGACGACGAAGGGTGCAGTCAGCCCGTGCAGACAACCTCGTCAGTTCTGCGCAGCCTCCCCTATTTCCAGTACTTGTGTGTTTCTATTATTCCAAGAACCACACGACGACTGAAAAGAGGATCGTTGTGGACATCGACATCATCCGCAAGATCGTCGATCACGCGAACGACTACGGAATCCGCGTTCAGGACTTCGAGCGACTCGTCGACGCTTTCGACAGTGCCGACGAAGTTGTTCCGAACGTCACTCTGAAAGTCGGCGACGCGCATGCGACCTACGACGTGATCTACGCCGACAACGTTCGCACTTCGACGCTCCTCCTACACCACGTGCCGGGTGGCAAGCTCTTCATCGTGGCTCCGCGCGTGAGCACCCGAACAGCCGAACGACTCCGAGACCTCGGCATGAACTTCCTCGACGCCAACGGCAATGCCTACGTACGGTTCGACAGCGTGCTCATCGACGTCCGAGGCCGCACCGGCGAGATCGACTCCTCGAAGTATGCGCTGACGCCAACCGGCACGAACCTCTTCAGCACGAAACGCGCGCAGGTCATGTTCGCGCTGATCTCGTGGCCGGACCTCGTCAACGCCGTGCTCAAGGACCTCGCGGCGGTATCGGGTGTCTCCATCGGAGCAGCACAAACCACGCTCCAACTCATGGAGCAGGCTTCGTTCATCGTGGCGACGGGCACCAAGAGAACAGACCGACGCCTTCAGCAGGTCGATGCCATGATCGACGCCTGGGTCGCGGCGTACCCGACCGGCCTGGGTGCGCCCGCGCGCACCAAGCTGGCCGAAGGCGAGCTCAGCCGAACCGCGCTCGAAACGAGTAGTGACGCCGTCGACCTCAGCGGCGAGGCGGCCGCACGATGGATCCGTCAACCCGAAACGTTCACGATCTACACGGAGAACGGCACACTTCCCCGCGAAGCAGCCATGGCAGGTCGGTGGACCACTCGCACCAACGAGCCGAACATCTTCGTACGCAAGCGCTTCTGGACCGATCCGGCTGAAGCGCTAGGCGAGGCACGAATCTCAGGCTTGCGTATCGCTCCGCCATTGTTGGTGTACGCCGATCTCATGGCCAGCGGAGATTCGCGGCAACGGGAAGCCGCTGCGCAATACCGGTCCGAACATGCTCGACTTCGCGCGAACTGACCCGCGATTGCTCGACGATGTCGCCGACGTCGTCGACTCACTCGTGACGCACGCGGCGATCGACCCGGCCTCGGTCATGCTCGTGGGTGCCCGCTGCCGCGACGCGATCCACTCGGCACTCGGTGCGCCCGAACCAACTCGAGCAACCGAGGACCTCGATATCGGACTGGCCCTCGACAGCTGGGAGGCCTTCGAGCGAATCGATCACGCATTTCCACGGCTCGGGAACAATGGAATTCGATTTCGCATCGCTGGGCTTCCCGTCGATGTCATGCCCTTCGGCGCTGCGATCGAGCGCCCTGACGGGATCACGAACCCTGCCTCTCGCGGCGAGAGCCTCGTCGTGTTCGGATTCGAGGACGTGTTCGCGCGAGCGATGAGAATCCGTCTGCCGGGCCAGGGACATGAGATCCGCATCCCCTCGCCTCCCGGATACGGCGTACTGAAGACGCGGGCTTGGGTTGATCGGTCGATCGACCACGAGTACAAAGACGCCGCGGACCCGGCAGTCGCGCTGCGCTGGTACGAGAGCTCGCCGAACATCACCGACCGCCTCTTCGATGACGCGCTCGACATGCACCTCACGGAGCAATACGAGTTCGACCAGCGCTTGTCGACCGCCCACCTGCTCGGTCGCGATATTCGACGTCAACTTTCATCAGGCAGAGGTGACGAGCTCGCTGAGGCATTCGATGCAAGCGATCTCTCGATGTTTGCTCGGCAGCTCGGCAGTCGCGTCGGGGGTCTCGCCGTGCGCGAGGAGCTGACGCGCGCGTTCGCCACCGGGCTCAGCGACGACAGCTGACGCTGGCGTCAGCGCACTCTCATCGTGTCGGCGGCACGTGTTCTACTCGTCGAATGCAAATGGGGGAAGCAGTGCTTTGGATCGTTGCCGGCGTGCTGCTCGCGAGTACGGTTGCGCTCGTGGTCGCGCACCGACGCTCGACGGCACGCTGGTCCGAACGGCTCGCAAGCGTCGAGGCAGCGCGCGCGGCGCGAGAGAGCGAGCTTCGTACGGCGCATGCCGCTTCCCTGCACGCCGCGAGCGACGCGCACGCCTTCGAGCTGCGCCGCAGCGAAGAAGATGCCGAGGAGTCGCGGGTTCGGGCTGAGCGCCTCCGGTCGTTTGCATCGCGCGGGATCCGTCACGAGGCGAGTTCCAGGGAGACGATCGTCCGCATGTGCGACGCGTCATCGATCGATGCGGTGCTCGCGACGAACGTCGTCTTCATGCCTGTCGATCTGGACGACGAGTTCTTCACCGCCCAGATCGACCACGTGCTCCTCACCGAATGGGGTTGCCTCATTATCGAGAGCAAGAACTGGGACGGGGTCATCTTCGACGGCGTTCGCCCGCGCGAGATCCACCGCTCGTACGGACTCCTCGTTGATCGGTCGCGCGAAGATCACGCGGACCAGCTCGAATCGCCGTTCGCGATTCAACTCGTCCCGTCGAGCACGGGACCGATCAAGGTGCGTGTCCACCAGAAGAGCAAAGCACCCGCCGGACAGGTCCGTCTCCAGGCGAAGCGGCTTCGTGAACTGGTCGAGACCCGACTCGGGCTGCGCCCCTTCTTCAACACGTGCGTCTATTACTCGCACCCCCTCGCCCAGGTGCATGCAAAGCGACGTGACACCGCCGCTTCGACCTTCACGCACGTCGTCTCGAACGAGCGCGAACTCCAGACGGTGATCGCTGGCCTTCGCTCATCAAGCCGCTCCGGGCTGCCGCGCGATGACATGCGGCAGTTGGCGACGCTCTTTTCGTCGCTCGGCGCCGACGTGATTGGCACTGGAAGCTTCGACGCCGAATGGCAGAGCTTGTTTCCGATGAATCGCGCACGTCACGCACAACAACGACAACTCCAGCGCTGAGGGCCCCCAACGCGCAGGTCGCGCCCATGGCGGAACAGCGCATTTCACCCGAGCTCGTCGACCCGAGGCATCCACCTCGACCGAACCCATCGGCCGCAGGTCCATCATCAGCCCGCCATCGGGCACGGCGTGGCCGACGATGCTGTGCCCGCCGCATCGCACACCGATCTCGAGGTCGTTCGCCCGCGCGAAACGCATCGCCTCGGCGATCGAACAGGCGACGATGTACCGGCGCTCGTGCAGAGGGCTGGTCGAGCGGCCGATCGACGGCTACGGTGGGCCGCAGGGAGGGCACCATGTCATTCGATGAGCACGTCGACCCGGCGTCTGAGACCGACCTCGCGATTCAGCGGGCGCTCGAGGCGGCAAGCCTGCGGGCCGGAGATTCGCTCGGCGGAACGACCGCCTCGGTGGTCGAGGATTGGGAACCGTCGGCGGTCGAGGCGGGCGACCTCGGTGATGGGGGCGACGGGGACTGAGCCGCCGGCTCGGGTGGGTATCGAGACGCTCCTTCGTCGCTCCTCAACCTGCCATGTCCGCACCCGGCGCGCCCTCGCGTCGATAGTTCGGTGCGGACCGAAATGGTTGGCCCGTATCGTCGTTCGGTGACTCCTTCGCTCCACACCTGCGCAGCAACCGATACCCGCGGGTTCATGGCAATCGAGCCGAGCATCCTCTACTTCGGAACACCGGTCGTATTGATCACGACCATGAACTCGGACAGGACGCCCAACCTCGCCCCGATCTCATCAGCGTGGGCGCTTGGCCACACGCTCGTGCTCGGACTCGGCTCCGACGGACAGACTGTTGCGAATCTCCGCGAGCGGCCCGAGCTCGTCGTGAACGTGCCTTCACCGGGGATGTGGGAGCAGGTCGAACGGCTCGCACCGCTGACCGGCCGTTCTCCGGTGCCGGCGTCCAAGCCCAAGGGGATGCGATTCGAGGCAGACAAGTTCGCTGCTGCCGGCTTGACGTCGATGCCGTCAGCAACGGTCACTCCGCCACGGGTGGCGCAATGCCCGCTGCAGTTGGAAGGCACCGCTGTCAGCCTCACCCCGGGGGCCGCGGGCGGGTTCGTGATCATCGAAGTCGCCGTGAGCATGGTTCACGCCGCAGCCGAAATCGTGGCCCCCGGCACGAACCACATCGACCCGGTGACATGGAGCCCCCTGATCTACAACTTCCGCCACTACTTCGGGCTCAGCGGACAGTTGGGCCACTCCTACCGCTCCGATACTCCTACCGCCATGCACAGGTGAGCGACACGTCGCTCGGCCACGCGCAGGCTGTGCTCCGCGAACGCGAGGAGTTGCTCGGCCTCTGCAGCGTCGGCCTCGACCGTGATGAGTGCCTCGCGCGCATAGCGGGCGGCGAGGCATCCGATCGAAGCCGGTTCAAGAGGAACGCGGTGCTCAGGTGGCCGCGCACGTCGGCGCCTGACCCGGAACCCGGCCATGCGGTGATCTTACGATCGGCGCGCAGACCCCGCTACGGCGCTGCCGGGTTCGTCACGGCGGGCCGCGAACCACGGTCTCGATACGCTCCTTCGTCGCTACTCGACCGACGGCACGTCAGTCGAAGATGCCGTCGAGCACGCTGCCGATGACGAGGCCGCCGAGGATGCCGCCCATGAGGTCGCCGCCACCGCCGCGCCGGCCGCCGCCCCAGCCGGGGTCGCCCCACTGGCCCTGCCCACCCCACTGGCCCGGCCCGCCCTGCGGGCGTGAAGCATCGATGTCGCGCTGCGCGAGTTGCAGCGCCGCGGCCGCGAGCTGGGCGACGCGACGCGCCATGAGCATCGCCTGTTCGCGGTGATCGTCGCCGATGACGGTGACGGCCGCGGCGGGCGCACCGAGGAATTGATCGAGGTCGACGCGGATGCGTTCGGACTCGACCAGCCGGGTGCGCGCGTCGGCGCCGATCCAGCCTCGGTGGCCGGCGATGACATCTCGGGCGATGGCGAGCTGCCGGTCGGCGTCGTCGATCGCGTTGTGCACGTGCTCGAGCGGGGGAATCGGGCGGGCCGCTCGTTCGCGCGCTGCCGCGATCGCGGCATCCAAACCGGCGTTCGCCTCGCGCAGGCGGTTCAGCTGACTGAACGGGTCGGTGTTGACGCCCGCCCCGGGCAGTGCGGCGAGCGCGCCCTGCAGGGTCGCGATCGCGGCGGTGACGCCGGTTGTCGCGGGCTCCTTCAGGGCGATCACGAGGTCGGCGCGCGAGTCTTCGACGATCGCCGCGAGGGTGGCTTCGGCGCGCAGCGCCTCGATCTCGAACGACTCCACCGCGTCGAGCAGGGCCGCCGCGCGGCGCGCCGACTCGGTCGCCGCCTCGAGCGCGAGGTTGGCCTGCTCGCGCTGGCCGGCCTCGCGGCGGCGTTCGGCCACGACGGCGCCGTGCTCGGCGAAGCCGAGCAGCTGCTCGGCCTCGGCCGGGTTGGCCTCGACCTGGGCGAGCGCCTCACGCGAGTAACGGGCGGCGAGCCGCCCGATGGTGTCGCGAGTGTGCGAGATGCGGTCACGAAGGCGCGCGGCATCCGCTCGCACCCCGGCGATGATCTCGGGAGCCCGCCGCGCACGGGCGATCTTGTCGGCCAGCGCCGCGGTGCGCTCGTCGAGCAGATCTTCGGCCCACTCGCACAGCTGCACGATGCGGGCATTGCGCATGCGCAGTTCTTCGACGGAGTCGGGGATCTCGTCGTAGTTCAGCTGATTCAGCCGGAACGCCTCGCCGAGGTGCTCGCGCACCGCGGCGAGCGCCTGGCTCAGTTCGGCGGTCGCTTCGTGCCCGAGTTCGGCCTCGGCGAAGGCGAGCTCGTCTGCCGTGACGCGCAGGCGCTCGTCGGCGGCGACCAGGGCGGTGCCTGCGCGCTTCGCCAGATCGGCGTCTTGAGCTTGGAGCTCCTGCTCGTCGCGCTTTCGCTTGCCCCAGAATCCGGCCATGCGTTGATCTTACGGGCGCGGCTTGGAGGCGGCTGTGCGGGCGGCGACCACACGACCACATGACCACACCTCTGTCGAGGGGATGCCTCGCCAGAGGGACGATCGTGACGGTGCCCTCATCCCGGGTGGAGAATGGGACGAGTCGGTCGCGCCGCGTCTCGCGGCCGCCGCGGCCATGCGCTCTACGCGAAGCTCGGCTACGCCGAGGGGGCCCCGTTCAACGACGGCCCGTACGCCGACCACTGGTTCTCGAAGGACCTGACGGCGCGCTGATCGCGCGGGCGGCAGTTCGGAACTCCCGAACTCCCGCACCCCATGACGACTACGTCACTGATCCGTCTCCGGTATCAGTGATACCGAGCGCGTATCAGTGACGTAGTGCCGTCCGTCCGTTCGATCCCTCGGGCCTCGCTCATGCGCAGAGAACTCCCGCCAGGTGCCGGTCGAAGCACGAACGAGCGTGACGGTCGAGGCTCAACGCGGAGCGACTACCCGAGCGCCTCGCGGGCGTGGCGGTACTTGGCGGCAAGACGCTGTTGGGCGTCGTAGTCGAGCTTGCGCACCCGCCACGGCGACGAGTTGTCGGCGACGTCGGCGAGCTTCACGCGGCGAGCCAGCGGGTTGCTGCGGATCCGCGCGAAGTACTCGTCGTCGCTCATCTCGGGCGTTCGGGTGAGCAGCACCACGATCTCGACGATGTCGGGTCGCACGCCCGCTTCGAGCAGCTCCTGCTCGGAGACCGCGCTTCGCTCGACCACATCGTGCAGCCACGCGGCCGCGGTCGCGACCGGCTCGCTCGTCGCATCGAAGGCCTCGGCCACACGGCCGGGGTGGTCGATGTAGTCGGCACCCACCTGGTCGACTTGGCCGCGGTGCGCCACGAAGGCGATGCCCTTCGCGAGCGCGACCTGCGCCGCCGCGTCGGCATCGACCACGGGGGCCGGCGCGGAATGCAACGCGGCGGGCGCCGCGATCGGGGTCACGGATGCCGCGGGCGCAAGCGCGTCCGTCGGGTTCGTCATCATCGCCACAGGGTTCGTCTCCTCGTTCGAGTCGGGGTCGGCGGCCGGTGCCGCATGCGCGGCGGGGGCGACCTCGGGGATCGCCTCCGCGCCCGACCGGAAGGTCGGCGCGGGAGCAGGGTTGGTTGGTTCGGGCGGGGGCCCCGGCACGAGCGTCAGCCGCGGCGTCGAGGCCGCCGGCGTCACGGCGGGCGGCACGAGCGTGAGCTTCGGCGGCGACTCGGCGACGCGGTCGGTCTCAGTCTCGGGCTCAGGCTCGGGCTCGACCGCAGGGCTTGACGCGGGCTGCGCCTCACCCGCCGGTGCGGGCTCGGGCTGACGGTCGATCGTCTCCGCCCACTGCATGAGCACCGGTTCAGTCATCAGTGCTTCGGGGTGCTGGCTCGGGGTGGTATCGACCGCCGGCTCGGGATCGAGCTCATCGAGGTTCAGCTCGGGCGGCTCGAACCCGGCACGACGCAGCAGTTCGACCCACGCCTCGGCGTCGGTCTCGGGCGCCGCGGTCGACTCGGAGGCGACCGCGAGCGGCGCGGGCGTCTCGTCGACGGCTGCGGAGTCGACCTGCGCGTCGAGCGTCGTCGGCTCGGTGGCATCCGACGTCGCGGTCTCGGTGCCGGACGCCGCGCCCGCCGCCTCGGCGGCGAGCTCGGCGAGCGGATCCCGGCCGCGCAGCGGGCGGACGAAGTTCAGCTCGGCCTCGAGCTCGGCCATCTCGCGGGCGTCGAGCTCGAGCATCGATCGGGCGTCGCCGAGGCTGCGGCGCACGAAGTAGTACTCGTCGACCTCGGCGAGGCGGTCGCCGTCGCTGGTCGTGAAGTAGCGGCGACGACCGCCGTCGCTCACCGCGAGGATGACCTCGACGAAGTCGCCGCTCGGCACCTCGCAGCAGAGGTAGTAGCGCTCGACCTCGGCGGGCGCGGCGGGCGCCACCGGCGCCGGTACGGGCGTCGTGGCGGCGGGCGATGCGACTCCACCCAGCCCGACCGGGGGCGGGGCCCACACACTCGGACGATCGGGCATGCGCCGCGGGCGCAGGGTTCCGCCGGCTTCGGCGCTGCGACGCGCCGCGCGCGACTCGGGTTCGGCCGCCCCAGGCGACCCGGGCGTGGACTGATCGTCTGCGGGGATCGTCAATCTGGCTCCTGGGGGTGGGCGCCGGGGCGGGCGGGGGTCGGCGAGCGCTCGGGTGCGGCACGCCTCTCCGATGCTAAGCGGTTCGCCGCCGGGAAACGAGGAACCCGGCGAAGGATGTGCGAATCGGCCCGGCGCGTCAGCCCTCGGCGGGCTCCTGGAAGACCGTGAGCTGCAGCCCTGCCGGCCCCGCGAGCCGCGAGTTGATCGATCGCCACGGCGTCTCGCGCGGCGTGGCGAGCAGCTCCGCGCCCGCCTCGACGAGCTCGTCGGTCACCCCGGCCGTGTCGTCGACCTCGAACGCGACCCGCAGGTGCGGGCTCTGCACCCCGTCGGTCTCGACCCGGTCGATCAGCCGCACCTGGGCCGGGTTCGAGAGTTCGAGCGTCGCCCGCCCCGCGTCGAGGATCATCACCCGGGCGCCGTCGTCGCCGTCGTACGCCTCCTCCTCGGTGAGGCCGAGCGCATCGCGGTAGAACGCGACCGCCGCCTCCCAGTCCTCGGCCTCGACGACGAGACGGAGCTGACGGACCCGGCGCTGCGCGCCCTCTGCTGCACTGCTCATGTCTGCACGATACGCGGCCCACTAGCCTCGGGGGATGACTGAACCAGGCACCGAGGAGTCGACCCGAGCCGAGGTCGAGGAGATCCTCGACGCGATCTACGGCGGCTACCTCGCGGGAGCGACGAACTCGATCGATGTGCACCTGAGTGAGCGGGTCACCATGTTCGACTCCGCTGCGCCCGACCTCGTCGACGGGCTCGCCGACCTGGCCCGGCTCCGCGCCGCCCGGGCCGAGCACGCCGATGCCGACAGCGGCAACGTCGAGACCGCGCTGACCGTCCACCAACTCGCGACACGGCGCTTGAGCGACCTCGTCGTCGCGACGTGGTGGCTCCGCGTCGACGGCACGGATGCCTCAGGCGAGCCCGTCCTCCCCGAACTCTCGCGCAACAGCGCGGTCTTCGAACCGTCGCCAGGCGGGCTCGTCATCGCACACCTGCACGAGGACGTCTGGCAGCCGCTGGGCGGCCCCCTCGCGGATCGCGCGCCCGGTCTGAGCGGCGCATAGCGGGCGCTCTTCGACGCCGCGCACACCTCACCTCCTGCGCCTGTGCAGCTCGCACATCGGGCCCGGTCCGGGCCCGCGTACGCTGCTGCCCAGCACCCCCCAGACGCAAGGAGGCATCGCATGCGATACCGGGTATCCATGGACATCGGCGGCACGTTCACCGACATCGTCGTGCACGACACCGAGACCGGCGTGCTGCGCGCGTCGAAGGCCGACACGACGCCCGGCGACCTCACCGAGGGGGTCCTCGCGGCGATCGCGCAGCTCGACGTGCCTGCTGCCGAGATCGCGTCGTTCGTCCACGGCACCACGCAGGGACTGAACGCCCTCCTCGAACGCCGCGGCGCCCGTGTGCTCCTGGTGACGACCGAGGGCATGCGCGACGTCTACACGATCGCCCGCGGCAACCGCACCCGGATGTTCGATCTCCACTACCGCAAGCCCACGCCGCTCGTCGCCGCAGACGACACGCTCGAGGTCGGCGGGCGGATGCGACACGACGGCATCGAGCTCCGGCCGCTCGACGAGGCCTCGGTGCGCGCGGCCGCTCGTAACGCGCGCGACGGAGGGTACGACTCCATCGCGGTCTGCCTGCTGTTCGCCTACGCGAACGAGGCCCACGAGCTCGCCGTCGAGCGGATCCTGCGCGAGGAGCTCGGCGACGACGTCGTGATCGTGCTGTCGCACCGGGTGGCTCGCGAATGGCGCGAGTACGAGCGCACCTCCTCGACGGTGCTCGAGGCGTACACCGGGCCGGTCGTGCGCCGCTACCTCGAGCGGATCGAGGACCGCTTCGTGCGCGAGGGCATCACGAGCGGCGTACAGGTGATGCAGTCCTCCGGGGGCATCGTCGGCGCCGGCTACGCAGCGGAGCATCCGTTGCAGACGCTCCTGTCGGGCCCGGTCGGCGGCACGGCCGGCGGCGCCGCGCTCATGAGCATGCTCGGCCGTGACGACGCGATCTGCATCGACATGGGCGGAACCTCCTTCGACGCGTCGCTGGTGCTCGACGGCAGGCCCGACATCTCGAGCGACGGCACAGCCGACGGCTTCCCGGTGCTCATGCCCCTCGTGAACCTGCACACCATCGGCGCCGGCGGCGGCTCGGTCGCCTACGCCGAGGCCGGCGCGCTCCGCGTCGGCCCGCGTTCGGCAGGGGCCCAGCCCGGACCGGCCTGCTACGGACGCGGCGGCACCGAGCCGACGGTGACCGACGCGAACGCCGTGCTGGGGCGAGTCGACCCGGACTGGTTCGCCGGTGGACGGATGAGCCTGGACGTCTCGGCCGCCCATGATGCGGTCGGCCTGCTGGCCGCCGGGTTCGGCATGGAGGCGGAGGCGATGGCCGAGGGCATCCTCGACATCGCGAACGCCAAGATGGCCCAGGCGATCCGCACCCTGACGGTCGAGCACGGACGCGAACCCGCCGACTTCGCGCTCGTCGCGTTCGGCGGGGCCGGGCCGATGCACGCCGAGGCGATCGCTCGCGAGCTCGGGGTGACCGAGGTGCTCATCCCCGAGTTCCCCGGCGCCTTCTCGGCCTGGGGCATGCTCGGATCGGATGTGCGCCGCGACCTCAGCGCCCAGCACTACGTGCACCAGAACGAGCTCGACCGACGTGAACTCGCCGCCTCGGTGCAGCGTCTCATCGAGAGCGCCGGCGACGAGCTCGGCGCCCAGCGGGTGCCCGCCGAGCGGCGCCGGTTCGAGCAGGCCGTCGACATGCGGTACGAGGGCCAGGACTACACGCTGACCGTGCTCCTCGACGACGCCGCCGAGCCCGCGCGCGACGACTTCATCGAACGCGTCGCCGAGCGCTTCGGCCGACAGCACAATGCCCGCTACGGGCATTCGACCCCCGAGGCGCCCGTCGAGTTCGTCAGCGTGCGCGTTACCGGCTTCGGCGTGAACCCGTTCGGGCATCTGACCGGCGAACGGCACGAGGCCGCGGCATCCGTCGCACGCTCGGCGCCGATCGTCTTCGACGGTCGCAGCCATCCGACCCCGGTGCTGCGCCGCGATGCGCTGCCGATCGGCCAGACGATCGCCGGCCCGGTGCTCGTCGTCGAAGAGACCACCACGACCGTCGTCTCGCCGCGCGCCTCGATCCGCCGCGAAGCCGCCGGCCACCTCGTCCTGGAGTTGAACGCATGACCACCATCGACCCCGTCCGCACCGAGATCATCCGCTGCGCCCTGTTGCAGGCTGCCGAGGACATGAACACCACCCTCATCAGGTCGGCGTACACGCCGACCATCTACGAGGCGAAGGACTGCGCGGTGGCGATCCTCGATCGCAACCACGACGTGCTCGGCCAGTCGAGCGGCCTCCCGATCTTCCTCGGCAACCTCGAGGAGTGCACCCGCCACACGGAGCGCCGTTTCGGCGCCGAGGTCTGGCAGCCGGGCGATGTCTGGGTGCTGAACGACGCCTACGTCGCGGGTGCCCACCTGAACGACGTCACCGTGTACGCGCCGATCTTCGAACGCGAGGACGGCGGCGAGCTGATCGGGTTCGCCGCCAGCCGTGCGCACTGGATCGACCTCGGGTCGAAGGATCCGGGCGGATCCATGGACTCGACCTCGATCCATCAGGAGGGCCTGCGCCTCGGGGCGACCCGCATCGTCGCCGGCGGAGTGCCCGTGCAGCCGGTGATCGACCTGATCGCGGACAACTCCCGGTTCCCCGAACCGCTCGTCGGCGACCTCCGCGCGCAGGTCGCCTGCGTGAGCACCGGAGCCCAGCGTGCTCGCGAGGTGTTCGCGCGCTGGGGCGTCGAGACGGTCCACGCGGCCCGCGACGCGTACTTCGCCCAGACGACCGAGCTCGAGGCGTCCGCGCTCGCCGAACTGCCCGACGGCGAGTACTCGGCCGAGGGCTACCTCGACAACGACGGCATCGACCTCACGACGCCCATCCCGATCCGCGTGAGCGTGCGCGTCTCCGGGGGCCGGATCCGGATCGACCTCACCGACTCGGCCGACCAGGCCCTCGGCCCCGTCAACTGCGGGGCCGCACAGGCCGTCGCCGCGTGCCGCGTGGCGTACAAGGCACTGCTCAGTCCCGACGTGCCGTTGAACGGCGGCTCGTTCCGTCACCTCGATGTGGACGTGCGTCCCGGCTCCGTGCTCGGCGCCGTCGAGCCCGCCGCGGTGCAGTACTACTACTCGCACCTGGGGCTGCTGATCGACCTCGTCACCAAGGCGCTGTCCGAGGCGATGCCCCGCGCCGTCGCCGCGGCCAGCTACGGCGACTCGCTCATCGTGCAGATGATGGGCACCGATCACCGGACCGGTCGACCGTTCCTCTCGCAGGAGGCCACGGTCGGCGGCTGGGGCGCGTGGAGCGACGGCGACGGCGAGAGCTGCCTGATCAACAACGTCAACGGGTCGCTGCGCGACATGCCCGTCGAGGTGCTCGAGACACTGTTCCCCGTGCGGGTCGAACGCTACGAGGTGCGATGCGGCTCGGGCGGGGCCGGCGCGCACCGCGGCGGCGACGGCGTCGTGCGCGAGTACGTCTTCGAGGCCGACCAGGAGCTCTCGCTGTGGTGGGAGCGCTCCGAGACCCCGGCATGGGGCCTGTTCGGCGGTGAAGCGGGCGCGACGCCGCGGGTCACGCTGAACCCGGGCAGGGACGACGAGCAGTCGCTGCTCAAGGCCAATGCGATGCGAGTGCGGCGCGGCGACGTGCTGCGCTGCGAGTCGGGCGGCGGCGGCGGTTACGGGCTGCCGGCGGCCTGACCGCGCGCGTCGAGCAGGCGGCGCGCGGCAATGTGGATCGCGAGCCGCTGCTGCGGGTCGCCGGGGTCGATCCCGAGCGACCGTACGCGTTCGAGACGGGCCGCGACCGTGTTGCGGTGCACGCCGAGCACGGATGCCACGACCGCCGGCCGGTCGCTGTGGTCAAGCGCGACCGTCAGGGTCAGCAGCAGCGTGCCGTCGCGATCGGCCTCGAGGAGCGGGCCGAGCGCCGCCCGCGCCGCGTCGAGCGCGCCGTCGGGCAGCAGCGCGGGCAACGCGGCCGCCGGTCCGATCCGATCCCCGAACAGCACCCGGTCGGTGCCCGCACGGGCGACCTTCGCCGCGGCGAGGGCGGCGTCGAGGGCGTTGACCAGCGGTTCTCCCTCGGCGACGACCGCCGACACGCCGGCCGTCGCGTGCGCGAGCTGCTCCTCGCCCGTGACGAGCGCGTCGACGAGTGCCGCGAGTTGCCCCTCCGACCGGGCACGACTCTCCGGAAGCACGAGCACCCAGGCGTCGCGGAACGGTGCCGCGCCGGCGACGGCCCGGTGCGACGAGCCGGCGCGGAGCACCGCCGAGCCGAACGACTCGGCGTCCGCGCCGGGCGCGGGCAGGAGTGCGAGGAACCGCCACGGTCCCGCGATCGGCCAGCCCTGCGCGGCGAGCGCCGCACGCAACCTGCCGCCGGGCGCTCCGTCAGCGGCGATCAGCTCGCGCATCACCTCAGCGGATGCCGCGGTGGATCGCAGGTCGTCGAGTCGACGCAGCGCCGCCCATGCGGTGAGCGGCGGCACCGCGAGGCGCATCACCTGCTCGGCCACGACGCCGGCCTGTCCGGCGCGCTCGGCGTAGGCGAACAGCCGCGCGGCGCCGGCGCGATACGGGAACGGCACCGCGACCTCGAGCAGCGGTGCAGCGCCCTGCGTGCCGGCGATCGTCGTGCCCCGTGCGTCGACGAGGGCGAATCGCAGGGCCGGAAGGGTCTTCTGCAGCGTCGCGATCGCACGCTTCGGCGTGATCGCGGCCGTGCCGAACGCCCGCGCCGCAGCCGAGAGCGTGCCCGCGGCCGAGGCCTCGTCGGCCGCGACGATCGTGGCGACCCGCACCGCGGCATCGAGCGGCGCCGCATCGACCGACAGCACGGCAATCGAGAGTCGCACGGCGAGCGCGCCCGTCGCCTCGGTGTGCGCGTCGGCCGAGGTCACGACGACGCAGGATGCTGCACGCTCCCAGGCGATGCGCACCGCCAGGTCGACCGACCAGGGCTCTGCGGCGACCGCGCCGGTGAGCACCACGGCCGTCGCGGGCTCGACCAGGTGCAGCGCGTCGAGCCCGTCGACGATCCGAACGCCGGCGACCTGCGCGTCGGTCGGGCCGGTGAGCACCACCGGCAGATCGAGTCGGTCGACCAGGTCGGCGACGGTGAGCGATCGCGCCATCTCAGATGCCTCTCTCGTGCCAGGCGGCGGGGACCGCGACGACGACGACGTCGACGCGCATCCCGACCGCGCACCGGTCGGGGTCGATCACCTCGCCGTCCTCGCTGACGAGGAGGATCTCGTCGGGCTCGGTCGCGAGCGGCGCGCCATCGCCGGTCACGCGGAAGAACTCGTCGTGGGCGTCGGCACGGAGGATCCGTTCCGACGCGTTCGCCTCTCGCAGCATCACGCTGATCCGCGCACCCGAGGCCCCGTTCGGCACCCCGATCGAGGTGATGGCCGCGCGCGCGAGCACGCGATGCGGAACCGTCGCCAGCGGGCGATCGGGTTTCGCGTCGAGGAATCGCGAGATCGTTCCCGGGTTCGCCGTCGCCGTCAGCCGACGCCCGGTCATCGGGTACCCGGCGAAGAAGATCCAGCCGCCGCTCGCCGCGACGAGCCTCGGAAGCAGCGCCGCAGCCCGGTGCGCGGGAGCGTCGAGGACGGTGGTCTCACCGAACGGCGACACCGCGACGGCCGGCGAGAGCGGGATGCCCGCGAGCCCGAACAGCGACTGCTCCACGCGAGGGAGCACTCGCCCGCAGCCATCGGCATCCACGAGGTCGACACCGGTCGACGCAGCCGCCGCCAGCGCGATCACGGCGTTCTCGCCGGCTGTGTTCAACGGCAGGATCCCGCTCACCGCCCGCCCGGTGTGCGTTTCGAGCGCGGCGAGGGCGCGCGCCGGTTCCGAGCCGGTGGGAAGGTTCTCGCCGACCGCGGTGGGAGTCCCGAGGATGCTGACGACCACGAAGCCGCCGTCCGGCTCGCATTCGCCGAGTTCGCGCAGCTCGACCGCTCCCGCACCGACCGCCTGCGAGGCCCAGTCCTGCAGCACGTGCAGGGCCGAGCTGTCGATCCCGGTCGAGAACGGGCGGGCCCCGTCGACGAGTGCTCCGACGTCGCGGGAGCTGATGGCGCGGCTCATGCGCCCTCCCCGGAGATCGAGACGCGCACGAATCGCGAGCCGTCGGGAACGTACGAGATCGGCACTGCGTCGACGGCGACCCGACCCGGCGCACGCGGATCGGCACCGGCGACGATCGCCCTCGAGCGGGTCTCCTCGACGATCGTCGCGACGGCGCCCGCCATCTGCTGCGGCGCTGCGGTCACGATGCGCTCGGTCTCGACCACGACCTCACTGCGTGCGGCGCCGAGCGCCACCGCGAACGCCCCCTGCAACAGGGCCCGCTCGTCGTCGGAATCGCCGACGACGACGACCTCGTGCCGCGGTCGGCGCTGCACCGCCGCGTCGATGTCGTCGACCGGCAATGGTCCCGCGGGATCGGATCGGGCTCGGACGCTCATCTCGAGCGGCTGGTGGTTGTGCGGAACCCCCCATGCCTCGGCGACGTCCCGCCGGCCGACCCGCCCACCGGACACGCCGATGGTGCACACCTCGTCGTGGTCGGCGAAGACCACGATCAGGTCGTCGGATGCCGCGAGCACGAGTGCACCGGCCGCCGCGGCCCGGCGGCGCCCGTCGACCACCCCGAACGGATGCGTCGCGAAGTACTCGAGCCGGACGTGTCCACCGACACCGCGGGCGACCGAGACCGGAACCGCTCCGAACGCGGCGACGAGCTCCGACGAGAGCGTGGCCGCCCAGGGTCTCAGCGCCGCGCCGAGGAGCGCACTGTTCTCGCGCTCGCGCAGGCCCATGCCGCCGAACACGTGCGTCGAGGTGACCGCGAGCTCGGGATGGTTCCTCCGGATGAGCCGTTCGACCCGTCGCTCCACGCCGGGGTCGGCGAGACATCCGGCGGCGGCGATCACGAGGTGCTCGACGCCGTCGGCGACGAGCGCCCGGGTCACATCGAGCACGGCCTGCTCGTCGGGATGGACCGACGTCGTGCCGAGGAAGTCGGAACCGCCCTCGACGGTCGCGACGCGGCTCCCCAGCTCGGCGCGGCGCTCGTCGGGCCAACCGCTCAGGGGCCCGAGGACCGCCGCCGGCGAGACGCGCAGGAGGCCGATGCGCCCGAGGCGCAGGTCGGCCGGGGACGGCGTCAGCGCGAGGGTCGCACCGGTCAGCTCGCGGCGGACTCCCGCTTCGACTCGGCGCAGCAGTTCGCGGCATCCGCTTGCGATCGTGCGCGGCCGATCGACCTGCCCCGTCCAGACGACCGAATCGGCATCGACGACCACCGCGCGCAGTCGTGCGGCGGTGACGTCGATGCCGATCCTCATGGAGTTCATTCTCCGTGGCCGATGACGGCCGTCCTAGTCGAGCGGTTTGCCCTCGGTCTCGGGCAGCGGCAGCGCCGCGACGAAGGTCACGACGAGGAACGCCGTAATGAAGAGCACGGTGACCGTGAAGGCCACCGAGCCGGCGAGCAGCGCGCCGACCACCGACGGTGCGATCGCGTTGGCGAGCAGCTGCGCCGACGTCGCCCACGAGTAGCCGGCCGCGCGGACACGGGTGGGGTAGAACTCGCCGTTCCAGGTGTTCCAGACTCCCCACCCGCCGAGGATGAAGAACGAGAGCAGGAAGTTCGCGGTGTAGAGCGACCCGAGGTCCCACGAGTAGGCGAAGAGGATGCCGCCGGCGATGGCGCCGAGGACGAACGCGAGGAAGACCTTCTTGCGGCCGTAGCGCTTCGTCAGCCATGCGGCCACGAGGTACCCGGGGATCATGATGATCGCGCTGATGGCAACGAAGCCGAGCGACGCGTCGAGCGAGAGCCCGCGCTCCTGGAGGAGGGTGGGCAGCCAGACCTGCAGCCCCCAGTAGCCCCAGTTGAACGCGAAGTTGATGACGAGCATGAGGAGCGTGCGGGCGAGCAGGGGCTTCTTGACGAGTTCGAGCGGCGAACCCGACTTCGGATCGTGGTCGACGACGATCTCGGCACCGGCCTCGGTCTCGGCGCCGAGCCTGGCGAGCACCGCGCGCGCGTCGTCCGCTCGCCCGCGCCGCACGAGGTAGTACGGGGATTCGGGCACCCAGGCGATAAGCACGAAGACCCAGATGCAGGCGAGTGCGCTGGCCAGGGCGACGACGTGCCAGCCGAGATCGCCGAAGGCGACCGTGGCGCCGAGCGCGGCGAGGGTTCCGATCGGCCAGCCGATCGAGAGCAGCACGGTGGCCCGCCCGCGAACGCTCGTCGGCATCAGCTCGAGGAAGTACGGGAAGGTGACGGTGTAGGCACCGGCGAGCGCGAAGCCCGAGATCACGCGCAGCGCGAAGAGCGTCTCGTAGTTCGGGGCGAACGCGACGAGGGCGGCGACGATGCCGTAGGCGATGAGGCTCGCCACCGAGATCGGCTTACGTCCGAACCGGTCGGCGAGCGGGCCCCAGATCAGGGCGCCGGGGATCATGCCGATCGCCACGGCGGAGAGCACCCAGCCGACCTGCACGGGGTCGATGTCGAAGCTCTCGGCGATGTCGCCCGAGACGTAGACGAGCGCGAGCTGCTCCCACGACTCGATCACGAAGACGACGAACAGGGCGATCGCGATCTTGACGTGCGCGCCGCCGAATCTCATACGGTCGTAGAGGGATGCCAGGGTCGCTGGCGCGACGCTGCGCTCAGCTGGTTCCACGGTGCTGCTCACGGGGACTCCTCGGTCTGCGGTTGGGGGTGTGGTGGCACAGTAGGGCATCCGCAACCGAAGCGATCGGGCGTCGAGCACTGCTCGCTCGCCTCCCATTGTGCGCTACGCACACTGATCTCGCCCGCACGCACGGCGTCGGCTTGCACCGTGTGACTGGACCTGAGGATTCCGACAAGTGATTCGCCCGAAGCATCCTGAATCGCACACAATCGGGGCATGCGCATGACTCCCCGACGACTCGCCATCGGTATGAGCCTGTGGGCTCCGAACCTGTGGAGCGGCATCCGCGTCAAGCGCTTCGCCGACGACTGGACGAGCGCGACCGTCGAGCTGCACGTGAACCCGATCACCCGCAACTACGTGGGCACCGCCTTCGGCGGCTCGATGTCGGCGATGACCGACCCCTACTACTTCATGCTGATCATGCATCAGCTCGGACGCGACTACGTCGTGTGGGACACCCGCGGCGAGATCGAGCTCGTGAAGCCCGGCCGGCGCGTGCTCACCGCGCACTTCGAGGTGCCGAAGACGAAGGCCGACGAGCTGCGCGAGCGCGCCCGCGGCGGCGCGAAAGTGCTCGAGTGGTTCGAGACCGAGATCACCGACCGCGACGGCGACGTCGTCGCCCGCGTGCGCCGCGAGGTGTACGTGCGCGAGAAGCCGCGCGTGACCCGGGCGTCGGCCGCCGAGTAACAGCAGCTCGCTGAATCTCGACCGTCGACATCGGCGAGGCACCTGATTAGATGGATGCCACGTGCCCTTCAACGAAGACGAGGTCGATACATGACGGCGATGCGGCGAACCCTCGGAGTCGGAACGGCGCTCGCGCTCGCGCTCGGGATGGCCGCGTGCACGACGACGCCCGACTCCCCCGCACCGACGAGCCCCGTCGTGCAGCTCGGCGCGCCGGGCGAGCCGAACCACACCCTCGCGCCTGACGAGGCCGGCTCGATCGCCGCGCCCGAGCACACCGAGCTCGACGCGGACTTCATGCTCGACATGATCCACCACCACGACCAGGCGATCGAGATGACCGCCCTCGTCGAGCAGCGCACCGACGACCGGGACATCCAACTGCTCGCCGAACGCATGTCGGCGAGCCAGCAGGACGAACGCACGCTGATGGTGAGCTGGCTGCAGGACCGCGGCGTGCCGGTCAACGACCAGGGGCACGACGCGCACGCGAGCGGCGAGGGCGCGATGCCGGGCATGCTCAGCGACGAGCAGATGGCCGAACTCGAGGGTGCCGACGGTGACGCGTTCGACCAGTTGTTCCTCGTGTACATGATCCAGCACCACGAGGGCGCGGTGCAGATGGTGGACGAGCTCTACGCCGCGGGCGGCGGGCAGGAGTCGGCGACCGACCAGTTCGCCCGCCACGTCGAATCCGACCAGGGCATCGAGATCGCCCGCATGCAGCAGATGCTCGCCGAGCGGGCGGGCTGACGCGATCCTGACGCGATGAGGCCCGGCGGTCGTCGACCGCCGGGCCTCATTCGGGGTGAGGGGGCCGTCACCCGGCCCCCTCACCGGTTCATCCGAAGGTCGCCGCGAGCGCGGTCAGCCCCTGCACGACGTTCGAGTCGGCCGGAGCGCCCGACTTGCGGGCCGCGTTGTCGAGCTGGGCCGCGACCGCACGGCCGGCGGCCGGGCCGTCGGCGAGCTTCTCGGCCTTGTCGATGTGCTTGCGCACCTCGGCGAGGGCCGCGCCGCTCAGCGTGCCGGCGCGCTCGGCCTGGTCGACGTACGACCGTGCCACGGCGAAGCTCGGCTCGTGCACGATCGCGGTCTGCGCCTGGGCGTTGAACTCACCGAGCTGCACCTCACCGGCGGCCGCGATCTCGTTCTCGCTCATCATGTCGCTCGCGGTGAGCGCCATGGTGTCGAAGCCGCGCGCGATCTCGCTGCCGAGCACGTTGCCGTTGTACCAATAGGTCGACCAGTAGCCGCCGAGCACCAGCGACGACCCGTTGATGGGGCCGCGGTCGAGGTAGGCGATCTCGGTCGGGTTCGCCGTGTCGGTGAAGTCGATGATCGACAGACCGCCCTGGTACCACGCCTGCACCATGATGTCGCGACCCGGCACCGGGATGAGCGAGCCGTTGTGCGCGACGCAGTTCTCCTGCACCGTCTGCGGCACCGGCAGCTTGTAGTAGCTCGCGAACTCCAGCTTGCCGTCGACGATGTCGAACAGCGCGTTCGCGCCCCACTCGGGCTGGTCGGTCGCACGGCAGCGAGCGCCGGACCCGCCGCCCCACTCATCGGTGAAGATGACCTTCGTGCCATCGTTGTTGAATGTCGCCGAGTGCCAGTACGAGAAGTTCGGGTCGGCGACCGCGTCGATGCGGACCGGGTTCACCGGGTCGCTGATGTCGAGCAGGATGCCGTTGCCCTGGCACGCGCCAGCCGCGAGCCCGATCTCGGGGTACGCGGTGATGTCGTGGCAGGTGTTGGTGTTCGGCGTCGGGCTGTAGACCGTGCCGCTCGGGTGCATCTGCCCGCCGAGGGTGTTCTGCAGACCGTTGTACGCGCCCGTGTCGGGGTTGGTGAAGATCCTCGGCTGGCTGACGACCGCGGCCGTCTCGGGGGCGTCGAGCGGCACCTTGATGACGTCGATGCGCCACTGCGTCGGGTCACCCGTGGTCACCGGGTCGGCCGTCAGCGTTGCGTTCTGGCAGCCCGGGAGCTCGAGCGGCGAGCGGACGCCGGACGTGCCCGAGTTGTAGATGTAGACGTTCTCGGCGTCGTCGGGATCGGCCACCACGGTGTGCGTGTGCGATCCGCGGCAGGTCTGCACACCCGGCAGCTGCACCGGGTTGTCGATGTCGCTGATGTCGAAGATGCGCACCCCGCGGAATCGCTCGGGGTTCACCGAGCCCGCGGCGCCCTGGGTGCCGCAGTCGATGCGCCCGAGGGTCTGCTCGACCGACATGAACAGCAGGTCGCCGTACACCGAGACGTCGCCCTGGCCGCCCGGGCAGAGGAACGACTTCTGCAGCACGGGCGCCGCCGGCTCGGAGACGTCGTACACCTGGAATCCGTTGTAGCTGCCGACGATCGCGTGGTCGCCGGTGAATGCGAGGTCGGAGTTGATGGAGCCCGAGGCGAACGGGCCGGTGCCCGGCGAGCTCGACAGCAGGTCGATGCCGCTCGTCGCGAGCCCGGCGTCGAAGAGACCCGCAGGCAGGTCGACACGGGGGTCGTCGTCGGCGACCGCCGCGGTGGCGGTCATCAGTGATGCGCCGAGCAGCAGCGCTCCGGCGGCGGCGAGCGCGCGTGTTCGCCCTCGCGGGGGTCGGTGGTGGAATCTCATCGCTGGCCCTCATCTCGTCTGGAACTACGTCGTTGCAACAGAACGATCGAGCCCTCCGATGGACGCGCGGCCGCAACCCGTGCTCGCGCGCGGCCCCGGAAGGCCGACCAATTCCCCCAACGTAGCGAGAAGAGGGGGGTCGCCGCAGCAGAAATCTCGAAACCGACGCGAGGGCCGGGCGGGATGCACCGTCCGGCCCTCGCGCCTCGGGGCGCTCCGACCTCGCTAGGAGACCGGCCGCGCCACGTCGTAGACGGCCTTCACGATGCCGTTCGAGTAGGCCTCGTGCTCGACGAGGTCGAGCTTGGTGGTGAGCCCCGGGTCGTCGCCGAAGAGCCGCTTGCCGCTGCCGAGCAGCACGGGGAAGACGAGCAGGTGGTAGCGGTCGACGAGCCCCGCCGCGGCGAGCCCCTGCGCGAGCGTCGCGCTGCCGTGCACGATGATCGGGCCGCCGTCGCCCGCCTTGAGCTCGGCGACGTCGTCGAGGGTGCGCAGCACGTGGCAGTTCTGCCACTCGGGCACGAGCGCCTCCTCGGTGAGGGTCGACGAGACCACGTACTTGGGCATCGCGTTGTACTCGGCGAAGTCGTCGACCATGGTCGGCCAGACCGGGGCGAACTCGTCGTAGCTGACCCGGCCGAGCAGCATCGCCGTGGCCTCGAGCTGCTCCGAGCCCTTGATCGCGTACGCCTCCTCGACGAACGGGACCTCCTTGAAGGTCCAGCCCGCACGCGGGTGCGAACCGCCTCCGGGAGAGTCGACGACGCCGTCGAGGCTGATGAACTCGCTGACGATGAGGGTGCGCATGACGTGTCCTTTCGTGGCGACGGGATTTCCGTCTCATTCTGACGTCGAACGGGAACGGCCGCGATCGACATCCACGCCGAAACATCCTCGGGCTGCACTAGGCTCGCTCGCAGTGACACGGGGTGCCGCACTCGCGCGGCTGAGATCACACCCGTCGAACCTGATCTAGTTCGGACTAGCGAAGGGATGTCGCCATGAGCGCGCGCCTGCACGACCCTGCCCACACGAGCGCACTGCTGCTCGATCGACTGCGCACGAGCCCGCCGCTCGTGCAGTGCATCACGAACACGGTGGTGACGAACTTCACGGCGAACGCGCTGCTCGCCACGGGCGCCGCCCCCGCGATGGTCGACATCGTCGGCGAGGCGGGCGCGTTCGCGCGTATCGCGGGCGCACTGCTCGTGAACCTCGGCACGCCGAATCCAGGGCAGCGGGATGCCTCCCGCGAAGCGGTCTCCGCCGCACGCGAGGCGGGCACGCCGTGGGTGCTCGACCCCGTCGCGATCGGCGCGCTGCCGATCCGCACGGCCCTCGCGCACGAGCTCACCGAGTTCGGGCCGACGGCGATCCGCGGCAACGCGAGCGAGATCATCGCGCTCGCGGGCGGCGGGGCCGGCGGTCGCGGGGTCGACGCCGCCGACTCGACGGAGGCCGCGGCCGGCGCCGCGGCCGTGCTCGCCGAGCGCTTCGGCGCGATCGTCGCCGTGTCGGGCCCGGTCGACCTCATCACCGACGGCGCGCGCACCGTGCGCATCGCGAACGGCGACGCCCTGCTCACCCGGGTCACGGGCGGCGGCTGCGCGCTCGGCGCGGTGACCGCAGCGTTCCTCGCGACGAGCGACGACCCGTTCACGGCGACCGTCGCGGCGAACCTCGTCTACACGGTCGCTGCGGAGCTCGCCGCCGAGGGTGCGCACGGCCCCGGCAGTTTCGCGCCGCGCTTCCTCGACGCGCTCGCGGCGGTCGACGCCGCGGCGCTCGTCGAGCGGGCGCGGGTCACCGGATCGGTCGAAGATCCGACGGATGCCGCGGCACCGACACCGTCCGCCCCGACCGACGCCCTGCCCGCCGCCAGCGCCGGAGCCCGCGCATGACCGCCCGCACCGCGCTCGACCTCTCGCTCTACCTCGTCACCGACCCCGTGCTCTGCGGCGAGCGCGGCGTCGTCGACGTCGTCGCCCGGGCCGTCGACGGCGGCGTGCGGGTCGTGCAGCTGCGCGACAAGCGCGCCGAGGCATCCGCCCTGTTCGACCTGATCTCGGCGGTCGCCGAGGCGATCGACGGGCGCGCGACCCTGCTCGTGAACGATCGGCTCGATGTCGCCCTCGCGGTGCGCGCCGCGGGCGTCCGCCTCGACGGCGTGCACCTCGGCCAGGGCGACGCGGCCGCCGTCGTCGCGCGTGGACGGCTGGGCGCCGACGCGGTCGTCGGGCTCACGGCGAACAGCCAGGCCCACCTCGACGCCGTCGCCCGGCTGCCGCGCGGCACCGTCGACTACCTCGGCGTCGGCGTGATCAGGCCCACCGCGACGAAGCCCGACCACCCGGCGGCGATCGGCGTCGACGGCTTCGCCCGGTTCGCCGCCGCGAGCGAGCTGCCGTGCGTCGCGATCGGCGGCATCGGGCTCGGTGACGTGGCACCGCTCCGCGACGCGGGCGCGGCGGGCGTCGCCGTGGTGTCGGCCATCTGCGCGGCCGACTCGCCGGAGACGGCCGCACGCGCCTTCGCCGAGGAGTTCGGCGCCGAGTCCGGCACCGACCTCACCGACCTCACCGACCTCACCGACCTCACCGACCTCATCACCGAGCAGGAGAACGCACGATGACCGCACGAGTCCTCAGCATCGCCGGCAGCGACCCGTCGGGCGGAGCCGGAATCCAGGCCGACCTCAAGGCGATCGCGGCCGTCGGCGGCTACGGCATGGCCGCGATCACGGCGCTCACCGCCCAGAACACGCGCGGCGTGCGCGGCGTGCACGTGCCGCCCGCGACCTTCCTCGCGGCCCAGCTCGACGCGGTCTCCGACGACATCGTGATCGACGGCGTGAAGATCGGCATGCTCGCGAACGCCGAGCTCATCCAGACCGTCGCCGAGTGGCTCACCCGCACCCGGCCGCCGGTCGTCGTACTCGACCCGGTGATGATCGCCACGAGCGGCGATCGCCTGCTCGACGCCGACGCCGAACAGGCGATGCTCGAGCTCCTGCCGCTCGCCGACCTCGTGACGCCGAACCTCGCCGAACTCGCGGTGCTCGCCGGGCAGCCGGTCGCGACGAGCTGGGCCGAGGCGATCGCCCAGGCCGAGACGGTCTCGGCGCGCTTCGGCCTTCGCGTGCTCGCGAAGGGCGGGCACCTCGGCGGCGACACCGCGCCCGATGCGCTCATCGACGCCGCGACCGCGACGCTCGTCGAGTTCGGCGGCGATCGCATCGACACGACGGCGACGCACGGCACAGGATGCTCCCTCTCCTCCGCGATCGCGACGCTCGCAGGCGGGGCAGCTGCAACGACCGGCGTGAGCCGCGCCGTCGCCGGCGCCGTCGACCCGTGGCCCGCGGCCGTCGCCGAGGCCCGCCGCTGGCTGCGCGAGTCGCTGCGGCACGGCGAGGCCCTCGAGGTCGGCGGCGGGCACGGCCCGATCAACCACTTCGCGGGGCTCTGGTCGCGCGGCGGCACCCGCACCGCACCCACCCCCGCCGAGGTCGAAGGCGAGTGGTGGGCGTCGATCCGCGGCATCCGCGACGGCATCGACGCACTGCCGTTCATCAGCGGCCTCGCCGACGGCACGCTGCCGCGCGCCCCGTTCCTGTACTACCTCGCGCAGGATGCGCTCTACCTGCACGACTACGCCCGGGTGCTGGCCGCGGCGGCGAGCCTCGCACCGGATGCCTCGGCGCAGGCCTTCTGGGCGAACTCGGCGCACGGCTCGATCGTCGGCGAGTTGCAGTTGCACGAGAGCTGGCTCGACGGCGCGCGCGTCTCCCCGGGGCCCGCGACGACCGCGTACCTCGACCACCTGCTCGCGACCGCCGCGCGCGGCGACTACGCCGTGCTGGCCGCCGCACTCCTGCCGTGCTTCTGGCTCTACACCGATCTCGGGGTGAGGCTCGCCGCAGGCGAGTTCGGCGAGCAGGCGCTCGCGCCGGAGCATCCATACGCCTCATGGCTCGCCACCTATGGCGACCCCGCCTTCGCGACCGCCACGCGGGAGGCGATCGCGATCGTGACCGACGCGGCGTCACGCGCGACGCCCGAGGTGCGCGCCCTCATGCTGCGCGCCTTCCGCATCTCGTCGGAGCACGAGTTGGCGTTCTTCGCGGCGCCGCTCATCACCGACGGGGTCGCGCACCCGGTCGAGCACGAGGGCGAGACCGAGGTCGCGACCGCACCCGCCGCCGGTTCGGCCGCACAGGAGGTGACCGCATGAGCACCGCCTCGGCCGAGCGGGCCGCCGCCGACGTCGCTCCGCCCGCCGACCCGCGCCGTGCGCGCCGCGCGCTCGGCGCCGCCGCCTTCGGCACCGTGCTCGAGTGGTACGACTTCTTCCTCTACGGCACTGCGGCGGCCCTCGTCTTCCCGACGCTGTTCTTCCCCGGCGACGACGCGCTCACGAGCCTGCTGCTCTCCTTCGCCGTGTTCGCGACCGGGTTCGTCGCCCGCCCCCTCGGCGGACTCGTCTCTGGATACCTCGGTGATCGCTTCGGCCGACGCCGGGTGCTCGTCGCGACGCTGCTCACGATGGGCGTCGCCACCGCCCTCATCGGGGTGCTGCCGACGCACGCGCAGATCGGAGCGGTCGCGCCGGTGCTGCTCGTCGCGCTGCGGCTCGTGCAGGGCCTCGCGACCGGCGGCGAGTGGAGCGGCGCCGTGCTGCTCGCCCTCGAGCAGTCGCCGCTGCGCCGCGGGTTCCGCGGAGCGTTCATCTCGAGCGCGGTCTACGTCGGGCTCATCCTCGGCAACCTCGCCTTCGTCGTGCTCGTGGCCGTGCTCGACGAGCAGGCGCTCCTCGACTGGGGCTGGCGGGTGCCCTTCGTCGCGAGCCTCGTGCTCGTCGCGATCGGCTGGTGGCTGCGACGCGGGGTCGACGAGTCGCCCGAGTTCGCCGCGGTGCTCGAGGCTCGCCGGCAGGCCCGGAGACCCGTCGCCGAAGTGCTGCGGCGACCACGCGGCATCCTCGCCGTGTTCCTCGTGCGCGTCGGGGTGAACACGACCTTCTACGTCGTCTCGGTGTTCTGCCTGAGCTACGCGTCGACGGTCGTCGGGATGCCTCGCGAGGTCACCCTCACCGCGCTGCTCGCCGGGGCCGCGGTCGCCGCGGTGCTGTGCCCGTTCTGGGGAGCGCTCGGCGACCGCATCGGCCCGCGCCGGCTCGTCGTCGGCTCGCTCGTCGCGTTCGCCGTGCTCGCCGCCCCGCTCTTCCTCGTGCTCGACACCGGGTCGGCGGCGCTCATCATCGGCGTCGTGGTCGCCGCGATCGGCATCGTGAACTCGGCGAGCGACGGCGTGCAGCCGGCGTACTTCACCGCCATGTTCGACACCCGCGTGCGCTACTCGGGCATCTCGATCGGGCGCGAGGCGGGCGCGATCGTCGGCGGCGGGCTGGCGCCGCTCGCGGCGACCGCGCTGCTCGCCTGGTCGGGGCACTGGTGGCCGATCGCCGTGATGATGATCGTTGCGGCGGTGCTCGGCCTCATCGGCACGGCGATCGCGCCGCGCGACGAGCAGGCGACCACGGGGTGAGCGGGCGACGGCCCGCCGGCAGAGCCCCTGCCGGCGGCACCCTCAGCCGGCGGGCCTGTGCCGGCTGCACCTCCCGGCGGCGCGCTGCCGGCGGCGCGCTGCCGGCTGCACCCTCAGCCGGCGGGCCTGTGCGGTGCCGATGGTCACCGGGCCCTGCTCTCCACTGATGTGTCGTACGACAACACCGCTTCCGCACTGCACCCGCAGACGGGCGTGAGGGCCCGGCGGCGGGGTCGGCCCGACCCCTTCGATGCTCACGACGTGGAGAATCCTCGCGGTGCTCGTGCTGCCCGAGCTCGTCTTCGCGATCATCGGCTTCACGAACGGGGCAGGTCGTCGACGGGTGGGTCTCACTCGCGCTCGGCGTCGTGCTCGGAACAGTGCTGCTCGTCATCGGTGTGCGCGACGGCGGCGAGACCCTCGACCGGCGAGGGCCCGAGCTCCTGGCGCAGTTGCGGCGTCAGCAGTAGCGGCCGCCGAGCTCAGCCGACGATGGCGTTCGGGGGCGAGAGGACGTCGCCGACGAGAGCCTCCGCCGGGTCGACGCCGGTTTCGACGATGCGGTTGCGGCCGTCGACGTGCACGATGCTCGGCACGAGGTCGGCCGCCTTCGAACTCTTCACCGACGCCCACGAGATCACGATCACGAGGTCACCCGCGGCGGCCAGCCGGGCGGCGGCACCGTTCACCCCGATGACGCCCGAGCCGCGCCGGCCCGCGATCGTGTAGGTCTCGAAGCGGTCGCCCGTATTGACGTTCACGACCGTGACGAGCTCGCCGGGCAGCAGGTCGGCCGCGTCGAGCAGATCGAGGTCGACCGTCAATGAGCCGACGTAGTGCAGATCGGCGTGCGTCACCGTCGCGCGGTGGATCTTGGACTTGAGCATCGTTCTGCGGAAGGAGTGCACCACTCGATCCTGCCGCATGCCGGGTCCGTGAGACGCACCGCGGCGTTTCGAGACGCTCGCTGCGCTCGCTCCTCAACCAGCCGTGCGGGTTCCGATCATGCCGTTCGCCTCCCGGGCGACCCATCCGACGAGCGGCAGCATGTGCTTCATGAGGTCGCGACCGAGCGCCGTCAGCGCGTAGTCGACCCGCGGCGGAACCTCGGGATGCGCCGTGCGCACCACGAGCCCGTCGGACTCGAGGGTGCGCAGCGTCGACGCGAGCATCTTCTCGCTGATGCCCTCGACCTCGCGCCGCAGTTCGCCCCAGCGGTGGGTACCGTCGGTCAGCGCGAGCAGCACGAGCACGCCCCACTTGCTCATGATGTGGTCGAGCACGACGCGAGTCGGGCAGCCGTCGGAGAAGACCTCACCCGACTGCTCCCGGATCTCCGCAAGACTTACCGTCATGTTGGTACCTTACTCGAAAGTGGGTACCTCTTCGAGGGAAGGTGCGGTCGCAGCATCCCGTTACCCCTCGGTGAACCCAACGGAAGGAACACCCATGACCATCCTCGTCACCGCCGCCTCGGGCCAGCTCGGCCGCCTCGTCATCGACGCACTGCTCGAACGCGGCGTCGCCCCCGCCGAGCTCGTCGCGACCGCGCGCGACACGGCGAAGCTCGCGGATGCCTCGGCGCGGGGCGTGCGCACCGCCGAACTCGACTACGACCGCCCCGAGACCATCGCAGCGGCGCTCGACGGCGTCGACACGGTGCTGCTCATCTCGGGCAGCGCCCCCGGCTCGCGCGTGCAGGGCCACCGCAACGTCATCGACGCGGCGGCCGCGGCGGGTGTCGCGAAGCTCGTCTACACGAGCGTGCCACAGGCGACGACGGCCGAGTTCGTGCTCGCGCCCGACCACAAGGCCACCGAGGAGGCGATCGCCGCCGCGGGCGTTCCCGCGGTCATCGCCCGGCACAACTGGTACACCGAGAACTACACGACCGATGTGGCGCGTGCCGCCGAGACGGGCGTGATCACGGCGAGCGCGGGCGACGGCCTGGTGGCGAGCGCCACCCGCGCCGACCTCGCCGCGGGTCTCGCCGCGCTCCTCACCGACGACGGACACCTCGGCGAGACCTACGACCTCACCGGCGACACCGCGTGGTCGTACGAGCAGCTCGCGGCCGCGGCATCCGAGATCACCGGGCGCGAGGTCGTGTACACGGCGCTCACCCCCGAGGCGCACGTCGCGGCGCTCGAGTCGGCGGGCCTCGACGCCGGCACCGCCGCCTTCGTCGCGGGCATCGACGACGGCATCCGTCGCGGCGTGCTCGCGAACTCCGACGACACGCTCGCCCGCCTCATCGGCCGGCCGACGACCCCGCTCGTCGACGGGCTCCGCGCGGCCGTCTGAGCGGCGGGCGGCACGCGCACGAAACCGGGTGTCGGCACCTCCCCGGTGGGGTGCCGGCGCCCGGTCGCGTCGGTGCCCGGGATCACCCCGTTGCGGCTCTACGCTCTCATGAGCAACGAGAAGGAGCCGCAGATGGCCGAGCCCGTGTATCCCCCGCCGCCGTCCGACGCGCTGAACACGATCGAGCACATGCGCGACGCGGTCTTCTTCGACGATCCGGGCCGCGCGCGTCGTCTGCAGCGATTCTGGATCCTGCTCGTGCTCTCGTCGGCGATCGCCGCGAGCGGCGTCATCGGCGACTCGACCGCGACCGTCATCGGCGCCATGATCGTCGCCCCGATGATGCTGCCGATCCAGGGCACGATGCTCGCGACGGTGCTCGGCGAACGGGTCAACTTCGTGCGGTCGCTGATCACGATGATCGCCGGGGCCACCGCGGCGATCGTCATCGGCTACGCCTGCGCGCTGCTCGCGCTCGTCCCCGAAACCGCGGCCACGAATTCGCAGATCGCCGCACGAGCGACGCCCGATCTCATCGACCTGTTCGGCGCGCTCGCGACCGGGGCCGTCGCCTCGATCGCGCTCGTGCGGAAAGACATCTCCGACACCCTGCCGGGCGTCGCGATCGCGATCTCGCTCGTGCCGCCCCTCGTCGTCGTCGGCGTCGCGGCCGAGTCGGCCGACTACGCCGCGTCGATCGGCGCCCTGCTGCTCTTCGTCGCCAACGTCGCGGCGATCCTCGGCACGGGCGTCGTCGTGATGGCGTTCTACCGCGTGCAGCGCTGGGGCTCGTTCGCCGGCGGTGCCGGCGGTGCGGGCGGTACCGCCGCAGGCGGGCCTCGAGCGGCCGGTCCCGTGGCGGCGGGCGCCGCCACCACGACACGGGTGGTGAACCGTCGCCGCTCGCACATCACCATCGCGGTCATGCTCGTGCTCATCGCGATCCCGCTCACGATCTCGACGTACCGCAGCGTCACCACAACCACTCAGGGGTCGGACGTCGACGGCGCCGCGCGAGCGTGGGCCGAAGACCTCGGCCTGGAGGTCATCGGCATCGCGACCGCTTCACCCGGGTACGTCGTGCGCGTGACCGGCGGCGACGCGGTGCCCGACATCGACGCGCTCCGTTCCTCGCTCGAGGCCGAGGGCATCGACCCCGCGACCGTCGCGGTCGAGTGGGTGCCGACGACGCGCATCGTCGTCGGCGACTGAGCGCTCGGGCGACGCTGCCGTGACGAGTCGTCAGCACTCCGCGGCGACCCGCCGAGGCCGCGCCGGTCCTCGCGGCGTGTCGCACCGGCGTGCAGACGACTCGTCACGCGGCGCCGGCAGACGCGAGAGGCGTGCTCCACTCGAGCGGCCGGGTCGACGCCGAAGCGACGCCCACCGTCGGGGCGCCGCATGCGCCGCAGGACGCCGGCGACGCGAACAGGCCCGCCTCCTCCGACAAGGAGAAGAGGCGGGCCCGTTCTGCTGCGGCGCGGGGCAGGGGTGCGCCGCAGTTCCGCGCACCGTGCGGCGGCGGGGTCTGCGCCGCTGCGACTAGCGCGCGAGCAGGCCGAGCGAGTCGATCACGCGGTTCGAGAAGCCCCACTCGTTGTCGTACCAGGCGACGACCTTGATGTGGCGGCCGTCGACGCGGGTCAGCTCGGCGTCGAAGATCGACGAGTGCGGGTTGCCGACGATGTCGCTCGAGACGAGCGCCTCCTCGGAGTATTCGAGCACACCGACGAGCGGACCCTCGGAGGCTGCGGCCTTGTACGCGGCGAGCACCTCGTCGAGGGTGACGTCCTTCGAGACGGTCGCGTTGAGCTCGACGATCGAACCGACCGGCACGGGCACCCGCATCGAGTCGCCGTTGAGCTTGCCGTCGAGGTTCGGCAGCACGAGGCCGATCGCCTTCGCGGCGCCGGTCGACGACGGCACGATGTTGACGGCGGCGGCGCGGGCGCGGCGGGCGTCGGAGTGCGGGGCGTCCTGCAGGTTCTGGTCCTGCGTGTACGCGTGGATGGTCGTCATGAAGCCGTGCTCGATGCCGGCGAGGTCGTCGAGCACCTTGGCGAGCGGCGCGAGGGCGTTCGTGGTGCACGACGCGTTCGAGACGATCGTGTGCAGCTCGGCGTCGTACGCATCGGTGTTGACGCCGTAGACGAGCGTGACGTCGGCGCCCGAGGCCGGCGCGCTCACGAGCACCTTCTTGGCGCCCGCGGCGAGGTGCGCCGAGGCCGCCTCCTTGGAGGTGAAGCGACCGGTCGACTCGAGCACGATCTCGACGTCGAGCTCGCCCCAGGGCAGCTTCGCGGGGTCGCGCTCGGCGAGCACCTTCACGCGGCGGCCGTCGATGACGAGCACATCGCCCTCGACCTCGACGGGGTAGCCGAAGCGGCCGGCGGTGCTGTCGAACTTCAGGAGGCGCGCGAGGCCCGCGGGGTCGGTGAGGTCGTTGACGGCGACGAGTTCGAAGTCGGCGCCGCGCTCGACGAGTGCGCGCACGACGTTGCGTCCGATGCGGCCGAATCCGTTGATGGCGATGCGGGTGGTCATGGCGGGGGTGGGTCCTTTCAGTCCGCGATGGTTCCACTCTCGCGATCGGATGCCTCGCGCGCGAGTGGCACGTAAGCCAGTACCCGAAAGGATCTCGCCAAGATCAGTCCGTGCTGCCGATAGCGTGATCGCATGCCCCATGCGCCACTGCCCTTCGCCCTCGAGACCGAGCGCCTCACCCTGCAGCTCTGGGAGGAGGCCGACGCCGAGGGCTACCGGCGGCTCGTCGTCGAGCGCCTGCGCGATCACGCCGAGCGCACGGGTGGGCTCGAGCAGCACGTCGACGAGCCGATGAGCCTCGATGAGGCGCTCGCCGACATCCGGGGCGCACGTGAGAGCGCACCGGCGCGCGGTATCCACCTGCTGACATTGCACCCGCGCGGCAGCGACGAGTTCCTCGGCTACTGCGGACTCGTCATCGGGCGCTCGACGATCGACGAACCCGAGCTCGCCTACGAGCTGCTGCGCAGTGCGCACGGACGCGGCTACGCGACCGAGGCGGCGGCGGCCGTCGTCGAGGCGGCGCGGGCGACCGGTCGGCAGCGCCTCTGGGCGACGGTCGGCAGCTGGAATGCTCCGTCGTTCCGGGTGCTCGACAAGCTCGGGTTCCGGCGCGATCGCACGGCGATCGAGAAGGAGGCCGGCGAGATCGTCTGGACCGTGCTCGACCTGGCGTGACCGGGCCGCGCGGGCGCTACTCGCCCCGCGCGAAGGTCTCGCGGTAGTCGCTCGGCGAGGTGCCGAGGATGCGTTTGAAGTGCAGCCGCAGGTTGGCCCCCGTGCCGAGTCCTGCCCGGGCCGCGATCTGATCGATGCCGAGCTCGCTGCGCTCGAGCAGCTCGCGCGCCATGTCGACCCGGGCGCGAAGCACCCACTGCATGGGCGTGTACCCGGTGTCGTCGACGAAGCGGCGTGAGAAGGTACGGGCCGAGACGTTCGCGTGACGGGCGAGCACATCGAGCGTGAGCGGTTCGTCGAGCCGGCGCAACGCCCACTCGCGGGTGTCGGCGAACACCGCGCCGAGCTCGGGCGGCAGACTCCGCGGCACGAACTGCGCCTGCCCGCCCGAGCGGTACGGCGCGGCGACGAGGCGCCGGGCGGCGTGGTTCGCGACGGCGACGCCGTGGTCGCGGCGCACGAGGTGCAGGCAGAGGTCGAGGCCCGAGGCCGCGCCGGCGCTCGTCAGCACGGAGCCCTCGTCGACGAAGAGCACGTTGGCGTCGACGTTCACGAGCGGATGCCTCGTGGCGAGCGCCCGCGTGTAGTGCCAGTGCGTCGTGGCGCGGCGGCCGTCGAGGAGCCCCGTCGCCGCGAGCGCGAACGCGCCCGTCGAGATGGCGGCGAGCCGGGCCCCACGCGCATGCGCGGCGCGCAGCGCCTCGACCACCGCGGCGGGCGGGTCGTCGAGGTCGGGGCGGCGGTAGCCCGGAATGAAGATCGTCTCAGCCCACGCGAGCGCGTCGAGGCCGTCGGCCACGTGGTACGAGAGTCCGTCGCCGCCCGTGACGAGCCCGGGGGCGGCGCCGCAGACGCGCACCTCGTAGGGCATGCTCGCGCGAGTGGAGAACACCTGTGCGGGAATGCCGACGTCGAGCGGTTTCGCCCCCGGCAGCACGAGCACGGCGACGCGATGATGGCGACGAGTCATCCGGCCAGAATGCCACGCTTCGCAAGTGAAGCGCCATTCGGGCGCTGGCTTGCTGGGCTGATCAGTCGGGGAACAGATCGTCCGCGTCCACCACACAGATCGACTCGCCATCGAGCGTGACCTGCCCCGGAATCACCGATACCCGAATGTTCTGTACCGGACCGCCCCGCCCCGTGAAGAACAGGTACGGCTCGTCACCGGGGTTTCCCTCGCGCACATCAAGGCTGGTGGTGAGTCCTTGGGCTTCCCAGTGCTCACGGACCCGTTCGAGGAGTGCGTCGGTGTCCGCTTCAGTGCCGGTGTCGCCGGTCCACGTGCGGAGGTCGACGTAGTCCACCCCGAGGTCCCCGTTCGACAGGATGCACGGGTCCGGCACGAGCGGGTAACCCTGGTCCCAGCCTTCAGACGGCAGCGCCAGTACTTCCCGTGACGAGGTCATCAGCTCAGAGAGAGCATGTTCCGATTCGGTCTGTGTCATGGACTCTTCCTGTTCGGTAGGGCCGGCGCAGCCGGTCAGTAGGAGTGTCAGGGTGGCGGCCGCAGCGGTCAGGGTGCAGGGGCGGGGAGTGCTCATCTGGTGCCTTCCGTGGGGGAGCCGAAACTCGGGGGCCCGTAGATCAGGCCTTCCTGCACCTGAGTCAACCCCGGCCAGGCATACCCGGTGAGTCGTTCGGGTTGCCCGGTCGAGGTCAATGCGGTGTTCTGGAGGGATTCGGTGTCTTTGTCGAGGTATCCCCAGCCGTTCTCGGCACCGTAGGGCATGAGGGGATCATGCGCGGTGACTTGATGCAGGTCTTTGTCTGGTTCGCCGTCGACCCCGAACGATGTGGCCCCGAACCCGGGCTCCATCGGGTTGTCCCTGCCGCTGACCCTTCGCCCCACGTGCGCCCATTCATCACCCTTCCCGGCCTCGATCACGGGAAACACGTTCTGCGCTTGACCAGCAAACACCTGCCCGGCATGCAGCCCGTCGGCTCCGCCGATGCTCGGCTCGATCCCGGCTGAGCCGAGCATCGTGAACGACGCCACCCCAAGGTCTTTGGCCGAAAGCGCGTTCGCGGCAGTCGTGGTCCCGTACGAGTGCCCGACCACATGCAACTCAACGTCCCGGCCGTTTCGGGTGGCGTTGAACCCTTCGAGCTCGTCGACCAACCGGTCACCGCCCGCCCGCGCCAGATCCCCGGACCCGACCGTGACCTCGGTCGGGGTCTCGTACCCGATCCACGCCACCACCGCCCGGGCCGAAGGCCCACCGACCAGGCCTTGCTCGTCGTACAGGTTCTGTGCGCCGCGCGCCCACAACTGCATATCCGCACCCCGGGTATTCATCCCCGGCACGCTGTACGTCACGTTCACCGCCTGGTCCAAGTCCCCCACCGACACGGCAGCCAGGGGTCGGTCCCCGTTCTCGAAAACCGTCAACTGACGCACCACCCCGCGACGAGGTTTCAGGGCGTCGCGGATTTCTTCCAACGCCGTCAGCCTGCCGACCTGCTCCGGAGCCGTGCGTGCATCTGTGATCGCCCGGTCCAACAAGATCCGGTTCGCCCGGTCCCGCGCCCAGTACGACACCCCGCCCAGGCCGCCGATCACGTTGGGAACCCCCAACGCCAACGCATGCTGCGCCGACCGGTCGAGGCCCGACCACCACTCATGCACCGCGTCAGGATTCTCAGCCCGTAACCGCTCCACGAGGCCTGGACGCGCCTCCAGCACCGCGAGCAGCTCCGAGGCGCTCAACCCCGACAGCATCCCCAGCACCGACCCGGTACTTGGAACCGCAGTGGCCAGCACCCGACCCACGTCCCCGCCCTGCGCCGGGTCGCTCAGCCCGGCCACGCACCGCCGGTCCGCCGCTTCTCGACGCTCGACGAGCACATCGCGCTCGCGCTCCAGCACCGCGGCCTCTGCCTCGACCTCCGCCAGCCGCTCCCGTGCCAGAGCCTGCTCAAGTTCGCTGCCCGGCACGATGCTCGCAGTCGGGAACACCTCGGCCCACGCCCCGCTCGCGTCGGCCCAATCGGCCCGGGCACCACGCAACCGCGACTCGACCTCCTCCGCGCGCGTCGCGAGCAGCCGATCCGATTCCTGGATGTCAGCCACCTCAGCCGCGTACCGACCCAACACGTCCGCGTCCGACGCCGACGCACGGCCCAACGCCACTGCATCCGGTCGAACGCCCGCGAGCAACCCGACGAACACGTCTGCGGTCTGCCCCTCCCATACCGTCGGGGTCTCGGCGATCACGCGGTCGATCCCGGCAACCGTGTGTGCCCACAAGTCCTCGGCCAGCCGCCCTCGCACCCGACCGGCCAGCATAATCTGTTCCAGGTCACCAGCACCCGGAGCCTCACGCGACCATGGCATCAGCCCACCCCGGCAGCCAACGCAGCATCCAGATCCTGCAACGAAGCATCCAGCCCCGTCAACGACGCCCGGCCACCCCGAGCACGCCCGAAACACCCTCAGCGGCCGCCTCCCGGCCACGCGAGACCGAGCGAAGCATCTCGTCCACTTCGACCGAACCCGACGCTGCGAAGGGCAGGTGCAGGTCACGCACCGGCCCCGACGCCGCCAGCAGCCCGATCCGCAACACCAGACCGCCATCGACCAGACGCAACCCCGACAAGCCCAGACCCACCCCTCCGAACAGCCGGCGAATCATCGAGCCGGAATCCATATCTTAGGTGCACCGCGACCCATGAGGCGCTGTCGGAGGCCGGGCGTAGGGTGGGCGAATCGGCCGGCGTCGGCCGACCCGATCGATCGACGAGGTGGCCAATGCAACCGTCCACGACGACGCCCGCAACGCCCGACCCCGTACCCGACGGCCCCCACGGCGCCGACGGCCACGAGGCATCCACCCCGCCGCCGTCGGCGACCCTGCCCCGCTGGCCGTTCATCCTCATCGGCGTCGCCGCGGCCGCGATCGGTCTGCTGCCATGGCTCATCACCGGCATGCGGCTGCCGCTGCAGAACCTGTGGGCGAGCGAGACCATGCCCGACGACATGCCGCTCGTGCTGCTGCCGTTCAGCCAGTACCGGCTGTCGATGATCGCCTCCCTGCTCGTCGTCGGCGCGGCGGCCGCGGGCATCACCGCACGCTCGCTGCGCGATCGCAGCCCCCGCGGCGGCTTCGCCCTGCTGCTCTCGGGGGTGCTCCTCGTCGACGTGGTCGCGATCGTGCAGACCGCAACGGTCGTCGCGGCAGGACTCCGCGACGACACGTGGTCGCAGTTCTACCTCGCGGCCGTGCTCGCCGTGGCCGTCCTCGCGCTCGGCGTCGCCGTGCTCGTGCTCTGGCTCATCGCGCGGGCACCGCGCGCGGGCGCGATGATGGGCCTCGCGGTCGCGGCCGTGCTCATCTCGGGGTGGTTGCACCCGCTGCTCGCTCCCGACCCCGTCTTCACGGGCGAGCCCGCCTGGCTGTGGGCGGCGGTGCGCTGGGTCCCCTCGGTGCTCGTCGGGGCGGCGATCGCGTGGGGCGGAGTCGGCACGGTCGGCCGGGTGGCCGCCGCGCTCGCGAGCCTCGTGATCCTCTGGGTCGGGCCCGCCCTGATCACGGCCGTGTCGGCCGCCGCGGGCACGCGGGTGCTCGCCCGCGAACCAGCCGAGATGCTCGACTACGCCCGGCGCGTCTTCGGGATGGCGCTCACCGACCCCGCCCTGGTCGTGCCGCCGCTCGTGGTCGCCGTCTGCGTCGCGGGGGTCGGGCTGGTCGGCCGCGCGCTGCTCGGTCGTTCGCCACGGGTGCGCGGCGAGGCATCCGAGGGCTGAGGCTCAGGAGAGCCCGAGCCCGCGAGACCGAGGCGGGTGGCCATACGATCGGAGCATGAGCGAGCCGACGCAGCCGTGGTGGAACAGCGACGACGACCTCGGCGGCCTCGGCTTCGCGCGCATGTTCGCGTACACCGGGCTGCTGCTCGGCGCCGGCGCGCTCGTCATCGCCGTGTTCGCACCGCTCGAGGGCGACGCACTGCGCACCGTATGGATCGCAGGCTTCGGCTGCGCGGCGATCTGGGTCGCCGCCATGGCGGTGCCGCGGTATCGGGCAGCGGGCGTCAAGACCTCATGGGCGGTACGCACTGCGTGGGTGCTCGGCGGGCTCGCCGTGCTCACCGCCGCCTACGCGTTCGTCGCCATCTGGCTCGCATCGGGCGGCGTCGAACTGCCGGCCCCCGTGCATTGGTTCACGCCCGAACGGGTGCCGTTCGGGGTGACCGCGTGAGCCGCACCGCTGGTTGAGGAGCGCCCGGTACGGTTTCGAGACGCTCGCCGCGCTCGCTCCTCAACCAGCGGTACGGTTTCGAGACGCTCGCTGCGCTCGCTCCTCAACCAGCAGCACGGTTTCGAGACGCTCGCCGCGCTCGCTCCTCAACCAGCAGTGGGCGCGGTCGCGTCGAGCGCCGTGAGCACGCGCGCGACCGAGCCGCCGAGGTTCCAGTCGTCGACGAGCGCCTCGAGCGCGGCGCGCCGCTCACCCGTGACCGGGCGCAGCCGCGCATCGACCTCGGGCAGCTCGAGGTCGCGCACGACCTCGACGACCCGCGGCGCCACCGCGAGGTAGTCGGCGGCCGCCGCGAGCTTGGCGCGCACGCCGGCCGACATCGGCGCCGAGGCATCCGCGGCCGCCTCGATGATGCCGTCGAGGTCGACGAACTGCTGGATCAAACCGGCCGCCGTCTTCTCACCGACGCCCGCGACTCCCGGCAACCCGTCGGAGGAGTCGCCGCGCAGCGCCGCGAAGTCGGCGTACTGCTGCGGCAGCACGCCGTATTTGCCGACGACGACGGCGTCGGTCACGAGTTCGAGCTTCGACATGCCGCGGGCGGTGTAGATCACGCGAACGGATGCCTCGTCGTCGACGAGCTGGAAGAGGTCGCGGTCGCCCGTGACGACGTCGACGGGCCGGCGCGCACCGGTCGCGAGGGTGCCGATGACGTCGTCGGCCTCGTGCTCGGCGGCTCCCACGACCGGCACGCCGATGAGGCCGAGCACCTCGCGGATGAGCGGAATCTGGCGCACCAGTCCGGGCGGGGTCTCTTCGACGTCGACGCCGCCGGGCACCGCCCGTTCGACCCGGTGGCCCTTGTAGCTCGGGATGAGGGCCACCCGCCAGCCGGGCCGCCAGTCGTCGTCCCAGCAGGCCACGAGCTCGGTGGGTTCGAAGTCGGTCGTGAGCCGCGCGATCATGTCGAGGAGCCCCCGAACTGCGTTCACCGGCGTGCCGTCGGCACGTTTCAACGAGTCGGGCACGCCGTAAAAGGCGCGAAAGTAGAGCGAGGCGGTGTCGAGGAGCATCAGTCGGTCGGCCACACCGCCGATCATGGCAGACCACCGGCATCCCCGGTACCGTGGGCAGATGAGCGGCGCATCGAACGAACGACCGACCCTCGACCGCAAGACCCTTCCACCCGTGCAGCGATGGGTCTTCTGGCCCGCCGCGATCGTCATCGCCCTGTTCGTCGCCTTCGCGCTCATCGCGCCGCAGGCCGCCGAGACCATGTTCGGCGCGATCCAGTCGAGCATCGTCGACGCCTTCAACTGGTACTACGTGCTCATCGCCGCGTTCTTCGTCGCGTTCAGCCTCTTCGTCGGCTTCAGCCGTTTCGGTGACATCCGCCTCGGCCGCGACGACGACCAGCCCGAGTTCTCGCTGCTCTCGTGGTTCGCGCTGCTGTTCGCCGCCGGCATGGGCATCGGTCTCGTCTTCTACGGGGTCAGCGAGCCGCTCAGCCACTACGTGTCGCCGCGCCCCGGCGTCGAGGGCACGCCGTCCGAACTGGCGCAGGCGGCCCTCAGCCAGACCTACCTGCACTGGGGCGTGCACGCCTGGTCGATCTACGTCGTGATCGGGCTCGCGCTCGCGTACGCGATCCACCGGCGTCGGCGGCCGATCTCGATCCGCTGGACCCTCGAGCCGATCCTCGGCAAGCGGGTCGAGGGCGGCTGGGGTCACGTGATCGACGTCATCGCCCTCGTCGGCACGCTCTTCGGCGTCGCGACCTCACTCGGCCTCGGCGTGCTGCAGATCAGCGCCGGGCTCGACTCGGCGGGCATCCTCGAGCCGAACGAGACCACCGAGGTCGTGCTCATCCTCGTCATCTCGGTGTTCGTGCTGATGTCGGTGCTCTCGGGCGTCACGAAGGGCATGAAGTGGCTCTCGACGGCGAACCTCGTACTCGCGGGCCTGCTCGTGCTGTACCTGCTCGTGTTCGGCTCGACCGAGTTCCTGCTGCGCGAGTTCGTGCAGTCCATCGGCAACTACGTGCAGGACTTCATCGGGCTGTCGTTCAACGTCAGCGCATTCCAGGGCGAGGCGGGCGAGGCGTGGCAGGCGAGCTGGACCTCTTTCTACTGGGGCTGGTGGATCTCGTGGGCGCCGTTCGTCGGCATCTTCATCGCGCGCATCTCGAAGGGACGCACGGTACGCCAGTTCGTGATGGGCGTGATCCTCGTGCCGACCCTCCTCGGCATCCTCTGGTTCGCGGTGCTCGGCGGTTCGGCGCTCGCGCTCGAGTTGGCCGAACCGGGCACGCTCACCCAGGCAGACGGCTCGGTGAACGTCGAGGGAGCGCTGTTCGAGATGCTCCAGCACATCCCCGGCACGCAGGTGCTCACGGTGGGCGTGATCCTGCTGATCGGCATCTTCTTCATCACCTCGGCCGACTCGGGCGCTCTCGTCATGGGCATGATCGCCACCGGCGGCAAGCTCAATCCGCACCGCTGGATCCGCACCTTCTTCACCGCGATCACCGCCGCGCTCGCGATCGCGTTGCTGCTCTCGGGCGGGCTGAAGGCGCTGCAGACGGCGGCGATCATCATCGCCCTGCCGTTCAGCGTCGTGATGCTCCTCATCTGCTGGTCGACGATCATCGCGTTCACGCGCGAGCGCCGCGCCTACGCGAAGGCCGAGCGGGCGCAGTTCATCGACCACATCGGCGAGTACTACGGGCTCGAGGTCGAGGAGCCGCTCGAGCGCGGCATCGTCGCCGCGCCGCCCGCTTGGGTGCGCGGGCTGCGGCGACGGCTGGGGCTGCACGCGGATGCCTCGGGCCGCGGGCCGCACGCGTCAGCCGGAGCCCTGTCCGTCGAGAACGCCAGGCCCGACAACGTGCCGACCGACGACGTCGATGCGGTCGTCGACCACGACCCCCTGTCGGGCGGCGACGACCATGACATCCCCGAGCACGGCGAAGACGACCCGCGGACGCTTCCGCAGTAAGCGGGTCGAGGAGCGAAGCGACGTCTCGAAACCCCAGGGGGAGGGCTTCGAGACGCTCCTCCGTCGCTCCTCAACCCACGGTGTGAGAAGAATGGGACGCATGGCGATCACCTCGACCTTCAGGGCGACGAAACGCGTGCCCATCCTTCAGGTCGCGAAGGCCGCCGTCGCGACGATCACCGCGTGGCTCGTCGCGGGCTGGCTGATTCCCGGGCAGCTGCCGGTGTTCGCGGCGATCGCCGCCCTGCTCGTCGTGCAGCCGAGCGTGAACCAGTCGTTCGGCAAGGCGATCGAGCGGTCGATCGGCGTCATCCTGGGCGTCCTCATCGCCACGGGCATCTCGCTCGCGTTCGGCCAGAACAGCGCCGTCATCCTCGTGGTGATCGTCGTCGCGATGCTCGTCGCCTGGACCCTCAAGATGACGCCCGGCACCTCGAACCAGGTGGCGATCAGCGCGATGCTCGTGCTCGCGCTCGGCGCCACGTCACCCGAGTACGCGATCGACCGGGTGCTCGAGACGCTCATCGGCGCGCTGATCGGCATCGTCGTGAACGCACTCATCGTGCCGCCGGTCGCGGTCGGGCCCGCACGGCGCGACCTCGCCCTCCTCGGCGGCGAGCTCGCGGCATCCCTCGACCGCCTCGCGAGCGCCCTCGAGACGCCGCAATCGCCCGCCGAGCTTCAGCAGCTCATGCTCGAGGCGCGCCTCATGCGGCCGATGCGGGATACCGCGGATGCGGCGATCTCCGCCGGCGAGGAGTCGCTCACGTTGAACCCCAGACGCTCGGCGCACCGCACCGACCTCGCCGAGATGCGCGCGCTCGTCGAACGGTTGAGCCCGATCGTGACGCAGGTCATCGGCATGACCCGCGCCTTCTTCGACCATTACGACGACGCCCTCTCCGACGAGCCGACGGTACGGGCGATCGCCGAGCAGCTGCGTCGCTCCGCCCACGACGTGCGTCTCGCCGTGCATCTGGCCGACATCGAGCCCGAGCCCGAACCGATGACCTCCGCGGTGCCCGCGCTCACCGCCCCGCTCGTCATCGCCCCGCCGCGCTCGGGGCATTGGATCCTCGTCGGATCGCTCATGGAGGACCTCCGCCGCATCCGCGGCGAACTGCTCGACGAGCAGTAGCCGGGGCCGAGGCCGGGGCCGGCAGGCGGACCGCCGTCGGCCGCTCCCCCCGGATTGGGGCTCACCGCCGCGCTCGAGCGGGTGCAGACTGACCCCGAGCACCGTGACAGGCCGGCTCCCCGTACCCCGTCGCCCCGACGGCAGTGCCTTGTCCCGGAACGCCGCGTGCATGAGGAGGCGAAATTGCGGCTGCTTCTCCAACCCCAGCCCCAGCCCCAGCCCCAGCGAACCGAATTCGATTGGATCGACGCCCGAGTCCCCGACCTCGCCGCACTCAGCGCCGGTGAGACGACCGTGCTCCGCACACTCGCGACGGGCGCGTCGAACACGGCGATCGCGACGGCCCTGTGCGTGTCGGAGCGCACCGTCGAGTCGCACATCCGATCGATCTTCGTGAAGCTCGGTCTCCTGCAGTGCGCCGACGAGAATCGTCGCGTCATCGCCGCCGTCGTCTGGACGCGGTCGGCGACGTAGTGCGGTTCATCAGTCTCCTCGGCTCTTCGCTTCCGCGGCGAACCAGTTGACCAGTTGCTCGATCGTGACCTCGGCCGTGCGAGGCCCGACCCCGGATGCGCTGTCCGCCATCCGGCTGCTCATGGCCGTCGGAACCGGAATCTGCCTCATCCCCGGGATCCTGTTCGCCACGCGCATTCGCCTCACGCGTGAACGACACGACGCCATCCGGAATGCGCTCGACAGCGACGGCCCGGTCTCACCCGCTGATCGAGATGCCCTGCTTCGGGATCTCTGACGGTGCGTGTGCGGCGCCGAGGACGGCGTTCACGGTTGCGGTGAGGACGGAGCGGTCCCGGCCCGCCACCCACCCCGTGCCGGTGCGATCTCGGAATTCGATGAGGGTGAGGGCTTCGCTGCTGTTTCCGGCAGACAGCGAAGTCTGGTGCAGCGAGAGGATGTCGACAGGGATGCCGCGCTCTGCGAGAAGACGGGTGACGGCTTCCACCGGACCGATGCCGTCGTAGCTGCCGCCGTGTTCGGCTCCGTCGACCCGGATGCGGACACTCGTGATCGTGGACGTCTCGTGACTCTCGGATCGCAGATCGAGCAGTTCGACGCCCCCGCCCGCACGGCTCAGGTAGCTGCGTTCGAACAGGCCCAGCAGCTCCGGCGCGTCGACTTCGACGCCGGTCGCGTCGGCATGCTCTTGGACGCGACGGGCGAAGTCGATCTGCAGGCGGCGGGGGAGTTCGATGCCGTACTCGGTTTCCAGGAGGTAGGCGATGCCGCCCTTGCCGGATTGCGAATTGACGCGGATGACGGCGTCGTAGCTGCGGCCGAGATCCGCGGGGTCGATCGGCAGGGACGGCACCCGCCACTCGATCTCGCGCTCCGGTCGGCCTTCGGAAGTCGCGCGGGCACGGTGCTCGGCGAAGCCCTTCCTGATGGCGTCCTGATGAGTGCCGCTGAACGCGGTGTGCACGAGGTCGCCGACGTAGGGGTGGCGGGGGTGGATTTCGAGACGGTTGCTGTGCTCGACGGTGCGGCGGATCTCGTCGATATCGGAGAAGTCGATCATCGGGTCGATGCCCTGCGCGTGCAGGTTGAGCGCCAGGGTGGCGATGTCGACGTTGCCGGTGCGTTCGCCGTTGCCGAAGATGCAGCCTTCGACGCGTTGCGCACCGGCGAGCACGGCCAGCTCGGCGCAGGCGATGCCGGTGCCCCGATCGTTGTGGGGATGCACCGAGAGGACGACGGCGTCACGGCGGGCCAGGTTCTTGTGCATGTACTCGATCTGGTCGGCGTACACGTTCGGCGTCGCGATCTCCACGGTCGCCGGGAAGTTCAGGATGACCGGGCGTTGCGGGGTCGCATCCCACAGCTCGGTCATTGCGTCGCAGATTTCGAGGACGTAGTCGGGTTCAGTGAGGTTGAAGACCTCGGGCGAGAATTCGAAGCGCACCGTCGGGAGGTCCCCCGCGAAGTCGAGCACGTCGCGGCCGCCGGCGAGGATCAGGTCAGCGAGCGTGCTGCGGTCGTGCCCGAGCACGACGCTGCGCCAGGTCGGCGCGGTGGCGGTATACAGGTGGATGACGACGTCGTTGCGGATCCCGCGGATCGATGCGACGGTGCGTTCGATGAGGTCACGGCGGGCGGGCGTGAACACGACGATCGTCACGTCCTCGGGAGCGAGGTCGGTCTCGGCGATCAGCCGTACGAAGTCGTAATCGGTCTGCGACGCCGACGGATACCCGACCTCGATCTCCTTGTAGCCCATCCGCACCATCAGCTCGAAGAAGCGGCGCTTCCGCGCCGGGTCCATCGGCTCGGCGAGCGCTTGGTTGCCGTCGCGCAGATCCACCGGCACCCACAGGGGCGCTGCGAGCAGGCGGCGTTGCGGCCACTCCCGCTCGACGAGCGGCACTTCGACGCGGGAGTACGCGTCGCGGTAGCGGCGGGACGGCATCTGCGAGTGTCGCTGCCGGTTCCAGGAAGCCGCATCGGCGGGTACCGGACCGACCGGCGTGGAGATGTTGGAGAAAGCTGTCGAACTCATGAGCGGTGTCCTTCTTCGGTCGTGCGGGGAGACGACCGGCGCGCGATTCCGCTCCACGTCGGGGAGCCGGTCAGGCTAGGCCCCGCCGTGGCGGCGAAGAAGGAGGAGTCCGAGAAGCACACCGACAACCTAGCACGACTCCTCAGACAAGTAGAGAACTGGCTCGAAGTCTGCGCGATTGGAATCACTAGGATGGTGAATGATCCATCAGACGAGCAGCGAGATGACGGAGACGCGATTGGCCCAGGTGCGACGAGCGTCGCTGGCGGAGCAGGCGGCCGAACTGCTGCTCACCCGCATCCGCGCAGGAGAGTGGGTACTCGGCGAGCGTCTGCCCGGAGAGACGACGCTGGGACCTCAGCTCGGGGTCGGCCGCTCGACCGTTCGCGAGGCGATCCGGCACCTCGCCGGCCGCGGCATCCTGCAATCGCGGCAAGGCGCCGGCGTCTTCGTCACTGCCCTCGACGCTCCGGAGGACTGGGACGCCGTGCTGCGCCGAACCGACATCATCTCGGTGATCGAAGCACGCATCGCGATCGAGTCCGCTGCGGCCGAGCTCGCCGCTGAGCGGCGGACGCCGGCGGAGCTGCGCTTGCTGCGCCGCTCCCTCGACGCACGCTCCGCGCCCTACGCCAGCATCGAGGCGCATGTCGATGCCGACACCGCTTTCCACCGGCAGGTCGTCGCGGCCGCGCACAACGAGATCCTCACGGAGCTCTTCGACGGGTTCGTGCCGCGGTTGCGTCACGCCATGGTCGACATGCTCCGACTCCGGCCGGTGACCGACGAGGGCGCCGACCAGGTGGCCCACCGGCACATCGTCGACGCCATCGCCGACCGCGAACCGATCGAGGCCGCGCAACTCAGCCGCACCCATCTGGAATCCCTGAAGGCGAGGCTCGTCTGAGCGAGACGGTGCACGATCCTCGGAATCGGTGATGCGACGGGGACGCGAGTCCCGCGACCTGATCGCCGTCTCAACCGAGCAGCTCGCGGACCGCGAGCCCCCATTCGAACCCGCACTCGCGGCAGTCGAAGATCGGGGAGTCGTCGGAGAGGAGCAGGTCGACCGACTCGGCCTCGACCGCGAGGTCGAGCGGGCCGTAGACGATCACGCGCACCGACCCCGACCCGCACCGCGGGCAGGGCTCGTCGAGCACGGCGATCGAGCTTTCGGTCTGGGCCAGGTTCGTCATGGCAGTCAAGTTACGCCGCCCCTGCGACATCGGGCGCCGAAGCTCCGGCGAGTCCGGCGCGGTGCCCCGCAGCATCCCTAGACTGGGCGCGTGCTCACCGCCGTCGTCCTCCTCGCCGTCGTGCCCGCCGGCGTCATCCTGGTGCTCGGGATCGTCGCGCGCGTGATCGCGGCGCAGCGGGTGAACGCCCCGGTCGTGCAGTACACGCCCCCGCGCGGGTCGACCGTCTTCCGCGACGCCCTCCTCGTCGACGCCGACCGCCGTGCGCCTTCGGCTGCACTCATCGATCTCGCCGTGAAGCGCAAGGTGCGCCTCATCGCCGGCGCGCAGGGCACGCGCGAGCCGATCGGCGTCGAACTCGCCGACGGCGCCGTGCTCACCGCCGACGAGACGGCGCTGCTCGAGGCCCTGTTCGGCCCCGAGCACACCGCCACGCGCCTGCGCCGATTCTCGGCCGACCGCCGGGCATTGGCCGGCCGGCTGAAGACCCTTCTCCTGAACGCCGAGCACGGTCTCGCCCGCGACAGGCTCATCGCCGAGCGCCGGGTCAGCTGGCCCGGCACGACGCTCACCGTGCTCGCGTACCTCGGCATGCTCGTCGAGGCGCTGTTCATCGTCTTCGCGCTGATCGGCGGCGAGCTGCCCGCACTCGTCGCGACGCTCATCGCCCTCGCCGCGACGATCGCCACGATCTTCATCACCCCGGCCTGGTGGCGGAGGTTCCTTCCCGCGGCGACCCCGGTCCGCGAGCACCTCGTCGGGCTGCACCGCTATCTCGAGGTCGCCGAAGCCGATCGGCTGCGCGCGCTGCAATCGCCGAGCGGCGCCGAATTGCGATCGGATGCCACGGTGCCGCCGCCGCTCGCCCACGCCGGCGACGAGGCATCCGCACCGCTCGCGCGGTTCCACCTCAACGAACGCCTGCTGCCGTACGCGGTGCTCTTCGGACTCGAGCGCGAGTGGATCGCGAAGCTCGAGCTCGAGGCCGAGACGCTCGCGCACACGAACCGCGAGACGCTCGGCGACCTCGTCGAGGTGACCGCCGACATCGCGCTGGCGATCGATGCGGTCGGCGGCGTGGTCCAGCTGACCGCGGCCGTGGGCGACCTCGTCGACGGCGCAGGCTCGGTCGTCGACGGCGTCGGCGGCATCTTCGAGGTGTTCGGAGCATGAGCGACATGCCGACCGAGTCGGAGGAGCGCCTCACCGTCGAACTCGACGGCGGCCCCGTCTCTGCGATCGCCGGGCGCGCGGCGGGCGCGACGCCGTCTGCGGCCACGATCGTCGTCGCCCACGGCGCCGGGGCGGGCATGGAGCATCCCTTCATGTCGGGCTACACGCGCGCGCTCAACGATGCCGGCTTCGCGACCCTGCGCTTCAACTTCGCCTACCGGGAGGCCGGGCGGAGGTTCCCCGACCGACCGCCGGCCGCGATCGCCGCATGGCGTGAGGTCGTCGCGGTCGCGACGGCGCGCGCGACGGAAGCAGGCCGTGCCGGCGCGCCGATCTGGGCGGCGGGCAAGTCGTTCGGCGGGCGCATGGCGTCGATGGCCGTCGCCGAGGGCCTGGATGTCGCGGGGCTCGTCTTCCTCGGGTACCCCCTGCACGCGCCGGGCAGGCCCGAGAAGCCGCGCGACGAGCACCTGCCCGGGATCACGGTGCCGATGCTGTTCCTGCAGGGGCGCAACGACCCGTTCGCGATTCCCAACGAACAGCTCGACCAGGTGGCCGAACGCGTCGGCCCGAACGCCGTCGTGGAGTGGATCGAGGGCGGCAACCACTCCTTCGAGGTGAAGGGCGCGAAGCGCCCCGCGGCCGAGATCGGGGCAGGCCTCGCGGCGCCGACCGCTGAGTTCGTTCGCGCGCACGGCTGACCGGATCTTACGGTTCACGAACGCCGTTCCGGTGCGACCTCGTCGGGATCGATTCGCGGCGTACGCTGGCGGCATGAACGAGACCCCCGATGCCGGCCGCACGTGGCTGCCGCCCGCTGCGGCGGGGGTCGCCGCGGCCGCCTTCGGCGTTGGGCTCGGCGAACTGACCGCGGCGATCATCGCGCCCGAGTCGGGTCCGTTCGTCGTGGTCGGCGCGGCCCTCATCGACTTCGCACCGCCGTGGGCGAAGGACGCCGCGATCGCACTCTTCGGCACCGGCGACAAGCCGGCACTGCTCATCGGCATCGGCGTGGTGCTGCTCGTCGTCTCGGGCGCCGCCGGGGTGCTCGAGGTGCGACGGCCGCCGTGGGGGCAGGTGGTGCTCGGGCTGTTCGGCGTGGTCGGCGCCGTGGCCGCCGCGACGCGCGCGAATGCGCCGCTCCTCGCCGTGGTGCCCTCGCTCGTCGCCGGGCTCGCGGCGGTGCTGGCGTTGCGGGTGCTGCTCGGGCGGTTGCGGGGCTCGCTGGTCGAGGAGGGGGCGCCTGCGAACGTCTCGAAACCCGGCGATCCGACCCAACCAGGTCTCGAGACGTCGCTTCGCTCCTCCTCGACCCGCCGCGGGTTTCTCGTGTGGGCCGGCGGCGCGACGGCGATCGGCGTGCTCGCTGCGGTCTCGGGTGCGGCGCTGCGCGCCGGCGGGAGGGCGCTCTCGGCCGTGCGCGACGCGATCAGGCTGCCCGCTCCGGCGACGACCGTGTCGGTGCCGGCCGGCGCGGAGCTCGGCATCGACGGACTCGCCCCGGTCATCACTCCGAATGGGGAGTTCTACCGCATCGACACCGCCCTCGCCGTCCCGCTCGTCGATCCGGCCGAGTGGCGCCTCCGCATCCACGGGATGGTCGAGCGCGAGGTCGAGCTCACCTGGGACGAACTGCTCGCCCTCCCCCTCGACGAGAGCGTCACCACGCTCGCCTGCGTCTCGAACGAGGTGGGCGGCAGCCTCATCGACAACGCGGTGTGGCTGGGGCATCCGATTCGCGAACTGCTCGCGCGGGCCCGCCCGCTCGCCGAGGCCGACATGGTGCTCTCGCGCAGCATCGACGGATTCACCGCCTCGACGCCGCTCGAGGTGCTGCAGGACGACCGGGCCGCGATCCTCGCGGTCGGCATGAACGGCGAGCCGCTGCCGCTCGAGCACGGGTTCCCGGTGCGCATGGTCGTGCCGGGTCTCTACGGCTACGTCTCGGCGACGAAGTGGCTGGTCGAGCTCGAGGTGACCCGCTTCGACGCCGTCGACGCCTACTGGACCGACCGCGGCTGGAGCGCCCGTGGCCCGATCAAGCTGCAATCCCGCATCGACGTTCCGCGCCACGGTCAGTCGGTCGCCGTCGGCACCGCCGTACTCGCGGGCGTCGCCTGGCACCAGCACGTCGGCATCGACGCCGTCGAGGTGCAGCTCGACGAGGGCGAGTGGCGCCCGACGATGCTCGCGACCGCGATCTCGGCCGACACGTGGGTGCAGTGGCGCTACGAATGGCCGGATGCCTCGCCCGGAACCCACACCGCCCGCGTACGCGCGATCGGGGCCGACGGCGAAGTGCAGACGGCGGAGGAGCAGGGCGTCGTGCCCGATGGTGCGACCGGCCTCCACGAGATCTCGTTCGACGTGCGCTGATCGCCTCCACGAGTCGGTCGCGGCACCGGTCCTCGACATCCTGGATGGTCCCCCGAAACTCCACAGGATCCTGTTCGGCGTGGCGCGGCGACGTGTCCGGAGGGAGTATCGCTCCATGGAGGAGATCGACAGTTCCACAACTCCACACCCGAGACGTCCACAGTTCCACAACGCCACACCCCGGTCGTCCACAAGGCCACTTGTGCACGCCGTCCGCCAGCGGAACACCCCCGCACGGCTGACGGCCTCGACCCACGCAATCGAGGATCAGCATGCCGACGCGAACCATCCGAGTCCATGACCAGACGCACCGAGCGATCACCGACCTGGCGTATCTTCTCGATACGACCAAGTCGTACGTCGTCGCCGACGCGATCGCAGAGTACGCCGAGCGTCGAGGCTCGATCGTGAGGATCGACGGTCGGGTGACGTTCGACGAGCTTCCGATCGCCGACCGACTCATGATTCGTCGCGACGAGCTGATCCGGGTGTTCGCGAAGCGCGAGGCGAGCGACATCAGGGTTCTCCACCTCGGCGACGAGGGAAGCGATGGTGTCGCGGGCGGCGACGACGAGATCGACGACGAGACGCCGTGGATGCCGCCGCGCCCGGTCGAACTCCTCGTGACGACCGCACTGCACCGCGGTGGCGGGGAGGCCGACGAACTCGAGCGCATCGCCACGAAGCTGCTGCGCACGCGGGTGCACGTCGAATCGGCGACACGACTCGAACTCTTCGACCGGCCCGCCCTCGAGCGCGCCCGCGCGAGCTCGACGCCCCTTTCCGAGTGGACCGCGGGTTGAGGAGGAGCGCCCGACGAAGGAGGACGCGTCTCGAAACCCACCGCCTGCAAGTTCAGAGGCGCGGCGTGCGCGGCGGCTCGCTGCGGCGGGCGCCGGTCGCCTCGAAGGCCGCGGCGAGTGTCAGCAGCGCGGAGTCGTCGTAGGCGCGCCCCGCGAAGGTGAGCCCGACCGGCATGCCGATGTCGGCCATCGTGCCCATCGGCACCGTCACCGTCGGGATGCCGAGGTGGCGGGGCACCAGATTGCCGTTGGAGACCCACACGCCGTTGCGCCAGCCCAGGTCGGCCGAGGCCTCGTTCACGTCCATGTCGGCAGGGCCGACGTCGGCCGCGGCCGGGAACACCACGGCGTCGAGGCTGAGCTCCTCCATCCACTGCTCGAGGTCGATGCGGCGCGTCTCCTCGAGTCCGCGGAGGCCGGCCTCGAGTTCGGGGATCTCGGTGAAGGAAGTGACGGGGTGCTCGCGCACCTGCGCCGGGTACGTCGCGATGTCGTCGTCGAACCCGTCGTAGCGGTCGGGCATTGCGCCCTCGGGGTGGGGGAAGATCGTCGCTCCCTCGACGTCGGCGAGGCGGTCGAGCGCCGGGTCGCCGTTCGCGCGCAGAAAGTCGTCCCACGCCCACGCCGACAGGTCGATGATCTCGCGGCGCAGGTACTCGGGCGAGACGAGCCCGCGCGTCGCGATCGTCGGCGTGCCCGGCCGGTCGCCCTCGTAGTTCGAGACCACGGGGAAGTCGACCTCGACGACCTCGGCTCCGGCTGCCTCGAGGTCGCGGCGCGCGGCCTCCCACAGGGCGATGACCGAAGCGCGGGTCTCGATGCGCCGACCCGTCGGGCCGCCGATGCCGACGTGGTCGCCGGTGCCGGCGACCGGGTCGGCATTGACGTACATCGCGGGGACCCCGAACCGCTTGCCCGCGAGCGCCGCGCGCGCGGCCGAGACATCCGCGCCCTCGAGCGCCGGGTACGAGGCGGGCCGCACCTTCGAGGTCGCCGGCAGCGCCACCCACGGCTGCGCACGCCAGAAGTCGCCGCGCGTCTCGGCGTCGTCGGCGACGATGACGTCGAGCACCTCGAGCAGGTCGGCCATGGTGCGGGTATGCGGCACGACGACGTCCATCGTCGGCACGAGCGGCCAGTTGCCGCGGGTCGAGATGACGCCGCGCGACGGCGTGTACGCGCAGAGCGCGTTGTTCGACGCCGGCGCGCGTCCGCTCGACCAGGTCTCCTCGCCGAGCCCGAACGCCGCGAACGACGCCGCCGTCGCGGTGCCCGAGCCGTTCGACGAACCCGAGCCGAACGCGGCCGTCAGGTATTCGGCGTTGTACGGGCTCTCGGCGCGGCCGTAGACGCCGCGCTGCATGCCGCCGTTCGCCATCGGGGGCATGTTCGTGAGCCCGATGAGCACGGCGCCCGCCGCACGCAGCCGCTCGATCGTGAAGGCGTCGCGCTGCGCGACGAGGTGCTCGAACGCGGGCGAACCCGACGCCGCCGTGAGTCCCTTCGCGAGGTAACTGTCCTTCGCGGTGTACGGGATTCCGTCGAGCGGCCCCCGTACGTCACCGCGGGCGCGCCGGGCGTCGGAGGCCGCAGCGTCGGCCCGGGCCTCGGGGTTCATGACGACGAGCGCGCCCAGCGCGGTCGCCGTTCCGGGTGCGTCGTACGCCGCGATGCGGGCGAGGTACGCGTCGAGCAGATCGACCGCCGACACGCGACTCGACTCGAGCGCCTCCCGCAGCTCGGCGATCGACGCCTCGACGACGTCGAACCCGCTCATCGGCCGACCGCCGGCTGCTGCTGGGTGATGCAGTGGATGCCGCCGCCACGGGCGAAGATCGGGCGCGAATCGACGGTCACGGCACGACGGCCGGGGTAGGCCGCCTCGAGGATCTCGCGCGCCGTGGCATCCGCCGCCGCTTCGCCGAAGCCGCAGGCGATGATGCCCTCGTTCACGACCAGGTGGTTCACGTAGCTGTAGTCGACGAAGCCCTCCTCGTCGCGGAGCGCCTCGGGCGCGGGCAGGTCGACGATGTCGAAACGCCGCCCCGCGGCATCCGTCTGCTCGGAGAGCAGGGCGCGCAGCTCGCGCGTGACCTCGAAGTCGGGGTGCTCGGGGTTCTGCTGCGAGTGCAGCAGCAGCGTCCCGGGCGAGGTGATGGTGGCGACGATGTCGACGTGGCCGTTCGTGCCGAACTCGTCGTAGTCGCGGGTGAGGCCGCGGGGCAGCCAGACGACCTTGGTCGCACCGATCGTGCGGGCGAGCTCGGCCTCGACGCGGGCCTTGTCGGCGTAGGGGTTGCGGCGCGGGTCGAGCTGCACGGTCTCGGTGACGAGCACGGTGCCCTCGCCGTCGACGTGGATGCCGCCGCCCTCGTTCACGAGCACGCTCGACACGAGTTCGGCGCCGACGAGCGGGGCGATGACGCGGGCGATCTCGGCCGATTTCCGCCACTCGGCCCACTCGGGGGCGCCCCAGCCGTTGAAGGTCCAGTCGACCGCGCCGAGCACACCGGGGTGCTCGTCGTCGATGACGAAGGTGGGGCCGAAGTCGCGCATCCAGAACTCGTCGAGCGGCGCCTCGACGAGCTCGATGTCGCCGCTCAGCATGCGACGGGCACGCGCGAGCTCGCTCGGGTCGACGACCATCGTGACGGGCTCGAACTCGGCGACCGCGTGGGCCACGGCCGTCCACGCGGCGTAGCCCTCCTCGCGCTCGGCGGTCTCCTCGCCGAGGGTGATGCCCTCGCGCGGGAACGCCATCCACGTGCGCTCGTGGGGTGCGGTCTCGCTCGGCATGCGCCAGCTCATACGAGGTTCTCCACTTCGACGGGGGAATTATTGACCGTTTGATCAATAATGTGGTGAGACTACATACAATGAGGAATCATGTCAACGCCGACCCGTGTGCGCGCCGCCCGCAAGTCGCCCGCCGAGCGCGCCGACGACATCGCCCGCGCCGCGCGCGACCTCGCACTCGAACAGGGCCTGGCGGCCGTGACGCTCCGCGCCGTCGCCGCCTCCGCCGGTGTCGCCCCCGCACTCGTCGCGCACTACGTGCCGAGCATGGAGACGCTCATCGCCCGCACCTTCCAGGCTGTCGTCTCGGCCGAGATCATCGAGATCGAGGCGCTGCTCGCGACCGTCGAGGGGCCGCGCGTGCAGCTCGGCGCGCTCATCCGCACCGTGCTCGACGGCACCCGCGACGACGTGACCGTCGTGTGGGTCGAGGCCTGGGCGCTCGGCCGACGCAACGAAACGCTCGCGCGCGCGGTGCGCGAGGAGATGGACGCCTGGCAGGCCGTGCTGCGGGGCGTCATCGCCGCCGGCGTGCGCACCGGTGACTTCGAGACCGACGATGCGGCGGGGGTGGCCTGGCAGCTGCTCGGCATGGTCGACGGGCTCAACGCGCAGGCGCTCGTGCGCTGGGGCGACACCGGCGGGCGCGCCGCGCTGACGCTGCACGCCGTCGAGGGCATGCTCGGCCTCTCCCGAGGCGCGCTCGGGTGATGCGCGAAGCGCGCAGCCCCGGTGATCGAGTGGCGAGCGCAGCGGAGCATCGAGGCCCCGACCCCCGCGCCCCTCGGCGCGATGTCGGTGCCCGCGGGTACCGTTGAGGCATCCGAACGAAGGAGCCCGATGTACCTCTCGAACGGCTCCGTGGTCACGAGCGCGAGCGATCTGAAGAAGGCGAGCGACTGCGAGTTCGCCTTCCTCCGCGAGCTCGACGTGAAGCTCGGGCGCGACACCCTGTTCGCCCCCCTCGACGACCCCATGCTGCGCCGCGCCGGCGAGCTCGGCGACGCGCACGAGATCCGCCTGCTCGAGGGCTATCGTGCCGAGTTCGGCGACGCCGTCGTCGAGATCGAGCGGCCCGACGTGCGCGACCCTGCAGCGGTCGCCGCCGCGGTCGAGGCGACGATCGCCGCGTTCCGGGCGGGAGCACCCGTGGTGTTCCAGGCGACCTTCAGCGACGAGCCGGTTCCGCGCCAGGGGTTCATCGGCTTCGCCGACTTCATCGTGCGCCAGCCCGACGGGCGCTACCGCGTGCAAGACGCGAAGCTCGCCCGGCGAGCGCGGGTGACGGCGCTCCTCCAGCTCGCCTCCTACGCCGAGCAGCTCCGCCGCCTCGAGGTCCCGATCGACGACACCGTCGAACTCCTCCTCGGCGACGGCACGGTGAGCGTGCACCGGCTCGACGACATCCTGCCCGTGTACCGCGAACGGGTCGTCCGCCTTCAGCGCATCGTCGCCGACCGCGTCGCCGACACCGAACCGGTCGCGTGGGGCGACCCGCGGTACGACCACGACGGCCGGTGCCCGAGCTGCGAGCTCGAGGTGCAGGCGCGACGCGATGTGCTGATGGTCGGCGGCATGCGGGTGACCCAGCGCGAGCCGCTCGCCGCGGCGGGCATCACGACGATCGACGAGCTCGCGGCGTCGCAGGGGCCCGTGCCCCACCTGATGGAGGCGACGCTCGAGAACCTGCGCGAGCAGGCACGGCTGCAACTGCGCGCCGAGGCCGAGGCGAGCGAGGCGGCCGCCTCGGGCGCGTGGCACGAGGGCGACCCGCCGCTGCCCCCGCCCGTCGCAGTGCGCGACTCCCGCGCCATCGCGGCGATTCCCGAGCCGAATCCGGGCGACCTGTTCTTCGACTTCGAAGGCGACCCGCTCTATACCGAGGGCGACGGCACCAGCTGGAACCTCGACTACTTGTGGGGCATGGTCGACCAGGCCGAGACCTTCACCGCGTTCTGGGCGCATTCATTCGCCGAAGAGCGCGAGGCACTGCTGGGGTTTCTCGAGCTCGTGAAGCTGCGCCGGCAGGTGCACCCCGGGCTGCACATCTTCCACTACGCGAGCTACGAGCGCACCCACCTCACCGCCATCGCCGCGCGGCACGGCGTCGGTGAGGCCGAGGTCGACCAGTTGCTCGCCGACGGCGTACTCGTCGACCTCTACCCGATCGTGAAGCGCGCGGTTCGAGTCGGCAGTCGTTCGTACTCCATCAAGAAGCTCGAACCCCTCTACATGGGCTCCGAGCTGCGCGAGGCCGAGGTGAAATCGGGCGCCGACTCGATCACCGAGTACGTGCGGGCGAGCGAACTGCGCACCGCCGCGCGCGCGACGGGCGACGCCACGGCCGCCGAGGAGGCGACCCGCATCCTCGCCGACCTCGCCGACTACAACCGCTACGACTGCGTGTCGACCCTGCGCCTGCGCGACTGGCTGCTGGCGGTCGGCGCCCGCGAGGGCATCCGCCCGGTCGCCGCGTCGATGCTCGCCGACCGTGCCGAGGGCAAGATCTACGAGGCCTCGCCGCTCGCGCTTCAGCTGAGGGCGATCGTGCGCGAACGCGACGAACGCGCGGCCACGCACCGGCACCTCGTCGGAGGCTCGCTCCGCGACGCCGATACCGAGGCCCTCGCCCTCGCCTCCGCGGCGATCGACTACCACGCCCGCGAGGCGAAGAGCTTCTGGTGGTCGCACTACCTCCGCAGCGACCAGCCGCTCGAGAGCTGGGAGGAGCACCGCGACGTCCTCGTCGTCGACCCGGCCCGTTCGCAGGCGGTCGGCAAGTGGTACGAGGAGCCCCGGTGGCAGAGCGCACGGCGCGAACTGCGACTCGACGGCCGCGTCGCCCCCGGCTCACGGTTCAGCGTCGGCGGCGAAGTGTTCCTGCTCTACGACTGGCCGGCGCCGTTCCCCTCGCAGTCGACCCGGCCGGGCCAGCGTGCGTGGTCGAACGCCACCGTCATCGAGATCACCGACGACGGGGTCCGGGTGGAGGAGCGCGGTCAGCCCGGCATCACGTGGACCGAGCTCCCGCTCGCGATCGCGCCCGGCGCTCCGCCCCGGGCCGACGCGCTGCGCGACGCGATCGCCGAGTGGGCGGCGCCGATCCCCGGGCGCGTGGCCGAGCTGCCGCCCGGCGCGGCGATGGACGTGCTGCGGCGCAGGCCGCCGCGCGCCGCGGGCGGGCTCGTCCCCCTCGGCGACGACCACGACTACGTGCCTGCGGTCGTCGAGTCCGTTCGCCGGCTCGATCGTTCGTACCTCGCGGTGCAGGGGCCTCCCGGCACGGGCAAGACCTACCTCGCCGCGCACGTGATCGCCGCGCTCGTGCGCGACCACGGCTGGCGCATCGGCGTCGTGGCCCAGTCGCACTCGGTCGTCGAGAACGTGCTCGATGCGGTCGTGAACGCCGCCGGGCTCGATCGCGAACTCGTCGCGAAGCATCTGAAAGACGCAGGCCAGGCCGGCGCTCACGGCTTCACGGCGCTGAGCACCAAAGACGGCGTCGCCGCGTTCACCGGCGACCGCCCCGGCGGCTACGTCATCGGCGGCACCGCCTGGGACTTCTGCAACGTCCGACGGGTGCCCCGCGGTTCGCTCGACCTGCTCGTCATCGACGAGGCCGGGCAGTTCTCGCTCGCCTCGACGATCGCGGTCTCCGTCTCGGCCGAGCGGCTGCTGCTGCTCGGCGACCCGCAGCAGCTGCCGCAGGTGAGCCAGGCCCTGCATCCCGAACCGGTCGACGCCTCGGCACTCGGCTGGGTCGCCGACGGCCACGACGTGCTGCCCGCCGAGTACGGCTACTTCCTCGCCGAGAGCCGCCGCATGCACCCGGCGGTCGCGGGCCCGGTGTCGCGCCTCTCGTACGAGGGCGAGTTGCGCTCGCACCCGGTCGCCGAGCATCGTTCGCTCGACGGCGTCGCGCCCGGCGTCACCGCCGTCCCCGTCTTGCACGACGGCAATTCGACGTACTCGCCCGAAGAGGCCGAGTCGGTCGTGCACCTCGTGCGCTCCCTCGTCGGCCGAACCTGGAGGGACGCCGCGGACTCATCGACCGTGCCGATCGCCGCCGCGCCGCGCCCGCTCGAACAGCGCGACCTGATCGTCGTGACGCCCTACAACGCGCAACTCGCCACCGTCCGCGAGGCACTCGACACCGCCGGGTTCACCGAGGTCCCGGTCGGCACGGTCGACAAGTTCCAAGGTCAAGAGGCGGTCGTCGCGATCGTCTCGCTCGCGGCGTCCTCGGCGCACTCCGCACCACGCGGTCTCGAGTTCCTGCTGCTGAAGAACCGACTGAACGTGGCCATCTCGCGGGCCAAGTGGGCGGCGTACCTCGTCTACTCGCCGGGGCTCCTCGACGGACTCCCCCACCGCGCCGAGGGGGTCGCGCAACTCAGCGCGTTCATGCGACTCGTCGGAGCGGCGGCCCCACGACCCACCGGCCCGCGCGAGTCGCGCATCGTCGACTCCGGCGAGTCGCAGCCCGCCGCGGCGAGCGCGGCGAGCTGAGTGGCCTTGCCCGAGCCAGGGCGAGGCCGCTGCGCGATCAGTCGCCGAAGTCGAGACGGGTTCCACCGAGCCGCTCCGGACGCAGGCGGATGACGACCCGGCCCTCGGCCACCGCTTCGGCGAAGAATGCGCTCGGGTCTGCGGGACGCGCGGCCTCCGGCACCATCGACAGCAGCTCGATCCCGATCGCATCGCCCGGCTCGACGGTCGGGGCAGAGACCTCCGCGCGACCCTCGACCGCGGCGAACGACCAGTGGTCGTCGGCCGAGACGTGCAGGGTCGCCCGCGGATCGCGCTTCAGGTGCGTCGTCTTCAGACGCGTGCTCGTCGTCGAGAAGCGGGCGATGCGCTCCGACGGGTCCCAGCCGTAGAGCATGGTGGCCAGGTGGGGCTGCCCGTCGCGCTTCAGCGTGGCGAGCACCCCGAAACTCTGTGCGGCGAGCAGCTCGGAGGCTTCGGTCTCGGTGAGCGGGACGGGCCCGGCGTTCTTCGTCATGTCAGGGCGAACCCGCTCCGGCGCCCGCGCATTCCTGCGATTTCCTTCGATGTCGCGCACAACGGCGCTCTCCGCTCGGGAATACCCCAGACCGGTAATGCGTACAGTATGTGTGTGACTTCCTCCACTGCAGCGAACCCCGACCGCATCACCATGTACGGCGCCGCTTGGTGCGGCGACTGCCGCCGCTCGAAGCGGCTGCTCGACGGGCGCGGCGTCGACTACGACTACGTCGACCTCGAGGTGAACGTCGAGGCCGCCGACATCGCCAAGTCGATCTCGGGGCGCACGAACATCCCGGTCGTCGTCTTCCCCGACGGCACCCACTTCACCGAGCCCACCGACGCCGAACTGGGCGCGAAGCTCGACGAGACGTTCGCCGCGTAGCCCATTCGCTCCGACCGGGCCGGCGGACACCGGCCCGGAGGCGGCCCCTCGATCTGGGGGGTGGTTCCCGCCGCAGCGGCCTCGACGCCCGGAGCGTCGCGTGGAACACTTGGCCGCATGCCACGCGAGGCACGTCGACTGCACGGGCGCGAGCGCGAGCTGGCGGCGCTCTCGCTCGAGCTCGAGGCCGCATACGACAGTTCGACGCGCATCGTCGTGCTGCACGGCGACGCGGGGATCGGCAAGACCGCGCTCATGGAGACGGCCGCGCGCTCGGCCCCCGATCGGGCTCGCGTGCTGTCGGTGCGCAATCTTCCACTCACGACGCGGATGCCGAATCTCGCCGTGCGCACACTGCTCGCGCAGGCGGAGGGCGGCCGGCCGCTGCGCGAGGAGATCCGCCGACCGCTCCCTCTCCGGCTCGATGCGGCGATCGAGCGGCTCACCGAACTCGGGCCCGTCGTCGTCACCGTCGACGACCTCCAGTGGGCCGACTCCCATACACTCGACGCCCTGATGTTCGTCGTCGGCGGCGCGGACGATCGTCCGCTCGCGATCCTCACGACCGTGCGCTCGGGGACCGGCCGACCCGTCGATCGATGGCGTGCCGACCTGCTCCGCCTCCCGGGCGCACGGTCGGTGCCGGTTCAGCCGCTCGATCGGCTCGGCATGCACGACCTGATCGCCGCGCAGCTCGGGGCTCCCCCGCACGACGCCCTCGTGCGCGACGTGCTCGATCGCACCGGCGGCAATCCGTACCACGCGCAGCTCCTGCTCGAGGGCGTCGAGCCGACCGCGCTCGCCGCGCCGCCGGCCGGCACGCCGTCGGGGGCATCCGGCGATCTCGGAACGGCCCTGCTTCAGACGTGGGCGACGCTGCCCGCCCGCACACGCGAACTCACCGTCCTGCTCGCGATCCACGGCAAGCCGATCCGCCTGAGCATCCTCGCGGGGCTCGACCCCGCCTGGGGTGAAGCCGCGAACGAACTCCAGCCCGCGCTCGCGACCCACGTGCTCGACCACGACGACAGCGGTCGCGTGTGGTTCCACCATCCGCTGATCGCCGAACTCCTCGTGACCTCCGTGCCCGACGACGAGCTGCGCCGACAGCATGCGACGCTCGCGCATGGTGTCGAGCGATTGATCGAGGTCGACGGCGCGACGCCCGACCGGATCATCGATCTGGCCGATCACCTCGCCGGGGCCGGCGACGTCGACGGATGCTTCGCCGCGAGCCGACGGGCGCTCGGCGCGCTGCACGGGTCCGACGAGCCCACGACCGAGCTGCGACTCATTCGCCGCTGCGTCGAACTCGCCCCCGGGCTGCAGGGAGCCGGCGTCGAACCGAGGGCGCTGCTCGCCGAGTGGGCTGCCGCCGCGGCCGCCGCCGAATCCGACGACGACGAGTACGCCGCGGTCGTCGCGCTGCTCGACTCGATCGGCCCCGACGATCCGCTCGCCCGTGCCGAGCTGTTGCTGCATCGCCGACGGCTCGAGGTCAGGCTCGGCGGCGACCTCGGTACCGCGACCACCGCCCGCGAGGCATTCGAGCTCACCGTGCAGGCTCCCGACAGCCGGCAGTACGCTCTGGCTCTCGCCGAACTCGTGCATGCCGAGATCATGGAAGGCGACCCGAGCAGCGTCGCGCACGCCGAGGAAGCGCTGCGACGCGCCGAGCAACTCGACGATACAGAGGCGCTCTCGTACGCGCTGGCCGCCTCCGCCGAGCTCGCCGCCGCCACGCGCGACCTCCCGAGAGCCACCCGCCTTGCCGAGGAGACGTTCGCGATCGCCTTGCCGGCGGGTCACTTCGAGCCGGCGAGGCTCGCCGCGCTGTGGCTGGCGTACTCGATGCCGGGGTACCGAGCGGCGGCCGAGGGACTGCGCGATCTGCGAGGCAGGCTGGCGGAGGCGGGCGCACCTCGGCTCTCGATCGCCGCGCTCGCGTGCATCGAGGCCGGCAGCTGGATGACCGTCGGTGCGACTCCCGCGGTGCGCGACGCGCTCCGGGTCGTGCGCGCCGAGGACACGCCCGACTACATCGAGCTCGCGATTCGGTCGATCTCCGCCCGATTCGCGGCGCTGCGCGGGCGAGTCGACGAGGCCGAGGCACATCTGCAACGCGCGCATGAGCGGTTTCCCGATCCGCCCGCCTACGCCGCGCTCGAGCGCGCGGTCGCCCAGGCTCTCACGAGCCTCGCCGGAGACGACCCCGACGGAGCGCTCGACGCCCTCATCCCGATGATCGAGGGGGGTCCCGGCGGTCACGGCTCCGAGTGGCTGATGCCGCTCGCCGCGCGCGCGCTCGCCGACCGGTCGACGGCCGCCCGCGACGGCGAAGCGGAGCGCCCCGGTACCCCGACCGCGCTCGAGATGCTCGACGAGCTCGAGGCGGAGCATCCGCACGTGATCAGCCGAACGATGGGCATCTCGTACGCCGACGACCTCGACGCGCTCGACGCGCTGTACGCGGCAGAGCGATCGCGCGCGCGAAATCTCCCCGACGGCTTCGACCGCTGGGTCGACACCGCTGACCGCGCCGCCGCCGCCGACCTTGCCTGGGAGGAGGCGTATGCGTGTCGGCGTGGCGCGGAGCAGGGGCTCATCGACGGCGGCGCGCGGCGGCGGGTCGGCATCGCCCTCCTCCGGCGTGGTGCCGCGATCGCCCACCGCACCGAGGCCGACGGGCTCGCGGCCGAACTCGAGACCCTCGCGCGGTGGGCGAGGATCCGCCTGCAGGCCGAGGGAACCGCTCGCGCCGAGGCCGACCGCGTGGCGGGTGTCTCGCTCACCGGGCGCGAGCGAGAACTCCTGCCCTACCTCGTCGACGGGCGCACGTATGCCGAGATCGCCGAACTGCTGACGATCAGCGAGAAGACGGTGAGCTCGCACGTCTCGAACCTGCTGCGCAAGACCGGTGCCGCCAATCGCATCGATCTCGCCCGGATGGTGCGGGAGACGCACGAGATCTGAGGGGTTCGCGCGCACATCTGAGGGGTCGCGCCGGATGTCGCGCCCGCGGCCGCTGCCTAGCGTGAGCCCCGTACGCAGGATTCGGATGCCATCGGCATCGCCCGGAAGGAGCTCCACCATGTCATCAGTCATCAGAGGCGCAGCCGCCGCCGCAAGCGCGATGCTCCTCGTCGCCCTGGTCGGTTGCGCCGGAAACCCCGGCTCGAGTGAAGCCGAACTGCATCAGGAACGCACCCACAAGCAGTCGGCGGCCGCTCGTTCCTCGGCCGATCTGCAGGGTGAGCGCCTCGCCGGGCAGGCGGCGGCGCAGGCCGCGGCTCCCGCCAGGGCGGGCACGAACGCCGCCGAGATGCAGGGCGCGCGCCTGGCCGAGTACGCAGAGACTTACGCCGGAAGCGGCGGCGCGTCATGGGCCGAGCATCGCGGCATCGAGGACTGAGTCGGCGCTGAGACCATCGGGGTCGTACGCCATGACGAACCCGGGCGGAGCCCACCTCCTGCTCGACGCGAGCGCGGCGGTCGCGCTCGTGCTGCCGTCGCACAGCGCCCACGCCGCGATCGCGGCCCGAGTCGGCCGGGCGAGGCTGGGTCTCGCCGGTCACGCGGCGATCGAGACCTACTCGGCGCTCACCCGGCTGCCCGCGCAGCACCGCCTCTCGGCCGCTGAGGCCGCACAGCTCATTGCGGACCGGTTCGCGTCGAGTCATCCCCTCGATGCCGCAGTGGCCGCGACCGCAGTCGGCCGCTTGGCCGAGGCGGGCGTCACGGGTGGTTCGGCGATCGACGGCCTCGTCGCGCTGGCGGCGATCGACGCCGGCGTCGCGCTCGTCACGTGCGACCGCCGGGCGCTCACGACGTACGACGCGCTCGGCACCGTCGTCGAGTACGTGTAGCGAACCCGGGGCGTCGGGTTCGAGTGGCGAACCCGTCAGGATCGCCCGCCCCGCCGTTCGGATCGCGTAACAATCGGGCGCGCGGCCCCGAGTCGGCGTAGAACGGAAGCATGCCTTCGACCGCTCGGCGCCTCGCATGACGCTCACCCGTCTGCTCCCGACGCTGCGACGCTCGATTCCCGACCCGATCGCGCCCGAGCGCTGGCCGGCGGGCACCCGCGCCACGACGACCGACATCATCGTCGGCGGGCTCTCGATGACGCGACTCGCCGAGCGCGACGGCACCCCGCTCACGCACCTCGCCCCGACGCCCGCCGGCGCGCTCGGTGAGCGCGTGCGCCATCGCGGGGTCGCTCTCGCGACGGTGCGCGACGTCTCGGTCGGCCCCGGCCTTGAGGTCGCGGTCGACGCCGAGCGCGGCCCTCACCGGCCCGACTGGGCGGAGGCCCGCCTGATCGGCCGCGTCTCGGTCGCGAAGGTCGTTGCGGTGTCGATCCGCTTCGCGGACGGTGGATGTCACGGCCTCGCGCGGCTCGAGCTCCCCGGCGATCTCGCGGTCGGCGACCTCGTCGCCGTCCCGATCGAGGCGGATCGCGTCATGATCAGCGTCGCACCGCCCTCGCCCCCCGCCCCCGACCCCGACCCCGCCCCCGACCCCGCGGGTTTACAGGACAACAGCGGGTTTACAGGACGATCCCGCGCACAGGTGTCCTGCGAATCGCCCGTTGTCCTGTAAACCCGTGGGGGCAGGCGTCAGCGCAGGGGGCAGCGTCAGCGCAGGGGGCAGCGTCAGCGCAGGGCCGGAACGACCTCCGCGGCGAACAGCTCGAGCCCCGAGCGGTCGTAGGCCGCCTCCGGTGGGTAGAGGATCGCGTAGTCGAGCCCCGCCGAGCGGCGCTCCTCGAGCTTCGCGACGATCTCGTCGGGCGTGCCGACGAGCGCGGCCGGCGCCGCGTGGAAGTAGTTCTCCATGAACGTCGCGGCGCCCTCGGCGCCGAGGTGCGGCGCGACCCGGGCTTCGATGCGCTCGAGGCGCGCTTCGACGTCGGCCGAAGACGTGCCGATCACGGTGTTGAAGTTCGACGAGCGGGTGATCTCCGAGGCATCCCGGCCGATCGCCTCGCAGTGCCCGCGCAGCACCGAGCTCTTGTGCGCGAACTCCTCGCTCGTGCCCGTGAAGTTCGTGTAGGCGGCGTACTTCGCGGCGATCCTGAGCGTCACCTGCTCGCCGCCGCCCGCGATCCAGAGGGGGATGCCGCCCGGCTGCAGGGGCTGCGGCTGCACGATCGCCCCGTCGACCTGGAAGAAGCGTCCGTCGAGCGTCGCCTGCCCGGTCGTCCACGCCTGACGCATGATCTCGACGCCCTCGCGCAGCATGCCGAGCCGATCGGGGACCGACGGGAATCCGTAGCCGTACGCCCGCCACTCGTGCTCGTACCAGCCGCCGCCGATGCCCATCTCGATGCGACCGCCCGAGACGAGGTCGGCGGTCGCCGCGACCTTCGCGAGGTACGCGGGGTTGCGGTAGCCGATGCACGTGCACATCTGGCCGAGCCGCACGCGCGTGGTCGACGCGGCGAACGCGGCCATGAGGGTCCACGCCTCGTGCGTCGCCTCGGTCGGCGACGGCACGGGGGTGGTGTGGAAGTGGTCGTAGACCCAGACCGACTCGAAGGGCGACCCCGCCGCATCGGCGAACTCGGCGAGACCGCGCATGGCGGCCCACTGCTCGGCGGGATCGATGCCGACGAGGTCGTACCGCCAGCCCTGGGGAACGAACATTCCGAAACGCATGGGAAACAGCCTAGGAGAGCACGGCCGTGGCGTCTGACGGGCATACTCCGTACGGCGCACCTCGTTTCAGCGTCAGCACTGAGGCCGCGATGAGGGTACAGGCGTAGCTTCGGCCCAATGAACGGTCAGCTCCATTGCGAATACGCCGTCGCCGATTTCGACGCGACCGTCGTCGAAACCTGCGATGCACGCCTCATCCGCGTCGCCGGTCACGGGCTCGCCCCGTCGACCGGATGGCAGCTCGAGCTCGTCGCCGCCAACCCCGGCGTCGTGCCGCATCCCGAGAGCCTCTGGCTCGAGATCCGAGAGACCCCGCCCGAGGAGAGCCGCCCGCGCGTGCTCTCCGAAGTTCCCGTCGAAGCCATCATCGAGGACATGCAGGCCCGCGAGATCATCGTGCGCTTCCGATGGCGCGAGGGCTTCCGCCTTCCGCTGCGCGAGCGCGTGCCCTCGTTCCGCTGAGGGCGGACATGCATGAAGGATGCCACGGGGTCCGCCCCGTGGCATCCGTCGTGTGTACCGTGCGTTGCGTGCGACCGTTACGCGAGCGCGAAGCGCAGCTCGGCCATCGCCGGGCCCGCCCACACCGTTCCGTCGAGGTCGCCGCTGCGCACCGTGACGACCTTGCCGCCCTTCGAGATGACGAGCAGCGCCAGCTGGGGCAGCAGGTCGCCGGCTCGGGTTCCGTCGTCGAGGGTCTCGCCCGAACCGTGGTCGCTCGCGAACTCCATGGCGCCCGACTCGTGGTCGAGCGTGCCGTTCACCGAGGTGGTGAAGTCGAACCAGAGCGTCTCGACGGCACCGTCGGCGGCCTCACGGGCGATCGCCGCGAGATCGCGCTCGACCCGGCCGGCCGTGCCCTCGGTGAGCTCGCGCAGGGCCTGCTCGGCCTCGTGCACGTTCAGCTTCGCGAGCTGCTGACGCAGTGACTCGTCGACCTCGGCCGGCCCGAGCCGGTCTGGCGAGCCCGGCACCGCGATGACCCGGCGCGAGTTGCGGGTGTTCGCGAGGAAGAGGCTGAGCAGGGGCTCTGCGGCGAACACGAACACCGGCACGCGCTCGTCGGGGTCGCGGGCGAGGAGTTCGCGACGGGCGATCTCGATGACCCGCTTCGAGTACTGGTCGAGCAGGGTCTTGCGACCCTCGTCGCCCATCAGACGGCTTGCGCCCCCCTGACTGGAGATGCCGCGGTTCGCACCGCGCGGCCGGTCCTCATTGGGCTCGCGGTTCGTCGCCTCATCGAGGTTCGCCGCACCCGACTGATCGATCTCGAGCTTCGCCGCCCGGTCGGTCGGCGTCGCGTGCCAGAGCGACCACTCGTGCGCCGAGAGGGTGAGCGCGAACGCCTCCTGGTCTTGGCTGGGCGCCCGAAGCAGCTGCCCGAGCGTGAAGTGCGAGCCGACGTGCCAGGCGTCGTCGAGCCGATTCGGCAGCACGAACACCTCGCTGAAGCCCGGTGCGACGAAGATCGCCATCGAGCGGGCGAGCCCGCCCCAGAGGCGCTGGTCGCCGACGATCCGGTCGCGCTCGGCTCGGAACGCCGCCACCTCGGCCGAGGAGGCGCCGCCGGAGCGCACCTGCTCGATGGCCTCGTCGAAGGCGCTGCGCGCAGCGACCTCGGACCGCTCGCGCTCGCTGACGACGGGCGAGGTCGACAGGTAGATCGTGATAGCGGGGTGATGCGCGCCCGCGAGCGCCGCGAAATCGGCCGTGGTGGGCAATTGGTAGTGGACGGTCATTCGTATCCTCCCCCGAGATCGGGCGACGACGATGTCGCTCCCTCCCAGCCTATGAAGACCGGGGCGCGAGCGACACCCCATCTGCGAGATCCGTCGGCGAGACCCGATGATCACGCCCCGAACCGGAATACCGGATGCGGCGCAGCGGTTGCCGAAAGCGATGAACATCTCGCCGCGCCTGTCCGTACTCGACCTCGTTCCGGTTCGGAGCGACCAGACGAGCCGAGATGCCGTCGCGGCATCCGTTCGCCTGGCGCAGCTCGCCGATCGGCTGGGCTTCACCCGCTACTGGTTCGCCGAGCACCACAACATGCCCGCGGTCGCGTCGACGACGCCGCCCGTGCTGATCGCGTCGATCGCGGCGCAGACCGAACGCATCCGGGTGGGATCGGGCGGCGTGATGCTGCCGAACCATGCGCCGCTCGTCGTCGCCGAGCAGTTCGCGGCGCTCGAGGCCCTGGCTCCCGGCCGCATCGACCTCGGCATCGGGCGTGCGCCGGGCAGCGACCCGGTGATCACGCAGCTGCTCCGCGTGAGCGGCCCGACCGCCGACGTCGATCGCTTCCCCGACCACCTCGCCGACATCCTGTCGCTGCTCTCGCCCGACGGCGCGACGCTGCGCCTCACGAGCGGACGCGAGTACCCGATCACCGCGACCCCCGCAGCCGCCGCGGTGCCGCCGCTCTGGCTCCTCGGCTCCAGCGACTACTCGGCGAAACTCGCCGCCGAACTCGGACTGCCCTATGTCTTCGCGAACCACTTCTCGGGCCAGGGGCTCGAGCGCGCGCTCGAGCTCTACCGCACCGGCTACCGCCCGAGCGAGGCGCACCCCGAGCCCGAGACCTTCCTCACGGTGAACGCCTCGGTCGCGCTGACGCTCGACGAGGCCCGCGCTCGGGCGCTGCCGCAGCTGCGCTCGATGGCCCGGCTCCAGCTCGGCCGGCCGATGCGCCCGCTCGAGACGATCGACGAGGCGCAGGCGGCGCCCGCCGATTCGCAGGCGGCGGAACCGATCGCCGCGATGGAACGCCGTTGGGTGATCGGGGATGCCGCGGGCGCGGCCTCGGAGCTGCAGAAGCTCGCCGCCCGCCACGGCATCGACGAGATCATGGTGGCGCCGATCGCCGGGTCGTACACGTCGGAGCCGCAGGACCGCACGCCGGGTCGCGAGCAGACGCTCGAACTGCTGGCGGGGGCCCTCGCCGGGTAGGGCATCGTCCGTATGCCCCGATCTGGGTGGTTCGGCGGAACGAGGACTTCGGTACCGTGACCTGAGACGGCACCGTGTCGACGGCGACGAGGTGCCGGTTGATCACTCGACCATCGACATGGGGGAATGTCATGAAGCCTGATCGTCACGCACGCACGATGCTGCCGATTCCCGACCGTCCTGCACCCGGATTCACGAGCTACGACGCGAAGGACCCGGAGACCTCGTATCCGCCGATCGAGCCGCTGAGACCGCCCGAAGGTGCGCCGAACGTGCTCATCGTGCTCATCGACGACACGGGCTTCGGGGCATCGAGCGCCTTCGGAGGCCCCTGTCGCACACCGAACGCCGAGAAACTCGCCGCCCGGGGCCTCCGCTACAACCGCTTCCACACGACAGCACTGTGCGCGCCCACCCGAGCGGCGATGCTCAGCGGTCGCAACCACCACTCGGTCGGTATGGGCAGCATCACCGAGACGGCGACCTCGGCCCCGGGCAACAGCTCGCTGAAGCCGAACACCAAGGCGCCCGTCGCGATGACGCTGAAGCTGAACGGCTATTCGACCGCGCAGTTCGGCAAGTGCCACGAGGTGCCCGTCTGGCAGTCGTCGCCGATGGGGCCGTTCGACGCCTGGCCGACGGGGGGCGGTGGGTTCGAGACCTTCTACGGCTTCATCGGGGGTGAGAACAATCAGTGGGATCCGGCGCTCTACGACGGCACCACCCCGATCGAACCGCCGGCGACCCCCGAGGAGGGCTACCACCTGACCGAGGACCTCGCCGACCATGCGGTCAGCTGGATCCGCACGCAGAAGGCGCTGATGCCCGAGAAGCCGTTCTTCGTCTACTTCGCGCCGGGCGCCACCCATGCGCCGCACCATGTGCCGAAGGAATGGGCCGACAAGTACGCAGGGGCGTTCGCCGACGGCTGGGACGCGCAGCGCGAGAAGACCTTCGCGAAGCAGAAGGAGCTCGGCATCATCCCGGCGGACGCCGAGCTCACCCCTCGCCACGCCGAGATCCCGGCGTGGGACGACATGCCCGCCGAGCTCAGGCCCGTGCTCGAACGGGAGATGGAGGTCTACGCGGGCTTCCTCGAGCACACCGATCACCACGTCGGCCGCGTCATCGACGCGATCGAAGACCTCGGCGTGCTCGAGAACACGCTGATCTACTACATCATCGGCGACAACGGCGCCTCAGCCGAGGGCACGGTCAACGGCGCCTTCAACGAGATGGCGAACTTCAACGGCATGGCCGCGCTCGAGACGCCCGAGTTCATGCGCTCGAAGATGGACGAGTTCGGGTCGCCGACGTCGTACAACCACTACGCGGTCGGCTGGGCCTGGGCCATGGACGCCCCGTTCCAGTGGACGAAGCAGGTCGCGTCGCACTGGGGCGGCACGCGCAACGGCACCATCGTCTCGTGGCCGAAGGGCATCGCCGAGCAGGGAGGCCTGCGCAGCCAGTTCAGCCACGTCATCGACGTCGCGCCCACCATCCTCGAGGCGGCCGGCCTGCCCGAGCCGACGATGGTGAACGGCGTACAGCAGTCGCCCATGGAGGGCACGAGCATGCTCTACTCCTTCAGCGATGCGGATGCCCCGGAGCGGCACGATCTCCAGTACTTCGAGATGTTCGGCAACCGAGGCGTCTACCACAAGGGGTGGAGCGCCGTCACGAAGCACCGCACGCCGTGGGACATGGTCGGTGGCGGGGTCGTCGCCTTCGACGACGACCTCTGGGAGCTCTACGACGGCGGCACCGACTACAGCCAGTCGCACGACCTCTCCGCGCAGAACCCCGAAAAGCTGCACCAGTTGCAGCGGCTCTGGCTCATCGAGGCGGTGAAGTACAACGTGTTGCCGCTCGACGATCGCACCGCAGACCGGGCGAACGCCGATATCGCCGGCCGGCCGACACTCATCCACGGGAACAGCCAACTGTTGTTCTCGGGAATGGGCCGGCTCTCGGAGAACAGCGTGGTCAGCATCAAGAACAAGTCGTTCTCCGTCACCGCTGAGCTCGAGATCCCCGAGAACGGTGCGAACGGCGTGATCATCGCGCAGGGCGGCCGATTCGGCGGGTGGAGCGTCTTCGTCGCCGACGGGAAGGTCAAGTTCGTCTACAACGTGCTCGGGATCCAGTCGTTCGCGACGGAGGCCGACCGAGCCGTTCCTGCGGGGACGCATCAGGTGCGCATGGAGTTCGCCTACGACGGCGGCGGTCTCGGCAAGGGCGGCGATGTCACCCTGTACCACGACGGTGAGCAGGTCGGTACGGGCCGGGTCGGCGCCACCCAGGCGCTGATCTTCTCGGCCGATGAGACGACCGATGTCGGCTACGAATCCGGCACGGCGGTGAGTTCCGACTACACCCCGCAGTCGAGCCGCTTCACCGGCAGGATCAACTGGGTGCAGATCGACCTCGGCGATGACGACCACGACCACCTGATCGATCCCGAGGAGCGCATGCGCATCGCCATGGCTCGCCAGTGATCGCGACTCTTGGGCGGCCTCGCGGCCGGCTCAGGCCGCGAGGCCGAGCCGGCGCAGGTCCTCCGTCGAGGCGCGGTACTCGTCGCCGTCGGCGATCGTCGTCTCGCGGGGCACGCGTGCCCCGTTCTGCACCTTCGCGCCGGTGCCGACATTGGCGTACGGCCCGATGACGGCGTTGCGGCCGACGACGGCGCGCCGCCCGATGTGGGCGTTCACGCCGATCACGGCGCGTTCGGCGACGATCGCGTCGCCCTCGATCCAGCCGCCCGGGCCGATCTGCGCGCCGCGTTGCACCTCCGCGCCGGGATCGACATAGGCCGTCGGGTCGACGAACGCGCTCGGGTCGACCTTGGCGGTGGTGGCGACGAGGCCACGCCCGTTCGCGTGCTTGCGATAGCGACGCAGGATCCCGGCTTCGTCCTCGAACTCGACATAGCTGATGCCCACGGCGTCCTCCCTTCGGCGTGGTGACTCCACACCCGAACATAGAGACAACATCGCGACTGACCGGGGTATTCCCGCAGGCCGGCGGGCGACGGGGCGATGAACGGCCGCTCGCGAGGTTAGGCTGTCCTAAGCCCCACGGATGCCGCGCTGCGAGCCGCCGTCCGACCGCCCCGACCCAGGCCCCAGCATGAGCACTCCGCCCATCATCGAACTCGACCGCGTGAGCATCCGCCACGAGGGTGCGGCTCGGCCGACCCCGGCCGGGGTGTCGTTCGAGGTGGCGCCGGGCGAAGTCGTGCTCATCCTCGGGCCGAGCGGGTGCGGCAAGTCGACGCTGGCGCTCGCGCTCGACGGCCTCGTGCCGCACGCCGTGCCGGCCGAGCTCGAGGGCACGGTGCGGGTGGCGGGTCTCGACAGCCGCGAGCACCCCGTCGGCGTATTGAGCGAACACGTGGCGATGGTCTTCCAGGATCCCGACGCGCAGATCGTCACGGGAACGGTGCTCGACGAGGTGTGCTTCGCGCCCGAGAACCAGCTCGTCGAGGCATCCGAGGTGCTCGCGCGCGCCGAGCGAGCGCTGAAGCTCGTCGGCCTCTGGGATCGCCGTGCCGAGAACCCCGACACCCTCTCGGGCGGCGGCAGGCAGCGGCTCGCGATCGCGTGCGCGCTCGCGATGGCGGCCCCCGTGCTCGTGCTCGACGAGCCGACCGCGAACCTCGATCCGGCGGGCATCGACGAGGTGTACGCCGTGCTCCGCGAGCTCGCCGACGACGACGATCACGCGATCGTGCTCGTCGAGCACAACCTCGATGCGGCCGTCGACCTCGTCGACCGGGTGATCGTGCTCGACGCCGCGGGCCGGCTCGTGATCGACGGCCCCGCGCGGCAGACGCTGCAAGCGCGCGCCGACGAACTGGCGGCACTCGGCGTCTGGCTGCCGGTCTCGACGCTCGCGGCGATGCGCCTGCGCGACGCCGGCGTGCCGATCGGGCCGCTGCCGCTCACCCCGGCCGACCTCGCGGCGGCGCTCGACGCCCTGCCGAGCCTCCCTGCGCCGCTCAGCGCCTCCTCCCCCGTGCGTTCGACGGCGCTCACGCCGGCCCCGTCGCTCACACCGGCTCCCTCCCTCGCGCCGCCGTCCGCGATTCAGGAGCGGAGCGGCACCGTGATCGTGGCGCACGGGCTCTCGGTCAGGCGCGGCGGGCGGCGCGGACCGGTGGTGGTGCACGACGTCGACCTCGAAGTCGCGGCGGGCGAGTTCCTCGCGATCGTCGGCACCAACGGCGCGGGCAAGACCTCGCTGCTGCAAGCGCTCGCCGGCGTCGTCCAAGCCCCGCGCGGCACGGTCGACGTGCTCGGCGTCGACCCGGCCCGCGCCGATGTGCGCGAGCGTGCGCGTCGGATCGGCTTCGTCTTCCAGAACCCCGAGCACCAGTTCATCGCGGGATCGGTGCGCGACGAGCTCGAGCAGGGGCTCAGGCTGCAGGGGCTCGACGACGCCGAGGTCACCGCGTCCGCCGACCGCATGCTCCGCCGGTTCGGCCTCGACGAGCTCGCCGAGCAGCACCCCTTCCTGCTCTCGGGCGGGCAGAAACGCCGGCTCTCGGTTGGCACCGCGCTCGTGGCCGGCGCTCCGGTGCTCGCGCTCGACGAGCCGACCTTCGGTCAGGATCGCGCCCGCGCGGCCGAACTGCTCGACATGCTCCGTTCGCTCAACGATGAGGGCACCACCGTGCTCGTGGTGACCCACGACCTGCAGCTCGTCGCCGACTACGCCACCCGGCTCGCGGTCATGCGGGGCGGACGCCTCCTCGGCGTCGGCCCGACCGCCGAGCTGCTCGCGGGTCCGTTGATCGAGCAGGCGGGGCTCCGGCACCCGCCGCTCGCGCGCGCGACGCGCGGCCTCGAGCACCACCCCGAGTGGCACACCGTGACCCGGATGTCGCAACTGCCGGTCGCCGCGGGAGGGGCGCGATGAGCGGCACCGCAGGCGCGCACCCCGCGACCGGCGCACGCCTCACGACCGGCACGGCCCCCGCGACCGGCACCAACGGGCCCCGGCGCGGCCCGCTCGCGACCCTGAACCCCCTCGCCAAGCTCGCCGCTCCGCTGCCCGCGATGCTCGTCGTCGTGTTCAGCCGCGACATGCTGCTGCCGCTCGCGTTCATCGTGCTCCCGCTCCTCGTGCTGCTCCTCGGCGCCCGGCTCCCGGGCCGGGTCGTCGCGGCGCTGCTCGTCGGCACCCCGCTCGCGGCGGCGGTGCTGGGCGTCAGCTTCGGGGTGTGGGTCGACCCGGCCGGGCTCTCGGGCCCGGCGACCGCCACCGTGCTCTTCTCGATCGGCGGGTGGAGCTTCACGCTCGCCGCCTACCTCGTCGGGTTCACGACGGGTCTGCGCATCCTCGCCATCCTGATGCTGTCGCTCATGGCCGGCATGACCTCGGCAGGTCCCGAGTTCGTGCGCGCGATGGTGCAGAACCTCCGGGTGCCGTACCGCATCGGCTACACGGCGCTCGCGGCGCTGCGCTTCGTGCCGCGCTTCGGGCACGAGCTCGAGATCATCCGGGCGGCGCACCGGGTGCGCGGCACCGTACGCGGCCGCGGCCCGATCGCGGCGACCCGCCGCGCGCTCGGCACGGCGGTGCCGCTGCTCGCCTCGGCGATCCGGCACGCCGAGCGCGTGGCCCTCGCGATGGATGCCCGCGCCTTCGGCGCCCACGCCACCCGCACGGAGCGGGTCCAGAGCCCGTGGCGGCGGCGCGACACCCTCTTCGTCGCCGGCTTCGTCTCGGTGAGCGCCGTCATCGCGTGGCTCACCTGGGGCCGCTGACGCGCAACGCGCCCCGGCGGGGCCCCGCGCCCCCCGTGCCGCGGCGCGAAACGAAGAAGGGTCGGATGCGGCATCCGACCCTTCTCACCCTCGGTCGACTACGCCGCGGGCGCGGTGTCCTGGATCTCGACGAGGAACACGAGCGTCTGCCCGCCGAGGTCGTGCGCGGCGGGGTCGGTGCCGTAGGCGTACTCGGGCGGGATCACGACGATGAGCTTCGTTCCGACCTTCTGGCCGACGAGCGCAGCGCCGAAGCCCTGGATGACGCCGTCGGTCGTGAACGTCGAGGCCTCTCCGCGGGTGTAGCTCTGGTCGAAGACCTCACCCGAGTCCCAGCTGATGCCCTGGTAGTGCACCGTGACGCTGTCGCCCTCGCCGACGGTGTCGCCGTCGCCCTCTTCGAGCACCTTCATCTGAAGTTCGGTCGGCGCGTCGACCTTCGGCAGGGTGACGGTGGGGGCCTCGCCCTCGGCGCCGAACTCCACCTCCGGCACGTTCTCGGTCCACTCGCCGGGCTTCAGCGGCTCCTGCACCTCGACGACGTCGACGACGATGACGACGTCCTCGTCGGCCGCGAGGCCGATCTGCTCGTTGCCCTGGCCGTCGTAGAGCGCCGAGGCGGGCGCGACCGTCACGGTGCGCGAGCCCAGCGGAACGCAGTCGACACCCGCGCGGAACGCGTCGAACACGCTCTCGTCGCCCACCGTGAGCTGGGCGGGCTGCGAGAGGAGCTGCTCGCCCGAGGCGCCCGAGAACAGCGTCACGACGGCGTTGATCTTCTGGCCGGCTTCGGTCGCGTCGCCGTCGCCCTCGATGGCGACCGTGCGTTGGAGCTCCTCTGCCTCGAGCGGAGTCGTGAAGGTCGCGGTGGGCGATTCCGAGAACTCGCCCTCGACCGTCACCCCGTCGCTGAGGGCCCCGGCTTCGACCTCCATGCAGGCGGCGGCGGTGGCGTCGGGGGTCTCGGATGCCTCGGTGCTGCCGCCGCTCGCGCAACCGGCGAGGAGCAGGGCGGCCGCGGTGGCGAGCGCGAAGGGCGCGCCACGGCGCAGGGCACGATTCATGGAGTGACTCGATTCGATCGGAGGACGTGATGCAAGTGCATCCAGTCTGCACCGTTCGCCTTTCGATTGCCTGAATCCCACGAATCGGGCCGATCAGGGCCAGAATGGGCGCATGGGGGAGACGACGAGCGAGCCTGATTTCGTCGGGGGGTTCACGGCTGTCACCGGTTCCCACGCCGCACTCGACGAGGCGGTCTGGAATCCGATCTCGATGGCGACGGTGGCCAGGTCGAGACCGCGTTTCGACGAGTCGGTGCTCGACGCGTGCGCGGGCGACGGCGCCTCGGCGCTGCCGACGGCCGAGCTCGTGGGGCCGGGCGGCGTCGTCGACGCGGTCGACCTGTCCGCCGAGCTCGTCGAGATCGCCCGTGAGCGTGCCGGCGAACGCCTGCCGCAGCTGCGGCTCCACGTCGCCGACGTCACCGAGTGGGAGCCGACGGGCTACGACCTCGTGCAGTGCGTGCTCGGGGTGCTCGACTTCGACGACCTCGACGACGGCGCCCGTCACCTGATCGAACGCGCACGGCCGGGCGGGCGGGCCGCGATCACGGTGTGGGCGCGCGGCGCGTTCGATCCACTGCCCGAGCTGCTCGCCGAGGCGCTCCCCGACGGCGGCGCCTCGCTCGATGCCGCCGCACCGCCGGCCGCGGGCCGCGCATCGATCGACACGGCCGGCAGCCTCGCGCAGTGGCTCACGAGGCTCGGCCTCGCCGGGGTGCGGGCGCACACGGTGCAGCGGCATCTCGAGCTGACGCCGGAGCTCTCGTGGACGCTCGTCGACGGCACCGCGCTGCGCTTCATGCTCGGCGGCCTCGGCGCGCCGGCGGTCGAGAAGGTGCGGCGGCGCTTCCTCGCGGCGATCGAGGAGCGCGGTATCGCGTCCATCGACGTGACGACGCTCATCGCGATCGGGCAGCGTCCGGCAGCGACGAAGGGTCGAGGTCGAACCCGTTGAAGTCGCGGCTTGACCTTGACCTAAGGTCACGGTGCAGGCTGACGACATGATCACGACGAAGGCAACGACAGCAACCGAATCCGACACGACCTGGACCGGCATGGTGCCGGTCGACGACACCGCCCTGGCGGTCACCGACACCGGTGGCCCCGGCATCCCCGTGCTCTACCTGAACGGCGCGTACGCCTCGAAGCGGCACTGGCGACGCGTCATCGCCGACCTCGGGCCGGGTTATCGTCACCTCAGCTTCGACGAGCGCGCTCGCGGCACGTCGAAGCTCGCGGCCGACTACTCGTTCGAGGCCTGCATCCGCGACATCGACGCCGTTCTCGAGGCGAGGGGCGTCGACCGGGCGCTGCTGGTGGGATGGTCGTACGGAGCCCTGCTCGGCGTGCACTGGGCCAGCAGGAACCCGGGCCGCACGCTGGGCGTGGTGGGGGTCGACGGCCCGTACCCGGTCGGCTGGACCGACGAGGCCGGCCACGACGAGATCAGGAAGGTCTTCGCTCGGATGAAGCCGATGATGCCACTGATTCGCCCCATGGGCCTCGCGGCGCGGTTCTCCGCCGAGACGCATGCGGATCTCGCCATCGAGTCCCACCTGCTGCACGCCGCCCTCGAACCGACCCTCGACAGCCTGACCGTGCCCGTCCGCTACGTCGTCGCCTCCGGCGAGGCGGTCGGCAGCCGCGACGACCTGCAGGAGCAGATGCGCAAGGCCCTCGACCCGATACTGGTTCGCAACCCGAACCTGAAGGTGGGCGCGAAGGTCGCGAGCAACCACGGGAGCATCCTTCGAAAGGACTCGCCCGCGGTGGCGGCGGTCGTGCGCGAGGTCGCAGCCCTCGATCGCCCGGTACGTTGACGGAATGATGGGCGGACTCACGATCGGGCAGGCGGCGGCATACGCGGGCGTCACGGTGAGGACCGTGCGGCACTACCACCGGCTCGGACTGGTCGATGAACCCCGGCGCGACAGCTCCGGGTATCGCCGATACGGGTCGGACGCGCTGCTGCGGCTGGTGCAGGTTCGGACGATGGCGACCGCGGGGGTGCCGCTCGCCGAGATCGGGGAGCTGCTCGACGCCGACGCCGAGCGGTTCACGGCCGCCATCGTCGACGTCGAGCGACGGCTGAACGATCGGATCGCCGACCTGGTCGGCCGCCGCGACACGCTGCACCGGCTCGCCGACGGCGACCGGGCCCTGCTGCCCGACCGCGCGTGCGCGGTGCTCGACACGATGCGCGATCTCGGGTTCGACTCCGAGTACGTCGCCGGCCAGCGCGAGGCGCTCGTGCTGGCCCTCGCGCTGTTGCCGGGCGGCTTCGACGGGTTCCTGACCCAGCTCGAGCTCCGGCTGGGCGACGCCGGGTACGTCGAGCTGACCAAGCGCGGCTGGGAGGCCGAGGGGTGGGACGAGCACGACCCGCGCATCGAGGAGCTCGCGATCGCCACGGCCGACCACTACCTCGCAAACCCGTCCCTGATGGGCGATCCCGACGTCCTGCGCTCCTGGATCCAGGCATCGACCAAGTACGCGCTGATCAACACCCACGGCGAGGGCCAGGCGCCGATCTCGTCCAGGCTGACCGCCCTCACGGAGGCCAGGCTCCGGGCCGCGGGCGTGCCCGTGCCGCGCGAGTGATCGCCTACTCGGCCGGCGCGGCGCCCGTGGCGACCGCGCGGGTCTCGTCGTTCGACCATTGGCTCCAGGAGCCGGGGTAGAGCGCGGCGTCGACCCCTGCCAGTGCGAGCGCCGCGACGGCGTGCGCGGCGGTGACGCCCGATCCGCAGTACGCGCCGACGGTGACGCCCGGCCGGGCGCCGAGCACGGCGAAGCGCTCCCGCAGCTCGTCGGCGGGCAGGAATCGTCCGCTCGCGTCGAGGCTGCCGGCGCTCGGCGCGGAGCGCGCGCCTGGGATATGGCCGGCACGGGGGTCGATCGGCTCGACCTCGCCGCGGTAGCGCTCGCCGGCCCGCGCGTCGAGCAGCACTCCCCCGGCCGGAAGCGCGGCGGCCGCATCGGCGTCGATGACCGGCATACCGCCGAAGCGCGCGGTCGCGTCACCGGGTTCGGGCGCGACCCGGCCCGTTTCGAGCGGATGCCCCGCCGCCCGCCATACGGCGAGCGCGCCGTCGAGCATCCGCACGTCGGCGACGCCGGCGTGGCGCAACAGCCACCAGGCCCGCGCGGCCGACTGGTTGCCGAGGTCGTCGGTCACGACGACGGTGTCGCCGTCGCGAAGGCCCCAGCGGCGCATCGCCTCGGTGAGTGCCTGCTCGCTCGGCAGCGGGTGCCGGCCCTCGCCCACGACGTCGTGATCGGCGAGCTCGCGGTCGAGGTCGACGTACACGGCACCCGGGATGTGCCCGGCGAGGTGCGCCTCGGTGCCGTCGGGCGCGGCGAGCGACCAGCGCACGTCGAGCACGACCGTGCGCTGGCCCGTGGCGAGGCGTTCTGCGAGCTCGGCGGCGTCGATGAGGATCGGCATGCTCCCATCCTGCCGCCTGCACCTGCGGAAATGCTCGCTGCACCCCGGACGGACGCAGCGCGAGCGAGCGTTCTGCACGCAGCATCCGCGTCTCTGTTGCATAACGGCGGCTTGCGGATGCCTCGTCGCGCACCGTATCGTCGACAGCGTCGATTTAGTGACCGAATGGTCGGTCATGAATCCGTCCCCCACCTCAACGACGAGAACCCCCTGCGGGCTCAAAGGAGAGTTCACCCATGCACCGTGCGCAGCGCCGCCTGCTCATCCCCGCCGCCGTCGCGGCATCCATCGCACTCGCCCTCACCGGTTGCGGCGCCTCCAACTTCGGCGGCGACTCCGGCGGCGACGGCGCCTCGGAGGAGGGCCCCATCAAGATCGGTGCCGTGCTCGACATCACCGGCGTCGGCGCGAACCTCGGCGTGCCCGAGCAGAACACCCTCAACATGCTCGCCGAACAGCTCAACGAGGCCGGCGGCATCGACGGCCGCGAGGTCGAGCTGATCATCAAGGACAACCAGTCCACCGAGGACGGCGCCGCGAAGGCGACCACCCAGCTGATCGAGAACGACGACGTCGACCTCATCATCGGCTCCTCGCGTACGGGCCCCTCGCTCGCGATGCGCCCCCTCGTCGAGGCCGCACAAGTGCCGACCATCTCGGTCGCCGCGAACGCCGCGATCGTCGACGGCTCCGAGTGGGTCTTCAAGACCGCGCAGAACGACCTCGTCGTGCTCGAGCGCATCCTCGACGACGCCGAGGCGAAGGGCTACACGAAGCTCGCCCTCGTACGCGACGCCACCGGCTTCGGCGAGGGCATCGCCGACATCATCACCGAGCTCGGTTCCGAGCGCGGCATCACGCTCACCGCGACCGAGTCGTTCGAGCCGAGCGCGACCGACTTCACCGCGCAGATGACGAACATCCGCGCGGCCGACGCCGACGCCGTCATCATCTGGGGCATCACCCCGTCGGCCGGCCTCGCGCAGGCCGCCTACGTGCAGCTCGGCGTCGACAAGCCGGTCTACCAGTCGCACGGCGTCGCCAACGACGCCTTCTTCGAGGCCGCCGGCCCCGCCGCCGACGGCGTCATCGCCCCGATGGGCCGCCTGCTGGTCGCCGACCAGCTGAGCGACGACGACCCCCAGAAGGCCGTCATCGACCAGTTCATCGCCGACTACACCGAGTCGTTCGACTCGGCGCCCTCGAGCTTCGCGGGGCACGCCTACGACGCGTGGCTCGTCGGCACGAAGGCCATCGAAGAGGCCGGCACCGACCCCGAGGCGCTCCGCGACGCGATCGAGGCGACGACCGACGTCGTCGGCATCTCGGGCATCTTCACGATGACCCCCGAGAACCACTCGGGCCTCACGGCCGACGCCCTCATCATGGCGCTCGCCGAGGGCGGCCGCTGGACGCTCTACGAAGAGTGATCCGTTGACCGACTTCCTCCAGCTGACGGTGGCAGGGCTCTCGCAGGGCTCGGTGTACGCCCTGCTCGCCGTCGGCCTCATCGCCACCTACACGGTGCGGCACGTCGTGAACATCGCCCAGGGCGACTACGCGACGCTGGCCGGCCTGGGGAGCATCTCGCTCGTCACGGCCGGCCTGCCGCTGCCCGTCGCGATCCTCATCGCGCTCGTCTCGGTCACCCTCGCCTCGGTGCTCATCGAACGCCTCGTGATCTCGCGCGTGAAGAACCTCACGACGCTCGTCTCGATCATCCTCACGCTCGGCGTCTCGACGCTGCTCCAGGCGATCATGCTGCTCATCTGGGGCGCCGAGGGCAAGCGCCTCCCCGCGTTCCCCGGCAGCGACCTGAACCTCGGCGGCGTCAGCATCCGCTCGCAGGAGCTCTGGATGCTCGGCGCCCTGGTCGTGGTGGGCGGCGGCGTGCTGCTCTTCTACGAGAAGACCCGCTGGGGCAAGGCGCTCCGCGCGAGCGCCGAGCAGCCGGTCGCCGCCCGCATCGTCGGCATCTCGCCGGCCGTGGCCTCGGTCATCGCCTTCGCGATCGCCGGCTTCGTCGGCGCCGCGGCGGGCGTGGTCTCCTCGCCGATCTACCTCTCGATCTGGTCGGGCGGTCTGCTGCTCGGGCTCAAGGGCTTCGTCGCGGCGGTGCTCGGCGGGCTCGTCTCGTTCCGGGCCGCGATCGTCGGGGCACTGCTGCTCGGCATCATCGAGTCGTACGTGGCCGGCTACGTGGCATCGGGCTGGAAGGATGCGGTCGCGTTCTTCATCCTCATCATCGTGCTGATCATCCGGCCGGCCGGCCTCGTGCTGCGCCCGAACGCGGTAAGGGTCTGAGATGTCGTACCTGAACAAGGCCGCCCTCCGGTCGAAGACCGGCTTCTGGCCCAACAACCGCGGCACGATCATCGGGGTGGCCCTCCTCGCGGTCGTCATCCTGATCGTGCCGTTCACGGCGAGCTCGTCGATGATGAACATCGCCGTCTTCTCGATGATCTTCGCGCTTCCCGCGATCGGCCTGTCGCTGCTCATGGGCCTCGCAGGCCAGGTGTCGCTGGGGCAGGCGGCGTTCTTCGCGATCGGCGCCTACACGCACGCGATCCTGCTGCAGAAGTTCGAGATGCCGGGGCTCGTCGCCGCCGTCGGCGGGGTCGTCGCGGCGATGCTCGCGGCGCTCCTCGTCGGCCTGCCGATGCTGCGCCTGCGCGGGCACTATCTCGCGCTCGCGACGCTCGGCCTCGGCTTCATCGTCATGATCGCGGTGCGCGAGTGGGAGTTCACCGGACGCACGACGGGCATCTACGGCTACGGCCGACCCGAAGTCTTCGGCATCCCGATCGACAACAACGGGCTGTTCTTCTGGTTCGTCGCGCCGTTCGTGCTGCTCGGCCTCGTGCTCGCGCTGAACCTCACCCGCTCGCGTGCGGGCCGGGCGCTCTCGGCGGTCAACGACTCCGAGCTCGCGGCCGAGTCGCTCGGTGTGAACACCTACGCGCTGCGCGTCAAGGTGTTCACCCTGTCGGCGGGCTTCGCGGGCCTCGGCGGCGTGTTCTACGCGTACCAGGTGCAGATCGTCTCGCCGCAGGTCGCGGAGTTCCACGTCTCGGTCGAGCTGCTGCTCATGGTCGTCATCGGCGGGCTCGGCTCGGTGTGGGGCGCCATCGCGGGCGCCTTCATCGTCGAGCTCCTCTCCGAGGGCCTGCGTGACCTGATCCCCGCGATCATCCCCGGTGCGACGGGCGAGGTGCAGCTCATCGGCTACGGCCTCGTGCTGATCCTCGTGATCATCCTGCTGCCGGGCGGCCTCTACCAGGTCGTCAAGACGGCCTGGGCGGCGATCACCTCGCGCATCGGCGCGAGGCGGGCGGATGCCGCGGCGCCGGCCGGTGCGGCCGCGCTCCCCGGCGGCGGGGCCGACGACGGCACGGCCGAAGCGCCGACGCGCGCGTTCGGCGGGCTGCCGGGCGAAGGCGCCGCGAGCGCTCCGGTCGACGGAACGGCCGACGGCGACGCCGTGGGCGACGGCGGGCACGAGGCATCCGCGCCGGTGCCGACCGTCTCGGTGCCGGTACCCGCGGGCGCCCCGATCCTCGAGGTGCGCGGACTCACGAAGCGCTACGGCGGCGTCGTCGCCGTCGACGAAGTGACCCTCACCGTGCCGGCCGGGCAGATCATGGGCCTGATCGGGCCGAACGGCGCGGGCAAGACGACGTGCTTCAACATGATCACCGGCGCCATCGCGCCGACCTCGGGCACGGTGTCCTTCCTCGGCTCCGAGATCCAGGGGCGCAAGCCCCACGTGGGCGCCGAGGCGGGGCTCACCCGCACGTTCCAGAACCTCCAGGTGTTCTCGTCGACCGACGTCGTCGGCAACGTCTACATGGGTCGCTACCGCAAGGGTCGCGCGGGCATCCTCCGCGGCATGCTCGGGCTGCAGGGCCGGGAGCAGTACCGCCACGAGGAGATCGCCCGCGAGATCCTCGAGACGATGCAGCTCGGGGACGTCTCGGGCCTCGCCGCGGGCGACCTGCCGTTCGGCCGCCAGCGCATGATGGAGGTGTGCCGCGCGCTCGCCTCCGAGCCCGCGCTGCTGCTGCTCGACGAACCGATGGCGGGGCTCTCGGGCCGCGAGCGCGAGATGCTCGCGACGCTGCTCCGGCGCCTCCGCGACGCCGGCCTCACGATCGTGCTCGTCGAGCACGACGTGGCGCAGGTGATGGCGCTCGCCGACACGGTCGCGGTGCTCGACGACGGCGTGCTCATCGCGCACGGCGACCCCGAATCGGTGCGCAACGACCCCGCGGTCATCGTCGCCTACCTCGGCACCGACGCCGAGGAGGCCGAGGCCGAGCTCAAGGAACTGGAGGAGCACGCATGACGCTCTCGGTGAAGTCGCTCGACGCGGGCTACGGCAAGCTCGCCATCCTGCACGAGGTGAGCCTCGAGGTCGCCGCAGGCGAGATCGTGACCGTCGTCGGCTCGAACGGTGCGGGCAAGACGACGCTGCTGCGCGCGGTCAACGGCCTCATCCGTCCGACCGGGGGCACGGTCGCGCTCGACGGCACCGAGATCACGGGCCGCCCGACCGAGAAGATGGCGTCGCTCGGGCTCACCCACGTGCCCGAGAACCGCCTCTGCTTCCCGACTCTTTCGGTGCGCGACAACCTGATGCTCGGCGCGTGGAGCAAGGGCGGCAGGGGCGACCTCGATGCCGTGCTCGAACTGTTCCCGCGGCTGAAGCCCCGGCTCGGGCAGGCGGCGGGCACGCTCTCGGGCGGCGAGCAGCAGATGGTCGCCATCGGCCGCGGCATGATGGCCGCGCCGAAGGCGATCATGCTCGACGAGCCCTCCATCGGGCTCGCCCCGAAGGTCGTCGCCGAGATCATGAAGGTGCTCACCGAGCTGCGTTCGCGCGGCCTCGCGGTGCTGCTCGTCGAGCAGAACGTGCGCGCCTCGTTCGGCATCGCCGACCGGGCGGTCGTCATGCAGCGCGGACGCGTGGTGCTCGAGGGCACGCCGGCCGAGCTCGTCGAACTGCCCGAGGTGCGCAACGCCTACCTCGGCGGTGCGGCGGCGTAGCGCCCTCACGCCGCCACGGCGGCGGATGCCTCGCGAGTCCCGGCGAGGCATCCGCCGCCGTTCGCGTCTCAGACGAGCAGGGCGACGATCGCGTCGTCGCCGCTCGCGCGGGCGTGCTCGAGGGCGGTGACGCCGTTGCGGTCGGCGATCGACCGGTCGGCGCCGCCCTCGAGCAGCACCCGCACCGTCTCCTGATGGCGCGGGCCCCCGTCGCCGAGGATGACGGCCTCGAGCAGCGCCGTCCAGCCGAGGTCGTTGACGTGGTCGACGTCGATGTCGGTCTGCAGCACCCGCTCGAGGTACTCCACGTGGCCGCGCTCGCCCGCGGGGATGATCGAGATGCCGCCGTAGCGGTTCACGATCGTGAGGTCGGGTTCGGCGGCGAGGAGCACCTCGGCCATCGCGACGCTTCCGGTGACCCCGGTGACGAGCCACGGGGTGTCGCGCCGGTCGTCGAGCGCGTCGGGGTCGGCGCCCGCCGCGACGAGCACGCTCGCGGCCTCGACATGATCGGCCGCGGAGGCCAGCAGCAGTGCGGTGCGCCCGCGACCGTCGCGCGCCTCGAGCTCGGCACCGGCCCGGATGGCGAGGGAGACGGTCGCGGCGTCGCCGGCGGCCGCAGCGCTGAGCAGGGTGCCTTCGGGGTCGGTGAGCACAGGGGCGGGGGCCTCGGTCATGGTGACATCCTCTCGCGGCGGGGCGGACGGCGCGGCGGACGCGGACCGCGAGGCATCGGGGACGGGGGACGCGCCCGGCGCGCTGCCTGCCGCGCAGCCCGTGAGCAGCAGCGCCGCCGCGACGATCGCGACGACGCTGCGGCGAGCGCTGCGGGTCAGCCCCACGGCGATCCGACGACGTCGTACGGGCCGGAGGCCGCGGGCTGCTCGTCGAACTTGCTGTCGACGGCGAGCAGGCGCCCGTTCAGCATCTTGGCGGTCGTGTACACGCGGTCGGGGTCGCTCGCCCGCTGTTCGATGCGGTGCACCGCGTCGCCGTCGGCCGAGACGCGCATGGTCGCCACCGTCTTCGAGAAGTTGCGGATGACGGTGAGGCGATTGCCCTGGCGCACGAGTCCGTCGGCGTTCACGAGGTCGGCCCCGTGCGTGTCGATCTCGGAGACCGCGCCGTCGGCGGTGGCGAAGCGCCAGAGCCGCCCGGTGTTGCCCTGCGCCACGACGAACGCGCTGCGGTCGGACGAGAGCACGATGCCGCCGAGGTTGAACCCGGCCGCCCGCTCGACGGTGCCGGTGGCATCGGCCCAGAGCTCGGCCCGCCAGGTACCGCCGTCCTCGGCGACCCGGAAGATCTGCGGGTCGTTCGAGTTCGTGAAGTAGGCGGCCCCGTCTGCGCCGATCGCGACGTCGTTGAGGAACGCGTCGGAGGTGCCGGGCACCCGGAGCGCGGCGAGCAGCTCGCCGTCCTCGTCGTAGACCCACAGCTCGGGGCGGTCGGGGTTGCCGAGGCCGTTCGGGCCGCCGGCGACGTAGACGTTGCCGGCGCGATCGACGGTGACGCCGCGGGCGGTGTAGCGCCCGTCGGTGCCGTCGCCCGCGAGCCACTCCATGGCCTGCGGCTCGCTCGCGTCACCACGGTGGATCTCGCCGCCCGTGACCTCGCTGACGTAGAACAGCCCGCGTCGCTCGTCGACGCCGATGCCCTCGAACCGCGAGCCGGCGGCGTCGCCGGGCACCGTGTAGCGGTCCGGGCGGCCGTGGTCCTGCGGTTGCGCGCGGGCCGCCTCGGGTGCGGCCGTGAGGCCCGCGCCGGCGATGCCTGCGGTGAGGCTCGCCGTGGCGAGTGCGATGGCGATGGTGCGCTTCATGGTTTCCCTCGTCTCTGTCACGCCGGTCTCGACGTGTGCTTCCAGCCTCGATGCGGGCCCGGGCACCGGCGTCGGGCGATCGGCTACACGTGCATAGCCGATCGGATGATGCCCGCGTGGAGCGCCCGTGCCTAGGCTTGGCGATCATGTCCGTCTCCGACCGCACCGGCATCCGTGGCATCCTCGCGCCAGTCGCCAGCCTCGACCGCTGGCTGCAGATCGTGTTCCTCGCCCTGCTCGCGACCTCGGCCGTGCGGTACCTCGAGCGTCACGGACTCGGCGCCGACGGCGTGCTCGTACTCGCCGGCGCCGCCCTGCTGGCGGTCGCGTACTCGGTGCGGCCCCTGCTGCCGACCCGCTCATGGTGGCCGACCGCGTGGGTGGTGACGGTCACGGTGCTGTGGGCGCTGCTCACCCTCGCGGCGCCCTCGTTCGCGTGGTGCGCCGTGCCGCTCGGCTTCGCCGTGCTCCAGGTGCTGCCGTTCCGCGGCGCGGTGATCGTCGTCGTGCTCATGACCGGTCTCGTCACGGCCGCCGAGCTCCGCATCGCCGACGGCCTCGACCCGACCGTCATCGCCGGCCCGATCGGCATCGCGGTCGTCACCGTGCTCGTCTACCGGGCGCTCCAGCGCGAGTCTGCGGCCCGACAGCTCCTCCTCGACGAGCTCACCGACGCGCAGGAGGAGCTGCTGCACGCGCAGCACCGCTCCGGAGCACTCGCGGAGCGCGAACGGCTCTCGCGCGAGATCCACGACTCGGTCGGCCAGCAGCTCTCGAGCATCAACCTCCTGCTCCAGGCCGCCGAGCAGGACTGGTCGGCACGCCCCGAGGCCGCGCGCTCGCACGTGCGCACGGCCGCCGCGACCGCCCGCGATGGCCTCGACGAGGTGCGCCGGGTCGTGCGCGACCTCGCACCCGCCTCGCTCGAGAGCGGCAGCGCGGAGTCGCTGCCCGAGGCGCTCGAGCGGCTGGTCGCGGATGCCACCGCCACGGGCGCGGGCGCCGCACTCGAGTTCCACCGCCACGGCGACGCCCGGGCGGTGCCCGCGGTCGTCGCCGGTGCGTTGCTGCGCAGCGCGAGGGGCGCGCTCGCCAACGCGCTCGAGCACGCGCAGGCGCGTCGCATCGTGGTGAGCCTGACGTTCCAGCCCGACGAGGTGCGCCTCGACGTGCGCGACGACGGCGTCGGCTTCGATGCCGCTGGGGCAGGCCGACGAGGCTCGTCCGAGCGCGGCACCGGCGAGCGCGCGGCCGACGGGCACGGCACCGGCGAGCGCGGCCACGGTCTGCGCGGCCTTCGCGAACGTGCCCAGGAACTCGGCGGCCGAGCCGAGATCGAGAGCTCCCCGGGCGACGGCACGACGGTGTCGGTCTCGTTCCCGTTGACGAGCGGCGCTGAAGGGGATGCATCGTGACCGGGGCATCCGGGGCGCCGGAGGCGAGCGAGGCGGCCGACGTGCGCGTCGTCCTCGTCGACGACCACCCGGTGGTCCGAGCGGGGCTCGCGGCCCTGCTCGGCGGCCGAGCGGGATTCGAGGTCGTCGCAGAAGCGGGCGACGCCGACGAGGCCGTCTCGAAGGCGCGCGCCTACCGACCCGATGTCGTGCTCATGGACCTCAACCTCGGCGCCGGGCCCGGCGGCATCGAGGCCACCTCGCGGCTGCGGGCGCTCGACGAGCCGCCCGCCGTCCTCGTGCTGACGACCTACGACACCGAGGCCGACATCCTCCGCGCCCTGGAGTCCGGCGCGGGCGGCTATCTCCTGAAGGACGCCCCGCCCGCGGAGCTGTTCGCCGGCATCCGCGCCGTCGCCCGCGGCGAGACGGTGCTCGCCCCCTCGGTCGCTGCGACGCTCGTACGCCGCGCCGCCGCGCCCGGCCCCGTGGTCACCGAGCGGGAGGTCGAGGTGCTCGAACTGCTCGCCGAGGGCCTCGGCAACCGGGAGCTGGCGCGGGAGCTGCTCGTCTCGGAGGCGACCGTGAAGTCGCACCTCTCGCACATCTACGCGAAGCTCGGCGTCGACACCCGCGCGGGCGCCGTCGCCGCCGCGATCGAGCGACGCATCATCCGGCGTTAGGGCGCACAGACGTTCGAAACCTCGTGTCGACATCACGGTGAGTTCCGGCCGACCATGCCACGACGTCAACGTCGAGCAGGCTCGGCCCCTTGTGGATGACGCCGACGTCACCGGGATTGCGCGGCGCTCACAGCGCGCTGCAATCTTCGTCGCCAAGGCCGAGAGACGAGATGCGAGTCATTCGTCCTTGCGCTTGCGGCGCTGCACCTCGGGCACGATCAGTTCAGGCGCCGCGCGGCGCATGAACCGGTCGAAGTCGGGAACGGTGAACGCCGCATACCCGTGCTCGGGCGTGTAGAGCAGGCCCATGTCGATGAGCTCGGCGCGCGTCGGGCCGACCTGGGTCGACTCGCGGCCCATCACCCGCGCGACGTCGGCGGCCTTCTGGGGCTCGGGCCCGAGTTCGGCCATCGCCCGCATGTAGGCGGTCTGCAGGGGGGTCGCCCGGTCGAGCCGCACGCGGAAGAACGAGCCGTCGAGCTTCGACTCGTATGCCTCCTTCGCGATCTCGACGTCCTCGCGGTGCACTCGCCCGCTGCTGGCGACGCCCCACACCTGGTACCCCAGCTCCTGCAGGAAGTACGGGTAGCCCTGGGTGATCTCGATCGCGAGCTCGACGGCGTCGTCGTCGAAGACGACGCCCTCCACGAGCGCGGGCTCGACGAGCGCCTTGCGCGCATCCTCATCGCTCAGCGAGCCGATCCTCGGGAACTTGAACAGGCGCTCGGCATACGACTTCGCGTCGCCCGCGAGCTCGGCGATCTGCGGCAGCCCAGCCCCGACGAAGGTGATCGGGAGCCGGCGCTGTACGGTCTTGTGCACCGCCTGGATGAGCGCCTCGAGCTGGGCGCGCCCCAGGAACTGCACCTCGTCGACGAGCAGGGCCACGCCGCGCTCCTGCTCGGCGGCCGCTTCGCCGAGGGCGACGAACACGTCGGTCAGGTCCATGCCGAGATCGCCGTGATCCCCGAGCCCTTCGGCCGGCGGCACGTCCCACGAGACGCTGAACGTGCCCTGCAGGTCGACCGACACGGCGAAGGCGCTCAGGACCTCGGCGGCCCGGCGGCTCCGCTCGCTCCATCGCGCACGCGGCGAGAGGCGCAGCAGCGCCGCCTTGAGCTGTGAGAACATCGCCTGGCGGAACCGGACGTCGTCGTGCTTGCTCGCCTCGATCTCGACGACCTCCCAGCGGGCGGCGTTCGCGATGTCCAGGAACTGCCCGAGCAGCACGGTCTTGCCGACGCCTCGGAGCCCGGTGATGATCATCGACTGCTCGGTCCGTCCGCGTTCGAGCCGGCTGAGCAGCACCCGGAACGCATCGAGCTGATCGTCCCTGCCGACGACGATCTCCGGTGCAGCGCCGGCGTTCGGCGTGTACGGGTTGCTGATGCTGTCCATGGTCGAGATCTTAGAACCTTTACCGAACTTTATCGAGGAATCATAAAATCGGCTAAAGACCCTGGGGCCTCCCGTAGACTGGAGTCTCGGTGCGAGCGCGAGGAGGGTGGATGATCTTCTGCCTCGCCCTCTTCGGCGCCCTCGCCATCGTCACCCCCCTGCTCACGCGCGTCCTCGGTCGACGCGTCTTCGCCGTCATCGCCCTGCTCCCGGCCGCGGTGTTCGTGCTGCTGCTCACCTGGCTCCCCGGCGTCCTCGCCGGCACCCCGCTCGTCGAGACCGTCGAGTGGATCCCGACGCTCGGCATCGCGCTGACCTTCCGGCTCGACGCGCTCGCCCTCCTCCTCGCGCTGATCGTCACGGGCGTCGGCGCCCTCGTGCTGCTCTACTGCATGAACTACTTCACCGACGACGAGCCGGCGCTCGGCCGTTTCGCCGCGCTCCTGCTCGCCTTCGCAGGCGTGATGTTCGGCCTCGTCACCGCCGACGACGTCTTCGTGATGTTCACCTTCTGGGAGGCGACGAGCGTGCTCTCGTACCTCCTCATCGGCCACTACACCGGTCGCAAGGAGAGCCGCGGTGCGGCACTTCAGGCGCTCACCGTGACGACCTTCGGCGGGCTCGCGATGCTGGTCGGTCTCGTCATCCTCGCCGTCGAGGGCGGCACGACGAGTCTCGCCGAACTCGTCGCGAACCCCGTGACCGGCGCGGCCGGCGAGTGGGCCATCGCGCTGGTGCTCCTCGGCGCGATCTCCAAGAGCGCGTTGGTGCCGTTCCACTTCTGGTTGCCCGCCGCGATGGCCGCACCGACGCCGGTCAGCGCCTACCTGCACGCCGCGGCGATGGTGAAGGCCGGCGTGTACCTCGTCGCGCGCCTTGCCCCCGGCTACGCCGAGCTCGAGGTGTGGCATCCCATCGTCATCGGCCTCGGCGCGCTCACCATGCTCGTCGGCGGCTGGCGAGCACTGCGCCAGTACGACCTCAAGCTCCTACTCGCCTACGGCACGGTCAGCCAGCTGGGGTTCCTCGTGATGGTCACGGGCTTCGGCACCCGCGACGCCGCACTCGCCGGTGTCGCGCTGCTGCTCGCGCACGCCCTGTTCAAGGCCACCCTGTTCCTCGTCGTCGGCATCGTCGACCACGCCGCCGGCACGCGCGACTGGCGCAAGCTCTCGGGCCTGGGCCGCCGGATGCCGGTCATCGCCACGATCGCGTTCGTCGCGGCCGCCTCGATGGCGGGCCTGCCGCCGCTGCTGGGCTTCGTCGCGAAGGAGGCCGTCTTCACCGCCGAACTCGAGTCGGCGCTCGCCGGCGACACCTGGGGCTGGGTCGCCCTCGCGGCGGCGTTCCTCGGCTCGGTGCTCACGGTCGCGTACACGGTGCGGTTCGTCTGGGGTGCGTTCTTCACCAAGGCGGATGTCGCGCCCACCCCGCTGCACCGCGAAGGCGCCGCGATCGGCGTCGCGCCCGCACTCCTCGCCGGGGCATCCGTCGTCTTCGCCTTCGCCGTGCCGCTCATCGAGCCCCTGCTCGCCGCCTACGCCGACGAGCTGCCGGGCGGCCACGAGTACCACCTCGCGCTCTGGCACGGCCTCGAGCCCGCGCTCGCGCTGTCGGCCGCCGTGTTCGCCCTGGCCGCACTGCTCGTCTGGGGCCGGCAACGGGTCGCCCGCATGCAGGCGGCCGTGCCGCCCGCGCTCGACTCGGCGCGCGGCTACCTCGGCATCGTGTCGTTCGTCGACCGCCTCGCCGCCCGGGTGACCACCGCGTTCCAGGTGCGCGGGCTCGCCGGCTACCTCGCGATCATCATGGTGGTCTTCATCGGCGGGCTCGGCACCGCGGCGATCCTCAACGACTCCTGGCCCGACGGCGTGCGGCTCTGGGACTACCCCGCGCAGCCGTTCATCGCGTTCATCATGGCGATCGCCGCCGTCGCCGCCGCGATCGTGCGCCGCCGCGTGACCTCGGTGCTGCTCGTCGGCGCCACGGGGTACGGGCTCGTGCTGCTCTTCGGCATGTCGGGGGCGCCCGACCTCGCGCTCACCCAGGCGCTTGTCGAGACCATCACGATCGTCGTGTTCGTGCTCGTGCTGCGACGCCTGCCGAAGCAGAGCGCCGTGCACCCGTCCGCGGTCGGCCGCGCGACGCGCACCATGATCGGCGTGCTCGCCGGCCTCGTGATGGGCGTCATCGGCCTGGTCGCGCTCGGCGCGCGCATCGAGCCGACGATCTCCGAGGGGCTCCCTGCACTCAGCCTCGAGGCGCACGGCAAGAACATCGTGAACGTCATGCTCGTCGACATCCGCGCGTGGGACACGCTCGGCGAGATCTCGGTGCTCGTCGCCGTCGCGACGGGCGTGGCGAGCCTCATCTTCGTCTCGGGCCGCACCGGTGGCGCCCCACGCCTCGACGAGCAGCCCGACCGCCGCAACCGGCTGCAGCCCGTGCTCGAGCCGGCCTCGTCGATCCGCGCGGCCAAGCCCCGCCTCGCCGAGGTCGACGACGAGACGGATGCCGCGGCCGAGGCCCACGGCAGTCGCCAGACCTGGCTGCTGGCGGGCCGCACGCTCTCGCCCCGCAACCGCTCGATTCTCATCGAGGTGCTCGTTCGGCTCCTCTTCCACCCGGCGATCATCGTGTCGGTGTACCTGCTGTTCGTCGGCCACAACGCGCCGGGCGGCGGCTTCGCAGGGGGCCTGCTCGCGGGGCTCGCCCTGGTGGCCCGCTATCTCGCCGGCGGCCGGTACGAGCTCGGCGAGGCCGCGCCGGTCGACGCAGGTCGCCTGCTCGGCACGGGGCTCCTGCTCGCCGCGGGCACCGCAGCATCGTCGCTGCTGTTCGGGCTCACCGCCTTCGAGTCGACCTGGTTCGAGGCCGAGGTGCCCGTGCTCGGGCTCCTCTCGATCGGCACCTCGACGCTGTTCGACATCGGCGTCTACCTCGTCGTCGTCGGGCTCGTGCTCGACATCCTGCGTTCGCTCGGCGCGGAGGTCGACCGCCACCAGGAGGAGACCGAGGGCGACCCCGAGGCATCCGACCCCACCGCCGCCGACCGCGAGGGAGCCCCGGCATGACCGCATCGCTCACCCTCGTCATCCTCATGGCCGTGCTCTTCGGCGCCGGCATCTCAGTGATGCTCGAGCGCAGCCTCACCCGCGTGCTCATCGGGTTCCTGCTCGTCGGCAACGCGGTGAACATCCTCATGTACCTGATGAGCGGCACCCCCGGACTCGCGCCGATCCTCGGCGCGGGCGTCGACGAGGGCGAGATCTCCGATCCGCTCCCCCAGGCGTTCGTGCTCACCGCGATCGTCATCAACCTCGGCATCACGGCGTTCATGCTCGCGCTGATCTACCGCTCCTGGTGGCTCGCGAAGCTCGGGGCGAAGGGCGACCTCGTCGACGACGAGGCGGAGCTCGCCGAGGACGCGGAGGAGACCGCCGACCTCATCCGCTCCTCCGCCGCCGACGACGAGGCGATCCAGTCGCTCATCGAGGCCAGCGACGAGGACCCTTCGACGGGCTCAGGACAGCGGCTCGACGAGGTCGACGCCGGCATCGACGAAGAAGAACTCGAGCGCGAGGCATCCGCGCGCGACCGCGACGACGAGGGGAGCCGCCCGTGACCGCCGTGCTCGTCCCCCTCGTGGTGCTCCTGCCGATGCTCGGCGCAGCGACCGCGCTCATCCTCGGTCGCCACCGACGTGCGCAGATGGCCGTCGGCATCTCAGTGCTCGCCGCCGTCACGGGCATCGCGGCGGTGCTGCTGGTGGCGGTCGACACGAGCGGGCCCGCCGTCGTCTACCTCGGCGCCTGGGATGCCCCGTGGGGCATCACGCTCGTCGTCGACCGGCTGTCGGCGATCATGCTCGTGATCTCGGCCATCATGCTGCTCGTCGTGCTCGTGTACTCGGTCGGTCAGGGCATCGCCGACCGGCATCGCGAGACGCCGGTCTCGATCTTCCACCCGAGCTACCTGATCCTGTCGGCGGGCGTGTTCAACGCCTTCATCGCGGGCGACCTGTTCAATCTCTACGTCGGCTTCGAGATCCTGCTGGCCGCGAGCTACGTGCTGCTGACCCTCGGCGGCACGGGCGAGCGCATCCGCTCGGGCGTCACGTACATCATCACGAGCCTCGTGTCGTCGCTCTTCTTCCTCAGCGCGATCGCGCTCATCTACGGTGCGACGGGCACGGCCAACATCGCCCAGCTCTCGGTGCGGCTCGCCGAGCTGCCGCAGGACGTGCAGCTCATCCTGCACCTGCTGCTGCTCGTCGCGTTCGGCATCAAGGCGGCGGTGTTCCCGCTGTCGTTCTGGCTGCCCGACTCGTACCCGACGGCGCCCGCACCGGTCACGGCAGTGTTCGCGGGCTTGCTGACGAAGGTCGGGGTGTACGCGATCATCCGCACCGAGACCGTGCTGTTCACCGAGAGCGACTTGTCGACGCTGCTCATCGTGATCGGCGGGCTGACCATGCTCATCGGCATCCTCGGTGCGCTCACGCAGGCCGACATCAAGCGCCTGCTCTCGTTCACCCTCGTGAGTCACATCGGGTACATGATCTTCGGCATCGGCCTGTCGAGCGTGATCGGCCTGACCGCCACGATCTACTACGTCGTGCACCACATCACAGTGCAGACCGCGCTGTTCCTCACCACCGGACTCATCGAGCGCTTCGGCGGGGCGACGTCGATCACCCGCCTCGCGGGCCTCGCCAAGGCTTCGCCGCTGCTCGCGGTGCTCTTCTTCATCCCGGCGATGAACCTCGGCGGCATTCCGCCGTTCTCAGGGTTCCTCGGCAAGGCCGGCCTCTTCATCGCGGGTGCGCAGGGCACGACGGCGGATGCCTCGGGGCCCGCCGGCGGCGGGGCGCCCGGGCCCGTCTGGCTCATCTGGGTCGTCATCGCTGCGGGCGCGGCGACCTCGCTCATCACCCTCTACGCGCTCACCCGCTTCTGGAACATGGCATTCTGGCGCGGTCGCGAGGAACTCGAGGGCTACGAGTCGGTGCTGCTCGGCTCGGTGCTCGAGGCACCAGAGGGCGCGACCGTCACCGCGACCCGCACGACGCCCGTGCTGATGGTCGTCGCGACCGCCTCGCTCGTCGCGGTCACCGTGTGCCTCACCGTCTTCGCCGGCCCGCTGTACGACCTCGCCGGACGTGCAGCCGAGGGGCTCAGCGACCCGTCGGTGTACGTCTCGATCGTCTTCCCCGAGGGGGTGCGATGACCCACACGAACGAACCGATCTCGCGCTGGCGCTCGGTCTGGCGGCAGTTGCCGCTGCTGGTCGCGCTACTGGTGCTCTGGCTGCTGCTCTGGGACCACATCGACGCGCTCAGCATCGTCACCGGGCTGCTGCTCGCGATCGCGGTGACCCGCGCGCTGTACCTGCCGCCCGTGCTGCTCAGCGGGCGATTCAACCCGTGGCGGGGGTTGCTGCTCGGGCTGCGCATGATGGTCGACGTGGTCTTCGCCTCGCTCCAGGTGGCGGCGTTCTCGATCTGGCCGTGGTGGAAGCCGATGAACTCGATCATCGTCGTGCAGCTGCACACTCGCTCCGACCTCGTGACGACCCTCACGGCCGAGGCGATCTCGGTCGTGCCGGGCACCGTCGTCGTCGACATCGACCGCGAGCGCGGCCTGCTCTACCTGCACGCGCTCGGCACGCGCACGCAGGCCGACATCGACCGCACCCACCGCCAGGTGCTCGGCACCGAGGAGCGCATCGTGCTCGCGATCGGCACGCACGAGCAGGCCGAGGTGGTGCGGGCCGAGCGTCGGGCGCGTCGCGCGGGCGAGCGCACCGCGAGCCACTCCGACATGCACCACGGGCCATCCGACCAGAACGGAGGCACCCCGTGACCTTCCTCACTCTCGTCTCGATCCTCGCCGGCCTCATGTTCGGCATCGGCGCGATCGCCGCGGTCGTGCGCATCATCAAGGGGCCGTCGATCCTCGACCGAGCCCTCGCGACCGACGTGCTGCTCGCGATCGCGATGTGCGCGCTCGGCGCCGAGATGGCGATCAACCGGCACACCGACACGCTCGTCGTGCTGCTCGTGCTCGCGATGTTCGCGGTCGTCGGCTCGATCTCGATCGCACGCTTCATGGCGAAGCAGGATGCCTCGTGAACGCCACCGAGATCGTCGTCGGACTGCTCATCCTCGTGAGCGCGTTCCTGTCGATGGCGGCGGGCGTCGGCATCGTGCGGTTCCCCGATGTGCTGACCCGCCTGCACGCCGCGACGAAGCCGCAGGTGCTGGGCCTCGCGACCGTGCTGCTCGCGATCGCGCTGCGCGCGCCGACGTGGGGCGTGATCTCGACCGTCATCGTGATCATGACGTTCCAGCTGCTCACCCAGCCGATGACCGCCCACATGCTCGGCCGCTCGGCCTACCGCACAGACCACGTGCGTCGCGACCTGCTCATCGAGGACGACCTCGGGCGCGACATCGCCGCGCACGACGAGCACCCCGCGAGCTGAGGGCGCCGCGCCGCCCACCCGGCCCCGGCCCCGGCCCCGGCCCCGGCCCGATGTCGCGCAAACCGTCGTTATTGCGCTCCCGTGGCGACTGTTCGCGCGACACCACGATGCGAAATCGCGCGAATCGTCGTTGGCGCCCGCCCGTGGCGACCGTTTGCGCGACACCACGATGCGAAATCGCGCGAACGGAGGGTGCGGCGGGCGGCAACCAGCGGCGGTGGTCGAATGGCGTCACCCGCGCCCGGTGAACTCCGGCGTGCGCTTCTCCTGGAAGGCGGCGAAGCCCTCGCGGTAGTCGGCGGTGTCGCAGAGCGCGGCCTGCGCCCGGTTCTCCTCGGCCATCGAGGCCCAGAGCCCGAGGCGCTCGTCGCGGAGCGCCGCGACGAGGCGCTTCGAGGCGACGAACGCCTGCGTGGCGCCCTTCGCCGCACGGCCGGCTGCCGCGCGGGTCGCGTCAAGCACCTCGTCGGCGGCGAACACCTGCGAGAACAGGCCCGCCGAGACCGCCTCCGCGCCCGACATGAGCCGGCCCGAGACGATGAGGTCCATCGTGCGGTGCGCCCCGAGGCGCTCGACGAAGAGGGCGTGCCCGCCCGAGTCGAGGGTCGCGCCGAGGTTCGCGAACGGCGAGCCGATCTTCGCGGTGTCGGCGACGTAGACGATGTCGCTCGCGATGAGCAGGCCCAGCCCGACACCGAGGCAGGCGCCGTGCGCGACCGCGAACGTCGGCACCGGGATCGCGGCCATTCGCTTGAGCAGCGGCTCGACGATGCCGCCGAGGTAGCCCTGCACGTCGTCCTCGCGCGGGTCGACGCCCGAGATGTCGCGGCCCGCGCAGAACGCGCGACCCTCGCCGCGCAGCACGAGGGCGCGCAGCTCTCCCGCCTGCGCGTGGCGCAGCGCCTCGTCGTACGCCGCGGCGAGTTCGCCGATCGCGTGCTCGTCGAGTGCGTTGAGCTTGTCGGGCGCGTTCAGCACGACCTCGCCGACCCGCGTCGCCTCGTCCACCGTGAACTCGATCACTGGGTTGCTCCTCTCGATGCGCACTCCCCCGCACCGTTGCGGGGGTGCTTTACCGCAATGTTCCGCTCGCGACCGCGTGAGATCTTGCGGAAAAGCACCCCCGCAACGGGCTCACACGTCATAATCGACCACGACGCGCTCGGACTTCGGGTGCGACTGGCACGTGAGCACGTAACCGCGCTCGAGCTCGTCGGGCTCGAGGGCGTAGTTCTCGGTCATGTTGACCGAGCCCGACACGACCCGCGCACGGCAAGTGCCGCACACCCCGCCCGCGCACGCGAACGGCACGTCGGGACGGACCCGAAGCGCCGCGTTCAAGATCGACTCGTTCGCCGACACCGGGCTCTCGACCGTCGACGACTGCCCGTCGAGGGTGAACTCGATCGCAACCGTTTCCTCGCCCTGCTTCACCTCGACCGGGCGACCGTGGCGCGGCTCGACCCGATCGGCGTCGGTCGTGAAGAGCTCGTAACGTACGTGCGCCGCGGGCACGCCCCGCGCCTCGAGGGTGTCTCGCGCGAGCTGCACGAGCTCGAACGGCCCGCACAGGAACCACTCGTCGACCGTCTCGGGCCGGATGAGCACGTCGAGCATCGTCTCCAGCTTCGACGCGTCGATACGCCCCGAGAGGATCGGCGCCGTGCGCTGCTCGCGCGAGAGCACGTGGTGCAGCGCGAGCCGCGAGGGGTACCGGTCCTTCAGCTCGGCGAGCTCCTCGAGGAACATCACGTCGAGCGTCGAGCGGTTCGTGTAGACGAGTTCGAATTCGGATGTCTCGGAGCGTGCGAGCACCGTCTGGGCGAGCGCCATGAGCGGCGTGATGCCCGATCCCGCCGCGATCGCGACGATGTGTTTGCCGTCGAGGGCGTCGAGCGTCGAGGTGAAGGTGCCCTGCGGGCTCATCACGTCGAGGGTGTCACCCGGCTGCAGCTCGCTGTTCGCCCAGCTCGAGAAGATTCCGCCGAGGTCGCGCTTGATGCCGACCGAGATGCGGCCGGTGCCGTCGTCGGCCGTCTGCGGCGGGCGGCAGATCGAGTAGCTTCGCCGGCGCTCGTGCCCGTCGAGCTCCTTGCGGAGGGCGACGTACTGCCCGGGCAGGTAGCTGTACTCCTCGGCGAGCTCGACCGGAACGGTGAAGGTCACCTCGACGGCATCGCTCGTGAGCGGGCGCACCTCGGCGACCTCGAGCGAGTGGAATCGTGCGCGCCGGCGCTTCGGAAGATGTTCGCCGCCCACGGTCGAGGTGAGGAACGCCTCGGCGATGGCAGCGTCGGCTGGTTGAGGAGCGAGCGAAGGGAGCGTCTCGAAACCGGATCGCCCGGTTGGGTTTCGAGACGGCTCCTTCGTCGCCTCCTCAACCTGCTCGGAGGACGAGCCCAGGTTTCTCGCCGCCATCAGATCACCTTGAAGTAGTCGAAGGGCTCGAGGCAAGCGCGGCACTCGTAGAGCGCCTTGCACGAGGTCGAGCCGAAGCGGGCGATCTCGCGGGTGTCGAGCGAGTCGCAGCGGGGGCACTTCACGGCGAGCTGCACGCGCACGGGGCCCGCGCCGCGCGCGGCGGCGAGGCCCGTGGGCGCCTGGATGCCGTAGCGGCGCAGCTTCTGCTTGCCGATGTCGGTCATCCAGTCGGTGGTCCACGCGGGGGCGAGCACGAGGTCGACCCGCACCTCGTCGTAGCCCGCGTGCGTGAGCGCGAGCACGACGTCGTCGCGCATGGCGTCCATCGCGGGGCATCCGCTGTAGGTGGGGGTGAGCTCGACGTGCACCGCGCCGTCGTCGGCGACCTCGACCGTGCGCAGCACACCCAGGTCTTCGATGGTCAGCACGGGGATCTCGGGGTCGGTCACCGTCGCCGCGACCTGCCAGGCGGTGCGCTCGGCGGTCGCGGTCACCATGATGCCCCCGGGTGCTGTCGGGCGAGCACCTGCATCTCGGCGAGGAGCGGCCCGAGGTGCTCGGTGTGCGAGCCCCGTCGTCCCCCGCCCGAGGCGGTGACCGCGGTTCGGCCGGACGGCCGTTCGAGCGAGGCCTCGGCGAACACCGCGTCGACGGCCGACTCGAACGCCGGTCGCAGCGTCGAGGGCAGCACGGCGACGCCGTCGGCGGCGAGCCGCTCGGTGAGCTCGTCGTCGGCGAACAGCTCGTCGACGTACGGCCAGGTGACCTCGACGCCGCGGATCATGCGCCGGCGCGACTCCTCGGTGCCGCCCGCGAGCCGCAGCACCCACTGGGTCGCGTGGTCGCGGTGGTAGTCGACCTCCTTCACCGACTTCGCTGCGATCGCCGCAAGGGTCGGGTCGGTCGAGTCGGCGAGCGCGCCGTACAGCTCGAAGAGGTAGAGGGATGCCACGAGCTGACGCGCGATCGTGCATGCGAAGTCGCCGTTCGGCTGCTCGAAGAGCCAGGCGTTGCGCCACTCGGGCTCGTCGCGCCAGTAGGCGAGCTCGTCTTCGCTGCGACCCGTGGCGGTGCCGGCGTAATGGAGCAGCGAGCGGGCGTGGCCGATGAGGTCGAGGCCGATGTTGCCGAGGGCGATGTCCTCCTCGAGCTCGGGTGCACGGGTGATCCACATGCCGAGCTGCTGGGCGAGCACGAGCGCGTCGTCGCCGAGCCGCAGCGCGTACTCCGCGGCATCCGCGGAGGCGACGCGACCGGCACCCTCGGCCGAGCCCGCGAGTTCGTCGGCGAGCGCGAGGCGGTCGACCGAGACGTCGCCGTGGGTGGACTCCGGGTTTCGAGACGCGTCCTCCTTCGTCGGGCGCTCCTCAACCGGCGAGTTCTCGCTCACAGGTGCTTCACCCCTTCGCTCTTCGTGTAGTACACCGCGTGCCGGTAGTTCTTGCCGGCCGGGCTCTCGAAGAAGGCGCCCTTCGCGTCGGGGTCGCTCGTCGTGACGGCGTCGGCCGGCACGACCCAGATCGAGATGCCCTCGTTGCGGCGGGTGTAGAGGTCGCGGGCGTTGCGCACGGCCATGTCGGCGTCGGGCGCGTGCAGCGAGCCGACGTGCACGTGGCTCAGGCCGCGGTTGGCGCGCACGAAGACCTCCCACAGGGGCCAGGGCTCGGTTCCGAGCTCACCGGGGGTGCTCATTTCGTCTCCTTCTGGGTTTCGAGACGCTCGCTGCGCTCGCTCCTCAACCCGCTCGAACCCCGACGCCACCTCGCGATTTCGAGACGCTCGCTGCGCTCGCTCCTCGACCCGCTCATGCTGCCGCGGCCTTCAGCGACTGCTTGCGGGCGTACTCGGCGGCGGCTTCGCGCACCCAGGCGCCCTCGTCGTGCGCTTCGCGGCGACGGCGGAGACGCTCGGCGTTGGCGGGGCCGCGACCGGCGAGCACCTCGTTGAACTCGGTCCAGTCGATCTCGCTCATGTCGTACTCGCCGGTTTCGTCGTTGAAGCGCAGCGCCGGGTCGGGCAGGGTCACGCCGAGCACCTCGGCCTGCGGCACGAGCATGCCGACGAAGCGCTGGCGCAGCTCGTCGTTCGAGAAGCGCTTGATGTTCCACGCCATCGACTGCGCCGAGTTCGGCGACTCGTCGTCGGGCGGGCCGAACATCTGCAGGCTCGGCCAGTACCAGCGGTTCACCGCGTCCTGCGCCATCTCGCGCTGCGCCTCGGTGCCCTGCATGAGTTCGAGCAGGATCTCGAACCCCTGCCGCTGGTGGAACGACTCCTCCTTGCAGATGCGCACCATCGCGCGGCCGTACGGGCCGTACGACGCGCGGCACAGCGGCACCTGGTTGCAGATCGCGGCGCCGTCGACCAGCCAGCCGATCGCACCCATGTCGGCCCACGTCGGGGTGGTGTAATTGAAGATCGACGAGTAACGGGCGCGGCCCTCGATGAGCTGGCTCATCATCTCGTCGCGGCCGATGCCGAGCGTCTGCGCCGCAGAGTAGAGGTAGAGGCCGTGCCCGGCTTCGTCTTGCACCTTGGCCATGAGGATGGCCTTGCGCTTGAGGCTCGGTGCTCGTGTGATCCAGTTCGACTCGGGCTGCATGCCGATGATCTCGGAGTGCGCGTGCTGGCTGATCTGGCGGATGAGCGTCTTGCGGTACGCCTCGGGCATCCAATCGCGGGGCTCGATGCGCGAGTCCTTCGCGATGAGCTCGTCGAAGAGGGCCCGGCCCTCGTCGTCCTGGGGCTCGGCGCCGGCGAGGCTGAGCTCGGCAGCTGCGGTCATCATCGACTCCTGTGTCTTCGTGGGGTTCGGGCGCTTCGCGAACGGAGCGCCACGTGGCATCCAACATTACTAACCGATCGTTCAGTTAGTATATAGTCATCGTCAGCGTCGCAGCAACGACGCGCGAACTCGATGAGGAGTCGAACATGACGGATGCCGCGACCGCCCCGAACCGTGCCATGATGCAGCGCGACCTCGCCTCCGCGGCGCTCGGCCTCGTCGTCGAACGCGACGACCCCGGCCACGCCGTGGTCTCGATGCGCGTGCGCGACGACATGACCAACGGCTTCGGCATCACCCACGGCGGCCTCGTCTTCACCCTGGCCGACACCGCCTTCGCGATCGCCTGCAACGAGGACGAGACGGTCACCGTCGCCGCGGGCGCCGACATCACCTTCCTGAAGTCCACCGTCTCGGGGCAGACCCTCACCGCGACCGCCGTCCGCCGTACCCGGTCGGGCCGCACCGGACTCTACGACGTCTCGGTCGTCGACGAGCACGGCGACGCGGTCGCCGAGTTCCGCGGCCGTTCCATCTCCACCAACCGCACCCTCTGACCAGCACGGAGCCCCACGTGTCGACGACGACCACCTCCCCCAGCGTCTCGGGCCTCGTGCCCCCGCGCCCCGACGAGCTCGACCCCGAAGAGCGGATGACCCGCGCAGAACTCGAGGCGCTGCAGCTCGAGCGGCTGCGCCAGACCGTCGCGCACGCGTACGAGCACGTGCCCCTCTACACCGCGAAGTTCGACGCGGCGGGGGTGCACCCCCGTGACATCCAGAGCCTCGCCGATGTCGCGAAGCTGCCGTTCACCACCAAGGAGGACCTGCGGCAGACCTACCCCTTCGGCATGTTCGCCGTGCCGATGGCCGAGGTCGCGCGCATCCACGCCTCGAGCGGTACCACCGGCCGGCCCACCGTCGTCGGCTACACGAAGGGCGACCTCGACCGCTGGGCGACCCTCGTGGCCCGCTCGCTCCGCGCGAGCGGCGTGCGCCCCGGCATGAAGGTGCACAACGCCTACGGCTACGGCCTGTTCACCGGCGGGCTCGGCGCCCACGCCGGCATCGAGAAGCTCGGCGCCACCGTCATCCCGATATCGGGCGGCCAGACGGCCCGCCAGGTGCAGCTCATCGTCGACTTCGAGCCCGACGCGATCCTCTGCACGCCGAGCTACCTGCTCACCATCGCCGACGCGATGGTCGCGGCCGGCATCGACCCGCGCTCGACCTCGCTCAAGACGGCGGTGCTCGGCGCCGAGCCGTGGACGAACGAGATGCGCCACGAGCTCGAGCAGCGCCTCGGCATCGACGCGCTCGACATCTACGGGCTCAGCGAGGTCATGGGGCCGGGCGTCGGCAACGAGTGCATCGAGACGAAGGACGGCCCCCACATCTGGGAGGACCACTTCCTGCCCGAGATCATCGACGGCGACTCGGGCGCGGTGCTGGCCGACGGCGAGATGGGCGAGCTCGTCTTCACCTCGCTCACGAAGGAGGCGTTCCCGGTCATCCGCTACCGCACGCGCGACCTCACGCGCCTGCTGCCGGGCACCGCGCGCCCCGCGATGCGCCGCATCGAGAAGATCACCGGCCGCAACGACGACATGATCATCCTGCGCGGGGTGAATCTCTTCCCGACGCAGATCGAGGAGATCGTGCTCGGCATCGAGCAGCTCACGCCGCACTTCATCCTCGAACTCACCCGCGAAGGCCGCATGGACGCGATGACGGTGCGCATCGAGCGGCACCCCGACCTCTCGCGCGAGGTGTGCGAGGCGGCTTCGGTCGTACTGGCGAAGAAGATCAAGGTACTCATCGGCTCGACCGTCGAGGTGAGGCTCGAGGAGCCGGGCGCGCTGCCGCGCAGCGAGGGCAAGTACAAGCGGGTCTACGACCTGCGGGGCGAATGAGCGCCCCGGTGAGAGACTTGGGGCGATGAGCGAGAACGGATCACTTCGACGAGGCCGCCCGGGCTACGACCAGCAGGGCATCCTCGACGTCGCCGTCGCCGCCTTCAACCAGTACGGCTACGACGCGACCTCGATGGGCGTGCTCGCCGACCGGCTCGGGCTCTCGAAGTCGGCCATCTACCATCACTTCGCTTCGAAAGACGAGATCCTCGAGCGAGCCCTCGACGACGCCTTGAGCGCACTCGAGGGGGTGCTCCACGACGCGGATGCCTCGGGCGGTCGTGCGGCCGATCGCCTCGATCTCGCCCTCCGCGGCGCGGTGCACGTTCTCGTCGCCAGGCTGCCGAGCGTCACGCTGCTGCTGCGCGTGCGCGGCAACACCGAGGTCGAGCGCCGCGCACTCGCCCGCCGCCGCGCCTTCGACCGCGCCATCACCGCGCTCGTCGAAGAGGCGCAGCGCGAGGGAACGCTGCGCAGCGACCTCGACGCGAGCGTCGTCGCGCGGCTCGTCTTCGGCATGATCAACTCGATCGTCGAGTGGTACCGCCCCGGCGGCCGCGAAGACGCCGACAAGCTGGCCGACGACGTCATCGCGGTCGCGCTCGACGGGCTGCGCATGCCGACCTCGAACCGGGTGCAGGAGCTGCTGGGCTGAGCCGGGCGCGCCGGTCTGCGGCGGCTCACGCGGTGGCTCACGCGGTGGCGCAGTCTCCCGCGACGGTGCGGTCGGCGGTCCGACGGATGCTGCGGCGCGAGGCCGCACGCCGAGTACGCGCCGGCGTCGCGAGCTCCGCGCGCCGCTCGTCGGCCACGCGGCGACGTTCGAGTTCACGCGCCCGGCGCTCGTCGCCCGCGGCGATCAGATGCGGAAAGCTGTACTCCGAGACCAACATGTCGACTCCTCCTGCTCGTCGACTTCGAGCCTGCGCTCTGAGGTGGCGGCGTGGCATCCGGCGATCGCCCTACTTTCTCCGGGCCACCGCGTTCCCGTCCTTCCCGCGCACGGATGTCCGAGGCATGCGCGAAGCTGGAGCGATGACGCCGGAGACGACCGACACCCGATCCGCCGCGCTCGCGGCGCTCCGCGAGCTCGTGGGGCGGGGCGACGCCGACTTCCACGACGGGCAGTTCGAGGCGATCGAGGCACTCGTCGAGGGTCGTCGCCGGGCGCTCGTCGTGCAACGCACCGGCTGGGGCAAGTCGGCCGTCTACTTCGTCGCGACCCTGCTGCTGCGCCGACGTGGCGGCGGTCCCACCGTGCTCGTCTCGCCGCTGCTCGCGCTCATGCGCGACCAGATCGCCGCGGCCGAACGGGCCGGCGTCAGGGCGGTCGCCATCAACTCGACCAACCCGCACGAATGGGGCGAGGTGCTCGCCCGGCTCGACCGCGACGAGGTCGACGTGCTGCTCGTCTCGCCCGAGCGGCTGAACAACCCCTCGTTCCGCGACGAGCAGTTGCCGGCACTCGTTCGCCGCATCGGCATGCTCGTCGTCGACGAAGCGCATTGCATCAGCGACTGGGGGCACGACTTCCGCCCCGACTACCGGCGCCTTCGCGAGCTGATCGCGCAGATGCCGGCCGAGGTGCCCGTGCTCGCCACGACCGCGACGGCCAACAGCCGGGTCGTGGCCGATGTCGCCGAGCAACTCGGGGGTGAGGCATCCGGCTCGCTCGAGCGCCACGGCGGAGGAGACGCCGAAGGCGGCGTCGTCACCATTCGCGGCCCCCTCGCACGCACCTCGCTGCGCCTCGGCGTGCTGCGGCTGCCCGACTCGGCGAGTCGGCTGGCCTGGCTCGTCGGGCATCTCGGCGAGATGCCCGGCTCGGGCATCATCTATACGCTGACGGTGGCGGCGGCGAACGACACCGCCCGGCTGCTGCGCGAGCGCGGGCACGAGGTGCGGGCGTACACCGGGCAGACCGACCCAGACGAGCGGGCCGAGTCGGAGGGAATGCTGAAGCGCAACGAGGTCAAGGCGCTCGTCGCGACGAGCGCGCTCGGCATGGGCTTCGACAAGCCCGACCTCGGTTTCGTACTGCACCTCGGGGCGCCGTCGTCGCCGGTCGCCTACTACCAGCAGGTCGGCCGCGCGGGCCGTGCGACCGAGTCGGCCGACGTGCTGCTGCTGCCGGGCGTCGAAGACCGCGAGATCTGGCACTACTTCGCGACCGCCTCGATGCCCGACCGCGAGCGGGCCGAACGCGTGATCGCCGCGCTCTCCGACACGCCGGTGTCGACCCCCGCGCTCGAGGCGAGGGTCGACCTCCGGCGCACGCCGCTCGAGCTGCTGCTGAAGGTGCTCGATGTCGACGGCGCCGTGCGGCGCGAGAAGGGCGGCTGGGTCGCGACCGGCGCGCCGTGGGCCTACGACGAGGAGCGCTACCGCCGCATCGCCGCCGAGCGGCTCGCCGAGCAGCAGCACATGATCGAGTACGAGACGACCGGGGGCTGCCGCATGGAGTTCCTGCAGCGCTCGCTCGACGATGCGACGGCGGCCCCTTGCGGGCGGTGCGACAACTGCGCAGGTGTCTGGTACCCCACCGCGATCGGCGCCGAGGCATCGGCGACCGCGGCGAAGGCCCTCGACCGGGTCGGTGTGCCGATCGAGCCGCGTCGCGCCTGGCCCACCGGCGCCGACCGGCTCGGGGTGCCGGTGAAGGGCCGCATCTCCCCCGCCGAACAGGCGAGCGAGGGGCGGGCGCTCGCCCGCCTGACCGATCTCGGCTGGGGCGGCACCCTTCGTGAGGTCTTCGCCGCGGGGGCGCCCGATGCACCGGTGTCGCCGCAACTGCTCGCCGCCTGCGTCCGAGTGCTCGCCGACTGGGGCTGGGCCGACCGCCCCGTTGCCGTCGTGGCGATGCCGTCGCGCTCGAAGCCGCTGCTCGTCGATTCGCTGGCGCGCGGCCTCGCAGAGGTCGGCCGCCTCCCCTACCTCGGCGCGCTCGACCCGGTCGACGGTGGCCCGAGCGGGCAGCCCGGCGGCAACAGCGCGTTCCGGCTCGCGGGCGTGTGGGGTCGGTTCTCCGCGGCGGGGCTCGACGTGCCGGCCGGGCCGGTGCTGCTCGTCGACGACCTCGCCGACAGCCGGTGGACGCTCACGGTCGCCGCCCGCGAGCTGCGCCTCGCCGGGGCGGGCGGAGTGCTGCCATTCGCCCTCGCGCTGCGCGGGTGACACCGCAGCGGCGCCGACGGCGGCGGGCCACCTGCCGCCAGTCGCCTGCCACCTGCCACCCGCCGCCAGTCGCCTGCCACCAGATCTGGCTCAACTTGTAACGCTCGGGCGAGCCGATCAGCGCAACCTGCGATTTCGCGACCGTCGCCCGGACGGTTCCGCCGCGCATGGCCCCGGTACTTCGGTACTTCGGTACTTCGGTACGGCTGCTCCGAACCGAAACCCACTCGAGCGCACACGGCGACGGCGACGGCGCATCGGGCCCGCCTGGTCGACGCTTGATCCGGAGTGACTTCTCCGCAATCATCGAGCACATGACCCGGCTTCTCGCTCGGCGACCCTTGCCGGCCGCGGGCTGGTGCCTCGCTCTTCCCGTGGCATCCCTGCTCCTGCTGACCGCATGCGCTGCGCTGTCGCCCGCCGATGCCGCCGCAGGTCCGACCGAAGCGGCCTCAGCGGTCGTGGGCATCGAGATGCCCGACCTGGCTCCCTATCCCGAGCCCGATCCGCCGCTCTCCGAGGCGGAGTCGGAGACGAAGCGACTCGAGAACGCCGACGCCCGCTGGCAGAGGGTGCTCGCCAGTTTCCCTGATGCGGTGCGACCAGCGGACCCATTCGAAGCGTACGTCACCGATGAGAACCGCAACGACGTGCTGCGCGCGTGCTATGAAGCGGCCGGACTGCAGATCGAAAAGGTCCACGCAGCGGACAACGCCGACGGTTCACCCGACTCCATCGGCTGGACGGGCAGCGGCAGCGAGGCGGAGCTGATCGCGGCATACGCCTGCGATACTGCGTACCCGACGAAGACCACCCGCCCGGCTCCCAACGACACCGAACTCGGCTGGATCTACGACTACCTGACCGACTTCTACGCGCCGTGCCTCGCCGCGAACGGAATCGAAGTGCCCGAGCCACCCGAACGCGAGGTCTGGGTCGAGAGCTATCCCGGGTTCGCCTGGTTCCCTTCAGTCGGGGACGACCCCCGATTCATGGACCGGGACATCGACGCGGCGCTGCAGAACGCCTGCCCTGACCCGGATGGCTATCTGCTGACCGTCGCACGGTCGACCGAATAGCCGGCACGCCGGCAGGCGGCGATTTCGCCCTGGACGGGCGATCGCCGCCATCCGATGACAGGGCGGAGAGCATTCGGGCCTCCACCCGAATCGGATCGGACGTTCCCTCCGCGCCATGTCGGTTCCCCCTCATCGGCACCGCACGATGAGGGGGAACTGGCACAGCTCTGATGGATGATCCGACCGGGCCGAAGGCGTTCACAAGACCGCGGCGACGCGCGATCAGTGCGGCGCGGGGGCACCTGCACAGCGGTGCCGGCGCGGTCGGGGCACCTGCACAGCCGGGACGACGCGCGATCGGTAGGCGCCGGGGCACCCGCACAGCAGTGACGGCGCGACCCCGCGGCGTCCGCACGCCGGTGACTACCCGACCGGCGTGGCCTCGCCGGCCTGCTCCTTCGCGACGAGCGTCAGCACGTCGTACGACGCCACGAGCTCGTCGTTCTGGTTGCGGAGCACCGCGTCCCACCGCACCTCGCCGTACTCGTCGGTCTCACGCGGAGTGATCTGCTTGGCCGTGAGCTCGACTCGGATCGCGTCGCCGGGCGAGACCGGCGTCACGAAGCGCAGGTTCTCGAGGCCGGAGTTCGCGAGCACCGGGCCCGGTGCCGCGTCGACGAAGAGCCCCGCCGCCCACGAGACGAGCAGGTACCCGTGCGCGACCCGGCCCGGGAAGAACGGGTTCGCTGCCGCGGCCTCCTCGTCCATGTGGGCGTAGAAGGTGTCGCCCGTGAAGTTCGCGAAGGTCTCGATGTCGTCGAGCGTCACCGTGCGCGAGCCGCTGACGACCTGGTCGCCGAGCCGCAGTTCGGCGAGCGACTTGCGGAACGGGTGCACCCCACCGGCCCGCGCGCTCGCGCCCGCGTGCCACACCCCGGTGAGCGTCGTGAGCATCTCGGGCGAGCCCTGCACCGCGGTGCGCTGCATGTGGTGCAGCACCGCGCGGATGCCGCCGAGCTCCTCCCCGCCGCCCGCGCGGCCGGGGCCGCCGTGCACGAGGTTCGGCAGCGGCGAGCCGTGACCGGTCGAGGTGCGGGCGTCGTCGCGGTCGAGGAAGAGCACGCGACCGTTGTACGCTGCGATGCCCGAGGCGAGTTCGACGGCGACCGCGGGGTCATGGGTCGCGACGCTCGTGACGAGTGAGCCGCCGCCGCGCGCGACGAGCGCCGAGGCCTCGGCGAGCGAGCCGTAACCGACGATCGACGAGACCGGGCCGAAGGCCTCGACCTCGTGCAGGGCCGGGCTCGCGGCATCCGCGAATCGCAGCAGCATCGGCGCGACGAAGGCGCCGTCGGGCGCCGAGCCGGTCGAGCCGTCCGCGAGTGCGACCGTCGGGGCATCCGTCGAACCGATCACGAGCTCGCCACCCGCGGCGGTGAGCCGGCCGACCTGACGCAGCACCTCGTCGCGCTGGGCGGTCGAGGCGAGCGGGCCCATCGTGACGCCCTCGGCGCGCGGGTCGCCGACGACGACGCGCTCGGCGATGCGTGCGCGCACCGCGTCGATGACGGCGTCGACGGAGGCCTCGGGCACGATCGCCCGGCGGATCGCGGTGCACTTCTGCCCCGCCTTCGTCGTCATCTCGACGACGAGCTGCTTGACGTACGCATCGAACTCGGGGGTGCCGGCCACCGCGTCGGTGCCGAGCACGCTCGCATTGATCGAGTCGGTCTCGCTCGTGAAACGCACCCCGCCGGTCTGCACGGCGTCATGCGCGCGCAGCCTCTCGGCCGTCGAGGCCGAGCCGGTGAACCCGACGAGGTCGCCGAGCCGCAGGTGATCGAAGAGCGTCGGCACGCTGCCCGAGACCAGCTGCAGCGACCCGTCGGGGAGCAGCCCCGACTCGACGAGGATGCGCACGAACGCCTCGGCGAGATAGCCGGTCGGCGTCGCAGGCTTCACGACGGTGGGCATTCCGGCGAGGAAGGCGGGCGCGAACTTCTCGAGCGAACCCCACACCGGGAAGTTGAAAGCGTTGATCTGCACGGCCGCACCGGGCAGGCGGGTATAGATATGCCGCCCCAGGAATGAACCGTCCTTCGAGAGGTTCTCGACGGCTCCGTCGAGGTAGACCTTCGAATTCGGCATCTCACGACGGCCCTTGCCCGAGAAGGTGAACAACACGCCGATGCCGCCGTCGATGTCGACCCACGAGTCCTGCTTGGTGGCGCCGGTGCGGCTCGACAGCGCATACAGCTCGGCTTTGCGCTCGGTCAACGCGAGGGCCATCTGCTTCAGCAGCACCGCACGCTGGTGGAAGGTGAGTTCACCGAGCGAGGCCTGGCCGACGGTGCGCGCGTACTCGAGCGCGGCGCCGAGGTCGAGCCCCTCGGTCGACACCCGGGTCACGACCTCCCCCGTGGAGGCGTCGCGCACCTCGGTCGCCGGCGCGGACGGGGAGGGCGTCCACCACCCGCCGTTGACGTAGCTCGGCAGGATCTCGGTCATCATCTGATGGTCCTCTCGGTGGTCGAGTAGCGCGGCGAATCGAGACCCCTCACGAGGCATCCCACTGGTAGAAGCCCTCGCCGCTCTTGCGGCCGAGCCTGCCCTCGGCGACCATGCGCCTCAGCAGGGCGGGCGGAGCGAATCGTTCGCCGAGCGTCTGCGCGAGGTACTCGGCGATGCCGAGCCGCACGTCGAGTCCGACGAGGTCGGTCAGCTTGAGCGGCCCGACGGGGTGCTTGTACCCGAGCGTCATCGCCGCGTCGATGTCCTCGGCCGAGGCGACGCCCTCCTCGAGCATGCGGATGGCCTCGAGCCCGAGCATGACGCCGAGGCGCGACGAGGCGAAGCCCGGGGCGTCCGCGACGACGATGGGCGTCTTGCCGATCGCGCGCACCCAGCCGCGCGCCTCGTCGACGAGCTTCGGGTCGGATGCCTCGCCGCGCACGACCTCGACGAGAGTCGACGCCGGCACGGGGTTGAAGAAGTGCATGCCGACGAAGCGCGAGGGCCGGTCGAGCAGGGTCGCGAGCTGGTCGATCGAGATCGACGAGGTGTTCGAGGCGAGCGCCGCGGCCGGGGCGAGCACCCGCTCGACGCGGGTGAGGGCGTCGATCTTCAGCTCGAGGTCCTCGGGCACGGCCTCGACGACGAGCTCGCAGTTCGCGAAGTCGGCGACGTCGGTGCTCGTGGCGAAGCGGGCGGCGTAGGCCGCGGCGTCCTCGTCGGCGGTGCCGCGGACGACCGAGGCCTCGACCGAGGCGAGCACCCGCTGCGCGGCCGCCGCGGCGGCGTCGGCGTCGCGCTCGACGATCGTGACCCTCGAGCCCGCGAGCAGGAACGCGTGCGCGATGCCCGCGCCCATCCGCCCGCCGCCGAGCACGCCGACGGCGGCGGGAGCGCCGCTTCCGGTGGGCGAGTCGCGAAGCGTATCGAGACCTTGAGACCCGCTCATTTCTGCTTCCTCTCGAGGAACTCGGTCATCCGCCGCGTCTTCTCGGGACTCTCGAAGAGCACGGCCTGCTCCTCGAGGTCGACGGCCGGGTGCTCTTCGCGCGGCGCCCGGAAGACGCGCTTCGTCGCCATCGTCGCCGCGCGATCGTTGCGGGCGATCCGATCGGCGATCGCGTGCGCGGCGGGCAGCAGCTCGTCGGCCGGGTGCACCTCCCCGACGAGTCCGATCTCGCGCGCCTCCTCGGCGCCGATCGTGCGGCCGGTGAGCAGCAGTTCGATCGCCCGCGCGTCGCCCACGATCTCCTTCAAGCGCCAGCTCGCGCCCGCCGCGGCGATGATGCCGAGCCCCGTCTCGGGATTGCCGATCTTCAGCGAGGGCGTCGCGATGCGGATGTCGGCGGCGTACGCGAGCTCGGCGCCGCCCCCGAGCGCGTACCCGTCGAGCGCGGCGATCACGGGCATCGGCAGCAGCGCGATGCGCACGAAGGCGTTCGCGTTGATGCCGGCGCGGGCGTCGGCGGCGCGGCGGTCGCGGAGCTGGGAGATGTCGGCGCCCGAGGCGAACACGCCCCCGGAGCCCGTGAGGATGAGCGTGCGCGGGATCGCCTCGAGCTCGGCGCAGAGCAGATGGAGGGCGTCGATCGTCGACTGGTCGATCGCGTTGCGCTTGTCGGGGCGGTTGAGGGCGGCGACCACGCGATCGTCGTGCCGTTCGACGAGCAGCGGCCCGCCATCATCGGTCGAGGAGGAGCGAAGCGACGTCTCGAGACCCGCCATCATCACACCCGCTCCACGATGAGGGCGCTGCCCTGGCCCACGCCGACGCACATGGTGGCGAGGCCGTAGCGCGAGCCCTCGCGCTCCATGCGGCCGAGCAGGGTCACGACGAGGCGCGAGCCCGACGAGCCGAGCGGATGCCCCAGGGCTATCGCACCGCCGTCGGCGTTCACCCGCTCGGGGTCGAGCCCGAGGCGGCGCATCGAGGCGAGCGACTGCGTCGCGAACGCCTCGTTGAGCTCGACCGAGCCGATGTCGTCGAGGTCGATCCCGGCGCGTTCGAGCGCCTTCTCGGTCGCGGGCACGGGGCCGAGGCCCATGATCTCAGGGGCGAGTCCGGCCGAGGCGCCGACGACGATGCGCGCCCGGGGCGTGAGCCCGTAGCGTTCGACGGCCGCACCGCTCGCGACGAAGATCGCGCTCGCGCCGTCGTTCAGCGCGCTCGAGTTGCCGGCGGTCACGACCGAGCCGCCCGGCACGACGGGCCGGAGGCCGGCGAGCACCTCGAGCGTGGTCTCGGGGCGAGGGCCCTCGTCGACGAGCACCTCGCCGTGGTGCGTCGGCACGCCGACGATCTCGGACTCGAAGCGGCCAGCGGCGATCGCGGCGACGGCGCGCTGCTGCGAGCGCAGGGCGAAGGCGTCGGCGTCGTCACGGGTGATGCCGTCGACCCGAGCGACCTCCTCGGCCGTCTCGGGCATCGAGAAGGTGGCCTTGTCGCGCGCGAGCAGCTTCGGGTTCGGGAACCGCCAGCCGATCGAGGTGTCGTATTGCGCACCCGGCTTGGCGAACGCCCGCTCGGGCTTCTGCTGCACCCAGGGCGCACGGGTCATCGACTCGACGCCGCCCGCGAGCACGAGGTCGGCGTCGCCCGCACGCACGGCCTGCGCCGCCATCGTGATGGCCGACATGCCCGAGGCGCAGAGGCGGTTCACCGTGACGCCCGGCACCTCGTCGGGCAGCCCCGCGAGCAGCACCGCCATGCGTGCGACGTTGCGGTTGTCCTCCCCGGCCTGATTCGCTGCGCCGAGGATGACCTCGTCGATCGCCCCGAGCTCCCCGACGACGTCGAGCCCTGCGCGCCGCACGGCCTCGCCCACGACGAGCGCCGCGAGGTCATCGGGTCGCACGCCCGCGAGCACGCCGCCGTAACGGCCGACCGGGGTGCGCACCCCGCCGACGAGGTAGGCCTCTGCCATGTTCACTCCTGACCGCACTGTCTTCGAGAACGCTGCTCCCAGCGTAGGCAGGGGTCCGCGGCATCCGCACGGCCGGAATTCCTGACCGACCGTTCAGGTAGTAATTATGGCAAACGGATGCCCCGCGCGCCACTCGGCGCGATCCCTCAGCCCTCGGCGGGCTCGTCGGGCGTTGCGGTCGGGGCAGGCGCGGCGGGCGGGCCGAAGAGCGTCCACGCGCCGGCGCTGCACTGGTAGAAGGCCGAGACCGAGGTGTCGATGTAGACGTCGCCGTCGGCCGTGCACGTGTCGTTCTGGGGCGCACCCGCCCCGAGCAGCACCTGCGTACCGGGTGCCCCGGGGGCGCCGGTCTCGCCGGTGGCGCCCGTCGCCCCGGTGGCGCCCGTCGCCCCGGTGGCGCCCGTCGCCCCGGTGGCCCCCGTCGCCCCGGTGGCGCCCGTCGCCCCGGTGGCCCCCGTCGCCCCGGTGGCGCCGGTCGCGCCCGTCGCTCCCGTCAGATTCTCGGCGGCCTCCGCCCGGATGTTCCCGGCGATCGCCCAGTCGCCGTCTCGGAACACGTAGACGTCGGAGCTCGCCAGATCGAGGTACACGTCGCCCTCGAAGCCCTTGCCCGACTCGGGGGCGCCGGTGCCGGCGCGCACGGCCGAGCCCGCGGGCAGGATCTCCTCGATCGCCTCCTCGTACGCCGCCTGGTCGTCCTCGCTGATCGTCGGCGTCGGCGTCGGCACGGCGTTCGAATCGGCCGGGCGGGCGAGCGCCGATCCGAGGAACGCCGCGACGAAGGAAAGCACGACGATCGCGATGCCGAACCAGATCAGCATGGTGCGGCTGACCCCCGCGGGCGGGGCTGCGGCGGACGCGGCCCCTCCCGCGGACGAGGCCGCCGGTACGGAAGCGGGGGCCGGTTCGGAGTTCTTCGCGGCGCCGGGATCACTCATGCTCGACCTCCAAGTCTCACGCCGGAACCCGGTCGCCGAGACGACGACCCCGCGCGTCGCGCTCATCGTATCGACACGGCCCGCCGCGCGGCAGACGACCCGCCCTGCTCGCGGCGCCGACGTGCCGGAACGACGAGGGCCCGCATCCCTCGGATGCGGGCCCTCGACTCGGTCGGTCGCGACTCAGACGGCCGTCTGCTCCGCGGCGTGGTCGGTCTCGACGACCTCCACCACGTCGGTCTCGGCGACCGAGACCACCTCGACGGCCTCCACGAACGCTTCGCGCGCGAGTTCGCCGTGCAGGTCGTCGCCGAGCCGCACATCGACGAAGTCGATATCGATCTCGGCGCGGTCGAGCAGCTCGGTCATGCGACGCTGGCGGTTGCGCGGGATGAGCGTGACGACACGACCCTGCTTGCCGGCACGGCCGGTGCGGCCCGAGCGGTGCAGGTAGGTCTTGTACTCGTCGGGTGCGTCGGCCTGGATCACGAGATCGATGTCGTCGACGTGGATGCCGCGCGCTGCGACATCCGTGGCCACCAGCACGTTGACCCGACCTGAGGTCAGCTGCTGGAGGTTGCGCGTGCGGCGCGACTGATTGAGATCGCCGTGCAATGCGACGGCACGGATGCCGTAGTTCTCGAGGTGATCGGTGAGGTCTTCGGCGAACGCGCGGGTGCGGCTGAACACGAGCGTCTTGCCGTCGCGGTTCGCGAGTTCGGCGACGATGTCGCGCTTGTCGCGGTTCTCGATGACGAAGACGCGGTGGTCGATCGTCGACGACGCCTGGTCTTCACCGGCGACCTCGTGCACGGCCGGGTCGACGAGGAACTCGTCGACGAGCGTCGCGACGCCCTGGTCGAGGGTCGCCGAGAAGAGCAGCTTCTGGCCGCCCTCCGCGGTGCGGCGGATGATGCGCTGGACCGGCTCGAGGAAGCCGAGGTCGCACATGTGGTCGGCCTCGTCGAGCACCGTGATGACGACCTCGGAGAGGTCGAGACGACCCTGCTCGATGAGGTCTTCGATGCGGCCCGGGGTGCCGATCACGATGTCGACGCCGCGCTGCAGCGCGCCGACCTGACGGCCCTGGGGAACGCCCCCGTAGATCTGCGTCGTGAAGAGGCCGACGCTCTGCGCGATCGGCTGCACGGTGCGGTCGATCTGCAGTGCGAGCTCGCGGGTCGGCGCGAGGATGAGCGCGCGGGGCTTGCGGCCCATCTGGCGGCGGCCGCCGGCCTTGCCCGAAGCGCTCCAGAGCTGCATGAGCCGCTCGACGGCGGGAGCGCCGAAGGCGATCGTCTTGCCCGAGCCGGTCTTTCCGCGGCCGAGCACGTCGCGACCCTCGAGCACGACGGGGATCGTCGCGGCCTGGATCGGGAAGGGCGACACGGCGCCGAGCTGCGCAAGCGCGGCGACGACGTTGCTGCCGAGGCCGAGGTCGCCGAAGCTCACACCGTCGACTGCGTCGGCCTGGATGGCCTGGGCCTCGAGGCGCTCGAGGACGACGTCGTCGTTCGGCGAGAAGCGGGGGTTCTCGTCGCGCGACGGGTAGAAGTTCGAGGGGCGACGGCCCGAGTCCTGGAAGCCGGGGCGGTCGAACTCGCGGCGCGGGCCGCGGTCGTTCCGGTCGAAGGAGCGCGCCGGACGGTCGTTGCGGTCGTTGCGGTCGAAGGAGCGCGCCGGACGGTCGTTGCGGTCGTTGCGGTCGAACGAACGCGCCGGACGGTCGTTGCGGTCGTTCCGATCGAACGAACGCGCCGGGCGGTCATTGCGGTCGTTCCGATCGAACGAACGCGCCGGGCGGTCACTGCGGTCGTACGAGCGGGGGGCGCGATCGTCGCGGTCGTACGAGCGCGCGGGACGGTCGTCGCGGTCGTTCCGGTCGAAGGGACGCGCAGGACGCTCGTCGCGGTCGAACCGACGAGGCGCACGATCGTCACGGTCGAACGAACGCGCCGGGCGGTCGTTCCGGTCGTACGAGCGGGGGGCGCGGTCGTCACGGTTGTACGAACGGGCCGGACGGTCCTCGCGGTAGTGCGGGCGGGCAGGGCGGTCGTTCCGGTCGTTCCGGTCGTACGAACGAGGGGCGCGGTCGTCGCGGCCGGACGAGCGGTGCGCCCGGTCGTCGCGGTCGTTCGCGGCACGGCCCTCACGGTCGGCACGGTGAGGGGTGCGGCCGGTAGCGACGCGCTCGTCGCGCGACCAGCGCTCCTTGCGGGGCGCCTCCTCCTCGGGGCGGTAGCCGCGGTGGCCGGGGCTGCGCGAGCCCGACTTCTGGGCGCGGCCCTTGCCGGCGTACGAGGGGTCGAAATTGGCGGCGGGTCGGCCGCCCTTGGGCTTCTTGTTCTTGGGCATGGTGGTGACTTCCTGGGTTGTACTCGATGTACATGGCAGCGCCACTGCGAGCGCAGCACACTGAGAACCCGGAACTTCGTCGACCGGGGCCGTTCACATACGGTGACTATCCGAGACCGAACGTCTCGAAACCGGCCCTACAGACTCACAAACCCATCCGTGCGACGCACGGTGTCCAGAACCGACTCCACCACGATAGCGGAATCCGGCTGGGAAACCCCCGTGCCCTCGACCGGCAGGCCAGCGGATGCGATCGATTCCGGTGGGCAACAACCGCCGAGGCGATGCGATCCCTTGCACCTATGGGCGCGAGTTACTCCCAGATCGCGGTATCCGGATCGATGCCGTGGTGACGCGCGGATTCGTCGACGCTCTGACGGAACCACGTGGCGAGGCCGTCTCCGATCCCGTTGTAGTACGACGAGAATCCTGGGTCGGCCTCGAACATCCGAGCCAGGCACACCTGCATCCGTCGGGTCAATGGGAAGAAGTTCGAGAACAGCTGCCGGTGGCGTTCGGCGAGTTCATCCGCCTCCTCGCTCCCGGGTTCGACGCCTCGGCTCACCGCGTCGGCGAGGTCGCGCTGGAGGGCGGACATGGCCTCGGAGAGTGCCCGCCATTGACTTTGCGATCGGGATGCGGAGCGTTCCGCGAACTGCGCCCACTGCCTCGAACCTCCCCATTCGAAGCGGGCCGCGCGCGATTGCTGCGGGTCCCAACCTTCGCCGAAGACCTCACGCTGCTCGGCGTCGCTCATCAGGATGCCACGCTCGTGCGCGTCGGTCATGCGCTCGAGTCGTTCGTCGAGCTGCTGGAGATCGTGGATCCGTCGGGCCAGCTGCGCCCGCTGCTCGCGCAGCGTATCTCCGATCTTCGCGGTCGCATCATCGAGCACATCACGAATCGCGTCGAGCGTCAGGCCGGCCTCGCGGTACGCCACGACTCGGCTGAGGTGCTCGAGGTCATCCCAGGTGTAGAGGCGGTAGCCGGCAGGTGTGCGGCGGGATGCCGATGCGAGACCGATCTCGTCCCAGTGGTGGAGCGTGCGAACGGTCAGTCCGAGGAGGTCGGCGGCGACGCCGACCGTCGCGTCCTCGTCGGTCTCGTTGTCAACCATTGAGGTCATTGTCCTCCTCCTTCGGAGCCTCCCGGCGCGAAGATCCCGACCGACGCGAAATCGCGGCCCACGTCGCTGTCGGGAGTGAACGGCGTCGCCGCCGTGAACGTGACGTGTGCCCCCTCGGGAGTGGTGACAGCGATGTCGCGAGTTCTCCACGCCGTGTCGTACGGCCCATTCACCGAATCTGGTGACAGTTCTCGACATGCGTCGGCGACGGACTCGAGCTGGCTGAGCACGCAGGAGACGAACACCTGAACCGTGGATGCCGCTGACGGGGCCGCATCGTCGTCCGCGGGAACGAGCAGGACGTCCTGGAACGCCCACCGTCGCAGATGGACGATCTGGCCGGGAACGCTGAAGAAGTCGACGAAGCCGAGTCCGCGGACCCAGAAATCTGTCGACGCGCGAAGGTCCCTCGTTGGGATCTTCACGAACATCGGCATCGCGTAGATGCCGAGGAACGGGTCCGGCGCGACGGCGTCCGGACCGTCGGGAACGGGGCTCATCTCGAATGCATTGAAGTACTCAGTCATGTGAGAAAGCTTGAATCCTCACGTCGCGTGAGGGTCAAACATCGCCATCGCCACCAGAGCCGCCATGCGCGACCTCGAGATCGCCCGACACCTCGCAGGGCCCTGAGAAGACCATCCCCGTGCACCGGGCGAAACCTGGGCGTAACGCGGCCCGCCTACGCTCGACGCATGCACGCCGAACGACTCAGCTCCGACGCATCCATCGCGATCGAGCCGCCCCGCCAACCCGAGGTGGAGCGTCTGCTCGAGGGCAGCACCGAGTACTCGCGCGGCCTCTACCCGCCCGAGGCGTGCTTCCTGCTCGATGTCGGGCAACTCGAACGATCCGACGTGCGGCTGTACGTCGCGCGCGACGCGCACGGCACCGCCCTCGGCATCGCGGCGCTCGTCGCGGGAGCGACGGGTGCGGAGGCCACGGCCGGAACGCCGACCGCCGGGCCCGTCCGCGGCGAGCTCAAGCGCATGTTCGTCGACCCCGCGGGCCGCGGGCTCGGCATCGCCGGCGCCCTGCTCGCCCGTATCGAGGCCGACGCCGCCGCGCTCGGCCTCGACGAGATCGTGCTCGAGACGGGGCCGCGCCACCTCGCCGCGCTCGCGCTGTACGAGAAGCACGGCTACCGGCACATCGAACAGTTCGGGCCGTACGTCGGCGAGGAGTTCAGCGTCTGCATGGCGAAGTCGCTGCGCGTGGGTTAGCATCGCTCCACCCCTGAACCCGGAGCCCGGTGTGAACTCGACCCGACGCACAGGCGGCTCCGGCGCCCGCCGCAGGCGGGTCGCGGTGGCCGCGACGGCCGTGACGGCCGCCCTCGTGGGCATCGTCGCGCTCTCGGGCTTCCACCAGCAGTTGCGCGAGATCGACCCTCCGGGCCCCGACTCGGCGAGCGAGGTCGCCGGCACCGACCGCATCGGGATCCGCACGTTCACGCCGCCCGAGGGGATCGTCGTCGATGCCGACCTCGAGTACGGCGTCCGCGAAGACGGCACACTCCTGACGCTCGACGTCTGCCATCCGGTCGCGCAGACGACCGCGGCCGGCGCCACGGCGGTCGGCACGGAGGCGGGCGTCACCGCCAGTGCCGACTCGGGCGCCGTGCCCGCCGAGGCCGGCGCCGCCGTCGACCTCGCGCCGAGCCTGCCCGCCGTCGTCTCGATCCACGGCGGCAGCTGGCAGCGCGGCGACAAGGCCAACACCGACTGGCGCAACGTCTGCCGCTGGCTCGCGAGCGAGGGGTTCGTCGCCGTGTCGGTCGACTACCGGCTCGTTCCCGACGCGATCTTCCCTTCTGCGATCGACGACGTCGCCCTCGCCGTCGAGTGGCTGCGCCGGCCCGCGCAGTTCGAGCGGTTCGGCATCGACCCCGGGCGCATCGGTGCCTTCGGCGGCTCCGCGGGCGGCAACCTCGCCGCCCTCCTCGGCACCTCGGGCGAGGGAGCCGTCGACGAGGGATCGCGGGTCGCCGCCGTCGTCGAACTCTCGGGCCCCGTCGGGCTCCGAACCGACGAACTGGTCGCCGACGAGGCATCCCTCTGGCTGCGCAGCATCGTCGCCGCGTACCTCGGCTGCGAACCGGGCGACGATGACGACGACTGCCCCCAGGCGGCGGATGCCTCGCCGGCGACCCATGCCGACGAAAGCGACCCGCCCGTCTTCATCGGGCACGCCGAAGACGAGATCGTGCCGCTCGGCCAGTCGCAGCGCCTCGCCGAGGAGCTCGCGAACGCGGGCGTCCCCGTCGAGTTGGCGATCGTGACGGGCGGCGAGCACTCGATCGGCATCCTCGACGAGGCGCTGCGCGCGCGCGTCGCGGCGTTCCTCCACGAGCACCTCGGCTGACCCCTACCGGGGTACGCCCCAGCGGATCGTTCCCCGGAGGGATGTGGGCGGCGGCCCGTCGTGACAGGCTGACTCGCATCATGGACACCACCCAGCCAGAGCCGACGAGCGGTCCGCCCGCGGCTCCACCGCGGGCACCCGAGCCGCCCGCACCCCCGCCGACGCAGTCGGCGCCGACCGCTCGCCCTGCGCCGCGCACCCGGCCCGCCGCACGGCAGTGGCCGAAGCTGACGCTCGCGCGCGCGAAGTCGACGCCGCGCGATCCCGAGCGCCTGTTCATCGCGTGGCTCTGGGTGGCGACGTCCCTGCTCGCGCTCGTGCTGTTCGTCGTCTCGGTGCCGCTCGCCGCGACGATCTACGGGGTGCACCTCCTCGCCGCGTTCGGCACGGGCCTCGCGCTCGCGATCCCGCTGCCGCTCGCGATGCGATTCCCGAAGACGGCCGTCGTGATCGCGACGACCGGCATCCTCGTGTTCGCGCTGCTCTCCGCGGGCTCCGAGGGAGCACCGTGGCCGTGGCCCGTGACGACGATCATCGGCCAGACCGCGCTGCTGTTCGTGCTCGGCCTGCTGGGCATGAGCTGGCGGGGCATGTGCATCGCCTGGTTCGCGGGCGTCGCCGTGACGCTGCCGTTCGCGTTCGCCGACGCCGGTGCGACGGCGAACGAGATCGCGGCCGCCTCGCTCACCGCGATCGCACTGCCGGTCGCCCTGCTCGTCGCGCAGTGGCGGGTGATCGCCGGAGAGCTGTTCCGCGAGCGCGCCGTCTCGGCCGCCGAGCAGGAGCGCCGGGTGCTCGTCGAGGAGCGCAACCGCATCGCCCGCGAACTCCACGACGTCGTCGCGCACGGCCTCTCGATCATCCATGTGCAGGCGACGAGCGCGCCGTACCGGGTGGAAGGGCTGAGCGACGCGGCGCGGACCGAGTTCGCCGAGATCGCCGACTCGGCGCGCAACGCGATGACCGAGATGCGGCAGCTGCTGAGCGTCCTCCGCAGCGCGGAGGCCGAGGCCGAGACCGCGCCCCAGCCGGGTCTCGGCGAGCTGCCGGCCCTCGTCGGCTCGGTCGAGCGCGCGGGGGTTCCGGTGACCCTCGACCTCGATGCCGCCCTCCCTTCCGGCGGTCTCGCCGGCACCGCCGCCTACCGGATCGTGCAGGAGGCGCTGAGCAACGTCGTGCGGCATGCGCCCGGCGCTGCGACGCACGTGTCGGTCGAACTGCTCGGCGACGACCTCGTCGTCGCCGTCGAGAACGAACCGCCGCCGGCTCCGGCCGAGGGCGAGCCGGCAGGGGGCGCGGAGCCGGCCGAGCGCACGGGCGGCGGGCACGGTCTCGTCGGCATCGACGAGCGCGCCGCCCTCCTGGGCGGGCGTGCCGAACACGGCCCCCGGCCCGGCGGCGGATACCGTGTACTCGCGACCCTTCCACTCGGGTCGGACGGAGGCGAATGGTGACGATCTCAGTGCTCATCGCCGACGACCAGGCGATGGTCCGTGCCGGTTTCGCGGCCGTGCTCGGCGCGCAGCCCGGCATCGAGGTCGTGGGCCAGGCGGCCGACGGGGTCGAGGCCGTGTCGCTCGCGCACGAGCTGCGCCCCGACGTCGTGCTGATGGACGTGCGCATGCCGCAGCAGAACGGCATCGAGGCGACCCGTGCCCTGCAGACCCCGCCCCGCAGCTCCGACTACGTGCCGCGGGTGCTCATGCTCACGACCTTCGACATCGACGAGTACGTCTACGACGCACTGCGGGCGGGTGCGAGCGGCTTTCTGCTGAAGGATGCCACGCCCGACGAACTCGTGCACGCCGTCCGCGTCGTCGCGGGCGGCGACGCCCTGCTGGCACCGAGCGTGACCCGCCGGCTGATCGAGGACTTCGCCCGTTCCGGCCCACCTCCGAAGCCCACCGGCAACCGCCTCGCCGAGCTCACCGAGCGCGAGCTCGAGGTGCTGACCCTCGTCGGTCGCGGCATGTCGAACTCCGAGATCGCGGCGGCGCTCTTCATCGCCGAGCAGACCGTGAAGACGCACGTCTCGAAGATCCTGCAGAAGCTCGGCCTGCGCGACCGCGTGCACGCCGTGGTGCTCGCGTACGACACCGGCCTCGTCTCTCCCTCCGCGGGCTGACGGTTCGTCCCGGGTCAGTACCGGGGTACCGCCCGTGAACCCCCGGGGTACCGCCCGTGAACCCCTCGCCGGGGTGATGCCGCCCCCGCGGCCGCGTTCGTAGCCTCTCGCCATGAGCGAGACACTCGAACGCCCGCGGGTCGCGGCCCGCCCCGAGACATCCGTTCGCGAACGCACCGATGCGCGACGAGATGTCAGCGTCGACGCGATCCGCGTGGTGCTGCTCGCCGTCGTGTTCGCGCTGCACGCGATGATGGTCGGGGTGAGCGTCGGCCCCGGCGGGCCGGTGCTCGAGAACGCCCTCGAGCAGCAGGCCTGGTTCGGCCCGGTGAGCTGGGTCGTGCAGATCATGCCGCTGTTCTTCATCGTCGGCGGGTTCTCGAGCATCACGCATTGGCGGTCGATGCGCGCCCGCGGCGCATCGGCGGCGGAGTACGTGCGCGCCCGCATCGCTCGGCTCGTGCGCCCCGCGATCGCCCTGGTCGCGGTCGTCGCGGTCGCGCTCGTCGTGCTGACGATCGCGGGCGTGCCGGCCGACGTCGTCGGCACCGCGGGGTTCCGCATCGGGCAGCCGCTGTGGTTCCTCGCCGTCTACCTCGGGATCTCCGCGCTCGTGCCGATGCTCGTGCGCCTGCACGAACGGGCGCCCGTGCTCGCCCCGCTCGCGATGCTCGGCGGCGTGGTCGCCGTCGATCTGCTGCGCCTCTCGACGGGCATCGAGCCGATCGGCTACCTCAATCTGCTCTTCGTCTGGCTGCTCGTGCACCAGCTCGGATTCCATCTCGCCGACGGCGCACTCGACGGCCTCGCCCGTCGCGCACTGAGGGGCCTCGCCGGTGCATCGCTGCTGCTGCTCGCCGTGCTCACGACCACCGGGCCGTACCCGGTCGACCTGTTCGTCAACCTCAACCCGCCGACGCTCTGCCTCGTCGTGCTCGGCGTCGCGCAGCTCGCGCTGTTCCAGCTCGCGCGACCGCGCATCCGCGCCTGGGTGATCGAGCGGGATGCCTCGCGCAGGGTCTCGTTCGCGGGTGAACGCGCCATGACCGTCTACCTCTGGCACATGCCCGTGCTCGTGGGGCTCGCGGGTGCGGCGCTCGCCGCGAACGCCGCATTCGGGATGCCGTTGCCCGAGCCGCTCAGCGCCGGATGGTGGGCGACTCGTCCGATCTGGCTCGCGGTCGCCGCGATCGCCGTGGCGGCGGTCGTGCTCGTGTTCGCCCGGTTCGAGCGGGCCGGAGCGCGGCGGGAGCGGGACGGCGGGGCCGATGCGCGCGGCGGGGCCGATGCGCGCGCCGGCGCCGCGACGACGGCGCTCGAGGCAGGCTGCGCCGTGGGCGGCGTCGTGGTGCTGCTCGTCGCCGGTTTCGCCCCATGGCCGGCGGCCTTCGCGCTGACCCTGCTGGTCCTCGCGCTCACCGGCCCGCGGTTGCGGTCGTGGCTCGGGCGGCGGGTCCGCACGGCTCTCGATGTGCAGAACTCAGGATGCCTCGCGCGACGCGCCGCACGCAGGGCGCTCAGGACGGCGTGGCGCCCCGAGTCATCCTGAATTCTGCACGTGGGCCGACGGCTGCCCGTGCCGGCCGACTCCCGGCGACCGGCCGAAGCGGCGCCTCAGCGCCCGGTGCCGTCGGCCCGTCGACGCAGCTCGCGGATCTTCAGTCGCACGGCCGAGTGCAGGTAGAACAGGCCGAGCGCGAGGTACACGATCTGCCGGATCGCGAAGCCGAGCACGTCGTCCGCCGGCAGGTAGGCGGCGAGCGGCATGAAGTTGATCGTCGCGAAACCGATGCCGAAGCCGAAGTAGGCCGTGATCGCGAAGCTCGCCGTCGGACGGTACGTCGCCTGCCACCACGGCCGCGACGGGTCGAGCTCCTCCTCTTCGGAGCGGAGGCACCGCGCGAGCATGATCCACCAGGCAGCTTCGAGCGCGACCTGCGTGATCGTCCCTCCGAGTCCGGCGCCCGAGAGTGCCGCGATGACGGCGAGCAGCACGCCACCCGTGACGAGCACGAAGAGGACCTTCAGTGAAGCCCGTCGCACCCGGAGCGGGTTCAGCTGGTAGGCCTGCGCCCGGTCCGGTCGTGGGGCGTCGTACATGGCTGCGGCTCCGGTCTGTCGTTCGGCTTCGGTCGCGTGGGCGTCGGTCGCGTGCGGCGGTGGCCGTCGGGATATCTTCGCCCACGAGCGCCACACTGTCGAACGCACCCGACATGCAACCCCTCCCCATCAGGGCGCCGCGCGCCCTATGCTCGGCACCGCCCCGATCGGAGACCCCGCATGCCCGACCACGACTCACCCGTGCGGATGTCGCGCGAGGACTGGCGGATCGTCCTCACCCGCACCGTGCACGAGTACCGGATCAACCAGGTGCAGGACATCGCGGCGGCCCTCACCTTCTACGCCCTGCTCGCGAGCCTGCCCGGGCTGCTCGCGGCGCTCGCGGCGGTCGGTGTCTTCGGGAGCGCCGAGAAGGCAGTCGGCGTGTTCCTCGACGTCGTCGGCGAACTCGGCGGCGACGACGTGGTCGCGGCCCTGCGCACTCCCCTCCAGCAGTTGCTGGATGCCTCGCACGCGGGCCTCGCCTTCGCGACCGGCCTGATCGGCCTGCTCTGGGCGACCTCGGGCTACATCGGCTCGCTGGGTCGCGGCATGAACCGCATCTACGAGGTCGAGGAGGGGCGACCGTTCTGGGCGATGCGCCCGGCGATGCTCGCGGTCTCGGCGGTCGTCGTGGTGCTCGCGGTGCTCGCCGGGCTCGGGCTCGTGGTGTCGGGGCCGGTCGCAGAGGCCCTCGCCCGGGTGATGGGCCTCGACGAGGGCGTGGCCTTCTGGTGGGACCTCGGCAAGATCCCGGTGCTCGCGGCGATCGCGATCGCGCTCATCGCGGTGCTGTACTGGGCGGCCCCGAACGTGCGTCGCCGGCACCTGCGCTGGTTCAGCGTGGGCGCCCTCGGCGCGCTCGCCGCCTGGGCGGTCGTCACCGCGCTCTTCGGGCTGTACGTCTTCGGCGTCGGCTCGTTTCAGCGCACCTACGGCGCCCTGGGGGCCGCGATCGCGTTCCTCCTCTGGGTGTGGCTGTCGAACCTCGCGCTGCTGTTCGGCGGGGTGCTCGACACCGAGGTCGAGCGGGTGCGCCAGTTGCGGGCCGGGATCATCGCCGAGGAACGGGTGCAGCTGCCGCTCCGCGACGAGCGGATGATCGCGAAGAACCGCGAGCAGCGCCAACGCGATGTGCAGGCCTCGCGGCACCTGCGACTCGAGGACTGAACGCGCATCCCTGCCCAGCGCACCGCTTTCGCGCCCTCCACGCCGGTTGAAGTGGCGCGGGCGATGCCGACGTGGCGCGCCGAGCACGCGCGGGCTCCGCGCGCGACGCTGACGTGCGTGCGCATGCGGGTGCGGGCGCGGTCAGGCGACGAGCGCGACCCCCGCGAGCGCGATGCCGCCGACGACGACGGTCGACGCGCCGGCGAGGGCGAACGGGCGCACCCCGACGCGCTTGAACATGCTGAAGCGCACGCCGGTGCCGAGCGCGAACATCGCCGCGGCGAGCAGGATCGTCTGCGCGACGCCCGCGCCGGCGACGACGGCGGGCGGCACGACGCCGAGTGAGCGGATCGCGACCATCACGATGAAGCCGACGACGAAGAGCGGAACGAGCGGGGGCTGCTTCGCGGTTCGACGGCGGCCCGAGGCATCCGCACCGCCGTCGACCTCGGCCTTCGCGAGCGCGCGACGTCGCTGGAGCCCGATGACGGCCATCACGGGGGCGAGCATGAGCACCCGCGCGAGTTTGACGACGACGGCGACGCCGAGCGCGGTGCCGCCGAGGGCCCCGCCGACCGCGACGACCTGCGCGACCTCGTGGATGGACCCGCCCGCCCACATCCCGGCCTGGCGATCGTCGAGCCCGATGAGTCCCGCGACGAAGGGCACGAGCGGGATCATGAGCGTGCCGAAGATGACGACCAGCGCGACGGCGGTGACGACCTCCTCCTCGTCGGCGTCGACCACGCCGTCGACGGCGGCGACCGCGGCCGCACCGCAGATCGAGAAGCCGCAGGCGATGAGCAGGCGCTGCGTCGCGCCGATGCCGAGCCAGCGGCCGATGAGGAGGGTCGCGCCGATGCCGCCGGCGACGATCGCGATGACGACGGCGATCATGCCGGGCCCGAGCGCGAGGATGTCGCCGAGCACGAGTTGCAGGCCCAGCAGCACGATCCCGAGGCGGAGCAGCGGCTTCGCCGCGAACGCGAGCCCGGGCTCGAGCCGCGGCGAGAGCGGCACGAGGTTGCGCAGGAGCACCCCGAGCACGATCGCCGTGAGCAGCGCGCTGAGTGTGGGCAGGACGAGGGTCGCGGCGAGCGCGAGACCAGCGGCGGCGGCGCAGAGCGCCAGGCCGGGGGCGAGCAGCCGGATCCGGCTGCCCAGGCGCTCGGCGAGTGGGCGCTTCGGCAGTGGTGCGGGGTGGAGCATTCCTCCACCATTGCAGTGGCGTTCGGTGCGCAGTAGCCGTCATTCCGGCATTGAGGCATATCATGCAGATATGCCCTCCCGTTGGCCGGAGCTGCCCGTGCTCGAACTGCTCGCCGCAATCGGCACGCACGGCAGTCTCGGTGCCGCCGCCCGCGCCGTCGGCATGGCGCAGCCCAATGCGAGCCGCTCGCTCGCGAACCTCGAACGCAACCTCGGACTCACGCTCGTCGAACGCCACCCCCGCGGATCGCGGCTCACCGCCGACGGACTCGTCGTCGCCGAACTCGCCGGCCGACTCGTCGACGGCGTCGCCGAACTCCTCGCGACCTCCACGGCGCTGCGCGAACGCCACGAGGCCCGGCTCGACCTCGCGGCGAGCCTCACCGTCGCCGAGTACCTGCTGCCCGCCTGGATCGCCGGGCTCCGGCACGCGCACCCTGACCTCGACGTCAGGGTGCGCGTCGAGAACTCGGCCCAGGTGTTCGAACTGCTCGCCGCCCGCGAGATCGAGCTCGGCTTCGTCGAATCCCCCTCGACCCCGCGTGGCGCACACAGCCGTACCGTCGCACGCGACCGGCTCGTGGTCGTCGTCGACCCCGCACACCCGTGGACGAGGCGCACCCACATCACCCCCGGCGAACTCGCGTCGACACCGCTCGTCACACGCGAGTCGGGGTCGGGCACCCGCTCCACGCTCGCGGAGGCGCTCGGCCCGGCCGCGAGCAGGGAGGCGCGCGTGCTCGCGGCTCCCGCGATGGTGCTCTCGAGCAACGCCGCCGTGCTCATCTCGGCGGCGTCCGGCGCCGGCCCCGCGGTGCTCAGCGAGCTCGCCGCGCGACCGTGGATCGCCCGCGGCGAGCTCGTCGAGGTGCCGGTCGAAGGACTCGACCTCGGGCGACGGCTCCGTGCCGTGTGGCGCACCGGCGAGCCGCTGTCGGCGCCGGCAGGGGCCCTGCTCGGCCAATTGGGCGGCTGAGGGGCTCGACCGCCGGAGCGGCTCGGGAGCGGGCAGCGGGGCTGGGGAGCGGGCAGCGGGGCTGAGCGGCTACCGCACGTCGCGCCGCAGCGGCACGGCGACCGCGACCACCGCAGCGACGGCCGCATACCCGAAAAGGACGAGGGCGCCGATCGCGGGCGAGGTCGCGACGGGCATCGAGATCGGGATCTGCTCGCCGATCGCCTCGCTGAGGAAGGTGAAGTCGGTCAGCGCCGCCGTCGCACCGCCGGGGAGGAACGGGTGGATGACGTTGACCCCGGGGATGAGGAGCAGCACGTGCTCGAGGAAGTAGAAGTAGCCGAGCACGATGCCGACCGCGAGCAGCTGGTTGCGGGCGAGCGCACCGATCGCGACGCCGAGCACCGAGTAGACGGCGGCGGCCAGTGCGAGCTGCGCGAGCATCACGGCGAGTGCACCCAGCGGCACGCCGAGCGAGACTCCGCGCATTGCGGCGGCGGCGAGGAGCGCCCCCGCGGTTCCGACGGCGGCGACGGCGCCGTAGGCGAGCCCGAGCCCGCCGAACACGAGCAGCTTCGCGACGAGCACCCGACCTCTCCGCGGAACGGTGAGGAACGTCGTGCCGATCGTTCGATGGCGGTATTCGCCCGTGACGGCGACCGTGCCGATGAGGGCCGGCACGAACAGCAGCAGTCCGCCCATGCCGACGACGAGGCCGACGCCCTCGGCCGTTTCGACGCCCGGCAGCGGCGGGGTCGAGTCTCCGGGCCCGACGAGCGCGAGCAGTGCGGTGAACCCGAAGCCGCACGCGAACGCCGTGAGCAGGGCGGCGAGCGGCAGACGGGTCGCGAGCAGTTTGGCGAGTTCGCCTCGAACGAGTGCGATCACGGGTGCACCTCCATGGTGTGGGCGAGGAACGCGGCCTCGAGGTTCGCGGCGGAGCCGGTGAAGTCGTCGAGCGGGCCCGACCAGGCGACCCGGCCCCGGTCGATGAGCACGAGGTCGTCGATGCCGTGCTGGAGCTCGGTGAGCACGTGACTCGAGAGCAGCACGGTGCCGCCGCGCGCCGCGAAGGCGCGGAGGAACTCGCGCAGCCACACGATGCCCGCCGGGTCGAGGCCGTTCGAGGGTTCGTCGAGCACGAGCACCGACGGGGCGCCGAGCAGCGCCGTCGCGAGCGCGAGACGGCGACGCATGCCGGTGGAGTACCCGCGGATGCGCCGGTCGAGGTAGTCGCCGATGCCCGTCGTCGCCGCGACCTCGTCGACGCGGGCGATCGGGTGCCCGCCGAGCTCTGCGTACGCCCGGAGGTGACCGCGGCCGGTCATCGAGGGGTGCGCGCCGGCCGTGTCGAGCACCGCTCCCACGGTGCCGCTCGCATCGGCGAGCTCGCGATAGGAGGCGCCGCCGATTCGCGCGGTGCCCGTATCGGGCCGCGTCAGCCCCAGCAGCATGGCGAGCGTCGTCGACTTGCCCGCGCCGTTGGGGCCGAGGAATCCGGTGATGCGCCCGGGCTCGGCGCGGAAGCTCGCCTCGCGCACGGCCTCGACGTCGCCGAAGCGCTTCGACAGCCCGGTGACCTCGATCGCGGTGGGGTTCATGGGGGACACCCTTCGGTGGGATACTTCGTTCAGGAATTGAGAATGTTCTCATCATGAGAATAATGGAGGGAGCGACCCGTGCGCAAGGTCTCGCCGATCGCCGACGTCGTCATGCACCCGGTTCGGCTGCGGATCATCCAGCAGCTCGGCGACGGTCGACGGGTCACGACCTCCGACCTCCGCAGCGCCCTGCCCGACGTCCCGCAGGCGACCCTCTACCGTCACGTCGCCGCGCTCGTCGACGCCGCTCTCATCGCGGTCGTCGACGAGCGGCGCATCCGGGGCGCGGTCGAACGCACCTTCGCTCTCGGCGAGCGCATGGCCCACGTCGACCACGACGAACTCCGCGAGATGGGCGACCGCGAACTGCAGCAGTCGTTCCTCACCTTCCTCGCCCATCTCGGCGAGGACTTCGATCGCGCCTCGGCCGGCCCCGGCTTCCGCGAGTTCCTCGGCTTCGGACAGGTGCGGCTGCACGTCGGCGCCGACGACCTCGCCCGTATCCAGGCCGGCCTCGGCGAACTGCTCGCGCCCTATCTGACGCCGCCCGACGGCTCGGATGCCACCACCGACCGCCGCACGGTCATGCTCTCGACCGTGCTCATGCCCGACCCGGCCGATCGGCCCGCAGAAGGACCCGCCGAACGAGCAGGGCGCAGCGGGCCGGCCTGATCACCGGTCGGCGCCGGTCACGAACACGAAACATCCTCGAACTACACTCGACAGTCGGCGCGCTCACCCCGCAGCGCCTCCCCTGCCCGCTTCCCCCGCCACAAGCGCCCGGAACCCGAGGAATTCACGCATGTCCGAACCCATCACCGTCTCGATCCGCCGCGAGGTCGACCCCGCGCACATCGCCGAGGCGACCGCCTGGGTGCAGACGGGCGTCAACCTCGCGAACAAGTACCCGGGCTTCCTCGGCTCGGGCTGGGTGCGCGCGGGCGAGTCGTCGCAGGTCTGGCACATGCTCTACCGCTTCGCGAGCGAAGAGGCCCTCGAGGCCTGGGAGCGCTCGGGCGAGCGCACCCGGTGGCTGTCGATGGGCGAGGGATTCGTGCGCTCCGAGCGAAGCAGGCGACGCACGGGCATCGAGGGCTGGTTCGACGACCCGGCGACCGGGTCGATTCCTGCGGCGGATGCCACGGGCGCTCCCCTCGACGAGGCATCCCCGCCGCCCGCACCGCCGCGGTGGAAGCAGGCCGTCACGATCTGGCTCGGCTTCTTCCCCGTGAACCTCGCGTTCTCGTACCTCGTGTCACCGGTGCCGGGCTTCGGCGAGCTGCCGATCTGGCTGCGCGCGCTCGTGACCACGCTCATCCTCACGCCGATCATGACCTACTGGGTGCTGCCCTGGGTCACGCGCGTACTGCACCGCTGGCTCACGCCGCGCGCGGCGGCCGAGTAACGAGCGCAGCGAGCGGGGCGCCTTCCGCTCCCGCCGCGTCGGGGCTTCGCTGGTCGGGCTTGCAGGATGAGCGGGCCGGCGCACCTCCTCTCGGCGGTGCCGACCGGATGATCCTGCAACTCGCCCGCCGCCGGGGGCGACCCCGCTCGCGCCTTCGTTGCGCCCGGGCGAGCCGGGTTCGCCACGGAGGCTCAGTCGCCCCAGGGCATCGGCTTCTCCGGCAGGCGCGCCGAGTCGTCGGGCAGGTGCGGCAACTCGGAGCCGCCCGCCCTGATGCAGAGCCAGCGCAGCTGCTCGGTGCCGTCGGGCGCGCAGCGCCAGGTACGGGCGACGCCCTGCCCGACCCGCACCACGGAGCCGGGCCCGACCGCGACCACCTCGTCGTCGAGGCCCATCTGTCCGCGCCCCGAAAGGAACACATAGAGCTCCTCGATGCGCGAGTGGGTGTGCCAGTAGCCGGCCTGCTCGCCCGGTTCGAGTGCGTTCGCAGTGAGGCCGATGTATTGCATGGCGAGGTCGTGGTCGACGACCCGCCGCCCGTCGCGCGAGCTGTCGGGGCGAAAACCGCCGTAGTGCGAACGCCACTCGTCAGGCGCCCCGATGTCTGCAACCTCGTATGCCGTCATGCCGCCACGCTACCGGCCCCCGCGAGCCCACGGCCCACGGAGAACCGCCCACGCCCGTCGACATCCGGACACTTTCTGGCGACTCGGCGGGCGGGCACCGAGCACCCCTCGGCCAGTCGCCGAAATCCGCGCTTCCCCGAGCCGTTTCCGACACTTTCTGGCGACTCGGCGGATTAGGCAGGGCGGGACGAGACGAGACGAGACGGGACGGGCCGGGCGGGCCGGGACGGGACGAGCGGGACGGCTCAGCGGGCGGCGCCGATACGACGCGACAGCTCGCCCGCCGCGGCGCGCACGGCCGCGGCGATCTCGTCGGCGCGCGCCGCGGCATCCGAATCGCCCCGAAACGTGACCGCGATCGCGGCGGCCGGCCAGCCGACGTGATCGAGCACGACCGCACCGACTGAGGCGAGCCCTTCGGTGACCTCGCCGTCCTCGGCGGCCCATCCTGCCTCGCGCACCCGCTCCAGCACCTGCTTGAGGCGGCCGTACCGCCACTCGCCCGCATCGCTCGGCGCTCCGCGCCAGGCGAACGCACCTCGGTCGGGGTAGAGCGCGCGCAGCTGCGCGGGAGGCAGCGCCGCGAGCATCGCCCGGCCGGTCGCGGTGAGGTGCGCGGGCAGGCGCACCCCGACGTCGGTGACGAGCGAGGGGCGGCGCGGGGCGCGCTCCTCGACGAGGTAGAGCACATCGCGGCCGTGCAGCACAGCGAGATGACCGCTCTCGCCGAGGCGATCGACGAGGCCCGCGACGAGCGGTCCGCCGAGGCGGGCCAGCGGCTGCTGCCTGCTGAATCCGCTCGACAGCTCGAACGCCGCGATGCCGAGGCCGTAGCGCCGCTCCTCGGGCAGGTGCACGACGAAGCCGCGCTCCTGCATGACCGCGAGCAGGTGGTACACGGTCGACCGCGGCAGCTCGAGCGCCTGCGCGATGGTCGCGGCGGGTACCGGGCCGCGCTGCGCGGCGAGGTGCGCGAGGATCGCGAGCGTCTGGTCGGCCGCCGGCACCTTCGAGGTCGCCGGGCGGGTCGCCGCCGCGCCGACCGCGCCGACCGCACCGCTCGCACCGTCCGCATCGAGGTGACGCTCGCGGTCGGTCTGGGAGTTCGATTCCGACATCGTCTGCCATCTCGTTCGGGATCCGGTTCCACCAGCGTACGCCGGTCTGGCATCCCAGACGGATGTCACCGCGAACCACTCCCGCACGAGGCATCCGCGAGGTGGACTATCAGACATGAGCAGCAACGCGACCTCGACCCCCTCTGCCGTCACCGTCGGCATCGCCGGCCTGAGCATCGACGACGTCGTCGCCGTGGCCCGCCACGGGGCATCCGTCGTGCTCGACCCGACCGCCCTCGACGGCGTCGCCGCGAGCCGCGCGATCATCGACGCGCTCGCCGCCGACCCGCACCCCCACTACGGCATCTCGACCGGATTCGGCGCCCTCGCGACGACCTTCATCGCCGACGACCGCCGCGCGCAGCTGCAGGCGAGTCTCGTGCGCTCGCACGCCGCCGGCTCGGGCGCGGAGGTCGAGCGCGAGGTCGTCCGCGCGCTCATGCTGCTGCGCCTCTCAACCCTCATGACCGGCCGCACCGGCGTGCGCCGCGAGACCGCCGAGACCTACGCGGCGATCCTCAACGCCGGCATCACCCCCGTCGTGCGCGAGTACGGCTCGCTCGGCTGCTCGGGCGACCTCGCACCCCTCGCGCACTGCGCACTCGTCGCGATGGGCGAGGGCGAGGTGCGGGTCTCGACGGGCTCGGCCGGCGAGGGCGACCTCGTGGATGCCTCGTCGGCGCTCTCGTCCGCGGGCATCGCGCCGCTCCAGCTCGGCGAGAAGGAGGGCCTCGCCCTCATCAACGGCACCGACGGCATGCTCGGCATGCTCGCCCTCGCGATCGACGATCTGCGGCTGCTGCTCACCACCGCCGACATCTCGGCGGCGATGAGCATCGAGGGCCTCATGGGCACCGACGCGGTGTTCGCCGCCGACCTGCACGAGCTGCGCCCGCAGCGAGGGCAGGCCCACTCGGCCTCGAACCTGCGGCGGCTCCTCGCCGAGTCGCCCATCGTGCACTCGCACAAGGGCCCCGAGGACGGCCGCGTGCAAGACGCCTACTCGCTGCGGTGCGCCCCTCAGGTCCACGGTGCGGCCCGCGACACCCTGGCCCACGCGATCTCGGTCGCCGAGGCCGAGCTCGCGAGTGCGATCGACAACCCAGTGCTCACGAAGGACGGCCGGGTCGAGTCGAACGGCAACTTCCACGGTGCCCCCGTCGCGTACGTGCTCGACTTCCTCGCGATCGCTGTGGCCGACGTCGCCTCGATGAGCGAACGGCGCACCGACCGCTTCCTCGACCGGGCGCGCAACCAGGGGCTCCCGCCGTTCCTCGCCCACGAGGTCGGCGTCGACTCGGGCCTCATGATCGCGCAGTACACGGCGGCGGGCATCGTCTCGGAGCTCAAGCGCCTCGCCGTGCCGGCCTCGGTCGACTCGATCCCCTCCTCGGCGATGCAGGAGGACCACGTGTCGATGGGCTGGGCCGCCGCCCGCAAGCTGCGTCGCGCCGTCGACGGGCTCGCCCGCGTGCTCGCGATCGAGGTGATGACGGCCGCCCGCGGCCTCTCGCTGCGGGCGCCGCTCGAGCCCGGCGCAGCGACCGGCGCGGTCGTCGCGCTCACCGAGTCGGTCGGGGCCGGCCCCGGCCCCGACCGCTTCCTCTCGCCCGAGATCGAGGCGATCACCGCCGCAGTGCGGTCGGGCGAGGTCGCCGCACGCGCAACCGCGCCGCTCGGCGCACTCGACTGAGCCCCGTGCCCCCGGGTTTCGGCGGCGATCACCGCGGATCGAGGGATCCCCCCGCGTAGCGACCGCACCGTTCCGGTCGTCGTCCCCGGCTCGCCTGCGACCCCCTCGGGCTCCCCCGAAGAGGGCACGGTCACGACCCATCGAGATGTTGTGCCCCGCACAGACGGATGCAAGACTGAGGTACGTCGGCCCGAAAGCCCGGCAACCCGAACGGAAACCAATGCCGCACCGATTCAGTCTCATCGCGAAAGATCCTCTCCGAGCGCGTCGCGCCCGGCCGAGCGGAACTGCGGTGGCGGCCACCGCGATCGCGGTGCTGATCGGTCTGAGCGTGGTCCCTCCCGCCATCGCTGAAGAGACGGCCCCGGTCGAGGCGACCGACACCGCGACGACCGAAGCCGCGCCGACCGATCCTGCCGCGAGCGATCCTGCCGCGAGCGATCCTGCCGCGAGCGCGGAGACGCCGGCCGAAGAGCCCGTGGAGACGCCGGCCGAAGAGCCCACGCCGAGCGAAGAGCCCCCGCCGACCGAAGAACCGACGCCGACGCCGACCGAAGAACCGACGCCGACACCGACGCCCGAGCCGACCCCCACGCCGACCCCCACGCCGACACCGACCCCCACGCCGACACCGACGCCCGAGCCGACGCCGACGCCCGAGCCGACCCCCACGCCGACCCCCACGCCGGGCACCCAGCAGCCCGCCCCGCAACCGGTCACGGCTCCGAGGGCACCGGTGGTGCTCGTCGGCGACGGTCCGTTCGCCCGGATCTCGACCCCGACCGACTCGAACGTCGGTCCCCTGCTCCAGGCGCGAGCGCGACTCGACCGTGCGATTGCCGCGCTGCGCGATGCAGAGGCCGAGCTCGAGGCACTGACCTCGACCCGCGAGGTCGCGCGGGGCATCGCGGAGCGCCTGCAGTCGCTCGCCGACGACGCCCGCCATGACGCCGACGTGGCCGCAGCGGGCTATCTCGCCGCGTCGAAGGGCGGCAACGCCTCCCTCAACTCCATGGGTGCCGCGATCGGCTCCGGGCGCGACCTGCTCGCCGGGCTCGGTGGGGTTGCGCGAATCACCGATATCGCCGGCGACGCCGACCAGTTGCTCGAGATCACCGCGAAGCGCGACGCCGAGGCCGATGCGGCCGAGGCGCGCGCCGATGAAGCATGGGCGGCCGTCGACGAGATCGACGTCGATGGCGCACAGGAGAAGGTCGCAGATGCCGAGCGCGCCGTGGGCAAGGCCCGCTCCGCCCTCTCCGGGTTGAAGACGCGCGTGGCGTCGACGAGCGTCGCCTTCCTCGACACCCTTCCGCAGGACTCGGGGCAGCTGAGCGACCAGGGCTGGTCGACGCCCGTCGAGAACAGCGATCTCACCGACGGCTTCGGCCCGCGGCCCAACAAGCCGCTGCCCGGAGTCAATGACTTCCACCGCGGCACCGACCTCGCCGCGGGCTGCCGCGCGCCGGTGTTCGCCGCGACCGGCGGCACCGTCGTCGAGGCCCGCCCGAGCGGATCGTACGGCAACTGGATCCTCATCGATCACGGCTCGGGCGTCTCGACCGGGTACGCCCACCTCATCGACGGCGGCATCCTCGTCGCCCCCGGCGAGCAGGTCGCTGCCGGAGAGCTCATCGGAGCGGTCGGATCGACCGGCGCCTCCACCGGCTGCCACCTGCACTACGAAGTCCGGATCGACGGCTCCGCGATCGACGCGATCCCGTTCATGGCGGCGCGCGGCATCGCGCTCGGCTGACGCTCCTCGGGCGTCACCACGACGACGCTCGCGGAGGGGTGACGCGCTCGCTCGGTCCCGCACGTGCCTCGACGCCGAAGCGGGGGCGTCTTCTGCCATGATTCGATGACCGGCTCGCGCAGGCCTGCGCTGCGCGGTTCCCGTATTGAGAGGCTGCCCGTGATCGAGTCCACCACCACCCCTCTCCGCGTTCGACCTCGGGTCTGGATCGGGCTCGCGATCTGGCTCGGGTACGCGATCGTCGTCTTCATCGTCCAGCAGCTGAGCGGGATACCGTACACCCGCTTGGGCGACGACGGCGGCACGCTCTTCCTCGGCGCCGGCGTCTCGCTCGTCGTCGGCGCCGTCCTGCTCGCGATCACCGCGAGCCTGCTCGGGTGGTGGCATCCGGCCCTGTTCGACCGCAAGCGCAGCGCATCTTGGCCCATCTTCGTGCCCGCCATCATGGCGGTCGCGCTCGTGATCAACATCGCCAGCACCGACTGGGGTTCGTACGACATCGGCTTCTTCGCCGCGTCGATCGTGCTGCTGCTCGTGGGCTTCACCGAGGAGATGGCGACTCGCGGCCTGCTGCTCGTCGGTCTTCGCAGCCGACTCGGCGAGGGTTGGGTGTGGTTCATCACCTCGGCCCTGTTCGGCCTGATGCACCTCGCGAACGCGTTCACCGGCCAGGATCTCCTCCTGACCCTGCAGCAGGTCGGCATGGCCTTCCTCGGCGGAACCGTGTTCTACATCCTGCGTCGCACGACGGGCACGCTGATCTGGGCGATGGTGCTGCACGCCCTGTGGGACTTCTCGACCTTCGCTGTGGGCCACGGCACCCCCGGACCGCTCGCCGTTCTCGCGGGCACCGTGAATCTCATCGCCGGCGTGATCGGCCTCGCGGTCGTCTGGTTCGTCATCCGCGGCGCCGACGAGCGCCTCGGGTCGACGCGTCTCACGACGGCGGTCGCGTGACCCCCGCGGGGCAGGGCCGGTCGCCGTGGCGACGGTTCTGGGAGGAGGGCGGCTGGTGGCGCTCCCTTCTGCTCGTCGTCGGGTACTTCGCCGTGTATCAGGGCGTTCCGCTCCTGTTCGCACCGTTGTTCCCGTCTGACGAGATCGAACCTGCAGCGATGGTGTGGGTCTTCACCGTGATCCCGGTCGCGTTCGGCGGCCTCGTGCTCGTCGTGCTCGCCTGGTCGCTCGGCCGGCTGCGCGAGCTGTTCGGCCCGCAGCCGATCCGCGGCCGCGGCTGGATGTGGATCGCGGTCGTAGCCGTGCTGCTCTTCAACGTGCTGCGCTTCGCGACCGTCGACTACGCCGCTGCGGGTGCAGGGCTCGTCGTGGCGTGGCTCGTCGCGGGGCTGTTCATCGGGTTCGCCGAAGAGACCCTGACGCGCGGGTTCGTCGTGAACCTCATGCGCAGGGGCGGCTACCGCGAGATCACCGTCGCCCTCGTCTCCGCAGCACTGTTCGCCGCGCTGCACTCGAGCAACCTGCTGTCGGGTCAGCCGCCGCTCGCGACCGCCTTCCAGCTCGTCTACACGTTCGCGTTCGGCATCTGCATGTACCTCGCCCTCCGCGTCACGGGCAACCTGATCTGGCCGATTCTGCTCCATGCGACGACCGACCCGTCGATCTTCCTGCAGACTGCGTATCCGGCCGACGGCCCGCTCACGGCCTTCGCCGCCCAGGGCAACATCGTGGTCATTCTCGCTGGCCTCGTGCTGCTGATCTTCATCCGCGGCAAGGTCGCGCAGCAGCAGGCCGGCTCGGGACTGCCCGGCACCGCGGTTCCGGGCGTGTAGTCGGGTCAGGCCGCCGCGAGCGCCTCCGTCGGCGAGAGGCGCGAGGCCCGGATCGCGGGGTAGAGCCGAGACCACGCCGACGACGGCCGGGCGGAAGGCTCCTCGTGACGGTCCGCCTCCCCGGAGAGCCCTACGGGTCATCCCACCCGTGATCGCCGAGCCGTCGCGGCGCGACCGGGCTGTCCCACGCCGAACAGCGGCGGCCCGCGCGAACCGCATTCTCGGCAGCCACCGGCAAGAGCCCCACGACGATCTCGTTCACGCTGTGCCAGTTGCGCCTCACGATGAGGCGCAACTGGCACAGGGTGATTGGGACGCCCTCCCTTGGACAGCGGCGAGGGTGCCGCCTCACGACCGCCCTCCACCCGATTCGGGAATCGGCTTGGCGTCACCCTGACGCTCCGCCGACGCCGGCTGCCGGCGCGTCTGGAATCCCAGACGCCCGACACGCGGCATCCGTTGTCGCGGTGCCGCAGGTGCGCGACCATCGAACCATGACCGACGCAACGACCACCCCGCGCACCGTCCGCGCCCCCCGCGGCACCGAGCTCACCGCGAAGAGCTGGCAGACCGAGGCGCCGCTGCGCATGCTCATGAACAACCTCGACCCCGAGGTCGCCGAGCACCCCGAAGACCTCGTGGTCTACGGCGGCACAGGCAAGGCCGCCCGCAACTGGGAGGCGTTCGACGCCATCACGAAGACGCTCGAGCGCCTCGAGGCCGACGAGACCCTGCTCGTGCAGTCGGGCAAGCCCGTGGGCGTCTTCCGCACCAACGTGTGGGCGCCGCGCGTGCTCATCGCCAACTCGAACCTCGTCGGCGACTGGGCGACGTGGCCCGAATTCCGCCGGCTCGAGGCGGAGGGCCTCACGATGTACGGCCAGATGACCGCCGGCTCGTGGATCTACATCGGCTCGCAGGGCATCCTTCAGGGCACCTACGAGACCTTCGCCGCGGTGGGCCGCAAGCTCATCGCCGAGGGCCGAGGCAGCGCGCTCGGCGGCAGCGCGCTCGGAGGCAGCGCGACGGCGGCCGGCCGGCGCGACGGCGAGGGCCCGCTCGCCGGAACCCTCACCCTCACCGGCGGCTGCGGCGGCATGGGCGGCGCGCAGCCGCTCGCCGTCACGCTCAACGACGGCGCCTGCCTCATCGTCGATGTCGACGAGTCGCGGCTCCGCCGCCGCGTCGGCAAGCGCTACCTCGACGAGATCGAGACCGACCTCGACACCGCGATCGCGAAGGTGCTGAAGGCCAAGGAGGAGCGCCGCGGCTGGTCGGTGGGCTACGTGGGCAACGCCGCCGAGGTGTTCCCCGAGATCCTGCGCCGCCACCGCGCGGGCGAGTTGACGGTCGACGTCGTCACCGACCAGACGAGCGCGCACGACCCGCTCGCCTACCTGCCCGAGGGTGTCTCCGTCGCCGACTGGAAGCAGGCCGCCGCCGACGACCCCGAGGGCTTCACGGCCCGGGCGCAGCAGTCGATGGCGCATCACGTTCAGGCCATGGTCGAGTTCCAGGACTCCGGCGCCGAGGTGTTCGACTACGGCAACTCGATCCGCGACGAGGCGCGCAAGGGCGGCTACGAACGCGCGTTCGAGTTCCCCGGCTTCGTGCCGGCGTACATCCGCCCGCTCTTCTGCGAGGGCCTCGGGCCGTTCCGCTGGGTCGCCCTCTCGGGCGACCCGGAAGACATCCGCGTCACCGACGAGGCGATCAAGGAGCTCTTCCCCGAGAAGACGCACCTGCACAAGTGGCTCGACGCCGCCGCCGAGCGCGTCGAGTTCGAGGGCCTGCCCGCGCGCATCTGCTGGCTCGGCTACGGCGAGCGCCACAAGGCCGGTCTGCGCTTCAACGAACTCGTCGCCGAGGGCAAGCTGAGGGCGCCGATCGTGATCGGCCGCGACCACCTCGACTCGGGCAGCGTCGCGAGCCCCTACCGCGAGACCGAGGCCATGAAGGACGGCTCCGACGCGATAGCCGACTGGCCGCTGCTCAACGCCCTCACCGCCGCGTCGTCGGGCGCGACCTGGGTGTCGATCCACCACGGCGGAGGCGTCGGTATCGGCCGCTCGATCCACGCGGGCCAGGTGTCGGTCGCCGACGGCACCGAGCTCGCCGCGGCCAAGCTCACGGCGCTGCTCACGAACGACCCGGGCATGGGCGTGATCCGGCATGTCGACGCGGGCTACGAGCGGGCGATCGAGGTGGCGCGCGAGCGCGGCGTCGACGTGCCGATGCTCGAAGGCTGAGCGCGCTCCCACCCCCGCGTGCTCTCGCCGAGTGGGCGATCCTGGCGCATCGCCCCGCGATCTCGCCGCAAGGATCGCCCACTCGACTGAGAGACTCGACACCGCACAACGATCGAAAGGCGACACGGATGCCTCGGGCCACCCTCATCACCAACATCGGCGAGCTCGTCACGAACGACGAGCAGGCCGGCCGCGAGGGCGGCCCGCTCGGCATCATCCGCGACGCCGCCGTCCTGTTCGACGACGGCCTCGTGACGTGGGTCGGCCCCGCGGCCGACGCGCCCGCGCAGACCGCCGGCGTCGAACTCCTCGACGCCGGCGGCCGTGCGGTCATCCCGGGATTCGTCGACAGCCACACCCACCTGGTGTTCGGCGGCGACCGCGCCGAGGAGTTCGCCGCGCGCATGGCGGGCGACCGCTACGAGGCGGGCGGCATCCGTTCGACCGTCGCCGCGACGCGTGCCGCGACCGACGACGAGCTGCGGGCGCGTCTCGCGGGCTTCGTCGCCGAACTGCACGCGCAGGGCACGACGACCTTCGAGATCAAGTCGGGCTACGGCCTGAGCGTCGCCGATGAGGAGCGCCTCGTGCGCCTCGCCCGGGAGGTGACCCAGGAGGTCACCTTCCTCGGCGCGCACGTGGTGCCGTTCGAGTTCCGCGAGGACCCGCGCTTCGACGGCGACCAGGCTGCGGCCGGCGACGCCTACGTCGACGTCGTGATCGGCGAGATGCTCGCCGCCTGCGCCCCGCACTCGCGCTGGGTCGACGCCTTCTGCGAGCGCGGGGCGTTCACCGCCGAGCAGTCGCGCCGGGTGCTCGAGGCGGGCGCCGCCGCCGGTCTCGGCGTGCGCGTGCACGGCAACCAGCTCGGCGAAGGCGAGGGCGTGCACCTCGCCGTCGAGCTCGGGGCCGCGTCGGTCGACCACTGCACCTTCCTGAGCGACGCGGACGTCTCGGCGCTCGCCTCGTCCGACACCGTCGCGACGCTGCTGCCCGGCGTCGAGTTCTCGACCCGCCAGCCCTACCCCGACGCGCGCCGGCTGATCGACGCGGGCGTGACCGTCGCACTCGCGAGCGACTGCAACCCGGGCTCGAGCTTCACGAGCTCGATGCCGTTCTGCATCGCGGTGGCCGTGCGCGACATGGGCATGACCCCGGCCGAGGCGCTGTGGGCGTCGACCGCGGGCGGGGCACTGGCGCTGCGTCGTGACGACGTCGGCTCGATCCGGCCGGGCCTGCGTGCCGACCTCGTCGAGCTCGACGCGCCGAGCCATCTGCACCTCGCCTACCGCCCGGGTGTGCCGCTCGTGCGGCGCGTCTGGGCCGCCGGCGCCCCGGTCGTCGGGCGACCAGCCGCAACCTGATGTCGCGCACATCGTCGTCACTGCGGCCGGTTGACGACGGTTCGTGCGACACCACGATCCGGCATGGCGTGCGGGCGCTCAGTGCTTGGGCGTGTCGACCCCGAGCAGTTCATCGGCGCCGTCTCGACGAGGTGTACGCTGCGGGCATGAGCGGATGGCGGCATCCGGAGACGACGGCATGCTGAGCGGCGAACTGGTCACCCTCGCACCGGTGCGCGAAGGCGAGCTCGACGCGTTCTGCGCGGCGCACGTCGAGATCCGCACCCGGGGCGCCTACTTCCCGCTCGGCGTCGTCTCGGAATCGGTGCTGCGCGCGCGGTTCGCCGAGAACGGGTTCTGGGAGCGCGAGGAGGGCACGCTGCTCATCCACGATCGTGGCGGGCGGATCGTCGGCCACATCGAGTTCTTCACGCCCGTGAACTACTGGGACGCCTTCGAGCTCTCGTACCAGCTGTACGGCGACGCCCACGCGGGCCACGGCTACACGACCGAGGCGGTGCAGCTGCTCGTCGACTACCTCTTCGCGTCCAAGAAGCAGCACCGCATCCAGCTCGTCATCGTGCCCGACAACGCCGCGAGCAGGCGCATCGCCGAGAAATGCGGGTTCACGCACGAGGGGCGGTTGCGCGGCGCCTTCTTCAACGCCGGGACGAACCACGACGTCGACCTGTTCGGGCTCGTCCGCACCGACCCGAGACCCTGGCATCGGGTCGGCCGCTGACCCGCGTCGCGTCAGTGCTTGGGCGTGTCGACCCTGATGAGTTCGCCGGCGCCCTCGACGAGCTCGACCCACGAGTCGACCGCGACCCGGCACTCGACGACGGCGCACGTCGGCAGCTCGACCCATTCGCCGGTGAGCTCGCCGACGGCGTCGCTCATGCCGGGATTGTGGCCGACGAGCATGGCGACCCCGAGCTCGTCGTCGAGGTCCGCTGCGACGGCGAGGATGCTCCGTTCCGAGGCCGCGTACAGCTTCCGCTCCTCCACGACGTGATGGTCGCCGATGCCGAGCGTCCGCGCCAGGAGCCGCGCCGTGCTGCGCGCGCGCACCGCGGTGCTCGTCACGATGCGGTCGGGTCGCACGCCCCGGTCCGCGAGCCGGTGGCCCATCGTCGGTGCGTCGCGCAGCCCGCGGTCGTTCAGCGGGCGATCGTGGTCGTCGAGCATCGGATCGCCCCAGTCCGACTTCGCGTGCCGCACGAGGTAGAGCGTCTTCACCCCTCCAGCGTGGCACCGTTCGAGGCGGGCCACAACGCGCGCGGCGCCGGTCAGCGCCCGGCGACGCTCAGCGCCCGGCGACGCCGGCGAGGAACTCGAGCACGCAGAGCGCGGTCAGCCGCACCGTCCGCCCGTCGGGCGAGTCTGCGGTCGCATCGACCTCGGTGAGGTCGGCGCTCACGACCCGGGCGTCCGAGCCCGCAGCCCGCACGAGCGCGCGGAGCTCCCAGGCGGCGAGTCCGCCCGGCATCGAGGCGGGGCATCCGGGCACCACCGCGCGGTCGCACGCGTCGACGTCGATGTCGAGGTGCACCGGGCCCCCTGCCGCGCCGGCGATCTCGAGCGCCTCGGCCATGACGTCGGCGGGGCGGCGCCCGTGCAGTTCGTCGCGGTGGATCACCGTGATGCCGAGCCCGGCAGCCCGTCGGGCGTAGTCGGCGGAGTTCGCGAAGTCGGCGATGCCGATCTGCACGATGCGGCGCGGGTCGAGCCCGGCCTCGACGAGGCGCCGCACCGGCGATCCGTTCGAGACGCCGTCGCGAAGGTCGTAGTGCGCGTCGATCGTGACGAGCCCGGCGCTGCCCAGCCGGTCGCCGAAGGCACCGAGCGCCGTCGCCACGGTCACGGAGTTGTCGCCGCCGAGCGCCATGACGGCGTCGGCGCGACCGAGCAGGCCGGCGACCGTCGCGCGCGTGCGCGCCTCGCCCTCGGGCCCGTCGGGTTCGACGACGTCGCCCGCGTCGACCACGAGCTGCTCGCCGAGGTCGACCGCATCGGCACGACCGACTCGGTCGGGCACGAGTGCAGGGCTGTAGCGGCGCAGTGCCTGCCGAACTGCCGCGGGGGTGGCGTGCGCGTTCGTCGGCGAGAGCGAGGTGCGCCAGGCGGGCACGCCGAGCAGCGCGAGGGCGGCGGATGCCTCGGGGGCGAGCGTTTCGGGCGACGGCCAGTCGCCCGTGCGGCGCCACAGCGGATCATGCGAGAGTGCGACATCGGCCATGCCCCCACGCTACGAGTCGCGCGCGCCGGTGCCCAGTCCTCCGCGCCGCCGGACGTCTGTGATCCCAGACTGGGGGCTGGCCCGGGCGGGCGGGCCCGAACGCGCCACGGGCCGCGCCGCTCCCGCACTTCTCAGGACGAGGTCGACCGCCGCGTCGTCCTGACGAGTGCGGTCTGAAGTCCCGGTGCCGTCCGTCCGGGCGCGTGCCGCGACATCCGATCGTCGTGTGCAGGATGAGCGAATCGGCATGCCCGCTCAGGTGTGTGCCGGCCCGCTCATCCTGCATCGGTCACGAGCCGGCGATCGGCGATGCCCCGGCCGCGGTGCTGAGCACGGCTACGAGGGCACGCTCGCGCCCGGGCTTCGAGTGCCCTCGAGGCCATCGCGGCAGCCGTCGTCGATGTGCGGGAGGGTGTTCGCCGAGCGCGGATCACCCCCACCGGGGCCGTGCCCGGAATAGTGTGGGGCGCATCGGAGTTCCTTCTTGCAGATACCCCACTGGGGTATTAACCTGAGGCCAAGAGACGCAGGAGGGTGGCGCAGATGAGCACCGGCAGGAACGAGACGCACACAGGGCACGACCACGCCGAGCACGGCGCCCACACAGGACACGCCGAGCACGGCACCCACGCCGAACACGACATGAGCTCCCACGCCGGACACGACATGAGCGCCCACACAGGACACGCCGAGCACGGCACCCACGCCGAACACGACATGAGCTCCCACGCCGGACACGACATGAGCGCCCACGACGCCCACGCCGGACATGACATGAGCTCGCACGCCGGGCACGGCGACCACGTCGGCCAGTTCCGCCGCCTGTTCTGGATCATGCTCGTCATCGCGATCCCGACGATCGCCTTCAGCCCGATGTTCGCGTCGATCCTCGGCTACACGTTGCCCGACAACGCGATCATCCCGTGGATCTCGCCGGTGCTCGGCACGGTCATGTACTTCTGGGGCGGCAAGCCGTTCCTCACGGGCGCCTGGTCGGAGCTCACGGCTCGCAAGCCCGGCATGATGCTGCTCATCGGCCTCGCGATCACCGTCGCGTACTTCGCCAGTCTGGGCGCGAGCCTCATGCTGCTCAGCCACCACCTCGACTTCTGGTGGGAGCTCGCGCTCCTCATCGTGATCATGCTCCTCGGCCACTGGATCGAGATGCGCTCGATCATGCAGGCCTCGAGCGCGCTCGATGCCCTCGCCGCGCTGCTCCCCGACGAGGCCGAGCGCGTGGTCGACGGCGGCGACGGCGCAGAGACCGGCAACGGGGCATCCGCCACCGAAACGGTCTCGCCGAGTGAGCTGCGCGTCGGCGACCTCGTGATCGTGCGCCCCGGAGGCCGTGTCCCCGCCGACGGCGAGGTCGTCGACGGCACCGCAGCGATGGACGAGTCGATGATCACGGGCGAGTCGGTCGCCGTGAGCCGCGGGCCGGGCGAGCCCGTCGTCGCCGGCACGGTCGCGACCGACACCGCGATCCGGGTTCGGGTCGGCGCGGTCGGCGACGACACGGCGCTCGCCGGCATCCAGCGGCTCGTCGCGAAGGCGCAGGCTTCGAGCTCGCGCGCGCAGCGTCTCGCCGACCGTGCGGCGGGCTGGCTCTTCTGGTTCGCGCTCGGCGCCGCGGTCATCACGGCGATCGCCTGGACGCTGCTCGGAAACCCCGACGACGCCGTCGTCCGCACGATCACCGTGCTCGTGATCGCCTGCCCCCACGCCCTCGGCCTCGCCATCCCGCTCGTCGTCTCGATCGCGACCGAGCGGGCGGCGAAGGGCGGCGTGCTCGTGACCGATCGCCTCGCGCTCGAGACGATGCGCACGGTCGGGGCGGTGCTGTTCGACAAGACGGGCACGCTCACGAAGGGTGAGCCGACGGTGACGGATGCCGCGGCGGCACCCGGCTTCGACCTCGACGCCGTGCTGGTCGACGCCGCCTCCGCCGAGATGGATTCGGAGCACCCCCTCGCGAACGCGATCGTCGCCGACGCGTTCCGCCGCGGTCTGGCCGTGTACGGCGCGACCGAGTTCGAGGCGTCGGCGGCGATCGGCGTGCGCGCGAACGTCGGCGGCCGCATCGTGCAGGTTGGCGGCCCCGGGCTGCTCGCCCGTGAGGGTCTCGACGTGCTCGAGGCATCCGCCCCGTGGGCCGAATCGGGCGCGACCGTGCTGCACGTCCTCATCGACGGCGAGGTCGCGGGAGCGATCGCCCTGGCCGACGAAGTGCGGCCCGAGTCGCGCGAAGCGGTCGAGGCGCTGCACGCGCTCGGCGTTCAGGTCGTGATGATCACGGGCGACGCCGAACCGGTCGCGCGCACCGTCGCAGCCTCGCTCGGCATCGACCGGGTCTACGCGGGGGTGCGCCCCGAAGACAAGGCCGCAAAGGTGCAGGAGTTGCAGGGCGAAGGCCTGAGCGTCGCGATGGTCGGCGACGGCGTGAACGACGCCCCGGCGCTCGCCCAGGCCGACGTCGGCATCGCGATCGGCGCCGGCACCGACGTGGCGATCGCCTCGGCCGGGGTGATCCTCGCATCGAGCGACCCGCGCTCGGTGATCTCGGTCATCGAACTCTCGCGGGCAAGCTACCGCAAGATGAGCCAGAACCTCTGGTGGGCGGCCGGCTACAACCTCGTCTCGGTGCCGCTCGCGGCGGGCATCCTCGCGCCGATCGGCTTCGTGCTGCCGATGTCGGTCGGGGCGATCCTGATGAGCCTCTCGACGGTCATCGTCGCGGCGAACGCGCAACTGCTGCGCCGGCTCGACCTCCGGCCCGAGGCATCCACCCGGGCGGTGCTCGAGCGCAGCCGCTGAGTCGCTCCCCGACGATGATCGGATGCTCCGTGCCGCGACCGGCGCGGAGCATCCGTCATGCTCGGCGACGCCAGGCCGACCACTCGTGGTCGTAGACCGGGTGCGGACCGGGCCCCGCGGCATCCGGACTCGACGACCCGGCCGACGAACCCGTTTCAGTGACGAACCGGTGCCATGCCGAACCATCGGCGGCGCCGCTCTCGGCGAATCGCCCCGTCACCAGTGCCTCGACGCGGAAACGCAGGGCGTCACGCAGCTCCTGCACGAGTTCGTCGCAGGCGTCGCACCCGCAGCGGGGCAGCACGAGGTCGGTGTGCTCGCCGAAGCGCAGCAGCAGGCCGGGAAGGCTCGTCAGCCCGACGGTCAGCGGACCGGAGGCCGGATCGGCCGGCACGAGGCGCACGACCCGCTCGAGGTCGACGTGGTCGGCGGTGCCGCCGCTCAGCCCGGTGAGCTCGTCGCGCTCGACGTCGAAGACCCGCTCGAGGTCGTCGAGCACGGCGAGCGCGAACGGCTGGAGCACCCGATACCGCTCGGCGTCGGTGACCCGACTGTACGACTCGGTCGGCGGGCTCTCCACGCCCCAGCGCGACACCCATTCGAGCTCGTCGATGCCCGACGAGGCACCCCATCGGGCAGCGTCGGCTGCGACATCCATGCCGGCAACGTTAGCCGTCGTCATCGGCGGAGAACAGGACGAGCGGGCCGAGACTCCCGCTACCGGGGGTCTCGGCCCGCTCATCCTGCAAGGTGCCGCTATTCGGCCAGCAGCTCCCGCATCCGCTCGATCTCGGCGTTCTGCGTCTCGACGATCGCCTCGGCCATCTCGAGCGCCCCGGCGTGCGCACCCGACTCGAGCTGCGCTTCGGCCATGTGGACCGCGCCCTCGTGGTGCGCGATCATCTGCTCGAGGAAGAGCGTCGACGCCGACTCGGCATCGGCCGCCTCGAGCGCGGCGAGCTCGTCGGTGCTCAGCATCCCGGCCATCTCGTGCCCGCCGCCCGACATCTCGCGCGGGGCGTCCCACTCCTCGAGCCACTCGTCGAGCTGGGCGATCTCGGGCCCCTGCGCCGCCTGGATCTCCTCCGCGAGCGTCGCGACCTCGGGATCGAGACCCGGCTTCGCGAGCACGATCGCGCTCATCTCGAGCGCCTGCTCGTGGTGCGGGATCATCATCTGCGCGAACATCACGTCGGCGGCGCCGGCGTTCGTCGCCTCACTCGCGGATGCCTCGGGCGAGGCGCTGCCGTGGCCGCCATGTCCGCTCGCGTCCGCGTCGCCCGAGCCGCCCGAGCCGCCCGCCGCTGCGCAACCCGCGAGCACGAGCACGCCGACAACCCCGAGGCCGAGCGCAGCGAGCCGCTTCATCGCGCGACCACCGCGTAGCCGGCCTCCTCGACGGCCGCGGCGACGGCCGCGTCGGCGAGGGGCGCGGTACTGCGCACCGTGACGGTCGAGACGCCGCCCGCGACGAGCGCGACGTCGACCGAGTCAACGCCCTCGAGCGCACCGAGCTCGGCGCTCACGTGGCTCACGCAGCTGCCGCAGGTCATGCCCGCGACGGCGTAGTCGGCACTCACGAGCCCCGCGGCATCGGATGCCGCGGTCTCGGCCGCGGCCGTCGATGCCGACGCGTCGGGGATCGCGCAGCACGAGCACGAGGCATCGGCGCCGCTCGACTCGGCGAGGGCGAGCTCGGTGGCGCCTGCGGGAACAGCGGTGGCGATGGGGTTCTCGATGGTCATGATGCGTCCTTCCGTCGGTTCGGTTGGAACTATACCCCGGTGGGGTATCCTTCGCAAGCCGCCGGGTTCACGGATGACGCGGTCGCACGCGCCTGACAACATGGGCGAAGAGAGTTCGCCGAGGTGTCGATCTCGTCGTCGCCCGTTCGACGCATGAGTGAGGCGGGCACTTCGACCCGACCCGAAACACGAATCCCGAACGAGGAGAACACCGTGAAGTACATGCTGATCATGCGATCGAACGACGCCGCAGTCGAGGCCTACGAGCAGCTCGACTTCACCGAGGTCATCGCCGCGATGGGCGCCTACAACGAGGAGCTCATGAAGGCCGGCGTGCTGCTCGCCGGCGAGGGCCTGACCGACGCGAAGGAGGGCTTCGTCGTCGACTTCGACCAGACTCCTCCCGTCGTGACCGACGGCCCCTACGGCGAGACGAAGGAGCTGTTCAACGGCTTCTGGATCATCCAGGCGCAGAGCCCCGAGGAGGCCGCGGAGTGGGCCAAGCGCTGCCCGCTCGGCCCGGGAGCGAAGCTCGAGGTGCGCCGCGTCACCGAGCTCGAGGACTTCCCGCAGGACAACGAGTGGATCCAGAAGGAGGCCGGCTGGCGCGACGAGCTCGAGGGCAAGGTCGGCTGAGATGACCGCAGCGGATGCCTCGGGCACGGCCGGCTCGGCGAACGCCGACGCCGACCGGGCCCGGCGCGCCGTCGCGGCGGTGTGGCGCATCGAGTCGGCCCGCATCGTGGCGACGCTCGCCCGCTTCACCGGCGACGTCGGCCAGGCCGAGGACCTCGCGCAGGAGGCGCTGGTCGAGGCGCTCAGGCAGTGGCCGGCCGAGGGCGTGCCGCACAACCCGGGCGCGTGGCTCACGACCGTCGCGAAGCGCCGCGCGATCGACGGCTGGCGGCGCCGCGAGCGGCTCGACGAGCGCTACGCCGCGATGGCTCGCGACCTCGAGCAGCAGGGCGCCGAGGCATCCGACACCTTCTGGGACCCGGAAACGATCGACGACGACGTGCTGCGGCTCGTCTTCGTCTCGTGCCACCCGGTGCTCTCCCGCGAAGCGCAGATCGCCCTCACCCTGCGCATCGTCGGCGGTCTCACGAGCGAGGAGATCGCCCGCGCGTTCCTCGTGCCGACCGCGACCATCCAGCAGCGCATCGTGCGTGCGAAGAAGACCCTCGCGGCGGCGAACGTGCCCTTCGCGGTGCCGGAGCCTGCCGAGTACGGCGAGCGCCTCGCCTCGGTGCTGCACGTCATCTACCTGATCTTCAACGAGGGCTACCTGCCCGCCTCGGGCGGCGAATGGGTACGTGCGGATGTCTCGGCCGAGGCCCTGCGGCTCGCCCGCGTGGTCGCGGGGCTCATGCCCCGCGAACCCGAGGCGCAGTCGCTCGTGGCGCTCATGGAGTTCACCGCCGCCCGGTTTCGGGCGCGCACCGCCGGAGACGGCAGCGCGATCCCGCTCGATCAGCAGGACCGCTCGCGCTGGGACCGCGCGCAGATCGCGCGCGGTCAGGCGGCGCTCGCGCGGGCCGACCGCGTCGGACGTGGTCGTGCCGCCTACGGACTGCAGGCCGCGATCGCCGGATGCCACGCCGTCGCCCCGACCGCCGGCGATACCGACTGGGCGCAGATCGTCGTGCTCTACGAGGCGCTCGGCCGCATCGCCCCGTCGCCCGTGGTCGAGCTCAACCGGGCCGTCGCCGTCGCGATGGCGACCGGGCCGGCTTCGGCGCTGCGGCTCGTCGACGAACTCGTGGCGGCGGGGCGCCTCGCGGGCTATCCCGCCCTGCCCGCGGTGCGCGGAGAACTGCTCGCACGGCTCGGACGCTCCGACGAGGCGCGCGCAGAACTCGAGACCGCGGCTCGCCTCACCGGCAACGAACGCGAGCGCGAGGCCCTCCTCGCAAAGGTCGCCAAGCTGAGCGGCTGAGGATCGCCGCACCGTCGGCGACGATCGCTGGCCGCCTTGCGGCGCGATCGCCGTCGGTGCCGGGCACCACCGTCCGCGGGTAGCCGCGCCACCGAGCTCTGCCAGTTCCCCCTCATCGCAAACCCGAACCCGCCGCGCTCGAAGAAGCCCCGCCCCCAGACCTGCTCCCCTCCGAGCTCTGCCAGTTCCCCCTCATCGCAAACCCGAACCCGCCGCGCTCGAAGAAGCCCCGCCCCCAGACCTGCTCCCCTCCGAGCTGTGCCAGTTCCCCCTCATCGAGGTCCTGGGACCTTCACACCCCTCACGATGAGGGGGAACTGGCACAGCCCGAAACAGAAACCCTCCGCAGACCCATCTGCCGTTCACCCCGCGCAAGTCCCCCCTCACGATGAGGGGGAACTGGCACAGCCCGAAACGGAAACCCTCCCGCGGTGAATCGCGGGCGACGGTCTCAGCGGGGCTGCGAGCTTCCGGGCTCGTCATCATCGCGGGCTTCATCCGGGCGAGTGGATTCGCTCGAATCGGCCGGTTCGATCGGCTCTGCCTGCTCTGCCTGCTCCGCCGGCTCGGCCTGCTCCGCCGGCTCCGCCCCTCCGCTCGGCGCTGCCGGCTCACGAGTTTCGGCTGCATCGGGCGATTCGCTCGGCGAGGCGGTCGGCCAAGGCTTCACCGGCAAGTCGGCAGTTCCGGCGGACTCCGCGTCCTCGTCGACCACCGGCCCCACTGGCTCCGGAGCGGCCGCGTCGGCCGTGGGCACCGCCGCAGGCGCCTCTGCCGCGGGCGCCTCCACCGGCACCGGCACCGGCACCGGCACCGGGGCATCCACCCCGCCCGCCGCCGCCTTCGCGGCGCGCTTGGCCTTGCGCCGCTCGCGCCCGCCCTCGACGAGGTCGTACAGCACGGGCAGCACGACGAGCGTGAGCAGCGTCGACGAGAGCAGTCCGCCGATCACGACGATCGCGAGCGGCTGCGAGATGAAGCCGCCATGTCCGGTGATGCCGAGCGCCATGGGCAGCAGCGCGAAGATCGTCGCGAGGGCCGTCATGAGGATCGGCCGGAGTCGTCGCGAGGCGCCGTGCACGAGAGCGTCGCGCACGTTCATGCCCCGGTCGCGGTACTGGTTCACGAGGTCGACGAGCACGATCGCGTTCGTCACGACGATGCCGACGAGCATGAGCACGCCGACGAGCGAGGCGACGCCGAGCGGGATGCCCGTGATCACCTGGAGCGCGATCGCACCGGTCGCCGCGAACGGCACCGACACGAGCAGCAGCAGCGGCTGCAGCAGCGAGCGGAACGTCGCCACCATCACGATGTAGACGATCAGGATCGCGGCGAGCAGCGCGAGCCCGAGCTGCGAGAACGACTCCTGCTGGTCGGCGGTGACGCCGCCGAGCGAGGCGGTCGTGCCCTCGGGCAACTCGACGGTGCTCACCGCGGCCTGCACCTCGCCGCTCGCCGTGCCGAGGTCGTCGCCCGCGGGCGTCGCCGCGACGGTCGAGCTGCGCAGGCCCCGCACCGTCGTGACCGAGGCGGGACCGTCGACCTGCTCGACCGTCGCGAGCGTGTCGAGTCGCACGATCCCCGTCGAAGTCGGGACCTCCAGTGCCGAGAGCTCCTCGACCGAGACAGGCGGGTTCGCCGTCGCGAGGTAGATCGTCAGGGTCTTCTCGTCGATCACGACAGAGCCGGCACTCTGCGGCTGCATGGCGGCCGAGACGAAGCCGCCGAGTGCGACCTCCGAGTAGCCCGCGGCCGCGGCATCCGCGCGGTTCACCTCGACGGCGACATACGGTCGCGACTCCGACAGGTTCGAGGTGACCTGCGACACCGAGCCCACGCCGTCGAGCTCCTCGACGACCGCGTCGGTCGCGGCCTGCAGGTCTTCGGCGTTCGAGGCCGTGATGTCGACCTCGATGTCGTTCGAGGCGCCGAAGCCGCTCGATGCGGCCAACGAGACCTCGCCGACCTCACCGGAGTCGAGACCGTCGAGCTCGTCGCGCACTTCGGCCTGAAGGGCGTCCTGGTCGGCGTCCTCGTCGGTCGTGACCGAGTAGGTGACGGTGGCACCGCCGCCGCCGAAGGCCGCGGCGAGCGGGTTCGAGCCCGAACCGATCGATGTCTGCACCGTCTCGACGCCCTCGGTGTCGCGGATCACCTGCTCGACCGGCTCCGACGCCTCGTCGAGCGCTTCGAGGCTCGTGCCGATCGGCAGCTCCTGCGTGACGCGGAAGGTGTTCTGCCCCGAGGAGCCGAGGAAGTTCGTCTTCATCAGCGGGATCATCGCGCCCGTGCCGACGAGCACCAGCACGGCGATGATGAGCGTGATCACGCCGTGCTTCAGCGTCCAGGCGATGATCGGCAGGTAGCCGCGCTGGAGGCGCGACGGGTGCTCGAGTTCGTCGGGCGCGACCACCGGCGCGGCCGGCGTCACGGCGATTCGGGCGGAGGCCCCGCGCTCGCCGCCGCCCGCGACGGGCAGCTCGGTGGCGCCGCTCTCGTCGCGCAGCTCGGGCGCGAGCCAGACGTCGTCGACGAACGCCGCCGCCGCCACCTCGGCCTCGACCTCCTCGGCTCCCTGCTCGACGTGCAGCTTGGCCGGCTTCAGGAACCAGTAGGCGAGGACCGGCACGATCGTCAGCGCGACGAGGAGCGAGGCGAGCAGCGCGATCGTCACGGTCAGCGAGAACGGGCGGAACAGCTCGCCCGTCACCCCCTCGACGAGCGCGATCGGCAGGAACACCGCGACGGTCGTGATCGTCGAGGCGGTGATCGCGCCCGCGACCTCCCGCACCGCCCGCACGATGGTCGAGGCCTTGTCGACGCCCTCGACGAGGTGGCGTTTGATGTTCTCGATGACGACGATCGAGTCGTCGACCACACGACCGATGGCGATCGTGAGGGCGCCGAGTGTCAGGATGTTCAGGGTGTAGTCGGCCGCTTGCAGCCCGATGAAGGTGATCAGCACCGACGTCGGGATCGAGATGGCGGTGACGAGGGTGGCCCGCACCGAGAGCAGGAAGATCAGGATGACGAGCACCGCGAACGCGAGGCCGAGCAGGCCCTCGGTCGCGAGCGACTCGATCGACTGCTCGATGTAGGGCGCCTGGTCGAAGACGACGGTGAAGGTCGCACCGGGGTTCGTCGTGTCGAGCGAGGACTCGAGACCGGGCAGGAGCGCGGTGACGGCGTTCGACACCTCGACCGTGTTGGCGGCGGGCAGCTTCGTGACCGAGATCGTGAGGGCGGGCTCGCCGTCGACGCGCGAGATGCTCGTGACCGGGTTGTCGGTGAGTTCGACGGTGGCCACGTCGGAGATGGACACCTCGGCGGGGACCCGCACCACGGCGGTCGGGAGGCTGCCGGTCCCGGTCTCGGTGCCGGTCTCGGTGCCGGTCTCGGTGCCGTCGGTCGGCGGCTCGGTGCCGTCGGTCGGCAGCTCGGTGCCTTCGCCCTCGCCCCCCTCCGGGGCATCCGGGATCGTCGGCGCCTCGGTGGCGCCGAGCACCGGCAGCGCCGCGATCTCGTCGACGCTGCCGATGCGCGTGCCGGTCTGCACCGCGAAGGTCGAGTCACCCTCGGTGATCGTGCCGGCGGGCACGAGGAGGCCGTTCTGCGCCAGCGCGTCGCGGATGGCCTGCTGGCTGATGCCGAACTCGGCGAGCTTCGCGGGGTCGGGCGTGATCGTGACCCGCTGGCCGATCTCACCGACGAGGGTCGCGTCGCGGACACCGTCGACGTCGGTGATCTCCCCGAGGGTCGTCCGCTCCATCTCGTCGGAGAGGGCGCTCAGGTCGTCGGCGCCGGTGACGGCGATCTGGAGCACCGGGAAGTCGTCGAGGCTCAGCGCGACGACCTGCGGGTCGACGTCGTCGGGCAGCTGGCTCTGGATTCGGTTCACCGCCGACAGCAGCTTCTGCTCGGCGAAGGCGAGATCGGTGCCGTAGGTGAAGCTCGCGGTCACCCGCGAGAGGCCCGTCGAGCTCGTCGTCGAGGTCGACTCGAGGCCGGTGATGCCCTGGATCGCCGTCTCGATCGGCGTCGAGACATCGGTGTTGACGATGTCGGGCGAGGCGCCGGGATAGCTCGACACGATCGACAGCTGCGGGAACTCGATCGACGGCGCGAGCTCCTGCTTCAGGCTTGTGAGCGAGATGCCGCCGAAGATCGCGACCACGATCGTGACGAGCGCGATGAGCGCGCGGTTCTTCATGCTGAGCGCAGCGAGCAGGTGCATTGCTCGATTCTCGCAGGCGGGTGGCCTGCGGATGTCACCGAGTGTCGGAATCCGTCGCGAGAACCCCTCGACCGAGGGGTGCTCCCCACGATATGGTGACGCTCGTGGGGGTCGAGCGAGTCGGCGGGGATGCTTCGCGGCAGGTGCCGTGGCTTCGCTACGCCGTGCTCGGCACGGCCTTCTCGGCTCTGTGGCTCGCCGTCACGCTTTTCTCGAGCGGCGCGAGCGCCTCGGCCGATGAGCAGGAGCCGAGCGGGCTGCTCGGCGGCGTCGGCTCGCTGGTCGGCGGGGTGACCGAGCTCACCGGCGCGGTCGGCGACACCCTCGACGGGGTCGTCGACACGGTCGTCGACCCCGTGAACGAGCTGCTCGACCCCGTGGTCGAAGTCGCGCCCGAGCCCGTGGCCGACACGATCGAAACCGTCGTCCCCGAGGTGGTCGACACGGTCACCGACACGACGAACTCCCTGATCGGCGGGGCGAACTCCACCGTCGGTCAGGTCGCGAACGAGGTCACCGGCACCGTCTCCGACGTCGCGGGCGATGGCACGGTCGGCGCGATCACGACCCCGGTCACGGGAGCCGTCGACGAGCTCGTCGGTTCGCTTCCCGTGCTCGGCTCACTGCTCGGCGACGACACGCTCGGCGGGGTGCTCGACCCCGTGGTCGGCGCCGTCGACACCACGCTCGGCGCGGTCGTCGGCGACATCGGCGAACTGCCGATCGACGGTTCCGGGGTGCTCCCCCACGTGCCGTCGATCCCGCTGCTTCCCGGCGATCCGGACGACCCCGTCGTGCCCGGTGAACCCGGCGAACCCGGCGAGAACCCGGTCGCCCCAACGACTCCGGTGGCGCCGGCGGCGCCTCCGGGTGGGAGCGACCCTGCGACGGTCGGGAGTTCCGGGCCTCCAAGTTCGGGCCCGCCTTCGGACGCGGAGGGGCAGACCGGCAGCGCCTCCGCACTGCCGTCGCAACGGGGAATCCCGCACGACGGCGTGCCCACCGCCCCGAGCACGCCGGCCGCGCCCGGCGGCAGTTCGGGCATGCCCGGCACGGGCGCCGCGGGCGCTGGTGCGGGCGCGGCATCCAGCACCTCTGACGCGGCGTTCGCCGCCCTCGAACTCGACGCACTCGCGTCACTCGCGCTCCACTCGGTCGACGACGAGCTGCCGTCGTCGCCGGTGTACGACACCGACTCCACCCCTGACTGACGGGGGCCGGTTCGCAGGCACGCACACCGCGTGCACCCGCGGACACGGTCATCGCTCCCTGCCCGGGAGCGACATTCCCATCAGTCAGGAGGACTGGATCATGAAGAGAATGGCCTTGAGGGCGCTGTACGCGACCCTCTTCGCCGGGGGGCTCACGCTCCTCGGAGCCGGCGTCGCCCACGCGTCCGAAACGGGCGGCGGCGACGGTATCGTGTCGGGAACCCAAGCCGGGATCTCGATCGACCTGCCCATCACGCTCGGCGGCAACGCGATCTCGCTCATCGGCGGCTCGTCGTCGTCGGACGCCTCGACGGAGGTCGCGACGGGCGACGACTCCGCGCCCGCCGCGGCCACCTCGGGTGACAACGGCATCGGTTCGGGCACCCAGGCGCTCATCGACGTCGAGGTGCCGATCACGATCGGCGGCAACGCGATCTCGGTCATCGGCGACTCGTCGAGCGACGATGCCGCCACGTCGAGCGCACCGGCGGCCGAGCCGGGCGGCGACGCCGGCGAGGCTGCGAACGCCGAGACCGGTGGGGAGGATTCGCTCCTCGGCGGCACGCAGGGGCTGATCGACCTCGACATCCCGATCACCCTCGGCGGCAACGCCGTCTCGGTCATCGGCGACTCGTCGTCGAGCGGCGCCGAGACGGTCGTGCAGCCCGGAACCGGGGGCGGTTCCGCAACGACAGGCGGTGATGGCGGGCTGCTCGGGGGAACACAGCTGCTGCCTGAACTGTCGCTGCCGATCACGATCGGCGGCAACGCCATCTCGGTCATCGGCGACTCGTCGTCGACCGGCGCCGAGACGGTCGTGCAGCCCGGAACCGGGGGCGGTTCCGCAACGACAGGCGGTGATGGCGGGCTGCTCGGGGGAACACAGCTGCTGCCTGAACTGTCGCTGCCGATCACGATCGGCGGCAACGCCATCTCGGTGATCGGCGACAGCGAGACCGGCGGGTCGACGACGATCGTCGATCCGGTCGACCCCGTCGATCCGGTCGACCCGGTCGACCCGGTGGACCCGGTGGACCCGGTGGACCCGGTGGACCCGGTGGACCCGGTGGACCCGGTGGACCCGGTGGACCCGGTGGACCCGGTGAACCCCACCGACCCGGGTGACAACGGCAACGGCTCCGCCGTCGCCTCGGGCGGCGCCACGGCGGTCCTCGCTGAGGACGCGTCGCTCGCCTCGACCGGCGCAGACCTCTCGGGCCTCGGCCTCGCGATGCTCGCGCTGGTGGCCGGGTTCGTGCTCGTCGGCTTCCGACGGTTCGCGATGCGCCGATAACGGGATCTACCCGGCGCCGCCCTACCGGCGCCGGGTCCCGACCGGCTCAGCGGGTCGAACCGGTCGGCCCCGTATTCCGTGCCGCAGACCCGTGCGGCACGGGTAGGCCGCACCTCACTCGGTGCGGTCGGGGCGGGGTGACGGACGAGCGCAGTCGTCCGCCACCCCGCACTCCCCTGCCCACGGGCGGGGCGCCCGTCAGACCACGGCCGGCAGCAGGCCGGCGTCGACCGCGGGCATCCCCGCCATCGACTCCCAGGCGACCCGCAGCGCCTGCACGGCGGCTTCGGTCTCGGCGACCGGCTGGCAGATCGGCAGGCGCAGGAAGCGCTCGAAGGCGCCGTCGATGCCGAACCGCGGGCCTGCGGCGATGAGCAGCCCCTGCGAGCGTGCGGCGAGCGCGAGCTGCGAGCTCACGGGCGCGCCGATGCCGATCCAGGTCGCGATGCCCCCGTCGACATGGGGCACGTGCCACTCGGGGAACGCCTCCGCGATGAGCTCCTCGAGCCGGTCGCGACCTGCCCGCAGTTCGGTGCGACGCAGCGCGAGGATCTCGTCCATGCGGGGCATCAACCGGGTGACGAGGAGCTGCTCGATGATGGGTGTGCCGAGATCGCCGGGCGCGCGCACGGCCACGAGCTTGCGGATGAGCGTCGGTTCGGCGCGGATCCAACCGATCCGCACTCCGCCCCACACGGTCTTGCCGACCGAGCCGATGAGCACGGCGGTGCCGCGCGGTCCGTAGGCGGCGAGCGGCAGCGGCGCGAACGCCCGATCGATGTCGAGTTCGGCCGTCGTCTCGTCGGCGATGACCACGGTGCCCTGGCGCGCGGCCGCGTCGAGCACGCGCTCACGCCCCGCGTCGTCGAGACTGCGGCCCGTGGGGTTCTGGAAGTCGGGCATGAGGTACGCCGTCGAGGGGTTCGCGCGGGCGAAGGCGCGTTCGAGCGCCTCGACCTCGTCGTCGGCCGATGTCAGCGCGTCGATCGCATCGTGCGGGCCGACCGGAACGGGCACGAGGCGGGCTCCGGCGACGCGCAGCGCCTCGTAGGCGTGCGGGTAGGTCGGCGCCTCGATGACCGCCCGATCGCCGCGACCGACGAGCACGCGCGAGAGCAGGGCGATCGCGTGCTGCGCGCCGATGGTGACCATGATCTGCTCGGGCGAGGTCGGCAGGCCCCGGAGTGCGTAGCGATCGGCGATCGCCTGCCGCAGCGCGGGGGTGCCGATCGGGTCGAAGCCCGAGTGGCCGATGTGGGCGGGCAGCTCCTCGGCGGCCTCGCGGGCGACCTCGGCGAGCCAGGGCAGGGCGGGCGGCGCCGCCTTGGAGAGGTCGAGGTGGAGCGACGCGGGCGGGGCGGGCATCGCGGCGGGCGCGCCGGGCAGGCGGGCGACGCTGCCCGAGCCTCGGACGCTTCTGAGCAGGCCCTGCTCGCGCAGGTGCCGGTAGGCGGCGGTGACGGTGGTGCGGCTGAGGCCGAGCCGCTCGGCTAGCTCGCGTTCGGCGGGCAGGCGGGTCTCGACGCTCACCCGACCGTCGAGGATGAGCAGACGCACCCGTTCGGCGAGCGCGAGGTAGGCGGCCCCGCGGGCAGCGCCGCGCCAGTCGCCGATGAGGTTCTCGAGCGCACGGGCGCTGAGTGTGGCATCCGACATGCGAGCCACTTTAGTTGAATTGGCTACTTGTCAACAGTCCAATCGTGAAATTGGATGTCTCTATGCTCCGCCGCATTCCCCAACTGCTCATCGGGCTCGTGCTCTACGGCATCGCCGACGCGATGCTCATCCGCGCCGCCCTCGGCGTCGACCCGTGGACGGTCTTCGCCCAGGGCCTCTCGCAGCTGACCGGCATCGGCATCGGCTGGCTCACGAACCTCATCGGACTCGCGGTCCTCCTGCTCTGGATCCCCCTGCGGCAGAAGCCGGGCCTCGGCACGGTGCTCAACATCCTGCTCATCGGCCCGAGCATCGAACTCGGCCTCTGGTTCATCCAGACGCCGCCCGAGCTGTGGCAGCAGATCCTGCTGTTCACGGGCGGCCTGCTGCTGCTCGCCGTCGCGAGCGGCCTCTACATCGGCAGCCGCTTCGGCCCCGGCCCGCGCGACGGCCTCATGACCGGCATCCACGCGCGCACCGGCTGGCCGATCTGGGTCGGCCGCACCATCGTCGAGCTCAGCGTCCTCGCGATCGGCTGGGTACTGGGCGGCGACGTCGGCCTCGGCACCGTCGCGTTCGCACTGCTCGTCGGTCCGCTCTGCGGCCTCACCCTGCCGTTCTTCGCCGTGCCCGAGAAGGCCGAGCGGATGCCGCGTGCCGACGCCGTCGGCACGGGCACCGCCGCGACCCCAGCGGTCGAGACGGCTCCGGCCGGCTGAACGCCTGCGGCCGACCAGACCGCTGCGGCCTCCGAGGCCGGGACACCTCGGACGCCGCAGCACCCCCTCCCCCGGCCGTGCAGAACTCAGGACGACCGACCAGCCCGCCGGCGTGTCGTCACCCGACACGCCGCCCGAAGCCGGGCCGATCCTGAGTTCTGCACACGGGCCCGACTAGAGCTCGCGGTCGGCGTACGCCCGCAGCGCGTCGCGCACGAACTCGGCACCCTCGGTGCCGCCGTAGTTCACGCCGAAGCGCGGGTCGGCGACGTACATCTCGCCGAGGCCGATGACATACGCCTTGACGTCGCCGCCGGGCTTCGCCGCGGGCGTGCCGGGAATGCCGGTCAGCCACTCGACGTGACGCTTCGCGAGCGCCTGCCCCTCGGGGCCGCCGGGCTCCACGCCCGACTCCGCCGCCGCGATCCAGTCGCGACCGAGCGCCTCGGCGCGGGCCTTCCACTCGTGCTGCCCGGCCTCGCCGAGGCCGCGCCACCAGCGGTCACCCGCTGCGTATGCGTCCTTGCCCCAGCGCTCCTCGACCTCGTCCTGGTACTTCGTGTGGTCGAATCCGTCGAACATCTCTTCTGCCATGAGTCGTTCACCTCCTTCCAGTTTCTCGATGGTCGTCTCGACCGACGCGATCTGCCGCGCCAGCCGCTGCTGCTCCTGGCGGAGCCAGCCGAGATGGGCCGCCAGGGCGTGCGCTTCGCCGGCGTCACCCTCGAGCACCTCGCCGATGGCGGGCAGCCCGAGGCCGAGCTCGCGCAGCAGCAGGATGCGCTGCAGTCGCACGAGCGCGCGCTCGTCGTAGTGGCGGTACCCGTTCGCCGCGATGCGGCTCGGCGCGAGCAAGCCGAGCTCGCCGTAGTGACGCAGGGTCCGGCTCGTCGTTCCCGCGAGCTTCGCGATCTCCTGGATCGACCAGTCCACGTGCGGCCTCCTCTCTCGTGCTCACCACGTTAGAACTTGACGCTACGTCAATGTCAAGCACGCAGCATCCGGATGCGACTTGCAACTCCGGCAAACGCGATATATCGTGAGAATCGTCGAGAACGCGATATATCGCGACAAGGACTTGAGATGGGGCCGGATGCCACGGGCATCCCCTCGAACACGAAGGAGCACCACGACATGACGATCGAGAAGTGGGTCATCACCCCCGGCCAGTCCCGGGTCATCGACCTCGAACTCGTGCGCAAGCTCAAGGTCGGCCTCATCGGCGGCAAGGTCGACCTCATCGCGCACGACGAACCCGGCGCCCGCGTCGAGATCACCGGTGTCACCGGCAAAGACCTGCTCGTCAAGATCGACGGCGACGCGCTCGAGATCGACCACCCGCAGCTCCGCTGGGACAACTTCATCGAGGCGTTCAAGGGCTGGGCCGGCAACGCGAAGGCGCAGGTCTCGATCCTCGCGCCGCGCGACGTCGCGCTGAAGCTCGGCGTCGTTTCGGGCGACGCCCTCGTCTCGGGCTTCACGACCGACGCCAAGCTCAGCACCGTCTCGGGCGAACTCGTGCTCGACAATCACGAGGGCGACGTCGAGCTCTCGAGCGTCTCTGGCGAGCTGTCGGCCGGCAACCACACGGGCCGCATCACCGGCCACACGATCTCGGGCGACATCGTCGCGACGGGCGACGTGCGCTCGTTCAACGTCGACACCGTCTCGGGCAACATGATGCTCGACGCGTTCGGCACCCCCGACCGCATCGACACCAACACGGTCGCCGGCGACCTCACCGTGCGCTTCGACGGAGGCAGCGGCGCCCGGTACCGCGTCAACACCGTCGGCGGCACCGTGCTCATCGACGACACCACCATCAAGGGCGTGCTCGGCAAGGGTTTCGAGCGCGTCACGGGCGAGCTCGCCGGCCGCTGGCTCGACTTCGGCGCGAACAGCGTCTCGGGTTCGATCTCGGTCATCCGCCGCGAGCCGGTCGCACAGACCGACGACGGTGCCGCCGACGGCACCGGATCGCCGAACGAGAGCGACGACGAGGCATCCCCCCGGCAGGCTCAAGGCGGCGCCGCATGACCCCGCCCGTCTTCGCCCACGGCAGCCTGCGCCTCTACCTGCTCGCCCTGCTCGAAGAGCGGCCGCGGCACGGTTACGAGCTGATCCAGGCGCTCTCCGAGCGCTTCGGCGGCACGTACTCGCCGAGCGCCGGCACGATCTACCCCCGGCTCTCGAAGCTCGAGGAGGAGGGGCTCGTCACCAAGTCGAGCGACGGCCGCAAGACCGTGTACGAGATCACCGACGCCGGCCGCACCGAGCTCGATGCCCGCAGGCACGAGCTCGACGCCATCGAAGACGAGGTGACCGACTCGGTGAGACGCCTCGCCGAAGGCGTGCGCGCCGAGGTGAACGACGCCATGCGGTCGCTCCGCGCCGAGCTCGCGAGCGCCGCCCGCGAGGCCAAGCGCGCCGCGAACTCCGCGACGGCGTCCGCCGCCGCATCCGACGCCCGAGCCGGCTCGACGACCACCGTCGGCGACGCCGGCGACTCGCGCACCGGTGTCGACGCCCGGGTCGAATCGACGCGCGCGGTGCACGAGGCCGATCTCGTGCTCAACGAGTTCCGCCAACTCGTGCGCACCGAACTGCGCACGCAGGCCAACCACGGCCTCGTGCCACCCGAGACGGTCACCCTGCTGAAGGCCCGCCTCGCCCAGGTGCACGCCGACGTGATCGCCACACTGACCCGCACCTGACCCGCAGCTCACCCGCCCCTCACGCGCAGCTGACCCGCAGCTCACCCGCAGCGGCGTTCGGGAGGAGATCGCACGATCGGGAGGAGCCAATCCCGCACGGGGTCCTCCCGATCGTGCGATCTCCTCCCGTCGTGGGTGCGCGGTGAGCACCTTCCCGCGTTGGTGGCGTAGATGCCGCGGTCGGTGGGCGGTGATTCGATGCAGGCATGGACGAGGTCGCGCTGCACCCGTGGTCAGAGGGCGACCTCGACCTCCTGCGCCGGGCGAACACGCCCGAGCTCATGGATCGGGTCGGCGGCGCCGAGACTGACGAGCAGGTGCGGGCCAGGCACGAACGCTACCTTCGTCCCGCCCGCGAGGGACGCGGGCAGCAGTTCCGCATCACGATCGCGGGGCACCCCGAGGGCGTCGGCATCGTCGGCTACTGGCAGCACGAGTGGCGGGGTGCGCCCGCCCTCGAGAGCGGGTGGTCCGTCGAGTCCGAGTATCGGGGCCGGGGCCCCGACCGCCGTGCGGCTGATGCTCGAGGCGGCCCGCGCCGGCGAGACGCTGCCGGTGCACGCGTACCCGAGCACCGACAACCCCGCGTCGAACGCCGTGTGCCGCACGGCGGGCGTCACGCTGCTCGGCGAAGAGGACTTCGAGGTCGGCGGGGTGCTCCGCACATACGACTGGGTCGTCGAGCTCGCACACGCCCCGGTGCCGCCGCTCGGCGACCGCGGGGCGTAACCTCGAGTCATGCCCTCCCCCGCCCCGACGCTGCTCGCCGTCGCGGTCGGCGGCATGGCGGGCACGGGCCTCAGGCTCGCGTTCGATCTCGCGTTCCCCCACGGCGATGCCGAGTTCCCGATCGAGACCCTCCTCGTGAACCTCGTCGGCACGTTCGCGCTCGGCTGGCTGGCGGGCGGGCTCTGGACGAGGCCGACGACGCCGACCTGGCTCAAGGCAGGGCTCGGCCCTGGTCTCATCGGCTCGTTCACCACGCTCTCGGCGGTGATGGCCTCGCTCCTCGTACTCACCCGCGAGGGCGAGGCCTGGCTCGGCGCCCTCTACCTGCTCGTCTCGGTGGCGGGCGGGCTGCTGCTCGCGGCCCTCGGCCTGAAGCTGGGCTCGCGTCTCGCGCACCGCCCGATGCCGCACGAGGTCGGCGATGCGGGGTCCACCCTGTGAGCGGCGCGCTCAGTCCGCCGGTCATCGCGGCCGTGCTCGGCGCGGGCGCCGCCGGGGCGGTGCTGCGCTACCTGCTGTCGCGGGCGTTCCCGGTACGGCCCGGGCACCTGCCGGGCGGCATCCTCATCGTGAACGTCATCGGCTCGGGCGTCGCCGGAGCGCTCATCGGCCTCGCCGAACGCGCGGCGCTCGACGGCGACCTGCGACTCGTGCTCGTCACCGGGTTCTGCGGCGGCCTCACGACGTTCAGCACCTGGAGTGTCGAGACGGTCGAACTCGCCACGGGCGGCCGGTGGCGCGCGGCGGTGCTCAACGTCGCCGTGACGCTCGTGCTCGGCCTCGGCGCCGCGGCGGCCGCATACCTCGCGTTCCGCTGAGCGTCGCGGGCGGCGGCGAGCGGCGGCGAGCGGATGCCCCGGCGCCCCGTGGCATCCACCCGCGTCGCGCGTCAGACGAGGGTCTCGCCGACGTACCCGCCCTCGGCGCAGCCCGGCGGGATCGCGAACACCGCCGAGCCGATGGGCGTCGTCCACTCGTTGAGCAGGTCGAGCTCGTCGAGCCGCCGCTGGATGGGCACGAACTGCCGGTCGATGTCGGCCTGGTACGAGGCGAAGAGCAGCCCCGCGTCCGAGACCTCGCCGTCGGCGGGCGACTCGTCGTAGTTGTACCCGCGCCGGAAGATGCGCTCGCCCGGCACCTCGCCGCGCGATCGGCGCAGGTGCGAGAAGTCGCCGATCACGGGGAAGCCGACCGGGGTCAGCGCCGCGAAGTCGGGCTCGTCGTGCTCGCGCTCGCCGGTGAGCGGGGCGCCGCTGCCGAGCTTGCGGCCGACCGAGGCCTCGCGGCCCGGCCGGTCGACGCGGTCCCAGCCGTCGAGGTCCATCGCGATGCGGCGCAGCACCATCGAGGTGCCGCCGGCGAGCCAGTCGGGGTCGCCCGTGTGCCAGACGAGCTCGTCGAAGTCGGCGGTGCCGGGGGCCGGGTTGACGGTGCCGTCGAGCTGCCCGAAGAGGTTTCGCATCGTCGAGCCGGATGCCTCGGCGCCCGCCGCCCGCCGGAATCCCTGCTGCGACCATCGCACGCTCGCGAACGAGCGGGAGTCCTTCAGCAGCATGCGGGCGGCGTGGGCGACGGACACGGGGTCGTCGGCCCCGAGGTGGACGAGCAGGTCGCCGCCGCCGAACTCGGGTCGCAGCCGGTCGATGCCGAACGCGGGCAGCGGCCGCAGCCACGCGGGCGCCGTGCCGCCGGCGCGCTCGACGAGCCCCGGGCCGAACCCGAAGGTGACGGTGAGCCGGGCGGGCATGAGCGCGAGCTCGGGCTCGGTGTCGGCGAGCGGCGCGCGCCCCTGCGTGATGCGGGCGGCATCGTCGCTCAGTACCCGCAGCATGCGGCGGATCGCCGCCGCATCGACCTCGGGAACGAGGTCGAGTGCGATGAAGCGGGCGTGCGCCTGCGGCGGGGTCTCGATTCCGGCCTGCCGGGCGCCGTGGAACGGCACGACCGCCTCACCGACGGCGGTCTCGCGGGCCGCGGCCGAATGGGCGACGCTCGCCGTGGTCGCCGCGCCGGGGGCGACCGCCGCACCCGCCAGGGCCCCGCCGATCGCCTGCCCCCCGAGCACGCTCGCCGCGCCGGCCGCGGCGGCACCCCCGAGCAGGAGCTGCCGCCGCGAGAACCCGGAACCGCCGGGTTCACCGGTCATCAGTGCGCCTCGTGCCCGTCGTCGTACTGCTCGTTCGCTCCCGCGTAGTCCTTCACGGGCGCCGTCACGTCGAGCGTCGAGCCGTCGGAGAACTCGAGCGTGACCGTGACCTCGTCGCCGGCCTGCGCGGGACCGGTGAGCCCCATGAGCATGACGTGGTTCGCACCGGGCTCGAGCGCGAAGGCCTCGCCCGCGGGGAGTTCGAAGCCGCCCTCCTTCTGCCGCATCTGCATGGTGCCGTCGGATTCGACGGTCTCGTGCAGCTCGGCCGTCTCGGCGGCATCGGTGGAGGCGCCCACGAGTGTCACGTCGGCCGCGCCGCCGTTCACGACGTTGCCGAAGAGCGCGGTCATGCCGTCGTCGGCGGCCTTGACCCAGGCCTCTTCGACGGTGACGGATGCCGCGGCCTCGGCTGCGGCCGTCGGCGCGGCGCCGCCCGGGGCGGCGCCTGCGGCACCGGCGCATCCCGAGAGGAGCAGAAGGGCGGCGAGAGCCGCCCCGAGGGCAGGGGTGATCGCGGCGTGTCGCTGCATGATGATCGTTCCCCGCGGCTCAGGCGGTCGGGCCGTTGCCGGCCCCCTGGCCGTTGCCTGCCGCAGGGCCGCTGCCCGCGCCCGGGCCGGCGCTCTTGCGGCGCGCGTTCACGATGACGGCGACGATGAGCGCGATGACCCCGAGCCCGCCGACCACGAATCCGGCGACGGCCCAGCCGTCGGGGCCGGCCGCGGTGTCGGCGGCGTGGTCGCCCTCGGCACCCTCGTCGTGTTCGCTGTCGGTGTCGCCGCTCGCGGCGGCGTCGTGCGGGGCCTCCTCGGTCCAGGATCCGGTTGCGTCGGCGCCCACGCCGAAGTCGATCGTTCCCTCGATCGGGTGGCCGTCGCTCGACACGGCGCGCCAGCGCGCCTGGTAGTCGCCCGAGAGGTCGGCCGGCAGGCTCGCGGTGACGGTCGCGCCGGCGATGACGGGATCGCCGACCTCGATCTCCTCGCCGTGGTGGTCGACCACGACGACGGCGGTGCCGACCTCGATGATGTCGTTCGAGAATTCGAGCGAGACCTCGGCGGGCGAGGTGTCGAACACCTGGCCGGGCTCGGGGTTCGATCCGACGAGCTCGTCGTGCGCCTGCGCGGCGGTGCCGCCGGTGAGTGCGAGCGCGGCGGCGAAGGTGATGGCGGCAGCCGCGACGAGGGCGGTGCGGAGGCGGCCTGCGGGTGCCGCGTCGGTGATGCGCTGGTTCATTCGGGAGTCTCTCTCCTCGTGCTCCGGACGGACGGCGAGCCGTGCCGCGCCGCGTGGGCGCGAGGCATCCGGAGGCTTCGTGATGTTCCGCCGAACGGCGGAGGGGTCAGGCGAAGGCGAGGAGCGAGGGCGGGCCGCGGTAGCGGAGGGCGGCGAAGCGGAGGCGGGAGTTGAGCCGCATCGGCGCGACGGCGCCGAGCCGTGAGCGCGCCGGCCGCTCGGCGACGAGCACCGGCTCGGCGGCGCGACCGCTGAGCACGAGCACGAAACGTCGGGTCGCGGCGGCCAGCGCCGCCCATGCGACCCGCTCGACGGCGAGGAGGTAGACGATCGTGAGCACCGCGGCGAGCGCGTGACCGGCGAACATCGCCCCGTCGCCGAGGCCGGCGTGCGCGGCATGCCCGGAGGCGACCGGGGCGCCGCCCGCGTCGATGAAGGAGACCGTCTGGTGGTGGCCCGCGCCGCTCGCGACGAACTGCCCGGTGCCGGGGCCCGCGCCGACGCCGAACAGCAGGTGGAACGCGCCCTGGCTGACGAGCACGGCGAGCGCGGTGCGCACGGGCGAGGTGCGCCGGCCGACGAACGCGACCGACGCGGCGAGCGCGACGATCGCAGCGAGTGCGAGCCCCACGCCGCCGGGCGCCTCGCCGCCGGCGACGCCGTGCGAGAACGCCGCGAGGAACAGCGCGACGGCGGCCGTTGCGGCGCCTCGTGCGAGCTGCGTCGCACGGTTCACGGTGGCTCCCGGAGATCGGTGGATGAGGGCAGAGCGCGTCAACTCTAGCAAGTCCGTCTTGACATGCGCCGGTGCAGGAGTAGCGTCGTCCGCCGTGACGAACGGCGCGGGCGAACCGCCCGTCGCATCCGTCAGAAGCTCATGCTCGTGCACGGCGTCACGGTCGCGCTCGTGCCGTGGCTGCTCGACTCCTCCGATCTGATCTACGGCCGGCGTTCGCGACCGCTGCCCGGTCAGGATCGCCGCGGCGAACCCGTGCGCCCGATCCCTCGGCGCCCGCTCGCCGAGAGCGAATCGAAACGCAGGCGGTAGACGGCGGTAGGCTGCCCGCATGGCGACCGAGCGCACGGATGTCCCGGTGGAGGTGTTCCTCGACGGGGTGACGCATCGGGTGCGCCGGCGCGATGCCGCGACGCTCCTCGCCCTGATGGAACGCGTGACCGGCGAGACCGCCTACATGTGGGGCCCGTCGATCGTCGGGTTCGGCGAGTACCACTACCGCTACGACAGCGGGCGTGAGGGCGTGACCCCGGCTGCGGCGTTCTCGCCGCGCAAGGCGGCCTCGACGGTGTACCTCCTACCCGGGCTGACCGAACGACCCGAACTGCTCGACCGCCTCGGCCCGCACTCGACCGGGGTCGGCTGCCTCTACCTGAAGGACCTCGCCGAGGTCGACCTCGAGGTACTGGCCGAGCTCGTGCGGGAGTCGTACGAGTTCGCGCAGCCGACGGCTCCGCCCAGCTGAGCAGATCGAGGAGCGGGTCGAGGAGCGCCCGACGAAGGAGCACGCGTCTCGAAACCCCGGTGGGCCGCCTCAGGTTTCGAGACGGTCGCTGCGCTCCCACCTCGACCCAATCAGCGCCTTAGAGCATCGCCATGATCTGTCGGGCGATCATGCGGCCCGCGCGGCTCGCGCCGATCGTCGAGGCCTGCGGCCCGTAGCCGGCGAGGAAGATGCGCGGGTCGCTCCAGGCGGCGCCCTGCCCGACCGTCATGCCGCCGGCCTTCTCGCGGAGCTTCAGCGGCGCGAGATGGCGCAGTTCGGGCCGGAACCCCGTCGCCCAGATGATGGCGTCGGCGCGGGCGGCGCCCTGCTGCTCGCCGTCCCAGACGATGCGGTCGCCCTCGATGCGGTCGAACATGGGTCGCGCGACGAGCAGTCCTCGCTCGATTCCTGCGGCGATGCGGCGGCTCTTCGGCACCCCGGTGCCGCTCACGATCGAGGGCAGCGCGCGCCCCGAGCGCGCCGCCTCGTCCTGCATCGCGACGGCCGCCGAGGCGCCCTCGAGGTCGAGTTCCTGGCGATCGACCCAGTCGATGGGGCGACGCGACACCCAGGTGAGGCCCGCCGCGACATCTTCGAGTTCGAGCATGAACCCGATTGCGCTCGTGCCGCCGCCGACGACGACGACGTGCTGGTCGCGGAAGTCTTCTGCCGAGCTGAAGTCGGAGGTGTGCAGGTGGCGTCCGGCGAACTCGCCCATGCCCGGGTAGAACGGCACGAACGGCGAGCCCCAGGTGCCCGTGGCGTTGACGAGGAACTGGGTCGCGAGCTCGTGCTGCGGCGCCTGGGCGGCCTGCGGCGCCTCGAACGTCTTGCGCCGGCGGCCGAAGAGCCCGCGGGTCTTCAGTTCCTCGGCGGGCTGGGGACTCAGATCTTCGTAGTGGACGAGGAGGTCGACGCCCTCGTTCACGACGGTGCGCACGTTCATCGGACGGCGCACGTGCAGCTCGTAGTGCTCTTCGAACCGGCCGTAGTACTCGGCGACGACGTCTTTCGCCGGGAGCGCGCGGTCGGCGGTGTCGAAGCTGAGGCCGAGCTCCGCGAGTCCGGGAAGGTCGTTCACCCGGTGCGCGGTGCCGAGACGGAGCGACGACCACCGGTGCTGCCATGCGCCGCCGGGGCCGGGCGCGCGGTCGAGCATGACGAAGTCCTCGCCGGCGACGAGTTCGAATCGACGAAGGTAGTACGCGACAGAGAGGCCGGCTTGACCGGCCCCGATCACGACCACCTTGACGCGTTCGGGGCTCGTATTCACACCCCAATCTCAGCACGTCTGGCTGTGTGCTCGCAGCACGTCGGCTGAACGCGTTCGGGCGCGCTGCGGAGACCGCCGTCGGGTGCGATCCGCGGTGCTAAACTGGCGGCTGGACGAATTCATTTATCAGATGAGCGCCGGGTGAAGACCAAATCCCACCCGGCCAGATGTCGTAAGGGGGTCACGCATGGGGCGCGGCCGTCAGAAAGCCAAGCACACCAAGGTCGCTCGGGAGTTGAAGTACTTCAGCCCGAACACCGACTACAACGCGCTTGAGCGCGAGCTCACGAGCTCGCAGCATGACGAGTACAGCGAAGAGGCGTCGAAGTGGGCGGAATATGCCGCCGACGATGACGACACCTACGTCGCGGGCGACGAACAGCGCGAACAGCGCGCGTAGTCGCCACCGTCACGGTCTCCGACGCACCTCATCGACTCTCGTCACTCCTCGCTGAAGCGTGCGTCCGCGACCGCGTCATCGTGCCATTCGGCGGTCGTCTCGGCGAACCGTTCGAGTTCGGCGAGTGAGTTCGTCGGGGTGATCGCTCGCACGACGACCTCGTCGGCGACGCCGTCGGCGAGGTAGTCGGCGAGCCTCGCGGCCGACGAGATGGTGGCGTCGAGCGCGCCTGTGCCGAGGCGCGCGAAGTTCGCGGCGTACGCGGGCACCCGCTCGTACTTGTGCGCCTCGATCTCGAGCGCCGGCCGGGCCGCCTCGTCGACGATGGTGCGCACATAGGTCACGACGCGGCCGTCGGCGGGCGAGCGACCGTACGCGGCGGCGGCGGCGTGCTGCTCGGCGGTCGCGGTCGCCGCGGCCGCGGGCGTCAACCAGTTGAGCAGCACCCCGTCGGCGCGCTCGGCGGCGAGGCGGCGCATCCGCGGTCCGAGCGCGCCGAGCACGACGGATGCCTCGCTCCGGCCCCGCAGCTCGGCGATGCCCGCGCGCATGAGCCCGAGGGGGCGTTCGGCCCGCCCCGACCCGATGCCGAGCGTCGTGCGCGCGGCGGGGAGGCCGACGAGGTCGAGCGTCGCCACCGGGCGCCGGTCGATCGGGATCACGCCCGTGGCGAGGTGCAGCCGTTCGGTGCCGTCGGCGGCGACACGCAGTCGGGCGAGCGAATCGCCCCCCGGGACGTCGTTCACCCACAGGGTCGCGAAGCCGAGCCGTTCCAGCCGAGGTGCGAGCGCGGCGACGGTCGAGCCATCCGTCGTGCCGATGATGCCGAACGAGACGCGTGCGCGCATGCTGCGGCTCAGCCCGCGTACGACCCGACCAGGCGCACCGCGCCGCCGTCGACGCCCTTGGCGCCCTGCTCCCAGCCGTCGGCCGCCGCGGTCACCGCGTCGCCGAAGGCGACCGTGCCGGCCTGCCATGCGGGGAGCCCGAGCGTCTCGAGTTCGGCGATGACCGCGGGAGCGGCCGCGGCGTCGATGACGGCGAAGAAGCCGATGCCGAGGTTCCAGGTGCCCTCGGTCGACTCGAGCGTCGTGCCGGCGAGTTCGCCCAGCACGCGGAACACCGGTGCGGGCGACCACGTCGCGCGGTCGAGCTCGACGCGCGAGCCGAGCGGAAGCACCCGGGCGAGGTTCGCGGCGATGCCGCCGCCCGTGACGTGCGAGAGCGAGTGCACCGCGGTGCCGTTCGCGCCGGCGAGCAACTGCACGAGCGGGCCCGTGTAGAGGCGGGTCGGCTCGAGCAGGGCCTCGCCCCACGTCGTGCCGAGCTCGGCGGAATGATCGGTGTAGCCGATGCCCTTCGCGTTCAGTGTGTGCCGTACGAGCGAGAAGCCGTTGGAGTGCAGCCCGCTCGACTCGATCGCGATGACGACGTCGCCGTCGGCCACGCGCTCCGCACCGAGCAGGCGGTCGGCCTCGACCACGCCGACCGCGGCGCCCGCCACGTCGTAGTCGTCGACGCCCATGAGGCCGGGGTGCTCGGCGGTCTCTCCGCCGACGAGGGCGGTGCCGGTGTCGGCGCAGGCGCGGGCGATTCCGGTCACGATCGAGGCGATGCGCTCGGGCACGACCTTGCCGCAGGCGATGTAGTCGGTCATGAACAGGGGCTTCGCACCCACGACGACGATGTCGTCGACGACCATGCCCACCAGGTCCTGGCCGATGGTGTCGTGCTTGTCGAGCGCCTGCGCGATCGCGATCTTCGTACCGACGCCGTCGGTCGAGGTCGCGAGGAGGGGTTTCTCGTAGTCCTTCACGAACGAGAGGTCGAAGAGGCCGGCGAATCCGCCGACTCCGCCGAGCACGTTGGGCCCGTGCGTGGCGGCGACCGCCTCCTTCATGAGTTCGACGGCGAGATCCCCCGCCCGGGTGTCGACTCCGGCAGCGGCATATGACGAGTTCGCGCTCACCCGTCAAGGGTACCTGTGCCGGCCCGGCGGCGTGTCGCCCTGACCCACAGGGCCGCCGCGCCCCGTACGGCGTAGAATTCGACCATGGCACCGGGGGCCACACCATCGTGGGTGATCCGTGAGAACGCGAGTCGCCCGGTACTGCTCGCCCTCTACCTGCGCGAGGTGCTCGCGATCGCCTCCCCCGTCGAGCTGCCGCGGCTGCGCGATGTCGGCGCGGTGGGCGAGCGGCTCGAGATCGATCGGCACGACCTGCTCGAACGCCAGTGGCGCGCCTGGTGGGCGATGACGGTCGAGCCCGAGGCGCACCCCTCGCCCGTGCCGCTCGAGCTCGTGCCCGCCTTCGACACCGAGATGGCGCTGCCCACCTCGGACGCCGAGGTGCTCGCGGCCGCGGTCGTGCCGCATGCCGGGGCGGCCCGCGCCTGGGCCGAGTGGGCGCACGAGAACTATCGCAGCGTCTCGGCTGCGCGACTCGGCAACTCGTACCGCGCGTACGCCGGAACGATCGCCGAGCACGAGCGCGAGGTGGGGCGTCGGGCGCACTCCTTCGAGCTCAACGTCGAGGTGCTGCCGCTCGCGGGCGTCGGGGTCTGGTGGATCGGCGCGATGACCGTCGCGGTCACCGACACGCTGCGTTCGGATGCCTCGGCGTTCGACGACGCCATCCACCCGATCATCGCCGAACTGGCCTGAGGCGGGTTGAGGAGGCGCCAGCGCCGTCTCGAGACCGATCCGAACGTGCGACAGGGTTTCGAGACGTCGCTTCGCTCCTCCTCAACCCGCGTAATCTCGGTGGAATGAGCATCTGGCACGGAGACCCCGAGGTCGAGTGGGCGAACTCCCGCAGCGAAGGCACCGCGCTCCGCGCGCTCGGCATCGAGATGACCGAGATCACCGAGACGTCGCTGAAGGGCCGCATGCCCGTCGACGAGCGCACGCGCCAGCCCGGCGGGGTGCTGCACGGCGGGGCATCCGTCGCGCTGGCGGAGACGCTGGCGAGCTGGGGCGCGACCTTCACCGTCGACCCCGCGCAGTTCTACTGCGTCGGCATGGAGATCAACGCGAACCATGTTCGCCCGGTCGCCGGGGGCTGGGTCTACGGCGAGGCCGCTCCGCTGACGCGGGGCCGCACCACCCAGGTGTGGGAGATCAGGATCACCCAGGAGGACGGCAAGCTCGTCTGCATCTCGCGCTGCACGATGGCCGTGCTGCCCAAGCCCTCGGAGTACTGACCGAAGCCCCGGTCCGACGCGCGGATGACACCCGGGCTGCGCATCTGAGCAGGCGCCGGCACGCGGCGGGCTCACCCGCGCAGTATGGGAGAATCGACGAGGCCGGTTCCGGTCGCTCACCACACCCCCACGAGGAGCCATCGCTCGCATGTGCGGCATCGTCGGCATCGTCTCCACCGAGCCCGTCAACCAGCAGATCTACGACAGCCTGCTCCTCCTGCAGCACCGCGGGCAGGACTCCACGGGCATCGCGACCGCCGACGGCCCCGTCTTCCACATGGCGAAGGCCCGCGGGCAGGTGCGCGAGGCGTTCCGCACGCGCGACATGCGCTCGCTCATCGGCAACATGGGCCTCGGCCATGTGCGCTACACGACGAAGGGCGCCGCCGAGCGCGAGGAGGAAGCGCAGCCGTTCTACGTGAACGCGCCCTACGGCATCATCCTCGTGCACAACGGCAACCTCACGAACACCCGTGAGCTCTCGGGCGACCTGTTCTCGATCGATCGCCGCCACGTGAACTCGACGAGCGACACCGAAATGCTGCTGAACGTGCTCGCAACCGAACTGCAGGGTCAGATCAAGGGCCTCGAGCTCGACCCCGACCAGATCTTCGAAGCGGTCGCGAACGTGCACGAGCGCGTCGAGGGCTCGTACGCCGTCATCTCGATGATCGCCGGCTACGGCCTGCTCGCGTTCCGCGACCCCTTCGGCATCCGTCCGCTCATCCTCGGCAAGCGGGTCACCGAGGCCGGCCGCGACGAGTGGATCGTCGCAAGCGAGTCGCTCACGCTCGAGAACGGCGACTACGAGATCGTGCGCGACGTCGAGCCCGGCGAGGCGATCTTCATCACCCTCGACGGCGAGATGATCTCGCGCCAGTGCGCCGCGAACCCCGTGCTCATCCCCTGCTCCTTCGAGTACGTGTACCTCGCCCGCCCCGACTCGGTCATGAACGGCATCTCGGTCTACGAGTCGCGGCTGCGAATGGGCGACCGGCTCGCCGACACCGTCGCGACGCACATGCCCCTCGGCGACATCGACGTCGTCATGCCGATCCCCGACTCGTCGCGCCCCTCGGCGATGCAGGTCGCACAGAAGCTCGGCATCGAGTACCGCGAGGGCTTCTACAAGAACCGCTACGTCGGCCGCACCTTCATCATGCCGGGCCAGGCCGAGCGCAAACGCTCGGTGCGGCAGAAGCTCAACGCGATGGGCACCGAGTTCCGCGGCAAGAACATCCTCATCGTCGACGACTCGATCGTGCGCGGCACGACATCGCAGCAGATCGTGCAGATGGCCCGCGACGCCGGCGCCAACAAGGTGACGTTCGCCTCGGCGGCGCCCCCCGTGCGCTACCCGCACGTCTACGGCATCAACATGCCGAGCCGGCAGGAGCTCATCGCGCACGGCCGCAAGATCCCCGAGATCGCGGCCGAGCTCGGCGCCGACCACATGATCTACCAGGAGGTCGCCGACCTTCAGGCGGCGATCACCGAAGGCACCTCGATCGAGCAGCTCGACCTCTCGTGCTTCACCGGCGAGTACGTCACCGGCACGGTCACCGAGGAGTACCTCGGCTGGGTGGAGCGCACACAACTCAGCTGATCGGTGCGCGGGGCGCGCCCGTGGGGTGTGCCCTGCGCGCGCCTACGTCACTGATCCGCCTGGGGCATCAGTGACGTAGTGCTTGCGCCGCGGGCATCTCCAGCGGTTGCGCCGTTCAGCTGGAGCGCGTCCGGCAAGGTGCGCGAGCCCCCGTAACGACGACCGCGGCTGGCGATCTACCCGACGGTATGCCTCACCGACTCGAAGATGCGTGCGAAACCCTCCGCGCCGAGCCCCACACCGCGCTGGCGCTCGATGAGAGACTGCACCATCGCGAGCGGCACAGCGCCGACTCCGGCTTCGTCGGCTGCCTCGAGCATCTTCGACAAGTCGGAGAAGTCGAGACTCTGCTGCCCGGCGACCGTGTAGTCGCCTCCGTCGATCACGCGGCCGTAGCCCGCGAGTTCGCCCGTCATCGCCGACAGCCAAGCCGCCGAGCGCTCGGCGAACGCCGTTGCGGAGACGCCCGCGGTGGCGACCAGCGCCGCGCCCTGCATGTACCCCGCGAACATCACGTACATGCCCGAGAGCAGTGCGATGTCGTAGAGCGAAGCGAGGCCGGGGTCGGCGCCCAGATAGCTGCTCGTGCCCCAGCGGTCGAGTACGTTGCGGTAACGCTCGAACGAGCTCTGATCGCCGCTGTACAGAATCTCGCTGCCGGGACCGCCGATCATCGACGGGACGGCCATGATGCCGCCGTCGAGCGCCGCGATGCCGCCGGCTCGCGCCCAGAGCCCGAGCTCGCGCGCCTGCTCGGGCGAAGTGGTGGTGAGGTTGACGAGTACCCGGCCATGCAGGCGGTCTACGATCGGGTCGAGCGTCTCATGCACCGAATCGTGGTCGAACAGGCAGACGACGACGAGCTCGGACGCGTCGATCGCGACGCCAGCGCTCGGCGCCTCGATGGCACCGTCTTCGATGAGCCGCTCGGCTCGGCCGGGCGTGCGGTTCCACACGGTGACCGTGTGGCCTGCCCCGAGCAGGGCGGCCGCGAGCGCCCGCCCCATCTCGCCGAGGCCGAGGATGCTGACGGTGACGGGTGCGTTCATGCTGGTGTCCTCTCGTTCGGAAGTTTCTCTGGCTGCACGTCGTCGGTGTTCCGGTGCCGACCAGCACCGCAATACTGTCGCGCTACTGTGGGACAGACAAGTACCCACTATTTGGTGCAATACCCTCCTCAGGGTAAGTAAGAAGGAGCCACGATGCCTGGAGAACCCCGAAGCGGCCCGTACATCTGCGGGATCGACGCCGCTATGGACGTCGTCTCCGGCAAATGGAAGTCCTTGATCCTGTGGGAACTCGACGCCGGCACCCGGCGCTTCGGCGAGCTGCGCCGCGGGCTTCCCGGGGTCAGCGAGAAGATGCTGATCCAGCATCTGCGCGAACTCGAACTCGACGGCCTCGTGCACCGCGAGGTCTACCGCGAAGTGCCACCACGGGTCGAGTACTCACTCACCGAACTCGGTCGAGAGTTGAACGCTGCACTCGAACCGCTCGCCGAGTGGGGACGCCGGCGTATGGAGCTGATCGGCGCTGAACGCGTCGAACTGCCGTCGACCGCCTGAGCGCCCGCCGCCGAATCGCGTTCATGACCTCCCGGGGGACTCCGGATGACTGTACGGCTAGCCGCCGACGCGGTGCGTCTCGTCGTGCTCGGCGAGGGCGCGCGTCGCTCGCCGCGACATCGCCCGATCGACGATGAGCGCGACGAGCGCACCGAGACCGACGCCGATCACGACGCCGCAGACGAGCAGGAAGCCGAACACCTGGCTCTGGCTGTAGGTGAAGTCGTCGGCCATGCGCTCGGCGAGCTCCGCCTCGCTGGGCGCGAACGAGATCGAGAGCACGAGTGCGACGATCGCTCCCACGACGGCTCCGGCCGCGATGAACGCACCGTAACGAGGGCTGCGGCGCACGACGACCTCGTCGCGGCTCGCCTCGGTGCGGTACTGCGGCTCGGGCGCCGACCCGGTCGGCGTCGCGGATGCCTCGGACGGCACCTGCCCGGCGGGCTCGGGGGTCTCGGGCTGATCGTGGGTGTCGCTCACCCCACCATTGTCTCGCATCGGGCTGGGCGATCGCCCCGGAACTCCGACCGGCGCCCTACCCGACCGACCTCATGAACGCATCGAGCTCGTCGGCGACGAGCTGCGGCTCCTCGAAGGCGAGGAAGTGGCCGCCGCGCCCCGGCGTCGAGTACTGCCGGATGTCGCTCGCGGCTCGTTCGGCGATCGACCGCGGGAAGAGCTCGAACGGCGGTTCGCAGCTCAGCGTGACCGCGACGGGCACCGTGATCATGGGGCGAGGCGAGTTCTCGGGGTAGTCGAGGTACTGGCGGAACGAGGTGCCGATCGACTCCGTCACCCAGTACAGGGTGAGCAGCTCGCACAGCGAGTCGCGGTCGAAGCGCGACTCGAGGTCGCCGCCGCAGTCGCTCCACGCACGCAGCTTGTCGACGATCCAGGCCGCGAGGCCGACCGGCGAGTCGACGAGCGCCGCCGCGATCGTGTCGGGCCGGGTGCCCATGATCGCGCTGTAGCCCGAGTCCCACTCGCCACGGGCGTCGTCGGCGTCGAGGAACGCCTGCTCCTCGGGTGCGACGGGCGAGGCGTCGAAGCTCGCGGGGAACGGCCCGTGGATCATGTGCACGCCCGCGACCTCGTCGGGATAGGTCGCGCCCAGCCAACTCGCGACGACACCGCCGATGTCGCCGCCGAATACGAAATACCGCTCGTAGCCGAGGGTCTCGGTCATGAGCGAGTGGTACCGCTCGGCCATCGCGGCGCGTGTCAACGGCCCTTCGGGGAGCTCGGACCAGCCGAACCCGGGCAGCGACGGGATGACGACATCGACCTCGAGCAACTCGGCGAGCGGCAGCATCTCGAGGAAGCTGCTCGGCCAGCCGTGCGCGAGCAGCACGGGCGGGCGGCTCGCATCGCGGCGCAGGTGCACGAAGTGCTGCCCCCGATCGATGAACTGGGGGTACGCGTTCAGCCGGTGCTCTGCCGCGCGCCAGTCGAAGTCGTGCGCCCAGTGGTCGACGAGGGTTCGGAGGAACGACGGGTCTGCGCCCGCCTCCCACCCGGCTGCGCTCGGCGCACTGAATCGCGATCGTTCGAGGCGTGCGCGCAGCTCGTCGAGCACGTCGGATCCGACGGCGATCGTGAATGCTTCCATGCTCGGATGCTACGGCGTGCGGCCGACCCTCCCGTGCCGCCGCCCGATCAGGCGACCGGGAGCAGCCCGTCGAGCTCGGCGCGCTGCCCCGAGGCGTGCATGCGCCCGCTCGCACGCGCGTGGGCCCACGACAGGCGGCCGGTCGCGAGTGCGAGCCAGGTCGAGGCATCCGTCTCGATCACGTTCGGCGGCGTGCCACGCGTATGCTTGGGGCCCTCGACGCACTGCACGGCCGCGTACGGCGGCACGCGCACCTCGAGGGTGCCGCCGGGGGCCCGTTCGGCGAGCAGTTGCAGCGAGTAGCGCACCGCGAGCGCGAGCGTCGTGCGGTCGATCGAGGATGCCGCGGCCGCGACATCCCCGTCGTGCTGATCGGCGATCGCGACGATCGTCGCGATCGCCGCCCGCCCGATGTCGTCGCCGATCCTCGCCCGTGCCATACCCCCATCCTCCCCCGCCCGCTCCCGTTTCTCAGGAGCGGGGCCCCGAAGCGCATGCTTCTCACGAGAAATCCGGCCCGGATCGGGCACCTGGGACAGATCCTCCTGAGAAACGTCGGTGGGGGAGGGGATCGACGGGGCGCCCGGCTGGACGCGGTAGCCTGAACCGGTGAAAATCCTCGTCCTCGGCTCGGGCGCGCGCGAGCACGCCATCATCCTCGCGCTCCTCGATGAGGAGGCCGGGCACGAGATCATCGCCGCCCCGGGCAACGCGGGCATCGCGGCATCCCCCACCTCCTCGGCGCGCGGCAGCGTGACCACCGTGGCGCTCGACGCGAGCGACCCCGAACTCGTCACCGAGTACGCCCGCGACAGCGGCGTCGGGCTCGTCGTCGTCGGCCCCGAGGCACCGCTCGTCGCGGGGGTGGCCGACGCGGTCCGTGCCGCCGGCATCCCCGTGTTCGGGCCGGGCAGGCAGGCCGCGGCCCTCGAGGGATCGAAGACCTTCGCCAAGCGCATCATGGAGGCGGCGAACGTGCCGACCGGCCGCGCGAAGCTCATCTCCGAGTTCGACGAGGTCGCGGCGACGCTCGACGAGTTCGGCGCCCCCTACGTCGTGAAGGCCGACGGCCTCGCGGCCGGCAAGGGCGTGCTCGTCACCGACGATCGCGACGCCGCGCTCGCGCACGCCGCCCACTACCTTCAGCAGGGCCCCGTGCTCGTCGAGGAGTTCCTCGACGGCCAGGAGGTCTCGCTGTTCCTCCTCTCCGACGGCACGAACGTGCTGCCGCTCTCGCCCGCGCAGGACTACAAGCGCCTCCGCGACGGCGACGCCGGCCCCAACACGGGCGGCATGGGCGCCTACTCGCCGCTGCCCTGGCTCGACGACGCGGTCGACGGTCGCGGCGGCCGGTTCGGCAGCGAGCGGGCCTTCGTCGACGAGGTCATCGAGACCATCGCCCTGCCGACGGTGCGGCGACTCGCCGACGAGCAGACCCCGTTCGTCGGCCTGCTCTACGCGGGGCTCATCCTCACCTCGCGGGGCATTCGCGTGATCGAGTTCAACGCGCGCTTCGGCGACCCCGAGACCCAGGTCGTGCTGCCCCGCCTCGAGACCCCGCTCTCGGGCCTGCTGCTCGCGGCGGCCACGGGCGGGCTCGGCGAGCTGCCGCGCCCGGTGTTCAGCGCCGACGCCGCCGTGACCGTCGTGCTCGCGAGCGAGGGCTACCCCGAGTCGCCCGCGACGGGCCGGGCCATCGAGGGGCTCGACGCCGCGGCATCCGTGCCAGGGGTGCACCTCGCCCACGCCGCGACCGCCGTCGGCGCCCTGCCCGACGAGGCCCAGCCCGGCGACGAGGCCCCGTTGCTCTCGACCGGCGGGCGCGTGCTCAACGTCGTCGCCGTGGGCGACGGCTTCGCCGAGGCCCGGCGCCGGGCCTACGAGGCGTTGGGGCGCATCCGCCTCGACGGCGCCCAGTACCGTACCGACATCGCGGCGCGCGTCGCCGAATAACCCAGCACGAGGAGCGAGCATGAACGAGAGCGGCGAACTGCCCGGCTGGACCCACGTCTATTCGGGCAAGGTGCGCGACCTGTACGTGCCGACGAAGCTGATGACCGACGACGACAGCTGGACCGGCGACCCGCTCGCCGTCTCCCCCGTCGTGCTCGTCGTCGCGAGCGACCGGGTGAGCGCGTACGACCATGTGCTCGAGCCGGCGATCCCCGGCAAGGGGGCCATGCTCACCTCGCTCACCCACTGGTGGTTCGATCAGTTGCCCCAGGTGCCGAACCACTTGGCGCACCCGCTCGACGACCGGCTCGAAGTGCTCGAGCTGCCCGATGTGCCGGCCGAGGTCGCCGATCGGGCGACGCTCTGCCGCACGCTCGACATGTTCCCGATCGAGTGCGTGGTGCGCGGCTACCTCACCGGCGGCGGCTACAAGGAGTACGTCGCGACGGGGGCGATCGGCGGCATCCCGCTGCCCGAGCGCCTCCAGAACGGCGACCGCCTGCCCGAACCGGTCTACACCCCCGCGTGGAAGGCCCCGTTCGGCGAGCATGACGAGAACATCTCGTACGAGCGCACCGTCGAACTCGTCGGCGAGGTCGTCGCCGAGCAGTTGCGGGCGCTCTCGCTCGAGATCTTCGCGAACGCGCAGGAGATCGCCGAGCAGCGCGGGCTCATCCTCGCCGACACGAAGTTCGAGTTCGGCGCCGACCGCGCGACGGGCATCGTGACGCTCGCCGACGAGGTGCTCACGAGCGATTCGAGTCGCTATTGGGATGCCGCGGTGTTCGCCTCGGCCGCGACGCCCGAGCTGCGCATGGCGAGCTTCGACAAGCAGATCGTGCGCGACTGGCTCGCCGCCAACTGGGATCAGGATGTCTCGGAGACGCCGCCGACCCTCCCCCACGAGATCGTCGCGCAGACGGCGGCGCGCTACCGCGAGCTGCTCGAGCGGCTCGAGCGTCCTTCCGCTGGTTGAGGAGCGAGCGCAGCGAGCGTCCTTCCGCCGGTTGAGGAGCGAGCGCAGCGAGCGTCCTTCCGCTGGTTGAGGAGCGAGCGCAGCGAGCGTCTCGAAACCGCCCGGCCCCTTCGCCTCCGCCCTGTGCCAGAGTGGTGACGTGAACCTCGACGATCTGGTGCGCCTGCGCCGGGCCCGCGACACGATGGACCGCGACTACGAGCAGCCGCTCGACGTCGAGGCGCTCGCGCGCGTCGCGCTGATGTCGTCGGGGCACTTCTCGCGCAGCTTCCGCGAGGCCTACGGCGAGACGCCGTACGGCTACCTGATGACCCGGCGCATCGAGCGGGCGAAGGCGCTGCTGCGCCGAGGCGACCTCAGCGTGACCGAGGTCTGCTTCGCGGTCGGCTGTACCTCGCTCGGCTCGTTCAGCTCGCGCTTCCGCGAGCTCGTCGGCGAGAGCCCGAGCGCCTATCGCGCCCGCTCGCACGAGGTCGCCGCGCCCATCCCCGCGTGCATCGTGAAGGTGCAGACGAGACCCGTCAGAAATGGAGAAGCGGGTCAGGCCTCGCCTCGGTAGCGTCGGGGTCATGGACATCTCACTCTCCCAGTGCTTCATCGCCGTCGACGACCACGAGACCGCGATCCCGTTCTACCGCGACGTGCTCGGCCTCGAGGTGCGCAACGACATCGCCTACGAAGGCATGCGGTGGGTCACGGTCGGCTCGCCGTCGCAGCCCGACGTGAACATCGTGCTCGAACCGCCGATCGCCGACCCCAACGCCACCCAGGCCGACAAGGATGCCGCGGCGCAGCTGCTGGCCAAGGGACTGCTGCGCGGCGTCAACTTCTCGACGTCCGACTGCGACGCGACCTTCGAGGCGATCCGGGCGGCGGGAGCCGACGTGCTGCAGGAGCCGACGGACCAGTTCTACGGGGTCCGCGACTGCGCGTTCCGCGACCCGGCGGGCAACATGCTGCGCTTCAGCCAGCCGCGCGCGGCCTGAACCCGCCCGCCCGCGGGCCCGCCCGCCCGCCCGCGGTCCGCACGCGGGCGGCGTGACGACCTTTTGCCGTCCCACGCCGGTTCGCGCTGCTCCGTCAAGCGTCGTACGGCGGCAAAAGGGCGTCACGCGGTGGGCGGCGGGCGGTGGGCGTCGGGCGGTGGGCGGCGGGCGGCGGGCGGCGGGCGGATCAGGGGGCGAGCCCGAGATCCGCGACCACATCGGCGACGCGAGCACGCTGCGCCTCGTCGAGACCGAGGATGGGTCGGGGCAGGCACCGAGCGGGCGCGAGCCCGAGGTGCTCGGCGATCGCGGCAACGACCCGCAGGCTGCCGCCGAACTCGGCGAACAGCGTCCAGAGCGGGTCGAGCCGGGCCGACTCGGTGAGCGCCGCCGCCGCTCGCCCCTCCCGCGCCGCCCGCGTGATGCGCAGCGCCGGCTCCGGCAGCGTGCCGGCGATCACCGAGTACCAGGCATCGCAACCGGCGATGAGTCCGGTCGCCGCGTACGCGTCGCCCGAGATGCCGATGGTGACCTGCGGCGGCACGACCGCTCTGATCGACGCGACCCGCGCACGCATCGCGTCGACATCGAGCGGCATGCCCGGGATCTTGATCGAGGCGACGCCCGGCAGCTCGGCGAGGCGCGCGTACAGCTCGGTCGTGAACGTGAAGTGCGTGGTGCCCGGATTGTCGTAGACGATGACCGGCAGCTCGGTGCTCGACGTCACCTCACGGAACAGCTCGAGCACGTCGTCGTGCGTCAGCGGCTGATAGCTCATCGGCGCGAGCAGCACCCCACGGGCGCCCGCCGCTTCGGCGTTGCGCGCGTTCGCGAGCACGTCGCGCGTGCGCAGCGCTCCGATCCCCACGAAAACCGGCGTCTCGCCCGCGTGCGAGACCGCGAGCCGCGCGACGCGGGCGCGTTCGTCGCTCGAGAGGTAGGCGTACGACCCGGTCGAGCCGAGCGCGGTGATCGAGTCGACGCCCGCGGCGGCGAGCCGCTCGACGAGCCTCTCGAACGCCCGCTCGTCGACGACGTCACCCGACAGCGGGGTGAGCGGAAACGCGCTGAGCCCGGCGAACGTGCTCGCGGAGGTCGGGCTCACCCTCCAGATGGTATCTCGTGCGGATGGCCTGACCCGGGCCCTGACGGAATACCTTCGCCGTGGCATCCGTTAGTATTAGTTGTGCTTACAACCAATGGGGCGCCTGAGGGCGCCGGACTCCTCGCCGCCGACACCGGCATGGGCGCCGTGACGCTGCGCGTCGCCGACCTCGACGGCATGGTCCGCTACTACCGCGACGGAGTCACCCTCGAACTGCTGAGCCACGACGGCCCCGTCGCCGTGCTCGGTCGCGGCACGACGCCGATCGTGATCCTGCAGCACGCGCCCGAGCTGAAGCACGCCTCGCCGCGCGACGCCGGGCTGTTCCACACCGCGATCCTCTTCGACACCCGCGAGGCGCTCGCCACCGCGATCGCGTCGGTCGCGACCCGCTACCCCGGCACGTTCACCGGCAGCGCCGACCACCTCGTGAGCGAGGCGTTCTACTTCACCGACCCCGAGGGCAACGGCGTCGAGCTGTACTTCGATCGCGACCGCTCGCAGTGGAGCTGGGTGCACGGCACGGTCGAGATGGCGACGATCTACCTCGACCCCAACGGGTACCTGCGGGAGCACCTCGGCGAGGCCGGCACGGCGGCCGTCGCCGCGACCGACGGCACCCGGCTCGGCCACGCCGTCGTCGGCCACGTGCACCTCTCCGTGGGCGATGTCGCGAGCGCACGCGAGTTCTACGTCGAGCGGCTCGGCTTCGAGACGACGGCCGAGATGGGCGACCAGGCGCTCTTCGTCTCGGCCGGCGGCTATCACCACCACATGGCGATGAACACGTGGAACAGCCGGGGCGCCCGCCGCCGCGGGCTCGCCCTCGGCCTCGGCAAGGTCGAGATCGTCGTGCCGACCGCCGACGACCTCGGCGAACTCGGCGAACGCATGGCGCACTACCGGGTGGGAACTCGCGACGACGGCCGCACGCTGGCGTTCGACGACCCGTGGGCGAACCTCGTGGAGGTGCGGGCGGCGCAGTAGGCCGGCTGTGCGGCATGTACGACGTCAGCGCACGTCGGAGATCTCGCGACGATGGCCGGCGCCGACCACGACGACGATCAGCTCGCCGTCGTTGATCCGATACAGCACTCGGTAGTCACCGGTGCGGACCCTCCATTCGGGGCGCGCGGTCAGTTTCTTCGCCGCCGGCGGTCGCGAACCCTAACAAAACCGTCGGCGGTCTTCTCGCCCGACGACCAGTGGTACGTCATCGCGCTCGACGTCGCACCCGCGACCGCCATCCCGGCGATGAAGAACCCAGCCCCAGCCGCAGCACCGATCCCAGCCGTCGCCACGACGCACGCCCCGACCGCAGCGCCGATCACAACACCGACGACGATGCCGCCCGCGATCGCTCCCGCGTCCTGCCACTGATCCTCAGACCACTCCCACGGCAGCCACGGGTCACCGTCCCCACCATCACCATCCCCGGCGGCGGGCGGCTTGTACGACGTCGTCGTCCCACCACCGGCCGTGTTCGGGTTCGTGAGCTTCTGGTTGCCGCACACATCCGTGTAGTCATCCGCACCGAGCGCACACAGCCCGGACGCGTCCTCGAACATGACCGGGTTGTTGCCCGAGTACGAGTACGCGTTGCCCTGCTGCCGATCACCCGCGACCAGGATCGGGTCGACCGTCAAGAACTTCCCGAGCACCGGGTCGTACTCGCGGGCCCCCAGCCGCGTCATCCCCGACGACGAGGACGGCGCGTTCAAATAGCCATGGTTCGACGACCACGTCGCCGCCGTCCCCGCGTGACGCCGTACGGGTCAGCCCAACGCCGCGTGATCGCACCCGACGCCGAGTTCACCTGCAACCCGACCGTGCCGACATGATCCGGCGACAGCCACAACACCTTGTTCGTCGACGACCCCGCCACCGACACCCGCTCCGCGACCGGCATGCCACCGAACTCGTACGTGCGCACACCCGTCGTCGACGACGAACCCGCCGCCTTACGAAGCTCGGTGTCGCCGAGGAACAGCGTCGAGCCCTCGCTCGAATCGACCCGCAGCAACAGGTTGCCCTCGGCATCGAAGACGTTCTTCTGCGTCCGCGTCCCGGCCGTGAACGACGTCATCCGACCCAGCGGATCGTACGCCAGCGTGTCGGTCGAGCGCGTCAACGTATTGCCCGCGTTGTCGTACGAGTAGTTCAACGCGGTCTGCGTCGTACCGACCGTCTTCGTCACCTTCGACGCCGCGTGCGGGCGGGTCGCCCGGACATATCTGTACGGAGGAGACTGCCCACAGCTCGTCAGGGGAATCAGCGGGGGCCGCCCCGATAAACTGCCCCGATGACCTTTCCGCTCCGCTCGATCCGCCGGTACCCAGTGAAGGCGATGGGAGGCGAGGCCCTCACCGAGGTGGAGCTCGACGCCCGCGGGCTCGTGGGCGACCGCGGATTCGCGGTGGCCGACGACGACGGCAAGTTCGCCTCGGGCAAGAACACGCGCCGGTTCCGCCGACGCGACGGGGTCTTCGAGTACGCGGCGTCGACGACGGCGGATGGCTCGGTGCAGGTGCAGCGCGGCGACCACGGGCTCTGGCTCATCGGCGACGAAGAACTCGACGCCGACCTCTCCAAGCGCATGGGCGCGAGCGTGCGGGCGCTGCCCGAGGCCGACATCCCCATGCAGGACGGCGGGCAGATCTCGATCGTCGGAACCGCGTCGCTCGCGTGGTGCGCCGAGCGCTTCGGCATCGATGCCGACTCGCGGCGCCTACGCGTCAACTTCGTCGTCGAGACCGACGAGCCCTTCATCGAAGAGACGTGGCTCGGGCACGAGATCACGGTCGGAGACGCCCGGCTGCGCGTCGTCGAGCGCGTCGAGCGGTGCCGAACCATCGATGTCGCACAAGACGGCACGGCAGCCGAGGGCCGACTGCTGATTCCGCTCACGAAAGAACGCGAGATGTCGCTCGCCGTCTACGCCGATGTGGTGGTGCCGGCGACCATCAGGGTGGGCGACCGGGTCGAGCCGGTCGCAGACCGGGTCGAGCCGGTCGGCGCACTCAGCGACTGATCGCGTCGGCGAACCAGCCGGTGATCGTCGCCGGGTGCGTGATCGCGGTGCCGACGACGACCGCGAACGCGCCCGCGTCGATGCACGCCGACGCCTGCGCGGGCGTGTGCACCCGGCCCTCGGCGATCACGGGCACCGCGATCCGGTCGGCGAGCGCCGCGAGCACCTCGAGGTCGGGCCCGGCGGTCTTCGGCCGTTCGCCCGTGTAGCCGCAGAGGGTCGTGCCGACGAGGTCGGCTCCCGCGTCGACCGCGGCGAGGCCGTCATCGACCGACCCGACGTCGGCCATCACGAGCGCACCGGTCTCGTCACGCAGACGACGGATCGTCTCCGCGAGGCTCAGCCCGTCGGGGCGGGCGCGACGCGTGCCGTCGAGGGCGACGATCTCGGCACCGGCCCCGGCGACGGCGATCGCGTGCTCGAGGCTCGGCGTGATGAAGACGTCGCCGTCGCCGTCCTTCCAGAGTCCGATGAGCGGGAGCGCGACGCGTTCGTGGATGCTGCGCACATCGGAGACGCCCTGGGCGCGGATTCCGACCGCGCCGCCGACGACTGCCGACTCGGCCAGCTGGGTCATCGTCTCGGGGTGGCGCATCGGCTCTCCCGGGTACGCCTGGCACGAGACGATCAGGCCGCCCCGCAGTGCGTTCAGGTCGAGCGAGGTCATCGGGTCTCCTTCGTTCGCGGGGAAGCCGGCCGGCCGGTTGGGTCGGTCACGAGCGCCGCCGCCCCGAGGATCGCGGCGTCGCCGCCGAGCTCGGCCGGGATGAGCGGGGTGTCGGCGAGCACCGGCAGACGTTCCGCGGCGAACGCGGCCCGCACCGCACTCCACCACAGTTCACCCGAATCGGCGAGCCCCCCGGCGACGACGACCGCGTCGGGGTCGAGCGAGTTCACGAACCCGCCCACCGCACGACCGAGTGCGGTGCCCGCGAGAACGACGGATGTCTCGGCGTCGGCGTCGCCCTCGAGCGCGCGCCGCACCACCTCGCGCCCGTCGTCGACGGAGTCGTCGCCCGAACGAGCGCGGTAGTCGGCACACATGGCCGGCCCCGAGGCGACCGCCTCGAGGTGCCCGGCGCCGCCGCACGTGCAGGGGCGATCCGCGGCATCCGGCGAGGTGACGTGGCCGAAGTGGCCCGCTACGCCGACGCGGCCCGTCTGCACCCGGCCGTCGATCACGAGGGCACCGCCGATGCCCGTGCCCGCGGCGAGCACGAGCACCGTGGCGAGACCGGCCCCGGCACCCTGCCGCGATTCGGCGAGCGCGTGCGCGTGCACGTCGTTGACGACGGCGACGGGCATTCCGAGTTCCGCCTCGAGGCGCCCGCGAACGCGCGTGCCCGCCCAGCCGGGCAGGGAGTCGGTCGCCGAGACGATGACGCCCGTGCCCGGCGCGACGACGCCGGCCGAGCCGACGCCGCACCCCGTGATGAGGGCACCCGCGGGCGCACGGGCGACGAGGCGGCGCGCGACGTCGACGAGAGCGGCGAGCACCGCCTCCGGCCCCTCCTGCGCCGGCGTCGGCGCCGTCTCGCGATCGAGCACCGCGCCATCGCCGACGAGCCCGGCGGCGATCTTGGTGCCGCCGAGGTCGACGCCGATCACGAGACGCATCAGAAGGCCGGCGCCGACCGGTCGACGATCGCGGCGATGCGGGCGACGGTCGCGTCGTCGAGCGACGGCACGGGCGCCGACATGCGATTCGACGACAGCACCCCGAGGTGCGCGAGCGCGGACTTGAATGCTCCGAGCCCCGCCGCCTCGCCGCTCACGCCGCTCGCTTGGAAGACGATCTCGAAGAGTTCTGCGAGCTCGTCCTGCACCGCCTTCGCGCGCGTCCAATCGCCGGCGGCGGCCGCGTCGAACAGTTCGACGTAGCGGGCGGGGTCGACGTTGCCGAGCCCGGGTACGACGCCGTCGGCCCCGGCGAGCAGGGCTCCGTCGACGACGACCTCGTGTCCGGTGAAGATCACGAGCGGGCTGCCCGCGGCGCGGTTGGCCATCACGAGGCGTCGGAAGGCGACGTCGTCGCCGCTCGAGTCCTTGACGCCGACGATGACGCCCTCGGCGCCCAGCCGCACGAGCATCGCCGGGTCGAGCTTCGAATGCACGCGCACGGGGACGTCGTACGCGAAGACCGGCAGCGAGGTGGCCGCGGCGATCGCACGGAAATGCGACTCGGTCTCGGCGGCGCTCGGACGCGCGTAGTACGGTGCCGTCGCGACGATCGCGTCGGCGCCCGCCGCCTCGGCGAGGCGCACCTGGCCGATGACGCGGGCCGGCGTCATCTCGTTGACCCCGGCGATGACGGGCACGCGGCCCGCGGCGATGCGCACGGCCGAGGCGAGCACGCGCGCCCGCTCGGCGTCGGAGAGGAAGGCGACCTCGCCCGAGGAGCCGAGCACGAACAGCCCGTGCACGCCGCGGGCGACGAGACGTTCGACGAGCCGCTCGAAGGCGGGCTCGTCGAACGCGCCCGATTCGTCGAGCGGAGTGAGAACGGGAGGGATGACTCCCCGGAAGGTGGTGGTCACGTGCGGTTCTCCAGTGGGTGATTCAGTGGTGCTGCGGTGATGGATGTCTCGGTTCGCGGTGTGCGGGGGCGGTCGGCGCCGGCACTCTGCACCTGCGCTCGCGCTCAGCCGGCGAGGAGGCCTGGTGCGGCTCCGAGCAGGGTGCGGGTGTAGGCGTCGCGTGGGTCGGCGAGCACCGTGTCGGCGTCGCCCTCCTCGACGATGCGGCCGGCGAACATGACGATGAGCCGGTCGGAGACGTAGCGCACGGTCTGGATGTCGTGCGAGATGAACACCATGCCGAGGTCGAGCCGCTCCTTGAGGTCAGCCAGCAGATTGAGGATCTGCGCACGCACCGAGACATCGAGCGCACTGGTCGGCTCGTCGGCGACGATGAGGTCTGGCTCGAGCGCGAGCGCGCGGGCGATCGCGACACGCTGCCGCTGGCCGCCCGAGACCTGACCGGGCAACACCTCTGCGGCCGAGGCGGGCAGCCCGACGAGCTGCAGAAGTTCGACCACCCTGGCCTCGCGCTGGGCCTTCGTGCCGATGGCGTGCACGTTGAGCGGGTCGAGCAGGATGTCCCTGATGCTCATGCGTGCGTTCAATGCCGTCGAGGGGTCCTGGAAGACCACGGAGACGGCCTTGCCGTACGCCGTCCGGAGCGCTCCGTCGCGCTTGCCGAGCTCGGTGCCGCGGAACGCGACCGTGCCGGCGGTCGGCTCCTGAAGTCCGACCATGACGCGGGCCAGGGTCGACTTCCCGCAGCCCGACTCGCCGACGACGCCGATCGTCTCGCCGCGGCGCACCGAGAGGCTGACACCTGCGACCGCGTGCACGCGATCCCGGCGGAACAGTTTTCCGGTGCGGGCCTTGTGCACGACGTGGATGTCGTCGAGCCGCAGGATCTCTTCGCCGCTCATCGGGCCTCCTCCTTCTCGGGCGCCGCGTCGTCGGCGCGAGCCGCATAGCTGTGGCCGGTCGCGTCGGTCAGCGGCACGAGCTCCGGGCGGCGGGCGCCGACCGGCCGACCCTCGATCGAGCGTGGCGCGAAGCGGTCTCCGGTCACGAAGTCCCGCGGTGACGGAACCGTGCCGGGAATCTGATGCAGTCGGTCCGCACCGTCCTCGATCGAGAGCACCGAGCCGAGCAGGCCCCGGGTGTACTCGTGCTGGGGCCTGGTGAGCAGACTCGTGGTCGGTGCGGACTCGACGACCTGTCCCGCGTACATGACCGTGATGCGGTGGGCGAGCTCGGCGACGAGGGCGAGGTCGTGGCTCACGAACACCATGGCGAAGCCGAGCTTCTCGCGGAGCTCGTTGAGCAGGTCGACGACCTGGGCCTGCACGGTCACATCGAGCGCGGTCGTCGGCTCGTCGGCGACCACGAGCTTGGGGCTGCGGGTCAGCGCCATCGCGATGAGCACCCGCTGACGCTGTCCACCCGAGAGTTCGTGCGGGTAGCTCTTGAGCGTGCGCTCCGGGTCGAGGCCGACGAGGGTCAGGAGCTCCTCCGCCGTGCGGGTTCCGCCGCGCTTCGTCAGCTGCGCGAGCTGCGAACGGATCAGCATCGACGGGTTGAGCGAGCTCAGGGCGTCCTGGTAGACCATCGCCATCTCATGGCCGAGCAGCGCCCGGCGCTCCTTCGGCGGCATGGTGAGCAGGTCGCGCCCCTGGAAGAGGATCTCGCCGCTCACGACCGCCGACTCGGGGAGGAGGCCCATGATCGCGAGGCTCGTGATCGACTTTCCGCACCCCGACTCACCGACGAGCGCCATCGTCTCGCCGGGACGAACCGAGAAGCCGACCCCGTCGACGACGGCGACGTCGCCGTGCCGCTCGGGGAACCGGATCGAGAGGTTGCGCACCTCGAGCAGCGGCTCGGCGTCGCCTTCGTAGACGAGCCGGCCGCTACGCGCCGACTCCGCGGCCCGAAGCTCGGCAAGGTGCGCCTCGAGCGCCCCCGATCGGGCGGCCGCCTCGGCGGCCTCGCGGCCGATCGCGCTCGTCGCGGTGGTGGTGACCGTGGTGATCGTCGCCGACCTGGTGTCGAGCGCCGGGTCGTAGCCCGCCTCGGCGTCGACCACGGCGTCGAGCGCGGCGTCTTCGGCGGCGACCTCGGCGATGGCCCTGGCGGCGCGGGGCTTCACGCCCGGCTTCACCAGCGCATCGGTGACGCCCTCGGCCAGGACGTTGAGCGAGAGCACCGTCAACAGGATGAGCACGCCGGGGAAGAAGGTCGCCCACCAGCCGCCCGAGAGCAGCAGGTTGCGGCCGGAGGCGATGACGTTGCCCCAGGACGGCGCCGGATCCTGCACGCCGGCACCGATGAACGAGAGGCTCGCCTCGAAGACGATCGCGTCGGCGACGAGCACCGTCACGAACACGAGGATGGGTGCGGCGCAGTTGCGGGCGACGTGCCACGCGAGGATGTACGGCATGCGCGCGCCCATGACGCGCTCGGCCGCCACGTAGTCCTCACCGACCTGTGCGAGCACGTTCGCCCGCACGATTCGCGCGATCTGCGGAATGTAGAGGAAGGCGATGGTGCCGATGAGCACCGGAAGCTCCTTGCCGAAGACCGCGACGAAGACGATCGCCAGGGCGATGCCGGGGAACGACATGATGATGTCGAGGATCCGCATGATGACTTCGCGGACCCAGTTCGGCCCGGTCGCGGCGATCGAGCCGACGACCGCACCGGCGATCAGGGCGAGAGTCGTCGCGCCGAGACCGATCGCGAGCGAGTACCGCGCCCCGAAGACGAGCCGCGAGAAGATGTCGCGGCCGTTCCGGTCGGTGCCGAAGAGGTGCTCCCACGACGGGGGCTGAGCGGGGATGCCCGACTTGAGCGGGTCGTACGGCGCCACGAGTGGGGCGAAAACAGCGAGGAGGACGATGAGCACGAGGAACGCGAGCGCGATCCTCGAGCCGATCGGCATCGCCCCGATGCGCTGACCGGGGACGCTGAGGCGTTCGGCGAGTGAGCGACGCATCGGTTACACCGTCCGGATTCTTGGGTTGATGAGGAGGTACAGCAGGTCGACGGCGATGTTCACGAACACGAAGGTGAGCGCGATGGTGAGGGTCACGCCCTGAACGAGGTTGATGTCGTTGTTCGTGACGCCGTTGAGGATGAGCTTGCCCATGCCGGGCAGGTCGAAGATGACCTCGATGACGACCGCCCCGCCGAGGAGGTAGCCGATTCGAAGGCCGAGCACGGTGACCGGGGTGATGAGCGCGTTGCGCAGCACGTTGCGGCCGACGACGACGTGGCGGGGAAGCCCGCTGCCGATGGCGGTGCGCACGTAGTCGCGGTCGAGTTCTTCGACCATCGAGGTGCGCACGACGCGGGTGAGGGAGGCGGCGACGGGGATGCCGAGGGCGACCGCGGGCAGCGCCATGGACATCAGCCAGCCGCTGAACGAGTCGTTCGGATTCACGTAGCCGCCCGTCGGGAACCAGCCGAGGCCGAGCGCGAAGGTCTGGATGAGCAGGATCGCGAGCCAGAACGAGGGGATGGCGATGCCGGCGATCGACAGCACGCGCGTGAGCTGATCGGGCCACCGGTCGCGATAGAGGGCTCCGGTGACGCCCATCGTGAGCGAGAGCACCGCGGCGATGAGGAGGCCGAGGAAGGTGAGCTGGAGCGTGAGCGGGAACGCCGTCGCGATCGCCTCGGAGACCGGCTGCGCCGGCGGCACGGTGGTACCGAGGTCGCCCTGGAGCAGGTTCCCGAGGAATCGCAGGTACTGCAGGATGACCGGGTCGTTGAGTCCCATCTTCTCGCGATACGCGTCACGGGCCTCCTGCGATGAACTCTCGCCGAGGGCGTTGATCGCGGGGTCGCCGGGGGCGAACTGCATCACGAAGAAGACGAGCGCGGTGATGCCGAGCACCATGATCGGCAGGATCGCGAGGCGGCGCAGCATGAGCCGCAGCAGGGTCGTCACGGGTGGACTCCTTCGAAGTGGAGACCGGGGGCAGGCGGTGTGGAACGCCGGCCCCCGGAAGCGATCGGACCCGGCGTCAGCCCTTGCGGGCGACGTCGATGAACGACAGGCCGGTGAAGGCGAGCGGCTCGAAGGCGGCGAGGGCGTCGTCGTCCCATGCGGTGGGCAGCTTGCGGTGCACGAGCGGGTAGACCGGCCCCTCCTCCGCGATGATGTCGAACGCCTGACCCCAGAGCTGCTTCTGTTCGGCCGCATCGGCGGTCGCGACCGCCGAGTCGAGCAGCCGGGTGATCTCGGCGAAGCCCTCGGAGTCGGCCCAGCGGTAGCGCTGGGTCGGCCAGGGGGTCGCCGCGCCGTACCACCAGCGCAGCAGCAGGTCGGCGTCGTTGCCGAACACCGAGGGATCGCCGGGGGCGACCATGACCGTGTAGGCACCCGAATCGACGATCTTGTACTGCGCACCCGACTGGTTGACGTTCAGCGTGGTCTTCACGCCGAGCGCATCGAGATCCTCCTTGATGAGCGGCAGCACGTCTTTCACCCAGCTGGTGTCGGTCGCGATGAGTTCGATCGAGAGGTCCTTGACGCCCGCGTCGGCGAGCAGTGACTTCGCCTTGTCGAGGTCGTAGCTGTAGACCGTCGACGCCTTCTGGTACGAGGGGTGCTCCTTCTGGAGGTAGCTCGTCGCGGCGGCGGCCTGCCCGAGCATGCCGACGTCGACGAGCTTGTCGTAGTCGATCGCGTAGCGGAACGCCTGGCGCACGCGCACGTCGTCGAAGGGCTTCGCGGCGGCGTTGAACATCATGAACAGCTGGCCGAACGACTGCACAGATTCGACGTGGACGTCTTTGGAGAGCGACGCGACGTCGATGTAGGGCACGTCTTCGATGGCCTGCACGCGGCCCGACTGCACCGCGGTCACGCGGGCTGCGGCGTCGGAGAGCAGGTTCCAGGTCATCGCCGCGGCGAGCGCGGGGCGCGGGCCGTTGTAGGCGTCGTTGCGCTCGAAGGTGATCTTGTCGTCCTTCTTGGCGCTCGTGATCTTGTAGGGGCCGGTGCCGGTGGGCAGCGCATCGAATGCGGCCTGGTCGGCTTCGACGATCGCCTTCGGCACGATCTTCACGACGGAGAGCCGCTCGAGCGCGAGCGAGAACGGCTGGCTGAGCGAGATCTCGACCGTCTGGTCGTCGACCTTCGTGATTCCCGAGACGAACGGGATGAACGTCGCGTAGAGCGAGGCGTTCGCCGGGTCGAGGACCCGTTGGAACGAGAAGACGACGTCGTCGGCGGTCACCGGGCTGCCGTCGTGGAAGACGGCGTCCTTGCGCAGCGCGGCGGTGACCTTCGTCCCGTCGACCTCAGGGAGGTCGGCGGCCAGCGCCGCGTACGGCTCGCGGCTGACGGGGTCGAGCTCGACGAGCCCCTCGAGGATGTGCCAGTTCGCGGCGACGGTCACGGCGCCGGTCGTGGTCATCGGATCGAAGCCGGTCGAGAGCGCGTACGAGATGCCGGCCTCGATGGTGGCATTCTCATCGACGGCACCGCCGGATGCCTCGGCGCCGGGCTTGTTGGTGGACGCGGGCCCCGAGCAGGCGGCGAGGGTGGCGATGATGCCGGCAGCGCCGGCCGCCTGGAGGAAGACCCGGCGGCTCGTCTCAACGTGGAGCGTTTCCTTCAACATTGGATGAATTCTCCTGGATATCGGACATCAGACGTCGTATCTGAGTAAAGTGAATCTAGCCCCGATACGAACGAAAGGTCAAGCCGACGATGGCGACACAGGATCAGACCGTCACCCCGGTCTTCTCAGCCGCTCCGCGCAAGCGCGATGCGGTGACCGATCGGATCAAGGACCTGATTCTCTCGGAGGGTCTGCGACCCGGCGACCTGATGCCCACCGAGGCCGACATCTGCGCCCGCCTCGAAGTGAGTCGCTCGAGCGTGCGTGAGGCGATGCGGATGCTCGCGGCGCTCGACATCGTCGAGGTGCGCCACGGCCACGGCACCTATGTCGGCCAGCTCTCGCTCGCCCCACTCGTCGAGGGGCTCGTCTTCAGGGGCGTCGTCGACCAGGACGACAGCGTCGCGGCCCTGCGCGAGGTCGTCGAGGTTCGCGAGGCGCTCGATCTCGCCATGGCCGAACAGGTGGTCACGGCGCTCGAGGGCACGCACGACCCCGACCTCGCCGAGCTCGTCGCGAAGATGACCGCGAAGGCGAATCGCGGCGAGGGGTTCGCCGCAGAGGATTACGCCTTTCACACACGTCTGCTCGACTACCTCGACAACGCCCTCGTCGGCCAGCTCGTCGCCGCGTTCTGGGAGGTGAACACGGTGGTCTACCCGAAGCTCGGCCTCGCGCCGGCCGCCGACATCGCCGACACCGCACACGCGCACGGCGCCATGCTCGAGGCCGCGGTCGCGGGCGATGTCGCCCGCTATCGCGCCGCCGTCGTCGAACACTACCTCCCGCTGCGGCGCGCGCTCGAGAAGGCGTCGCCTCGCAACTGACCGGGCGTGCGTGGCACCACCCGCCTCACTCTGCGCCGAGCAGCTCGGCGAAGGTCTGGAGCGTGAGCAGGTCGTCATCGTGACCGCCGCCCTCGTGCGCGTTGTACGGCCAGACGGTGATCTCCTTCGGCCCGGCATAGCGGTTGTACGCCGCGAACACGGTCGAGGGCGGGCAGACCGGGTCCATGAGGGCGACGGTGATCCGCACCGGCGCAGCAGCCCGGGCGGCGAAATTCACCCCGTCGAAGTAGGCGAGCGTATCGAGCACGTCCTCGCGGCGGTCGCGATACCACGACAAGTAGTCGACGATCTCGCGATACGGCCGCGCATCGGTGATGACGGTCGCCCGCGGGAAGTCGCAGAGGAAAGGCACCCTCGCCACCACGCACGAGAGAGCGGGAACGAGGCCGGCCACGGCGAGCGCGAGTCCGCCGCCCTGGCTGACGCCGAACACGCCGACGCGGTTCGGATCGATCTGCGGCAGTTCACGAGCGACCTCGGTCAACCGCACCGCGTCGACGATCAGTCTCCGGTAGTAGTAGGTCTCGGGGCCCTCGATCCCCCGGGTCAGGAAGCCGGGCACCTGCGGCCCCGAGCCCGCATCGTCGGGTGTCGCGCCGCGCGATCCACTCCAGGCCTGCCCGCGAGTGTCGAGCTCGAGATGCGCATAGCCCGCCGACGCCCAGAGCAGGTTCTCCGCGGCGTCGCCGCGGCCCCGCCCGTAGCCGTGGAACTGGACCACCGCGGGCAGCGGCCCCCTCGCCCCCGACGGAATCCGGAGCCACGCGCGCACCTGCTGCCCGCCCGAACCCGCGAAGGACACGTCGAAGACCTCGACCGTGGCGAGCGGCGTCTCGACCGGCTCGATCCGCACGTCGAGGTCGAACTCCCGCGCCTCCGCGAGGGTCTCCGACCAGAACCGATCGAAGTCCTTCGGTTCGCGTGCGCTTCCACGGTATTCACGGAGTTCGGTCTCGGGCAGGTCGACGTACATCGGGGTCCTCTCGCTGGGTGTCCGAATGCATCCAACCACACTGGACATCTGATGTCAGATGTGGTGAAGTGAGGCGACCTCTCGGGTGTGGGGTCCATCCTGGCCATCGCCCGAGTCATGCCCACGACAAGGAAGTCACATGCTCCACAATCTGACCGGTTGGCACGCCGTCATCATCCTCTTCGTGATCCTCCTGATCTTCGGCGCGCCGAAGCTGCCGCAACTCGCGCGAAGCCTCGGCCAGTCGATGCACATCCTGAAGAAGGAGGTGCGATCGCCTGCGGCCGACGAGGCAGAAGACGCGGCGGAAGAGGCAGCGGGCCCGGCCGCGACGCAGCACCCCGTCGGCGCCGCTCGGCGAGCGGGCGACGCGCAGGTCTGACCGCCCCGATCGGGAACCCGAACGCCGCATCCGGACATATTCATTGCAGAGGCCGCACCCGACGGCCCCTGCGAGGGAGCCCGACATGCACCACGACCGGAACGACGTGAGAGCGGTGGTCGTCTCACCGCGACGCCTGATGCGCATCGCGCTCTCGAACCTGCTGCGGGCGCAGGGCATCGGCTCGGTCGGCGAGGCCGCCGGGTACACCGAGGCGATCATCGCCGCCGACGCCGACCGGGCGCAGCTCGTCGTCGTCGACCTCGAGCTCTCGACCGAGCACGGCGCCGGCTTCCTGCACGAGCTCCGCGCGACGGGCGGCAACCCGGGAGTGCTCGCCCTGCACCGGGGCGCCGCCCCCGGCGAGACCGGTCGCGACCACGGCATCCTGCTGCTCGACCCCGACGCCGCACCCGCCGAGCTCGCGAGCGCCGTGCACACCCTCTGCGCGGGCCGCAGCGCGCATCGACTGCCGCGCCTCACCCCGCGGCAGCTCGAGGTGCTCGCGCTCGTGGCGAAGGGGTACTCGAACGACGAGATCCGGCGCGAGCTCGCCATCGGCCTGCCGACCGTGAAGCAGCACGTTCGCGACATCCTCGCCCGACTCGGCGCGAGGACGCGGATCGAGGCGGTGTACCGGGCCCGCGCGAGCGGGGTCGTGGTCTAGTCACGGTCCTGGACCGACGACTCCGACTCACCGGGGAGCGGGCTTCGGTCCCTTCGCGTGCGACATGTCGTGGAACGCCGCGAACGCCTGCCCCGGCACGGGCATCGGCGTCGTGCCGGGCCTCGCCCGCAGCCCGTCGAGCACGATGGTGAGCTGGCGGCGCCAGAAGGGCAGGTACTCGCCGCCGTACTGGCCGAGCGAGCCGAGCATGTCGACGAGGATGCCGAGGTCGACCGCCGTGACGTCGGCGCGCAAGGCTCCCTCGGCTTGCGCCCTGGCGATGAGGCCCTCGACCAGCGGCTCGAATTCGACGCCCGGCCGATGCGTGGGGTCGAGCTCGGCGACGCGGCGCATGACGGCGGGCAGGTACGGCGAGTCCGCGACCCAGGCGCCGAGTCGTTCGACGTAGAGCTCGACCGAACGCCAGCCCGTCTCGGCGCCGAGGATCTCGGGGGCGAGATCGTGCAACTCGGCGACCGCGGTGTCGTAGATCTCGCGCACGAGGGCGTCGCGGTTCGGGAAATGCCGGTAGACGGTGCCGGCGCCGACCCCCGCCCGCGCGGCGAGCTCGTCGAGCGGCGCGTCGATGCCGCGTTCCGCGAAGAGCCGCCGCGCTTCGCGGAGCAGGCGTTCGTGATTGCGCCGCGCGTCACGACGCGACGACATCGACGAGGTCATCGCTTCACTGTACGCGGAATCGTCGCGTATGATTCGGAGGGCCGTCTCCGTTTACCCGAAGAACGGGTCGGCGCTCCTCCACTGGGGGGTGGAGGGCACGACGCGGCGGGCGCGCCGGTTCGCCCGGTCGGCGTCCGCCGCGTCGCTTCGGGGTTTCGAGACGTCGCTGCGCTCCTCCTCAACCCGCTGGTGACGCATAGGCTGGTGGGGTGACACAACACGAAGGCGTGACCGACGGCGGCGTCGCAGCGAACACCCGCACCATCGAGGCATCCGTCGTCACCGATTTCAGCGACCGCATGAGCTACGGCGGCTACCTCGACCTGCCGACCCTGCTCAGCGCGCAGCGCCCGATCTCGCGACCCGAGCATCACGACGAGCTGCTGTTCATCATCCAGCACCAGACCACCGAGCTGTGGCTGAAGCTGGTGCTGCACGAGCTCGAGACCGCGCGCGACCTGCTGCGCGCCGACGAGCTCGGCCGGGCGCTCAAGTGCATCGCCCGGGTCAAGCACATCCAGAAGACGCTGACCGAGCAATGGTCGGTGCTCGCGACGCTGACTCCCGCCGAGTACGCGCAGTTCCGCGGGGTGCTCGGCAACGCGAGCGGGTTCCAGTCGTACCAGTACCGCGCGGTCGAGTTCGTGCTCGGCAACAAGAACGCGAAGATGCTGCAGGTCTTCGAAGCGGATGCCTCGGCCACGGCCCTGCTGCGCCACGCCCTCGAGTCGCCGAGCCTCTACGACGAGTTCCTGCGGCTGCTCGCCCGGGCGGGGTACCCGATCCCCGCGTCGGTGCTCGAACGCGACGTGACCCTCGCGTGGACCTTCACGCCCGAGCTCGTTCCCGTGTTCGCGCAGATCTACGGCGACACCACCGAGCACTGGTCGGCGTACGAGACCTGCGAGGAGCTCGTCGACCTCGAGGACAATTTCCAGCTCTGGCGCTTCCGCCACCTGAAGACCGTCGAACGCATCATCGGCTCGAAGCCCGGCACCGGCGGGTCGAGCGGCGCGCCGTTCCTCAAGCGGGCCCTCGAGCTGACCTTCTTCCCCGAGCTCTACGCCGTGCGCACAGAAATCCCGGGCTGATCATGCGAGCGATGCGGGCGATGCCGTTGCGGGGGTGCTTTCCCGCAAGGCGAGCCGGATTCCGAGCATGAATGCTGCGGAAATGCACCCCCGGAACGACGATGAGCTCGGACGGGCTGCCCGGCGGTCGCTGAACGGAGCGCACGCGGGCGAGGTCGGCATCGTGCTGCCGCCGTTCATCGACCACCATGTGCACGTTCAGCTCACGAGCCCCGACCGGGCGGTCGCCGGCGGCATCGCGGGCGTCGTCGACCTCGGCGCGAACCCCTCGGCGGTCGCCGCGCGGGCGGCACGCGACGGGCTGCCGGTGGTGCGCTACGCGGGCGCGTTCCTGACCGCGATCGGCGGGTACCCGTCCGACCGGGCGTGGCGGCCCGACGGCAGTGTCCGAGAGGTGCCGCAGCTCCCGGCTGCCGGCGAGTCGCGCGACCGGCGCGAGGCCGCGCGCGAGCACTCCGCCCTGCCCGGCCCCGTCGAGGCCGCCGTCGACGAGCAGCGCGCGTTCGGGGCATCCGTCGTGAAGGTCGTGCTCAACGCCGACGCGGGCCCGGTATTCGACCGCGTGACGCTCGACGCCGTCGTCACCGCCGCGCACGCCCGTGGCCTGCCCGTCGCCGTGCACGCCGAAGGCGCCGGAACCGCGGGCCTCGCGATCGACGCGGGCGCCGATGCACTCGTGCACGCGCCGTGGACCGAACGGCTCGACGACGCCCTCGTCGAGCGGGCCGTGGCGGCAGGGCAGGCGTGGATCTCGACGCTCGCGATCCACGCGCGCGATTTCGGCGAGGGCTCGCCCGAACTCGCGTTCGCGATCGACAACCTCGCCCGTTTCCGCGCCGCCGGAGGCAGGGTGCTCTACGGCACCGACCTCGGCAACGGCGAGCTGCCCGTCGGAGTGAACACGAACGAGCTCGAACTGCTCGTGCGAGCCGGGCTCGAGGCATCCGACCTCATCGAGGCACTGACCGACCCGTGGCCGCTCGCCGCGCGCGACGGCTGGGGTCACGGGGGCGTCGCGACCTTCGTGCCCGGCGAACCCCCCGATTCCCTGCCGACCTGGCTCGCGAACGCGCGAGTCGTGCCGGCCGACGACCTGGAGCTCCTGTGACCCTCGACCCGAACCTCGCCTTCGCCCGCCGAATGGACCGCGCCGACGGGCTCGCCCACTACCGCAAGCGCTTCGTCGGCGCCGAAAGCGAGCTCGTCTACTTCGACGGCAACTCGCTCGGGCGCCCCCCGGTGTCGGCGGTCGAGCGGGTCGAACGGTTCCTCCGCGAAGACTGGGGCGGTCGACTCATCCGCGGCTGGGACGAGTCGTGGCTCGCGATGTCCGGCGAGATCGGCGACCGCATCGGTCGCGCCCTCATCGAGGCGAAGGCCGGCCAGACGATCATCGGCGACTCGACGACGGTGCTCCTCTACAAACTCGCCCGTGCCGCCGTCGACGCGCAGCTCGCGCGCGACCCCGCCCGGCACGAGATCGTGATCGACACCGACAACTTCCCGACCGACCGGTACATCGTCGACGGCATCGCGCGCGAGAAGGGCATGCGGCTGCGCTGGATCGACGTCGACACCTCGTCGGGCGTGACGCCCCAGCAGCTCGCCGAGGCGGCCGGCCCCGAGACGGCACTCGTCGTCGTCTCGCACGTCGCGTACCGTTCGGCCTACTTGACGGATGCCCCCGAGCTCACCCGCATCGCGCACGACGCGGGCGCGCTCATCCTCTGGGACCTCTGCCACTCGGCCGGATCGGTCGAGGTGAAGGCCGACGCCTGGGGCTTCGATCTCGCCGTCGGCTGCACCTACAAGTACCTCAACGGCGGGCCCGGCTCGCCCGCGTTCGCGTACGTGCGCGAAGACCTGCAGGGCGTGCTCACCCAGCCGATCCAGGGCTGGTGGGGCACGAAGGACATGTTCGCGATGGGTCCCTCGTACGAGCCGGTGCCCGACATCCGCCGCTTCGTGAGCGGCACCGCCCCGATCGTCGGCATGCTCGCCATGGAGGAGACCCTCGCGATGATCGAAGAGGCCGGGATGCCTGCGCTGCGCGCCAAGTCGGTCGCGTTGACGTCGTTCGCGATCTCGCTCGCCGAGGAGTGGCTCGCCCCGCTCGGGGTGACGCTCGCCTCCCCCGCCGACGCCGAGGAGCGCGGCGGACACGTCACGCTGCACCACGACTCGATGCGCGAGGTCACCGCCCGGCTCTGGCAGCGCGACGTCATCCCCGACTACCGCGACCCCGGCGGCCTCCGCATCGGCCTCTCGCCGCTGTCGACGAGTTTCGAAGAGGTGCACCGAGGTCTGGCTGCCACGCGCGAAGTGCTGCGCGAAGTCCTCACCGAGCGGGCGGGGCTGGCGTAGTCGCACGCCTCTCACCCGTCCCGCCCTGTGCCGCCCCCCGCCGCCCCCCTTGGGTTGACAGGACATCTTGGGGTTTACAGGACGAACTCGTGGGTGACGCGTCCTGCAAAGCGGCAATTGTCCTGTAAACCTCGGCGGGAGGACGAGCGGCGCGCGGCGCGACATCCTCGACTCGAGCGTGTCGACGGCACTGCGGAGGAGGCCTGCGCCGGCACGTTAGAATCGAGGCATCCACACCCTCGACACCGGACGGAGAACCGCGGTGCCCACCATCGTCGTCGACGTGATGCCCAAGGCCGAACTGCTCGACCCCCAGGGGAAGGCCGTCGCCGGCGCCCTCGCCCGCACCGGCCACACCGCGTTCAGCGGCGTGCGCATCGGCAAGCGCTTCGAACTGACCATCGACGGGCCCGTCGACGACGCGCTCCGTGCGAACGTGCAGCAGATCGCCGAAGAGATCCTCTCGAACCAGGTCATCGAGGACGTCGTTGGCATCCACTACGAGGTCACCAACGCCGAGCTCGCCGAAGAGGCCGCCCACGCGGGCTCGACGACGGCCGACGGCTTCGGCGCGCCCGCCGGCGAGACCCACTGAGCGCCGGGAGCGATCGCATGCGCATCGGCGTCATCACCTTCCCCGGCTCGCTCGACGACCGCGACGCGCAGCGCGCGGTACGGCTCGCGGGCGGTGAGCCCGTCGCGCTCTGGCACGGCTCGCACGACCTCGAGGGCGTCGACGCGCTCATCCTGCCCGGCGGCTTCAGCTACGGCGACTACCTGCGCGCCGGCGCGATCGCCTCGCTCAGCCCGATCATGACCGAGGTGGTCGCCGCCGCGAACGCCGGCATGCCGGTGCTCGGCATCTGCAACGGCTTCCAGATGCTGACCGAGGCGGGCCTGCTCGAAGGCGGGCTCATCCGCAACGACCACGGCTCGTTCATCTGCCGCGACCAGGTGCTCACGGTCGAGAACGACTCGACCGCGTGGACGGCCGAGTTCGACGCCGGCCAGCAGATCACCATCCCGCTGAAGAACGGCGAGGGCGGGTTCATCGCCGCAGGCGACACGCTCGACCGGCTCGAGGGCGAGGGTCGCGTGGTGTTCCGCTACGTCGACGTGAACCCCAACGGATCCCTGCGCGACATCGCGGGCATCTCGAACGAGCGCGGCAACGTCGTGGGCCTCATGCCGCACCCCGAGCACGCGGTCGAGCCCGGCTTCGGCCCCGACACCGCCGCCGCCATGCGGTCGGGGGTCGACGGGCTCGGGTTCTTCACGAGCGTCGTGAAGCGGGCACTCGTCGAGGCGTAGGAGCGAGCGGGCTCAGGCGAGCGCCGCAGCACCCGCAGCGGCGCAGACCGCGCCCGAGATCAGTAGGATCGGTCCGCCGACGATGCCGCACCAGAAGCTGCGCGCCGCGATCGTCAGCGGGGGACGCGTGGCGAACGCGGCGACGATCGTGACGAGCGCACCGGTGACAGCCAGGATCGGCTGGCCGAACACCCACGCAAGCGGGAGGAAGTGGATGCCCACCACCGCGAGGATCAGCGGGGCGATCAGGTCGGAGCGTCCGCGGCGGGTGGCGAGGATCGACAACACGATCATCGCGATCACCTCGACCCAGAACACCACGACGTAGGTGATGAACGCCGGCCCGCCGACCTCGATCGCGGTCGGCGAGCTCCAGTTGCGGATGGCCCTCGGGATGCTGAGCGCGGCGAGCGCGATTCCGCCGAGCCCGATCACGGCCAGCAACACGCGCCAGATCCAGTGCCGTGGCGGGCGCTCCTGCGCCCACCCGGCCCAGATGAACGCCGCCACCCCGAAAATCGCTCCGGTCATGAGCAGGTCGCGGGGAAACTCCGGTGTGATCATGTCATCCTCCTCGCTCACCGTACTGGATGGCTCCCAAGCGGGCGGCACGGTCGCGGGACTTCCCGGGTGCGGGCGCCGGCCGGCAGGTCGTGCACGGTCGCGCCCGCGGGCGATTCCGCTTCCCCGGTGACACGGCGGCGCGGGTCGAGCGGGCTCTGGCTGCACGCGGAGCCCGGACTTGACGGGGCGAGTCGCCGACTTCCGCTCGAACCCGTTCACGTTCGGACGATTCGTGACGACTCGACGAAGCGGAGAGGGCGAGCCGAACCCCCGGGCGCACCCGTGCGAACGACATACTGAACGGATGCCACGCCCCACGCCGCCCGACTTGCGAGCTCGTCTCGCCGAGATCTTCGCCGCCCGCGACCGCGCCAACATGCGACCGACGATCGAGGCGTTCCTCGGCGTGCTCGCCGAACACCCGGAGGACCCCGAGGTGCTCTACGAGGTCGGCGGGTCGTACGACACGGCCGGCGAGGAGGAGGTCGCCGCGGGATACTACGAGCGTTCGATCGACGGCGGGCTCGCCGGCGACGCACTGCGTCGGTGCCTGCTGCAATACGGCAGCACACTGCGCAACCTCGAGCGGTTCGACGACTCACTCGCCGTGTTCGCACGAGCTCGCGCGGAGTTCCCGGAGTCCGATTCGCTTCGCGTGTTCGAGGCGTTCACGCTGCACGAGTCGGGGCGCAGCGACGCCGCCGTCGCGATGCTCGTCGAACTCATCGCCGACCGGCTGCCGACCGACGAACTGCGTCGCTACGAGCCGGCGCTCCGCGGCAACGCGGGGTACCTGGCCGAACGCGACGCTCGACACTGACGCGAGGCATCCAGACGCCCGAGTCGCCGAAAGCCGTTCGAAACGGGGCGATTACGAGCGGTTTCGGCGACGCGACGGATGCCGTGAGCAGGGCAGGAACGGCGGGCAGGCCAGGGAGGGCGGGCGCGCCGAGGCACGCCGCACCGACGACGGCGGCCGGCCCCGAAACCGGGACCGGCCGCCGCATCGTGCGTCAGAGCAGTGCCTAGAACGACGCCGGGATCACCCCGCTGTCGGTCTGGTAGGCCGTGACCGGCGCGTGCGGGATCTCGTCCCAGCGGGCCGGGTCCTCCTGCGCCACCTCACCGGTCGCCATGCCGACGAGCAGCTCCTGCAGCGCGAGCACGTTCTGCTTGATCGACTTGCCGCGCGCCTTCTGGCCGAGGCTGCCGTCGCTCGTGTTGCCGCTCGTCTCGAAGAAGATCGCCGGGTTGCTGTGGCCCTCGGGGTTCAGCCCGTCGTGGTTCAGCCCGAGCATCATCGCCGAGACCACGCCGCCCTTGATGTCGATCTCGATGCCGCGGCCGACGTCGTAGCGGTCGATGTTGATGTACCCGTACTTCGAGAGCTCGTCGAAGACGTGCACCTGCATCTGGCGGGTGAGCATGTCGTAGGCGCCGCCCTCGATGCCGGGCAGCGTTTGCCCGCCGGGCGCGAGCGAGACCCCGAGCGACAGGGTGACCTCGTCGCCGTCGCCGCGCTCGGTCTTGAGGCCCTGGTGGTGGACGTCGACGGCGAACGCCGGGTCGACCATCGTCCAGTACTCGTAGTAGCCCTCCGACTCGGCGGCCTCGAACTTGCCGACCCCCCAGTCGCGGTTGAGGTCGATCCGCTTCGCGGTGCCGTCCTGCAGCACCGTGTGGCGGATGTTCAGCTCGGAGCCGTCGGGGTTGTACATCGGGATGACGTGGAAGGTGTAGCTGTCGCGCAGCAGTTGCCAGTCGGGCGAGCCGTTGGTGCCGAGCTCCTTCAGCACGGCGAGCAGCGAGTCGGTGCCGTAGGGCTCGTTGCCGTGGATGCGGCCCTGCAGCCAGACGTTCTCGGGGCCGCTTCCCACGGTCGCGACGTAGAGGTCGCGACCCGACTCGGAGGTGTTCACCGACGTGCCCGCCTCGGCGAGCGTGAAGGCGTCGAGGCCGAAGCGCGAGGTCTGTTCGAGCTTCTCGAGCTCGGCCACGAGGTCGGCGTAGTCGAGCATGCTCGACGTGTTGGTGTTGCCGTTCGGCGACGGGAAGTTGGCGTCGGCGAAGGCGGGGGAACTCGTGGCGAGCGGGGCGGCGAGCGCGAGCGCCGCCGTAGCGGCGAGGGTGATCGAGCGCCGGGTGCGTGGTTGTGATTTCGAGCCGTTGGTCATGTTCTTCTCCTCATCGAGATGGCATGGCGCGAATGCGACACGAATCCGAGGGAGTCGGTGCGGCCGTCTCCCCCGAGACGTATGGGCAGCCTATGGAGCGAGGTGGTCGCGACTCAAGAGACGGGCGTCCGGATTGTTGAACGATCCCCACCCGTTCGTCCCTGCTTCTCGCGAGCCCTCCCGCAAGCCCCTGGCAGCCGGTACGCTGGACGCCGCTCAGCGGTACTCGGGGTTCGCCTCGAAGCCGAAGTGCTCACCGCGATCCCACTCGGCGCGCACGTTGCCGCCCACGGGGAATCCGCCCGCATCGTTCAGCAGCCGCGCGAGGTGCAGCAGGTTGTACGTCATGAACGTCGTGTTGCGGTTGGTGAAGTCGTTCTCGGGGCCACCCGATCCGGGGTCGAGATAACTCGGGCCCGGTCCCGCTTCGCCGATCCATCCGGCGTCGGCACCCGGGGGGATCGAGTACCCGATGTGCTGAAGGCTGTACAGGATGTTCTGCGCGCAGTGCTTGATGCCGTCTTCATTGCCGGTGATGATCGCCCCGCCGACCCTGCCGTAGTAGACGTACTGCCCGCGATCGTTCACGAGCGCGCTCATCGCGTAGAGCCGCTCGATGAACTTCTTCGTGATCGAGGAGTTGTCGCCGAGCCAGATCGGCCCGCCGACCACGAGGATGTCGGCGGCCTCGACGCGCGGCCACACCTCGTCGGGCCAGACATCGACGGGCCATCCGTGTTCACGCATGTCGGGGTAGACGCCCGTCGCGACGTCGAGGTCGACGAACCGCAACTCGTCGACCTGCACGCGATGCTCGCGCATCAGCGCGGCGCTCGCGTCGATGAGGCCCTGCGTGTGGCTCACCTCGGGACTTCGCTTCAACGTGCAGTTCACGAAGAGGGCACGGAGGTCTGAGAAGTCCGGCTGCTCGGCCATGCGCGCGATGTTACTCGCGTGCCGGCGGCGCCGGCAGAGGCTCGTGGATGCCGCGGGCGGGCCCGGACGCGCCGACGGCGGCATCCGGGCCCGTGAGCACCGATCAGGCCGCGGCGCGTACGGCGGCGAATCCCTCGCGCAGCACCCCGCCGAGCCCCGCGTCGACGTTCGTCCAGTACTGGAAGAAGCGCTCGCGGATCTCGTCGATCGTGATCGCCTGCGCCTGCCCGGCGAGGGTCGCCTGCAGGCGCAGCTTCGCCTCGGGCGAGTACACGTCACGGTAGAGCGTGCCCGCCTGACCGAAGTCGCTGTCGTCGGCGCGCAACGTGTACGCGGTGCGCACGAGTTCGCCGTCACCCTCCCACGAGCCCTCGCCCGCGGCCTCGGCCGACGCGACCGGACCGCCGAACGAGTTCGGCGCGTACACGGGCGTCGACGGCGCGTTGAAGCCGTGGCGCTGCGCGCCGTCCTGCGAGGAGTTCGCGACGGGGGCCGCGTGCGGCGCGTTCACCGGGATCTGGTTGTAGTTCGTGCCCACGCGGTACCGCTGCGCATCGGGGTAGCTGAACACGCGGGCCATCAGCATCTTGTCGGGGCTGATGCCGATGCCGGGCACGGTGTTCGCGGGCGAGAACGCCGCCTGCTCGATCTCGGCGAAGAAGTTCTGCGGGTTGCGGTCGAGGGTGAGCGTGCCGACCTCGATGAGCGGGTAGTCGGCGTGCGGCCACACCTTGGTGAGGTCGAAGGGGTTGAAGCGGTAGCTCTTCGCCTCCTCGTAGGGCATGACCTGCACGAACATGTCCCACTTCGGGAAGTCGCCGCGATCGATCGCGTCGAACAGGTCGCGGCGGTAGTAGTCGGCGTCGGCACCGGCGATCGCCTCGGCCTCCGCGGCGTCCAGGTGCAGGTCGCCCTGGCGCGAGCGGAAGTGGTACTTCACCCAGAAGCGCTCGCCCTCGGCGTTGATCCACTGATACGTGTGCGAGCCGTAGCCCTGCATCTCGCGCCACGACGTCGGGAGGCCCCGGTCGCCCATGAGGTAGGTGACCTGATGGGCCGACTCGGGCGAGAGGGTCCAGAAGTCCCACTGCATGTCGGCGTCGCGCAGGCCCGAGCCGGGCAGGCGCTTCTGCGAGTGGATGAAGTCGGGGAACTTGATGCCGTCGCGGATGAAGAACACCGGGGTGTTGTTGCCGACGAGGTCGTAGTTGCCCTCGGTCGTGTAGAACTTCAGCGAGAAGCCGCGCACGTCGCGCCAGGTGTCGGGCGAACCTTGCTCGCCCGCGACCGACGAGAAGCGCAGCAGGGTCTCGCTCTCGGCGCCCGGCTGGAACACCGCCGCACGCGTGTAGCGCGAGACATCCGCCGTGACTTCGAAGCGACCGAACGCGCCGCCGCCCTTCGCATGCACGATCCGCTCGGGGATGCGCTCGCGGTTGAACTGCGCGAGCTTCTCGACGAGGTAGCGGTCGTGCAGCACGGTCGCGCCGTCGGCGCCGACGGTGAGCGAGTGCGCGTCGCTCGCGACCGGAGTTCCGGTCTGGGTGGTGGTGTGGTTCGTCATGCGTTCGTCCTTCTGGTCGGTTGGCGGGCGGGTGACGATGCCGCGGCGGGGCGCGGCGACGAGCGCGCGCTCGAGGGCGCGCGCTCGCACTCCGCCGGGCAGGGCCGGCGGAAGCGATGGGGCGGATGTCGCGGGCTAGACCGCGGTCTCCGATCGGCAGTCGGCGCAGAGGCCCCAGAAGGTGACCTCGGCGGTGTGGATCGCGAAGCCGCCCGCGTCGCTCGGTTCGAGGCAGGGCGGCTCGCCGACGACGCAGTCGACGTCGGCGACGGTGTGGCATCTCGTGCACACGAGGTGGTGATGGTTGTCGCCGGTGCGCCCCTCGTAGAGTGCCGATGAGCCTGCGGGCTCGATGCGGCGCACGAGACCCGCACCCGTGAGCGCCGCGAGCACTCCGTAGACGGCCTGCAGCGAGGTCGTCGGCAGCGTCTGGCGCACGCGCTCGTAGACGGCCTCGGCATCGAGGTGGCCGGGGCCGGAGAGCGCCTCGAGCACGGCCGAGCGCGGTGCGGTGACCTTCAGGCCCGCGGCGCGAATGCGCTCGGGGGCCGTCTCGGTGTCCATGCCCTCACGCTAGCAGTTGTTTTGGGTGATTCAAAACAACTGCCCCGGGCTGCCCCTTCCATCGGAGACCTCGGTGAAGCAGGATGAATCCACGCCCGATCGACGGTGATCGGCGCGGCTGATCGAAGGAGATCGCATGGCTCGCAGCCCCCACCCCGAGGTCGACATCCCGAACGTGTCGGTCTTCGAGTTCCTGTTCGGCTCGCTCGACGAGGATCGGCTCGACACCGTCGCCATCATCGACGGCACGAGCGGTGCCGCCACCAGCTACCGGCAGCTGATCGCCCACATCGGCCTCTTCGCGGGCGCGCTCGCCGCACGCGGCATCGGCGTGGGCGAGGTCGTGGGCGTGCTGTGCCCCAACGTGCCCGCTTTCGCGACGGTGTTCCACGGCATCCTCAGGGCGGGCGCGACGGCGACCACGATCAACTCCCTCTACACCCCCGACGAGATCGAGAACCAGCTGCGCGACGCCGGTGCGCGCTGGATCGTCACGGTGAGCCCCCTCCTGCCCGGGGTGCTCGCCGCGGCCGAGCACCTCGCGATCCCGAGCGAGCAGATCATCGTGCTCGACGGCGCCCCGGGGCATCCGTCGCTGGCCGAACTGCTCGGCGAGGGCCGCCCCGCGCCCGAGGTGAGCTTCGACCCGGCCACCCACCTCGCCGTGCTGCCGTACTCGTCGGGCACCACCGGGCGACCCAAGGGCGTCATGCTCACCCACCGCAACCTCGTCGCGAACGTCGCCCAGTGCGGCGCCACCATCTCGCTCACCGACGACGACCGGGTGCTCGCGGTGCTGCCGTTCTTCCACATCTACGGCATGACCGTGCTGCTCAACTTCGCACTCAGACAGCGGGCGAGCCTCGTCACCATGCCGAAGTTCGACCTCGCCGAGTTCTTGCGCGTCGTGAGCGAGCACCGCACGACGTGGGTATTCATCGCCCCGCCGATCGCGGTCGCCCTCGCGAAGCATCCCCTCATCGACCAGTTCGACCTGTCGAGCGTGAAGGTCGTGTTCTCGGGCGCGGCGCCGCTCGACGGCGCGCTCGCCGAACTCGTCGCGAAGCGCCTCGACTGCATCGTCTGCCAGGGCTACGGAATGACCGAGACGAGCCCCGTGACGCACGTGATCCCCATCGACCGCCCCGACCTCGACCGCTCGACGATCGGCGTACTGCTCGCGAACACCGAGGCGCGCATCATCGATGCCGAGACCGGGCAGGATGTCACGGTGCCGGCGTCGCCCGGCGAGGCGAGCGAGCCCGGTGAGATCTGGATCAGGGGACCGCAGGTCATGCAGGGCTACCTCGGCCGACCCGATGCCACTGCCGAGATGCTCGACTCCGACGGCTGGCTGCACACCGGCGACATCGCGACCGTCACCGCCGACGGCGTCTACCGCATCGTCGACCGGCTGAAGGAGCTCATCAAATACAAGGGCTACCAAGTGGCGCCGGCGGTGCTCGAGGCCGTGCTGCTCGAGCACCCTGCGATCGCCGACGCCGCCGTCATCGGCGTGCCCGACGACGACGGGCAGGAGGTGCCGAAGGCGTTCGTCGTCGTGCAGCAGGGCGCCGCGCTCGACGACTCGGGAGTCATGGAGCATGTCGCGGCCCACGTCGCCCCGCACGAGAAGGTGCGCGTCGTCGAGTTCATCGAGCAGATCCCGAAGTCGGCGTCGGGCAAGATCCTCCGCAAAGACCTGCGGGCCCGCGAAACCGCCGCGAACGCGTGACGCACCCGGACCCGGACCCGCACCCGCACCCGCACCCGCACCCGCACCCGCACCCGCACCCGCACCCGCACCCGCCCACTTTTCCGTTCCGGGGGTGCTGTTGCGCAATCGCGGGCGCGTGTTCGACACGAGAGTTGCGGAAAAGCACCCCCGCAACGCATCGGGCGGGCGGGGCGGGCGCGGGCGGGCGCGGGCGCGGGCGCGGGCGGGCGGGCGCGCGGCGCGCGCGGGCGGGCGCGCGGGGCGCGCGGCGCGCGCCGCGCGCGGCTCAGTACCGGAGCAGGCTGAACACCTCGAGCTCGGGCGGCAGCGCGGCCCGGCCGCCGAGGCCGGCGAGCTCGATCGCGACCGAGACGCCGGCGACCCGCCACCCCGCGCGCTCGACGAGGCGGGCCGCGGCGCCCACGGTGCCGCCCGTCGCCAGCACGTCGTCGACCACGAGCACCCGGGTGCCGGGCGGCAGTTCGCCCTCGTGCACCTCGAGCGCCGCGGTGCCGTACTCGAGCGAGTACTCCTCGGTGAGCACCGCCCGCGGCAGCTTGCCCGCCTTGCGCACCGGCAGCACGCCGACGCCGGCCGCGACCGAGGCCGCAGCCGCGAGCAGGAACCCGCGCGCCTCGACGCCCGCGAGCACGTCGAATCGGCCGGCGAACGGCGCCGTCAGCGACTCGGCGAGCGCGTGGAACGCCTCGCCGTCGGCGAAGACGGGCGTCAGGTCGCGGAACAGCACCCCGGGCTCGGGGAAGTCTGGGATGAGCGCGAGCCGTGACTCGACGAGGGCACGGGTATCTTGCTCGTTCACCGTGCAAGAGTAGCCCGCGCTCCCGGGCGCCTGCTGGGCGCGTCTTTCCAACCTTCGACGGATGCCTCGCACATCTCCGTTTGCGACGATGGAAGCATCCCGACCACTGGAGCCACGACCGAGATGACCACCTCCCCCGCCACGTCTACGACCGACGCCGTCGCCGCCCCCGCGAGCCGGCTGACCCCGAAGAGCCTGTACCGCGCGCTCGCCTTCGCCGAGGCCGTCACCTGGACCATCCTGATCGTCGCGATGATCCTGAAGTACGCGGCCGGCATCGAGTGGGCCGTGCTCGTGGGCGGTTCGATCCACGGCTTCGTGTTCCTGTCGTACGCGTTCTCGTCGGTGCTCGTCGGCGTGAACCAGCGCTGGAACGTCGGCCGGATCGCGTTCGCCGTCCTCACCGCGATCGTGCCCTACGCCACGATCCCGTTCGAGCTGTGGCTCATCCGCAGGGGGCACCTCGAGGGCGACTGGCGCTTCGAGGCCACCGACCACGCCGCCGACGGCAACTGGGTGAATCGGCTGCTGCGCTTCTTCCTCGCCCGCCCGATCCTGCTCACCGTGCTCGCGGTCGCCGGCATCGCGGCACTCTTCGCCGTGCTCCTCCTGATCGGCCCGCCCCAGATCGCCTGACCGCCGAGCGGGTGGAGGAGCGCCCGACGCAGGAGGACGCGTCTCGATACCTGGGTCTCGAGACGCTCCGCTCCTCGACCACCGGGTCGAGAATGGATCCATGCCCATCCTCAACAAGGACATGCAGCTCTGCATCTCGCTCGCCGGCCGCCCGTCGAACCTCGGCACGAGGTTCCACAACTTCCTCTACGACGAGCTCGGCCTGAATTTCGCCTACAAGGCGTTCACGACCGACGACCTCGAGGGCGCGGTGCGCGGCATCAGGGCGCTCGGCATCCGCGGATGCTCCGTGTCGATGCCGTTCAAGGAGGCGGTCATCCCGCTCATCGACGTGATCGAGCCCTCGGCCGCGGCGATCGAGTCGGTCAACACGATCGTGAACGACGGCGGGGTGCTGACCGGTTCGAACACCGACTTCGAGGCGATCGCCGAGCTCATCGCCGGCAACGACCTCGACCCCGAGCTGCGCGTGCTCGTGCGCGGCTCCGGCGGCATGGCGAAGGCCGTCGTCGCCGCGTTCCGCGATGCGGGATTCGACGACGTCACGGTGCTCGCCCGCAACGCGGCACTCGGCCGGGCGCTCGCCGCGCAGTACGGTTACCGCTGGATCGCCGACGACCCGGCGCCCGGCACGGCCGACCTCGTCGTGAACGTCACCCCGCTCGGCATGCAGGGGGCGGATGCCACGGCGCTCGCCTTCTCGGACGAACACATCGCCGCGGCATCCGTGGTCTTCGACGTGGTCGCCTTCCCCGCCGAGACGCCGCTCGTGCTCGCCGCGCGCGCCGCCGGAAAGACCGTGATCACGGGCGCCGAGGTGCACGCGCTGCAGGCGGCCCGGCAGTTCGAGCGCTACACGGGCGCGTCGATCACGCCCGAGCAGATCGCCCGCGCGGCCGCGTTCTCGCGTGCCGAATAGTCCCGTTGGTCGAAGAGCGCCCGACCGGCACTCGCTGGTTGAGGAACGCGCGACGCAGGAGCACGCGTCTCGAAACCCGGCGACCCTCACGACATGGTTTCGAGACGCGTCGCCGCTCCGCGTCGGCGCTCCTCAACCAGCGGGAGTGCGTCAGCGGTGCACGCGGTTGACCAGGGCCGTCCAGACGAGCGCCGCGGTCGCGCACGCGAGCAGCGCCACGAACACCCAGGGCAGCGCCGCAAGGCCGATCACCTCGTAGAGCGCGGCGCCCAGCAGCGCACCGCCGCCGATGCCCGTGTTGAACGCCGTCGTGTAGATCGAGGCGGCGGCGTCGCGGATCTTCGCCGACGCCGAGTGCAGGAGCCGAGTGTTGAGCATCGTCGGCAGCGCGCCGAACGCCGTGCCGAACAGCAGGAAACTCGCGAGCGACACCACCGGCTCCTCGGGGAACGCCGCGAGTCCGGCGGCGCCGAGCCCGGTGGCGACCATCGCGACGACGAGGCCGACCGTCGGCCGCCGCCCGAGGACGGCGCCGGCGAGCACGAGCCCCACCGCGCCGGCGATGCCGTAGGCGAACAGCATCGGGCTGATGGCACTCGTCGGCAGACCCATCACGTCGGTCAGGTAGGGCGTGATGTACGTGTAGAAGGTGTACATGCCGATCATGGTCACGGCCGTGATGAGGCACACCACGATCACGGGCACGAAGGTCGGGTCCCGGCGCACGCGTACCGGCGCGGCATCCGCCTCGCCCGCGTGGTGACGCACCGGTGGCAGGAAGCGCCAGACGAGCGCTGCGCCGAGCAGCGTCAGGCCGCCCATGGCGGCGAACGCGAACCGCCAGCCGAGCGCCTGCCCGAGCGCCGTGCCGAGCGGAACGCCCAGTACGAAGGCCATCGAGCCGCCCGCGACCGAGATCGAGACGGCGCGGGCGAGCTGCTCCTTCGGCACGAGATGGCCGGCGTACGCGCCGACGACCGCCCAGAAGAGTCCGTGCGCCGCACCGCCGAGCACGCGCGTGGCGACCACCGTCGGGTAGTTCGGTGCGAGCGCGCTGAGCACGCAGCTCGCGGCGAGCAGCACGAGGGTGATGACGATGAGCCGCCGACGGCCGACCCTGCGGGTGAGCGCCGCGAGCGGCACCGTCAGCACGACGACGGTCGCCGCGAACACGGTGACGAGGAGGCCGATCAGCGGCTCCCCCACACCGAGTTCACGGCTCATGTCGGGGAGGAGGCCGGTCGGCAGCATCTCGATCGTGACCGAGAGGAACACGGCCGAGGCGAGCACGATGAGCCCGAGCCACGGGAACGGCGGCGCAGGGTGCACCGTGGGGATCGACGAGGTCATTGGAGAATCCAGCAGCGGATGGCGCCCCGCGAGGGCGGCGGCGTGCGAGGCTTCGCGAGTGCCGGCGGCGGGTCGACTGCGCGCTGATGTGCGCGCCCAGGGTCACCGAGAATGCGACGACCGAGACCATCTTACGACGGGCGTGCGCGGCGAATAGGGTTGAGCTGTGAACGACGCAACACGTTCGGCCGAGCGGATCATCCGCCGATTCGCCCGCGAGACCAATCTGCTCGTCGGCGCGCGCCCGGTGCACGTGACCGGTGCGACGGAACCCGCAGATGCCGCCGCCGGTGCCGTCGCCGACGCGCTCGTTCGGATGCTGGCGGCCCTCGGCGCCCGTCCGATCCCGACCGCCGAGGTCGCCGGGCTCTCCGACGCCGAACGCACGAAACTTCTCGAGATCGAACTCGGCCATCCCGTCGACGACCCGGCCGCGGCATCGTTCAGGCTCGGCGGCCGTCACCTCGGCTCCCGTGGCGATGCTGCCGGCCGCATCGATTTCGCGGGTGCGCACATGCCGGTCTCACGACGGCTCGCCGACGAGCTCGCCACTCGCGGCACGGTACGGGGGATGCGGATCGGCATCGCGATGGTGCTCGAGCCCAAGACGGCGCAACTCGCGCTCATGCTCGCGGGCGCGGGCGCAGACGTCGCCGTGTACGCCCACCCCGACGAGACCGACCCCGACGTGGCGGCGGCGCTGCGGGAGCGCGGAATCCCGGTCGACGCCGACCCGACGCTCGCGGGCGCCGCCGAACGCGACGCGGCACTCGCCTTCCTCGCACGGGGGTTCGACGTGGTCATCGACGACGGGTCGCACCTCATCCGGCTCGCCCACGAGCTCGCCCCCCACCTCGTCGACGGCTGGATCGGCGCGAACGAGGAGACCACGAGCGGACTCACGCCACTGCGCCTCATGCAGTCCGGCGGCGTCCTTCGCACGGGGGTGCTCGCGGTGAACGACGCACGGATGAAGACCCGGTTCGACAACCGCTACGGCACAGGCCAGTCCTGCGTGTTCGCCATCGCCGACGTGCTCGATGAAGCTGGCGTGACCGTGCGGGACCAGCCTGCCCTCGTCATCGGCTACGGGCCGGTGGGGCAGGGCGTCGCCGCGCACCTCTCCGCGCTCGGTGCCGAGGTGCGGGTCACCGAGACCGACCCGGTGCGAGCGCTCGTCGCGGTGCACGACGGCTATGCGGTCGGCCGCGCCGACGAGCTCGGCGCCGACGCGCTGATCGTCTCGGCAACCGGCGCCGCGCACACGGTGTCGGGCGCGCTCGCACGGAACGCGCGAGTCGTGGCGGTCGCCGGCGGGGTGCCGCACGAGGTGGACCTCGCCGAAGCGCTCCTCGAGCCGATGCTCCGTGACGGTGAGGCGCTGCCCCACCTCGAGGTGCTGCGTCCGGGCGGCGCACTCGTGCTCGACCGTGGTGGCTGCATCAACATCACCGCCGCCGAGGGCAACCCCATCGAGATCATGGACTACTCCTTCGCCGTGCAGCTCGCCGCGGTCGAGCACCTCGTCGTCACGAGACCCGGCGCGGGCGTGCACCCGCTGCCGGCCTCGATCGACGACCGGGTCGCGCGCACTGCGCTCGCCGCTGCCGGCCTCGCCGTCGATGAACCCGGCGTCGCCCAGGTCGAGGCCGGGCACGACTGGCGGTCGCGTCGTTACGACCGCATGGGAGGCGAGCGGTGATCGGCGCGCCCGCGCAACCGGCCGGCGCGACATCCGACGCGGTCACGCTGTATTCGGCTCGCCTGGTGCTGCCCGTCACCGCACCGCCGATCCTCGACGGCGCCATCGCCGTGCGCGGCGACCGTCTGCTGCACGTCGGCGAGCGGAGGTGGGTGCTCCGGTCGCTCGCCGAGCGGGGCATCGCCGCGCACGAGGTGCATTGGCCCGGCATCCTCATGCCCGGCCTCGTCAACGCGCACTCGCATCTGCAGTACACCGGCATGGCTTCGGTGGGGCAGGGTCGCTACGACGGGTTCGACGACTGGGCGAACGCATTCAACCCGGTCTACGAGGCGGGCCGCGACTGGCCCGCCGATGCCGCGGCGGGCGCACGGCTGCTCCTCGAGCACGGAACGACCGCGGTCGCCGACATCGTGACGGATGCCGCGGCGGCGGGTGTGCTGCACGATGCCGGGTTGCACGGCATCACCTACTGGGAGGTGATGAGCTGGACCAACGCCGAGTGGGCTCGCACGGGACGCGCACAGGTCGAGGCGGCGCTCGATGCGCTGCCCGCTCCTCCCGGCACCGGGTTGTCGCCGCACGCCCCCTACTCGCTCGAGATCGTCCCCCTGCTCGAGATCCCCGACATCGTGCGCGAGCGGGGCAGCCGCCTGCACCTGCACCTCGGAGAGGCGGCGTTCGAGCGCGAGTTCGACCACGAGCACGACGATCCGTGGCACGGGCGCGAGCTCGGAAGCTTCCGCGAGCTGCGCGACGCCGGATTCGGCACGGGCGCGACCGAGTTCGTCGACCAGCTCGGCGTGCTCGGGCCCGACTGCCACATCGCGCACGGTGTGTACATGACCGCGCGCGATCGGGCGATCCTCCGCGCGCGCGGGACGAGCGTGGCGCTCTGCCCGCGATCGAACGCGGTGATCGGGCTCGACGAACCGCCGGTCGCCGCCTACCTTGCGGAGGGGAATCCGATCGCGGTGGGCACGGACTCGCTGTCGTCGAGCCCGTCCCTCGATCTCATGGCCGACGTGGCCGAGCTCGCCCGGCTCGCCCGCGCCCAGGGCTATCACACCCGCGACCTCGCCGAACGCCTGATCGCCGCCGCCACGATCGGCGGCGCCCACGCGATGGGGTTGGACGTCGGGGCGAACCGCACCGGGTACCTCGCCGTCGGCGCCCTCGCGGACCTCGCGTTCTTCGACCTTCCGGTCACGGATGTCGCAGAGACGGTGACCGACCTCGTCGAATCGGGCGCCGGCCGCGCAGCCGCCACGGTGATCGCCGGGCGCGTGCGCGCGACGACCGACCGATTCACCCGAGCGACCGGAGTGGTCACCGATGACTGACGACCGACCCGCGACCGCGAGGCGGCTCGACCTCGCCGCCCACCCCGAAGGCGGGTGGTTCCGCCGAACGTGGACGGGCCGAACGCCCGTCGACACCGACGGCGGTGCGCGACCCGCGGCGACGCTCATCCACTACCTCCTGACCCCCGGCGAGCACAGCGCCTGGCACGTGGTCTCGAGCGACGAGGTCTGGCTCTGGCACGGGCCGGGGGCGCTCGAACTCTCACTCGGCGGAACCGGCGAGCGGCCGGTCGCGCCCCCTGCCGTCGCCCGCACGGTGCTGCTCGGACCGGACCCCGCCGCCGGCCACGTCGCGCAGTGCGTCGTGCACGCCGGCACCTGGCAGTCGGCCCGCCTCGCGGGGCATGACGAGGTGCTCGCGAGTTGCCTTGTGTCGCCCGGTTTCGATTTCGCCGACTGGCGACTCGCCGACTGACTTAGGCTTGACCGGCGACCAGTCGCTCACTCACCCCGTCACAGCATCAGGAGACGCCCCATGACTCTTTCGCGAGCACTTCGCCGCGCGGCGGTCGCCGCGACCGCAACCGCCGCGGCCCTCGCGCTCGCCGGCTGTGCCGCCGGCGGGTCCGATGCCCCCTCCACCGACGATGGCGGGTTGCAGACCCTCACCGCCGGCAAGCTCACCGTCGCGACCGGCGATCCCGCGTTCGAGCCGTGGGCCGTCGACAACGACCCCGCCAACGGCGAAGGCTTCGAGTCCGCCGTGACGTACGCCGTCGCAGCGGAGCTCGGCTTCGCCCCCGACGACGTCGTCTGGGTGCGCTCGACCTTCGACAGCGCGATCGCGCCCGGCCCGAAAGACTGGGACCTCAACATCCAGCAGTTCTCGATCACCGACGAGCGCAAGCAGGCGGTGGACTTCTCGAGCCCCTACTACACCACGACGCAGGCGGTGATCGCGACGGCCGATTCGCCTGCCGCATCCGCCACCTCGCTCGACGAGCTGAACGACGTGAACGTGGGTGTCGCGAGCGGAACGACGAGCTTCACGGTCGCCGATGCGGCCCTCGACACCGAGCTGTCGGTCTTCAACTCGAACGAAGACGCCGTGCTCGCGCTGACGAGCGGCCAGATCGATGCGTTCGTCATCGACCTGCCGAGCGCCTTCTACCTCACGTCGGCCGAGATCGAGGCGGTGTCGTCGTCGGCCAGTTCGCCGATGCGGCCGGTGGCGACGAGTTCGCCTTCGTGCTGCCGAAGGACTCCGCGCTGACCGACCCGGTCAGTGCGGCCGTCGACGCGCTTCGCGAGTCGGGCGAACTCGCCGAGATCCAGGCGGAGTGGCTGAGCGACGCGGTCGACGTTCCGGTCCTCGACTGATCAGGCTCACCCGATGAGCACCGGAGCGGCGGAGGCCGCGTGGCAGCCGAGCGAGCTCGAGCTCTCGCGACGGTCCGTCCGTCGGCGTGCCTCCACCCGCTCGGTGGTCATCGCACTGATCAGCACCGTCGTCTTCGCGGGGGTGATCGGGCTCGCGCTCGTCGGTTCGCCCGGCTGGGCGGTGGTGCAGCAGACCTTCTTCAACCTCGAGATCGGCATCGAGAGCTTCCCCGCGATCCTCGCCGGACTCTGGGTGAACATCCAGGTGCTCGTCGTCGCGGCCATCGGCGTCGCCGTCTTCGGCACGCTGCTCGCCGTGCTGCGGTCGCTCCGCGGGCCCGTGTTCTTCCCGTTGCGCGCACTCGCGACGGGCTACACCGACCTGTTCCGCGGAATGCCGCTGCTGATCGTGCTCTATCTCGTCGGCTTCGGCATCCCGGTGCTCGACATCTTCCCCCGCCTGCCCGCCGTCGTCTGGGGCACGATCGCGATCATCCTCACCTACTCGGCGTACGTCGCCGAGGTGCTTCGGGCGGGGATGGAGGCGGTGCACCCGTCCCAGCGCATGGCCGCGCGCTCACTCGGCCTCACGCACGCGCAGACCCTGCGGATCGTCGTCATCCCGCAGGGGATCCGGAAGGTCGTGCCTGCGCTCATGAACGACTTCGTCTCGATGCAGAAGGACGTCGGCCTCATCTCGGTGCTCGGCGCGGTCGATGCCGTCCGCGCGGCGCAGATCGAGGTCGCGCAGAGCTTCAACTTCACGCCGTACGTCGTGGCGGGCCTGCTGTTCGTGGCGATCAGCTGGCCGATGATCCGTCTCACCGACTGGGCTTCGGCGCGACTGGCGGCACGTGAGCAGAGCGGAGGGGTCGTATGACCGTGCTCGAGGTACGGGGAGTGCGCAAGCGCTTCGGCGACCACGATGTGCTGCAAGGCGTCGATCTCGAACTCGACGCCCACGAGGTGGTCGTGCTCATCGGAGCGTCCGGATCGGGCAAGTCGACGCTGCTTCGCACGATCAACCTGCTCGAGCGCGTCGACGACGGGCAGATCCTGCTCGGCGGAGACGACATCACCGATCCGGGCGTCGACGCCGACCGTGTGCGCGCCCGTATCGGCGTCGTGTTCCAGCATTTCAACCTCTTCCCCCACCTCCGCATCATCGACAACGTCACGCTCGCGGCGCGACGCGTGCACGGCATGCCGAAGGACACTGCTCATGCACGCGGCCTCGAGCTGCTCGGCTCGCTCGGGCTCGGCGCGAAGGCGCTCGACTACCCCGACCGGCTGTCGGGCGGCCAGCAGCAGCGGGTCGCGATCGTCCGCGCGATCATGACCGATCCCGAACTGCTGCTGCTCGACGAGATCACGAGCGCACTCGACCCCCAGTTGATCGGTGAGGTGCTCGACCTCGTGCGGCAGCTGAAGTCGACCGGATCGACGATCCTCATGGCCACGCACGAGATGTCCTTCGCCCGCGAGGTCGCCGACCGCGTGGTCTTCATGCAGGGTGGCCGCATCGTGGAGTCGGGCCCGCCCGAGCAACTCTTCGACGCCCCGGTCGAGCCGGCGACCGCCGAGTTCCTCGCCCGCGTTCGACACCATTGAGGTGACGGGGCGCGGCGCGTACGCACGGCCCGGGCCCTCCACGCGACGACGCGCCCGGAGCGACGACGCAGACCCCGCAAGCTGCGTCGCCGAAGCTCTGCGCGGATTGGGCTCGCAGGGATCCTCCTCCACAGGCTGGACCCACGGTCGGCTCCCACCACTTCTCGAACGAATCCCGTGTTCGGCTCCCTCATCGCTGGCATCCTCGACCTGACAGGCGCAAGATGAAGGAGTGATCGAGTTGAACGAACCGCAGGTGTGGACCCTCATCGGGGTGTTCGCGGCCGCACTCTTCGGGGTGATCACCCTCGTCACGACGATGTTCGTGCGGGTGATCCGCAGCGAGATCGGCGGCCTCCGCGGCGAGATCCTCGCAGAGATCGGGGTCGTCAGCCGACGCATCGACGCCCTCGACCGCGACGTGCAGGCGCTCGTGAAGCACACCTTCGGCATCGACCGCGGCTGAGCGCTACGCGAGTCTCGATACGCTCCTGCGTCGCTACTCGACCGACGGTGGGCAAGTAGACTGGCACGGTCAGGCATTCGCCCCGCGGCATCCGCCTCGCCGCCGTCTTCTGGAGCTCGCCACTCGTGACCATCAATACCCCTTCCAACATCGCTGCCGCTTCGACAAGCTCAGCGAACGCCGCCGCCCCGGTGCTCGACACCGTCGAGGTCGCGGCCACGACTCCCGAGAAGGAGCAGCCGTACGCTGCGCTGGGTCTGAAGCCCGACGAGTACGAGCGCATCCGCAACATCCTCGGGCGCCGCCCGACGAGCGCCGAGCTCGCGATGTACTCGGTCATGTGGAGCGAGCACTGCTCGTACAAGTCGTCGAAGATCTACCTGAAGCAGTTCGGCAAGAAGGTCACGCCCGACATGAAGAAGCACCTGATGGTGGGCATGGGCGAGAACGCCGGAGTGCTCGACATCGGTGAGGGCTGGGCCGTCACCTTCAAGATCGAGTCGCACAACCACCCCTCGTACATCGAGCCGTTCCAGGGCGCCGCGACCGGCGTCGGCGGCATCGTGCGCGACATCATCTCGATGGGCGCGCGCCCGGTCGCCGTCATGGACGCGCTGCGCTTCGGCGACATCAGCCACCCCGACACCGCCCGCGTCGTGCACGGAGTGGTGAGCGGCATCAGCTTCTACGGCAACTGCCTGGGCCTTCCGAACATCGGCGGCGAGACCTGGTTCGACGGGGTCTACCAGGCCAACCCGCTGGTGAACGCCCTCGCGGTCGGCGTGCTGCGTCACGAAGACCTGCACCTCGCGAACGCCAAGGGCGCGGGCAACAAGGTCGTGCTCTTCGGCGCCCGCACCGGCGGCGACGGCATCGGCGGCGCGTCGATCCTCGCGTCCGACACGTTCGCCGAAGGCGGCCCGACCAAGCGCCCCGCAGTGCAGGTCGGCGACCCCTTCGCCGAGAAGGTGCTCATCGAGTGCTGCCTCGAACTCTTCGCGGGCGACCTCGTCGAGGGCATCCAAGACCTCGGCGCCGCCGGCATCTCGTGCGCGACCAGCGAGCTGGCCTCGAACGGCGACGGCGGCATGTCGATCGTGCTCGACGACGTGCTGCTGCGCGACCCCACGCTCACGCCCGAAGAGATCCTGATGAGCGAGAGCCAGGAGCGCATGATGGCGATCGTGAAGCCCGAGAAGCTCGAGGGCTTCCTGAAAGTCGTCGAGAAGTGGGACGTCGAGACGAGCGTGCTCGGCGAGGTCACCGACACCGGCCGGCTGAGCATCATGTGGCACGGCCAGGAGATCGTGAACGTCGACCCGCGCACCGTCGCCGTCGACGGCCCGGTCTACGAGCGCCCCGTCGCCTACCCGACGTGGATCGACGCGCTGCAGGCCGACACCGCCGCGAAGCTCGATCGCCCCGCGACGCCCGACGAGATCCGCGCGCAGTTCCTGCAACTCGTGGGCTCGGCGAACCAGGCCGACGCCGCGTGGGTCACGAACCAGTACGACTCCTACGTGCTCGGCAACACCGCGCTCGGCGCGCCCGACGACGCCGGCATGGTCCGCGTCGACGAGGAGTCGGGCCTCGGCGTCTCGGTCGCGACCGACGCGAACGGCCGCTACTCGCAGCTCGACCCGCGCCAGGGCGCGAAGCTCGCGCTCGCCGAGGCGTACCGCAACGTGGCCGTGACGGGCGCCGTGCCGATGGGCGTCAGCGACTGCCTCAACTTCGGCTCCCCAGAGAACCCCGAGGTCATGTGGCAGTTCTCCGAGACGGTCGAGGGTTTGAGTGACGGATGCCTCGAGCTCGGCATTCCCGTCACCGGCGGCAATGTCAGCTTCTACAACCAGACCGGTGACGTGCCGATCCACCCGACGCCCGTCATCGCCGTGCTCGGCGTCATCGACGACGTCGCCCGCCGCATCCCGAGCGGTTGGCAGGACGACGGCCACAACATCTACCTGCTCGGCGACACCGCGGCCGAGCTCGACGGCTCCGCCTGGGCGGGCGTCGTGCACCGGCACCTCGGCGGGCGCCCGCCGGCCGTCGACCTCGCCGCCGAGAAGACCCTCGCCGAGTTGCTCAGCGCGGCGGCCGTCGAGGGCCTCATCGACTCGGCGCACGACCTCTCCGACGGCGGTCTCGCGATCGCCCTCGCCGAGGCGGTGTCGCGCTTCGGCGTCGGCGCCCGCGTGTTCCTGGGCGAAGTGCTGGCCGACGCGGAGATCGACCTCGCGACCGCGCTCTTCAGCGAGTCGACCGGTCGGGTCATCGTCACGGTCCCCCGTGAAGACGACGTCAAGTTCCGCGGGCTCTGCGAGGGCCGGGGCTACCCGGTCCGTCGCATCGGCGTGACCGACGCCGCCTCCGGCACCCTCGAAGTGCAGGATGCGTTCACCGTCTCGATCGACGAGCTCCGCACCGTCAACCGCGCCCCGCTCGCCGACGCGTTCGGGCCGGTCGTCGGGTACTGACCGGCGGTCGAGTCATGTGCCTCGATACGGCGCTGGCGCGCCTACTCGACAACCGGAGGATTGAGGCCCGATGACCGAACCCGAGCGGTACACCGACGCGTACGCGTCGACCCACGGACGATTCACGGTGGTGCCCGCGGCCTACGTGCTGCTGCGCCGCGGTGACGAGGTGCTGCTGCAGCTGCGCCGGGGCACCGGGTACTACGACGAGCACTGGGCGTCCGGCGCCGCGGGCCACGTCGAGGCCGGCGAGTCGCTGCTCGCGGGCGCGGCGCGCGAGGCGAGCGAGGAGCTCGGTGTCTCGGTCGAACCCGGCGCGCTCGAACTGCTGACCCTCATGCACCGCACCGACGGCAGCGGCCGCCCGATCGAGCAGCGCTTCGACGTGTTCTTCGAGGTCGGCGAGTGGACGGGCGAGCCGCGGCTCCTCGAGACCCAGAAGGCGGCGGCGCTCGAGTGGTTCGCCCTCGACGCGCTGCCCGAGCCCGTCGTCCCGCACGAGCTCCGGGTGCTCGAAGCCCTGCGCGACGGGCTCCTCGAGCCCGTCACCCTCTTCGGGTACTGAGCGCAACCGCCAGACGACGAACGACAGGAAGCACACCGACATGAACGACTTCGCCTTCTACGGCATCCTCTTCGCCGGCGCACTCGTCCTCTTCGCCGTCATCATCTTCATCGGCGTCGTGATCCGCGCGATCAAGGCACCCCCGGGCGAGCGCATGCGCGAGGCGTTCCGGCTGCGCCCCCCGGTCGACGACGAGGACGAGGACGACCGGTCCGACCCCCGCAGCTGAGTCTCAGCGCAACGCGCTCGAGCATCGCGCCGAACGGGATGCGCGCCGGTCGCGGTAGATTCATCCCATGGAACTGTGGACGCTCCTCGTCGTCGTCGTCGCCGTGCTCTGGCTCGGCGCGCTCGTCTACGTCGCCACGCAGATCTTCGGCAACGCCCGGCTCAACGAGCTCGAGAAGTGGGTGTGGGTCATCGCGCTCGTCTGCTTCACGCTGCCCGCGGCCCTCGTCTGGTTCATCCTCGGCCCGCACCCGTTCGGCATCCGGCTCAGCCGCGAGCTGCGCTGAGCCCGGGCCGCGCACACCGCGACTCGGCTCGCCTCAACCCCGCCGCACCTCCTGCCAGAGCGAGGCCCAGTCCTCGGCGCTGAGCCGTCCGGGCAGCACGTCGCGTGCGAGGCCTCGCCGGGCCAGCCACGACTTCGCCTGCGCCGCGCCCATCGGCCTCGGCGTCCGGGTGAGGATCTGCGCCATGCCGCGCCCGCGCCCGCGGAACGCCGCCGCCACGAATCCGCAGTAGCCGCGCCGCTCGGCCGCCTCGACGAGCGGCTCCGCACGGCGCCGCACACTGAAGAGCCCGCCGTCGACCGCGGGCACCGGCCGGAAGGCCCGCGCCGGCACCCGCCCGTCGAGCGCGAATTCGAACCACGGCGCCGACTGCGCGGTGAGCAGGCTCGAGCCGCCGACGCCGCACCGCCGCCGCGCGACCTCCCACTGCGTGAGCAGCACGGCGTTCGTCCAGCCGGGGCGATCGAGGAGCGAACGCAGGATCGCGGTCGTGAGGTGGAACGGCACGTTGCCGACGACCACGTGCGGCGCACTCGGATACCGCCAGCGCAGCACATCGGCCTGCTCGACGGTGACACGGGCGCCGAACCGGCGCCGCAGCGAGGCGACGCGACCGGGGTCGAGTTCGAGTGCCGTGAGCGGACGGCCGAGGCGCGCCAGCGGATCGGTGAGGGCGCCGCCGCCGGCGCCCAACTCGATGATCGGGCCCCGTGTCTCGTCGACGAGACCGACGAGGCGATCGATCGCGCCGCGATCGACGAGGAAGTTCTGCCCGAGCTCCTGCCGGCCGCCGTGGCCGGTCGGGACGGGATGACGGGTGGACGGGTGTTCGCGTGTGCGCAAGGTTCTGCTCCGCTGCCGAAGATGGTCGGCCGGGTACGCGTGATCGCACCGCGGCCATGGTCATGGCCGAGGCGGAGAGACGTGGATGATCGGGTCGCTCCGCCTCAGGCGGTGCGGGGCCGCGCGATCATCATCGTGGCGAATTGGCTACACACGAGCATCGACGGTAGCAGAACTTCGCGCGCGTTCGGCGTTCAGCTGCCGCCTGGCGGGTCGACCAGCAGCCCGACGCGGTCGTCGAGATAGCGCCCGAGCTCGGCGAGCGCGCCCGTCTGGCCGGGGTTCCAGCGCACGCGCACGGTCTCGCCGTCGAACACGATCGGTCCGGATGCCCCGGTGCGCGCGAGCTCGTCGAGGTCGACCCCCGGCGCATCGAAGTTGACGGTCTCGCCCTCGGCGATGCCGCCCTTCACCGCGGCTGCCTGCCAGCCCCGGTGCTCGGCGACGCTCGCCGCGAGCACGCTGCGCCGGGCGGGCCGCTCGGCACGCACCACATGCCCGGTCGCGTGCAGTGCCCCGTCGGGGGCGAGCAGCAGCACCCCGAGCCGCCAGACGCGCCCCCGATGAGCCATGCGCGCGGCACGGGCGACGCCCAGCACGGGCTTCGGCTGCACCAGTTCGGCGAGCACCTCGTCGCGGGCCCGCGCGGCGGCGAGGCGGGCGGCTGCGTCGGCGAGCGACGCACGGAGTCGATCGATCGGATCGCTCGGCGTCGGCCCCGTGGCATCCGTCATCGTGCACCGCCTCGCGGTGCCGGCGTGATCGCGAGAGCACGGGCCGTCATGCTCCCATATTCCCGCGATCGCCGCCCGGGTGGAAATCTCCACCGGTTCAGTGGTGCGGGCGGCGCCCCGGCGCGACCCCGATGCGCACGTGCTCGCCCGTCGCCGCCGCGGCGAGGGCGAGATCGAGCTCGTCGAGGGGGTACGTCGCACCGACGAGTTCATCGAGGGGCGTCGAGCGCCAGGAGCGCTCGAGGAACGCGACCGCGCGGGCGAGCTGCTCGGGCGCGGAGTTGTGCACGCCGGTCACGGCGACGAGGCGTCGCACGACGGTCTCGGGATCGAGCCGCACCTCGGTGCCGGGCGAGACGCTGCCGACGAGCACCGCGACCCCGCCGACGCCCAGCGCGGCGATGGCGGTGCGCACGGCGGACGCCGCTCCAGAGGCTTCGACGGCGATCAGCAGCTCGGGTCGCCCCTGCGCGGCGAACTCGGCGAGCACCGAGTCGAGATGCTCTCCGTCGCCGGGCACCGCCGAGGGGTCGACCGTTCGCGCGCCGAATCGGCGGGCGAGCACCCGCCGCGAGGCATCCGGATCGGAGACGACGACCTCGGCGCCCGCCTCGCGCGCGATCGCGGCGACGCTGAGGCCGACCATGCCGCCGCCGGTGACGAGCAGCGGCGCCCCGGCGAGCGGCACGTGCGCTGCGGCCGCGTCGAGCGCGGCCACCGCCGTCGCCGTCGCGCACGAGGCGGGCGCGGCGACGAGCGCCGGCAGCTCCTCGCTCACGCGAACGACGGCCGTGCCCGCTCTGAGCTGCACGTGCGTGGCGAAGCCGCCCGAGAGCTCCCAGCCGCGATGCACCCGCTCGTGCCCGTACTTCGCGAGCGTGCGGCACTTCTGGACGAGGCCGCGGCGGCACCGGTCGCAGTCACCGCAACTGACCGCGACCGACCAGACGACGCGGTCGCCGAGTTCGAGCGGGGCACCGTCGGCACGGACCGCTCCGTCGCCCACGGCGACGACCCGTCCGACCTGCTCGTGTCCGAGCACGAGGGGCGCCTGCGCCGGCCGGTCTCCGCGCACGGTGTGCACGTCCGAACCGCAGACCGTGGCGAGCTCGACCTCGACGAGCGCCTCCCCCGCCGAGAGGTGCACCCCCGGCGCCGCGAGCGCCTCGTGCGCTCGGCCCGGCTCGTTCCAGACCATCGCGATGGGCGACGGCCTGAGGATCAGGTCGGGACCGGCGACTCGCACCACCGTGTGCATCCCGGCCCTACTCGCCGTGCAGGCCGAGCAGCGCGGGCAGCTCGGCGATACCGTCGATGACGGCGTCGGCGCCGGCGGCCTCGAGCGCGTCACGATCGTGCGCACCGGTCAGCACGCCGACGACGAGGCCCGCGCCCGCGGCGACCCCCGATTCGACGTCGCTCACCGTGTCGCCGACGACGACCATCGCCTCGACCGCCCGCGCCTCGGTGCGGAGCAGCGCCGTGAGGGGCAGGTCGGGGTACGGGCGGCCCCGGCCGGCATCGGCGGGCGAGAGCGCGAGGTCGGCGAGGCCGTGCCAGTCGAGTGCGTCGAGAATGGCGTCGCGGGTGACGGGCGAGAATCCGGTGGTGAGCACGACGGATGCCCCGGCCTCGCGCAGGCGCTCGATGACGCGTGCTGCGCCCGGGATCTCGGCGACGCCCTCGCTCGCCACGAGCTCGGCGTAGGCGCCCTCGAACTCGGCGTTCGCACGCTGCGCGGCCGCCTCGTCGCCGTTCGCGAGCACGCGGAACACCTCGATCTTCGACTGCCCCATGGTGTCGCGCACGTAGTCGATCGCCTCGGCGAAGTCGTCACCCGAGGCGATGCCGCTGCGTTCGGCGGCGAGCGCGAACGCCCGCTCGACCACGCCGTCGTCGGCGACCGTGGTGCCGGCCATGTCGAGCACGATGAGCTCGATCTCGCCCTCCACGTCGACGTCATCGGGATCGCCGAGTTCGGCGAGCTCGTCGAACTCGGCCGATTCGTCTGCGGAGAGCCCCTCGGCGGGGTCTGCGGAGAGGTCGGTGTCGGTGGTCATGATCGGCCTTTCTCGGAGGTGGTCTGCGGTGAGCCGAGCGCGAGGCCGACGACGTGTTCGGCGAGGCCGAGCCCGCACGTCATGCCGACGCCGGTCGTCGCGGCGGCGAGGTGCACGCCGGGTTCGGGCTGCTCGACGAGGAACTCCTCGGGCCCGCTCGCGTAGACGCCCTGCCAGCGTTCGAGCACGCGGGGGCGCGAGACGCCGAAGAACGTGCCGGTGATCTCGAGCAGCGCCTCGAAGGCGGCCTCGCTCTGGAACGGCGCGACCGTGGCGCCCCGGGAGTGGGTGTCGCCGACGATGAGCGATCCGTCGGGCAACTGCGTGTACATCTGGTTGAGGTCGAGGGCGGCGAGGTCTGGGCGTTCGGCATGCAGCCGCTCGCGCAACCGTTGAGCCGCCGGGGTCGCCGCGAACGCGCCGTAGCGCACGAGCGACCAGCCGGTGAGCACCGGCGCGGCGAGGGGCGCCGCAAGGCCCGCATCGACGCGCAGCATGTCGAGCCCGCAGCGCACGATGCCGCGCTCCTCCGCGAGCTCGGGGAACAGCAGGTCGAGGTCGTGGTTCACCGCGACGACGATCTCGCCGGCGTCGATCGGCCCGCGGCTCGTCTCGACCCGTCCGGTGCCCACCCGGCCGACCGCGGTGCGGCGACGGAATTCGACGCCGCCGCGTTCGAGGTGCGCGGCGATCGTCGCGATCGCCTCCCGCGGGTTCGCCTGCAGGTCGCGCGGCAGGAGCGCCCCGCCGACCGCTGTGCCAGGTGCGAGCGGGATGCGCGCCTCGGCCTCCGGCGCGTCGAGCAGCACCACCTCGTCGTCGCCGCGCAGCGCGGCGAGTTCGGCGAGCACCGCGAACTCGTCGTCGTGACGGGCCGCGACGAGGGTGCCGGACTCGCGCAGCCAGACCCCCGCGTCGCGGGCGAGCCCCAGCCAGAGCTCGCGCGAGTCGAGCGCGAACTCGCGGGCGGCGCCGTGCTGCGGGGTGAAGCAGAGGTGGCCGAAGTTGCGGATCGAGGCTCCGCTCGGCTCGCTGCCGCGCTCGATCACGACGACCCGCAGGCCCCGCCTGTGCGCGGCGAGCGCCGCCCCGAGACCGACGATGCCCGAGCCGACGACGGCGACGTCGTAGCCGGCGATGTCGCGCACGCCCCGGCCGGCCGCGCCGCTCACCGGAACACCCGCCGCATCCACATCGCGAGGCTCTCGACGACGAGCACCGTCGCGAGGATCATCAGCACGATCGCGGTGACGACCTGGTAGTTCGAGCCCTGGCCGGCGTTCAGCAGGTAGTAGCCGATGCCGCCGCCGCCGACGATGCCGAGGATGGTCGCCGCCCGGATGTTCGTGTCGAGCAGGTAGAAGCTGTGGCCGATGAGCGCCCGGGTGCCCTGCGGCACGGTCGCCGAGGCGTACACCTGCGCCCGGCTCGCGCCGGTCGCCCGGAGCGCGCGCTCGGGCCCCGCCTTCACCTCCTCGAAGGAGTCCGCGATGAGCTTGCCCGCGAGGCCGATGCCGCCGAAAGCGAGCGCGAGCGTGCCGGCCTGCGCGCCGAGCCCGGTGATGACGATGAGCACGATCGCGAGGATCACCTCGGGGATGCCGCGGATGACGACGAGGAGCAGTCTCATCGAGGTGCGCGTGGTTCCGTTCGGCGCGACGTTGCGCGCGGCGAGCGAGCCGACGAACACGGACACGACGAGCGCGAGCAGGGTCGCGGCGAGCGCGATGCCGATCGTCTGGCCCATCGCACCGAACATCGTCGCGGCGTCGTAGTTGCCGAAGTCCGGAGGCCAGAACTGCACGGCGATCGCGGGCACCTTCGCCCAGAAGGTGATGAGGTCGCCCCACTGGATGTCGCAGATGAGCACGCTGCCCACGACGACCGCGAGCGCGGCCCAGCCCCAGGCGGTGTTGCGGATCCGCACCGCATCCCACGGGCGGCGGAGGGCCGCCTCGAGCGAAGTTCCCGCCGGTCGAGGAGCCGACGATGGAGGCGTCTCGAGACCGGGTCGCGAGGTCTCGAGACGCTGCGCTCCTCGACCGGCGGAGGCACGCCCCACGCGCCGAGCGAGCCGCGCCCCGAGGCTGCGCCCGGTCGGCGCCACGCCCAGCATCGCCGAGCGCACGATGCTCGAGACGATCTCCATCACGATGCAGAGCGCGAACATGACGAGGGCGATGCCGAGCCCGAGCGAGTAGTTCAGCGATTTGAACGCGAACGACATCTCCATGCCGAGTCCGACCACGCCGACGTAGCCGAGCACGACCGAGCCGCGCAGGTTGATGTCGTTGCGGTGCAGCACCGTTGCGACCCAGGAGGGCAGCACCTGCGGCAGGATCCCGCTGGTGAACTCCTGCCACGTCGATCCGCCAGCTGCACGGATCGCACGCCTGGGCCCCTCGTCGATCTGCTCGATGGCGTCGGCGAAGAGCTTCGAGATCATGCCGATCGAGTGGATGCCGATGGCGAGGATGCCCGGCAGCGAGCCGAGCGAGAACATGAGCACGAAGACCATGGCGAGCACGACGTCGGGGATCGCGCGGGTCAGCACCGTGACGAAGCGCCCGAACGCCTGCAGGCCGCCCCCGGGCGTCGTATTCGACGCGGCGAGGTAGGCGACCGGCACCGAGATCACGGCGGCGAGCAGGGTGCCGCAGAGCACGAGCCCGATCGTGAGTGCGGTCAGGTAGAGCAGCTGCGCCGGCTCGGGGAAGCTGATCGGACCCACCCGGGCGAAGAAGCGCTCGGCGTTGCCCCAACTCTCGATCATGTGCGGGATCGAGATGCCCGAGTCGGCGAGCGCGATGATCGACGCGACCACGATCGCCACGAGCGTGAGTGAGGCGGCGATCCGCTCGGGCGAGCGGCCGCGTTTCGGCGCGCGCTCGGCCACCGAACGGGCATCGGATGCCTCGGCGGGCCGCCGTGACGGTGCGACGAGGGTCGACATCAGCCCGCCCGGTTCTCGCCTGCGGCCACGAGCGGCGCGGGCGCGGCGGAGCGCTCGGGCGCCGCGGCATCCGCGGCGCCGAGCTCGTCGACGAGCTCGCGTTCGATGGCCTCGAGTTCGGCGGTCGCCGTCGCGACGCGACCGTAGATCTCCATGACCTCGACTTTCGAGAGCCCCTCCGCCGGGGTGTCGAGCACGACCTCGCCGTGGCGGAGCCCGACGATGCGGTCGCCCCACGAGAGGGCGAGGTCGACCTGGTGCAGGCTGCAGACGACGGTGAGCCCGGCGTCCATGGCGATCTCTCGGATGAGTGCCATGACCTGCTCGCTCGACTCGGGGTCGAGCGAGGCGACGGGCTCGTCGGCGAGGAGGATCTCGGGGTCCTGCATGAGGGCGCGGGCGATCGCGACGCGCTGCTGCTGACCGCCTGAGAGGGTGTCGGCGCGCTGGTACGCGCGGTCGAGCAGGCCGACCCGGTCGAGGTGGCCGAGGGCGGTGAGCTTCAGGCGCCTCGGGTAGCTCCAGAGCCCGAGCCGCGGGCCGCGAAGCTCGGCGAGTGCTCCCGTGAGCACGTTCTCGAGCACGGTGAGCGAGGGCACCAGCTCGAACTGCTGGAAGACGAAGCCGATCCGGCTGCGCAGGGCCCGGAGGCGCCGGCCGGTGAGGCGCGGCACCTCCTGGCCGAGCACACGCACGGAACCTGCGGTCGGGGTCTCGAGGCCGTCGAGGTGCCGGAGCAGCGTCGACTTGCCCGAGCCCGAGAGGCCGAGCAGCACGACGATCTCTCCCCGCTCGACCCGCAGCGCGGCATCCCGCAGTGCGACCGTCGAACCGAACGACTTCGTGAGCCTCTCGACGTCGATGACGACCGAATCCTCGTTGCCGACTGGGCTGCTCATCCGATGCTCCGTCTTCCGTTTCCGTGTTCCGTGCGCTCCGACCGGTGCTCAGTGCTTGGCGTCAGCCCTGGCACTGCTCCGCTTCGGTCTTCTCGCAGATGTCGCGGATGGTGTCGTAGTACTCGTCGTCGACCGGCAGCGTCGCGAAGAACACGCTGCGGAAACCCTCGCTGTCGGCCGACTCGACGCCTGACTCGATGATCTCGTCGATCGTGACCTCGCCGAGGATCTCGGTCAGCTGGGTCTTGAGCTCCTCGGGAAGGGTGTCGGAGACGACGATCGGCGCGCCGGGCACCATGGTCTCGGCGATGACCTCGACCTTGTCGCTCTTGACGACCTCGCTGTCCTCGGCGAAGCCCGCCTCGCACTCGACGCCCTCGCCGGTCTTGGTGACCGAGACGTCGTGCTTTCCGGCGAACACCGGGGTGACGTCGGTCTTCGGGTCGACGTCCTCGTTCAGGAGGTTGTAGCTCGGGAAGAGGTAGCCCGAGGTCGACGACGGGTCGACGAAGCAGACCTTCTTGCCGGCGAAGTCCGCGAGCTCCGTGATGTCGCTGCCCTTGGGCACGATCGCCTGCGAGTAGTAGCCGGGTTCCTGGCCCTCCTCGGTGATGATCGAGGAGATCGGGGTGATCGCGGCGCCGTTGTTCGTCGCGGTCACGTAGGTGAAACCCGAGAAGCTCGCGACGTCGATCTTGCCCGCGACGGCGGCCTCGATGAGGGCGGCGTAGTCGGTCGACTCGTGGTACTCGACCGTCTTGCCGGTCTCGGCGGCGAGGTAGTCCATGAGCGGCTGGTAATTCGTCTCGGTGTCGACCGAGTCGGGCACGACGCCGAAGACGAGGGTGTTCTCGTCGACCGCGAACTTCGCGCCCGAGCCGCCCGCCGCCGAGTCGTCGGCCGATGAGGGCGACGCGCAGGCCGCCAGGCCGAAGGTGAGCAGGGCGGCCGCGGCGAGCGCGGGCCAGGCCGTGGTGTTGAGCTTCATCGGAAACCTTTCGTGACCGCTGCGCCCGGTGCAGGCGCATGCTGTGTGTTCCGATGGCTCAACGTACGCAGCGGTCGCCAACACCCGGCGGCGGCGCGGTTACCGGGAGGTGAACCCCGTACGGCGCGTGCGCGCGGGTCGCCCGGGTCGCCCGGGTCGCCCGGGTCGCCCGGGTCGCCCGGGTCGCCCGGGTCGCCCGGATCGAGTCAGCGACGGAGGCGCCAGGGGCCGTAGGCCGCGCCGAGACCGGTGACGATGATGCCGGCGAAGAGCCAGCCGTAGCGGCCCGAGACGACACCGATCAGGGCGAGCACGATGCCGATCACGACCACGACCCGCGAGAGGACGCGCCGGAACGCCGGCCGCGAGAAGCGCATCGGACGCCCGGGCGGTCGGCTCATACGCCGACGGTGAACGTCGTGCCCGTGGCATCTTCGGCGAACGCCCAGAAGGCGGTGCCGATCGCGGGGTCGGTGGAGGTGCGGGTCGGCGTGTGCAACGTCGGGGCGCCCTTGGTCGACCACCGCGGCCCCCAGAACTCGCCGCCGTGCGCCTCGGGCGCGGTGAGCGCGTGCAGGGTGACCTCGGCGCCGCGGTGCTTGCCCTGCGCCCAGGCCGCCTGCAACGCGTCGGCGAAGCGGCCGCCCGCGCTCGGCTCGTTGACGCCGGGCACGCGCGGGGTGCGACCGCTGATCGAGTAGCCCGGGTGCGCGACGAGGCTCGACACGCTGCTGCCCGCCGCCCGCAGCCGCCGGTCGAGCTCGAAGGCGAAGACCTGCGCCGCGATCTTCGACTGGGCGTAGGCGCGCCAGAAGTCGTAGCGGCGCTCGAGCTGAAGCTCGTTGATGCGGAACGTCGACAGCCGGCTCGATAGCGAGCCGAGCGCGACGATGCGTGCGCCCGGCGCGAGGTGCGGCAGCAGCCCGGCGACGAGCGCGAAGTGGCCGAGCACGTTCGTCGCGAGCACGAGCTCGTTGCCGTCGGGCGACTCGAGACGATCGCCGGGCGTGTGCACCATGCCCGCATTGGTCACGATGCCGTCGAACGCCGGGCGATGCCGCAGACGGGCGACTCCGGCGCGCACCGAGTCGATCGAGGCCTGGTCGATCACGATCGGTTCGACGGCCCCTTCGACGGGGCTCAGGGACCGAGCCGCCATCGCGCCGCGGATCGCCGCCATCGCCGCCTCGAGGCGCTCAGGGCTGCGCCCGCTGAGCACGACCTGGGCGCCGGCACCGGCGAGCCGGGCCGCGGTGAAGAATCCGAGCCCGGCGTTCGCGCCGGTGACGAGGTACCGCCGGCCGGCCAGCGCGGGCAGCTCGAGCGGGTACCAGCCCCGACGGGCGGCCCGGCTCACAGTTCGCCGGGGGTGCCGCCGCCGTTCGCGAGCTCCTCGTGGTGCTGGATCACCTCGGCGACGACGAAGTTGAACCACTTCTCGGCGAAGGCGGGGTCGAGGTGCGCGTCGACGGCGAGCGCCCGCAACCGGGCGATCTGGCGCTGCTCGCGACCGGGGTCGCTCGGCGGCAACCCGTGCGCGGCCTTCAGCCGACCGACCTGCTGCGTGAACTTGAACCGTTCGGCGAGCAGGTGGATGAGCGCCGCGTCGATGTTGTCGATGCTCGAGCGGATGCCGAGCAGTTCGCTCATCGCGGCGTCCCGGTCGTCGAAGGCGGGCGCATTGGTCATGGTTCGAGCGTACCCGCCCGCTTCGGCGGGTTGAGGAGCGAGCGAAGCGAGCGTCTCGAAACCCTCGACCGCGACCGGGCCTCGAGACGGCGCTGGTGCGCCTCCTCAACCCACGAGACTCACACGGATGCCGACCGCTCGAGCATCGGCTTCGTGGCGACGAGGCCGAGCCAGACGACCCCGATGCCCGCTGCGAGCACGGCGGCGATGACCGCGAGCGAGAGCGGGGCGACGATGATCGTGATCCCCGTGAGCGGCAGCATCACGACCGCCGCCGTCACGGCCGAACCGATCGCGGTGATGCGCAGCGGCGACATCACCGAGCGGCGCCGTGCGGCCTCCATCGTCGCCGTCGGCATGCCGAGCATGCCGAGCGAGCGGGAGAGGTCGGCCCGGTCGAGGATGGAGGCGGCCTGGTTCACGCCGACCGAGCAGGCGACCATGAGGAACGAGCCGACGACGGTGATCAGGATGCCGGTGCGGATGTCGGCGAACAGCAGCATCGACTCGGTGTCGGCGGCCTCCCCGAACGAGCCGAGCAGGGCGATGCCGGTGCCCGCGAACACGGCCATGAAGCTCGTCATGGCGACGCCGGAGACCTGCCGCCAGGCCGCCTTGGGCGACTCGAGCACGGCGCGTGCGGCCAGGAGTCGCTGGGGGGTCTTCGCGCGCCGCGCCTGCGACCGCGCGACGAGGCGGATCACCCACGGCCCGATCAGGTTCAGCACGGCGATCGTGCCGCCGAACGCCGCACCGAGCATCGCGAGGATGACCATCGCCGAGCCGGCCACCTGAAGCACGGCCATCATGCCGAACGCGACCGCGATGACTGCGAGGCCCACGACGATGCGCAGCCAGTGCAGCTTCGGGGCGTCCTGCCTCGTGCGCACGCCGAGCGGCGAGATGACGACCTGGCGGAGCCCGAGCACCGCACTCGCGGCGGCGAGCAGCGCGACGCCGCCGACGACGCCGACGAGTGCGGGCAGCCCGAGCAGCACGCCGTCGAGGCCGAGCGGCTCGCCGCGGAACGGGATGAGCGCGATGAGCGGCACGAGGAGGAAGTAGAGCACGACCCCGGCGACGGCGCCGACGACCGCGAGCACCACCGATTCGAGCACGGCGAGTGCCGACACTGTGGCGGGCGTCGCGCCGAGCAGTCGCAGGGTCGCGAGCCGGTCGTCGCGGCGTCGGGCCGAGAGACGGGCCGCGGCGCCGCCGAGCGAGGACAGCGGCACCACCAGCAGCACGAGGGCGACCACGGCGAGCGCCTGATACGTGACCCCCATGTCGTCGGTCCAGCTCCAGAACGACTGGGCGCCGCCGAGCACGGTGAGCAGCAGCGCGGTGACGATCGCGAACGCGGTGGCGGGCAGCGCGAGCGGGGCGAGGCCGCCCGTTCCGGGCCGGGCGAGCAGCCAGGCGACGCGGCCGATCATGCGCCGGCCTCCGCGCTCGCGCCCGCGGGCACCCGCTCGCCGACGATGCGCCCGTCGCGCATGTCGACGATGCGCGAACAGCGCCCCGCGACGTCTGCGTCGTGGGTGACGACGACGAGCGTGCGGCCCTGCCCGGTCGTGGAGTCGAGCAGCGCCCGCATCACCTCGGCGGAGGTGGCCGAGTCGAGTGCGCCGGTCGGCTCGTCGGCGAACACCACGGCCGCCCCCGTGACCTGCGCTCGCGCGATGGCGACGCGCTGCGCCTGTCCGCCCGAGAGCTGGCCGATGCGGCGGTCCTCCATGCCGGCGAGCCCCAGGGCGGCGAGCCAGCCGCCACCGTATTCCTCGGCGCGGGCGCGAGGCATCCCGTTCAGCATGAGTGCGAGTGCGACGTTCTCGACCGCAGTGAGCTCGGGAATCAGCAGGCCCTGCTGGAACACGAAGCCGAACGCTTCGCGACGCAGGCGCGAGCGCTCCCGCTCGCCGAGCGCCGTGACCTCGACCCGCCCGGCGCCCGACTGGAACGCCACCGTGCCGGTGTCGGGTGCGACGATGCCGGCGAGGCAGTGCAGCAGCGTCGTCTTGCCCGAGCCGGAGGCTCCCATGATGGCGAGCGACTCGCCGGTGCGCACACGGAGGTCGACGCCCGCGAGCGCGTGCGTCTGACCGAAGGACTTCACGAGGCCGGATGCCTCGAGCACGAAGGAACTCATGCTTCGAGCCTGCCCGGGCGGCGGGGAACACGCGTCGGGCGGGAGAGGTATCTCCCGCCCGACGGGGTCATCCCCCCGGATGACCCCGTCCGCTGGTCGAGGTGGAAACGGAGCGACCGTCTCGAAACCTCAGCGCGGTGTGGCCTTCCGGATGACCAGGAATCCCGCAACGGCCGCGACGACCGCGGCGACGAGCGTGAGGGTGAACACCCCGAGCAGACCGATCGAGGCGAACCAGCTCAGCACGGCAGGCCAGGTGTTCGTGAAGGTGAAGCCGGCGATGAGCGCGAGCACGAGGGCGACGAAGCTGAAGAACAGGGTCATCATTCCGCGCACCCGCCACCGCATGTACACGGTCGTCACTCCGGCGCCGACGAAGAGCACGAACAGCTGGAGCGAGAACGTCGTGAAGAAGTCGAACGTCCACCCCGACTGCCCGTACCAGAGTGTGTCGAACATGCCGGCCCCGATCCACCAGCCGCCGGTCGCCTTCTCGATCTGCACGAGGGTCGCGATGGCGACGGCCATCTCGGCCGCGACGAACACGAACATCGCGCTGAGGCCGAGCCAGTAGTCGCGTCGCGTCGAGCCGAAGCCGAGCGCGAACGAGAAGGTGAACGCGACGGCCTGCACGCCGACCGCGACGAGGTACCACTGGGGTGAGAGCACGGCCCAGCTGTAGCGGAAGCCCTCCTGGATGTCGCTCGCGTCGACCGCGGCCCCGCCGGCCCCCTGGATGATGAGCGCCACGATCATCGTGACGGCCCAGGCGCCGCCGAGGATGAGCCAGGGCACACCGAAGAAGATCGTGGGGTTCACGGCGAGCAGGCGGACGATGCGCCAGATCTCGCCCGGACGGACTCGGCTGGACATCGACGCCTCCCGTTCGGCGGTGGCGGCGGTCGTGGTGACGGCGGTCATGCTGCGGCCTCCTGTTCGATCGAAGCGGCGAGGTCGGCGCCGGTGAGGTGGACGATGAGCTGCTGGAGCGAAACGGGCGCGAGCTCGAGGCCGAGCTCGGCGGCGCGCACGCGCTCGGCGTGGTCGAGCCGCCCGTCGATGGTGACGGAGGCGAGCCCGCCGAGGCCCTCGCGGCCGATGACCGGCCGATCGGCGACGAACTGCTCGACGGCGGCGCGGGCACCCGCGATCGTCGTCGCCGAGCCGCGCACCTCCTCGGCGTCGCGGTCGAGGAGGATCCGCCCCTGGTCGATCAGGATGATGTGCTCGAGCAGGTTCGCGACCTCGTCGATCAGGTGCGTCGAGAGCACGATCGTGCGGGGGTGCGCGGCGAAGTCCTCGAGCAGCCGATCGTAGAAGATGTGGCGCGCGACCGCGTCGAGCCCGAGGTACGGCTCGTCGAAGAAGGTGAGCGGCGCCCGGGAGGCGAGTCCGACGATCACGCCGACGGCAGAGAGCTGACCCCGGCTGAGCTTCTTGATGGGACGCTTGAGCGGCAAACGGAAGTCGGCGATGAGCCGGTCGGCGAACTCCTGGTCCCAGTTCTCGAAGAACCACGGCGCGGCCGTGAAGACGTGCCGCGGGGCGAAGTCTTCGGGGTAGCGCTGCGACTCGGCGATGAAGCAGAGACGTCGCAGCACGTCGGCGTGCTCGGCCGGGGTCCGCCCGAAGACCTCGATCTCACCGCCGTTCGGGAAGAGCTGCCCGGTGAGCAGCTGCATGATGGTCGTCTTGCCGGCGCCGTTGCGGCCGAGGAGCCCGTAGATGCGGTTCTCCTCGAGCGTGAAGTCGACGCCGTCGACGGCGGTGAAGTCGCCGTAGCGCTTCGTGAGTCCGGATACCCGGGCCACGGTGGTGGTCATGATGCGGTCCTCTCGGATCGGAGTGCGGCGAGCATGCCCGCCAGGTCGTCGACGTCGATACCGAGCTTGTCGGCCTCGACGAGGAGGGGTCGAAGGTACTGGGCGCTGAATTCGGCCCGTCGCCGCTGGATGAGGCGATCACGGGCGCCGACGGTCACGAACATGCCGATCCCCCGTCGCTTCTCCACGAATCCGTCGTCGACAAGACGACCCACCCCCTTCAGTGCGGTGGCCGGGTTCACCCTGAGGAATGCCGCGAACTCGTTGATCGACGGGATCTGCGAGCCCTCGGGCAGCGTTCCGTCGATGATGTCGTTCTCGAGCTGTTCCGCGATCTGGATGAAGATCGGTCGCGAGTCGTCCATGCCCGCCCATCTGGTGCGGCGAGGCGTTCACCTCGCATGTTGGTTAGTTACTTCAGCAACTAACCAACCACCCTTGGGCGAGGATGTCAACCCTTTCGTGAAAGTCGCAACCGCCCCTGGGTGAGCAGGATGCCCACGAGCACGAGCGCGGCACCGAGCGGCTCGTGCCACGAGAAGCGTTCGCCGAGCAGCATCACGCCGAGGGCGACCCCGACGACCGGCGTCACGTAGGTGACCGTCGAGGTGCCGGTCGGGCCCCACGCGCGCAGCACGTTGATGTTCCAGATGTAGGCGAGCCCCGTTCCGAGCAGGCCGAGCGCGACCAGCGAGAGCACGACGGGCAAGTCGAGCTCGACCGGCCCGATCGCCACGACGGGCGTCAACACGAGCATGACGACCGCCGACACCCCGATCGAGAGGAAGGCGAACGTCGCCGGCGCGATCGGCCGGCCGCTCAGGAACTTGCGCTGGTAGCCGAAGGTGAAGCCGTAGCAGGCCGTCGCGACGAGGCAGGCGAGCTGTCCCGCGACGCTGCCCGTGAGCGCCGTGATCTGCCACGGACCAATCACGACGAGCACCCCGAGGATGCCGACGCCGACGCCCGCCCAGCGGCTGAGCCCCAGCTTCTCGACACGGAACACGAGCGTCGCCATGAGCGCCGTCATGATCGGCGTCGTCGCGTTGTAGATCGAGGCGAGGCTCGACGAGACGTACTGCTCGGCCCACGCGAAGCACAGGTACGGGATGACGCAGGTCGTGAGCGAGACGACCAGGAAGTGCCCCCACACGGCCGGTTCTCGCGGCAGCACCGGGCCGGGCGCACCGTCTGGTGCGGTCACGCGCGGCCGCGTCACGAGCACGATGACCCCGAGGGCGAGGCCGCCCAGCACGGTTCGCGACCACGCGACCTGCCCGAACGACACCCCGTCGAGCGCGACCTTCATGAAGAGGAAGCTCGCGCCCCACACGAGCCCCATCGCGAGGAACTGCACCCACGTCGACAGCCGCTTCGGCGGCGCCGAGACGGATGCTTCAGCGGGGGCTTCGATCGATTCGGTGCTGCTCACCCACCGAGGCTACGGCGGCGGGACACCCGCCGGAATGCCTCCCGAACTCCGTGTCCGGAATCCGCCGAAGAACGGCAGCCCCGTGGCATCCGGCCGCTCGAAAAGGCCGACCGACCTCGGCGGTCGAGGAGCGAGCGTCTCGAGACCTCCCGCGTCAGACCTTCGGCCAGTCGCTGCTCAGGTATGCCTCGACGGCACGATGCCGGAAGGAGTACGGCTTGCCGCGATCGATGATGCCGCGGACGGTGTCGAGCCGCTGCGAGGTCGGCCCCGCATCGGTGACCTTGGCGAGGCCCATCCCCTCCGCGATGCGGGTGAGCGTGCGCGCCTCCGCGGGAAGCTCGGCCATCGCCTGCAGCAACAGCCGCTCGCGCGCCGGCAGTCGCTCGAGGATGCGTTCGACATGCGCGGTCGCTTCGCGTTGCGCCCCGCGCCAACCGCGGAGAACCTCTTCTGCGGTGATCGTTGCGCCCACCCCGGCGTACCACGCCTGTTCACCGGCGAGCTGGAATAGGAACGGCTCACCACGGCAGATGTCGACGACGCGGGCGGCCGCGTCGGGTTCCATACGGATGCGCGCGGTGCCACCGTTGCCGTCGGAGACCTCCCAGCCCTCGAGGACGAAGACCTGCAGCGCCTCGGCAAGATCTTCGTCGTCGATCGCTGAGAGCGTGGTGGTCTTGAATCGTCGCGCGAAAGTCGCACCCTTCCGAGCCCCGGCCATGTCTTCGAAGTCGGGCAGACCGGTCAGGTACACGGCGATCGGCAGGGAGCGATTCACGCGGGCGCCCCCGGGCACGTCGACCTCGACCTCGTGCGTGAGCGCATCACCGAGCGCGATGAGCAGCTGCGAGAGCGCCCGTTCGTCCGTGATGTTCTGAATCTCGTCGATGTGGATCAGCGCAATGACGTCCCGACGCGCGATCGCCGCGCGCCCAACCTCGATCAGCAGCTGCGTGAGCGCCGAGTAGGGCTCGAGTCCGTCTGCTCCGCGAATCGTGAGCGAGATGCCGGAGACGGCGACCGCCTGCACCCGTGCGATCGTGTCGGAGATCCGCTTCTCGCGCGAAGCCGGCAGCCCCGCGTCGGCAGCGAGTTTCAGCACGGCATCTGCGACGAGTTTGAGGGGGTCGGCGCCCGCGGGGATGCGGAGTTGCGGGGTGACCCAGTCGCCAGAGCGCGTCGCCTCTTGCGCGATGCGACGAACCAGCGTCGACTTGCCGAGCCCGGGCTCACCGAGAATCGTTCTGCCACGTTCTGGAAGACCGGCAAGGCGGCGTGGGCGAACCACGTCCCGCCAATCGCTCAGCTGTTCGGTGCGCCCGGCCCACACCTCGGGGATGGTGTCGGAGCCGGGGCTGAACGGGTTGTCGAGAGCGTCGCGCATGCTGATAAGTTTATCACTGCCCATCCCGCCGATAAAGTTATCAACACCCTCGACGGCGACCCGGCCCAAGAATAGGCTGGCGCCGACGAAGGGCGGAGCTCATGAACTGGGTGCTCATCATCGGCGGAGTCCTGCTGGCTCTGTCCGGGATCGTCTGGACACTGCAGGGCGTGGGAGCGCTGCCCGGCTCGGCCATGAGCGGCGTGACCCTCTGGGCGATCGTCGGGCCGATCGTCGCGGTCGTCGGCGTCGCCCTGCTCAGCTGGGGTATCGCGAGACGGCGACGCGGCTGATTCGTCGGTCGAGCAGCGAAGCGCAACGAGACCACGAGGCGGGCGGATGCCACGGGGCTGACCCCGGGGCATCCGCCCGATCGGTTTCGGCACGGTGGGGCAGGCGGTGCCGCCGTGCCGAGTGCCGTCCGGCGGCGGGCCCCCACCCGCCGCCGGAACCCTAGTGCTGCGTCGCCTTCTCGGCGCCGACGCCGGTGAGCGAGCGCACCTCCATCTCGGACTGCTTGGCGGGGTCTTCTGTGCCCTTGTCCAGGACCGTGCCGAGCCAGCCGAGGAAGAACGCCAGCGGGATCGAGACGATTCCGGGGTTCGACAGCGGGAAGATCGCGAAGTCGATCGCCTCCGTCTTCAGCATCGACGTCTCGGAGCCAGAGACCACCGGAGAGAAGATGATGAGCAGGATCGCCGAGGCGAGACCGCCGTACATGCTCCAGAGTGCGCCCTTGGTCGTGAAGCGCTTCCAGAAGAGGGAGTACACGATCGTCGGCAGGTTCGCCGAGGCGGCCACCGCGAACGCGAGCGCCACGAGGAAGGCGACGTTCTGGCCGTTCGCGCCGATGCCGCCGATGATCGCGACGACGCCGATGATGACGACGGTGCGACGCGCGACCTTGACCTCGGCGCCCGGCTCGGGCTTGCCCTTCTTCACGACCGAGGCGTAGATGTCGTGCGCGAACGACGCCGCGGCCGTGATCGTGAGGCCGGCGACGACCGCGAGGATCGTCGCGAAGGCGATCGCCGAGATCAGGCCGAGCAGCAGCGGGCCGCCGAGCTCGAACGCGAGCAGCGGGGCCGCCGAGTTCGCGCCGCCGGGGGCCGCGGCGATGACGTCGGCACCCACGAGGGCGGCCGCGCCGTAGCCGAGCACGAGCGTGAACACGTAGAAGATGCCGATGAGCCAGATCGCCCACACGACCGACTTGCGGGCCTCCTTCGCGGTGGGCACCGTGTAGAAGCGCATGAGCACGTGCGGCAGTGCCGCGGTGCCGAGCACGAGGGCGAGGCCGAGCGAGAGGAAGTCGATCTTCGAGACGTCGGAGACGCCGTACTTCAGGCCCGGGTTCAGGATCTCGGGGTTGCCCGCCGTCGCGACCGCGTTCTCGAGCAGGGTCGAGAAGTTGAAGCCGTTGATCGCGAGCACCCAGACCGTCATCACGCCGGCGCCCGCGATCAGCAGGATCGCCTTGATGATCTGCACCCAGGTGGTGCCCTTCATGCCGCCGATGAGCACGTAGAGGATCATGAGTGCACCGACCACGGTGATGACGAGGGCCTGCCCGAGCTGGTCGCCGACGCCGAGCAGCAGCGAGACGAGCCCGCCGGCGCCGGCCATCTGCGCGAGCAGGTAGAAGAAGCAGACGACGAGCGTCGTGGTCGCGGCGGCGATGCGCACCGGCTTCTGCTTCAACCGGAACGAGAGCACGTCGGCCATCGTGAACTTGCCGGTGTTGCGCAGCAGTTCGGCGACGAGCAGCAACGCGACGAGCCACGCCACGAGGAAGCCGATCGAGTACAGGAACCCGTCGTAGCCGGTGATCGCGATCGCCCCGACGATGCCGAGGAACGACGCCGCCGAGAGGTAGTCGCCGGCGATCGCCGAGCCGTTCTGCCCGCCCGTGAACGAGCGACCTGCCGCGTAGTAGTCGGCGGCGGTCTTGTTGTTGCGGCTCGCACGGAACACGATGATCATCGTGATCGCGACGAAGGCGCCGAAGATCGCGATGTTGAGCCACGGCTCACCGGGCGACGCGGGGGCGGTCTCGGCGGCGCGGAGGACGGTGGAAACGCTCATCGGGCGGCCTCCTCGGGGGCGAACTGCGCGGTCTCGATCTCGTCGCGGATCTCTTCGGCGATCGGGTCGAGGCGGCGGTTGGCGTAGCTGACGTACCAGGTGGTGACCGCGAAGGTCGTGACGACCTGCGCAAGGCCGAGCAGCATCGCGACGTTCACGTTGCCCCAGACGGGCGTCGACATGAAGTCGTGCGCGTAGCTCGCGAGCAGCACGTAGGCGAGATACCAGACCAGGCAGGCGGCGAGCACCGGGAAGACGAACCTCCGGTGCCTCGAACGCAACTGCTGGAACTCGGGGGATTGTTGCACCGCGCGGAAGTCGACGGGCGGGGCCGTCTCGTTCTCCGCGCTCAGGGCGTCGTTGCCCATGGCGTCTCCTTCATCGGGGTCGTGTTCTTCAGGAGCGGCGGCGGGGTCGCCACCGCTGCGCTGCGTGCGCCCCACTCTGGCGTGCACCGCAGGCGGCGTGGGGCCCGTGCCGTTCGTCGTCGCCGAACGGCGTCGACGGTGCGACGAACGGCGCAGCGGCGCCGACGAGCGACGACCGTGGGGGCGGGTGAACGGTTACGCTGGCCTGCATGCCCGAGTCGATGCTGCTCGCCGCCGCACTCGGCGCACTCGGCGGGGCGCTCGCGGTCGGGCTCGTGCTGTTCCTGCGGCGACTCGTGCTCGCCTCGAAAGAACTCGGCACCGACGCCGAGCAGGCCACCTACCAGACGCTGCACCTCGCCTCACGGGCGGCGAAGCACCTGCGCGGCGGCATCGACGGCCCCGACGCGCAGCGCGCCGGCAAGCACCTGCGCGCGCTGCTCGGCGCCGACAGTCTCGCGATCGCCGACCGTGCGGGCACGATCGCGATCGACGGCGACGATGCCGTGCGCCAACTCGCCGAACGGCTCGTCGGCGAGGTGCTCGCCGGCGGTCGTGCGCAGGTGCAGCGCCGGATCCCGGTCGGCGCGTGGGAGACCGACGCGGTCGCCGCGCCCATCGTCGGCCGCACCGGTCCGGTCGGTGCGATCGTCGCGTTCGCCTCGCCCGTTCGGGCGGGCCTCGTGCGCGCGACCGGCGAGGTCGCCGACTGGGTGGCCGCGCAGGTCGAGCTGGGCGAGCTGGATGCCTCGCGCGCGGCCCTCGCCGAAGCCGAGGTGCGTGCGCTCCGCGCCCAGATCAGCCCGCACTTCATCTACAACTCGCTCAACGCGATCGCCTCGTTCATCAACACCGACCCGCAGAAGGCCCGCGAGCTCGTGCTCGAGTTCGCCGACTTCACGAGGTACTCGTTCCGACGGCACGGCGACTTCACGACCGTCGCCGAAGAGCTGCGTTCGATCGACAGCTACCTGCGACTCGAACGTGCCCGCTTCGGCGAGCGGCTCAAGGTGACGCTGCAGATCGCCCCCGAGGTGCTGTCGACGGTCGTGCCGTTCCTGTCGATCCAGCCGCTCGTCGAGAATGCCGTGCGCCACGGGCTCGAGTCGAAGGAGGGTGGCGGGCGCATCACGATCGAGGCCGCCGACTCGGGCGCCTACGCCGAACTCAGCGTCGAGGACGACGGCGTCGGCATCGACCCCGAAGTGCTCGCCGGAGTGCTTGCGGGTGCGCCCGCCGGCGGCGAGCACGTGGGGCTCCGCAACGTCGATGCGCGGCTCCGGCAGGTCTACGGCGAGGAGTACGGCCTCGTCGTCGAGACGAACCTCGGCGCCGGCACCCTCGTGCGCATGCGCGTGCCGAAGGCGGGCCCCCGCCGTGATGGGAGGATCACCCCATGATCTCCGTGCTCATCGCCGACGACGAGCAGCCCGCGATCGACGAGCTGGCGTTCCTGCTCGGTCAGGATCCCCGCATCGGCGTCATCCATCAGGCCTCGTCGGGCGCCGAGGCGATCCGGCTGCTCACCCGTGAGCCGGTCGACGCGGCGTTCCTCGACATCCACATGCCGGGCCTCACCGGATTCGACCTCGCCAGGGCGCTTGCCCGGTTCGAGCACCGGCCGGTGCTCGTGTTCGTCACGGCCGACGAGGAGGGTGCGCTCGAGGCGTTCGACCTCGAAGCCGTCGACTACCTGCTGAAGCCCGTGCGCACCGAGCGCCTGCACCGCTCGATCGGGCGCGTGGTCGAGGCGATCAAGTCGGGCGCTGCGGGGAGGGTCCTGCTCGAGGCATCCGCACCGCCCGAGATGATCGCGGTCACCCTCGGCGGAACGACGCGGATGATCCGCCGCGACGACGTGCGTTACGTGCAGGCGCAGGGCGACTACGCCCGGCTGCACACCGAGGAGGCGAGCTACCTCGTGCGCGTGCCGATGGCCGACCTCGAGCGGCAGTGGGCCGACGCCGGGTTCGTGCGGGTGCACCGCTCGTACCTCGTCGCGCTCGCGCACGTCGGGCGCGTGAGACTCGGCGCCGACCACCCGAGCGTGACCGTCGGCCAGGCCGAGCTGCCGGTGAGCCGCCGACTCCTGCCGGGCCTGCGCGACCGGCTCGAGCAGGCGAAACTGCGGGCACGCCCGTGAGCGAGGAGCAACCGCGGCGGGTGCGCGTCACCGCTCCGCGTAGGGATGCGGGCGCGGCATCCGAGCCGCCGAGCGGGCGCGCCGACCGTCGCGAGCCCGACGACGTCCAGGGCGTCTACGTGCGCTCGCTCATCCGCTCGCAGCTGCGGCTGGCGCTCACCGTCGCCGCCGGCTTCATCGTCGCGACGGTGCTGTTCGTCATCGCGATCGCCCTCGTGCCCGACCTCGATCGCACCCTCGTCGTGGGCGTGCCGGTGTCGTGGCTCCTGCTCGGCTTCGGCGTCTACCCGCTCGCGATCACGGTGGGCGTGCTCTATCTGCGGGCGGCATCCCGCAACGAGGCACGCTACCGCGCCCTCTCGGAGGACTCGTGAACCCGGCGATCGGCTACATCGCGATCGTCGCGGTCGCGCTCGTCTCGGCGGTGATCGGGTTCTACGGCCTGCGGGTCTCGCGCACGACGAGCGACTTCTACGTCGCGAGCCGCACGGTGCGCCCGTGGTGGAACGCCTCCGCGATCGGCGGCGAGTACCTCTCGGCGGCCTCGTTCCTCGGCATCGCGGGGCTCATCCTGCTCACGGGAGCGTCAGCGCTGTGGTTCCCGATCGGCTACACGGCCGGGTATCTCATGCTGCTGCTCTTCGTCGCGGCACCGCTGCGGCGAAGCGGCGCGTACACGATCCCCGATTTCACCGAGGCGCGCCTCGAATCGCTGACGGCCCGGCGGGTGACGAGCCTGCTCGTGATCGTGGTCGGCTGGTTCTACATCGTGCCGCAGCTGCAAGGGGCCGCCCTCACGGTGCGGATCACGACAGGGCTGCCGTCGTGGGCCGGCTCGCTCGCGGTCGCGGTCATCGTGGCCGTCGTCGTCGCCGCGGGCGGCATGCGCGCGATCACCTTCGTGCAGGCGTTCCAGTTCTGGCTCAAGCTCACCGCGCTCGCGGTGCCGGTGGTCGCGCTGCTGCTCGTCGTCGGCGCTGGGGATGCCACGGCCGAGCTGCCGCCGGTCGCGGCGTTTCCGCCCGCGGCGGGCCCCGGCGACCTCGACGTGTACCGCACCGTCTCGCTCATGGTCGCCCTGCTCTTCGGCACGCTCGGGCTCCCTCACGTGCTGGTGCGCTTCTACACGAACCCCGACGGGGCCGCGGCGCGGCGTACGACGGTCATCGTGCTCGTGCTGCTCAGCGTCTTCTACCTCTTCCCGACCGTGTTCGGCTTCCTCGGCCGTGCCTTCGCGCCCGACCTCGCGGCACCGGGCGACGCCGACGCGCTCATCCTGCTGCTGCCCGATCGTCTGGTGCCGGGCCCGCTCGGCGATCTCCTGACGGCCCTCGTGATCGCCGGTGCGTTCGCCGCGTTCCTCTCGACCTCCTCGGGGCTCGTCGTCTCGCTCGCGGGCGTCATCAGCCAGGATCTGCTGGGCGGCAGCGTGCGCGGCTTCCGCATCGCCGCCATCGTGTCGACCGTCGTACCGCTCGTCGTCGCGCTCGCCACCGAGTCGGCCGGGCTCGCCGGCAGTGTCGGGCTCGTGTTCGCGTTCACGGCGTCGACGCTCTGCCCGATGCTCATCCTCGGCATCTGGTGGCGCGGGCTGACCGCGCGCGGCGCGATCTCGGGCATGCTCACCGGGGCGGTGCTGTCGGCGGCGGCGATCCTCGGCGGCGGCGCGCTCGGCGCGGCGGCGCCCGGCCTGCGTCCGTTCCTGGAGCAGCCGGCGGCGTGGACCGCGCCCATTGCGATGCTCGTCACGGTCGTCGCCTCGCGATTCGACCGCCGCGGCGCTCCGCCCGGCACCGAGGCCTACCTCACCCGGTTGCACGTGCCCGAGCGCAACTGAGCGAAGGCCGTACCCTCACCCACGGTTCCACCGACCGCCTGTGTCGGGTACGCTTGCGCCCATGATTCGGGGGACTCATTCATTCGCCATCGTCGCGCTCGCCGCACTCACCGCACTCGTGGTCGCCTCACCCGCCTCGGCGGCGACCACCGCGAGCTGGGCGGCATGGACGCCACTGACCGGTACGAGCGGCGCCTTCACCTCCGCCGTGACCCTCGCGGGGCAGCCGGCGCTCACCGCCGACATCACGAGCAACTCGCGTTCGGGCCAGGTGGGCGTGATCTCGGGTGCGTCGAACTGGCTCGCCGAAGGCACGGCCGTCGGCGCGAAGTACGGTTCGAGTTCGGGGCAGCAGTACCTCAATCTCCGTCCGAAGGCCGACAACGCGGCATCCCCCTCGACGACGAGCTATTCCTTCGCGACACCCACGCCGCCGTCGGGCTGGACCTTCGTGCTCGGCGACATCGACGCCGACCAGGTGCGAATCCATGCGATCGGCGCAGACGGCGTCGCCCTGACGTCCGCCGAACTCGGGTTCCGGGGCGGCTTCAACTACTGCGCCCCCGGCATCGTCGGCAAGCCCGTATGTACGGGCGACGCGAGCGACGTTCCGAGCTGGGATGCCACGACGCTCACGTTGACCGGCAACGCGGCCGCGGCCGACACCAGCGGTTCGGCCGCGTGGTTCGAACCGTCGGCGCCCATCAGCTCGCTCTCGTTCGTGTTCACCCGGCGTGCCGGGTTCCCCGTCTACCAGACCTGGTTCGCCTCCCTCGCACGCGACATCACGGGCACCGTGACCGACGTCGCCGACGGCCCGCTCGACGGTGTCGAGGTCACCCTGGTCGACCGCAACGGCGACGTCGTCGCGAACACCACCACCGCCGACGGCGGCCGATACTCGTTCCCCGGCTTCATCGCGACCGACGGGTACACGGTCGAGATCACGTCGCCGTCGGGCAAGATCGCCACGGAGGCGAACCGCAAGCCGGCCGACCTCGCTGACGCCGACGCCGTGGTCGACTTCAGCGTGCGCGACATCGTGCCCGTCGCCGTCTCGGGCCGCGTCACCGACGATGCCGGCGACCCGGTGCCGGGGGTCGACGTCACGATCGACGGGCGTACGACGACGACCGACTCGAACGGCGAATACCGGTTCGACACGGTTCCCGCCGGCACCCACACGGCCACGATCACCACCCCCGACGGCTACACGCTCACGACGAGTCCGCCGCCGTTCACAGTGCCCGAGAACAGTGAGACCCCGATCACGGGAATCGACTTCGTGGTGGACGCCCTGCCGAGCCTCTCCGGCACCGTGACTGCCGCGGGTGTCGGCGTCGCCGGCGTCACGGTCACCGCGGCCGGTCCCGACGGCACCGTCTCCGCGGTGACGAACGCCGCGGGCGACTACACCTTCCCGACCCTTCCCCCCGGCGTGTACGAGATCACCATGACCACCCCCGACGGCTACCTCGTCGTCGGCACGCCGACCCGCACCGAGACGGTCGCCGGCGCTGACCTCGAGAACGTCGACTTCGAGTTGGCCCGCACGGGCGCCATCGAGGGGGTCGTCTCCGACACCGATGGTGCCCCGATCGGCGGCGTCGTCGTGACCGTCGAGGGCCCCGACGGCCCGGTCGAACTCCCGACCGGCGGCGCGGGCGAATACTCGCTCGGCGACCTGCCGCCCGGAACGTACACGGTGACGATCGAGGTGCCCCAGGGCTACACGGCCTCGGGCGAGGTGACCCGCACCGTGACGATCACCGCAGCCGGCGAGGTGTTCACCGAGCAGGACTTCGTCCTCGCCCCGGTGGTCGCCCCGACCCCGTCGCCCTCGCCGACGCCGACGCCCTCGCCCTCGCCGTCGCCCGGTGACGGCGGCTCGACTCCGAGCGGCGCACTGCCGGCGACCGGCGTCTCGGCCGCCGCCCCCGCGATCGCCGGAGTCCTGGCGCTCGGCGTCGGCCTCGGGGCCGTCGCGTTCGCGCGAGGCGGCCGGCGGCGCACGCGCTGAGCCTCGCCGAGCCGGCGGCACCCGCCGGGTAGGCTGTCTCGGTGCTCGTCGCCATCGCCCTCTCCGTGTTCGTGGGCGCGGCGGCGCAGCGGGTCACCGGCATGGGCTTCGCACTCATCGCCTCACCCGCGCTCGTGGTGCTGCTCGGTCCGTTCGACGGCGTCATCGTCGTGAATCTCTGCGCGGTGCTGTCGTCGATGCTGATCCTGCCGCGGGTCTGGCGCGACGTCGAGTGGCGGCGCTTCGCCTGGCTCGTCGTGCCGGCCCTCGTGGGCACGGTCGCCGGCGCCCTCGTCGCGACCGTGGTGCCCGGACCGGCGCTCCAGCTCGGCGTCGGCGTGCTCGTGATCGTCGCGCTCACGGTGACGCTCCTGGTCACCCGCACCGCGCAGGCGGCGAGCGGCCCGACCCCCGCGATCGTCGCCGGCACCGCGTCGGGCTTCATGAACGCCTCGGCCGGTGTCGGCGGCCCGGCGCTCAGCGTCTACGCCGTCGCGACCCGCTGGCCGCAGACGGCGTTCGCGGCGACCGCGCAGGCGTACTTCATCGCGATCGGTGCCGCCGCCCTCACCGGCAAGCTCGCGGCGACGGGCTGGGCGTGGCCCGCGCTCGACCCCGGCGCCTGGCCGTTCATCGTCGGGGCCCTGCTCGTCGGACTCGTCGCCGGTGAGTGGCTCGCCCCGCGGGTCGGTCACCGTACCGCCCGGATCGCGGTCATCGTCATCGCCTACCTCGGCGGCACCGCCGCCCTCATCGACGGCGCGCTGGACCTGTTGTCGTGAGATCCCGCCCGCTCTGAATCGGATTTCTGCGACTGAACCCGACACGAACGGAGTTCACACGCGGAAGCGGGATTCACGCGCGGAAACGGGGGTCGTGGCCGAAGGTGCCGAGCTACGGGCGCCCGTCACGGGCGAAACGGTCCAGCCGCGCCTCGAGCCCGGCCCGCACCTCGGGCCACTCGTCGACGATGACCGAGTAGACGGCGCTGTCGCGCCAGGTGCCGTCGGCCCGGCGCTTGTCACGGCGCATCACCCCGTCGAGCTTCGCCCCGAGCTTCTCGATCGCCCCCCGCGAGCGCGCATTCGCGGCGTCGGCCTGGATCTTCACCCGCCCGAACCCGTGGTCGAAGGCGAGCGAGAGCAGCAGCAGCTTCGTCTCGGGATTCACCGCAGTGCCCCAGACCGCAGGGTGGTACCCCGTCCAGCCGATGTGCGTCGACTCATTGGCCGGGTCGAAGTCACCGAGTTTCGTCGCACCGACGACCCGGTCGTCGTCGGGGCCGCCCACGATACGCACGGAGAAGGGCCGGGCGGTGTCGCCACCGCGACCGAAGTAGTACGCGCGCGCCCAACGGTCGAACGCGGCCCGCCCCTCCGGCCGACCGGCCGAGCCTCCGCCGAAGCCCCCGGCGAAGACCTCTGGCCGGGCGAGCGCCTCGTGCAGCTCGGGGAGGTCGCTCTCGGCGAGCGGGGTGAGGCGCACGAAGCGCCCGCGGAGTTCGCCCGGCTCGGGCACGGTGGCGGTCACCCGATCGAGTCTGCCACGAGCGGGCGGATCGCACACGCCCGATACGGGTCCGGGTCTTCCCTCGGAGGCGAGTGCGTGCCACGATACGAGAGCACGACCAAATCGAACGGAAGGTGGGGGCGATGGGTTCCATCGACGATGTCACGAAGGCCGCACAGGACTTCATCGAAGAGAACAAAGACAAGATCGGCGACGCGCTGAAGAGCGAGCAGGCCGAGGGCGTGAGCGACAACGTGCTCGACAGCGTCGCCGACCTCGCGAAGAAGGTCACCGGCGGCAAGTTCGACGAGCACATCGACGGTGCGCGCGAAGCGGCCGATGGGGCCATCGGCAACGAGTAGCCGCGTCATGACGAAGGGGGGATGCCGGTGGCATCCCCCCTTCGTCATGTCAGGCCGGAGCGGGCCGTCCGGCGTCCGCTCCGGCCTCCGTCATCACACCTCCCGGCGTCGGCGTCGAACGGCGAGGACCGCGATCACGGCGAGACCGCCGCCGATGAGCAGCAGCGCCCAGGTGAGTCGCGCCGCGAGCGCATCGCCGTCGACGCCGGTCTCGGCGATCGGCGGGTCGAAGCGGTTGTCGACCGTGATCGTGACATCGGCGTCCTGGCCGACGACGACCGGGTTCGCCGCCGTGGCGCTCACCGTCACCTCGACCGCGCCGCCCGCGTCGGTCTCTTCGGCCCAGCACTCGGCGCCGACGGGCAGTTCGTCGAACTCGACCGTCTCGCCCGCGGTGATCGTGACCGACTCGGCGTCGAGCACCGTGAAGGGCTCGTTGCCGCCACGGTCGAGCGTGCAGGTCAACTCGATCTCGAACGTCTTGCCGTCGGCCTCCGCCGTCGCACCCGACACCGTCTTCTCGAGCACGAGGGTGCCGTACTCGAAGGTGTTCGTCGCGGTGAGCGTCAAGCGCTGCGCCTGCGGCGCCTCGACGACGATCGCCGCGTTCTCGTACGAGTCGAAGTCGACCGTCGAAGCGGTCGCGCCGGCGGCGTCGGTCTCGACGCCGAAGCAGTGCGTGCCGAGCGGCAACTGCACCGCGACGCCCTCGGCGTCGACGATCTCGACCGTCTCACCGCCGGTGAGCTCGACCGGTGCGTCGTAGAGCGTCACGAGTTCACCTTCGACCTCGACTTGGCAGGTCACCTGCACGGTGAACACCGCGTCGGTCACCCACTCGGCGTCGGCCGCCTCGCCGTCGACCTGCTTCGTCAGCTCGACGGTGCCGAGCGAGAACTCGTTGACGAAGCCGGCGGTGACGACGGTCTCGACGCCTTCCTCGGCCTGATCGGGGATGGTCACCGTGACCGGCGCCGCCGGTTCGTCGGCGTGGCCCGGGTCGGTCTCGGTCACGACGCACTCGGCGCCGACCGGGATACCCGTGATCGTCTCACTGCGGAACGGACCTTCGCCGCCGTCGCTGACCACGACGAGCTCCTGATCGACGACCGTCTCGCCCTCATAGGTGCACACGACCTGGAAGTCGTACTCGCCCTCGGAGAATGCCGGTGCGCCGGGACCGGCGACGTGCTTCAGCACGTCGAGCGCGCCCGTGCGGAAGTCGTTCACGATGTCGACCTGGACGGGCTCGGCACCCTCAGCCGAGTCGTCGCCGACGACGAACGTCTCCGGATCCACCGTCGACTCGGTCGCACCGCCCTTGTCGAGCTCGGTCACGCGGCACTCGGCGCCGGTCGGCAGGTTCTCGACGAGCCAGACATCGCCCGGGGCATCCTTCGTGAGCGTGTGGGTGTCGTCGAAGACGGTGTCGGGGTCGGCTGCCGGCAGGGTGCAGACGAGCTCGACCTCGAAGTCGCCGAACGTCCCGCCCCAGGCATCCGCACCCGTGCCGGTGACCGCCTTGACGATCTCGGCCGAACCGATCGTGTAGTGGTTGGTGACCGCGACGATGTTCACGACCTCGTCGTCGACATCGGGCTGCAGCGTGAACTCGGCACTCGTCGCCTCGCCGAGGTCGTCGTCGACGCCGTTGTGCGTCACGACGATCGTCGTCGAGGCGGCGTCGCGCTGCTCGGTCTCCTCGACCGTGCAGTCGGCGCCCGCGGGCAGGCCGGTGTAGCTCTGCTCCTCACCGTCGCTCAGCTCGAACTCCTCGTCGAGCACCGTCTCGCCCTCGAACACGCACTCGGCGGCGAAGCGGTAGATCGACTCGTACTCGATCGGCTCGCCGCTCTCGTTCTCGGCACCGCCGTTGTCGACCGACTTCGTGACGGTGAACCCGGCTGCGGGGAACACGTTCGTCACCGTGATCGTGATGGGCGTCTCGCCGCCGTCGACGACCACCGGGTCATCGGCCGTGGCGCTGATCTCGATGCTCCACGCGCCCTGACCGTCGGGCTCCTCGGCGTAGCAGTCGGATCCGATCGGGATGTCGGCGAGCGTCGCCTGCTCGCCGCCCTGAAGTTCGACCGGCTCCTGGTCGTAGCTCACGATCGGGTCGTTCGCCGGCCCGCGGTCGAGCGTGCAGGTGACGAGGATCTCGAAGGTCTTGTCCTCGGCGAACTCGGCCGCGTCGCCGTCGAGCACCTTCTCGATCACGAGGTCGGCGAGGTCGAACGTGTTCGTCGCCGCGATCGCGAGCTCCTGCACCTCGCCGCCCTCGTCGGCGACCACGATCACCGCGTTGTCGAACGAATCGAAGTCGACGCTCGAATCGGTCGCGCCGGCGTCGTCGGTCTCCTCGCCCCAGCAGTGCGTGCCGATCGGCAGCAGCAGGGGGTCGCCCGTCGCCGGGTCGGTGACCGTGACGGCCTCGCCGTCGCCGGTCACCTCGACGTCGCCGTCGAACAGCGGGTCGCCGCCGTCGGCGAGCGAGCAGGTCACGTGCACCGTGTAGGTGGCGTCGGCGATCGGCTCGGCGAAGTCGGGGTTCTCGGATGCCTCGCCGGCGAGCTCCTTCGTCACCGCGACCGTGCCGGCCGAGAAGTGGTTGTCGAGCTCGGCCGTCACCACCTGGGCGACGCCGTCGATCTCATCGGGGATCGTCACGTCGACCGGGTCGGGCAGCGCGTCGGCGCCGCCCGCGTCGGTCTCGGTGACGGTGCACTCGGTGCGCACGGGAAGCCCGGTGACGAGATCGCTCGTGAGCGGGCCCGCCGTACCGTCACCCGTGATCGTGAGGGTGCCCTCGCCGACGGTCTCGCCCTCGTAGGTGCAGACGTACGCGAACTCGAAGTCGACGTCGTCGCTGAATCCCGTGCCGGGGCCCGACACCGTCTTCTCGATGTCGAATCCTCCGACGCGGTAGTCGTTCGTGACGGTGACCTCGATCGGGTCGTCCTCGTCGCCGTCGACACCGATCACGACGGGCTGAGTCGGGGTGATGAGCACCTGGGTGGCGCCTCCGTCGTCGGGCTCGGTCACCGTGCACTCGGCGCCGGTCGGCAGGTTGTCGACCGTCCAGACCTCGCCGTCGGCGATGGTGTGCGTCTCGTCGTACACCGGGTTCGTGGTGGCCTGGTCCCATTCGCAGGTGAGCTGCACCTCGAACGAGTCGGCCGCCCAGTCCTCGGCGCCGGCGCCGGTGACGCTCTTCTCGATCGCGATCGAGCCCACCGTGTAGGTGTTCGTCACGGCCACCGCAGTGACATGCTGCTCGTTCTCATCGTCGGGCAGCACGGTGAACTCGGCACGGTGGTCGGTCGTCGGCTCGCCGGCGACGCCGTTCTCGGTGACGACGATCTCGGTCGAGGTCGCTCCGCCCGCGTCGGTCTCGATGACCGTGCAGTCGGCGCCGACGGGCAGATCATCGAACACCTTCTCGCCGCCGTCGGGCAGCGTGAACGTGCGGTCGGCCTCGGGCACGACCTCTTCGCCGAGGAAGGTGCAGCTCGCGGTGAACGCGAACTCGGGGTCGTACGCGATCGGGTCGCCGTTCTGGTCGACGGCGCCACCGTCGACGACCGTCTTCTCGACCGAGAAGCCGCCGAGCTCGTAGGTGTTCGTCACGGTCACCTGTTCGAGTTCGCCCTCATCGGGCGCGGGGTGGTGGACGGCGGCGTTCTCGGTGAGGTCGCGCCGCGCGGTCACCTCGCCCGAGGTCGTCTCGTCGGCCCCGGCGGGGTCGTACGTGACCGTCGAGCCCTGCGACGGAACCTCCTGAACCGTGCAGTCGGAGTACATCGGCAGGTTCGTGCCCTCACCGAACGGCACGACTGTGCCGTCAGCCGGCACCGTCACGGGAGTCGGACCGGCACCGCCCGCATCGACGAGCGCGACCTCTTCGCCGCCCGACATGCACTGCACCCCGAAGTCGTACGCATCGGGCAGCGGTGCCGTCCATCCGTCGGGGGTCACGACCTCCTTCTGGAGGGCGATCTCACCCGTCGGTACGGCGACGCCTGAGCGCACGGGCTCGACCGGGCCCTGGTAGATCTCCTGGCCGTTGAAGTCGGCTCGTGAGCCGGCCGCGACCGCGTTCCACGCGATCGGCAGGCCGCCGTCGTAGGCGTCGGGAACCTGGTACGGGGTCTGCGTGTCGAACGTGAAGGTTCCCGTGGCGCCGGGCTGGAGGCCGCTGCCCACAGGCCACTCGACAACCGATTTGAGCGCCTTCGCCTGCGCGAGCTCGGCGACCGGGGTCGAGTCGTCGAACTCGATCCACTCGCGCGTGCTCACGTCGGCGAAGCACGGATCGTCTGCGGGAACGGCCTCGCCGCGCGCGCTGAACTCGATGTCGGTCGCGTTGCAGGCGAGTGCCGGCACGCTCGTCATGTAGTAGGTCGTCGGCACCCCGGAGCCCAGGTCGCCGCCGGGCAACACATTGCCGAGGAAGATCGGCGACCACTGCGACCCGCGGTTCGTGCCGACCGTGACGCCGGTGTCGCCGACGGCGGGGAGCACGTCGATGCCCGCGATCGACCGCGCGGGCACGTTGCCGAGGTTGGTGAACTGGATGGCCCACCTCTCGACTCCGCCCGGCCGTGTGATCGGCACGCACTCGTTGCGGTAGAAGCCGGGGATGACCGAGTTCGGCTCGGCGCAGAACGCGGGGTCGCCCGTGGTGCTCAGCACGCCGAGGTCATCGTAGTTCGGGTCGTCGGGCGCGGCGCCGGGCACGCCCGCCGCCGCTCCCTTCACGCCCTTGACAAGGGTGATCGGTGCGGCCGCGCTCGGGCTCACCGTGGTGTTCGCGGCGCAGTCTTCGACGTTCGCCTCCTGCGGGTTCGTGATCGTGCCGAGGCTCGACGAGTCGCAGGTGTCGAAGGTGCGGTCGCTCGTCGCCGTGATCGTGTTGCCGACGGGCGTGCCCGGTGCGAGCCCCGGGCGGAACTGCAGCGCAGCGCTGATCACGAGCACGTCGCCCGGTTCGAACACGAACCCGTCGGGCACGGTGATGGTGACAAGCCCCGTCGTCGTGTCGAGCTCGCCGGCGAAGCCGGAGGCGTCCAGCACGGTGCCGTCACTCGCGGTCAGCGTGAACGAGAACGTCGGGTCGACATTGGGGCGAGGAATCAGCAGCGATCCGCTCGCGTCGGTCGCCACCTGGTCGGTGAGCTCGAGCCCCGTGATCGGCCACTCGCCCGTGTTCGTGATCGTCATCTTGTACGGGATGCCGCCCGACGGCGGGAACTTCTGCGAGGCGGAGCCGTCTTGGCCGTTGCCGGGCGTCTTCACGACCTTGATGCCGTTCGAGAGGTGCTCGAGCACCGTCGAGTCGGTTGCGTCGTCGTCGGCTGTGAAGTTGGTCTCGCCGTCGGCCCAGGAACCTTCGCCGTGCACGTCGACCACGTCGGTCGTGGTGCCGGGTGCGGTCTCACCAGGAGCGACCGGCACGTCGATGCCCGGCTGCGTCGTCGGCACCGGAACATCGGTCTCGCCGTTCGGCCCGTATCGGAGGTCGACGAGCTGGTTCGCCGTGAAGGCGATCGGCACGACCGGGTTGATCGGGTTCTCCCAGTTCGATTCGTCGTCGTCGACGCGGAACTCGAACCGGAGTCCCAGCACGTCGCCCTCGGCGACGCCCGACGGCAGAGCGGGGTCGACGAGACCGCTCGAATCGGCATCCTGCCACTCGCCGACGCTCCAGCAATCGGTCAGGTCGTCGGAGCCGTCGCAGCTCTGGCTCAGCACGTTCGTGCCGCCGTCGAAGGCGTAGTCGACGCCGGTGAGTGCAGAGACCCGCACCTGGCGGACCGGAGTCGGCAGGGTCGCCTGGGGGAACGACGCGAACTCGAACTGGTTCCAGAAGGTGGGGTCGTCGTCGGTGATGGTGAGCACCGTCGTGCGGACGTTGCCGGTCGGCTGGCCGGTCAGCGTGACCGTGTAGCCCTCGCGCGGCTCGTTCTCGACCCGGTTGTTCGGGTCGGCCGAGGTCGACGGCGTCTCGATGTCCTTCATCGCCTCGACGCCGTACTGGGCGTCGGCGAAACCAACCGTGTCGGTCGCGGTCGCGTCGGCGACGTCGAGGTCGGGATCGCCGCCGGGGCGGGTGACCTCACTCCCCGCAACGTTCGTCGCGGTGTCGGCGGTCGTGACCGGGGCGCCCGAGGTGCGCTGCGTCGCGCGTGACTGGTAGGTGAGCACGACGCTCGACGTCTCGGTGGTGAGAATCGAGACCCCGTCGGGGTCGGTGTGCAGCACCTCGATGCCGATGACGTCCGCGAGGTCGGTCGGCGAGAGCGCGAGCGCATCTTCGATCGAGATGGGGGCGTCGACCGCGCCGCCCTCACGGGTCAGCGTGACGGTCGACTCGGTCGCCTCAGCCGGCACCGAGATCGAGTCGATGGCGTAGAGGTTCAAGAACTCGTAGACGTCGGTCGCCGAGCCCGGAGCCGGGTCGGTGATCTCGAGCGTCTGCACCGAGGCCTCGGTCTCGTTCTTCGCGGTGATCGTCGCCTTCACCAGCGGGTAATCGGCGGCCGGTGTCGTCGCCGGCGGGATCGGCAGCTCGTCTTGGTCGAAGCTCTTCGTGACCGAGGTGTTGACCAGCGAGTCGAGGATCGTGATCAGGTCGTTGTCGGTCTGGGTGATGTCGGTCGAGCCCTCACCGTCGATCTCGGCGGTGTTGTTCACGACGCCGGCCTGGCCGCTGTTGAACGTCTCGTCGTGGAGGGTACCCGTGACCGCGCCGCCGTCGCTGCGCTTGAAGTCACGCAGCTCGAAGACGAGGTCGAGGTCGCGGTCGTGATCGTACGAGGCTGCGACGCCCGAGCCCGGCGCGGGCCCCGAGCCGCCCCCGCGATGGGAGCCCTCGGCGTAGGTGAGCCGCACGGCACGGGTCGAGGCCGCCTCCCCCGCGTCGAGCACGTAGCCGGGGAACGCCCCGTCGCAGGCGGTGCCGTCGCCGCATACCGTGGTGGTGATGTCGACCCACTCGCCCGTTCCGGCGACGTCGTCGAACTCGAACAGCTCGACCTTCGACACCCGGTCGAACTGCATCGAGGCATCGACGCTCGCATCGATCGGCGCGATCTCGACGAGGTTCCACGCGTCGAACGCCGAGCTCGCGATCGCGGCGTCGTCGTAGTCGGGGCCGGCGGTCGAGTCATCGGTGATCGCGACGGTGTCGAACGGCACGCCCTCGGTCGACCACGAGATGCGCGCGGTGCGCTGGTCACCGCTGAACGCGAAGAGCGGGTCGGCCGCATCGACGATCCAGTGCTTCTCGAAGAGATCTGGGCCGGGGCCGTCGCCGTCGATCGGGTTGAGGTCGATCGCGTCGTCGTCGGTCGCGGTGTTGTCGTCGGGCGTCACGTCATCGGGGTTGTCGACATCGGAACGCGCCTCGTTCGGCACCGTCAGCGGGTCGGCCTCAGCAGCCGCCTCCGCCACCGAACCGGAACCGTCGCGGAACTGGTCGCGCGTCTCGACCCTGATCGACGGAGCGACCTGGAAGCCGGGCGGCAGCTGCTCGCCCTCCTTCGGCGTGTAGACGAACTGGATGCCCTGGATCTGGTCCTGCGTGACGGGCGCGGTGCCGCCCGGCACTGCGAGCACGAGGGTGCCCTCGCCGTCGAGCTGACCGCCCGGCAACGGCTCCCACGAGTCGCCGTCCCAGTAGTTCACCTGCAGGTCGGCATCGGCCGGCACACCCGCCACGACCTGGCTGAGGTCGAACGTGTTCCAGAACGGGTCGACCGTGCCGGCCTGCGGGTCGGCCGGGTCGCTCACGACGAGCACGTCGGAGCCGATGGTCGAGGCGTTGGGGCCCTCGTCGTTGACCTGGGCGAGGAAGCTCACGTCGGTCGTCGAACCGGGCACCGCCCATTGCGAGTCGCGGGCGATGTTCTTCTCGATCGTCGTCGAGACGCGCCCCGGCTGCCGGGTGACGTCGTCGCTCGCGGTGTCGGTACCGGTCTTGCCGGTCTCGTCGGTGACGATCGAGGTCGTCTCGTTGGTGCTCGTGACATCTTCGCCCTCGACGGCCTGCGCCTCGACCGTGAACGGAAGGGTCGCCGCGCCGTTCTGGATGATCGGTCCGGTGAACGTCACCGTGAAGCCGACGACCTCGCTCGCGTCTTCGAGGGTGGGGTCGGGAAGGGTGTTCGGGGTGTCGGCCGTGAGCGTCTCGGTCTCGCCGTCGGCGTAGACGTACTCGATCGACGCGTCGGTCGCGTTCGGCGGCCAGACGACGCCGTCCGTGAAGCCCACGAAAGTGAGGCCCTGGTCGGCGAGGTCGGGCTGGTCTGGGGTCGGCTCCTGGATGACCATCTCGGTCACGGGGCGGAACCCGTTCGTCGCGACGATCGTCGCCGTAGTCTGCTCGCCGGCCAGCAGGTTCGGGTCGGCGAACTCCTTCGTCACCTCGACGAACGGACCGGTGTTCGAGATGACCACGTCGCCCGGTGCAGTCTTCGGGGTGCTCGGGGTGTCGTGCACGACGATGTTCGACGACGCCGTGTTGGGCACCGTCACCGACTCTTCGATGGGAATGTCGAGGACCTCGCCGTTGGTCTCGGCGCCGATGCCGATCTCGGCCGGTTCGTCGCCCGACGGCGGCAGTTGGTCGCCCGTCGAGGAGCTGAACGTGAATCTCAGGCCCTTCACGTCCTCCTGGGGGACGCCAGCCGGAATGCCGGAGGGGTCGGCGGGAATGGGGCCCGGTCCGTACGCCGAGGTCCAGTTGCCGTCGGCGTCGACCCACTCGATCTCGACCTGGTCGGCGCCCGCGGGCGGGGTGATCGAGGTGATCCCGGTGAAATCGAAGTAGCTGTCGAACGGGCTCGCGACGCCGTCTGCGGGGTCTTGCACGACGATCTCGTCGACCGATCGGTTCGAGGCGTTGCCGCCGCCGATCGAGTAGTCGACCGGCTGGTCGGGCAGCGCGGGCACGCCGGGGGTGCCGTCGGGCTGGTGGTCGTCGACCGACTTCGTGACGGTCGAGTCGAGCACCTCCGGCACTTCGATCGTGATGGTCTCGCTGGCGGTTTGAGGAAGTGCGTTGTCGCCGCTGACCGTCGCGGTGTTCGTCACGTCGACGCCGTTGTAATCGGCGCTGATGTCGTCGGGGATCTGCACGAAGACCGTGATGGTGGCCTTCGTGCCCGCGGGCTGCCCGGTGCCGGCCGACCCGGTGGTCGTGAAGTCGACGGTGAAGCTCGTGCCGTCGATCGCGACCGTCGAGTCGCCGCCGCCCGAGACCGAGACCGCGGGGTCGACGCTCGGGTCGAAGATCAGTGGCTCGGGCAGCGTGTCGGCGAGTTCGGCGTTGATGCAGGTGTCGACGAGGTTGCTGTTGCAGGTGAGTTCGATCGTGTAGCTGAACTGTTCGCCGGGGTCGTACGGCGAGGTGTTCGGGTCGACCGACTTCTCGAGGATGAAGACGGCATCGTCTTCGGCCGCGAAGGCGGGCGCCGCGGCTGGTGCCGCCAACCCGACCGCCATCAATACCGCGGCGACTCCAGCGAGTGTGCGACGAACCAGCGACATCTACTCCCCCTACCCCGACGGCCTCTCCGACCGTCTCAGGTGCGCGCAGGGAACGCACCCGAAACCGAGACTAGCGGGGTCGGCAGCGCTTTCGAAAGAGGGCTCGCGGCGGAAGCCCGCAGGCGACTCAGCCGAGCAGGTCGTGCAACTGCACGATCTCGTCGCGCCCCGGGCCGACCCCGATCGCCGAGATGCGCGACCCGCTCATCGCCTCGAGCGCGCGCACGTAGGACTGCGCGTTCGCGGGCAGCTCGTCGAACGACCGGGCACCCGAGATGTCCTCCGTCCAGCCGGGGAACTCCTCGTAGATCGGCTTCGCATGGTGGAAGTCGCTCTGCGAAACGGGGATCTCGTCGAAGCGCCGACCGTCGACGTCGTACGCCACCGCGACCGGGATCTTCTCGATGCCGGTGAGCACGTCGAGCTTGGTGAGCACGAAGTCGGTGACGCCGTTGATGCGGGCCGCGTAGCGGGCGATCGGGGCGTCGTACCAGCCGGTGCGACGCTTGCGCCCCGTAGTGGTGCCGAACTCGTGCCCCTGCTCGGTGAGGAAGTCACCCCACTCGTCGAACAGCTCGGTCGGGAAGGGACCGGCGCCGACCCGCGTCGTGTACGCCTTGACCACCGCGATGACCCGGTCGATCTTGTTCGGCGCGATGCCCGACCCCGTGACGGCGCCGCCCGACGTCGCGTTCGACGAGGTCACGAACGGGTAGGTGCCGTGGTCGACGTCGAGCATCGTGGCCTGGCCGCCCTCGAAGAGCACGGTCTCGTCGCGCTCGAGCGCCTCGTGCAGCAGCAGCGCGGTGTCGGTGACCATCGGGCGCAGCCGGTCGACGTACGACAGCAGTTCGTCGACGACCTCGTCGACGCCGATGGCGCGACGGTTGTAGACCTTCACGAGCAGGTGGTTCTTCTGGTCGAGGGCGCCCTCGACCTTCTGCCGCAGGATGTTCTCGTCGAAGAGGTCTTGCATGCGGATGCCGACACGGTTGATCTTGTCGGCGTACGACGGCCCGATACCGCGCCCGGTCGTGCCGATCTGACGCTTGCCGAGGAAGCGCTCGGTCACCTTGTCGAGGGTGCGGTGGTACTGCGTGATGAGGTGGGCGTTGGCCGAGACTTTGAGCTTCGAGACATCCACCCCGCGGGCCTCGAGCCCCTCGAGCTCTTCGAAGAGCACCTCGATGTCGACGACGACCCCGTTCGCGATGACCGGCGTGACGCCCGGCGTCAGGATGCCGGACGGCAGCAGGTGCAGCGCGTACTTCTCGTCGCCGACGACGACGGTGTGACCCGCGTTGTTGCCGCCGTTGAACTTGACGACGTAGTCGAGGCGCGAGCCGAGCAGGTCGGTCGCCTTGCCCTTGCCCTCGTCGCCCCACTGTGCACCGATGAGTACGGCGGCGGGCATGTCAGTCCTCTCCTGCCGTGGCTGACACGGCGGGTTCTTCGATCGGGTCTGCGGGGGGCGGTGCGGCCTCGGCCGTCGGCGCGAACAGTGCGGCCGCCGAGACGATCGGCATCAGCTGCGTCGGCGTGAACTCGCTCGCGATGCGTGCGGGCGCCTCGGCATCGGCGTCGGCGAGCTCGTCGGCGAGGCGCCCGGCGCGCTCGTCGAGCCCGAGACCGGCGGCGGCACGGCGCTGCGTGTCGAGGGCACGGAGGTATGCGCGGTTGGGCTCGTCGGCCCAGGGGACCGCACTGCCCGGCCGCCAGCCCGACGCGCTCAGCTGCTCGCGGGCGAGCTCGGCGGCGACGGCCGCGAACGCGTAGGCCTCGATGGCGCGGCCTTCGGAGTCGGCGAGGTCGGCGAGTTCGGTCCAGGCGAGGGGCGACGACGGATGCTCCGCGACGACCGCCGCGACGGACGCCCGATCGGCCTCGGCCAGCGCCTGGCGAACCTCGGGTTCGTCGGCGAGCGACGCCTCGGGCCCGGGGGCTGATTCTTCTGGAGTCACACTCCACCTTATCGTGGGCCCTTTCGCGGGTTGAGGGGCGAGCGCAGCGAGCGTCTCGAAACCCACGCGCCAAGTAGGCTGGAGGGCATGTCGAAAGTCCTCTCCAGCCTCCCCGTCGGCGAACGCGTCGGCATCGCCTTCTCCGGCGGCCTCGACACCTCGGTCGCGGTCGCGTGGATGCGTGAGAAGGGCGCCGTGCCCTGCACGTACACGGCCGACCTCGGCCAGCCCGACGAGCCCGACGTCGAGGCGGTTCCCGGCCGGGCCATCGAGTACGGCGCCGAGATCTCGCGACTCGTCGACTGCCGTGCTGCGCTCGTCGAAGAGGGCCTCGTGGCCCTGCAGTGCGGCGCGTTCCACATCCGCTCAGGCGGCAAGGCCTACTTCAACACGACCCCGCTCGGCCGCGCGGTCACGGGCACGCTGCTCGTGCGCGCCATGCTCGAAGACGGCGTCGACATCTGGGGCGACGGTTCGACCTACAAGGGCAACGACATCGAGCGGTTCTACCGCTACGGCCTGATGGCCAACCCGCGCCTGCGCATCTACAAGCCGTGGCTCGACGCCGACTTCGTCACCGAACTCGGCGGCCGCGCCGAGATGAGCGAGTGGCTGCAGCAGCGCGACCTGCCGTACCGCGCCTCCGCCGAGAAGGCGTACTCGACCGACGCGAACATCTGGGGCGCGACGCACGAGGCCAAGGTGCTCGAAGAGCTCTCTGAAGGGATCACCACGGTCGAGCCGATCATGGGCGTCAAGTTCTGGGACGAGTCGGTCGAGATCGCGACCGAAGACGTCACCGTCACGTTCGAGCAGGGCCGCCCGGTCGCGCTCAACGGCGAGCACTTCGACGACGCCGTCGCCCTCGTGCTCGAGGCGAACGCCATCGGCGGCCGTCACGGGCTCGGCATGAGCGACCAGATCGAGAACCGCATCATCGAGGCGAAGTCGCGCGGCATCTACGAGGCGCCGGGCATGGCCCTGCTTCATCTGGCCTACGAGCGCCTCGTCAACGCGATCCACAACGAAGACACGATCGCGAACTACCACAACGAGGGTCGCCGCCTCGGCCGCCTCATGTACGAGGGCCGCTGGCTCGACCCCCAGTCGCTCATGCTGCGCGAGTCGATCGTGCGATGGGTCGCCTCGGCCGTCACCGGCGAGGTCACCGTGCGCCTCCGCCGCGGCGACGACTACACGATCATGAACACGACGGGCCCGGCGCTCAGCTACCAGGCCGAGAAGCTCTCGATGGAGCGCGTCGGCGACCAGGCGTTCGGCCCCGAAGACCGCATCGGGCAACTCACGATGCGCAACCTCGACATCGCCGACTCGCGTGCACGTCTCGAGCAGTACGCCCACCTCAACCTCGTGGGCGGTGCCACGGCGGCCCTCGTCGGCGACCTCGCTGCGGGCGGGGCCGCCGCCGAGATCCTCGCGGGCCCGACCGAGAGCGACCTCGAAGCCGCGACCGACGCGGCGAACGAGGCCGCGGCGTTCGACCTCGGCACTGACTGAGCAGCACCGCCTGAGCAGCACCCCGGACCGCACGACGGCCGGCCGGGTCATCCCGGCCGGCCGTCGTCGTCTCACTGCGGCGGGCGTTCGTCCTCGACGCAGCCGTTCTCGGCGAAGTCGGGGTCGCCGCGGCCCTCGAACCAGGTGGGCGTGCCGTGGTCGTCGTACCAGAACCCCGGGTACACGTCCTCCTCGTCCTGATGCTTCGCGTGCGCCTTGACGACGGCGAGCTTGTCGGTCTCGATGTAGACGAACGGATTCTTGACGCTGTGCGTGGCGTGGCAGTACGGCACGCGGTGGTCACCGCCGACGGGCGCGCTCGCGTTCGCCGCGACGCCGGCGCCGAGCACGCTCACGGCGAGGAATGGCAGGGCGGCTGCGCCGGCGACGAGCCGGCGCGAAAGTGCGGTTGACATGACGGAGTCTCCCCTCTGACTCGATTCGACGCCAAGCCAACTCCGCCCGGCCGCGAGCGGCAATCCCGAGAACGGGGTACAGCGCCCACGCGGCATCCTGATGAATCGGCGGCGCGGACGCGAGCGACGACCCCGAAACAGGGGACGACTCAGGCGGGCGTCTGCTGGTGCGCCGCGACGTGCCAGGCGCCGTCGTCGTAGAGGTACGTCGTCGACATGCGGAGATTCACCGTGTCGTCGCCGCGTCGTGCGACCGCCCGGTAGACGACCACACCGGCGCGGTCGCCGAGCCGGATGACGGCGGGCTCGTGCAGCTCGTATCCGTCCCATGGGGGCGTCGAGCGGAACGCCGCGAGGATCTCGTCGCGGCCGAGCACCGCGCCCTCGACGACCATGAGCGCATCGCGGGTCATCGCACGCTGGTAGTGCTCGCCCCCGCGGCCCTCGACGATCGCACGCCACCCGGCGTGCTCTTCATGCAGCAGACGGGCGGGCAGATCGTCGGTGATCTCGGTCATGACCCAACGCTAACCGCGATCGGATGCCTCGGGAAGAGTCCGATCACAACCAGTGCCTGGACTTGAAGATCCGGTAGAGCACGAAGCCCGAGACGAGCATGAGCAGGATCGCGAAGGGATAGCCGAACGCCCAGTGCAGCTCGGGCATGTGGTCGAAGTTCATGCCGTAGATGCCGGCGACGAGCGACGGGGCGAAGAAGATCGCCGCCCAGCTGGAGATCTTCTTCGTCTGCTCGCTCTGCGCGATGCTCGCCTCGTTCTGCCGCTGTGCCACGAGCGTCGCGTGGACGCCCAGCGCATTCTGCAGGGTCTGCCGGTACTCGTCGACGCGCTCGGTGATGCGGATGACATGGTCGAGCACGTCGCGGAAACCGCGGCGGAGCTCGAGCTCGGGTTCGCCCTGGTCGTCGTGCAGTTCGTCGCGGATCGTCGCGATCATCTCGCGCAGCGGCTTCACCCCGCGCTGGAACTCCGTGACCTCGCCCGAGAGGTCGTAGATGCGCTTCGCGACCGCGGTGTCGCCGCTGAAGAGCTGCTCCTCGATCTCGTCGATGTCGTTCTCGAGCCCGGCGACGACGGGCGCGTACTCGTCGACGATCTGGTCGACGACGGCGTAGAGCACGCCGACCGGGCCGCGTGCGAGGAGCTCGGGCTCCTGCTCGAGCCGTGCGCGAACCCGCCCGAGGTCGGGCCTCTCGGCGTGGCGGATCGCGACCACGAAGTCCCCGCCCACGAAGAGGTGCACCTCGCCGAACTCGACCCGCTCCTCGTCGTCGAGGTAGCGGGCGGGCCGCAGCACCACGAAGCGGGTGTCGCCGTAGCGCTCGAGCTTGGCGCGCTGGTGACCGACGAGCGCGTCTTCGACGGCGAGCTCGTGCAGACCGAACTCCTCGGCGACGACTCCGAGCTCGGCGGCATCGGGGCGGTAGAGGCCGATCCAGGCGAAACCGCCGTGCTGCCTGAGGGCGTCGAAGGTGTCGGCGAGCGCGACGGGCGAAGCGGCGCGCCTGCCGCCGACGTAGATCGCGTTGTCGATGACGGCCATGACGTCAACCGTAGATGCGTTCGGCGTAGCTCGGGCCGTAGTACGCGTCGAGCTCGTCGAGCGAGTCGCCCTGCCGCTCGACGGCCTTCGAGATGACGGCGCGCCGCGGTGCGGCGTCGGGAGCCCACGACTCGGGCAGCCAGGCCTGCGAACGCAGGAACGCCTTCGAGCAGTGGAAGAAGACCTCGTCGATGTCGACCACGATCGCGAGCGGCGGCCGGTTGCCGCGCACCACCCGGTCGTCGAGGAACGGGGCGTCGCGCACGATCGTCGCCCGGCCGTTGATCCGCAGCGTGTCGCCGCGACCCGGGATCACGAAGATCAGGCCGACGTGCGGGTTGCGCAGCAGGTTGCGGAACCCGTCGACCCTGCGGTTGCCCGTGCGCTCGGGCACGGCGATCGTGCGGTCGTCGAGCACGACGGCGAAGCCGGCGGGGTCGCCCTTCGGCGAGACGTCGAGGTTGCCCTCCTCGTCGCTCGTCGCGACGAAGGCGAGCGGAGAAGCGGCGAGCCACGCGAGGTCGACCTCGTGCAGGCGGTCGCGCGTCTTGTTCGCGGCGGTCGGCAGCGGCGCGCCGACGATCGCTTCGAGTTCGGCTGCGGTGGTGACGGGAATCCCCCGTCCGTGGGCTTCGGCCATGACGGCCACGCTACCGGCCGGTGGTCTCGATATGCTCCTTCGTGGCTACTCGACCGACGGGGTGGCCGCGTGGCTGAGGATCCACGAGTGCATCGCGATCGCCGCGGCGGCGCTCGCGTTGAGCGAGCGCGTCGAGCCGTACTGGGTGATCTCGACGAGGGCGTCGGCGGCCTCGGCGGCCTCGGGCGAGAGCCCCGGCCCCTCCTGCCCGAAGAGCAGCACGCAGCGCTCAGGCCACGCGAACGCCTCGATGGGCACCGCGCCCTCGAGGTTGTCGAGGGCGATCACGGGCAGGGATGCCTCGTGCGCCCAGCGGGCGAACCCCGCGACATCCTCGTGGTACTGCACGTGCTGGTAGCGGTCGGTGACCATCGCGCCGCGCTTGTTCCAGCGGCGCCGCCCGATGATGTGCACCGTGTCGGCGGCGAACGCGTTGGCGCTGCGCACGATCGAACCGATGTTCATGTCGTGCTGCCAGTTCTCGATCGCGACGTGGAATCCGTGCCGGCGCTCGTCGAGATCGGCGACGATCGCCTCCATGCGCCAGTACCGGTAGCGGTCGATGACGTTGCGGGTGTCGCCTGCGGCGAGCAGCTCGGGGTCGAAGCGGGGGTCGCCGGGCCACTCGGCCTCTCCGCCCGGCCACGGTCCGACACCGTGCTGCGGCAGGGTCGCCTCGGGTTCGGATGCCTCGGGGCCGACCTCGTCACTCACCTCCGCAACGCTACCCGCACCGAGCCCGCCGAGCATGTTTCGGTATGCCGAAATATTGCTAGGGTTTCGGTATGCCGAAAACGCTCGACGACGAGACCGACGCCCCCGACACCGCCGCACCCGACGGGTCGCCCCCCGCGGCCGACGGGCGGCGCCCGCGCGACGCCTCCGTGCCCCGCGTCGCCTGGCTGATCGGCCCCGCCCTCGTCGCCGGCGTCGCCTACCTCGACCCCGGCAACGTCGCGAGCAACATGACCGCGGGCGCCCAGTACGGGTACCTGCTCGTCTGGGTCGTCGTGCTCGGCAACGTGCTGGCATGGCTCATCCAGTACCTGTCGGCGAAGCTCGGCATCGTCACCGGCCGCAGCCTCCCCGAGGTGCTCGGCGGGCGCATCCGCAACCGCTGGGGCCGTCGCGCCTACTGGCTCCAGGCCGAACTCGTCGCCATGGCGACCGACCTGGCCGAGGTCATCGGCGGTGCCGTCGCCCTCAACCTCCTGTTCGGGGTGCCGCTCATCTGGGGCGGCCTCATCACCGGGACCGTGTCGATCGTGCTGCTCGTGCTGCAGTCGCGGCGCGGGCCGCGCACCTTCGAGTTCGTCATCATGGGCCTCCTCGCGATCATCGCGATCGGCTTCACCGTCGGCGTGTTCGTCGCACCTCCCGACCCGGCGGGGCTCCTCGGCGGGCTCGTGCCGCGCTTCGCCGACACGAACTCGGTGCTGCTCGCGGCATCCATTCTCGGGGCGACGATCATGCCGCACGCGATCTACGCGCACTCGGCGCTCTCGCGCGACCGCTTCGCAACGCGACGCGGCGAGCAGGCGGGGCGTGCGGCCGCGCCGCTCGGCGACGCCCGCACTGCACGACCGGCCGCCTGGCACGGCTTCGGCATCCGTCGCGGCACCGACGCGGCACCCGAACTCGCACCCGGCACCGCGACCGCCGTGCCGACCGACGTGCTCGTTCGCGCCACCCGCTGGGACGTGTCGATCGCGATGGCGATCGCCGGCACGGTGAACCTCTGCATCCTGCTGCTCGCCGCCGTGAACCTCGCGGGCGTCGAGGGCACCGACAGCCTCGAGGGCGCCTACGCCGCGCTCGGCACCGCGCTCGGCCCGGTGATCGCGACCCTTTTCGCGGTGGGCCTGCTCGCCTCGGGGCTCGCCTCGACCTCGGTCGGCGCGTACGCCGGCGCCGAGATCATGTACGGCCTGCTCCACGTCCGCGTGCCGCTCATCCTGCGCCGGCTCGTCACGCTCGTGCCCGCGCTCGTCATCCTCTGGCTCGGGTTCGACCCCACGCTCTCGCTCGTGCTCAGCCAGGTGGTGCTGTCGTTCGGAATCCCCTTCGCACTCGTGCCGCTCGTCGCACTGACGGCGAAGGCCGGCGTGCTCGGGCGCTGGCGCAACCACTGGGCGACGACAACGGCGGGGGTGGCGGCGTCGGTGTTCCTCATCGCGCTGAACGGCGTGCTGCTCTGGCTGGTGTTCACCGGGGCCTAACCCCGCCCGGCCCGCGCGTGATGTCGCGCAAACGGTCGCCATCCGTCGCGAGTACCGACCACTTGCGCGACATCACGACTTGGAGGGAGGCGGGCGAGGGGAGACGGGGCGGGCGCGGCTAGGCTGGGCGCGATGCCTGCCAGCAAGAATCCCGCGCTCGAGGACTACCTCAAGACGGTGTACGCGCACACCGAGTGGCAGCCCGACCCCATCACGCCGAAGGTGCTCGCCGACAAACTCGGCGTCGCCCCGTCGAGCGTCACCGAGATGGTGAAGAAGATGGCCGCGCAGGGGCTCATCGCCCACGTCCCGTACGGTCCGCTGCGACTCACCGACGCGGGTCGCGAACGCGCCCTCGCGGTCGTGCGCAGGCACCGGCTCATCGAGACCTGGCTCGTGCGCGAGATGGGCTACGGCTGGGACGAGGTGCACGACGAGGCCGAAGTGCTCGAGCACGGCCTCAGCGACCGGCTCCTCGAGACGATCGACGCCCGCCTCGGTCGTCCTTCGCGTGATCCCCACGGGGACGCGATCCCCGCGGCCGACGGGTCGATCGCGGTCGAGTCGTTCCTGCGGCTCGACGGCGCGCCCGCCGGCCACACGGGCCGGGTGCTGCGCATCAGCGACCGCGACCCCGAGGTGCTGCGCGCGCTCGCCGCGGCGGGGGTCGCCCCCGGCGTGGTCGTGACGGTCGAGACCCCGGATGCCTCCGGCGAACACGTGCACGTCAGGGTGACGCCGGTCGGCGACGGCGCTTCGAGCGCGGCGCGGGTCGAGGCATCCCCGATCGAACTGGCGGCCGAGGCAGCCGCGGAGATCTGGGTGACCGGCTGACGATGGAACGGCGTGACGAATCTCGGCACGAGGCGGGTGCGACCTCGTCCCCACCCAAGGCACGGTCATCGTCCCCACGTACCGCTCGGGGCCGCAGCTCGACGACGCCGTCGCATCGCTCGACGTGCAGTCGCTGCCGCCCGGCGAACTCGAGGTCCTCCTGATCGACGACGGTTCACCCGACGCGACGTTCCACGACGACCGCGACGGCCCCGGTGAGAGCCGTCTCGAGATCCTGGCCTCGACCGACATCTACGTCCGCGCCGCGCGCATGGGCGGACCTCTGCACGGCGGCGTCTGGGACCTCGGCGCCCACGACGCGTTCCTCTGGGGGCGCAACCACCGCCGGGTGCAGACGCCGAAGGGCTGGACAGCCTCGGCGGTCGTCCACGGCCGCCCGGTCAGGGCCTACGCCACCAGCCAGGGCACGGTCGCCTCGACGTGGGCGACACGACGGGCGGGTTCGCCGCGGGACTGGCGCTCGAGTTCGCGGGCGCGGACGGGCGCGGACGTCGCCGGCGTGCGAGGTACCTCGTCAGAGGACTCCCCATGACGGGCGGCGAGGTGCCGGTCGTGGTGATCCGGCCGCGCCCCGCGTGGGCCCGTCGCCGACCTGGGTCGGTGCTCCGGCGGTTGACCGCACCGGTGCGGCGCCCTCGCCGTGGTTTCCTCCGCGCGGACGGCGACGGCGCCCGCCTCCTCGTCGAGGGACTCCGTCGCCCGGCCCGAACCACCGCGCTACGGGGTCGAGTGGGCCGGGAAGGCGTACGAGCTCGCGCTCGCGTTGGACCGGCCGCAGTACGCGACTGAGGCGACGCGGGACTCCGGCTAGCTGCCGGGCAGCGGCGGCGCCCGTCGACCGAGGCAGCCGCATGCAGAAGTGCGGATCAATCGCATGCAGACGTTCGGTATGCATGAATACATACGAGTTGGATGCAAAAGCGCAGATGGGTTGTATGCAAAAGTTCAAGTGCCGGTAGGCTGCCCCTATGGTCGCCTATCGTCCCCGGATCCTCGATGCAGTTCTCGCGCGTCGTATGCGGAGCATCGGAGCCATGCTCGTCGAGGGTCCGCGTGCATGCGGCAAGACCGCCACGGCCTCGCGACTCGCACGAACGATCATCCGATTCGATGAGGATCCCGACGCCCGCGCCGCGGTCTCCGTCGCACCGCAGACGCTCTTCGAGAACCCGACACCGATCCTCTTCGACGAGTGGCAGTTGGAGCCGGCGATCTGGAACCGGGTGCGACGTGAAGTCGATGATCGGCAAGCGAAGGGTCTCGTCCTACTGACGGGATCCTCCACTCCGAGGCCGTCGAGTGATCGACATTCCGGCGCCGGCCGCATCGGCGTCGTCCGCATGCGTCCGATGAGCCTCTACGAGTCCGGGCACTCGAGCGGACGGATCTCACTGACCGATCTCTTCGACGAAGCAGCACCGAGCGCAGGCGGAGTGGATACCGACGTGCCCGTGCTCATGGAACGCATCATCGTCGGCGGCTGGCCGGCGCTGTTGGACGCGACCGAGGCCGATGCTCGCGATTACCTCACGGACTACCTGACTCAGATCGTCGATGTCGATATTCCCCTGCTGGGTTCGCGACGTGACCCGCGAAATCTGCGTCGCCTCCTCACCGCACTCGGTCGTTCGACCGGCCAAGCGGTGAAACTGAGTGAGCTCGCGGCAGACGTCGGCGGGGAGGCCGGCCCGATCGCACACGAAACCCTGCTCAGGTACCTCGAGGCACTCGAGCGGCTCGGTTTGACCGACGATTCCGAAGCGTGGCAACCGCACATGCGCTCGCGCGCCCGGCTGCGGGTGGCACCGGTCCGCTACTTCGTCGACCCTTCGATCGCCGCCGCCGCCCTCGGCATCGGGAGCCGCGATCTCCTCCGCGACCTGAACGCGGCCGGCTTCCATTTCGAGTCGCTTGCACTGCGCGACCTCCGCGTCTACGCGCAGCCGATCGGCGGCGTGATTTCGTCATGGCGCGACTCGAACGGCAACGAGGTCGACGCGGTCGTCACGCTGAACGACGGTCGCTGGGGCGCGTTCGAGGTCAAACTGAACCCGACCGCGATCGACACGGCTGCGGCGAATCTGAAACGCTTCGCGTCGACGATCGACGCCGAACGGCACGGCGCACCGTCCGTGCTCGGCGTGATCACGAGCACCGGGTACGCCTACCGACGCCCCGACGGCGTCCAGGTGATCCCGATCACCGCATTCGGGCCCTAACGCCATTGGTCCCTCCTCCCTCCGCACGAATCTTGAAGGAACGCTGCTCATGACGACCGCCGTCACCCTCATCCGCTCCGACTCGCTCTTCGCCGGAGCCCCGTATGCGTACGCGGCGACGGCGCCCACCGACGCGCGGCTCGTGTTCCTCGCCGGCGCCTGCCCGCTGAACCCCGATGGCACCACCGCCGGGGTCGGCGACATCGCAGAGCAGGCCGCGAAGTGCGTCGAGAACCTGCGTATCGCGCTCGCCGACGCAGGCGCCGCCCTGACTGACGTCATCAGCACGCGCGTGCTCGTCGCCTCCGCCTACCGCGCCGACCTCGGCACGGCGTGGAACGTCGTGCATGACGCGTTCGGCGAGCACGACGTTCCGAGCACGCTGCTTGGCGTCACCGTGCTCGGCTACGAGCATCAGCTCGTCGAGCTCGAGGCCGTGGCCGCGGTGCGCGACTGACGCGACGCGGGACTCGGGCTGGCTGCCGGGCAGCGCGGCGCCCGTGCGGAGATGGGCCGGGTAGCCCTGCGCCTCCGACCATTCGGCCCAGCCCGACGGCAGCCAGGTGCCGTCGCCACCGGTGCCCCGATGAAAGCGACCTCGTTCGGCGCCACCGGGAAGAGCGTCGGAACCCGATATTCGGGAACGCGGCGGTTCGAGATGTCGTGCACGATGTGGCAGTGCGCCAGAGCGCGCTGTCAGGCGGCAACCACTCGCTGGTCGGCACCTTCTTCTTCCCCATCGCGCCATACTATTGCGGCCCTCGCCCCGGCCCTCTGGGCTGTGGAATCCTCAAGCGATGACGGCGAGCGGCCGCCCTGCTGCTAACATCCCGCGGTGCGCATTCTCCGCAGGACACTGGTCGTCCTCCTCGTCATCGTGCTGGTTCTCGTGGCGGGTGCCGTCGCCGTCTACTGGTGGCAGCGGCCGATGCTGCGCACCGGCACCGGCTACGCGGCGCACAACGCCTGCGCCGTGACCGAGGTCGCGCACCGCGAAGGCCCCGAGAGCGATCTGCCGTCGAACCCGCTCGTGCCGTACCTCCAGGTCGACGTCGATCGCGACGCGGGCGTCACCACCGGTTCGCTGCTCGGGGCGCTGGCCGCTCAGAAGGCCTGGTACACGCCGGGCTTCGGCTGCACGCTCGCGGGCGACCGCCCCGAGCTCGGCGAGGCGTCGGCGGTCACCGCCGAGGGCAACCCCTTCACGGATGCCGCGGCGCCGGCGCCGTCCGACGAACTCACTGCCGCACTCGCGGCCGCGTTCGGCGACGAGCTCTCCGAAGCCGATGCCGCAGCGCTCGGCACCCGCGGCGTGGTCGTCGCCAAGGGCGGCGAGCTCGTCGCCGAGCGCTACGCCCACGGCTTCGACGCCGAGACCCCGCAGCTCGGCTGGTCGATGTCGAAGAGCGCGACGAGCCTCATCACGGGCATGCTCGCGCAGCAGGGCGAGCTCGCGCTCGACGACGCCGGCCTCCGCCCCGAGTGGAGCGACGAGCGCGCCGACATCACCGTCGAGCAGCTGCTGCGCATGACGAGCGGCCTCGAATGGGACGAGACCTACGACCTCGGCACCCCGATCACGCAGATGCTCTACAACGAGGGCGACATGGCCGGGTACGTCGCGGGCCTTCCGCTCGAGAGCGCGCCCGGCACGGTGCAGGAGTATTCGAGCGGCTCGACGACGCTGCTCTGCTCGATCCTGGCCGAGCGCACCGGTCTCGGCGCCGACCTGCCGCGGCAGACGCTGCTCGGCGCGCTCGGCCTCTCGTCGGCGACGTTCGAGCCCGACGCGGCCGGCACGCCGGTGTGCTCCTCGTACCTCTGGGCGACTCCGCGCGACTGGGCCGCGATCGGCCAGTTCGCCCTGCAGAACGGCGAGTGGAACGGTGAGCAGCTGCTGCCCGCCGACTGGATGGCGCGGTCACTCGAGGTGGCGCCGGTCGAGTCGACCGACGACCCCGGCTACGGCATGGGCTGGCGCGTCAACGTGCTCGCCGACGGCAGCCTGCGCTGGCCCGAACTGCCCGAGGACACCTTCTACGCCTCGGGCCACGACGGCCAGAAGGTCATCGTCGTGCCGTCGGAGGACCTCGTGGTCGTGCGCATGGGCTTCACGCCGGAGGCCGACGACGAGCCGAGCGAGGTGCAGCTCGTCGCCGACGTGATCGCAGCGCTGGGCGAACCGTCGGTCGGGTAGCGCCCCCGGCGGTCGGGTAACGCCCGCCCCGCGGCATCCGATCGTCACTTCGCCGTCATCGGCGGGTGACGCCCGCGCTCTAGGCTTGACCCATGGGACGACGTGACGAAGTCGAGTGCTGGCTGACCGATATGGACGGCGTGCTCGTGCACGAGAACCACCCCCTGCCGGGCGCCGCCGAGCTGCTGGCGCAGTGGGAGAACGCGGGTACCCCGTACCTCGTGCTCACGAACAACTCGATCTTCACCGCACGCGACCTCTCGGCGCGGCTCCGCGCGAGCGGCCTCAACGTGCCCGAGGACCGCATCTGGACCTCGGCGCTCGCGACTGCCGACTTCCTCAAGTCGCAGCTGCCCGGCGGATCGGCGTTCGTGATCGGCGAGGCCGGCATCACCACGGCGCTGCACGAGGCCGGCTTCATCATGACCGAGACGAACCCCGACTACGTCGTCGTCGGCGAGACGCGAAACTACTCGTTCGAGGCGATCACCAAGGCGATCAGGTTGATCGGCGCCGGCGCTCGGTTCATCGTCACGAACCCCGATGCCACGGGGCCGAGCGCCGACGGTCCGCTGCCCGCGACCGGGGCGATCGCGGCGCTCATCACGAAGGCGACCGGCATGGAGCCGTATGTGGTCGGCAAGCCGAACCCGATGATGTTCCGCTCGGCGCTGAACAAGATCGGCGCCCACTCCGAGAACACCGCGATGATCGGCGACCGCATGGACACCGACATCGTCGCGGGCATCGAGGCGGGGCTGCACACGATCCTCGTGATGACGGGCATCAGCGACCAGGCCGAGATCGAGAAGTACCCGTTCCGGCCCGACGAGATCCTGTCGGGCGTCGCCGATCTCGTCGGCGAGCCCGCCGAGACCGAGCTCTGACCACGACCGCCGCCCGCACGTCGCGACTCTGAAAGGGTTGGCACCATGATCGAACTCACCGACATCGACCTCGACGACGACGGCGAACTCAGCGCCGTCGTCTCGCTGCCGGGCGACCGGCAGGTCGCCGTGCTGTTCGCCCTCGACGACGGCGAAGCGCTCGAGACCACCGAGATGCTCGCCACCGCGCAGCGCGCGCTCACCCCGCTCACGGCCGAGCCGCTCGACCGCCTCGAGGCCGAGATCGTGCGCGAGCTCGTCGACTCGGAGTTCGAGGGCGACGACGAGGCGAGCGACGACGACTACACCGAGCTCGCCGACGAGCTTGAGCTGCAGGGCGCGATCGTGTCGAGCGACGCGACCCTCGTGCTCGTCTACGAGGCGCCGACGCAGTACGCGGGCCTCGTGATCTACGCGCAGCTCGACGAAGGCCTCGAGATCGAGGTGCTGAGCGTCGCCGACACCGATGACGAGCTCGACGACGACAGCGCCGAAGAAGAGGTCGAGTAGGGCGAGCCCGCCCGCCCGACCTCTTCATCGCGCGTCTACGCCGCGAGCGGCGCCTCCTCGGGGTCGGCGTCGAGCCGCGCCCGCACCTCGGGGGCGAGATCGAGCTCGGCGGCGCCGAGCACCTCCTCGAGCTGGGCGACGCTCGACGGCCCGGCCACCGGGATCACGGGCACCTCGCGGCCGAGCAGCCACGCGAGCGCGACCTGGTTCGGCGTCGCGCCGAGGTCGCGGGCGACCTCGCGCAGCAGCGCGATGCGCGAGTGCGTGGTGGGGTGGTTCACGCCGCCCCACAGGGTCTTGTCGCTGCGGGTGAACGCGCCCTGGTGCAGCGGCGAGTAGGCGGTCACCGCGAGCGGCGGTCGGCCGTCGACCCCGGTGGATGCCGCGTACGAGAGCAGTTCGGGCGTCACGAAGTTCTGCCGGTCGAGCTTCGGCGCGGGGTAGACGTAGCTGTACTGCTGCTGCACGAGCCCGTAGGGCGCGATGCCCTGGCGGATCGCCTCCTCGCGGGCCTCGACGACGCGCCAGAGGGCGACGTTCGAGATGCCGGCGACGCCGATGAGCCCCTCGTCCTGAAGGGCGCCGAAGGCGCCGACGGTCTCGGCGAGCGGGGTCTCGAGGTCGTCGACGTGCCCGTAGACGACGTCGAGGTGGTCGACCCCGAGGTGCTTCGCGCTCTCGCGGGCCTCGCGGTCGATGGTCACCGCGCCGAGCCCCTGGAAGTTCGTCGGCGGCGTGTTCGAGAGCGGCAGTGCCGGGTCGGCCTTGGCGGCGCCGAGCTTCGTTGCGATGCGCAGCCGGTCGCGCACACCGCGCGAGCGCAGCCAGCGGCCGAGGAGGTCTTCGCTGTCGCGGCCGTGGCCGCCGTCCCAGAAGCTGTAGTTGTTGGCGGTGTCGATGAACGTGCCGCCGGCCTCGACGAAGCGGTCGAGGATCGCGAACGAGGTCTCCTCGTCGATCTTGGTGCCCATCTGCATGGTGCCGAGGCAGATCGTCGAGACGTCGAGGCTCGTGCGGCCGTTGCCGATCGTGCGGTATCGCATGGGATGTTCCTCCGTTGGTGTGGGTGACGTCGTCCAGCGTAGGAATCGATCGGTTCGGGCATACACTCCAATCAGGACACCGTTCACCAGACCAATCGAGGGACGACCGGATGCCTCGCTCCCGCCCCGCGCCGGGCCCCTCCCTCGCCTGGGAGACCCTCCTCGACCTCGGCTCGGGGCCCGAGCCGCTGCGCGATCGGCTCGAGCGCGCCATCCGCGACGCCGTCACGAGCGGGCGAGCCTCCGCCGGGGCGGCGCTGCCGCCGAGCCGCGGCCTCGCCGAGACGCTCGGCGTCTCGCGGTGGGTGGTCACCGAGGCCTACGGGCAGCTCGTCGCCGAGGGCTTCCTCGAGGCGACGGTCGGCTCAGCCACCCGCGTGCCGGCAGCAGACCATCGCGCCCGTTCTCCTGCCGACGCCGCACAGGAATCCGGGCTGCGCTCCGAGTACCGACGCCCGCCGTACGACCTCGGGCCGGGCGTCGCCGACCTGCGGCACGCGCCGCGCGCTCGATGGGCGGCCGCGGTGCGGCAGACGCTCGAGGTGCTGCCCGATGCCGAGCTCTCGGTCGTCGATCGTCTGGGGCATCCGAGTGCCCGCACCGCGGTCGCCGACTATCTCGCGCGTTCACGTCGCGCCGTCGCCGCACCCGACGACGTCGTGATCATGCACGGTGCGAGCGACGGCATGGCCGCGGTCGTCGCGGGACTTCGCGCCGTCGGGCACCGATCGATCATCGTGGAGGACCCGAGTTGGCCGCGCCTGCGCGACATCGCGGCCGGGGCAGGGCTCACACCCGTACCGGTGCCCGTCGATCACAACGGCATCGATGTCGATCGCCTCGTCGCGGCCGCTGCCCGCACTGGCTCGCGCGCTGCGCTCATCACGCCCGCCCACCAGTTTCCGCTCGGCGCGGCGCTGTCACCGACGCGACGCGACGCGATCGTACGCTGGGTGCGCGAGGTCGACGGCGTGCTCATCGAAGACGACTACGACGCCGAGTTCCGCTACGACCGGCGCCCGATCGCCGCACTGCAGAGCCTCGCGCCCGAGCACGTCGTGCTCGTCGGCTCGCTCTCGAAGTCATTGGCCCCGGCGTACGGACTCGGCTGGACCCTCGCGCCCGCGCCGCTGCGCGAGCGGGTACGGCTCGGCGAACGGGCGCGCCCCTCGACGCTCGAGCAGGCGACGCTCGCGCGGTTCATCGAGTCGGGCGATCTCGAACGGCATCTGCGTGCGTCGCGCGGGCGGTTCAAGCGGCGCCGCGCCGCACTGCTCGCCGCCTTCTCGCGCGAGCTGCCCGAGCTCGAGCTCACCGGCATCGCCGCGGGCATGCACGCAGTGCTCGCCATGCCGCCGGGGGTGCGCGCCGTCGAGGTCGCGGCGGCGGCAGCGGGCCGCGGTGTCGCAGTCTCGGACCTCACGCGCTACCGCGCGACGAGTGCACAACCGCTCCCCGAGGCGCTCGTCGTCGGCTACGGCAACCTCTCGGACGCGGTTGTCGACGAGGCCGTGGCACGGCTCGCCGAGATCATCCGCTCGCGCGCCTGACGGCGGCCCGGCGCCCCCGGCGCCCCGGCCCGGCCCGCGATGTCGCCCAGATCGTCGCTTCGGCAGCCGCATCACGACGGTTTGCGCGACATCGCGGGCAGGAACGGCGACGTTCAGGGAATGAGCTCGTACTCGTGGGCCCCGTCCCACGGCTCGGCCCAGCCGAGCCGGTCGAGCATGCGGTCGAGCACGAGCCCGGTGAACCCCCAGACGAGATGCTGCCGGCCGCCGACCGTCGGCAGAAAGCCCGGCCCGCGCCACTCCTGCCCGGCTCGACGGGCCACCGTCGTGACCCGGTTCGCCGGGTCGACGAGGTCGGCCACCGGTGTGCGGAACACCGCCGAGGACTCGGCGACGTCGACCACCCCGACGGGCGACGGCGCCCGCCACCACCCGAGCACCGGCGTCACGAGGTGACCCGAGTACGGCACCGGAATGGACGGCAGCGCACCGAGCACCTCGACCCCGGTCGTGTCGAGCCCGGTCTCCTCACGCGCCTCGCGGAGCGCCGCGTCGACCGGACCGCCATCACCGGGATCGACCCTCCCGCCCGGAAAGGCGACCTGCCCGGCGTGCGACCGCAAGGTCTCGGCACGGGCGAGCAGCAGCACGTCGAGGTCGCGGGAGACCGCATGATCATGCGCCGCATGATCGCTCGGCAGCCCGTCGAGCACCCCGAAGAGGATCAGCACAGCGGCATCGCGGAACGCGACGTCGCCGAAGCGTTCGTCGTCGGGCCAGTCGGCGAAGAGCCCGGCGTCTCGCGCGAGCTCGGCCAGTTCGTCGCGGGCGGCTCCGGCAGGTGCAGTCACCCTCCCGAGGCTACCCCGCGAGTCGCCCGGCCCGGGCAGTGCGCCACCTCAGGCGAGATTCGCGACGGCGGTCTCGACGAGGCGCCAGAACCGCTCGACGTCGAGATCGACGGCGACGTACGCATTGGGTTCGCGCCGGAGCATCCCGTCGAAATCGACGCTCGTCGCACCGAGCGTCTCGGTGCCCGTCAACTCGATGTCGAGGCGGGTGCGCCTGAGCGTCACGACCTCGGGGGCGACGAGCACCGCGACGGCGACCGGGTCGTGCAGCGGGCCCTCCGGCATGCCGAAGACCTCGTCGTTGGTGCGGCAGAAGAACTCGAACAACTCCTCGCCGAATGCGGCGGTGCGGGTCCCGGTCGCCGAGAGGCGGTCGCGCACGGCCTGCGTCACGAGCGCCCGGTGGGTGACGTTCAGCCCGACCATCGTGAAGTCGACGCCGCTGCGCACCACGAGATCGAGCGCGTCGGGGTCGACCCAGGCGTTGAACTCGGCGTACGGGGTGGCGTTGCCGCGCTCGGTCGAGCCGCCCATCCAGACGATCCGGGCGATGCGCGACGCCAGCCCGGGGCGGTCTCGCAGCAGGATCGCCACGTTCGTGAGCGGCCCCGTCGCGATGATCGCGACCGGCTCCTCGGCGGCGAGCAGCGTGTCGGCGATGAGCTCGGTCGCGCCGCGCGCGTCGAGCGGCACCGTGGCCTCGGGCAGCTCGGGCCCGCCGAGCCCGTTCTCGCCGTGGATCCACTCGGCGGTCTCGAGTTCGCGCACGAGCGGCGCCTCGGCGCCCGCCGCGACCGGCACCCCGGTGACGCCGGCGACGGTCAGCGCGATGCGCGCGTTGCAGCTCGTGTGCTCGAGGGCGACGTTGCCGCCCACGGTGGTCACGGCGCGAAGATCGAGGGCCGGATGCCCCGCGGCGAGCCACAGGGCGAAGACGTCGTCGTGTCCGGGGTCGCAGTCGACGATCACGGGCAGGGTCATGCGAGCGGGGCTCCTTCGTCGTCGAGTTCGGCGGCGGCGAGCACCGTCGCACGGGAGGCGTAGGAGTCGACCGTGCCGCGCGACTGTACGGCGAGCGCGCCGGCGACGACGGCGATGCGCATCGATTCGGCGAGGCTGCGCCCCTCGGCGAGGAACGCCGCGAGCGTTCCGGTGAAGCAGTCGCCGGCACCCGTCGTGTCGACGGCGACGACCTCTGGGGCCGCCTCGGCCCAATCCCCCTCGGGAGATGCCCCGACCGCACCCGCCGCACCGAGCGTCACGACCACCGAGCGCGCGACCAAGCCGACCGCGGATGCCGCGTGCCAGCGCCACTCGTCGAGCGGGGTGCCGGCCGGGACATCCGCACCGATGCCGATCGCCCGCGCCTCGTGCTCGTTGACGACGAGCGGATCGCACACCGCGAGCGCTGCGGCGGAGACCGCGACGGGCGGCGCGAGGTTCACGACGAGGCGCACACCGAGCCCGGCGCACAGCTCGGCGAGCCGCTCGATCGCCGCGATCGGGAGTTCGCCCTGACTCAGCACGAGGGCCGCCGATGCGAGACGTTCGCGCTGGGTGTCGAGCGCCGTGGGGCCGAGCGCGAGGTTCGCCCCGCCCGTGACGATGACCGTGTTCTCACCCGAATCGGCGACCGTGATCTGTGCGACGCCGGTCGGGGCATCCGTCACCTGAACGATGCCCGCGGTCGCGAGGCCGAGGTCGTCGAGCACGCCGAGCGCGAGCGAGGCGTTCGCGTCGTCACCGACCCGGGCGACGAAGTCGACCTCGGCACCGGCGAAGTGCGCGGCGACCGCCTGGTTCGCGCCCTTGCCGCCGACCGCGGTGCGGAACGTGCGCGACGTCACCGTCTCGCCGGGGGCCGGAAACCGTTCGACGTAGCTCGTCGCATCGACGTTCAGCGAACCGACGACGACGACCCGGGCGCCGCGGGCCAACTCAGGCCGCCGGACCCGGGCCCGCGATGCTCGCCGTCAACGGCTCGCCGCCCGAACGGTTCGCGAAGCAGTAGTAGTCGCGTGCACCCGCGTCCCACTGGGCGGCCTCGGCCGGGTAGGAGGCCTGGACCTGCAGGTCGTCCACACCCGACACCGCGGCCACGTCGATGACGCCCGCGGCCGTGCACAGGAGGTTCATCTGCGTGGCGAGTTCGGCCTCGCCCGGGTAGGGCGCAGCCGCGTCGCCCGGGAGCGTGCCGTGATAGACCAGCTGCGCGGCATGCGGAGCGGTGCAGTCGACGACCGTGTACTCCTCCTGCCAGGCGTCGGTGAAGGGCTCGAGGCACTCGCCGCCGAAGAGCGTGTCCCACGCATGCACGCCCGCCGGCTGCGCCGCGGTCGGCACGGGCGCCGGCGTCTCACTCGCACTCGCCGAGGGGGAGCCGCTCGGCGCATCGGCGTTGCTGCCCTTCGTGAACATCGTGCCGAGGAAGAAGAGGCCGACGAGCACGAGGAGGGCGACGAGTCCTCCCGCGATCCAGACGAGCGGGCGGATGCCGTGCTTGCCGCCGCCGCTCTCGGAGCCGCCACCGCTCGTGCCGCCGCCCGAGGAGCCCCGCCCGGAGCCGCTCGCGCTGGAGCCGGAGCTCGAACCCGACGACCCTCGACCGGCCTGGCCGCCGGTGCCGCCGCCCATGCCCGTGGCGGCTGCGCCTGCGCCTGCGCCTGCGCCTGCGCCTGCGGTGAAGAGTGTCGCCGTCGCGCCCGACTGCAGGAGCGCCGTCGCCGGGTACGTCTCGGCCGGCCGGCCGACCGACGGATCGATGAGCCGGAGCGGTCCTGTGGCCGCGACGCTGCCGAACAGCGCCGCGAGGCCGTCGTCGGCGGCCGGCTCGGCTCCGGCGCCGAACCGGTCATCCGCGACGGGGCGATCAACCGACCCGAGATCGGGTTCAGCCGGGAACACCGCGGCGCGCTGGGCGATGGCGTCGAAGAACGCGTCCTCGGTTGCGAACTCGTCAGCGTGTCGAGCTGTGGGGTCGGGTGCCGGCTCGAGCACGGGCTCGGGCGCGGGCTCGGGCGCGGTCGCGACTCGCACGAGCGAGCCGAGGCCGCTGCTCATGGGCTGATCGTCGGCGGCGGCGACCGCGCCGGTCGCCGGAGCTCCGGCCGCGAGGATCGTCGACACCGAACCCGGCGACTCGGCACGCGGGTCTTCGGCGTTCGGGTCGGGCTGAAGATTCCAGAGGTACCCGGGCTCCCCGGGCTCCCCTGGCTCGTCGTCGAAGTCGTCGGCGTCGGTCTCGGCGACGTCGTCACCGCGGTCGAAGGCGAGACCGAGTCGATCGAGGCCGTCGTCGTCAACAGGCGCAGATCGGGCCGCGGTCGCGGCGACGGCACCCGCGGCAATACCGGCGAACGCAGCGGGAGCCGCATCTGCCGCGGGCGCTGCGGCTCCTCCGCCGAGTGCGGCGAGCAGGTCATCGACTGGCGGGACGGCACCGAAGGCGCCCGGCTCGGGACGGGGCGGAGCGGTGGCGAACGCGGGGAACGGCGCGCGCGGGGCCGCGAGTGCTCCCTCGAAGGCGTTGCGTCGATCGTCAGCCGCGGGAAGCGCAGCGGTCGGCGGTTCGGATGTCTCGAGGCGCTCGTCGTGGGGCGCCTGCGTCGCACCGGCCGGATCGGCGACCGGGGGCTCGGCGCGCGGAACCGACTCGAGCTCTTGGGCGAACGCATCGAATCGGCTCGCGCGGCGGATGGCGGGCTGGACGACCTCCGTCGGGTCGGGCACGACGGGCTCGGGCACGACGGGCTCGGGCACGACAGGCTCGGGCACGGCCGGCGCGGCGGCGAAGTCGGTCCATGCGCGACCCGCCGACCACGACGGGGTCTCGGCCTGGGCGACGTCACCCGCGACGGGTGCGACCGGCGCGACAGGGGCGGCATCGAAGACCGGAACTCCACGGGCGGTCGCGGGAGCCGACGGCACGGGGTCGGGCTCGTTGAGCGCGGCCCACAGCTCGTCGTCGTAGCTCGACGCGCGCGGTGCCGGCGTCTCGCCCCACCCCGCGGGCGCCTCGGGCGGCGCGGTCGGATGCTGCTGCTGCGGGATGCCGCCCACCGGAGTGAACGAGCTGCGCGCCACGGGCGGCGGGGAGAAGCCGGCGAAGGGCCCGTCATCGGTCGTCGGCGCGGGCTCGGCGACGGGCCCGTCGGTCGTCGGCGCGAGCTCGGCGACGGGCGCCTCGGGGAGCGCGGGCTCGGCGACGGGCGTCGCCCGGGCGACCGCAGGGGTCGTATCACTCGCCTGGAGTCCGACCGAGGCGGAGCCGTTCGAGAGCTGCTGGAACGCCGCCCGGAGCGCGGCCTCGGATTCGAGCTCCTGGTCGCCCCACGTGAGCGCGAACGATGCGGGCGGCGTGACCGGGCCGGGTGGCGTGACCGGCGCGACGGGCGCGGCCGGCGCCACGCGCGCGGCAGGCTGCGTCGGCGTCGCCTGGGCGGACGGCCACGACGCCACGGGAGGCTGGGCGGCCGGCATCGGGTTCGGATCGGCGAACGGCGAGACCCGCGCGGGAGTCTGGAGGGGTGCAGATGCTTCCGGAGCTGCAACCCGCGGGGATGCCGGAGCTGCCGGAGCACCACCGACGGGCGGCTCGACTTCAGTCAGGCGAACGGTCGGCGCGGGCGGCGCGACGGAGAACGGCGGGCTCCAGCTCGGAAGGGCCGGCTGGACGGGCGGCACTGCGGAGGCACCGCCCGCGACCGCAGCTCCACCCGCGGCGGCGCCCCACGGCGCCGCCGGGGCCGATTCGTGCGACGCGGCCGGCTGGGCGGGCGACGGCTCGCCGATGACCGGGAGCGCCCGGGTAGCCGAGTCATCGCGCGCGGGCTCGGCGAGCGAGAACCAGTCGAGCACCTCCTCGTGCCGCGACGGACGCGTCGGAGCGGCGAGCGGCGGCGAGGCCGGAGCGGCAGGAGAGGCGGGAGCGGCGAATACCGAAGGTGCCGGCGGGGACTGCGGCGGGGTCGCCTGCGGCGCGGAGCCCGTGGCCCCGCCGCCCGCCAGCTGCGCGAGCAGCCAGTCGGCGCCGTCGTCGAATCCCTGCCGTTCGTTCATCAGGCCAGGCCCAGGTCTTCCAGCCCGATCGCGTACAGGTAGGGCACGCCCTCGGCTTCGATGACCTCGCGGGCTCCGGTGGCCCGATCGACGACGACCGCGACCGCCACGACCTCTGCGCCGACCTTGCGCAGCGCTTCGATGGCCTTGATCGGCGAGCCGCCGGTGGTCGAGGTGTCCTCGAGCACGACGACGCGCTTGCCGGCGAGCTCGGGGCCTTCGACCTGCTTGCCGCGGCCGTGGTCCTTCGGCTCCTTGCGCACCACGAAAGCGTCGTACGCACGACCGCGCGCGGCCCCCTGGTGCAGGATCGCCGATGCGATCGGGTCGGCCCCCATCGTCATGCCGCCGACCGCGGCCACGTCGGGGACGTCGGCGATGAGGTCGAGCATGACCTGCCCGATGAGCGGCGCGACCCGGTGGTCGAGGCTGACCTTGCGCAGGTCGACGTAGTAACTCGCCTTCTTTCCACTCGTCAGCGTGAAGTCGCCGTGGAACACGGCGTCGGCGGAGATGAAGTCGATGAGTCGACGTCGAGCGTCGGAATCGTGCTGGGTCACCCGACTACTTTACGGCGCGGGCGCCTGAGAGGAAGGAGTGGGTCCCTCCTCGGACGACGCACGCCCCGAGGCATCCGTGCGCGTGCCCGTCGACGGCCGTGCCCGGCGCCGACCCCAGATCGATCGCGGCGTTCCCGGAACGAGCCGCGCCCAGAACGGCGGCTCATCCTTCTCGGCGAGCGCGGCGGGCACGTCGATGTGGAAGTCAGCGAGCTCCTCGGCCCCATGGTGCACGACCCGGTAGAGCGCCGTGCCGATGAGCACGCCGAGCGCGATGGACATGATCGACGTGAGCGCGTCCGCGAAATCCTGGAGCCCGCGCGCCGTGCCGACGGCCTCGGTCAGCCCGACGAGTCCGGCGGCACCGGGCACGAGCAGCCAGAATCCCGGCAGGAACGTCAGTTGCGACGGCGCCCCGTTCCGCAGCGTCGCGATCCAGAGCACCACCGGCGTCATCGCGAGTGCCCCGATGAATCCCCCGACCGTCGAGCCGAGCAGCAGCCCGCCGACCGACTGGCCGGTGTACGCGACGAGCAGCACGAGCAGCACCCAGCCGAAGGTGCGCCGGGGTGCCGAGAAATGCAGGTAGTTGCCGATCGCGAACAGCAGTACACCCACGAGGGCGACCCACCAGGGGAAGGGCGCGGATGCCTCGAGCGGCGAGTAGCTCGAACTCTCGACGCCGACCACGGTGCCCGCGGCGAGGATGCCGAACGCGAGGAGCGCCAGCTGCACGAGACCGAAGACGAGCCGCGACGCTCCCGCGAGCATCTGCCCGCCCGCGAGCTCGCCCACGGCGGTCGTCAGCACCCCACCGGGCAGGAAGGTCGCGAGCGGGGCGATGAGCAGCCTGATCGGGTCGCCGATCTCGACGTACGGCGCGATGAGGAAGACGGCGAGCGCGCTCGCGAACGCCGCGAACACCGGGAAGACGAGCTGGAGGGTGGGCGACCGCACGAGCTTCGCGAGCCCGACGAACGCGCCGAGGCCGAACGCGATGAGCGCGCCCTGCCAGGTCGGGGTGAGCAGCAGCGCGAGGCCGGTCACCAGGACGGCATGCCCGAAGGTGCGGACGAGCCATCCATGACCCGGCTTCATCGCGCCGATCGCGTTGAGCCGCTTGATTCCGTCGAGCGGATCGATCTCGGCGCGCTCGGCCTGCCCGATAAGCGTGTACAGCGCCGCGATCTGGTCGAAGCGGAACGAGGCGTTCACCGCGGACCTGATCGCGACGCGCCCCGCCTCGCCCGCGCCCGTCTCCACGATGATCACCGTCGGCAGCACGACGAAGTCGGTGCCGTCGCTCCCGTATGCCCTTGAGACCCGCACGAGGGTGTCGCGGATGTGGTCGACGGAATCGGCGGCCGCGTTCATGCCCTCCGCGAGCCCGAGGAGGAATCGGCGGAGAAGGGCGGGATCGGCGGCGACGGTCATCGAGGCGAACTCGTCAGGCGACGACCACGAAGGAGAGCAGCACGCCGACGATCATCGCCGAGACGACGTACACGAGGTTCGGCAGCTGGAACGAGTGGTCGAACACGAACTTGCCGAGCTTCGTCGTTCCGGTCTGGTCGAACGCGGCCGTCGCCACCTGCGACCCGTTGGCGGGCAGCGTGTACATGCCCATCGCCGAGGGCCAGAGCCCGACGATGAGCGAGGCCGGCAGTCCGATCGCGAGGCCGATGGGCACGATGGCGTTCGTCGCGCTCGACTGGCTCGTCGTGAGCATGGCGACGAGGAACAGCGCGAGCGCGAAGAGCAGCGCGCCGACGAACGCCGACGACCCCGAGACCATCGAGCCGAGACCCGCGACGATGAGGTCGTTGTTGTACGCGACGAAGGTGTTCGCGAGCCAGGCGATGCCGAACAGCGCGAAGGCACCGACCATGCCGGCCGGGAACGTCGACTGCTTCGGCACGTCGGCCGACTTGACCTTGCAGAAGACGAAGATGAGCGCCGCGATGACGCCCATGGTGACCTCGATGATGATCGTCACCGAGACGCGCACGGGATCGCCGGCGTCATCGGTGCCGATGACAGGGCGGAGTCCTTCGAACAGCCCCATGAGGACGATGAACCCGACACCGGCGAGGAAGATCGATGCGGACAGCACCGCCGTGCGGGGCAGCTTCTTCGTTCTCGCGTCTTCGACCGGCGGCTTGATGAGGTGCTCGGCGAGGCGTCGCTGGTACTCGGGGTCGTCCTCGAGGTTCTTGCCGTGCCGAACCATGACGAGGGCGGCGAGGAAGAGACCGACGATCGACGCCGGCCACATGATGAGCAGGACCTGCCCGAGGTCGACGCCGCTCGGCGCGAGGAGCACGACGAGCGAGGCGGTCGCGGCCGAGACCGGGCTGCAGAGGATGCCGACCTGCGAGGCGACGGCCGAGACCGACAGCGCCCGCTCCGGGCGGATCTTCTGCTGGTAGGAGACGTCGTAGATGACCGGGAGCAGCGGGTAGAAGATGTTGCCCGTGCCCGCACCGACGGTGAAGAGGAACGACATCGCGGGGGCGAGGAAGACGACGCTCTTCGGACGAGACCTGATCGCCCTGGCCGCCACCGACACCATCCAGTCGATGCCGCCGGCCGCCTGCATCACCGAAGCCGCCACGATCACCGTGAGCACGATGAACACGGCGTCGACGGGCGCGTTGCCGGGTGCGGTCTGGAACCCGAAGACGAGCACCGCGACCCCGACGAGGCCCCAGACGCCGAGCCCGATCCCGCTCGTGCGGGTGCCCATGAAGATCGCCAGGACGACGACGATCAGCTGGGCGAAGAGGATCCAGACGTTGTCGTTCACGCGCTCGGTCCCTTCACGATCGGTCCGCGACCCTCGAGCACCTCGACCGGGAGCGGGGTCTCGACGATCCGGCCGTCGATCGCCTCGACGCGAAGGGCGAGCGCGGGGTCGACGGGGCTGATCGCCGTGACGAACTCCTGATTCTCGAAGTGCAGCGACTGGAGGTTGCCGACGGCGTACCCCGTCGCGAGCTCGCCGCCCTTGAGCGCGGCGTGGAAGATCGGCTGCCGCTGGTCCTCCGCGTCGTAGTGGGGGCAGAAGCTGCCGTGCAGGAAGCCGAGCCCCTCGGGCAGCACCTGGAGGGTCGGCCCGTAACTGTCGGTCGTGCCGCCCTCGAACCAGCAGATTCCGCCGGCCGAGCCGCCCGTGAAGACGACGTTCGAGCCCGGGTCCTCCCACATCTCGCGCATGATCTCGTCGAGCCCCTGCCGCTTCCACACATCGAGCATGTTCGCCGTGTTGCCCCCGCCGACGTGGATCACGTCGAAGCCCCTGACGAACCCCGCGAGGTCGTCGAGATCCCGATGGAAGAGCGTGAGGTGGTGCGGCGCGCAGCGGTCGGAGTCGTAGGTCTTGTAGAAGCTCAGCGCGTACGCCGCCTCGTCGCCCGTCGCCGTGCCCACGAAGAGCACCCTCGGTCGCTCCTTGCCCGTCAATCGCAGGATGTAGTCGTGCGTCGGATCAGCCCGACGCTCCATCATGGCCTTGCCTGCCCCGGTCGCCACCACGTGCGCCATCGGTCCCCCCTCGTCGCGATGCACCTGCGGGTCACGCTATCGGGAGATGACCTCGTCGGTCGAGTAGGCGCGCAGGGGCGCGGATCGAGATCCCCCCAACGCATCCCGATCCGCTGCGGTCGAACACGACGGCACAGAGGAAGGGCCGCCCCGCGGGGTGTCCCTCCCCCGCGCGGCGGCCCTTTCAGAGGGCCGCGCCTCACGATCGGAGGGTGTCCCTCCCCCGCGCGGCGGCCCTGCAGTCCCGGAGAACGGACCTCCGGGGATTCGCGGCACTCAGACGGTGCGCGCGAACGTCTCCCGCGGCTGGCGGCGGTAGCCGTCACGAGCGGTGACGACGATCGCGCCGACGACGGCGACGACGGAAACGGTGCCGAGAAGCACGATGACGCTGATCACGATGGATCCCTTCGACGAAGACGGTGCGGGCTGGTCGAGCGACTCTGCGCCGTTGCACGTGTTCGAACCTGCACTATTCTTCCGCGTCGAAACTTTCAGCACAAGCTCACAATTCTACAATGACGATGTAGAATCTCTACATGGATGTCCGCCGCCTCGATCTGCTCCGCGAACTCGCCGAGCGCGGTTCGGTGACCGCGGTCGCCGAGGCCACGGGACGGACCCCCTCGGCCGTCTCGCAGCAGCTCAAGGTGCTCGAACGCGAGGCCGGCATGCCGCTCACCGAGCGCAGCGGGCGAGGCGTCGTGCTGACGAGCGCGGGACATGCGCTGGCCCGCAGCGCGACCGACGTCGCGATCGCCCTCGAACGCGCGACCTCCCTGTGGGACGAGTTCCGCAACCACCCGAGCGGCGAGGTCACGCTGATGACCTTCCCGACCATCGGCGCGACGGTGCTGCCCGCGGTGATGACCGAGCTCTCGCAGATCGCCGGCCTCGTCGTGCACGCCACCGACCTCGACCCCGAGCTCGCCGAGTTCGCCGACCTCACGAGCGACCACGACATCGTGCTCGCCCACACCATGCCGGGCGTGCTGCCGTGGGGCGGCCGGGGGCTTCGGGCCGTGCCGCTGCTCACCGAGCCGCTCGACATCGGCCTGCCGGCCGACCATCGGCTGGCCGGCCGTTCGCACCTCACGCCGAGCGACCTCGTCGATGAGACCTGGCTCGGCGTGCCGCCGGGATTCCCCTTCGAGCGGATCCTGCACGCGATCGAACAGCAGACGGGCCGACGGGCGCTGGTGAGTCAGCGTTTCAGCGACATGCGCATCATCGAGGCCTTCATCGAGGCGGGGCTCGGCATCGCGTTCGTGCCGCGGTTCACGAGCGGCGCCGTTCCCGAATCGATCGTGCTGAAGCCGCTCCGCGGCGTGGCATCCGCCCGACAGATCGTCGCCCTCGTACGCCCCGACGTCGCCGAACGCCTCGCCGTGCGCACCGTGCTCGACGTGCTCGTCTCGCAGTCGGCGCGGCTCGAGCGCGAGCACATGGCCGACTAGGCGGCGCCCGACCGCGGCTCCGTGCCGCGCACCACGTCGTAGGCGAGCACGAGGCTGCCCATCGAGGTGGTGTCGAACCCCGTCAGCACGAGCGGGCGCGGTGCTTCGAGCTCGCCGAAGAGCCGCTTGCCCGAACCGAGCAGCAGGGGGTGCACGAACAACCGGAACCCGTCGATCAGGTCGGCCTCGAGGAGCGACCGCACGAGCACGCCGCTGCCGAGGATCGCGAGGTCGCCCTCTCCTGTTCGCTTCAGCGCGCGCACGCCGTCGGTCGCGTCGCCGGCCAGTGGTCGCGTGTTCGTCCAGTCGAACGTGGTGAGGCTGCGGCTGGCGACGTACTTCTCGGTGGCGTTCAGGTGCGCGGCCATCGGGTTCTCGTCGGGCACCGACGGCCAGAAGGCCGCCAACTTCTCGTAGGTCTTCCGGCCGAAGAGATAGGCCGTCGTGTCATCGAGCCCGCCGGCGACGGTGGAGGCGTGGATCGCATCGGCGTAGGGTGCTCCCCAACCGCCGTGCTCGAAGCCGCCCTCGCGGTCCTCGTCGGGCGATCCCAGTCCCTGCATGACCCCGTCGACCGAGAGGAACTCGATCGCGATCAATCTGCGCATCAGCTTCTCCTTTCACACTCCATGCTGCTCCGCCCGGGCGGCGCAGTGCTTGAAGGAAATCGATCGACGATGACGAACGACGCACGCCCCGAGGCATCCGCACCCCGACCCGTGCTGGTGCGTCACCCCGTGCGCCCCGAGCTCGCCGGGCTCGTGGCGGGCATCGTCGGCCATCACGAGCGCGTCGACCGGCCGGTGGTCCGCCGCCAGGTCGCCGGAAGCCTGATCCCCCTGGTGCTGTCGTTCGGCACGCCGCTCGACGTGATCGACCTCTCGGCAGGCGAGGAGCGCGGTCGCCGCACCTCGTTCGTCGCGGGCATCATGCCCGGCCATGCGACCACCTCGTTCGAGCACGAGCAGCACTGCCTGCAGATCTACCTCACCCCACTCGGCGTCATGCGCTTGCTCGGCCTGCCGGGCCGCGAGCTCGCGGCGCGCGTCGTCGATCTCGCCGATGCGGTGCCCGCGTTCGACGACCGGCTCGTGGAACGGCTGCACGAGGCCCGTACCTGGCCGCGCCGCTTCGAACTGGTCGATCGGGTGCTGCTCGACCTGCTCGGGCACGGCCGCCCGGTCGAGCCCTTCGTCGCGTGGATGTGGCGGCAGATCGAACGCTCGGGCGGCCGGGCCAGGATCGGCGAGCTGGTCGAGCAGACCGGGTGGAGCCAGCGCCACGCGACCGCGCGCTTCACCGAGGAGGTCGGCATCCGGCCGAAGACGGCGGCGAGCGTCGTGCGGTTCGAGCACGCCCTCGCGGAACTGCGGGATCGCCCGGCCGCCGAGGTCGCGGCCGCCGTCGGCTTCGCCGACCAGAGCCATCTCGTGCGAGAGTTCCGCAGGTTCGCGGGATGGACGCCAACCGAGCTGCTCCGCACCGAGCCCACGACCGCCCAGGCCGCGATCGGTTGACGACGCGACGAGCCGGTCCGGCGACAGGGTCCGACGACGCGATTGGCGATCGGCCACCACCGGCGCCCGCAGCTCGCCGCGGCCGCGAGAGGGGGTCGCCAAAGACCCGCCCCGCGCCGCGACCGTCGCGGTAGGCTCCGGCACCATGGCCGATGACGCGATCCTCCTCGACGTGACCGACGGGCTCGCCCGCGTCACCCTCAACCGCCCCGCTCGACTCAACGCGGTCGACCCCGACGCGATCGCCCGCTGGCAGGCGATCGCGCACGAGGTCGCCGAGCGCGACGATATCGGCGCGGTGCTGCTGGATGCCTCGGGGCGAGCGTTCTGCGCGGGCGGCGACGTCGTGGCGATGTCGGAGCTCGCCGCCGCGGGCGGCGATGCGGCGACCGTCATCACGGAGCTCGCCGATCGGATCCACGACGGCCACCTGACGCTGCGCGAGAGCGCGAAGCCGATCGTCGCGGCGGTGCAGGGGCCCGTCGCGGGCGGAGGGCTCGGCTTCATGCTCGTCGCCGACCTCGTCGTGGCGAGCGAGCAGGCGAGGTTCTCGAGCCGCTACAGCGACATCGGGCTGACGCCCGACTGCGGCGTGAGCACGCTGCTGCCCGAGGCGGTCGGCACGCGCCGCGCGCTCGAGCTCACCCTCACCCCGCGCACGATCACCGCCGCCGAGGCGCTCGACTGGGGCCTCGTCACCGAGGTCGTGCCGCACGAGGAGGTCGCCGGCAGGGCACGCGCGATCGCGCAGTCGTGGCTCGACGGTGCGACCGGCGCCTTCGGCCAGGCCAAACGGCTCGTGCGGTCGGGTCTCGCGCGTTCGTTCCAGGACGCGCTCGACGACGAGGCGCGCACCATCGGCGCCGCCTTCGCCACCCCCGAGGCTCAGTCCCGCATCGCGAGGTTCACTCGCCGCTGACGGGCTCCTTCAGGCGGGGACGACGATCTCGAGATCGTCGAACCGCCGAAAGTCGCGGTCGAAACTCGCGACCGGGCATGCGTACGCCCGCGCCACCGAGGCGATGTACGCATCGGGGATCAGATTGCCGACCGCCTGCGATTCGAGACAGACGCGGGCGAACAGCGCCAGCCCGTCGACGAGCCCCGGCATCACCCGGTACCCGGCCGATCCTGTCACGCTGGTGACGAATTCGAAAGCCTCGGCAGCGGTCGCCGGGACCTCGAAGATCGCCTGATTGGTCGCGATCCGCACGAAGCCGATCCAGACGGCGTCGGGAACGACGACCTCGTCACCGCCCGAGAGCATCTGCTCGAGCCACGGACGGGCCAGTTCGTGCTGGGCGTGGTCCTGACGGAACGCGGCGAGCAGCACGTTGACGTCGACGACGATCATGCACGCTCGCCGCTCGCGTCGAGCGCGTCGTAGAGCCCGCGGTTCGACCCGTCGACCCCCGGCCGCATTCCCGTGCCTCGAGTGAAGACGGGCAGCGAAACCGGAGCGCTCCGACCGATCTCGCTCACGAGTTCGCGGCGAACCGCCTCTTCGACGAACTCGCCCAGCGTCAGATGTCGCTCTGCGGCACGCCGCTTGGCGACCGCGAGCAGCCGTTCGTCGATGTTCAGCGTGGTCCGCACGCTTCGATTCTACCGAGACGACGCATCACATGCATCACCTCACCTGCATCAAGCGCATCACCTTTCTGGAATTACTCGTGCTGCGGGAAACCCAGGTTCAAGCCGCCATGGCTCGGGTCGAGCCAGCGCGAGGTGATCGCCTTCTCCTGCGTGAAGAAGTCGAAGCCGCGAGCCCCGTACGCCTTCGCATCGCCGAAGAACGAGTCCTTCCAGCCGCCGAACGAGTGGTGGGCCACCGGCACCGGGATCGGCACGTTGATGCCGACCATGCCGACCGTCACCTCGCGCTGGAATCGCCTGGCCGCCCCGCCGTCGTTCGTGAAGATCGCCGTGCCGTTGCCGTAGGGCGAACGGTTGATGATCTCGAGCCCGTCTTCGTACCCGTCGACGCGCACCACCGAGAGCACCGGCCCGAAGATCTCGTCGCGGTACACGGCCGACGACGTCGGCACGCGGTCGACGAGGGTCGGGCCGAGCCAGAATCCGGCCGAGTCGCCGTCGACGACCGGGTCGCGACCGTCGACCACGAGACTCGCTCCGTCGGCCGAGGCGACGTCGAGGTACGCCGCGACCTTGTCGCGGTGCTCGCGGGTGATCAGGGGGCCCATGTCGCACCCCCGCGTTCCGTCGCCGGTCGTCAGGCGCGACATCCGCTCGGCCACCTTCGCGACGAACTCGTCGGCGATCGAATCGACCGCGAGCACCGCCGAGATGGCCATGCAGCGCTCGCCCGCCGAGCCGAAGCCGGCGTTGACAGCGGCGTCGGCGGCGAGGTCGAGGTCGGCGTCGGGCAGCACGAGCATGTGGTTCTTCGCACCGCCGAGGGCCTGCACGCGCTTGCCGTTGGCCGTCGCGGTCGCGTAGATGTACTGCGCGATCGGCGTCGAGCCGACGAACGAGATCGATCGCACGGTCGGGTGGTGCAGCAGGGCATCGACGGCGACCTTGTCGCCGTGCACGACGTTGAGCACACCGTCGGGGAGCCCGGCCTCCTGCATGAGCCGCGCCAGCCAGACGGCCGCCGAGGGATCCTTCTCGGACGGCTTCAGCACCACGGTGTTGCCCGTCGCGATCGCGAGCGGGAAGAACCACAGCGGCACCATCGCCGGGAAGTTGAACGGCGAGATGATGCCGACGACGCCGACCGGCTGCCGCAGCGTGTAGACGTCGATGCCCGTCGACACGTTCTCGCTGTACTCGCCCTTGGTGTAGCCGGGCATCGCGCAGGCGAGCTCGACGACCTCGAGGCCGCGGGCGATCTCGCCCGCGGCGTCGCCGAGCACCTTGCCGTGCTCGCTGGTGAGGATCGCGGCGAGCTCGTCGGCGCGACCGGCGAGCAGTTCGCGGAATCTGAACATCACCTGCTGCCGCTTCGCGATCGAGGTGTCGCGCCACCCGGGGAACGCGCGCGCCGCGGCCTCGACCGCGGCGTCGACGTCGTCGGTCGACGCGAAGTGCACGCGGCGCTGCTCGACGCCGAGTGCGGGGTTGTAGACGGGGCCGCTGCGGGCGGCGTCGCCCGCGACGGACGCCCCGTCGATCCAGTGCTCGATGAAGTCGGTCATGGTCTCCTCGTTTCCTCGTCGGACGTCAGTCGCCGGATTCGGCGGTCGCCAGCACGTCGTCGTAGATCGCCATCGCGTCGGCGACCTCCTCGGCCGTCACCACGCACGGCGGCACCACGTGGATGCGGTTGTCCTGGATGAACGGCAGCAGCCCACGCTCGACGAGCGCGGCCTTGATGCGGCCCATCGCCACGGCAGGCAACGGTTCGCGGGTCTTCCGGTCGGCGACGAGCTCGAGCGCCCAGAAGACGCCCTCGCCGCGCACCTCGCCGATGACCCGGTGCCGTTCTGCGAGATCCTCGAGCGCGGGCCCGATCGACTCGGCCCCGATCTCGCGCGCGTGCTCGACGATGCCCTCGGACGCCATCGCATCGAGGGTCGCCACGATCGACGCCATCGCAAGCGGGTGTCCCGAGTAGGTCAGGCCGCCAGGGAACACCCGCTCGTCGAAGGTCGCCGCGATCTCGTCGGAGATGACGACGCCGCCCGCCGGCACGTAGCCCGAGTTCACGCCCTTCGCGAAGGTGATCAGATCGGGGCGCACGTCGTAGCCGTCGAATGCGAACCAGCGACCGGTGCGGCCGAAGCCCGCCATCACCTCGTCGAGGATGAGCATGATGCCGTGCCGATCGCAGAGCTCGCGCACCCCGGCGAGATAACCCGGGGGCGGCACGAGCACTCCCGCCGTGCCGGGAATCGTCTCGAGCAGCACCGCCGCGATCGACGACGGCCCCTCGGCCTCGATGACCCGGCGCAGGTGGCGCTGGGCGCGCTCGGACTCCTCCTCGGGGTTCGACGCCCAGAATTCCGAGCGGTAGAGGTAGGGGCCGAAGAAGTGCACGTGCGCGCGGGCGAACTCGTTGGGCACGCGCCGCCAATCGCCCGTCGCGACGATCGCGGCGCCCGTGTTGCCGTGGTACGAGCGGTACGTCGAGAGCACCTTGTCGCGCCCCGTGTGCAGACGCGCCATGCGAATGGCGTTCTCGTTGGCATCCGCGCCGCCGTTCGTGAAGAACACCTTGTTGAAACCGGACGGCGCGCGCGCGACGATGCGCCTCGCCGCCTCGCCGCGGGCGAGGTTCGCCGTCGACGGCGCGACGGTCGTCAGCAGCTCGGCCTGTTCGCGGATCGCCTCCACGACCGCCGGATGCTGGTGTCCGATGTTGACGTTCACGAGCTGGCTCGAGAAGTCGAGGTACTCGCGGCCGGCGTGATCCCAGACGCGCGCGCCGCGTCCGCTCGCGACGACGAGCCCGGAGGACTGCGCCTGCGCCGACCAGGAGTGGAAGACGTGGTCGCGGTCGAGTTCGCGGGCGAGCTCATCGAGTCCGTCGGTGAGGTTGTCGGTCATGGGGTCCCCTTCTCGTCTCCGTCCGGTGATCGAGTAGCGAAGCGTATCGAGATCTCGTGAGGGGCCTCGATACGGTCGCTGCGCTCCCTACTCGACCACCGGTACTCCGTTCATCGCTTCGCGGTCACGTGCTCGGTGAGCGCCGGGATCACGGTCTCGCCGTAGACCCGCAACGTCTCCTCTTTGTTGTCGTGCTGGAGGTAGCCGGCGAACTGGTCGACGCCGAGGTCGGCCAGCTGCTTCAGCTTCGCGATGTGCTCCTCGGCCGTGCCGAGCACGCAGAACCGGTCGACGATCTCGTCGGGAACGAACTCGGTGTGCACGTTGCCCGCCCGCCCGTGCTCGTTGTAGTCGTACCCCTCGCGGCCCGTGATGTAGTCGGTCAGCGCCCGCGGCACGGCGCCCCCCGAGGCATCCGATCTCGAACCGTACTTCGCGACGAGGTCGGCGACGTGGTTGCCGACCATGCCGCCGAACCAGCGGCACTGCTCGCGCATGTGCCCCCAGTCGTCGCCGATGTACATGGGCGACGCCACGCAGAACTTGATCGACAGCGGGTCGCGCCCGACGGCCTCGGCGGCGTCGCGCACGTGCTGGATCATCCACGCGGCGATGTCGAGGTCGGCCAGCTGCAGGATGAAGCCGTCGCCGACCTCGCCCGCCAGCGTCAACGCCATCGGTCCGTACGCGGCGACCCACACCTCGAGCTCGGAGCCCCGCGACCACGGGAACTGCAGTTGCGACCCCTTGTAGTCGACCGGCCGCGAGTTCGCGAGCTCGCGGATGACGTGGATCGACTCCCGCAGCTCCCTGATCGTGACCGGCTTGCCGTTCGTGACGCGCACCGCCGAGTCGCCGCGACCGATGCCGCAGATCGTGCGGTTGCCGTACATCTCGTTGAGGGTGGCGAAGATCGACGCCGTGACCGTCCAGTCCCGGGTGGCCGGGTTGGTGACGAAGGGGCCCACCTTGATGCGGTGGGTCTCGGCGAGGATCTTGCTGTGGATGACGTACGGCTCCTGCCAGAGCAGGTGCGAGTCGAACGTCCACGCGGTGCTGAAGCCGAACTGCTCGGCGAGCTTGGCGAGGTGCACGGTGCGTGAGGCGGGCGGGTTGGTCTGGAGGACGACGCCGAAATCCATCTGATGCTCCCTTCTCTTCTGTGGGTTGAGGAGGCCGCCTGCGGCCGTCTCGAAACCCGTTGTTCGAGGTACCGGGGTTTCGAGACGGCGCTGGCGCGCCTCCTCAACCCGCGGCGAAGTTCACAGCAGGTACTGGCTGAGGCCCCGCTTCAGGAACCTCCCGTCGCCCTTGGCGCCGAGGTACTCGTCGCCGTCGACGATGACCTTGCCCCGTGAGAGCACGGTGTCGACGTGCCCGTCGATCTCGTAGCCCTCCCAGGCCGAGTAGTCCATGTTCATATGGTGCGTGCGCCCCTCGCCGTACCCGATCGAGGTGTGCCCGTTCGGGTCGTAGACGACGAGGTCGGCGTCGGCTCCGGGCTGGATGACGCCCTTCGTGCCGTAGACCCCGAACATGCGCGCGGGTGTCGTCGACGTGAGCTCGACCCAGCGTTCGAGGGTGATCTCGCCCGTGACGACGCCCTGGTACATGAGGTCCATGCGGTGCTCGACCCCGCCGATGCCGTTCGGGATCTTCCGGAAGTCGCCGAGCCCGAGCTCCTTCTGGTCCTTCATGCAGAAGGGGCAGTGGTCGGTCGAGACCATCTGGAGGTCGTTCGTGCGCAGCGCCTGCCACATCGAGTGCTGGTGGCCTTCGGCGCGCGAGCGCAGCGGGGTCGAGCACACCCACTTGGCGCCCTCGAAGGCGCCCCATTCATCGCTGGATGCCCCGAGCTGATCTTCGAGCGAGAGGTAGAGGTACTGCGGGCAGGTCTCGCCGAAGACGTTCTGCCCCTTGTCGCGCGCCCAGGCGAGCTGCTCGACGGCCTGCTTCGCCGACACGTGCACGACGTAGAGCGGGGCGCCGGTGAGCTTCGCGAGCATGATCGCCCGGTGCGTCGCCTCCTCCTCCATCTCCCAGGCGCGGGCGATGCCGTGGTAGTACGGGTCGGTGTTGCCCGCGTCGACGAGCTGCTGGGCGAGCACGTCGATGGCGGGGCCGTTCTCGGCGTGCATCATCGTCAGCATGCCGGTGTCGCGCGAGACCTGCATGGCCTTGAGGATCTGCGCGTCGTCCGAGTAGAAGACGCCGGGGTAGGCCATGAAGAGCTTGAAGCTCGAGATGCCCTCGTCGGGCAATCGCTTCATCGCGGCGAGCGAGTCGGCGTCGACGTCGCCGACGATCTGGTGGAATCCGTAATCGATCGCGCAGTTGCCCGAGGCCTTCTCGTGCCAGGCGGCCAGCCCGTCTTCGATGCGCTGGCCGTAGCTCTGCACGGCGAAGTCGATGATCGAGGTCGTGCCGCCGTGCGCCGCGGCACGGGTGCCGGTCTCGAAGGTGTCGGAGGCCTCGGTGCCGCCGAACGGCAGCTGCATGTGGGTGTGGGCGTCGATGCCGCCGGGGATCACGTACTTTCCGGTGGCGTCGATGACGCGGTCCACGGATGCCGCGACATCCGTGCCGAGCAGTCGGCTGCCGGGTTCGAGCACCGCGCGGATCGTCTCGCCGTCGATGAGCACGTCGGCCGCGGCGCGGCCGGTGGCGCCGACGACGGTGCCGCCGGTGATGAGGGTGGTGGTCATGATCTCGATACGCTCCTTCGTCGCTACTCGATCAACAGGGGTTACGGCTTCGCGATCCTCGCGTAGGAGTCGGGCCGGCGGTCGCGGTAGAACTGCCAGTCGTCGCGCATCTGCTGCACCATGTCGAGGTCGAGGTCGCGCACGAGCAGCTCCTCGTGCTCGCTCGAGCCGCGCTCGCCGACGAAGTCGCCGCGCGGGTCGATGACCTGGCTCGTGCCGTAGAAGTCGACGGCGAGGTCGCCGTACTCGTTGTCCTCGCGGCCGACCCGGTTGGGCTGCAGCACGAAGTAGCCGTTCGCGACGGCGGCGCACGGCCCCTCGACCTCCCACAGGCGGTTCGAGAGCCCGGGCTTCGTCGCGTTCGGATTGAAGACCAGGTGCGCGTCGTTCAGGCCGAGCTCGCGCCAGCCCTCGGGGAAGTGGCGGTCGTAGCAGATGTACATGCCGACGCGGCCGACGGCGGTCTCGAAGACGGGGTAGCCGAGGTTGCCGGGACGGAAGTAGAACTTCTCCCAGAAGCGGTCGAGGTGCGGCAGGTGGTGCTTGCGGTACTTGCCGAGGATGGTTCCGTCGGCGTCGACGAGCACGGAGGTGTTGTAGTAGACGCCCGTCTCGGCCTCTTCGTAGATCGGCAGCACGCAGACGACCCCGAGCTCCTTCGCGAGGTCGGCGAAGCGCTGCACGATGGGCCCCTCGGCCGACTCGGCGAAGCGGTAGTACTTCTGGTCCTGCGTGATGCCGAAGTACGGGCCGTAGAACAGCTCTTGGAAGCAGACGACCTCGGCGCCCTGCGCCTTCGCATCGCGGGCGAACTGCTCGTGCTTGTCGAGCATCGAGGCCTTGTCGCCGGTCCACGTGGTCTGCGTGATGGCCGCTCTGACGATCGTCATGAATGTCTCCTGAGTCGGGCGGCGCCATTGCCGTTCACTCGAGGATCGCCTGGCGTGGTGCTCGTGTCAGGTGCTCGCCGGGTGGTGCTGCGACGCCGAGATGTACCGATTGAACTGCCGGTGGAACTGCCGAACCAGGGGCTTGTGGCCCGTTCTGTTATTGTTCGGCTTGAACATTTCTCTTCTGTTTCACTCTGTGACGCTGTGGTTACATATCTTGTCCCTTGCGCGGTTCGGAGGCAATGGTGGTGTCAGGTATTCGAATGGATGCCTCGCGATTGATCGAACTCGCCGAGTTCACCGATGCCTCGCCGCGCACGATCGCCGGCGACGTCGCCCGGCTCGTGAACGGCGGCGAACTCGCCGCGGGCGACCGACTGCCCACCGTGCGCGAGCTCGCCGCCGCCTTGAGCGTCAGCCCCGCGACGATCAGCCAGGCGTGGCAGGCCCTCGCCCGCGCGGGCGTCATCGAGAGCCGGGGCCGCGCCGGCAGCTTCGTGCGCGGTGCCGAAGCACTCCGGCTCGCCCCGCGCATGCGCGGCATGGCCGCCCCCGACGACCCCGTGCGGCTCGACCTCTCGCGCGGCACCCCCGACCCGCTGCTGCTGCCCGCCCTCGGCCCCGCGCTCTCGCGCGTCTCGACGCGGGCCGAGACCGGCAGCTACCAGGCCGAACCCGTCATCCCCGCGCTCGCCCGCGCCCTGCGCGACTCGTGGCCGAGCGACGCCGAGTCGATCATGGTCGTCGACGGCGCCCTCGACGCGATCTCGCGCACGCTCGAGGAGCTCGTACGCTTCGGCGATCGGGTGGTCGTCGAGAGCCCCGGGTTCCCGCCGTTCCTCGACCTGCTCGACGTGCTCGGCGCGGTCGCGGTGCCGGTGCGGCTCGACGAGCACGGCATGGTGCCCGAGGCGCTCGCCGTCGCACTGCGCAAACGGCCGGCGGCCGTGCTGCTGCAGCCGCGCGCACAGAACCCGACCGGGGCATCCATGACCGCCGAACGCGCCGAAGCGCTCGCCCGCACCATCGCGAACGCCGAACGCGTCGACGACCTCGTCGTCATCGAAGACGACCACTCGGGCCTCATCTCGATCGAGGGCGACGTGACCCTCGGCACCTGGCTGCCCGGTCGCGTCGTGCATGTGCGCAGCTTCTCGAAGTCGCACGGCCCCGACCTGCGCATCGCCGCCCTCGGCGGGCCGCGCGAGCTCGTCGAGCACATCGCCGGGCGTCGCATGCTCGGCCCCGGCTGGACGTCGCGCATGGTGCAGACGATCCTGCTCGACCTGCTCACCGACGGCGCCTCGATCGACGCCGTCACCGAGGCGCGACGGCAGTACTTCACGCGCCAGCGCATGCTCGGCGACGCGCTCCGCGAGCGCGGCGTCGCCGTGCGGCACGCCGACGGCATCAACCTCTGGATGCCGGTGCTCGGCGAGCGCTCGGCGCTCGTGCAACTCGCGGTCGCGGGCATCAGGGTCGCCGCCGGTTCCCCCTTCCTCGCCGCGAACGGCACGGATGCCACGGGCGCGGGCCGGACGCGACGCCCGGTCGAGTTCGTGCGCGTCACGGTCGGCCTCGTGCGCGACGACGTCGACGGGGTGGCCGACGCGCTCGCGACGGCCGCGCAGCACGTCGTGGCGGGAGGCTACTGAGGGCGGTGCCGGTTACGGCGCGAGCCCGAAGCCGAAGACGAGGACGTTGCTGAGCACTGCGGGCGCCGCCATGATGCCGATCCCTCCGATGAGACCGGTCAGCGCAGGCCTGCGGCCCGATCCGTCGAGCCGACCGGCACGACTCAGCCCGATCGCACCGAACACGATCGCGAGCCCCGTCAGGGCCGTCACGGGTATCGACCCGATCAACGCCACCAAGGTGCCCACCGTCTTGACCGTGGAGTTCGGCAGCAGCATCAGACAGATCGGCACGATCCAGAAGAGGACGGCGATCGGCAACGCCCAGAGGAACAGCGCCCGCGCCCGCTGCGCGGCGGTGTTCACTCCGCGATCGGCCGGCTTCGACCGGAAGTCCTCGTCGGACCATTCGCGACCGTCCCACCAGCGGAGCAGATCAGGTGCCTCGGGATCGTCGTACCACCCGGGCGGCGTGGCCGACGGTTGGAGACCATGAGTCAACGCGCACCCTCCTTCGATCGAAGGCCATTCTGCATGAACCGCGGGGCGGATCGCTGCTCATCCGGCGTCGGCGCCGCCGAATAGGCTCGCCCCATGGCCGACCTCGACGACATCCGCCGCATCGCGGCCGGGCTGCCGGGCAGCGAAGAGCGGGCGATGACCGGCGGCGCCGCATGGTTCGTGCGCAACAAGCTCTTCGTCTGGGAGTGCCACCCGTGGCCGAGCATCCCCGACGACATGCGCGAGGTCATCGCCGCCGAGCTCGTGGTCGGGGTGAAGGTCGCCGACCCGGTCGACGCGCTCGCTCTCCGTGAGATGCAGCCCGAGGTGTTCCTGCGCGCGACGACCCGGTGGGGCGAGCCGAAGGTCGCGTTCCGCATGGCAGGCATCGCCGACGACCACCTCGACGAGCTCGTGACCGAGGCGTGGCGGGTGCAGGCGCCGAGGTATCTGCGGCGCGAGTTCGGGTTCGACGACGCGTAGGTGTCGCCGCCCCGACGACGACTACCGGCGGTCTCGCGGATCGGCCGCTTCACGCCGTTCGGTGAGTGCCGTGAAGGTGACCTCGTACTCGCCGTCCGGCCAGAGCAGCACCCGATGAACGAACCGCCCGTCCGGCTCGAGGTCGATCTCGTCGTAGACGATCTCGGTCTCAGCGTCGAACAGCCGGAGGGATTCGATCGTCGCCCCGGGCTCCAGGCGAAGTTCCGGATCGATGTACGTCAGTTCGATGAACTCGTAGCCGACCTGCAGATCGCCGATGAGCGCGCGGAGCACCAACGCCTCGCCCGGTCGCAAGTCGAAGACATGAACTTGCGCGTCGTGCAGGTTGATTCCGTCTGCCAAGCGTTCGGCACCCGACGTAAGACCCGGCAGCACGAGCGCACGCTGGGCCTCGTACGCCTGCCAGCGCTCTCTCACCTCATCGTCGCCGAGTGAGCCGAATGCCCATTCTCGAGTGAGCCACTTCATCGTCACGTTCGAGAATCTATTCGCCTCTGGCACGTGGCGCGGTGCCATGCTGGTCGGATGTCGCAGCCGAACGACCTTCTCGCCGTCCTCATCGACGCCGACAACGTGCCGCCGTCGAAGATCGGGGCCGTCCTCACCGAGGTCGCACGCTTCGGCACCGCCTCGGTCAAGCGCGTCTACGGCGACTGGACCACGCCGAACCTCGGCAGCTGGAAGTCCGTCGCGAGCGAGCACGTGATCCAGCCGATGCAGCAGTTCGCGAACACCGTCGGTAAGAACGCCACCGACAGCGCGCTCATCATCGACGCGATGGACCTGCTGTATACGGGGCGATTCCGCGGATTCTGCATCGTGTCGTCCGACAGCGACTTCACCCGGCTCGCGTCGCGCATCCGCGAAGAGGGCGTCACCGTCCACGGTTTCGGCGAGCGCAAGACGCCCGAGGCGTTCCGGAACGCGTGTGACCAGTTCACCTACCTCGAGGTGCTCGACGAGCCCGCGGCGGAGAGCACGGCGCCGGTTTCGACCCGCATTCCCGGCCCGAAGCTGCGCAGCGACACCAAGCTCGTGCACGGTCTGCGGACGAGCGTGTCCACGGCATCGGGCGAAGACGGCTGGGCGAACCTCGCTCCGGTCGGCCTGCTCATGCGCAAGCAGCACCCCGACTTCGACCCGCGCAACTGGGGCTATGCGAAGCTCTCGGACCTCGTTCGCGCGACCGAGCTTTTCGTGGTCGAATCGCGCCCGGGCGGCGTGCGAGTGCAGAGCCGGAAGAAGAACGGCGTCTGAAAGTCTCCACGCCCGATCGGCGCTCGCCGCCACGTCGGGGTCCCGAGGCAACTCTGGGCACTTCGCTTCACCGGGCGAACCCTCGAATCTTGAGATGCCCCCACGCTGCGGCCTGCATCAGCCCCCAGATGATCATCCCGAGCGCGAGCGCCCAGGGGACGAACGGTCCCACGCTCATCCAGCCGGCTGCGTGGACGATGTCATTTTCCGTGTCACTGATGATCCCCGTCGGCTGGTACCCGGCTCGGACCGAGCCCCCCGGCTCGACCCAGCCGTCGAGGCGAATGTCGGTCTCGGTGATGGTCCGATCGTCTGACACCCAGGTACCGATGCTGCTGCACCCTTTGCGAGTCTCCTGGCAGTACTCCTCGGTGAACGTCCCCCAGACGACCGGTTCCTGCGCGTCGATGGTTGTGATGACGGCCAGTACGAGAAAGATGAGCGCGAACGCCCCGATCATCACGTAGACGGCGACCCGTTGAACGCCACGAACCGCGCGCGAACGTGCGCTGCCCTGTCGGCCTCGTCGGTCACCTGACATCGGACCCACGGGCGGGAGTCGAACGAGCGATGTCCGGATACACGTCGCGATCCTATGCGGCCGCGGCCTCGCACGGCAGACTGACCCCGTGAGCCAGCGCAGCCGGGCATGGGTGCTGCACGTCGACCTCGACCAGTTCATCGCGGCGGTCGAGGTGCTGCGGCGCCCCGAGCTCGCGGGCAAGCCGGTGATCGTCGGCGGCCGGGGCGATCCGACCGAGCGAGCGGTCGTGTCGACCGCGTCGTACGAGGCGCGGGAGTTCGGCGTCGGATCGGGCATGCCGTTGCGGATCGCGGCGCGCAAGGCGCCGGAGGCGATCATCCTGCCGGTCGACCACGAGGCGTACACCGCGGCATCCGAGGAGGTGATGGCGACGCTGCGCGCGCAGCCCGGGGCGACGGTGCAGGTCCTCGGCTGGGACGAGGCGTTCGTCGGCGTCGAGACCGACGAGCCCGAGTCGACGGCGCGAGACCTGCAGCGCGCGGTGCTCGAGCGCACCCGGCTGCACTGCAGCGTGGGCATCGGCGACACGCTCGTACGCGCCAAGGTCGCGACGGGGTTCGGCAAGCCGCAGGGCGTGTTCCGGCTGACCGCGGAGAACTGGCTCGAGGTCATGGGCGACCGGCCCACGAAGGAGATGTGGGGCATCGGCACGAAGATCTCGCGGCGCCTGGCCGCGCTCGGCATCACGACGATCGGCGAGCTCGCCGCGGCCGACCCCGAGGCCGCCGGACTCGTCGCCGAGTTCGGCCCGCGCATGGGCCCCTGGTACGCGCAGCTCGGGCGCGGCGAGGGCGCACGCGTCGTCGACGACACCCCCTGGGTCGCGCGCGGCCACAGCCGCGAGACGACCTATCAGCACGACCTCGTCGAGGCGTCCGAGATCGAGGGCGCGATCCGAGAACTGGCCTCGCAGGTGCTCGCGGATGTCACGGCCGAGGGCCGCCCGGTCGTCGGCCTCGCACTCAAGGTGCGGTACGCGCCGTTCATCACGAAGACGTTCACCAAGAAGATCGCCGAGACCGGCGACCACGAGGTCGTGCTCGCGCGCATGCTCGAGCTCGCCGGCCGCATCGAACCCGATCGGCCGGTGCGCCTGCTCGGCCTGCGCGCCGAGATGCGGATGCCCGACGAGGCGCGCGACGGGCACACGCCTACCCGCAGCGGGTGGTGAACGCCGGGGCGTCGCTCACGCGCTGAGCGCACGGCTAGCGTGGGATCCGTGAAGATCACGGTGCTCGCCGGCGGAGTCGGCGGTTCGAAGTTCGTGCTGGGCGTCCGCGAGGAGTGCGCGCGGCGGTGGCCCGGTGCCGACGGCAGCGCCGAGGCATCCAGCGCGGAGATCACCGTGATCGTGAACACCGGCGACGACGTGTGGCTCGCCGGCGTGCGGCTCATGCCCGACTTCGATTCGCTGCTCTACGCGCTCGCGGGCGTGAACGACACCGAGCGCGGATGGGGCCGTGCCGGCGAGACCGAGCGCGTCGCGGCCGAGCTCCGCGAGTGGGGCGTCGGCTGGCCGTGGTTCACCCTCGGCGACCTCGACCTCGGCACCCACCTCGCCCGCACGTCGTGGCTGCGCGACGGCCTCACCCCGTCGCAGATCGGCGAGCGCCTGCAGCGGCGCTGGCCGCTCGGGGTTCGGCTCATCCCGGCGACCGACACCGAGGTCGACACGTGGGTGCGGGTCGCCGACCCCGAGGCTCCCGGCGGCGAGCGCGAGATGCACTTCCAGGAGTGGTGGACCCGCCACCGCGCCGCCCTGCCGGCGCTCGCGTTCACGCAGCGCAACCTCGACGCGGCGCGACCCGCACCCGGCGTCGCCGAGGCGATCGCCGACGCCGACGCCGTGCTCGTTGCGCCGTCGAACCCGGTCGTCTCGATCGGTACGATCCTCTCGATCCCGGGCATCCGCGAGGCGCTCGCGGCGACCGCGGCCCCGGTCGTCGGCGTCTCCCCCATCATCGGCGGAAAGGTGGTGCGCGGCATGGCCGACGCCTGCCTGCCGGTCATCGGCGTCGACACGACCGCCGAGGGAGTCGGTCTCCACTACGGTGCGCGATCGGCCGGCAGCCTGCTCGACGCCTGGCTCGTCGACGAGACGGATGCCTCGGCGCTCGACCCGCTCGCCGACGCCGGCCTCATCGCGGCGGCGACCCCGCTGTGGATGCGCGACCTCGACACCTCGGCCGCCCTCGCCGGCGCCGCGCTCGACCTCGCCGCATCGGTCGCGTAGTCCCCACGCTCGCAGCGCGAGACCCCGGACCTGGACCACGGCCTCGGTCTCGGCCTCGGTCTCGGTCTCAGCCTCGGCCTCGGTCTCGGTCCGCATCGGGATCCGAGGTGCTGATCGGCATCGGTCACCAGACGGGGCGGCCCGCCGGGTCCGTCGAACAGCGACTGAGCTGGTCACGTCAGCACTCGGGCGCGGGGTTCGCGTTCGCGGGTGTGTGGCCGTGTGGCCATGTGGCCGGACCCGGAGTGGCCATGTGGCCATGTGGCCGGACCCGGAGTGGCCGTGTGGTCGGACCCGGAGTGGCCGTGTGGCCATGTGGCCGGACCCGGAGTGGCCATGCGGCCATGTGGCCGGGCTCGCGGGATGGAACCTCGCCGGGCGGGTCGCAGGAGCATACGACGCGGGCGGCACGCCACATCGGCGCGCCGCCCGGTTCGTCCTGCGATTCGTCACGACGCCGCGAACAGCGGCTGAACCGAGCGCGTCAGGCGACCCACTCCACGAGCTGCCAGATGAGTCCGTTCGCGTCGGCGAACTGGCAGTAGCGCTCCCCCTATGGCTCGGTCTCCGGCGCCGTCACGACTCGAGCACCGGCGGCCTCGATGCGCGCGAACTCGTCGTCGAGGTGCTCGACGACGAACACGAGCAAGAGCCCCTGGCCCGCACTCCCGGCGATCTCGGCCGGCTTGAAGGTCGCCAGCCCGGTCACGAGGAAGATGAGGTTCGAGTTCGACGCGGGGTGCGTGAGCGAGACGAATCCGTCGGCCGCCATCGCCTTCTCGTAGCCGAAGTGCATCATGGCGAAGCCGGCCGAGGCCTCGACATCGGACACGTTGAGCGACACGGCGGTCTGGGTGATGTTCATGGAGTCTCCCGTCGGTAAATCTCTGTACGTTGTACAGTTCAATGTACAACGTACAGTTATAGCGCAGATATTCCCGAGGAGGCCCGCATTGCCCGAACCACTGCTCGACCTCCTTTGGCGCAACCGCGCGGACGTACCCGTCATCCGTCGTCGTGGCCCGAAGGCGCGCCACTCGACCACCGATGTCGTCACCCTCGCCATCGACCTCGCCGACGAAGACGGGCTCGGCGCGGTCACGATCCGAGCGCTGGCGCAGAAGCTCGAATTGACGCCGATGTCGGTCTACACGCACGTGAACAGCCGAGACGACCTCCTCGTGCTCATGGCCGACCAGGCGCACGCGCGCATGACGCCGACGTCGTTCGCGCGTTCGGCATGGCGAACCCGAGTGCGCCGCGTGGCCGACGACAACCTCGCGCTCCTGAAGGAGCATCCGTGGCTGCTCGACCTCGACGACCCGCGAACCGCCCTCGGGCCCGGCACCATCGCGAAGTACGACCGCGAACTGCACGCCTTCGACGGCACCTCGCTCGACGACGTCGCGCGCGACGCAGCACTGACCTTCGTGCTCGACTTCACCCGCGCGACCGCCGCGCGCATCGTGGTGCGGCCGGCGACCGGCGAGTTCGGCGAGTTGTGGGAGCAGTCGGTGGCGGGGCTGGTCGCGTACCTCGGCGACGACCTCCCCCTCGCCCAGCGGGTCGGCCGTGTCGCCGGCGAGGCGATGGGCGGCCCGTACGACGCCGAGCGGGCGTGGCAGTTCGGCCTGGCGCGGGTGCTCGCGGGGCTCGCCGACCTCGAGGGCATCGACCCGGCCCCGCTCGTCGACTGACCTCGTCGGAACCGGATCGACCTGACCCAGGAACCGCCGATGACTCCACCCGGGGCCGGCCGACGAGCCGAGCGGGTAGCGAAGGGCCGCCGAAGCTCGGCCCGACCCGGCCGCTGTCAAGCCCGCTGCCGTGCCGGAGCGGGCCTGCGACCGGCCGCCGGCCCCGAAGGATGGCCGGGACAGCTACGGGATGTAGTCGACGAGTCCCTGCGGCGCGACCGCCGCGCGATACCGCTCGACGAGTGCGCGCCATCCCGACTCGGGCGTGAACTCGTGCGCGTGCACCGCCTCGGTGAAGTGCCACAGCAGGTACGGGTGCGCCCCGAGCGCGTACAGCGCTGCGAAGTCGCGCCCAACGAAGGCCGCCCGCTCGGCATCGGTCAGCGAGCGGTCGTCGGTCGCGGCCTCCGGCCCGGGGGCGGCCCCGAGCCATCCCTCGACGTACGCGGCCGGGTCGTCGACGTAGGCGGCGACCCGCTCGTCGCTCAGCTCGACCCATCGAAGGAACTTGTCGACCATGTACTTCGTCATCGTTTGCTCCCCCACAGGAAGAACGGGCTCGACGCGAATCGCGACTCGGCGACGTCGACGACGTCGGCGGGCCGCCCGCCCATCGCGGCGAGCGCGGTGATCGCGTTGAGGTACTGGTAGGTCATGCATCCGGCGTCGAGCAGGCGCTCGAAGTCGCTGCACACGCGGACGGCCCCCTCGAGGTCGCCGTCCCGCATCCACCCGGCAGCGGCTTCGTCGAACGCGGGGTCGGGCGAGCCCGCGAAGGTGCGCGGCCCGCCCACGTCGTTGGCCATGTGGCCCGAGGTCAGCAGGGCGACGCGGGCGTCCGAGTCCCAGGAGGAGATCGCCCGCCGCACGTGCTCGCCGAGCGCGATGAACCTGCGCACCGACGGCACGGGCGGCATCGACGCGTTCGTGTGGATCGGCACGACGGGAAGGTCGAGCTCGGGCCTGACGTACTGCAGCGGGATGACGAAACTGTGGTCGAGCCGCCACTCGAGACTCACCGAGAGGTCGACCGTCTCGGGCAGCACCGCGCGACCGGTGATCGCATCGGCGAGCTCGCGGTGCCCGGCGAGCTCGACGTGCTCCATGCCGAAGGTGCGCACCTCGTTCTCCCAGGTGCCGTGATACGACTCGGCCTTGCCGACGACGAAGGCGGGCGAGTTGTCGTAGAAGAACTGTCGCAGGTGGTCGGTGCCGATCACGACGATCGCGTCGAGCTCGTGCTCGGCGAACGCCTGACGGATCCGCGCGAACCCCGCCGCCACCCCCGCGAGATCGTCGGGCATCGGGTCGCGCATCGAGCGCCAGAGCAGGGGGTTGTGCGGCGTCACCGCCGCGAGCACGAGTTCGGCCATGTCGTCCTCTCAGATTCCGAACAGCTTGCGGGCGTTGTCGAGCAGGATCTTCTGCCGCGACTCGGGTTTGAACGGCAACTCGGCGAACTCGTCCATCCAGCGGTCGACGGTCATCACCGGCCAGTCCGAGCCGAACAGCACCCGGTCGGTGATGAGCGAGTCGGCGTAGCGCACGACCTCGGGCGGCAGGTACTTCGGCGCCCACCCCGAGAGGTCGAGGTAGACGTTCGACTTGTGCCACACCATCGCGAGGTTCTCGAGGTGCCACGGCCAGGCCGGGTGCGCGCTGATGATCTTGAGCTCGGGGAACTCGGCCGCGACATCGTCGAGGTACGGGATCGGCCGGGCGTTCTCGAGCCGGTACCCGCCACCGCCCGGCGTGCCGGCCCCTGCGCCCGGGAAGCCCGAGTGGAACATCACGACGAGCCCGAGTTCGGCGCACGCCTCCCAGATCGGGAAGAACCGGCGGTCGTTCGGCAGGAACTTCTGCCGCGCGGCGTTGAGCTCGCCGACGCCCTTGATGCCGTATTCGGCGTGCATGCGGCGGATCTCGGCGATCGCGGCCTCGCCCTTCCACGGGTCGATGCCGGCGAACGCGATGAACGCGTCGGGGTGGTCGAGCTGCGCCCGGCCGAGCAGGTCGTTCGGCGCGCCCTTGATGCCCGAGGTCGTCTCGGAGTCGGAGTTCACGATGACGGCCATCATCCTGCGCTCGCGGTACTGGTCGGCCTGCTCGGCGAACGAGACGGCTGGGCGCTCGCGGCCGAAGTGCTTCGCCATCTGCTGGTGGCGCCTGCCCATCGCGGCGAGGAACTCCTCGGTCTGCGGGTGGGTGTGCACGTCGATCGCGACGAGCTCGTCGGGGCGGGTCATGCGCGGCTCCCTTCGGTCATGGTTTCGATGAGTCCGGATGCTTCGCCGAGCAGCTCTCCGTCGTGCTCGCCGAGCCCGGGGGCGGCGCGCAGCGGGGGCCGGCCGCTGCGGCCGAAACGGGTGCTCGGAACGGGCACCCGCAGCGGGCCGCCGTCGTGGCCGACGATCTCCTCGACGAGCTCCATGGCCGCGATCTGCGGGTCGTCGAAGAGTTCGGCGACGGTGTTCAGGGGGCCGTGGGGGATGTCGTGGGCGGCGAGCCGATCGAGCCAGAATTGCCGTGGCATCCGCGCCGTGATCGCCTTCAGCTCGGCATCGAGGGCGTCGTAGTTCGCAACCCGCGCCTCGCGGCTCGCGAAGCGAGGATCCTCGGTGAGCTCGGGGTGCTCGAGCACCTCGAGCAGCCCCGTCCAGAACTTCTCGGGCACCGACATGTGGATGACGAAGGCGCGCCCGTCGGAACCGCGGCAGGCGTAGGCCTGCGCGCGGCGGGGCCGGGAGTCGGGGCCGGCGACCTGACCGGTCTCGAGGTAGGTCGACGCCGCCTCGGTGAGGAAGTCGATGAGCGATCCCACCATCGACACCTCGACGTGCTCGCCGTGGCCCGTCGCGTTGCGGGCGTGCAGCGCCGCGAGCACGGCCTGCGCGGCCTGCATGCCTGAGAGCAGGTCGGAGAACGCCGGGCCGAGCGGCCGCAGGATGTGTTCGGGCACGACCTGGCTGTACATGCCGCCGACCGCCGAGATGACGGTGTCGTAGGCGGGGCGGGCGGCATACGGGCCGTCGGCGCCGAAGCCGGTGATCGCGCAGCTCACGAGACGCGGGTTGCGCTCGTGCAGCACCTCCGGACCGAAGCCGAGTCGCTGCGCGACCCCCGGCCGGAAGTTCTCGATGAGCACGTCGGCGTCGCCCGCGAGCCGCAGCAGCTCGGCAAGGCCACCGTCGCTCTTGAGGTCGAGCACGACGGCGCGCTTGCCGCGGTTGTAGGCCGCGAACTGCGGGCTCATCGTGCCGCGACCCTCCCAGCGGCGCATGGGGTCACCGCCCGGAGACTCGACCTTGACGACGTCGGCGCCGAGGTCGGCGAGCAGCTTCGCGGCGTACGGCCCCGAGATGTACTGGCCGAGTTCGACGACCCGGATGCCGGCGAGCGGACCTGCGTGTTCAGCTGACATCGATGATCACCTTTCCTGGGGGCGAGCCGGCGAAGCCGCGGTAGGCGCGCCCGATCTCGTCGAGCGGGTACCGGGCGCCGATGCGGGGGGTGACGGCGCCTGCCGCCACGAGGTCGAGGGCGCGACGCACCTGGGCGTAGTCGGCGCTCGCGACCCCGATGAGCCGCTTGCGGCGGAGGTAGAAGTCGAGGGTGTCGAGTTCGAGCGTGCGGTCCGAGACAGCGGCGCAGAACACGGCCCGGCCGTTCCACGCGAGCGCGGCGACCCCGGCGCCGAGCGTCGGACCGTGCCCGCTCACGTCGATGACGACGTCGAAACCGCCGGGGTGGCGCTCCGAGAGCTGCGCGCGGAGTGCGGCGGCATCCGTCGCGGCGATGCCCACGACCCCTTCGGGCAGTTCGGACGCTGCGATCACCGAGCGCGACGCGGCGACGACCTCGGCACCGAAGTGCGCCGCGAGGGCGGTGGCGGCCCGGCCGAGCGTGCCGCCCGCTCCGGTGACGAGCACGCGGTCGCCTTCGGCGACCCTCGCGGTCTCGAAGGCGTTGAGCACGATGGGCACGCTGTGCACGGCGGCGGTCGCGATCTCGGCGGGGATGCCTCCGCGAGCGATCGCGTTCTTCGCAGGCACGGCGACGATCTCGGCCGCACCGCCGTCGCGGTGCACGCCGACCACCGTCTGCGCGGGGCAGTCGGCTTCGCGTTCCTGCGCACATGCCGCGCAGGCGCCGCATGCGATGTTCGGCTTCACGACGACGGCCTCGTCGAGGCGGGCGGGGTCGACGCCGTCGCCGAGCGCGACGACGATGCCCGCCGGATCGAGCCCGAGCACGCGGGGCAGCCTGGCGGCCGTGCCGGGGCCGCGCCCGGCGATGACGTTGAGGTCGAGCTGGTTGACCCCGACGGTCTCGACGCGCACGAGCACCTCCCCCGGCGCCGGCCGCGGCTCATCGCGTTCGATGACGGAGATCCCGTCGAGGCCGTGGCTCGAGAGCACCGCTGCGCGCACCCCTGCCTCCGTCTCCTCATCGAGTCGCGGCCGTTCCCGCGAGGTCTGCGGAAACGGTATCCATGCCTTGCGCGAACGAGCCAGCGATCTGCCATGCCCAATCGCGTCGCGGTCATGCCTTCTTCCGCGCGGGCTCCTCAAGAAAACGATAGACACTCCGATCCATTTTGGATACCGTATCCATGATATTCGCGATGAGGCGTTCGTTCTCCGCGGGAGCCTCAGCGCACCACCCGCCAAGAACGGAGCATCATGCGCAGATCCATCCCCCGATCGGGCCGGGCGGCGGTCGTCGGCCTGGCAGCCCTCGCACTGCTCGCCGGCTGTGCCGCCTCGAGCGGCGCCGACCCGTCGGCCGAGCCCGTCGAACTCGCCGACGGCGAACCCGGCGCGGCCGAGAACACCGACATCACGGTCGCCATCCCCTTCCCCGACGTCACGATGTACTCGATGTACGTGCTCGCGACCGACCTCGGCTACTACGAGGAGGAGGGCCTCACCGTCGAGGTCATCACCGCCGACAACGTCACCGCGGCCGTCGCCTCGGGCAGCGCCGACATCGGCGTCGAGTCGACCGGCACCGTCATCGAGGCGATCCGCGGGGGCGTCGAGGTCGACCTCGTCAGCGGCCACTACTGCCGTCAGAACTTCGACTTCGCCGTGCAGCAGGGCATCGAGGAGGTCGCCGATCTCGACGGCACCTCGGTCGTGCTCGCCGGAACTCCCGGCGACCCCGCCGAGTTCCAGCGCAAGCGCGTGCTGAAGGAGGAGGGCTGGGACCTGGACACGGTGAATGTCGAGGTCGTCTACCCGGGCCCCGGCTCGGAGTCGTGGACCGAGTTCTTCGTCAACGACAAGATCAGCCTGCAGCCGTTCTACGCCGACGACCGGCCAGCGCTCGAGGAGCACGGCGCCGAGATCCCGGTCGAGGCGCTGCGCAACTGGGCGAACGACGTGATGGTGTCGGGCAGTGCGTACGCCGCCGAGAACCCGAACACGATGGTGCGGTTCCTGCGCGCGACGCTCAAGGCGACCGACTACATGACGGCGCCCGCGCCCGGCGAGTTCCCCGAGAACGTCGACTCGGTGCTCGACATCTACGAGGCCAATGACTTCGACGTCTCGGCGCTCCGCGGGTCCGACAGCGTGTGGGTGCTCGACGGGCATCTCGCCTGCCAGAACCTGTACTTCGGCACCGAGGCGTGGGACACGACGATCGAGACCCAGGAGCTCGAGCCCATCGAGTTCGACGAGTCGCAGCTCGTGTACCTCGAGAAGGCGCAGGAGCTGCTCGGCCTCACCAACGAGGAGCCCGCGACGCTGCCGTACCCCTGAGGTCCGGCGGGCTCGCGCCCGCACCGCACCTCGCACTTCGCACTTCGCACTTCGCACCGAGAGCCCGCGCCGCAGCGCATGACGGCGGGGGCTCTCGCGTCGGTTGGCGGTTGAGTGGTCGAGACCACTTTCAATACCGAGCGCCCGACCTCACCGGCCGTCGGACTCGAGCACCGCGAGGAGGCGCCCCACCGCCGCCGCGAGTTGGGGTATGTCGTTGCGCGCCGTAGAGAGCACGATCGCGTGCGTCGTGTCGAAGTAGCGATGCGTGAGGACATCGCGCATCCGCGCGATCTCCTCCCAGGGCACCGATGGCTCACGATCTCGAAGACTCGGCGGCAGGCCCTTCACGGCTTCGCCGATCTCGACGAGGCGGATTCGGATCGCATCGAACACGAGGTCAGCGTCGGCATCACCGCGGACAACATGCGATGAGATGGCCGAGCAGGCGGCCACGATGTCGAGGAGGCGCTCGCGCTCGGCTCGGCTCACAGTGGGACGACCTCGCTCAGCACTTTCTCGGCGATGTCGGGCTTCAGTGAATCTGCCGGCACCACGTCGACGGACCGACCGAGAATCGCCTCGGCCGCGGTCTGCATGCGAAGGAGGCCGAACAGACCGACACCTGGCGCGAGGTCGACGAGCAGGTCGATATCACTCTCTTCGCCCTCGTCGCCCCGGGCGACGCTGCCGAAGAGCCGCAGATCGGTCGCGCCGAGGGCGCCGAGCTTCGACTTGAGCTCAGGCGCGGCCCTGCGTACTGCCTCGATCATGCTCGTCTCCGGCTCGGCGATGATCGCGGCATCGAGACGGTGGCCGGTCGCGGCGATCAATCGGCGGAGGGTCGCGAACGACGGTTCGCGACGCCCGTTCTCGTACGCGCTCACCACACTCTGTGCGACACCCGCGCGAGCGGCGAGCTGCAGCTGGGTCAGCGCCGCGCTCACACGCGCCTCGCGGAGAAGTGCTGCGGCGGAGACATCCATACCACCAGTCTATCGCGGAACGTCAATATCGCGTATCGACTATTTCCCGCAGGCGGGGTTCCCTCCGCGAGCGGGTGTGGTCATGTGGTCATGTGGTCGTGCTTCACGTGGTCGTGTGGTCATGTGGTCGCCCTCCGTGGAGGGAAGCCCGGCCTGGAGAACACACAGAGCCGGCCCCCGCCATCGCGCATGAGACGGGGGCCGGCGGTCTGGTCGCGCCTGCGCCTACGCCTACGGCGCTCCCGCAATTTTGCGATCGTCGTACCAGGGCGCGAGCCGGCGCCGCAGTGTCGAGATGAGCAGCAGCGTGAGGTTCGCGATGATGACCATCACGATGACCATGGCGATCGCCTCGGCCATCTCGAACTGGTACGCCGCATACTCGAGCAGGTGGCCGAGACCGCCGGTGCCGCCGAGGAACTCGCCGAGCACCTCGCCCGTGAAGCCGAGGGCGGCGCCGCGCTGGATGCCCGAGAGGCTGTACGGCAGCGTCGCCGGGAAGATGACCTTCCACCCGAGCGCGAGGCCGTTGACCCCGTAGACCCGGCCCGCGTTCACGAGCGAGGGGCTCACCGTGACGGCGCCCTCCATCGTGTTGAGGATGATCGGGAACACGGCGAGCAGGAAGACCAGTGCGATCTTCGACTCGCTGCCGAGCCCGAGGCCGAGGATGAACAGCGGCGCGAGCGCGACCTTCGGCGTCGAGTACAGCAGCCAGAGGAACGGCGCGACGGTGAACCGCAGCACCGGCGACCAGCCGACCGCGAGGCCGACGACCACGCCCACCACGACGGCGAGCACGAGGCCGATCACGACATTGCTCAGGCTGTAGGCGAACGCCGACCAGAACTCGGGGTCGACCATCAGCTGCGCGAAGGATGCCGCGACCGCCGTGGGCGGCGGCAGGAACGCCTCGGGCACGAGATGCAGCCAGCTGACCGCGGCCTCCCACACGAGCAGGATGACGGCGATGACGCCGATGAGGAGCCAGGTCCACTTCGCCTCGTCGCGACGCACGACCCGGCGGGGCCGCACGATGCGCATGGTTCCGGTCGCGCTGGTGACGCTCATCGCCGTCCCGTCCTCGTCCACGGGGCGACCCATCGTTCGACGAGGGTCACGAGCTGGGCCATGCCGACGCTCCACGCGACGATGATCGCGATCGCGGCGAAGGCCTGGTCGGTCTGGTACGTGTTGACCGACTTGATGATGAGGGCGCCCATGCCGATCGCCGAGCCCGAGAGCTCGGCGACGACCATGCCGATCGTCGCGAGCACGACCGCCTGGCGGAGGCCCGCGAAGAGGAACGGCACCGTCGACGGCAGGTACACCGATCGGTACAGCTGGGTGCGGCTCGCCCCGTACACGCGCCCCGCGCGGATGATCGACGGGTTCGTCGTGCGCATGCCCGCCGCGACGTTGAGCAGGATCGGGAACAGCGCGCTGATCGCGACGAGGAAGACCACCGGCCCGATGCCGAAGCCGAACCACGCCTTCGCGAGCGGCTGGTAGGCGATCGACGGGGTCGCGTAGATCGTCCACGCGATCGGCCCGACCACGCGGTCGACCGGCAGCGAGGTGCCCATGAGCAGCCCCACCGGGATCGCGATGACCGCGGCGACGACGAAGCCGATGAGCCAGGCCTGCAGCGAGATGAGCAGGTTCGGCCAGAGCACCCCGCTCGAGACGAGCTCGACGAAGCCCTGCCAGATCGCCGTGGGCGGCGGCAGGAACACCGGGTTGATCCACCCGAACACGCCGACCACGAGCTGCCAGACGACGAGCATGACGACGACCTCGACCGCGAGCACGCCCGCCTTGCCCGCCGGGCTGAGGCCCGCCAGCCATGCGCCCACGCCACCGCTGCGGCCGAGGTTCGGCCCGCTCGCGAGGAAGGTGCTCATTTCGAGACCGCCGCAGCCGTCGCCTCGCCCTGGAGCGCCTCCCACAGGTGGTCGCGCAGTTCGAGGAACCGCGGGTCGTGCTGCACGCTGCGCTCGGAGCGCGGCCGCTCGAGCCCGGTCTCGATGACCTCCTTGATCGCACCGGGGTGGCTCTTGAACACGACGATGCGGTCGCCGAGCAGGATCGCCTCCTCGATCGAGTGCGTGATGAAGAGCACGGTCTTGCCGGTCTTCTGGATGAGCTTGTCGATCTCGTCACGCATCACCTCGCGGGTGAGGGCGTCGACGGCGCCGAGCGGCTCGTCCATGAGCAGGATGCGCGGTTCGGCGACGAACGCGCGGGCGAGCCCGACGCGCTGCTGCATGCCGCCCGAGAGCTCACGCGGGTACGACGACTCGAAGCCGGCGAGGCCGACCATCTCGATCGCCTCCTGCACCCGGTCGCGCCAGCCCTCGCCCTTCAGCGCCTTCTGCATCTCGAGGCCGAACTTCACGTTGTCGAAGACGGTGCGCCACGGCAGCAGCGCGTAGTCCTGGAACACGACGGCGCGATCGGGGCCGGGCCCGGTGACGGGCGAGCCGTCGACGAGCACGGTGCCCGTCGTCGGCTTCACGAGGCCCGCGACGACGTTCATGAACGTCGTCTTGCCGCAGCCCGACGGCCCGAGCACCGTCACGAACTCGCCCTCGTGCACGTCGAGGTCGACGCCCTCGATCGCGATGAGGCGCTTGCCGGTGCGGGCCACGTCGTACGTCACCGAGAGGTCGCGCACCGAGATCAACGGCGCGGGTGGGGATGCCTCGTGGTGGCGTGGTTCGGTCGTCGTCGTCATTCGCTCCTCCTCATTGAGGTTCATGTCGATCATTCGCGGGTGAGGAGCGACGGAGGAGCGTCTCGAAACCCGTACCGTGTGAGGATCGGGTTTCGAGACGGTCGCTGCGATCGCTACTCGACCACCGGGCTTCGCTTACGCCGCGGCCCGGCCCTGGCGGAACTTCGGCAGCACCTCGGTGCCGAGCAGCTCGATCTGCTCGAAGAACCGGTCGAACTTGAACCGGAAGTCGAACACGAGGTGCTCGACGCCCGTCGCCTCGAACTTGCGGATCTCCTCGACGGCCTGCTCGGGGTCGCCCACGATGAGCTGGCCCTCGAGATCCTCGACGGTCTGGAAGCTGCCCGACTCGGGCTTGACCGTGAAGCGCGCCTTGTTCGCCCAGGCGAGCAGGCCGGGGATGTTCACGTGCTTCAGCGCCTCCTCGCGGGTGTCCTCGATTGAGGTGGGCGGAATCACGGCGACCGTCGGCATGGGGCGGCCCGAGGCATCCGTCATGTCTCGCATCGTCGCGATGCGCTTGTCCATCGTGCGCAGCGAGATGCGGCCGGGCATCCAGCCGTCGGCGTACTCGGCCGCGAGGCGGGCCGAGGCCGGCGTCGCGCCGCAGTACCAGAACGGGATTCGCCCGCCGACGGGCTTCGGCTCGATCGTGACGTTCTCGAACGAGAAGATGCCGTCGTCGTAGGTCACGTCGTTCTCGGTGAACACGCGCTTCAGGATCTCGGCATTCGAGCGCACCATCTCGACGCGGTTGAGGTCGCCCCAGCCGACGGCCTCGAACTCGTGGTCGAAGGTGCCGGCGCCGAAGCCGAGGATGAGGCGCGGGCCGACGAGCTGCGTGATCGTGCCGGCCATGAGCGCCGTCACGAGCGGGTGGCGGAACGGGATGAGCGAGCCCGTGCCGAGCTCGAGCTTCTCGGTGACGGCGCCGATCGCGGTGAGCGTCGTGAGCGCGTCGTAGAAGGTGCGGTTCGGCTTCTCCATCTCGCCGTGCGGCTCGAACACCAGGTGGTCGCGCACCCAGACCGAGTCGAAGCCCTTCTCCTCGGCGAGCTTCGAGCCCTCGAGCAGCTTCTCGCGACTCGCCTCTTCACCGAAGTGGGGCAGCAGCAGTCCGAACTTCATGTCAGTTTCCTTCCTGCGCGCCGCCGACGGCGAGCGCGACGCCTGCGGCCGCAGCCGCCGATTCATCGGCCCGAGCGGCCGCGAGCTTCCCGTCGCCGGGCTTGCCGACGACGACGCCGTCGGCATAGACCTCCCGGCCACGCACGAGGGTGCGTTCGATCCGGGCGGAGATGGTGCGGCCGTCGTACGGGGTCCAGCCGATCTTCGACAGCACGTCGTCGTTCGTGATGGTCCATTCGTGCGCCGGGTCGGCGATCACGATGTCGGCGTCGGCGCCGATCTCGAGCGATCCCTTGACGCCCGCGAGCCCGAACTTCTCGGCGGGGATGCGGGCGACCATGTCGACCGCGCGCTCGAGGGTGAGCTCTCCGCGGTTCACGGCGTCGAGCATGAGCTCGTAGTAGTACTGGATGCCGGGGGTGCCGGTGTGGGCGCTCCACATCTCGGTCCAGCCGATCTCCTTCTCCTCGCGCGTGTGCGGCGCGTGGTCGGAGCTCGCGATGTCGATGGTGCCGTCGCGCATGCCCTCCCAGATCGCGGCGCGGTTGTCGTCGGGCACCCAGTAGCTCAGTGCGTACGGGCCGAGCGTCTCGACGTCGTGCCAGGTGGAGAGGAACGGCGCCCAGTGGTTCACCTCGCAGGTCACGTCGACGCCGGCGGCCTTCGCGCGGCGCACCGCCTCGATCGAACGGCGGGTCTGGATGTGCGCGATGTGCACGGGGCATCCGGATGCCTCGGCCAGCCGCAGCACGACGTCGATCGCCGTGTCCCAGATGACGCCCTCGCGGGCCGCGTACGCCGAGGCGTAGCCCTGCGGCGTGTTCTCGCCGCGGGCGAGCACCTCGCCCTCGATGTAGTCCATGAGGGCCTGGTCGTGCGGGTGCACGATGAAGCGCTTGCCGGTGGTGGCGATGCGGTCCATGATCTGCAGCAGGTGGCCGTGGTCGTGGATGCCGGTGCCGGCCGGGTGCGGGTAGGTGCGACCAGTGTCGACGACCATGTAGATCTTGTAGGCGCAGATGCCCATCTCGGCCATCGGCACGATGTCGTCGAACTTCGTCGGCGCCGGGTTGTGGTTCCAGTCGACGATCGAGCTCGCGGTGTAGCGGTCGAACACGTCGCGCAGGGTCGTCACGTCGACGGTCGGCGGGTTGAGGTTCGGCATGCCGAACATCGTGGTGACACCGCCGGCGGCGGCCTGCTGCGAGGTCGTGAGGATGTCGTCCTTGTGCTCGTAGCCGGGTTCGCGGGTGTGCACGTGCACGTCGACCATGCCGGGCAGCACGAGACGGCCGGATGCGTCGAGCTCACGAGATGCTGCGACCTCGACGCCCGGCGCGACGAGGCCGGCGATGCGCCCGTCGTCGCCGACGAGCAGGTCGGCCGCGACCGGGCCGCTCGGGGTGACGACGATGCCGCCCGAGATTCTGAGGTCGATGCTCATCGCACGGCCTCCAGACGCGTTGCTTCCATGGGTGCCTCCAGGCGTTCTGCGGTCTCGCCCTGACCGGGCGAGCGGGTGGTGCGGACCTCGACGTCGCTCGGCCGCACGTAGCGGTCGAGCCAGTCGACGATCAGCGGGGTGGTCTCGGTCCAGTAGCGGTCGTAGGCCGCGTAGTGGGTGGTGTGCCGCTGCATGATGAGCTGCTTCGGCCCCTTCGCCGCGGCGTAGAGCTGCTCTGCGTGGTCGGTGGGGGTGGTCGCGTCGCCCTCGACGCCGATCACGAGGAGCGGGGTCTCCAGGCGGGCGGCGGCGTCGATCGGCCGGTACGCGAGGATCTCCTCGGCGCACGAGAGCGGGATGGCGCTCGGGATCCTGTCGTCGACGTCGGCCTTGATGTTCGTGGCGCGGCGCTCGGGGGTCGGCACCATGATCTCCTCGCGGGGGTGCACGAGCCGGCCGGCCCCGGTGGTGACGCGGAGGCGCCGGTCGTCCTCGAGGCCCGCAAGGAAGGCGAGCCACTCGTGCTCCTGGCGCATGCGGTGCAGCCAGTCGGTGCCGCAGGCGACGGGCACCTGGCTCACGGCCGCCTTCACGCGCGGATCGGCGTCGGCGAGGAGCACGGCGTTGCCGCCGCCCGTGCCGCCGGTGCCGAAGACGCCGATCGCGTCGGCGACGACGTCGTCGCGGGTGGTCAGGTAGGTGACGGCGTTCACGAGGTCCTGAAGCTGCCGGTTCGGCGAGAGGATGCCCCGGTCGCCGCCCGAATCGCCGAAGCCGCGGTAGTCGAAGACGAGCACGCCGAAGCCGGCGGCGGTGAGCGCCTCGTGGTAGCGGACGTAGAGCTTCGCGTCCTTCAGGCCCAGCCAGCCGGGGCCCTGCACGACGGCGCGGTACGGGCCTGGGGTGTCGGGCGTGCGCCAGATGGCGGCGATGCGGTCGCCCTCGCTGTGGAACTCGACCTCGGTGTGCTTCATTCTGCGGGTCCTCCCGGATCTCGACGCGGCGTTGCGCGCGGGCCCGGGACGGCGGGCGAACCGTCGCCCCGACCCGATTCGCATGACGCGATTCGGACCCGCGAGGCCATCATCACCCATTCTGGATCCAGAATCCAGTATTGATTCGAAACTCGTTGCGGCGTTATGCTGGCGACGACCACCGGGCACGATTTGCCCGGTCGTGGTGGCCCGGGATTGGGCCGCGAGTCGCCGACCTCGTCGGAGTTGCACCCTGCACCCATTCCCGGAGGAACTCTGCCCATGCGCACTCACGCCACCCGTCCCCTGCTCGCCGTCGCCGCCCTCGGCGCTGCCGCGCTGCTCGCCGGCTGCGCGAGCCCCACGGGCGCCGACCCCGCCGCGGATTCCGCCGCGACCGGCGCCGACGCCGAGGCATCCGCGTACCCGCTCACGATCGACAACTGCGGCACCGAGGTGACCTTCGAGGCCGCCCCCGAGCGCGTCGTGACGGTCAAGTCGTCGACCCTCGAACTCATGCTCGCGCTCGGCCTCGAGGAGAAGATCGTCGGCACCGCGTTCAGCGACGGCCCCGTGCCGTCGGAGTACGCCGACGCCGCAACCGAGCTCGAGGTGCTGAGCGACAAGGTGCCTTCGCAGGAGGCGACGCTCGCCGTCGAGCCCGAGCTGATCTACGCCGGCTGGGAGTCGAATCTCTCGGCCGAGGGCGCCGGCGAGCGCGACGCCCTCGCCGCGCTCGGCGTCGCGAGCTATGTCGCCCCCGCCGCCTGCAAGGGCGAGGGCTACATGCCCGACCCGCTGACCTTCGACGAGGTGTTCCGCGAGTTCGACGAGGCCGGAGCGATCTTCGGCGTGCCCGAGCGGGCCGCCGAGCTCGTCGCCGCGCAGCGCGAGGCACTCGAGGCGGTCCGACCTTCGGAGGCCGGGTACACCGCGCTCTGGTATTCCTCGGGCAGCGACCAGCCGTTCGTCGGCGCCGGCATCGGCGCACCGCAGATGATCATGGATGCCGCGGGGCTCGACAACGTCGCCGCCGACGTGCACGACACCTGGACGGCGATGTCGTGGGAGGCCGTCGTCGAGGCGGACCCCGACGTGATCGTGCTCGTCGACGCCCCGTGGAACACCGCCGAGGCGAAGATCGAGGCGCTCTCCTCGAACCCCGCGACCGCCGGCCTGCCCGCCGTGCAGGGCGAGCGCTACGTGGTCGTCGACTTCCCCTCGACCGAGGCGGGAGTGCGCAACGTCGACGCCGTCGCCTCGATCGTCGCCCAACTGGACGCACTGGAGCCGTGATGACCTCACCCCGCACCTCCCCACCCCCCGGTCCGGCCGGCCCCGCTCCTCACCCCGGAGCGTTTCGGGGGTCGATTCCCGCAACTTCGGAGGGCTCGAACCCGTCGAACTTGCGGGAAAGCACCCCCGGAACGGATGGGCGCGGGGGCGCGGGGGCGCGGGGCGCGGGCGCACGCACGCTCCTGTGGGGCGTCGGGCTCGGGGCGGCGCTCGTGGTCTCGGTCGTCGTCGCCGTCACGATCGGGCCTGCGGCCCTTTCACCGGCCGACGTGCTCGCGAGCGTCGCCGCGCATCTCGGGTTCGGCGAGGCCACCCTCTCGCCGCTCCGCGACGGCATCGTCTGGCAACTGCGCATGCCGCGGGTGCTCACCGCCGCGGCGGTCGGCGCGGGCCTCGCGCTCTGCGGCGCGGTACTGCAGGCGGTCACCCGAAACCCGCTCGCCGACCCGTACCTGCTCGGCCTCTCGTCGGGCGCCTCGGTCGGGGCGGTCGTCGTGCTGGTGCTGGGGTGGTCGCTCGTGCTGCCGCTCGCCGCCTTCGCGGGTGCGATCGTCGCCCTGCTCGCGACGCTCGGGCTCGCGCTCGGTGCGGGCCGGGCGGGCGGCGCTGCCGGCACGACCGGCGCTCGCCTCTCGCCGACGGCGACCGTGCTCGCCGGCATCGCCGTGTCGAGCGTGTTCGGCGCGATCACGAGCCTCGTCATCTTCTGGAGTGCGACGAACGACAGCTACCGCGAGATCCTCAACTGGCTGCTCGGCTCGCTGTCGGGCACCGACTGGGTGTCGGTCGCGATCGCGGGCGGCGCGTTCCTGGTCGTCGGGATGCCGCTGCTCGCGAGCGCCCGCACCCTCGACGCCTTCGCGGTCGGCGAGTCGGGGGCCGCAGCGCTCGGCGTGAACGTCGCCCGCAGTCGGGTGCTGCTGCTCGGCGGCACCGCGCTGCTCACCGGCGCTCTCGTCTCGGTGAGCGGCTCGATCGGCTTCGTCGGGCTCGTGCTGCCCCACGCCGTGCGGCTCGTGACGGGGCCCGGCCACCGGGCGCTGCTGCCGCTGTCGACGCTCGCGGGCGCGATCTTCCTCGTCTGGGCCGACACGGGCGCCCGCACGCTGTTCGATCCGCGTGAGCTGCCCGTCGGCATCCTCACCGCCCTCATCGGCGGCCCGGTGTTCGCCTGGCTGCTGCTGCGCCGAAGGAGCCTTGCATGAGCCTCGATCTCTCGCGGGTGCGGTTCGACCGCGCCGGACGCACGATCATCGACGGCGTCGACGCGACCATGCCGAACGGCGCCCTCACGGCGCTCGTCGGCCCGAACGGGGCAGGCAAGTCGACTCTCCTGCACCTCGTCGCCGCGATCGAACACGCCGATGCGGGCGAGCTCGACCTCGATGGCCGCCCGATCGCCCGGATGCGGCGCCGCGACCGCGCCCGGCTCGTCGCCCTCGCCGAGCAGCAGGCCGAGGTCGACCCGCAGCTCGGCGTGCTCGCCGCGGTGCTCATCGGACGCACCCCGCACCTCGGCGCCTTCGCCGCGGCCGGTGAGCACGACCATGCCGTCGCCGAACGCTCGCTCGCCGCGGTCGGCGCCCTCGAGTTCGCGCCGCGCCCGATCGGCTCGCTCTCGGGCGGCGAGCGGCAGCGGGTCACCCTCGCCCGCGCCCTCGCCCAGGAGCCCGAGCTGCTGCTCGTCGACGAGCCCACCAACCACCTCGACCTCTCGGCCCAGCTGACCGCGCTCGAGCTGCTCGCCGGGCTCGCCCGCGACGGGCTCACCGTCGTCGCCGCGCTGCACGACCTTTCGCACGCGGCGGCGTACGCCGACCACGTGATCGTGCTCGCGGCCGGACGCGTGGTCGCCGCGGGCGACCCCCGGGAGGTGCTCACGGCCGAACTCGTCGAGCGGGTCTACGGCGTACGGGCCGAGGTCATCGAGCACCCGCTGACGGGGCGGCCGCTCATCGCGGTCGCGGCACCGGCGGCCTCGTCGCTCGCACCGACGGCCGCCGCTGGCGCCGCCGTCGCCCAGACCCGGGCCTGAGCCCGAGCCCGAGCCCGAGCCAGAGCCACGAGCCACGAGCCACGAGCCACGAGCCGAGCCCGAGCGCACGCCCCGCCCCGCCTGCGCCGCCACTCCCTCGGGGATCACCACGATCTCGGATCGAACCACCCCCTCGCCCCCGTAACCGTGGCGAACGCCGAAGTTGTGGCGGGGCAGCGCGCGCGCCCGCCCGGGCGTAGCATCGGGGCATGTCACCGATCCAGACCGGCCCGCTGCCGACGATCGAGTGGATCGCCGCCGAGTTCCTGCACAACGCCCGCCGCGGGCGGCGTCTCGTGGCGGTCGACGGCGGTGACCCCGTGGCATCCGCCCGGGTCGCCGACGAACTCGCCGAGGTGATCGCCGCGCGCGGCGAACGCGACGAGACCGGCACGAGCGTCGTGCGCCGCAGCCTCGGCGGGGTCGACGAGGCGACTCTGCGCACCGAGCTCGTCGAGCCGTTCCGGGCGGGCGAGTTGCCCGGCGCAGAGGACCCCGACACCGTGCTCGTCGTCGACGGGCAGCACCTGCTCGACGACGCGGTGCGCGGTGTCTGGCACTTCTCGGTGTGGACACTCGCGGGCGACGAACTGCCCCACTCCGGGGCATCCGTCATCGTCGATGTGACCGACCCGGCGATGCCGACGCGCTCCTACTACGACTTCTGCGCGATCCCGCCGAGCGTGAACCGGCCGGGGCTGCACTGAGCCGCGCTGCGCCGAGTCCTCGACGTCCGGACTACCCGCCGGTGTCGCCTCGGCGTTGAGCCGACCGAACCCGCCCTCACGCCGAAGCGCCTCCGGCCGGGCCGAGGTCGATCGCGCGCTGCAACGCGGTCGACGCCTCGAACAACGCCCGTGAGCGCGCGACGATGCTCTCTCCTCGCGGTCGGCGAGGTGCATCTCGGCGGCCTCCTCGCGAAGCGACGGCAGCAGTTCGCGCAACGGCGGGATGCGGTTGCCTGCCCGTCGCAGCTGGTGCACGAGCCGCGCGTCGAGCACGTCGGCCGGCGCGTAGCTGCGTTCGCGGTTCGGCCCTCGGTTCGGGGCGAGCAGCCCCTCGTCCTCCCAGTGCCGCAGCGTCGACGTCCGGAGTCCCAGGGCATCGGCGAGCTCGCCGATCGTCATCGTGTCGCCCGGGAGTACCGGATCGACGAGCTCGTCGCGGATCGCCTCGACCGCCCGCCGAGCGAGTCCCTGTTCCTCGCGCTCGCGGTGCAGCCCGGCGTGCGCGGACTACCCCGACGAGCCCCGGCCGGGCTCGGCGAGGGGGTGTTCCGGGACGATGTCGACGCCGGACGACGCGGGCAGGAACCGGTAGGCGACCCGGCCCTCCGCGACATCGTGCAACCGCGCCCCGCCTACGTCCGTCTCGGCTGGGTCGCCGTCGTGCCGCCGGGCGAACGCTCGGCCGGTGCGCTGCACGGCTTGCTCCGCCACCCGCACGCTGCGGCGAAGCGCCGCTGGGAGCGCCGCCGCGCCTGAGTCGCGCAAGGCAGACGGCCGCCCGGCCGCCCCCGCCTACCTCGCCCGCAGCCGAGGCGCGAGGTCGCGCTCGAACAGTTCGAGGAACCGGCGCTGGTCGCCGCCCGGTGCGTGGAACACGAGGTGGTTGAAGCCCCAGTCGATGTACTGGCCGATCTCGGCGACGACGGCATCGGGGTCGGTGCCGACGATCCAGCGCTTGGCGATCACGTCGATCGGCAGGGCGTCGGCGGCGCGCTCCATCTCGACGGGGTCGGTGATGTCGTGCTTCTGCTCCTTCGAGAGCGACAGCGGCGACCAGAACCGGGTGTTGTCGAGGGCCGTGTCGAGATCCTCCTCGTACGACAGCTTGATCTCGATCATGCGGTCGTACTCGTCGAAGGCGCGGCCGTCGTCGCGGGCGGCGAGACCCTCGCGAACGGCCGGCATGAGCTGGTCGACATACAGCGAAGCGCCCTTGCCCGAGGTGCAGATGAAGCCGTCGCCCGCGCGCCCGGCGTACTTCGCCACCTGCGGCCCGCCGGCCGCGATGTACACCGGCACACCGCCTGAGGGCCGGTCGTAGATCGAGGCGTCGTGCGTCGAGTAGTACTCGCCCTCGAAGCTGACCTGGCCCTGGTCGTTCCAGAGCGCGCGCATCAGTCGCACCGATTCGCGCAGGCGCGCGTAGCGCTCGCGGAACTCCGGCCACTCCTGCTCGCCCGCTCCCTGGAAGCCGGTCGCGATCTCGTTGAGCGCCTCGCCCGAGCCGAAGCCGGCGATGATGCGCTCGGGGTAGAGCACGCCGAGCGAGGCGAACGCCTGCGCGAGCACCGCCGGGTTGTAGCGGAACGTCGGCGTCATCACGCTCGTGCCGATCTTCACGGTCGAGGTGCGCTCGCCGACCGCGGCCATCCACGCGAGCGAGAACGGCGCGTGCCCGCCGGTGTGCCGCCACGGCTGGAAGTGGTCGCTCGTGAACACCGACTCCATGCCGTGCCCTTCGGCCGCGACGGCGATCTCGACGAGCTCGCGCGGGTCGAACTGCTCGGCGCTGGCCTTGTATCCGAGGGTGAGGGTCATCTCGTGCTCCTATCGGTGGTTGAGCCTGTCGAAACTGGTTGAGCCTGTCGAAACCCGGCGTGCGGCAGCGATCCCTCGGCGAGCGCGGCGACTGCTTCCGCCGTGCGGAAGCCGACGCCGAGCCGCTGGGCGCGCTCGAGCGCCTCGACGGTATCGACGTCACGGCGCAGGCTCGCGTACGGCGCGCCGCCCGCGAGGTCGGCGAAGCCGGCCTCCCGATGCCGGGCCGCCGACTGCTCGCCGAAGGCGGGGCGCATGGGCACCCCCTCCGCAGCGGTCGCGAGCGTCGTGCCGGTTCCGTCGGCGTCGGCGATGAAGGCGAGCGGATGCCGCGACGCGGCCTCGAGGGCGAACTCGAGCTCGCTCGTGCGAAGCGAGGGCAGGTCGCCGAGCAGCACCGCGACGGGGGCGAGCGCTCGCGTGCGGGCGTGGTCGATGCCCGCGTCGATCGCGGCGGTCAACCCGCCGGCCGCCGACCCGCCGCCGGTCGGCTCGCCGGCATCGACCCCGGGCTCGCCGGCCGCCGGTTCGCGCACGAGCTCGACCCCGTCGGCCATCGGCGAGCCGAGGTCGATCTCGCCCGTGACGACCACGATGCGGCTGACGTTGCGCGCTGCGCGCGCGGCCGTGATCGTATCGAGGGCGAACGCCCGGGCGAGCGCGGCGCGGGCGGCCGCGGGCACCGCGGGGCCGAGCCGGCTCTTCGCGGCGGCGAACGCCTTCACCGGGATGACGACGACCCAGCGGGCCGACTCCGCGGCGGGCACGGCCGGCGGGCTCGACTCGGCCGCGGCATCCCTGTCGATCTCGCTCATGCCCGCAGCCCCGGCAGCACCTCGCGGCCGAAGACCTCGATCCACTCGGCCTGGTTGCGGCCGACGTTGTGCAGGTAGATGCGGTCGAAGCCGAGGTCGAGGTGCCGCTGGATCTCGGCGCGGTGCCGGTCGGGGTCGGCCGAGACGACCATGCGCCCGTCGAAATCCTCGGGTCGCACGGTGCGGGCGAGCTGCTCGAACTCGAACGGCGAGCGGATGTCGCTGCGTCCGAAGCGCATGCCCGCGATGGGCCACTCGGTGAGGGCGTTGCGCATCGCGTCTTCGTCGCTCGCGGCCCATGAGAGGTGCAGTTGCAGGATCTTCGGCATGCGTCGCATGTCGCGGCCGCCGTCGCGCGCCCCGTCGGCGAACCGCGCGAGCAGCGCGTCGAGGCGCTCGGCGGGGCCGCTCGTCGTGATCAGTCCGTCGGCGACTCGACCGGCGCGGCGCGCGGTCACGGGGCCGGCTGTGGCGACGTACACCTCGGGGGCGACGGGCGGCATGGTCCAGAGGCGAGTGGTCTCGAGCCTGAAGCTCGGCCCGGCGTGCCGCACGTCGCGCCCGGCGATCGACGCGGCGAAGAGCTTCTTGATGAGCTCGACGGCCTCGAACATGCGATTGATCCGGTCGGGAGCCTCGGGCCAGTACTGGCCGACGATGTGCTCGTTGACCGCTTCGCCCGAACCGATGCCGAGCCAGTGCCGCCCCGGGTACATCGACGCGAGGGTCGCACTCGCCTGAGCGACGACGGCGGGGTGGGTGCGGAAGGTCGGGGTCGTCACGCCGGGGCCGAAGTCGCCGCGGGTGCGTTCGGCGAGGGCGCCGAGCACGCTCCACACGTGGGAGGACTGGCCGAGCCTGGGCGTCCACGGCTGGAAGTGGTCGGTCGCCATGACCCCGGTGAACCCGTGCTGTTCGGCGAGCGCGGCGAGCGCCACAGCCTCGGCGGGGGGAAACTGTTCGAGCATCGCGGCGTAACCGATGTGCACTGACACTCCTCCATCCTCCCTGCTCGGCGAGGCGCCGTCACCTCGACGGTGCGAGCCACGCTCACCTCGCCTTCATTCTTCCGGATACTGGATCCAAAACGCAAGCGGCCGCCCCGCCTCCCTCGCCCGCCCGCTCGCCCGCCCGCCCGCCCGCCCGACCGCGATGCCACACGTGATGTCGCACGAATTGTCGCCGTCCGCCCGGGGTGACGACAGTTCGCGCGACATCACGTGCGCGAAGAGGGTGGGCGGGCGTCGGTCAGTGGCGCAAGGGGGCGCCCGCCGTCGCGCCGGGCTCGCCCGCCACGAGCAGCTCGAGCACCGCGTCGCGCACCCGCTCGAGGTGCGAGCGCAGCACGCCGCTCGCGTGCTCGACGTCGCCGCCCTCGACGGCGGCGATGAGTTCTTCGTGCGAATGGCCGTGCTCGGCACCGCCGACGAGGCGCCAGCCGAGCACGTAGCGGCCGACCTTGAGGCGCAACTGCTCGATCATCTCCCAGAGCACCGGGCGGTGCGCCGCGTCGTAGAGCTCGGCGTAGAACTCCGTGCGGGCGTCCACGAAGTCGGCGCCCTCCTCCTCGGCGTCGGCGGTACGGCCGAGTTCACGCAGGCGGGCGATGCGCTCGGGGGTCATCTCGGCCATCGAGAGACGCAACGCCTCGACCTCGAGCAGCGTGCGGATGCCGTAGACCTCGCGCGCCTGATCGGCGGAGAGCGACTTCACGACGGCGCCGCGGCGTTCGTGGAACTCGACGAGCCCGTCGGCCTCGAGCTGGATGAGCGCCGAGCGCACCGGCAGCCGTGAGACGCCGATCGACTCGGCGAGGGTCTCCTGCCGCAGCCTCTGCCCGGGCGGCAGCGTGCCGGTGAGAATGGCGTCCTTCAGGATGTCGTAGACCATCACTCCGACCGAGCGGTACCCGGTCTGGTGCTTGCCCGCCAGTTGCTGCAGTGCGGCGGCGTCGAGCCCGGCGCCCGAGGCGCGGCCTGCAGGGACGGTGAGTTCACTCATGCCAACCGAATGTATCGGAAGAACGCAGACCCGCACAGCTTCTGGATCCAAAAGCCCGGACCGTCGCCCCCCGTTCGAGGACCCCCCGTTCGATGTAACTCGGACCGGGGCTGTCGGGCGGGGTCGCCCGAGAATACCCTTCGGCGTGAAGCGACCGTTGATGAGTTCAGGGGGACACGATCATGGTTGAGCCCACGAAGAGGGCCGCGTTCGCGGTCGTGATCGCCGCCATCGCCACCGCCGCCCTCGTCGGCGCGACACCGGCGACCGCGGTCGAGACACCACCCGGCCTGCCGCTCCCGCCCGCTGCGGCCGCTGCGGAGGACTCAGGGCTTCCCGCGCCGCCCGACCCGTCGACGCTCGACCCCGCGGCCGAGGTCGAGGCGGCCTCGCTCGCCGGGGACATCGCGGGAACGATCCGCGCCGGTCTCGGGTCGAGCACGCCCCGCCTGGCAGGGGCGAAGGTGCACATCTACTGGTACAACACCGGAATCGCCGGCTACGAGTACCGCGGCATGGTGACGAGCGGCGCCGACGGCACCTATCTGTTCGTCGGTGCGCCGCAGGGCAAGAACATCGCCTACGTCGAACCGCCGAACACCGAGGAATACCTCCATGCGATGTTCTGGCCCGACAGCCCCGACGGCAGCGACCTGGTGCAGTTCCAGGTGAACGACTCGCAGACCACGACCGGCATCGACGTCACCCTTCCACGCCTGAAGAAGGACTACATCGCGGGTGCCGACCGCTTCGCGACGGCCGTCGCCATCTCCAAACGCGGCTTTCCGGGCGGCGCCTCCTGCGTCTACGTCGCGGCCGGCCTGGGGTTCGCCGACGCCCTGAGCGCCGGACCCGCCGCCGCGCATTGCGGCGGACCGCTGCTGCTCGTGCCGCCGACGACGCTGCCGGCGAACGTCAAGGCCGAGCTCAATCGCCTCGATCCCGACAAGATCGTCATCGCCGGCGGCCCCGGCGTCATCTCGAACGCCGTGAAATCGGCGATCGGCGCGATCGCCCCGACCACTCGCGTGTACGGTGCCGACCGGTACGCGACCTCGCGGGCACTCCTGTCGCACGAGTTCGGCCCCGCAGCGCCGCTCGAGGTCTTGGTCACCACCGGTGAGAACTTCCCCGATGCGCTGTCCGCGAGCGGAGCGGCCAGCGCCTACAAGATCCCCGTGCTGACGGTGCGCGGTAGCGCGTCGAAGCTCGACGCCGCTTCGATCGTGCAACTGAGCAAGTTCCCGTACGCCTACATCGTCGGCGGGAAGGCGGTCGTGAGCTCGGGTGTCGAGACCTCCCTGAAGAACCTCGGGGGCGTCGTGATCCGATACTCGGGCAGCGACCGATACGCGACGAACATGGCGGTCAACGAGGCCTTCATGCCGTACCCGGCCCTCGACGTGTACTTGACGAACGGGCTCAAGTACCCCGATGCCCTCGCGGGCGCACCGCTGGCGGGTTCGAACTTCGGCCCGCTGTACCTCGTGCCGCCGACGTGCACGCCCGAACGAACCCTGGATCACATCCGCCAGGTCACCGCGCTCCGCGCGCACCTGCTCGGCTACTTCTCGAAGCTGAGCTTCGGGGGCGAGCTGTTCCTGGAGTGCTGAGCAGGTTCGGCGTTCGGCGCGCGGTGCCGCTACTCGAAGTCGGGACGTTCCCGCAGCGAGCCCTCCGCCTGCGCCTCGTCGAATCCGGCGCGGTAGCCGTCGTCGTACGCCTCGTCGGCACCCTGACGGAACAGGTCGCGCTCGCTCGGCCGCTGGATCGACCGCGCGCCCGGAAGGTCGAGGTCGCCGACGTAGCGCCCGAGCCCGCGCACGATCGCGAGCGGCACCCCCGACGACTTGCCCTTCACGAGTTCGCCGGCTCCCGCGATCTCGTCGGCCACGCACGGCATCGTCACGGAGAGGGACTTGCCCGAGGCATCCACCCCGCCGCGGAGGTCGTCGAAGACGTGCACGCCTGCGGCGCCGATCGCGATGTCGGTCTGCCCCTCGCGCCACGGGCGCCCGAGCGTGTCGGAGAGGATGACGCCGACCTGCGCGCCGGTCAGGGCCCGCAGCCCGGTCGCGAGAGCGCGCGCCGAGGCGTCGGGGTCGACGGGCAGCAGCAGCACGGTGCCTTCGGGTGCGTTCGAGGCATCCACCCCGGCGGCCGCACCGACGATGCCCTGCCGGTTCTCGACGATGCGGGTGACGCCGCCCTCGTACTCGCGCGTGGCGATGACCCGCACCGTCTCGGCGGTGATCGCGTCTTCGCGGTCGGATGCCTCGACCACGCGCCCCTCGGCCTTCGAGACGATCTTCGAGGTCACGACGAGGATGTCGCCGTCGGCGAACTCCGCGGCTCCCGCGATGAGCGCGGCGAGATCGTCGCCGGCTGAGATCTCGGGCAGGCCCTCGACTCCCTCGACACTGAATCCTGCGGTCATGATGCTCCCCTGTTCCACGACGGGCTCCATTCTGGCAGCAACGACGGCGTGGCCGGCAGGTGCGCAAGCCCCGAGGCCCGGATGACCCGGATGACCCGGCGGTACGATCGCGTATGGCCACCCACCCAGCCCCACGCCACGCGCCGGGCGACCGCGACGACCGCGACGACGGCCGCGACGAGACCCGCACGGAGCGCCTCGACCGCAACTGGGGCGACATCCTGCAGGAGTTGCGAGCCGTGCAGACCGGAACGCAGATCATCACCGGGTTCCTGCTCGCCGCGGCGTTCCAGCCCCGCTTCACCGAACTCGACGACTACGAACTCGGGCTGTACCTCGTGCTCGTCGCGCTCGCGGGTCTCGCGACCGTGCTCGGCTTCGCCCCCGTGATCCTCCACCGGCAACTGTTCGGGCGGCAGCAGAAGGACCGCCTGGTGCATGTCGCGAACCGCATGCTGTTCGGGTTGCTCGCCGTCGTCTCGCTGCTCGCCGCGGGCGTGACGAGCCTCATCTTCGACGTCGCCGTCGGGCGCACGGCCGGCTATGTCGCGCTCGGTGCCGCACTCGCGGTGGTCGTCGCCGTGTGGGTCATCGTGCCGACGATCGCGCGCCGCAGCCGCTGAGACCCCACCTCCAGCGCCCGAACGGGGGGTGGCCAGCGTCCGGCTTGTTCTCGTATGCTCCGGCTACCCGCGCTGATCGTGCGCCTCCCTACGAAAGATTCGATGACGATGACCCGAACCCGACCGGGCGCTCCGTGGCGTGCAGCGACCGCCGTCGCCGCGAGCTTCGCGCTCCTCTTCTCAGCTGCGACGAGCGCATCCGCCGACGAACTCGCGCCGATGCCTCTGCCCTCCCCCGGCGACTTCCGCACGGCAACCGACGACCCGTTCGCCCCGTTCCGCGCCGACCCCGAACTCACCGCGCCGCAGCGACTCGGTGAAACCGGGCTCGACCGAACCTCCGCCACGGCCGGCACCGGCTCGATCTCCGGGAAGCTGACGTACACCGACATGACCGAGGTGCCGTTGCGGGCGCTCGGCACCGGCTACGTCGAGGTGCAGCAGTGGAACGAGGCGACCAGCTCGTTCGACCTCGTCGCCTCGACCGAGGCGACGGACACCGGCGCCTACAGCGTCACCGGGGTGCCCGCCGGCACCTACCACGTGGCGTTCTTCGACCTGACACCCGGCACCCCGCTCCTGCCGGAGTTCTGGAAGGACGCCCCTCGCAGCGGCATGGCCACGACCGTCACCCTCACCGAGGGCCAGGTCGTCACCGGCATCGATGAGCCCCTCGAACCGCTGCTGACCGGATACATCGCCGGAATCGACCGCTATGCCACCTCGATCGCGATCTCGAAGTCGGGCTTCGCGCCCGATGTGCCGTGCGTGTACATCGCCTCGGGGGCGGCCTTCCCCGACGCGCTCAGCGCCGGGCCCGCGGCCGCGGCGTGCGGCGGCCCGCTGCTGCTCGTGCCGCCGACCAACCTGCCCTCGCAGATCGCGTCGGAGCTCAAGCGGCTCTCACCCGGGAAGATCGTCATCGCGGGCGGCACCGGGGCCGTCTCGGCCGCGGTCGAGTCGAAGCTCAAGGCGATCGCGCCGACGAAGCGCATCTCCGGCAAGGACCGCTACGAGACTTCCCGCAAGATCGTCGCCGATGCTTTCGACCAGGTTCCGGCGATCTGGGTCGCGACGGGCAGGGACTTCCCCGATGCGCTCGCCGCGAGCGCGGCAGGGGCCGTCGACGGCCTGCCGGTGCTCATCATCGACGGGATCTCGGCCCGACCGAACCTCTTCCTCACCGAGGTCCTGCTTCAGACGGGCGCCAAGACGGTCGCCATCGCCGGCGGTACCGGTGTCGTCTCGGCGCAGCACGCCAAGGCGATGGACAGCCAGCCGGGGGTGTCGGTGATCCGCCTCGCCGGCGCCGACCGCTACCAGACGGCATTGAAGATCAACGAGCTCGTGTGGGATCCGAGCCAGTGGTCGTCGGTCTACGCGTTCCTCGTGACCGGCACCAAGTTCCCCGACGCACTCTCGGGCGCGCCGCTCGCGGGGGCGTACGGCGCACCGATGCACGTCGTGCCGCCTACCTGCACTCCGGCGGGGGTCGCGAAGAACATCACCGCTCTCGACGTGCACGAGGCGTACCTGCTCGGGCACTTCTCGAAGCTCTCCTTCAACGGAAAGCCGTTCAAGGTCTGCTGATCGGCATCGAGGGCGGATGCCTCGTGGGCGGCCACGGGGCATCCGCCTTCGCCGTACTCGGGGTGTCGCCCGCCTGACCTACGCTGGATGCCATGCGCATCGCCACCTGGAACGTCAACTCGATCCGCACCCGCGTCGGCCGTGTCGTCGACTGGATGGTGCGCGAAGACGTCGACGTGCTGGCCATGCAGGAGATCAAGTGCAAGCCCGAGCAGTTCCCGCACGAGGCCTTCGAGGAGGCCGGCTACGAGCTCGCGATCCACGGCCTGAACCAGTGGAACGGCGTCGCGATCGCCAGCCGGGCGCCGATCACCGAGGTCGAGACCGAGTTCCCCGCCATGCCCGGGTTCCTGAAGGGGCATGACGGCCCCGATCTCCCGAAAGAGGCGCGCGCGATCGGCGCGACGGTCGACGGCGTGCGCGTGTGGAGCCTCTACGTGCCGAACGGCCGCGCGCTCGGCGACCCGCATCTGCACTACAAGCTCGATTTCTACGCCGCGCTCGCCGACTACGCGCGCGCCGAGACGACCGGCCACCCCGAGCGCCCGTTCGCGCTCATGGGCGACTTCAACGTGGCACCGCTCGACATCGACAACGGCGACCCGACCGTCGTCGTCGGGCAGACCACCCACGTCTCCCCCGAAGAGCGGGCCGCGTTCTTCACCCTCGAGAACGCGGGGGTCACCGATGTCGTGCGCGCCCGGGTGCCCGAGGGGCTGTACACCTACTGGGACTACAAGCAGCTGCGCTTCCCCCGCAACGAGGGGCTGCGCATCGACTTCATCCTCGGTTCGGCGGCGTTCGCCGAGGCGGTGACCTCGGCGTCCATCCACCGCGACGAGCGCAAGGGCGACGCGCCGAGCGACCACGTGCCTGTGCTCGTCGACCTCGACCTCGGCGGCGACGGCGGCGACGACCTGCCGATGATCTTCGGCTGAGCGCTGCATATCGCTGCACCCGACGAGCCCGCTGCCGGCAGGTGCTTCGGCGCGGCAAGTCGGCACCCGGGCGCAGAGCGAGTCGAATTCATTCGATCGGCGGGCAGACCTTACCGGCCTCATGATTCACGGAGAAGCTCTCGATGACGAACCCCCCGGCTGCCATTGGCTGAGGAGAGTCGAGCCGCGTTCCTGCTATGCGGGGGTCACGTGACGCGACGGGATGGGGCTCGAATATACGACGTTGGTCGTGATGCCGCCGAGCGTGGCGAGGCGGCCCGTGATGCGCTCGAGGTCCCGCATCGACCGGGCGAGCACCTTGATGATGAAGCAGTCGGCACCGGTGACGTGATGGGCCTCGACGATCTCGGGAAGGGTGTCGACGAGGTCGTGGAACGGCCTGTAGTTGCCCGACGGGTACGCGAGGCGGACGAACGCCGTCACCGCGTACCCGAGCGCCTCCGGATCCACGGTGATGGAGTAGCCGGTGATGACCCCGGCGTCGGTGAGACGTCGGAGGCGGTCAGCGGTGGCGCTCGGCGACAGCGCGATCGCGCGCGCGAGCTGCGCGACGCTCATCCGACCGTCCTGTTGCAAAGTGGCGATGATGGCGTGATCGGTGCTGTCCAGGTCTAACCGGGGAATCGAGGGCATACGCCAGAATCTACCGTGGAAAGTAGCGCAGCCTGGCGTGAATGCAGTGGGTCATGTGTTCCACATGACGGCACCGGATGCTTCGATCGATACATGACTCTTCCACTTTCAGCGGCCGACTTCTTCGCCGCCAAGCTCGCGTACGAGACCGACCCCTCCGACCTCGCAGCAGACCGAGCCGCCGGCACCGCCCCGCTCGTCATCGACACCCGATCCGCCGCATCCTGGAGCCAGGGGCGCATCCCGGGCGCGGTGCACATCCCGAACGCCGAGCTCGAGGTGCGCATCGCCGAGGTCGCACCCGACACGGGCACTGCGATCGTCGTCTATTGCTGGGGACCGGGCTGCAACGGCAGCACACGCGGCGCCCTCATCCTGGCAACCCTCGGCTACACCAACGTTCGCGAACTCATCGGCGGCTTCGAGTACTGGGCCCGTGAAGGCCTGGCGACGGTCAGCGACACCGGCCGCGCCCGCCGCGCCCCCGACCCGCTGACTGCTCCGGCCGCATGAGCGTGCACGCCGAGATCGCGGTCGCCGCGACGCGGCAGGACTACGCGGACGTCCGCCCGCTCGTGCAGAAGCACATCGCATTCGAACGCAGCGACGTCGCGATCCCCGACGACTGGGAACGCGTGATCGCGAGCCGGGCGCACGACGGGGCCGTCGTCATCTTCGTCGCACGCATCGACGGGGATGTCGCCGGCTACGCCTCCATGACCTCGGACGTGACCACGTGGACGGGTGAACCATTCGGCCACCTGGACTGCGTCTACGTTGCCGAAGCACGCCGCAGCGCGGGCCTCGGACGACTGCTCGTCGCTGCTACGGCCGAGAGCGCCCGCGCCCGCGGCTACCGCGAGCTCCAATGGCAGACACCGGCGTGGAACGAGGCCGCGGTCCGGTTCTACGAACGACTCGGAGCCACCCACCGACCGAAGCAGCGCTTCTCCCTCGCCCTCTGATCGGACCTACCGCCGTCGTGAAAGGTGGCGTCCCCTGAGTTGGTGTAGTTCTCGGGTCGGATCGCCGGATTGCCGACGGAGTGAGCCATCGTGCGATGGTCCGTGAGTACCGATCAAAGTCACTCACGAGAACGACACATACGCACGGTGGCGCCTTCGAGGGATCCGCGAGTTCCGAGGTCGCCCCGCGCAGCGGCGACGCAGACGCCCGGGTTACGCTCGGAAGCGTGACGAGCACGCACCAATCCGGCGCCGACCCGTTCATCGGGGCGGTACTCGGCGGGCGCTATCGGGTCGATGAGCTCATCGGCCGGGGCGGAATGGCGAGCGTCTACCGCGTGCACGACCTGTCGCTCGGCCGTGCCGTCGCGGTCAAGGTGTTCGCCGCCGCAGCGGAGGGCATCGACGACGCGACACGACGCGCCACCGAGATCGCACTGCTCGCGAGTGTGCAGCACCGGGCGCTCGTGCGCCTGTACGACGCCGCACGCGACCCGGCGACCGGGCGAGAGTACCTCGTGATGGAGCTCGTCGACGGTCGCGACCTCCGCGAGGCACTGCGTGCCGGCCCGCTCCACGCGGCCGATGCGGCGGGTCTGCTCGTCGACCTCGGCGAGGCCCTGCACGTCATCCACGAGCGCGGCATCGTGCACCGCGACGTGAAGCCCGCGAACGTGCTGCTCGAACCGGCCCACCTGCCGACCCGCACGTGGAACGCGAAGCTCGCCGACTTCGGCATCGCCCGGCTCATCGACGACGCGAGGCTCACTCGCACGGGGCTGCTCGTCGGCACCCCCGGTTACCTCAGCCCCGAGCAGGTCGGCGGTGGACGGGCCGGACCGGCGGCGGATGTGTATTCGCTCGGGCTACTCGCGCTCGAGGCTCGCACGGGCCGCGCCGCGTTCCCCGGCCCCGCGGCCGAGGCGGCGAGCGCCAGGCTCGTTCGCGATCCCGAGATCCCCGAGTGGCTCGGCGCCGACTGGGTCGCGCTGCTCCGCGCGATGACCGCGCGCGAGCCCGAGGCCAGACCGGCGGCGCTCGAGGTCGCCGTCGCGGCGACACGGCTCGACACGACGGCCTCGGGCCCGAACCCGGCGACGACGGGCGCCACCGCGATCATGCCGACGACGGCAGGCGCCCCTTCGGGTGATCGACCTGCGAGGCGTCGCCGCCCCGTCCTCGTCGTGACCGCGCTCGCGGGCGCGGCCGTCGCGATCGTGCTGATCGCGCACGCGGTCATCGTCGCGGTGACCATGGGCGGTGGCGCCGCCCCCGGCCCGTCGCCCTCGGCGCCGTCCGAATCGGTGGCGCCGAGCGAGGCGACGCCGACCCCGACGCCGACCGACGACGGCGACACCGGTGATGACGACAGCGACGACGACAGCGGCCCGGGCAACAGCGGTGACAATCGCAACGACGACAAGAGCGGCGACAAGGGCAAGGGGAAGAACGGCGCCGACGACTGACGCGCCGCGTTCGCCGCGTGTCTCGCCCTACGATCAGTGGGTGCCCACACTCGAACTGCCCGGTGCCGAACTGCACTATGAGACAGCCGGCCCGATCTCCGCACCGGCCCTGCTGCTCATTCCCGCAGGCATCGCGACCCTGCGCATGTGGGACGACCTCGTCGACCGGCTCGCCGCTCGGCACTTCGTGGTGCGCTACGACCCGCGCGGGTTCGGCGGCACCCGGCACGACTTCACGGTGCCGTTCGCGAACCACGACGACGCGATCGCCGTGCTCGATCATCTCGGCGTCGCGAGGGCGACCGTCGTCGGCGCGAGCCGTGGCGGTGCGCTCGCGATCGACATCGCGCTCGCGGCATCCGATCGCGTGAACGGTCTCATCACGATCTCCGCTCGCATCGGCGGATTCCCCGACGTGGCGCTCGCCCCCGATGAGCAGGCGCGCCTCGACGAGGTCGACGCGCTCGACCCCCTGGCCGACCCCGCGGGCTACATCCGGCTCGAGACCACGGTGTTCGCGGTCGGCACCGGCCGCGGCGAGGCGGATCTCGATCCGGCGTTCCTCGCCCGCGCCCACGAACTCGCGACGCCGAACATCGCGCACGTCGCCGACGACGGCGAGCAGGTGCCGCTCGAGCCGCCGGCCGCCGAGCGCCTCCGCGAGATCGGCGTGCCGACCTTCGCGATCGTCGGCGATCACGATCTGACGCCGTTCCGCGTGCAGTTCGACGCGATCGTCTCGGCGGCGCCGCAGGCGACCGGGCTGCGGATCGCCGGGGCGGCACACCTGCCGAGCGTCGAGCGGCCCGGCGAGGTCGGCGCGGCCGTCCTCGCCTGGCTCGACGAGCGCGGGCTCTAGCGTACGACGCCGACCTGACGGCCGCCGGTTCAGTCGGGTCGCGGCAGCACCGTGGGCACGCGAGTCGTGAACTCGAGGAACCGCTGCATGAACACCCGCAAGAACTCCTCGGTACTCGAAACCGTGACCTCGCCGTCGGGTGCGATGAGCCCCGGCGTCAGCTGGAGGTACGCCTCCGGCGCGTTCATCTGCGGCGCGTTGCAGAAGCTCAGGATGCTGCGCAGGCTCTGCTGGGCGACGGCCGTGCCGAGCGCCCCGGGCGCTCGGGCGCGAGCCTGACGAGCACCTTCGCGAGCGTTCGGTTGATCGAGTCGCTCGCGAGGCTGCCGACGAAATACCCGACTCGATAGGGCGGCTCATGGTGGATGATGTCGACCTGCATGCGAGAACCCCCTCGTCTCCTGGGATTCCAGACTGCCCCCGGGGCGAGGCGACCCGCCAGAGGCATCCCTCTCGTCAGCGTCGCCCGGTGAACCGCTCCATCGAACGGTAGATGCCGAACCCGTCGCCCACGACACGGTCGAACACGCGGGTCGGCAGCAGGCCGCGGAGCGCTCGCGAGAGCCGTACGCTCGCGGGCAGCTCGACGAGCGGTGTGCCCGCGAGCATCGCCCGCCAGACCCGGTCGACGACGACGTCGGGGTCGAGCACGGGCGCGAGCAGCGGCCCGCGTGCCCCCGCGAACATGCCGGTCGCGATGTAGCTGGGTGTGACCGTCGTCACGCGGACGTGCTCGTGGCCCGCCTGCTCGAGTTCGAGCCGCAGCGAGTCGCTCCAGCCGATGAGCGCCGCCTTCGACGCGGCGTACACGGCCATGCGCGGGTTGCCGACGGTGCCGGCGGCCGAGGCGATGTTCACGATGCGAGCCGGGCGGGCGTTCGCGATCATGCCGGGCAGGAACTCGCGGGTGAGGTACATCGGCGCGAGCGCGTTGATGTACATCGTCGGCCGGGTGTCGTCCCCGTTGTCGGTGTGCCAGAAGTACCGGTTGCCGCGCACGATGCCGGCGTTGTTGATGAGCACGTCGGGGTCGCCGAGCTCGCGGCGGATCCGGTGCGCGGTCTTCGCGATCGCCCCGAGTTCGCCGAGGTCGACGACGTATGAATGCAGGCGCGTACGGCCGCGTGAGATCACGCCGAGTTCGTCGACGGTGCGTGCGAGCGCGCCGGCGTCGCGGTCGAGCAGGATGGCGGCGGCCGCGCCCTCGGCCACGGCACGCTCGGCGTACGAGCGCCCCATGCCGCCGGCGGCTCCCGTGATGAGCACCTTGGCACCGCGCACCGTTCTGTTCATGCTGCAATTCTCGCCGACGCCGGTCAGCGCATCGCGCGGTACGCGGCCCGTGCCTCGGGCGTCAGGTGTTCGGTCGCGTAGGCGAGCATGGTGCGCGGCATCCGGGTCGCGTACGCATCGAGGAATCCGGTGAGCTCGGCCCGGCCGACCCGCTTCCCGACTTCGCGCAGCATCCAGCCGACGGCCTTCTGGATCAGGTCGTGGCGATCGTCGAGCAGGCGCACCGCGATCGCGAGCGCCGGGCGTGCGTCGCCCGCCTTCGTCGCCGCGAAGGTCGCGAGCACCGCGACGCGTCGCTGCCACACCGAAGGGGATGTCGCGAGCTCGACGAGGAGCAACGGTTCGGCCTGCTCGACCGGAGCGCTCGTGAAGAGCAGCTCGCCGACGAGCGCCTCGGCCGAGCTGTCGACGAGGTCCCAGTTGTCGACGCGACCGCGGCGCACCGCCGCGAGGTATGCCGCGTGCAGCTGCAGCCGAGCCGCCTCGTCGCGCGTGCGGGTGCGGCTCGCTCGGGCGAACTGCGACACCATGATGAGCAGGGCCGCGAGCCGGTGCTCGTGGATCGGACTGTCGAGAAGCAGGTCGACCTCGGCGGGCGGCAGTCCGGCGAAGCGGCGTACGACCGCACGCGTCTCGGGCACCGTCACCCCGATGAAGCGGTCGCCTTCGGCGTAACCCCCTGGCGCGGTCTTGAAGAATCGGGCGATCTGCGGCACGCGGCCGGCGTCGGCCGCGGCGGCGAGCGCGGCGCGAACGCCGTCGGCGGTCTGGGCCGGAGTCGAGGCGTCCGTCATGCCGGTACGCTACCGCCCTTCCTTCTCGCCGGGGCATCGGCGACGATGGAGCGATGAGCGAAGCGATCACCGAGACGGAGTCCGTGGCCGCGGACGCGGCTGCGGACGCGGCTGCGGACGAACGGAGGGTCGAGTTCCGCCCGATCACGGGCGACGACCTGCGCATGTGGCTGCCCGAGTCGATGGCCTACTACGAGGCTGCCAGGCTGCGAGCCGGCGACACCCCGTCGGAGGCGAAGGCCGCGGTCGAGGCGTCGACGAATCGCTTCTTCACCGACGGCGAACTGAAGCCCGAGCACGTGCTGCTCGCGATCATCGCCGACGGCGAGGAGGCGGGGTGGCTCTGGCTCGGCCCGTGGGCCGAGGGGGGCGACGCGTGGTGGGTGTGGGATGTGCACGTGCGCGAGCCGTTCCGCCGTCGCGGTCTCGGGCGGGCGGCGATGCGGCACGCCGAGGTGGTGGCGCGCGAGCACGGCTCGCCGACGCTCGGCCTCAACGTGTTCGCCTACAACGTGCCGGCGATCGAGCTCTACGAGAGCCTCGGCTTCGAGGCTGCCTCGCTGCACATGGCCAAGTCGATCTGAGCCGGGCCCGAGCGCGCGCCTCCGGGCGCAGATCGAGAGCGGGGCCGCCGGTCGGCGTGACCCCGCTCTCGCGTGGGGCTCATCGATTGCGTGGTGAGATCGGCCGCGGCTCGGGCGTCGGCGTGGGGCCGTCGTCGTCCTGCGACTGACCGTACTTCTCGGCGTACTCGGCGAGACGCTGGCCCTGCACGTCGGCGGCCGACTGCTCGACGACCTCCGCCTGCTTGGCCTCGCGCACGGCATCCTGGATCTGCGTGGAGTGCGCGCGTGCGGCCGCCTCGATGCGCTCGGTGCGCTCGGCCTCGCGCAGGATGTCCTGCATGGTGGTGCCCTGAGGGGCGAACTCGGGCGCATGAGCCCGGCTGCGCTCCAGCGCGGCCTCTTGGCGAGCCGCGTCCTGCTGCGATTGCAGTGAGGTCACACTCGATGCTCCGGCGCCGCCTTCGAGTTGGGACTGCACACCGGCGCAGCCGCTGATCGCGACGATGAGGACGACGGCACCGATCACTGCGGCGCCGGTTCTGTTGGTGTTCATGGCCCTCTCCTGTTCATGTTGGGGGTTCGCGGGGATTTGAACAATCCTCAAATTAGGTCGAACGGCACACCCCGTCATCGGGACCGACCCCGGTGTTCTCCTCGGTGTCCGCCTCACCCCGCGGTAGGGCTGGTGCGGAGCGTCATCCGGGTGGACGCTGAGGTACTTCCGATTTCCGGCCGATTGGGGCGGGTGCGCACCGTGGACGATCTCCGGCGCCGTTTCCCAGCTGAACGCACGATTCCCGCGTTGCAGTGCAATCAATCGCGAGCGGATGCCTCGTAGCCTTGAGTTGTACGGCGATTCCCGCCGCGCGCAGTTTCACTGCGACCCCGCATCTGACCCCTCACTGAGGAACGGAGGTTCACATGTCGAACATCACGATCGACCCCATCGTCGGCGAACCCGAGGTCCTCGAGGACCTCACGCCCGCGCAGATCGCCCTCGCCGACGGCGTGGAGACCGACCCCGCCTGGCTCCGCCTCAAGGAGTCGGCGACGAAGCTCCAGTCCCTCCAGGTGAAGGACGGCTCGGTTCCGGTCGAGACCGACAAGGGTGAGGCATCCGCCCTCATCGACGCCATCGTCGACTCGGTGACCGCCCTCGCGCCGCGCTTCCCGCACGAGGCCGCCTACCTGACCGCCCTCCAGGCCGACTTCCGCAAGTGGCAGGCCGCAGGCCTCGAGGTCCCCGACTTCCTCGATTCGCTCGTCGAGTTCCAGCCGCAGCGCCACCGCATCGACGGCATCCGCCACCTCGTCGTGTTCCCCATGACCACGCAGAACGGCTCGCTCGACCGCCACGTCGAGGCGCTCGTCGTCGAGACCATCTGGCCCGAGTGCATCGCCGCCCTCGAGGCCGGCGACTACGGCAACAAGCTCTTCGTGAGCCTCCGCCTCGTCGACTTCACGCCCGGCTACGACACCAACTCGGCCGTGCTGTTCCCCGAGACGGTGGCGATGCGCGAGATCCCGCCGTTCACGTGGGGCGCGATCTTCCAGGATCGCGAGGCGGCCCGCTACCGCAAGGTGGTGCGCGCGGCATCCGAGATCACCAAGCTGCACCTGCCCGACGACGCCGCGACGCTCCTCGACGACCAGGCGCTCACCGAGCGCACCTTCGTCATGTGGGACATCATCCACGACCGCACCCACATGCGCGGCGACCTGCCGTTCGACCCGTTCATGATCAAGCAGCGCATGCCGTTCTTCCTCTACTCGCTGGAGGAGCTGCGCTGCGACCTGACCGCGTTCCGCGAGTCGGTCAAGATCCAGCGCGGGCTCGACGCACGCCTCGCCAGAGGCGAAGAGCTCACCGAGGTCGAAGAGCAGATGCGCTCCACCGGCAAGCTCGTGCAGTACGCCGTCATCTTCGACCGCATCTTCCGCTTCGCCATCACCGGTTCGCGCGTGCGCAACTACGACGGCCTCGGCGGCCAGCTGCTGTTCGCGTGGCTCCACAAGAAGCACGTGCTCGAATGGCGCGACGTCGAGCTCAGCTTCGACTGGGACGCGGTGGCCGACGCCGTCGTCGAGCTCGGCGACGCCATCGACCTGCTCTACTGGGAGTCGATCGACCGTCCGAAGACCGTGCACTGGCTGAAGGCCTACGAGCTCGTCTCCTCGGTCGTCACGCCGAACCCCGCGTCGGTCTGGGCCGAGGGCCTGCCCCGCGAGGTGCTCGCCGGCCCGCCCAAGGGCTACACCGACCTCGTGATGGACGACGAGTTCCCGCTGTCGATGTTCTTCGAGGCGCTCGACAAGAAGATGAAGCCGGTCATCGAGTCGACGGTCGGCATCACCGGCACGAGCGCCGTCTGAACCCGACGCCGGTGGTCGAGTAGCGACGAAGGAGCGTAACGAGAGCTCGTAGCCTTGGTCTCGATACGCTTCGCTACTCGACCGCCGAGTCGCGCCTGCACCAGCTCGAGGAGGAGCCCCGAATGACCGACAACCCAGCGGGCGCCGCAGGGCGCACCGTGCTCATCGCGGGCGCCACGAGCGCCTCGGGCCGGGCCGTCGCCCGAGCCCTGCTCGATGCGGGCGCCCGCGTCATCGCGGTGGGCAGCGACCGCGGCCGGCTCGTGGAGCTCGCGGCCGAGCTGCCGGGCGTCATCGTCGAGCAGGCCGACCTCACCGACCAGATGCAGGTGTGGCCGCTCGCGATGCGCGTGCACGGCCGAGTCGGCGATGTCGACGGCATCATCCACCTCGTCGGGGGCTGGCGCGGCGGCGGCGGCATCCCCGGCCAGACCGAGGAGGACTACCGGGTGCTCGAGCGCTCGTTCTCTGCGCTGCGCCACGTCAGCCGCGCCCTCTGGGACGACCTCGTCGCCTCCCCCGCGGGCCGCATCGCGATCGTCTCCTCGACGGCGGTCGAACGTCCGCTCGCCGGCGGCGCGAACTACGCCGCCGTGAAGGCCGCGAGCGAGGCGTGGATGCAGTCGCTCGCCCACGGCCTCGGCACGGAGGGCACGACCGGCGCCGCCGTCACCTTCCGAGTGAAGTCGCTCGCGGGCCTCGAAGAACGACTCGCGGACGAGGTCGTCGCGCTCTGGTCGACGGATGCCTCGGAGCTGAACGGCCACGTCGGGACCCTGTCGGCCGACTGAGCTCGGCGCGGCCGGCGGTCGGAGCATCGGATAGCGTCGGGTCATGCGCCGCGTCCGCTCATTCGAACCCTGGATGATCTCCAACCTGGTGAGCGGGGCGGTCATGGGCGCGTTCGTCGTGCTGCTGATCCCCCCGTTCATCACCGAGGTGACGGGCAGCGCCGCCCGGGTCGGCGTCGTGTTCGCCGTGATGTCGCTCGCCGGGCTGACCGGACCGGCGGTCGCGCGAGTGGCCGACCGCTTCGATGCCCACCGCGTGGTCTACACGGCAGCCTTCGCGGCGATGGCGGTCGCATTCGCCGTCCTCGCACTCGACGTCACCGCAGAGATCTACTCACCGATCGCAGGGATCCTGCTCGGCGCCGGCATCTCGGCGAAGGCGGTGATCGGATCGGGGTTCCTCGTCGGTTCGGGCCTGCCGGAGGCGATGCAGGCGCGGCAGCTCACCGTCTTCAACCTGATGATCTTCGGCGGCCAACTCGTCGGCGGCCTGCTCGTCACCGGCCTCCACCTCGCAGGCATGAGCACACTCACCCAGTTCTGGCTCGTCGCCGCCCTCATCGCGGCCGCGGCCGTCTTCACCTGGTTCACGACGGCGCTGCCCGAGTCCCGGCTGCGGGCGGCGGCGCAGGGCGAGCCGGGCGGCGCTCGCGTGGGCGTCGCGGTCACCGGCCCCGCCGGCGCCGCTCACGCTCCCGCTCGGCCTCGCATGCTGCGCTCACCGTTCGCGGCGCTGATCGCCGCGATCGCGTTCACGGCGATCGGCATGTCGGTGCTCTCGAGCCAGATCGCCAACATCCTGCCTGCGGTGTTCTCCATCAGCGCGACGACGACGAGCGTGCTCGTGGCGACCGCCGGACTTCTCGGCGTGCCCGCCGTCATCGTGTCCGGTGTCTGGCTCGGGAGGTCGGGCGCGGCACCGGCACTCGCCCTGAGTCTCGTCGTGCGGGCCGCGGGCTTCGTGCTGCTCGCACTCATCGGCCTCGCGGCCGGCGGCCCGGCGGTCGCCAGCCTCGCCGGGGTGCTGTACCTCGTGGTGGTGGTGACGTCGTCGCTGCAGCGTTCTCCGCTGCCGCGCGCGGCGGCGCTGCTCTCGCACGGTTCGCCGTCGGAGGCGAACGGCCTGGTGAACGCGGCCGGCGCGGCCGGTGCCTTCATCGGATGCCTCGGAGCGGGCATCATCGCGGAAGCATGGTCGTACGAGGCGGTGCTCTGGTTCGCCGGCGCCGCTGCCGCGGCCGCCGCGCTGTTCGTTCCGTCGATCGTCCGGGCGCTCCGCCGCAGTGCCGGCGACGATGCCGTGCACGCCGTCTCGCCGACTCCCTAGCTTCACACGGTCGCCGCGGTGGGCATGCTGCCGACCGCGTCGGGAGCCGACGGTTCGGGAACCGCGGGCGCCGGCCGTTCAGGATCGGGCGACGGCTCGGGTGCGGCGGGCGGCGGTGCAACCGCCTCCTCGCGGTCGCGCTCGGTGGCCTCGCCGATGCATCCCGTGCCGTCGCCGTTCGGCCCTTCGAGCGCATCGAGCCACGCCAGCTGCTCGACGCCGGTGAGATCGTCGGGCATCGCCGGAGCGGTCGAGTTCGGGTCGCCGCGTTCGATCGTCCACCATTCCCAGGAGCGGTATTCCTGCCCGGACTCGGTCATGCACTCGCGCACGAGCTGCTGGAACGCCAACCAGGCCGCCTGCTCCTCCTCGGTGGGGATCGGGCCGGAGGGCGGGGGCGTCGAAGCGGCCGGCGGTGTCGGCGCGGGTGCGGCGGGCGGGGCACCCGGGGCCGGGCGCGGGGCACCGGGGCTCGGCCGCTGGGTGGCATCGGGCGACGGCGCTACGCCGTCACCCTCGTCGCCGGCGCCGCCGGCGGAACCGTCGGGTCCTGGCGGCGCCGCGCCCGCCTCGAGATCGAGGTCGTCGCCGACCGATGGGGCCGGATGCGGGGAGCGCGCGTCGTAGAAGACGGGGGCGGCGGTCAGCGCCGCGGCCGCGCCCACCGAGAGCGCGCCGACGAAGAGCACGGTCGCGACGGCGCTCAGGACGAGGATCTTGCGCATGCGGCTCCTCCTCGTCTCCCGAGGAGGTTCGCTCGGGCGTTCGTCGTACGGGCGTCCGGCAATGGTACGTGACCCCCGAAAAGGGGGCAACCCTCGGAGGAGGCTTCCCTCGGAGCGGTGCCGCGGGTCAGCCTGCGACGAGCGGCGCGATCTTCATGGTCGAGATCGGGCCGTCGCACACCGTGATCCCGTAGGGCGCGTCGATGCCGCCGCCCGCTCCGTCGGAGGTGATGCGCGCCCGCAGGCCCGCCGCCTCGACGGGTGTGCAGTCGTGTGCGCCCGCCTGCGTCGCTCGGACATGGGCCGTCGCGACCCCGCCGTCCGCGCCGAGCAGGGCCGGCGAGGTGGTCGAGCCGGCCGAGAGGTCGGCCTGCGCGGGCCACCCCACCTCCTCGCCTGCGGCGTCGATCGCGATCAGCCCGGGCCACCCCTCGAACACGCAGGCCTGCGCCGCCGTGTTCGTGAAGACCAGCTCGAAGCCGAACGACCCGCCGCCCGACTCGTCGGGCAGTGGCGTGACCGCGAGCTCGAGCTGCGAGTCGTCGCATCGCAGCTCGAGCGCCGCATCGTCGGCGAACGGTTCCTGGTCGCGCTCGGCGACCGTTCCGTCACCCGCAGACCCGGTGCCCTCGACCGGAGTCGGGGCGGCGATCGGCGGTGCGGCCGTCGATTCGGGCTCGGACGACGGCAACGGTGATCGCGAGGTCGCGGCGCCGGGCGAGGCATCCGCCGTCGACCCCGCCCCCTCGCCGGGCGCGCCGGCCGCGCAGCCGCCGAGCGCGAGTGCGGCGACGAACAGCAGCCCTGCCGTGAGCATTGCACGCGTCATCGTCGTCTCCTCGTCGCCGAACGGTCGATCCATCAGGCTATGCCCGGTGTCGCCGTCGCGGAAGAGGGCGGGCACCGAGTCGCGCGGCGCAGCTCAGTCGATCGGCGGTATCCCCGGGGCGTCGTCCGGCTGCCGACGCTCGTCGGCGACGTCCGTCGCCAGGTCGGCCGGCGAGTGCTGACGCCGGCTCAGCCAGAGGAACGGCACCGCGAGCGCCTGGAACCCGCTGCTCACGAGGAGCGACCCCGGGTACCCCCAGAGGTCGGCCGAGCGCCCGAGGACCGGCTGGATCACCGCCCCTCCCGTGCTGCCGAGCAGGGAGTCGAACGACAGCACGGTCGCACGCTGGGCGGACGGGATCATGTCGTTGAGGTACGCCTGCTGCACCGGGCCCGCCGCCGCGTCGACGAGGCCCCAGAGGACGAGCAGCACGAGCGCGAGCCAGAAGCTGCGGTTGAACCCGAGCGCGAGGAGCATGGCGCTGCCGATCACGAGACTCAGGAGGATCGTCGTCGTGCGGCGTCGGAACCGGCGGCGCACCCACGGTGCGCAGAGTCCGCCGATGATCTGCGCACCCGAGAGGATCGCGGCGGCGAGCCCGGCGATCGAGTACGCCTCGGCATCGCCCCAGAGTTCGACGAGGTACGGCTGCAGCGCGTAGAAGACGTAGAAGCCGACGCCCGAGGTGAAGAAGGAGGCGAACATCACGTAGCGCACCGCCGGGCGCCCCAACCCGTACCGCAGCGATGACTGGAACACCTGCTTCGTCGCCCGCAGCGGGTGCGCGCGCCCCGCGGGGGTGAATCCGAGGTCGCGCATGAGTACCGCGGCGACGACGAACATGACGATGAGGATCGCGGCGCGCACGAGGAACGGCACCCCGAGGTCGCTCGCCTGCGCGATCACGCCGCCCGCGATCGAGCCGATGAACATGGCGCCGCCCGAGAGCGCGAGCCCGCGCCCGAACACCCGCTCGAGGCTGCCGGTGTACCCGGTCGCCGTGAGCGCGTCGACGAGCCAGGCCTCGGTCGCCCCCGAGAAGAAGGTGAAGCCGAGCCCGAGCAGCACCGAAACGACCGCCCAGCCCCAGAACGGCGCCTCCACCAGCCAGAGCCAGTAGTAGAGGAGCGTCGTGACGGCGAGCGTCACCGTGCCGAGCAGATACGACACCCGACGGCCCAGGGTGTCGGCGACGACGCCCGTCGGCACCTCGAAGAGCACCATGCCGACCGAGAAGAACGCGTTCGCGGCGAAGGCCTCGAGGTTCGAGAGCCCGGCGTCGAGCAGGAACAGCGTGTTCACGCCCCAGATGAACGAGGCCGCGAGCGTGTTGCCGATGAGCAGCGTGAAGTACACGGACTGCACCCGTCGCGCCGCGTGATTCACCGTCGTCGGCTCGCTCACCCGCCCATCATCCTCCCGACCGGCCGTCGGCGGTAGCGCTGCACCGCAGGCGAAGCGCTACGCTCACGCCATGGTGCGCTTCCTCATCCGACTCGGAGTCTCCCTCGCGCTCGCCGCCCTGGCCCTCTTCATCGCGTCGCTGCTCGTTCCCGGGATGCACCTGCACTGGCAGGGGTTCCTCGTCGCGATCATCGTGTTCGCCGCCGTCCAGACGCTCCTCGAGTGGCTGGTCGAGACCCTGTTCCACCGCGGCGCCCCCGCGGTCGCGGGAGTCGCGGGCCTCATCTCGACGGCGGTCGCCCTCTTCGTCGCCTCCCTCGGCGACGGCATCACCTTCGACGGCATGACGCCGTGGGTGCTCGCCGCCGTCATCGTCTGGATCATCACCGCCCTGGCGGCCTGGCTCTCGGGCAAGTACCTGCTGCCGCGCATCGCCCCCGAGAAGAAGGGCTGAGCATGTGCGTGGCGCGGCCCGGACAGCCGGGTCAGGCTGCTCCGACCCGTCCCGCCGCGAGCGACCCGCGCTCGAGGCATCCGAACCCGAAGGCACCACCCATGCGCAAGCGCACCGTCGCGCTCATCGTCGTCGCCGCCGTCCTCCTCGCCGTCGTCGGCGGGCTGTACTGGGCCGGCCGCCACCTCTTCTACGAACCCACCGCGAAGGGTGTCGACTCGGTCGTCGAGGAGCTCGGCGGCACCCGCGTGCTCGGGGTGTTCGCCCACCCCGACGACGAGCAGACCGTCAACGGGCTGTTCTGGCACGCGCACGAAGGCGGCGCGTACACGGCGATGATCACGGCCACGCCGGGTGAGGCCGGGCATCAGACCCCGGTCGTCGCGCGACAGGAGGACCTCGGCGAGGTCCGCAAAGCCGAGGCGCTGAAGAACAGCTTCAACCTCGGCGTCGATCGCCACGTCGTCTGGGACTACCCCGACGGCGGCGTGCCCGAGGCCGACGAAAGCGAGCTCGTCGACCGCGTCGCCGACGAGATGAAGCGGGTCGAGCCCGATGTCGTCGTCGCGTTCTGGCCCGAGTCGGGCGCGACCGGTCACGAGGACCACATGCAGATGGGCCGCGTGACCGAGCTCGCGATCGCGAAGCTCGAAGAGGCGGGCGGCCCGTACGCCGGGCCGAAGCACCTGGTCTACACGATCAGCCCCTCGGGCGCCCTCGCGGCGTTCGGCGGCGACACCGGCGCGTTCGTCGTCGCGAACCAGCCGAAGCCCGAGTACGCGATGGATGCCGCGGTGGCGAAGAAGCACGAGGGCTGGACGATCCACGCCTCGCAGTCGAACTACATGCAGGAGTCGTACATCCTGCCGACGTGGCTCATCTACCTGCTCTGGGACCAGGAGTTCTACCACGTGCGCGACCTCGAGGCCGAGCCGCTGGCGTAGGGCGGCTCGACGCCGGCGCTGCAGACCCCCTTTCCACGCGAACGGAGGGCAGCCTCCGATTCACTATGCTGACGCTGTGAATCGCGCTCTCGCCCGCAGCCTCGGTGCTGCGCTCCTCGTCTCGTCGATGACGTTCGCCCTCGCCGCCTGCTCGCTCCCGGGCGGCGCTCCCGCCGAGGACTCCCGTCCGTCTGAGCAGCCGGTGGTCGCCACCGAGGCCTCCGGCGACCAGGCGGCCGCGCTCGACCGTTACGTCGCGGCCGTGCAGGAGCAGATGCCGGCACTGTTAGACCAGTTCGGCGGGATGTACTCGGAGATCACAGCCGAGGCGATCGCGCCCGACACCATCGACTACCGCTACGTGTTCACCGAGGCGGTGGACGCAGCCGCGGCCGGACCGACCTTCGACGAGCAGAAGCCGATGCTGCAGACCCTCTGCGACGAGACGCTGTTCCCCGAGATGGAGTCGCACGGGATCACCGAGTCGCCGAAGGTGAAGTACACCTACCTCAACCCCGACGGTTCCGAGGTCTGGACGAACGTCTTCACCTCGGAGTAGCAACGCGAGCCGGTCGACCCGGTGCTGCTCGCCTAGGCTGACTGGCAGGCCCGAGCAGACTGGGGATGGCGCATGACCGAACCGAGACTCGCCGAAGTGCAGGCCGAACTCGCCGCACTCGACGACCCGAAGACGCGCGAGGGCAACGAACGACGGGGCGACACGCACGGCGTGAACCTCGCCCAGCTGCGCGCCCTCGCGAAGCGCGTCAAGACGAACCACGAACTCGCCCTCGAGCTCTGGGCGACCGGCGACACCGCCTCGAGGCTGCTCGCGATCCTGATCTGCAGACCGAAGGCGTTCAGCGCCGACGAGCTCGATGCGATGGTCCGCGAGGAGCCGACGCCCAAAGGCCACGACTGGCTCGTCAACTACGTGGTCAAGAAGAGCCCCCACGCCGAGGAGCTTCGGCTCGCGTGGCTCGACGACGCCGACCCGCTCGCGGCGAGCGCCGCCTGGGCGCTCAACGCCCAACGGGTGTCGAAGCAGCCCGAGCGGCTCGAGCCCGAGGAGCTGCCCGCCATGCTCGACACCATCGAGGCCGAGATGAAGAATGCCCCGAAGCAGGTGCAATGGGAGATGAACACGTCGCTCGCGATGATCGGCATCAACCATCCGCCGTTCCGAGCGCGCGCGATCGACATCGGCGAACGACTCGAGGTGCTGAAGGACTACCCGACTGCCCCGAACTGCACCTCGCCCTTCGCCCCGATCTGGATCGGCGAGATGGTGCGGCGGCAGACGGCGAAGTAGGGCCCGCACAGGTCGGCCCCGGGACGGCCCGGCGATCTCCGCCACGCGGCGGATCCCCGCACGGCGCCCGATCGCTACCGTGGAGGGATGCCCGAGAACGTGACCACCGCCCCGCCCGTGCTGCCGGGCGTCGAGTGGGTCAGGCCGCGCCCGGGCCGCCGCGGGTACCGCAACGACCTCGTGCTCGCGCTCGTGCTCGCCGTGGGCACAGCCGCGAGCGTGGTGCTCTACCGCGCGACCGGCTGGGGCGAGGGCACCCCCTGGTGGGGCGCAGCGCTCTGGGCGGCCGGGATGACCCTCCCCCTCGCCGCGCGGCGCCGCGTGCCCGAGATCGTGGCGCTCGTGGCATCCGCCGTCTTCATCGTCGGCGCCGTCGTGGGCGTCGGCGAGGCGCTCTTCTCGAACATCGCGCTCTTCGTCGCGATCTACACGGTCGGCGCGTGGGGGCGCAGCCGTCGTGTCGCGACGATCGTTCGCGGCGCCATCGTGGTCGTGATGTTCGGGTGGCTGTTCTGGGGGCTCATCTTCTACTCCACGGTGCAGGACCACCTCCCCGAGCTCTCCCGCGAGGGCCTGCTCTCGCCGTACCTCGCCTATGGGTTCATCAACGTGCTCACCAACCTGCTGTACTTCGGCGGCGCCTGGTATTTCGGCGACACCGCCTACCGGTCGGCTCGCGCGCGGGCAGAACTCGAGCAGCGCACGGCCGAGCTCGCGGCCGAGCGCGAACGCACCCGTGTGCAGGCGGTCGCGCTCGAACGCCTGCGCATCGCGCGCGAGCTCCACGACGTCGTCGCCCACCACGTCTCGGTCATCGGCGTGCAGGCGGGGGCGGCGAGGCGCGTGCTCGCCAAGGATCCGGCGGCGGCGACCGCGTCGCTCTCGGCGATCGAGTCGAACGCACGCGAGGCGGTCGATGAACTCCACGGGCTGCTCGGCACGCTCCGCGCCGACGCCGACACCGGGCCGCTCGCGCTCGTCGACGATGCCGAATCCACGACCGGCGAGGCGACCACGAGCACCTCGACCCGCGGGATCGCCCGGCTCGACGAGCTCGTGCGCGAGTCGGCCGACGGCGGGCTGCCCGTGACCCTCGCCATCGTCGGCGAACCGCGGCCGGTCTCGCCGGTCGTCGACCTCAGCGCGTACCGCATCACCCAGGAGGCCCTCACGAACGTGCGCAAGCATGCCGGCGCCGCCGCGACCGCCGAGGTGCGCGTGCGCTGGACCGACGCGGCGCTCGAGATCGAGATCACCAACTCGGGCACCACGACGTCGGTCGCGGGGGCGCGACGATCGGGGTCCACGGCCGGTTCGACCGGGGGCCTCGGCCAGCTCGGCATGCGCGAGCGGGTCGCCGCGGCCGGCGGCACGATCGAACTGCGCACCCGCGCGCGGGGCGGCTACCTCGTGCGCGCGGGCTTCCCGCTGCGCCGGGAGGACGACGCGTGAGCATCCGCGTGCTCGTCGTCGACGACCAGAGCCTCGTACGCGCCGGCTTCCGCACCATCCTCGACTCGGAGGACGGGATCGAGGTCGTCGGGGAGGCGGCCGACGGCCAGGCGGCGATCGAACAGGTCGCGGCACTCGCCCCCGACGTGGTCTGCATGGACGTGCAGATGCCCGGCATGGACGGCCTCGAGGCCACCCGCCGCCTCACGGGCGACGAAGCGACGCATGCGGCCGTGCTCGTGCTCACGACCTTCAACCGCGAGGACTACCTGTTCGCCGCGCTCGATGCGGGGGCGAGCGGGTTCCTGCTGAAGAACTCGAGCCCCGAGCAGCTCATCGAGGCGGTGCAGGTCGTCGCGCGCGGCGACGCCCTGCTCTCCCCGGATGTCACGCGCCGCGTCATCGAGGCGGTGGCGGGCCGCTCGGGGTCGAGCAACGCGGGCGGGCACGAGGCATCCGTCGCCGCGACCGGCACCGCGGATCGCCCGCAGCCGGCCGAACTCGCGACGCTGACCGAGCGCGAGCGCGAGGTGCTCGAGCTGCTCGCGCTGGGCATCTCGAACGCGGAGATCGCCGAGCGGCTCTGGGTGGGCGAGGCGACGGTGAAGACGCACGTGTCGAAGGTGCTCATGAAGCTCGGCCTCCGCGACCGGGTGCACGCGGTGGTCTACGCCTACGAGCACGGCGTGGTGCGGCCGCGCGGCTGAACCCGCGCGGCTCGCCTCGCACGGCTGAACCCACACGGCTCGTCATCTCGGCTCGTGACGAGTCGTCAGCAGGTCCGGCCGACACGCCGCCGTCGAACCCGCGCGTGCGCGCGTCGCCCCGGCGGCGCCGACGACTCGTCGCGCGCCGCTGGAACGGGGCGAGCCGCGGGGTTGACGCCGGCACCGCCCTGTCCTAGTGTTAAGCAATTCATTAATTAAGGAGTTGCTTACATTGGGCGGACCGCAGGACGAGCTCAGCGCGGTGTTCCAGGCGCTCGCCGATCCGACCCGCCGCGCGATGCTCTCGCGCCTCCGGGTCGGGCCGGCGACCGTCGGCGAACTCGCCGAGCCGTTCGCCATGAGCCGCCCCGCGATCTCGCAGCACCTCAAGGTGCTCGAGCGGGCCGGGCTCATCGAACGCACCGCGACGGCGCAGTGGCGCACGTGCACGCTGCGCACCGAACCCCTCGACGAGGCATCCGCCTGGGTCGAGCACCACCGTGGCGAGTGGAACGAACGCTTCGACCTGCTCGCCGAGCACCTCCGCACCATGAAGGAGAACTCGAAATGACCGAGTACGAGACCACGACGACGGATGCCTCCGGCTCCGCCGAACGCCCGCAGTTCACGATCACCCGCGTCTTCGACGCGCCGCGCGAACTCGTCTGGCGGGCATGGACCGAGCGCGCGGACGCGGCAGAGTGGTGGCACCCGCGCGGGGTCGAGATCAAGCCCGGCAGCATCGACGTCGACGCCCACGTCGGCGGCCGCTACCGCTACACGATGGTCGCGCCCGACGGCTCCGAGTACCCGACCGCCGGCGTCTACCGCGAACTCGACCCCCCGAAGCGCCTCGTCATGACCTGGGGCTCGCCGGGCGACGCCGACGACGTGGCGCCCGTGATCACGGTGACGCTCAGCGAGCTGCCGGGCGACCGTACCGAGATGCGGTTCCATGTGCTCGGCATCGACGGCGCCCCCGGCGACGACAACGTCTACGACGGCTGGAGTTCGGCGTTCGACGTGCTGGCCGAACACCTCGGCGCGGCCGACACCGCGGCCGACCCCGCAGGCCGGGCCGACCCCGGTGGGGCTTCCTGATGGGCCGCCTCATCGTCGAGCAGGTCGTGACCGTCGACGGCTACGCCGCCGACCCCGACGGCGGCATCGGGTTCTTCGAGGCCCTGATCCCGCCGGGTGACGACGGCGAGCCCCAGCTCAACGACGCCGAGCAGCTCGACTACGTCTCGCAGGCCGACGCGATCCTGTTCGGCGCGACGACGTACCGGATGTTCGCCGACTACTGGCCGGGCATCGACCCCGCAGTCGAGCACGTCGGCGAGATCGTCAACCGGCTGCCGAAGTTCGTCGTCTCCAACACACTCACGGATGCTCCGTGGGGTGACGGGCGCATCGAGATCCTCCGTGGCGACGGGGCCGAGCAGGCCGCCGCACTGAAGGAGCGTTTCGGCACCGTCATCGTGTGGGGCAGCCTCGTGCTGACCGATGCGCTGTTCGCCGCCGGACTCGTCGACGAGCTGCACCTGCGGGTCGTGCCGACACTCATCGGCGCGGGGCGCTCGTTCACGCCCGGCGGGCTCGGCGACCGCTCGCTCGAGCTCGACCGAGCGGCGCAGCGACCGGGCGGCGTGGTGAGCCTCCGTTATCGCGTGCGCTGAGGGTCGCCGAGCCGGCGGACGGTCGACGCACCGATGAGCGCGCCGTCACCGCCGGAAGGTCACGTGGACGACGCCGCTCTCGGCTGTCTCGCTCGAGACCTCGTAACCGCCCTCGAGCCCGCGCAGGTCCTCCCACAGGCTGAGTCCGCGACCGAGGACGATCGGGGCGATCGCGACGTGGAGCCGGTCGACCAGCCCCGCAGCGAGGAACGAGCGGACTGTTCGCACCCCGCCCCCGATGCGCACGTCGCCCCCGCCCGCGGCGCGGCGCGCCTCGGCGAGCGCCTCCTCGGGCGACGCGTCGCGGAAGTGGAAAGTCGTCCCGCCCGCCATCTCGATCGACGGGCGCGGCGCGTGCGTCAGCACGAACACCGGCACGTGGAACGGCGGCTCTTCGCCCCACCAGCCATGCCAGTCGGGGTCGTCGGCGTTCTGGTGCAAGCCGAACATGCCCGCGCCCATGATCTCGGCGCCGATGTTCTCGAAGTACGTGCGGGCGTACGCGTCGTCGACGCCCGTGGTGCCGGCTCCCGTGTCATCGCCGAACACCCGCTCGCGGAACGTACGCGTGGCCGAGTAGGCGCCGGTGAGGCGGAACCAGTCGGCGCCCATCGGGTTCTCGGCCGTCTGGTCGGTGGTCGAGGCGTAGCCGTCGAGTGAGATGTCGAGGTCGGCGCGAACGGCCACGGGCGGGGTCCTTCCGGTCATCGATCGCGACCCGATCGGGCCGCGACGCCCACTCTTCCCGAGCTCGGGACGACTCCGAAGAGTTTCGATGGCTCTCGAAACACGACCCCGCTCACTCGGCCGAACGGCCGCTCGGCGCGGGCAGACCCTCCCGGAACTCGGTCGAGAGCATGCGGTACGAACGGGTCGTGAACGCCGCGAGCGCGAGCGCGACCATGATGAGGCCCGAGAACAGGAAGACGAGCGCGATGCCGCGCGCCACGCCGTCGCCGAGCACCCACCCCCACGTCGCCTGCCCGTCCGCCGACTCCATGTAGGGGATGATCCAGAACTCGGCGATCGGCGCGATGAGGAACGCGGTGATCGGTGCGGCGGCCGCCTCGAACGCTTGGGCGAAGCCGAAGACCCGCCCCTGCGTGCGGTACGGCACGACCTTCTGGATCACGGTCTGCTCGGCCGCCTCCACCACCGGGATGAGGCACATGTACGCCCAGATGCCGAGCGCGTAGAGCAGCCACCAGTCGCGGATCGTGAACAGCGCCCCGAGCAGCCCCATGCCGATGACGACGAGCAGCATGGTGCGGATCGGGTTGCGCCCGAGCCCCCACCTGGCGACCACCAGACCGCCGATGATGAAGCCGGTCGCGGTGACGCCGAGCACGATGCCCCAGATCTCGACGGGGAAGAGCTCGAGTCCGTACGGGTCCATCAGGGCCATGTACACGCCGCCGATGAGGTTGTTGAAGGTCGAGAAGAGGATGAGCGCGAACAGCCCGGGTGCGGCGCGCACCGCCGTGACACTGCCGCGCAGGTCGATCATCGGCGGCCGGTCGGCGTCGACGACGGGCCGTGCTTCGGGGATGCGGACGAAGAGCAGGTGCACGAGTGCGACCAGTGTCATCGCGATCGCGATGACCAGGGTCCACCCCATGCCCACGATGCCGATCGCGAGGCCGCTGAACACGCTCGTCACCATGAACGCCAGGCCCTGCACCGTGCCGACCATGCCGTTGGCGTTGGCGTGGCGCTCTTCGGGCACGAGCAGCGTGACGGTCGTCGAGAGGGCGATGTTGCGCAGGTTCTCGACGACCGCGCCGAAGAGGATGACCCCCGAGAACACCCAGAACCAGGGCCCGCCCAGATCGACGAGGGCGGTCTCGGGTTGCAGAAGATAGACCACCCCGGCGACGCCGAACGCCACGAGCGAGACGATGCTCGACATCAGCATGACGCGGTGCTTGCGGTGCCGGTCGACGAGGGTGCCGAAGACCATGCCGAACAGGGCGATGAGCAGCATGTAGGCGCCGCCGATGATGCCCGTCGCCAGCACGGAACGGGTTTCGAGGTACACCCAGAACGTGAGCGCGAACCACAGAAAGCTCGTGGTCACGTTCGCGATCATCGTGTTCACGAGCACGTGCATGAACGTGCTCATGCCGTTCGGCGGCACCGCCGGCGGCGACGTCGTGTGCACTGCGTCGAGCCTCTCGCTCACCCTGCGAGGGTAACCTCGACCGCCGACATCCGTAACCCGCTCCCCCGCGAGGCGGAGCTGCGATACCCGTCGCCAGGCGGATGACGCCGGCCTCGCGGCATCCGTACCGTGAGGACATGCTCGAACTCAACGACGTGACCAAGCGCTACGGGGAGCGCCTCGCGCTCGACGCGGTCTCATTCTCGGTCGGCGACGGCCGGCTCACCGGCTTCGTCGGCGGCAACGGCGCCGGTAAGACGACGACGATGCGCATCATCCTCGGTGTGCTCGCCGCCGACGGCGGCAGCGTCTCGCTCGACGGCTCGCCCCTCACCGCCACCGACCGCCGCCGCTTCGGCTACATGCCCGAGGAGCGCGGGCTCTACCCCAAGATGAAGGTGCTCGAGCAGGCGGTGTACCTCGCGCGCCTGCACGGCTGGGCTCCCGCCGCCGCGCGCCGCAATGCGACGGAACTGCTCGATCGCCTCGGCCTCGGCGAGCGCTTCGACGACACGATCGAGTCGCTGTCGCTCGGCAACCAGCAGCGGGCGCAGATCGCCGCAGCTCTCGTGCACCACCCCGAGGTGCTCGTGCTCGACGAGCCCTTCTCGGGTCTCGACCCGATGGCGGTCGAGACGGTGCAGGGGGTGCTCGCCGATGCCGCCGCGGGCGGCGTGCCCGTGCTCTTCTCGAGTCACCAGCTCGACATCGTCGAGCGCCTGTGCGACGACCTCGTCATCATCGCGGGCGGCCGCATCGCCGCCTCCGGCGGTCGCGACGCGCTCCGTGCCGAGCACGGCTCGGAGCGCTGGGAGCTCCTGACCTCCGGCGACACCGGCTGGCTGCGCGAGCGCCCGGGCATCACGGTCGCCGAGTTCGACGGCGGTTGGGCGGTCTTCGAAGCCGAATCGGATGCCGCGCGGCAGGCCGTGCTCGCCGAGGCCGTCTCCCGCGGCGAGGTCGTGAGCTTCACCCGCGAGCACACCACGCTCGCCCAGATCTTCAAGGAGGTCGTGCGATGAGCACCGGATCCGATAACACAGCTGGTCGAGGAGTGAGCGAAGCGAACGTCTCGAGACCGAGCGCGAGGTCTCGAGACGGCGCCGGCGCGCCTCCTCGACCAGCTGTCCCGGCCCCGAACTTCGTCGACAGCGTCTCGCTCATCGCGGGCCGCGAGATCACGATGCGGCTGCGCAGCAAGGCCTTCCTCATCTCGACCGGCATCCTCATGCTCGCGGTGCTCGCCTCGGTGGTGCTCGGCAGCCTCTTCGGCGGCCAGTCAGACCCGGCGAAGGTCGCCGTCGTCGGCGCTGCGGCGACCGCCGTCGAGGGCAACGCGGCGCTCGATCCGGTGCCCGTCGACGACGAGGCCGCCGGCGAGCAGTTGCTGCGCGACGGCGAGGTCGAGGCGATCGTCGCGCCCGCGCCATCCGACCCGCTCGGCATCGCCGTCATCGGCCTCGACCAGACGCCGTCGGGCGTCGTGCAGGCACTCGCGGTGCACCCGACGGTCGAGTTGCTCGAGCCGGCCGCGGTCGACCCCGGCCTCGCCTACCTCGTCGCCTTCGGGTTCGGCATCGTGTTCTTCATGTCGGCGATCACCTTCGGCTCGACGATCGCCCAGTCGGTGGTCGAGGAGAAGCAGACCCGGGTCGTCGAGATCCTGCTCTCGACGGTGTCGGCGCGCGCGCTGCTCACCGGCAAGGTGATCGGCAACAGCGTGCTCGCGTTCGGGCAGATCGTCGCGATCGCAGTGCTCGCGATCGCGGGGCTGCTCGTCACCGGGCAGAAGGTGCTGCTCGGCGGGCTCGGCAGCTCGGTGGTCTGGTTCGTCGTGTTCTTCGCGGTCGGCTTCGTGATGCTCGCCGCGCTCTTCGCCGCGAGCGCCGCGATGGTCTCGCGCGCCGAGGACATGGGCTCGGTCACCACGCCCGTGACGATGCTCGTGATGATCCCGTACTTCCTCGTGATCTTCTTCTTCGACGACCCGACCGTGCTCGCGATCATGAGTTACGTCCCGTTCTCCGCGCCGGTGGGCATGCCCGTGCGCGTCTTCCTCGGCCAGGCCGAGTGGTGGGAGCCGATCCTCTCGCTCGTGATCCTCATCGCGACGACGGCGCTCGCCGTCGCGATCGGCGAGCGGATCTACCGCAACACCCTCCTCAAGACGGGGTCGCGGGTGCCACTCGCCGAGGCGCTGCGCGGGTAACGGGCGGGCACGCGCGGTTCAGACCGCGCCGACTTGCAGGAAGACCCGGCCGGCACCCCCGTATCCCGAGGTGCCGGCCGCATGGTCCTGCAAGTGCCCGAGCCCGCAGCGCCCGACCGCGCCGACTTGCAGGACGCTCCGGTGAGCTCGCCCGTATCCCGAGGTGCCGGCGGTACAGTCCTGCATTCGTATCCGCGCCGAATCACCTGCGACGTCCGCGCCGCCCGCCCCGCGGCATCCGTGCGTCGGCGGCGCGAATGCGCCGATTCCGTGCGTCCGCCGTCACGATGCCTGCCAGGTGCCGGATGGGAGGATGGTTCAGTGAACTCTCCGCTCCACGACACGACCTTCCGCGGCTTCGCCTCCGACAACTACTCGGGCGTGCACCCCGAGGTGCTCGCCGCCATCGCGACCGCCAACGACGGCCACCAGGTGGCGTACGGCGAGGATGTCTACACCGAGCGCCTGCAGCAGGTGTTCGCCCGGCACTTCGGCGAGGGCGTCGAGGCCTTCCCGGTGTTCAACGGCACCGGTGCGAACGTGACCGGTCTGCAGTCGATGCTTCCCCGCTGGGGTGCGGTCGTCTCGGCGAAGACGGCGCACATCAACGCCGACGAGGGCGGGGCGCCCGAGCGGGTCGGCGGCATCAAGCTGCTCACCGTCGCCGCGCCCGACGGCAAGCTCACCCCCGAGCTCATCGACGAGGAGGCGTGGGGCTGGGGCGACGAGCACCGCGCGCAGCCGCTCGTCGTGTCGATCACGCAGACGAGCGAGCTCGGCACTGCCTACACCGTCGACGAGGTGCGCGCGATCGCCGAGCACACCCACGCGCACGGCATGAAGCTGCACATGGACGGCGCTCGCCTCTCGAACGCGGGTGCGACGCTCGGCGTACCGCTGCGCGAGTTCACTCGCGACGCCGGCGTCGACGTGCTCAGCGTCGGCGGTACCAAGAACGGATGCCTCGGCGCCGAGGCGATCGTGGTGCTGAACCCCGAGGCATCCGAGGGACTGAAGTACCTGCGCAAGCTCAACATGCAGCTCGCCTCGAAGATGCGCTTCGTCTCGGCGCAGCTCATCGCGCTCTACGAGGGCGATCTGTGGCTCCGCAACGCGACCCACTCGAACGCGATGGCCGCGCGCCTGCGTGATGCGCTCGACGCCGGCATCGCGGCGGGCGAGCTGCCGGGCCTCGGCTTCTCGCAGGAGACGCAGTCGAACGGCGTCTTCGCGACCCTGCCGCAGGGCGTCGCCGACAAGCTGCGCGACCGCGGCTTCCGCTTCTACGACTGGGACGCCGCTCGCGGCGAGGTCCGCTGGATGTGCGGTTTCGACACGAGCGAAGCCGACATTGACGCGTTCGTCGCCGGCATCCGCGAGGAGCTCGCCGGGGAATGACCTCCGCGACACTACGTCACTGATACGCCTCGGGTATCAGCCCCGGGGGCTGAAACTCCGCGACACTACGTCACTGATACGCCTCGGGTATCAGCCGTGCGCGCCGCGCCGCCGCAGCCCTCACGTCACTGATACCTCAAGCGGATCAGTGACGTAGTCGCCGGGAAGGAATGCCCCGGCCCGGAACACCCGCGCGGGTCAGTCGCCCGCGACCAGGCGCTCGAGCGGGATCGAGGTGCCGAGGACGCGTTCGGCAGCGCGGTGACCCGAGAGCAGCGCCCCGTTGACGGTCGCCGGGCAATCACCCCAGGTCGCCTCGCCTGCGAGGTGCAGCACGCCGCCGATCGGTGTGGCGATGAGGTCGTGATCCTCGTACGTGGCGCCCCGGGCGACGTACGAGTACGAGCCGAGGGCGAACGGGTCGGAGCCCCAGCGGGTGATCCAGTGTCCGGTCGGCTCGGGCAGCGCCCCGCCGTAGATGGGCCGGAGTCCGTCGAGCACCGAGGCGACGATCTCGTCGTCGGCCATCTGCTCGATGCGGCGGGCCCATTCACCGCCCGCGAAGGTCAGCAGCATCGGGGTGCCGCTGACGGCCGACACATCGTACCAGGAGTGCCAGGGCACGCTGTCGGCGCCGAGCCGACGGATCGCGTAGTCGCCGTCCGGCCAGAAGCGCTCGGGGAACTGCAGGAAGACCTTGTTGAACGTGCCCATCCCGACGCGATCGATCGCTCCGGCCACCGTCTCGGGCAGCGCGGGCTCGAAGGCGATCGCCCCGGCCTTGAGCACCCCGAGCGGCACCGTGACGACCACTTCTGCGGCGTCGAACGACTCGGTCGCGGTGGTGATGCGGACGCCGGACTCCGACCATGACACCACGGTGACGGCGTGCTCGAGCCGGACGTCGAGGCCCTCCGCGAGCGCGGTCGCGAGCGCGTCGTAGCCGCCGGGGAACACCACCTCGTCACCGTCGATCGCGTCTTCGTCGAGTCCGTGGGCGTCGACCTCCGCGCCGTCGGCGCCGCACTGCTCCTCGGTGCGGTGGCGGTGGAACGCGCGGGCGCGAGCCGCGCGCTCCGCGCTCCAGCCGAGCTCGTCGAGCACGCGCTCGACGACGTCGGCATAGCTCTCGCCCGGCCCGGATGCCGCGGCCGCCGCCGCGAGACGAGCGCCGACCTCCTCGGCGTCGGCGAGCCACGCGTCGGTCGCCGCGGCATCGAGTTGGCGGTGCGCCTCGTCGTAGTTCGCGATCGGGCGCCCGCCCGCCTGGAAGCTCCCGACAGTGAACTCGACAGTCGGCATGCCGAAGGCCTCGACGAGTCCAGTGAGGGGGTTGCCGTCGATCCCGTGGATCCACGAGGCGCCCCGATCGATACTGAAGCCCGGGGCGCGGTCGGTCCAGGTCCGGCCGCCGACGCGGTCGCGCGCCTCGAGCACGACGACGCGGCGCCCGGCCGCATGCAGCAGCCGGGCGGCGGTCAGTCCGGCGACGCCGGCTCCGACGATGACGGTGTCGAACATGGATCGGGCTCCTTCGGATCGGAAGTCGATGGACGGGCACGGCGGGCGGAGGCGCACGCCCGCCTCCTCACTCGGGCGCGAGCACCTCGGTGTCGCGATTGAGCGAGCGCTTCTGGAAGTAGTCGCGGGAGCCCGGGAACATCGCCCAGACGAACATGAGCACCACCCCGAGCAGGAGCGACCCGATGCCCACGATGAACGCGCCGCCGACCCCCGCGACCTGCGAGTAGCCGTAGTCGGGGTTCAGCATGTCGATCGCCGACTGCACGAACGCCCACGCCATGAAGATGCCGCCGAGGAGCGGGAAGACGAGCCGGAAGAAGACGTTGCGGCGGCTCGCGAACAGCGTGCGGCGGAAGTACCAGACGCACGCGAAGCTCGCGATGGCGTAGAAGAACGCGATGGCGAGTCCCATCGAGAGCAGCGAGTCGGCGAGCACATCGGTCGAGACGAGGTTCATGCCCGCGTAGTAGACGATCGCGATGACCCCGACGAGGGTCGTCGAGAACGTCGGCGTCTTCGACGACTCGTGCACCCTGGCGAAGCGGGCGGGGAGCGCCTGGTAGACGCCCATGGCGAAGGTGCCGCGCGCGGTCGGGAGGATCGTGGTCTGGGAGGAGGAGAGCGCCGAGATCGCGACGGCGATCACGAGGAACCAGCCCATCGGCCCCATCGCCATGCCCGCGAGGACCGTGAACACGTCGTCGGCGTTCGTCTCGTTCGCGAGTCCCGTGCCGGTGTCGCCGAGGCCGGCGAACATCATCGCGACGACGGTGATGCCGACGTAGGTCACCAGCAGGATCACCGTGGTGAGCGTCGCGGCGCGACCCGGGGTGCGACGTGGGTCCTTCGTCTCCTCGGTGAGGGCGAGGCAGGTGTCCCAGCCCCAGTAGATGAAGAGCGCGAGCAGGATCGCCTGCACCATGCCGGTGCCGTCGGCGAGGAACGGGTTGAACCAGTCGAGCGAGATCGGGGTGGCGTCGGGGGCGTAGCCCGAGAAGTAGCCGACGAGGCATCCGATCACGAAGGCCGCCATCGCGAGGTACTGGATCGCGAGCAGCACCTGCTGCATGCGCTCGCCGATCTCGACGCCGCGGAGCGACACCCACGTCATCACGGCGATGATGAGGCATCCGAACACGGTGACGATGACGCGATCCTCGGCGAGCGAACCGTCGCCGAGGAGGCTGAGGAGGTACACCGAGGCGATCTCGGCGAGGTTCGCCATGACGAGCACGCCGGCGACGGCGATGCTCCAGCCCGCCATCCAGCCCGTGCGCGGGCCGAAGGCCTTCGCGGCCCACGTGAACACGGTGCCGCAGTCGGGCACGTCGTTGTTGAGCTCGCGGTAGGCGAAGGCGGTGAACAGCATCGGCACGAACGCGAGGATGAACGCGACGGGTGCCTGTGCGCCGACGGCGATGATCACGTAGCCGAGGGTCGCGGCGAGCGAGAACAGCGGGGCGGTCGAGGCGATGCCGATGACGGTCGAGCCCCACAGGCCGAGCTTGCCGATGGCGAGCCCCTTGGTGGGCGCGCCCGAGCCGGAAGTGTTCATGGGGGAGGCGGTGTCGACCGCACGGGTGGTGCTCACGTGACCTGCTCATCGTCGAGGGGTGGGGGACGCGAACATCCTACCCCGCCGACCGACTAGTCGGTCGGCACCGGGTGGCGCATCGCCTCGAGGGTCGCGATGAGCCAGTCCACATGCGCGGAGGTGAGCACCTCGTCGCCCTCGGGCGGGCTCATCAGCGCGTTGTGGTTCACGCCGTCGCCGACGAAGAGCACCATCCGGGCCAGTCCTTCGTCGCCCGTCGCCTCGACGAGCGCCTCGAGCCAGTCGTCACGGCAGGCGCGCAGCGCGTCGAGCGCCGTCTCGTCGCCGGTCTGCGCGACCCGGTACCCCGCATCGATGAGTCGCTCGAGCTCGCTGTCGCGGTCGAGGGACGACACGAGGTAGTACCGCACCGCCGCTTCGGGCGCGGCACGCATCTCATCGGCATCGCGCCCGGCCTGCGCCCGCATCTCGACGAGGAGCGCGGCTCGCAGCGCCCCCACGGACCCGAAGTGATGCAGCAGCCCCGACTTCGACAGCCCGGCCCGGCCGGCGATCGCCTCGAGCGTCGCCCCGCGGATTCCCCGCTCGACCAGCAGGTCGGTGTACGCGGCGAGGACTCGGGCGGCCTGCCCGTCGACGGTGATCATCTGCACATCGTACGGGCGGCGACACGACAGGGGCGCGACACCCGTTCGAGAGAGAACGGATGTCGCGCCCCGATGCCGCGCGTGCGCCGTCGCCGGCGCCCGGATTCGATCAGCGGCCGACGGCCGCCAGCGCGTTCACGATGCCCGAGCCGTAGAAGCCGTTGCTCTTCTTCGCGCTCTCGCACGAGTGCGTCGCCGTCGAGGTCGAGCCGTTCGGCAGGTGACGGGTGTACGTGAAGTCGGCGGGAATCGGGCACGCCTCGTCGGCCGCCGTCTTCAGCAGCTTCTTCTCGACCGCGTTCGGGTTCATGCGCAGGCCGCCGTTCAGCGGGTCCTTCGCGCCGTACTCGCTCACGACGAGCGCCGCGACGCCTGCGGCGTGGGGCGAGGCCATCGAGGTGCCCTGGATGAACTGGTAGTAGCCGCAGGTGCCCTCGTCGTCACAGCTCTTCACGATGTTCGAGACGAGCGGGTCGCCGTTCTCGTCGAGCTCGCCGTTCGCGATCGCGAGCGACTCGGGGTAGGCCGCGAGGATCGTCTTGGTGACGTCGCGCGTGCCGGCCGGGGTGTCGTACGAGTCGCCGCCGGGTGCCGCCACGTCGATGTATCCGTTGCCGTAACTCGAGTAGTAGGCCTTGCGCTCCGAGATGCCCGTGCTCGAGACCGAGATCACGCCGTCGCCCTCGGCCGGCATCGACACGCACGAGGCGGGGTCGAGCAGGTCACGAACGTACGCCGCTTCACCCGGCACGCTCGCGAAGTCGGGGCTGCCCCCGTCGGTGACCGACTTCGTGTAGTCGATCGCCTCGTTGCCTGCGGCGGCGACGAGGGTCACGCCGTGGCCGCGGGCGTAGTCGAGCGCGCGCTGCATCGCCTCGATGATGACGGCCTGCTCGGCCTGATCCTCGGCCGAGTCGGCGGGGTGGCTCGTGCAGTTGAACAGCCACGGGTCGACGTAGTAGCTCATGTTGACGACGTCGATGCCGGCGTCGCCCGCATAGGTGAGCGCGTCGATCGAGGGCTGGAGGAAGAAGTAGCCCGAGTCCTGACCGGCGCGGAGGTTCACGAGCGTCACGTTCGGGGCGACGCCCGCCATGCCGAGCCCGTTGATCGGCGAGCCGATCGTCGAGGCGACGTGCGTGCCGTGACCGTTCTCGTCGACGTCGGCCGCGTCTTCGCAGGAGCCGTCGGGGTCGTCGGCGCAGGCGCCGTCGATCTCGCCGCCGTTCGCGTCTGCCGGAACGTCGACTGTGAAGTTGCGGCTCAGCTCAGCGTCGAAGTTCGGTGCGATGTCGGGGTGACTGCCGTCGACACCGGTGTCGATGATGCCGACGCGCACGCCCTTCGAGCCCTGCTGGCGGGCGTACGAGCCGTCGACGGTGGCGTCGATCTGCTGCATGTCCCACTGGAGGTCGGCGAGCGGCTCGGCCTCGGGCGTGCCAGGACGGTGCTTCTTGCCCGAGTTCGACTTCGCATCGCCCTTCGCGCTGCGCGGCCCATCGGCCAGCCCCGCTTCGCGGGTCTCCTGCTCGACGGCGTCGACCTTGCGGGCCTCGCCGTTCACTGCACGCGACTCGGGCACGTCGCCGATCACCCGGTTCTCGGCCGTGCCCTGGATGACCGCCTGCGCGTCGGCCGCGGCGGCGAAGCCGGCCCCTGCGGTGACGGTGGCGACGCCGACGGCCGCGTTCTCGGCGACGACGGTACCGCCGGCTGCCTCGATCGCGGCGAGTGCGTCGGCGCTCGAGACGCCTTCGGCGAAGAGCACGACGTACTCGTGGTCGCCGCTCGCCTCCGCGCCGGTGACGGCACCCGCCGGTGACGCGGCGAGCGCGGTCAGCGCGAGCGCGAACACGGAAGCCGCTGCGATGGATCGCATCTTCAGCATGTAGTTTCCTTCCTCATCGATGGAACTTGCCCGGCCATGCTGTCACACGCCATGCCCCCCGGACAGGGGGCGCGCGGAGCGCGCTCGCCCAGAAGCACGGCGCCCAGCCGACGCTCGGGGAATGCGGCGTAGCATCCATGCGTTCGCATTCTCGGGACAACGGCGACCCGGCACCTCCCCCGATCCAGAAGGCACCACCCCATGACGCTCGTCACCGACCTCACCTCCCGCAAGGCCGACACCGCCGCTCCCCTCATCGACCCGCTCGCCGACCGCTGGAGCCCGCGCGCCTTCGACCCCGATGCGGTCGTCGAGACCGAGACGCTGCGCACCATCCTCGAGGCAGCCCGTTGGGCGCCGTCGGCGAACAACTCGCAGCCGTGGCGCTTCATCGTCGCCCGTCGCGGCACCGAGGCGTTCGCGACCCTGCACGACAAGATGGCGGGCTTCAACCAGGAGTGGGCCGACTCGGCCGCCGTGCTCGTCGTCAACATCGCCGAGACGGTCGACGCCGAGGGTCGCGACCGCCCGTGGGCGCGCTACGACCTCGGTCAGGCCGTCGCGCACCTCACCGTGCAGGCGCAGCACGAGGGCCTGCACACCCATCAGATGGGCGGCTTCGACGCGGCGGCGATCCACGATGCGTTCGGCCTGCCCGAGAGCCAGGAGGTCGTCTCGATCACCACGATCGGGGCGCTCGGCGACGTCGACCGCCTGCCCGAGGTGCTGCGCGAGCGCGAGGTCGCGCCGCGTCAGCGCAAGACGCTCGGCGAGTTCGTCACCGTCGGCGAGTAACCCCGCCCGCTCGTGCCCCGCCGCGCGGCCGTCGGGAGGAGTTCGCACGATACGGAGGAGCCGACCGCGGATTCGCTCCTCCCGATCCGCCGAACTCCTCCCGACTGCCGCCCACGACCGGACAGCCTCGCCCGGCGGTCCGCCGTCGCCTGACGCTCAGGCCTGCACGCGGACCGTCGTCGACGGATCGCGCCGCGCGTTGTCCGGCTCGCGCGAGAGCGCCTTCTTGATGCGCCACGCGGCGAACACCGCGAGCGCGCTCACCGCGAGGTGCATGCCGAGGAAGACGTCGGTCAGGCCCGCGCCGAGCAGCACTCCCGCGACGAGCGGGCCGGCCGCCGAGAACGCGGTCTGCAGCGCGGCGATCGTGCCGAGCGTCTGCCCGACCATTCCCTTCGGCGCGAGCTGAGCCGTGAGCGGGTTCAGCACGGGGCTGTAGATCGTCTCGCCGACGGCGAAGATGCCGTAGGTCGTGACGAACAGCGCCGTGGCGATGCCCGGCGAGAACTGCGCCGCCGAGAGGATGAGCCAGGACGCCACCCAGATCGAGCCGACCGCCATCAGCAGCGCAGGGGCGCTGCGCTTCGCGGTGAGCTTCACGACGATGACCTGCAGCGCCACGATCACGATGCAGTTGATCGCGGCGGCGAGGCCGATCGCCGAGGGGTCGACGTCGAGCACGGTGATGCCGTAGGCGGGCAGCCCCGACTCGAACTGGGCGTAGAAGCCGAGCGCGAGCGCGATCGTCACGACGGCCGTCCACCGCATGGCGGGCTGGGCGAAGATCACCCGCAGGGCGCCCTTCGAGCGGGCGGCACCGTCGGCGTGCCCGTCGCCGTCGAGGTCGACGGAGGCGATCGCTCCGGTGGCCGCGTCGATCGCGCCGATCGAGCCGGTCGCGGTCGAAAGGGGGTCGGATGTCTCGGCAGCACTCGCACGCGCGCCGCCCGCGAGCCGGTCGGCGAACGGCAGCCGCCCGGCGAGCGCGATGATCGCCGACGACAGCACGAAGCCGCCCGCGGCCATCATGAACGCGATGTCGAGGCCGTCGGCCCGGTCGAGGTCGACGACGAGCCCCGCGAGGAACGCACCCGCCGCCATGCCGAGCGCCTCGCCCGTGAACTTGTACGCGAACACCTTGCGGCGGTCGTCGCTCGACGACCAGGTGAGGGCGAGCACCTGCTTCGCGGGCACGGCGGCCGAGAGCCCGAGCCCGAAGACGAGCACGCCGGCGAGGAAGAGCCCCGGCGCGTCGGCGAGCACGAGCGAGGCGACGCCCGCCGCGCCGAGCAGCTGGGCGACGACGGCCACGCGCACGGGGTCGAAGCGGTCGGCGAGCCGACCGGCGAGCGGCGCCGCGACGAGGGCGCCGATCGAGAACAGCGACGAGGCGCCCGCGGCGACGAGGGCACCCCAGTCGCGGGTGTCGGCCGCGTAGGCGTACTGGTAGGGCAGCACCGCCCCCCAACCGAGCGAACCGATGGCACTGGCCAGAATGAGCAGGCGTGCGCGCATGATGGTGTCCTCCTCCCGAGGTCTCGACGAGCAGAGGGATGCCTCGCGGCCGGCGTCGGCCCGAGGCATCCCTCACCCTTCGAATACGAAGTCTTCGATATCGAAATATTAGCAACCGAAAGATGCATGCGAGAATTCCCGTATGGCCAGAAGCACCCCGAGCGCCCAGGAGCTCCATCGGCGCGCCGTCGCGACCTACGTCAAGGCGGGCGGCGAAGAGTCGGTGCAGCGGGTCATCACCGCCGTGCAGGGCCTCACGAAGAAGCTCGACCAGTGGTACGCGCACCAACTCGTCGACCTCGACGTGACCGCCGGCGAATGGGCCGTCGTCACCTCGCTCGCGAAGGCCGGCGACGCGCTGACGCCGAGCCAGCTCGCCGAGCTCACGAACGTCGCACCCTCCTCGATGACGCACCGCCTCGACAAGCTCGCCGAACGCGGGCTCGTCGAGCGCACGCCCGACGCCGAGAACCGCACCCGCATCTACGTGAGCCTCACCGACGCCGGGTGGCAGCTGTTCAGCGTGGCGATCCGCGGCTCCGACGTCGTCGAGTCCGACGTGCTGCAAGACCTGAGCGACGACGAGCGAGGTGAGCTCGCGCGCCTGCTCGAGGTCGTCATCGCCCGGCTCGACGACATCGACGCGTAGTCGCCCGGGCGGGATCGGCCCGGCGCGTTCCGAGACCCGCTACCAGGAGCGCACGCGCTCGACCGTCACCCGCACGGGCACGCAGTACTCGGCGATGAAGCGCTCGGGCGTGTAGTCGATGCGCTCGATCGCGCTCGCGTACTTCTCGGCGTACTCGGCCCATTCGGGCGCCTCGCCGACCTCGCCGATGCGCGCGGAACCGGTGAACACCGCGACGTCGTCGCCCCCGGCGTCGGTGTTGAAGTGCAGCGCGGTGCGCGGGTTGCGCGCGAGGTTCGCGAGCTTCGGGGTGTCGCGCTGCGACAGCAGCATCAGCTCACCGTCGTTCCACACGAACCACACCGGCGTCGGCATGGGCGTGCCGTGCCGGTTCACCGTCGTGAGCCAGACGGTCTCCTCGGTCGCGAGTCGTTCGATGACGCGCTCGCTCAGCTGCAGTTCAGTCGACATGGATGCATCCTCCCGCATCTTCGGCGCACGCAGGCGTCACTCCGGAGAGATGACGAGCTGCACCGCGCCTCCGCCGTCGGCGGGTGCCGTCTCGATCGACAGGATGCGCGCCTCGGGATCCCAGTCGGCGACCTCGCCCCCCTCGACGACGGCGCCGTCGGGGAAGCCGTCGGCGGGCAGGTACACCTCGGTCGGCGCCGTGGCCGCCGAATCGGGCACGAACTCGATCACGAGCCGGGTCGGCTCCGAGTCCCAGCCGTGCAGCTCGCCCGCGACCGCCCGCGGGTACGGCCGGTCGAGCTCGTCGACGAGGTTGCGCCGGGTGCCCGGGGTGCCGTCGTCCTCGTACGGCCCCCAACTGCCCGGGTCGCGCGACCAGTACGTCACGCCGATCCCCGAGGCATCCGTGGTCGTGTAGACGAGGTCGACGTAGTCGAGGGCGCCGGGCAGGGTGGTGTCGAGCCCGAACTCGCCGAGGATGACGGGCACGTCGCCGAGCGCCTCGGCCGTGCGCAGGGTGTTCGAGCGCCAGGCCGCGACCGTCCCCTCGACGAGATCGCGGGAGGTGCCGCTGAAGCCCTCGCCGAGGTCCATCGGCAGCGGATACAGGTGGGGGCAGAACGCGATCCGGGCGTCGCCCTCGCGCGGGTCGTCGACGAACCCGAGGCCGGACGGCAGGCCCCAGTTGAAGCCGAGCGCCTGCGGTTCGAGGCACGCCCAGCTGTCCTGGTCGACCTCGCGGATCGCGTTCACGCTGCGCTGGTAGAGCTCGGTGAGCGGCCCGGCCTCGAATGCGGGGCCCTGCAGCGTGCCGCCGTAGGGCTCGTTCATGAGGTCGTAGGCGACGACGGCGTCGACATCGGCGAATCGCTCGGCGACGGCGCGCCAGGCGCCGGCGTAGTGGTCCATCAGCTCGGGATGCTCGCCGGTCGTGTTCCAGAAGTTGTCGAAGGCGCGGATGACGCCGGGCTCGAGGTAGTAGAGCTCCCACTGGTCGTGATCGGCAACGGGGAATCCGTCGAGGTACGTCGCCCAGACCGGGGCGCCGTTGCCGTCCATGCCGCCCGGGGTGATTCCGGAGCCCCAGAGATCCTGGTGCATGTCGAGCATCACGCGGTAGCCGCGCTCGTCGTACCACTCGACGCGTTCGGCGACGTCGTCGAGGTACTGCTCGTCGTAGACGCCCGGCTCGGGCTCGACCTTGCGCCACGAGATGAGGAACCGCACGAAGTCGGTGCCCATGTCGGCGTGCTCGGCGTCGAGGTCGGCCTCGGTGAAGTCGGGCATGCCGTCGGGCACGCTCTTCGAGCTCGACGCCGTGTTGAAGCCGTGGGCGACGATGGCACGGTTCGCCTCGTCGGTCATCATGCCCTCCGCCCGCGCCGGCCCGGGCGTACGCAGGGCCGCGGCGATGCCGCCGACCGCGATCATGCCGACCAGGGCGGCGGCGAGCGCCCCGCGTGCACCGAATCTCACGTCGTCCTCCTCGACCCGTGCGAAACCGCCCCTTGACGGACGTGAGGGTGAGGCTATCATCGATCGCATGCCAACTAGGACAGTTGACCCACATCGGCTCGGCCCCGTCTCGTGGACCGTGCTGATCGCGCTCGCGGCGAGCTCGATCGTCATCGGCATCCAGCCGATCATCGGCACCGCGACGACCTGGGTTCCACTGCTCGCGGTGCCCGCGGCCGCGGGGCTGCCGTTCCTGATCCCCCCGCTGCGGGCGGTTCCCCTCGGCGAGACGAGCTGGGCGTTCTGGGCGGCCGACCTCACCGGCGCCGCGGTGATGCTCGTCACCGCGTTCGTGCTGCTTCGGGCCGCCGATCGCCGGAGGCCGCACCCGGGCGCGGCTCGTGCGTTCGGCCGCAGCGTCGGCGTCGCGACCCTCTCGGTCGTTGCGGGCAACGTCGTGCGCGGGGTGTTCAGCTCGTTCGCCGTGCATGCCGACCTCGGCACCTATCTGGGGTCGCTCGTCGCCAACGTGCTCGTCTCGGCGCTCGTGGGGGCGCTCGTCGGGCTCGTGATCGGTGCGGTCGCGGCGATCGTCGCGGCGGTCGGGCGCCGCGCGGGGCACGATGAGGCGCACGGACGATCAACGGATGCCGCAGCCGGCGAACCGGTCAGGGGCGCAGCAGCACCTTGATCGCCCGACGCTCGTCCATCGCCGCGTACGCCTCGGCGGCCTCGGCGAGCGGAAGCTCGAGGTCGAACACGAGCCCCGGCTCGATCGCGCCCGAGAGCACCTCGGGCAGGAGCTCGTCGATGTAGCCGCGAACGGAGGCGACCCCGCCGTTCACGCCGACGTTGCGGTTGAAGAGCGAGCGCACCGGCAGTTCGGGCTCTGCGTACGGCGCCCCGACGTAGCCGACCATGCCGCCGGGGCGGGCCGAGCGGATCGCCTGGTCCATCGACTCCTTGGTGCCGACGCACTCGAGCACCCGGTCGGCGCCGATGCCGCCGGTCAGCTCGCGCACCCGCTCGATGCCCTCGGCGCCGCGTTCGGCGACGACCTCGGTCGCCCCGAACCGGCGGGCGAGCGCCTGGCGCTCGGGGTGACGGCTCATCGCGATGATCGTGGCGGCCCCGAGCCGCTTCGCCGCGATGATCGCGCAGAGCCCGACCGCGCCGTCGCCCACGACGGCGACCGTGTCGCCCGGGCCGACCCCGGCCGAGACGGCGGCGTGGTGCCCGGTGCCCATGACATCGGAGAGCGTGAGGAGCCCCGGGATCAGCTCGTCGCGCACCGGCCCCGGCACCACGGCGAGGGTGCCGTCGGCGAGCGGCACGCGCACGCGCTCGCCCTGGCCGCCGTCGGCGAGGGCGCCCGAGCGGTCGGGCTCGCCCCACCATCCGCCGTGCAGGCACGAGGTCGAGACGCCGTTGCGGCAGTTCACGCAGGTGTTGTCGCACACGTAGAACGGCGCGATCACGAAGTCGCCGACCTGCACCGAGACGACCTCGTCGCCGACGGCCTCGACGACGCCGATGAACTCGTGGCCGATGCGATGCGGTTCGTGCGTCGGCGTGACGCCGCGGTACGGCCACAGGTCGGAGCCGCAGACGCACGCCGCGACGACCTTCACGACGGCGTCGTCGCCCGTCGTGATGACGGGGTCGGGCACGGTCTCGACGCGGATGTCACGGGCGGCGTGGATCACGGTGGCGAGCATGACTCCGAGCCTATTCCCGTCACCCGGGTCGCATGCGAGCCGCACGCGCGATGTCGGCGGCACGCGCGATGTCGGCGGCGTGCGCCAAGATATCCCAGTGACCGGCATGAAGACGTTCTGGGCCGCCCTGCCGACCGAAGGGCGATGGTTGCTGTCGACCGTCGCCATCCAGACGCTCGGGCGCGGCCTCACGCTGCCGTTCACGATCATCTACCTGCACGAGGTGCGCGGCATCGAGCTCGGGCTGTCGGGCGCGCTCATGAGCTTGATCGCGGTCACCGGCCTCGTGGTCACCGGTCCCGGCGGCACGCTCATCGATCGCTTCGGCGCCAAGGTCGTGCTGCTCGTCGGCCTCGCCGCGATGATCGTGGGCTGCACCCTGCTCGCCTACGCGACGACCCCCGGCGTCGCCGCCGTCGCGCTCGTGCTCATCGGCATCAACTTCGGCGTCTCCTGGCCCGGCTTCAACGCGCTCATCGCCTCGATCGTCGAGGGCGAACTGCGCCAGCAGTACTTCGGCATCAACTTCGCGCTGGTCAACCTCGGCATCGGGGTCGGCGGCATCGTCGGCGGCTTCTTCATCGACGTCGACGACCCCGGCACCTTCACGACGATCTTCCTGGTCGACGCGGCGACGAGCCTCATTCCCATGGCCCTCCTCCTCGGCCCGCTGCGTCACGTGCGCACCCACGGCGAGCACGACGCCGACGCGCCGCCCGTCGGCGGCTACCGCGAGATCCTGCGCCAGCCGGTGGTGCTGTGGCTGACGCTGCTGACCTTCATCTCGGTGTTCATCGGCTACGGCCAGATGGAGGCGGGATTCCCGGCCTTCGCCCGTCAGGTCGCCGAAGTCTCGACGCAGGTCATCGGCTTCGCGTTCGCCGTCAACACGGCCGTCATCGTGCTGTTGCAGTTCACCGTGCTGAAGCTGATCAGCGGGCACCGCCGCACCCGGGTCATGCAGGTCATGGCCCTCGTGTGGGCGGGGTCGTGGCTGCTGCTCGGCGGCGCGGGCCTGCTGCCCGACACCCTCGCGGCCGCGATCGGCGTGCTCGCCTTCATGGGGGTCTTCGCGTTCGGCGAGACGATGCTGCAGCCGACGGTGCCGGCGGTCTACAACGACCTCGCCTCCGACCGCAATCGCGGCCGCTACAACGCGATCAACTCGGCGGCCTTCCAAGGCGGCGCGATCGCCGGCCCCGTCGCCGCCGGCGTGCTGCTCGAGCACGGCCTCGACGCCTGGTACATCGCCGTGATGGTGCTCGGCTGCGCCGGCATCATCCTGCTCGCCGTCGCGCTCGAACGCCGTATCCCGGCCGACGCGAACGGCGTGCCCGAGGCGTCGACCGAGCGGGCCGCCGATCCGAGCTCGTCACCGACCGCACCCACCGCAGACTGAGCGCCGATGGCGCCGCGCGCTACGACGACCTCGGCAACGGCGGCACGAGCGTGCGGAGCGCCCACCCGAAGAGCAGGAACAGCACTCCCGCACCGCCCGCGAACAGCGCGATGCCGAACGAGATCACCGAGGTGAACAGCGAGGCCCGCAGGAACGACGCGTTCATCACGACCGGGCGCAGCGGGTCGTCCTGGTCGAGCTCCGAGTAGGTCTTCCCGTCGGCCATCTCGCGGGCGTGCATGTCGATCACCCCGGCCTGCACGTACGCATCGATCGGGCCGTCGACGACCTTGCCCGCGAAGATCGGGGCGTCGTCGGGGATCACGATGTTCTCGGCCCGCAGCTGCGACGACACGGCGACCCAAGCGACGATCGCCACGACGATCAGCAGGATCCCGCCGACGATGCCGGCGAGCCCGATCAGCCGCACCACGTTGACCTGTGTGCGGCTGAGCACCGCACCACCCGTCTCGAACTCCTCGGCCACGTCTCCCCCTTCGAACCGCGTTCGAGGCAAGGCTAGCGATTCGGGCGGCGTCGCCGACAGGGGCCACGCGGCATCCGCTCGATGAACGGATGCCGCGTGGCTCCCGACGGTTCGCAGACGAGTCAGCCGCTCGTCGTCGCCAGCGAGGCGAGCACCCCCTTCGCCTGCCTGATGTCCTGCGGCGTCGAGGCGGGGTTCGTGCGCACGGTCTCGACCTCGAGCATCGCGTCGCCCCAGGTCGTCGCCGCTCCGTGCACCGTGACCGGCGTCGCGAGGCCGACCGAGCCGTTCGCGAAGTTCAGCCACGCCGCGAGCAGGAACTGGTCGAACTGCTCGGCCGCGTCGTTCTTCGGCGGCGTGTGGAAGACCTCAACGGCGTCGCCGCGATCGAGTGAGGTGTTGAAGACCGTGCTGAAGAAGACGGCGATCTCGAGGTAGCACTCGAGCTCGGCGGTCGTGAAGTCGTTGCCGTTCTTCACCCGCATCTGGTTCAGCCACCAGCCGTGCTGCTTCGACTTCTCGCCGTCGCCGACGACCACGATCGAAGCAGCGTCGGCGGCCGAACCGCCGTCGTCGTCGGTCACCTCGGTGACGAGGTCGTAGAGGCAGGCCTCGGCGTAGACGTGGTCGGCCGAGAGGTCGACGTCGCGCGGCTGTACGGTGGGCGACTTCGGCGGGTCGAGTACCGGCGGGTTCACGAGCGAGGTCTCGTCGCTCGTGGTGCCGTCGTCCCAATCCCAGACCACGGTGAGGTCGTCGCTGCCGGGGTCGGTCGCGGTGACCGGGATGGTCACGCTGCCGCCGGCATCGAGCACGAAGGCCTCGACCCCGTCGTAACTCTGCGTGCCCGTGGTGTCGATCGTGATCGACGGGTCGATGTTCGCGACGTCCACGACGACCGTCTCGCACACGGTGATGTCGTCGTCGGAGCCGCAGACCTCGACGTCGAACAGCCCGTTGTCGCCGTAGTCGAAGCTCGTCTCGAACTCGAGCGTGGCGTCGGGTCGCACGTTCTCCTCGGTGCCCGAGAGCGGCTGCGCGCCCGAGCCGTCGTCGAAGTCGATCGTCGCCGAGAGGTCGTCGAGCCAACCGGGGTCGCTGATGACGCCGGTGATCGTCGCGGTGCGGGTGGCCTCGTCGAGCGGCGCGACCGGCTCGATCGTCACCGTCGGCGCGACGTTGTCGACGTCGACCTCCGCGGTGTCGGTCGCCGTGTTGCCGTAGAGGTCGGTGACGCGCAGTCCGATCGTGAACGAGCCGTCCTGTCCCACTCGGTCGAACGACGGGCTCACGCCGAACGCATCGTCGTACTGGCCGTCGCCGTCGAAGTCCCACTCCCATGCCGAGATCGCTCCGGCGCTCGGATCGCTGCCCGCGCTCGAGCCGGCGGCGGTCACCGGGGCATCCGTGCCCTCGATGGTCGCGTAGGGACCGCCCGCGTCGGCCGTCGGTGCACAGGCGGCGGGCAGGGTGTCGTCGTCCGCCTGGGCGGCGTGCCCGTCGGTGCCGGCCGCGACCGCGCCCTCGCCGAGTCCGCGCTGCGCGAACGCCGACCAGATGGCGCACACGTTGTCGCCGCCGTTGGTCGCGATGTCGGCCGCGAGCAGGCCGTTGCGGGCGTCGACGAAGGTGGGCTTGGCGGCGCCCGCCGTGTTCTTCATGCCGTCGATGACGAGCTGCTCGGTCACGGGCACCCCGAGGAAGGCGCGCACGGCGTAGACCATGGTCGCCCAGATCGTGCCGTTGCCGTGCGGCGAGGTGTTCGGCCCGGGCACGTACGGGTTGTAGTCCGAGTAGACGAGCGGCGAGGTGTCGTAGGCGACGTTGCGCACCCCGGTCGTCGCGTCGCCGGTGACGTACTCGCCGACCACGGCGTCGTTCCACTTCAGGTACGAGACCACGTCGCTCCAGCCCTCGCCGAGGGCGCCGGTCTGGTCGTCGCCGTAGTCGAAGTCGCCATCGCCGACGAGCCGCGTCGAGATGCCGTGACCGTACTCGTGCGCGATGACGTCGCCGTCGAGCGAGCCGTCGCGGAACGGCAGCGACCACATGTACATCTGCATGCGCGGGCTGTCACCGTCGTCGGGCGTCCCGAAGAAGGCGTTGTTCATGCAGCGGATGTCGTTCGGCGGCATCGCGTTGTCCTGGCACCCGAAGTCCCAGCCGTCCTGCGCCTCGGCGAGCACGGGGTCGCCGTCATCGCCGCCGTTGCCGAAGTTGTCGACCTGGAAGTTGCGCCACTCCTCGGTGAAGCCGAGGTCGTAGCTGTAGTCGTGCATCACGTTCGTGTAGTAGAAGAGCTGCGTGATGATCGCGTCGAGGTCGGCGTCGAGGCTCGCCTGGCTCGAGTCGGAGTTGACCGCCCAGGCATCGGTGAACGGGTAGTCGAACACCTGGTAGCCGGGGTCGCCCGACGCCGGGGTGTTCGGCTGGTACTCGTCGTTCGCGTTGCTGTTGTCGAGGTCGCGGTACGCGTTGACGTTGTTGCCGCTCGTGGTCGTGTCGTCGACCCATGTGCCGTTGATGCCCGAGAACGGGTGCAGTTCGCGCGAGGCGCCGGCCGCCTCGGGGTGCTCCTCGTCGAAGACGTCGCCCTCCGGCCCGACCTCGGCGTAGCGGCTCGACTCGGCGAGCACCTCGCCGGTGGCGCCGTCGACGACCGACTCGACCCAGACCTCGCCCGACATCTCCACGTCGGTGACCCACGCGAGCCGCAGGCTGCGACCTTCGTCGTCCATGTACCAGCGCTGCTCGGCCTTCAGCGGCGTCGGGTCGACGAGCCCCTCGACGGCGATCGAGTTGGGCACCTCGACGGCGTCGCGTTCGGTCGTCTGCGCGGCGTCCGGCAGGTCGCCGGCGACGACGTCGGTGCCGGATGCCACGACCGCGGCCTCGGCGATCGCCTCCGCCGCGGTGATATCGGGCGCGGCGGGCGTCGTCGGTGCGACGTCGGCGGTGGTGCCACCGAGATGCACGAGCCGGCCTTCGGCGTCGATGCTCGCGGTGATGACCGCCTGATGCACCGGGATCCCGTCGACGGCCTGCCGCAGCTGCACGTAGCTGACACCGTTCGCGTCGGCGATGACGTCGTCGACGGTGAGCGACTCGAGCCCGGCACCGTCGAGCCCGAAGGCATCGCGATGTTCGGCGAGGTAGCCGAGTGCGATGTCCTCGGCTGCGGCGTCCGACGGCTCGGTGAGCGGGCCGGTCGGGTTCAGCACCGAGCGCACGTCGCCGGCGGCGTCGTACGCCACGAGCGCGGTGCCGAACTCCTCGGTGGGATCGGGCGGCGCCTCGGCGCCGGGTGCCGCGAACGCGGCGACGGGCTGGGTGCTGACGAGCGCGGCTGCGGCGAGCGCGGCAACCACGGCAGATGAACGGGTCACGACGACCTCCGGAGGGACGCCGGGGATCCACGGGACGATCCCCCCGGTCGCCCCGCGGCACGGCCCTCGGTCGAGCCGGCCGTCACGTTACTCGCGGGGGACATCCGACCGCGTGGATCGGGGGACGCTTGGCGCCCGACTCCCCCGGACTGGGGGCAACCGATCCCCCCACGACGACGACGGGGCATCCGCCGCACTGCGATCGGATGCCCCGGAGCCCGCCTCAGTCGTCGAGCAGCTCGGCGTCGACGATCTCGTCGTCGAATCCCGCGGAGGCGGCCTCGCCGGCCGCCTCGCCGCGGGCCACCGTGAGCGACTCCCCGTCGCCCGAGAGCCCGACCACGACCGTGTCGCCGTCGCGCACGCTGCCGTCGAGGAGAGCCCGGGCGAGCCGGTCGTCGATCTCGCGCTGCATCAGCCTGCGCAACGGCCGCGCCCCGTACAGCGGGTCGTAGCCGCGCTCGGCGAGCCAGGCCCGTGCGTCGGGCGTGACCCCGAGTTCGAGCCGGCGCTCGTGGAGCCGGCCGCCCAGCCGATCGATGTAGAGGTTCACGATCTCGGCGAGGTCCTCTTCGCTGAGCGCCGAGAAGACAACGAGGTCGTCGAGGCGGTTCACGAACTCGGGCTTGAACGACTGCCTGACCGTCTGCATGACGGCCTGCTCCTTCTCGCTCCAGCTGAGCGAGGGGTCGATGAGGTAGTGCGAGCCGAGGTTCGAGGTGAGGATCAGGATCGTGTTGCGGAAGTCGACGGTTCGCCCCTGCCCGTCGGTGAGCCGGCCGTCGTCGAGCACCTGGAGCAGCACGTCGAACACCTCGGGGTGCGCCTTCTCGACCTCGTCGAAGAGGATCACCGAGTACGGACGCCGGCGCACGGCCTCGGTGAGCTGGCCGCCCTGGTCGTAGCCGACGTAGCCCGGAGGGGCGCCGACCAGCCGCGAGACCGAGTGCTTCTCGCCGTACTCCGACATGTCGATGCGCACCATGGCGCGCTCGTCGTCGAAGAGGAACTCGGCGAGCGCCTTCGCGAGTTCGGTCTTGCCGACGCCGGTCGGCCCGAGGAACAGGAACGAGCCGGTCGGTCGGTTCGGGTCGTTGATGCCCGCCCGCGAGCGGCGCACCGCGTCGGCGACGGCCGTGACGGCCCGCTTCTGGCCGATGAGGCGCTTGCCGAGCTCCTGCTCGAGGTGCAGCAGCTTCTCGGTCTCGCCCTGCATGAGCCGCCCGACGGGGATCCCCGTCCACGCGGCGATCACGGCGGCGATGTCCTCGTCGGTGACCTGCTCGTTGACCATGCGCCCTTCACCGGTTGCTGAGCCTGTCGAAGCATCGGCCTGCTCGGCGGCGACGAGGTCGCGTTGCAGTTGCGCGATGGTCTCGTACTCGAGCTTGGACGCCTTCGCGTAGTCGGCCTCGCGCATGGCGCGGTCGCGTTCGGTCGCGGCCTCGTCGAGCCGCTTCTTCAGCTCGCCGACGCGGTTCAACGACATCCGCTCGCGCGACCAGCGCTCCTCGAGCACGGCGAGCTCGCGCTCCTGCTCGAGGAGTGTCTCGCGCAGCTTCGCGAGCCGCTCCTTCGAGGCGTCGTCCTTCTCCTTCTTGAGGGCGAGCTCCTCGAGCTTCATGCGGTCGACCTGGCGCTTGAGCTGGTCGATCTCGACGGGCGACGAGTCGATCTCCATCTTGAGGCGCGACATGGCCTCGTCGATGAGGTCGATCGCCTTGTCGGGCAGCTGCCGGGCGGTGATGTACCGGTTCGACAGGGATGCCGCGGCGACGAGCGCAGCGTCGGAGATCGTGACGCCGTGGTGGGCCTCGTAGCGACCCTTGAGCCCGCGGAGGATGGCGACCGTGTCTTCGACGCTCGGCTCGCCGACGTACACCTGCTGGAAGCGTCGCTCGAGCGCGGCGTCCTTCTCGATGTATTCGCGGTACTCGTCGAGGGTGGTGGCACCGATGAGGTGCAGCTCACCGCGGGCGAGCATCGGCTTCAGCATGTTGGATGCCGCGACCGACCCTTCACCGCCGCCGGCACCCATGAGCAGGTGCAGCTCGTCGACGAAGGTGATGATGCCGCCCTCGGCCTCGTTGATCTCCTTCAGCACGGCCTTCAGCCGCTCTTCGAACTGGCCGCGGTACATCGCCCCCGCGACGAGCGCGGAGATGTCGAGCGAGACGAGTTGCTTGTGCTTCAGCGACTCGGCGACGTCGCCCGCGACGATGCGCTGCGCGAGGCCCTCGACGACGGCGGTCTTGCCGACGCCGGGTTCGCCGATGAGCACCGGGTTGTTCTTCGTGCGACGGGTCAGCACCTGGCTCACGCGCCGGATCTCGGCGTCGCGGCCGATCACCGGGTCGAGCTTGCCGGCCTTCGCGAGGTCGGTCAGGTTGACGCCGAACTGTTCGAGCGCCGACTTCTGCTCCTCCTGCGAGCTCGGCGCGCCCTGCATGTTTGCCACTCACTGCTCCCTTCGTTCAAAACTTGAGTCTACTCAACTCAACTTTACGAAGGGGGTCGATATTCCGACTTCCTGCCGGAATCTCCCCCGCGTTCACGCTACCCCGAGCGGGTTGAGGAGGGAACGAAGCGACCGTCTCGAAACCCGCGTACACCGCGGCATCCATGCGTAGGAATAGACGTGCCCTGCACGGCGTTCCGGTTTCACGTGGAACGCTTCGGAACGCTCTCATTCGGACACTACGGCCCCCTCGGCGGCGGGCGCGAGCTCTCGGCGGCCGACTCGATGCTCCAGGCGATCGAGCTCGCCCAGGGCATGGACGAGCTCGGCGTCAACGGCGTCTACTTCCGCGTGCACCACTTCGCGCGCCAGCAGGCCTCGCCGATGCCGCTGCTTTCGGCGATCGCCGCCCGCACCGAGCGCATCGAGATGGGCACCGGCGTCGTCGACATGCGCTACGAGAACCCGCTGCACCTCGCCGAGGACGCCGCGGCGGTCGATCTCATCTCTGGCGGACGGCTCGCCCTCGGCGTGAGCCGGGGATCACCCGAGTCGGTCGTGCGCGGCTACGAGGCCTTCGGCTACACCGGGTCGACCGATCCGCGCGGCGCCGACCTCGCGCGCGAGCACTTCGCGCGGTTCCTCGAGGCGATCGAGGGCAAGGGCATGGCCGAGCTGGATTCCTCGTCGCCGTTCGGCGGCCGCGGCATGCAGCGCATCGAGCCGTATTCGCCGGGCCTGCGCTCACGCATCTGGTGGGGCGCCGGAAACCGCGATTCGGCCGAATGGGCCGGGCGCGCGGGCGTCAATCTCATGTCGTCGACGCTGCTCACCGAAGACCGGGGGCTGCCGTTCGACGAGTTGCAGGCCGAGCAGGTCCGGGCGTTCCGCGACGCCTGGCGCGAGGCGGGGCATCCCGGCGAACCGCGCACCTCGGTGAGCCGCTCGATCTTCCCGATCACGACCGCCGAGGACGAGCTCTACTTCGGCGGCCGGCAGGACGGCGACGGGGTCGGCATGATCGACGGCCTGCGTTCGACGTTCGGCAAGACGTACGCGGGCACGCCCGACAAGCTCGTCGAGCAGCTGCTGCGCGATGCCGCGATCCGCGAGGCCGACACGCTCATGCTGACCATCCCGAGCCAGCTCGGCGTCGAGTTCAACCTGCGGCTCGTCGCCGCGTTCGCCGAGCACGTCGCGCCGAGCCTCGGCTGGCGGCCGACGACCGCCCCGCCGGTCGAGTAGGGAACGAAGCGACCGTATCGAGACCCGCCGGCAGCGCTCAGGCCGGCTCCACGTCGACCGCGACCACCGTCGTGCGCACGACCCCCGACGGCATCGGGATCTCGTAGCGCACGGGCATGCCGGGGTGGTCGAGGGCGAACCAGAACCGCGAGACGTTCGAGTGATCGGGCCCGTGCTCGACCTCGTAGCGCAGGCACTCGACGCGACCGATCGGCAGTTCGAGCGCCTCGGAGCCGCGCGTCGTGTGCTCGGCCGGGAACGCGGCGTGCTCCTGCAGCTCGAGCCACGTCACGCGCTCGCTCGTCACCGGCCCGTCGACGGCGCCGTCGCCGTCGAGGCGCCATTGCGACAGTGTGGCGCCATCGTCGTCGAGCTCGGTGAAGCGGTTCACTCGCTCGAAGCGTTCGCCGCCCGGCAGCTCGACGAGAAGCCTGATCGTCTTGCCCGCGCCCGCCGCAGCGCGGATCTCCTCGGCCGTGAACGGCGTCGGCAGCAGGCCCGGGCCGAGCACGTGCGGATCGAATTCCCCCGGGGCGTCCCGCGGGAGCCCCGCCTCCGAAGCGTCATCGCTCATGGCGCCAGCTTAGGCTGGTGCTGACCGTGCGACGAGAGGAGTCACATGCCACTGGAAGGCGAATACGCCCCGAGCACCGCCGCTTGGGCACGCACGCAGGCCGAGGCGTTCGAGGCATCCGACGGCGAGAAGTCGAACACGCTGCGCGGCCGCCCGATCATCGTGCTCACGACCCGCGGCGCGAAGAGCGGCAAGCTCCGCAAGACCGCGCTCATGCGGGTCGAGCACGACGGCGAGTACGCGGTCGTCGCCTCGAAGGGCGGCTCGGCCGAGCAGCCGAAGTGGTACTGGAACCTCAAGGCGCACCCCGCGGTCGAGCTCCAGGACGGCGCGGAGAAGCACGATTACGTCGCCCGCGAGGCGACCGGCGACGAGCGCGAGCTCTGGTGGGCGCGCGCCAACGAGACCTGGCCCGACTACGCGAGCTACCAGACGAAGACCGAACGGCAGATCCCGGTCTTCGTGCTCACCCGCGTCGTGCTTTGACCCCGGGTCAGAGCCCACGCATCGTGAACACCCGGGCGAGCACGGCCCGCGCGGGTCGCACCGCGAGCAGGCGCACGGCGGTGTTGCGAAGGGCGAGGCGGATGCCGCGTGCCGGACCGCCCATCGCCATGTTGAAGCCCGCCCGTCGGCAGGCCCGCACAGCTGCTCGACGACGGGTGCGTTCGTAGCGCGCGAACGCAGCGGTCGCCGCTCGGCCGCCGGGCGCCGCGAGCGCGGTCGGCAGCAGATCGGCGAGCGCCAGCGCGTCGAGGAACCCGAGACTCATGCCCTGCCCGCCGATGGGGCTGACCTCATGCGCCGCGTCGCCTGCGAGCACGACCCGCCCGACGACGAAGCGCCCGGCGACGTGCTGGCTCGCGAGGAATGCACTCGGCGCGGGCACCCCCTCGAGCCGCACGCCGATTCGTCCGGCGACGATCGCCGCGAACTCGGCGGCTCCGAGGGGCACGCCGGGGTCGCGATCCGCGAGGTGCGTCACCCAGCGCCGACCGCCGGGGAGCGGCAGCGATTCGACGACCCCGCCCGCCTCGAAATGGAGCCGTGCGAACTCGTCGCCCGGGCCCGCGAGGTCGACCATCGCATACCGAGCCGAGCCGCGCCGCCGCCGCCACGAGACGCCGAGGCGCGCGCGCAGCCCGCTTCGCACCCCGTCGGCGACGATCGCGTACCGCGCCGAGACCTCCTCCCCCTCCGAGAGGAACACTCGAACGCCGCGCTCCGTCTGCGTCACGTCGACGACCTCGGCGCCTCGCCGCAGCGCCGACGGCGCGAGCTCGGCCAGCCGTCGCTCGAGCGCCGCCTCGACGAGATGCTGCGGCACCGAGAGCACGGCTGACGCCTCGGCGAATCGCAGTCGCCCGAGCCGGCGCCCCGCGACGCTCACCTCGCCGCCCGCGATGCGGGTGCCTGCCGCTTCGAGCTCCGCGAGCGCCCCGGCCTCGGAGAGAGCCCGCACCCCCGGCGCGTGCACCCCGATCGCCTTCGGCCGCGTCGACCGCTCGCGTCGACGCTCGAGCACCCCGACGTCGACCCCTCGGCCGGCGAGCAGCACGGCGGCCAGCAACCCGACCGGCCCGCCGCCGATCACCACGACCTGCACCCCGACGTCAGGCACGCGGGCGCCCCGCGGCATCCCCCTGCCAGACGACCTCGAGCCGCGACGGGAACGCCCGGCGCACGCGCCACCCGGGCGGCAGCACGCCCGCGAGCTCGCCCGCCGTGTGGCTGCGGCGGATCGAGGTGAGGCCGTCGGCCCTGATGTACGAGCCGCGCAGGAGGTTCGACGCGAACGGCAGCGTGCCGAGCGCGAACCCCACGGAGGCGAGCCGGCTGCGCTCGATGTCGCCGTGCACCACGGTTCCGCCGAACTCGGCGAGCCGCTCGCTGTCGGCGAGGAGCGCCCCGAACGCCTGCCCGTCGAGATGATGCAGCACGTGGTTCGAGAGCACGAGGTCGAAGTGCTCGCCCGCGTCGGCGAGCACGGCGCTCGTCGTCTGCAGCAGGGTGAGCCCCGGCGTCGGCGGCTGCGCCCGCGCCCAGCCGATCGCTCGCGCATCGGGGTCGATCGCGGTGACCTCGAGCCGCAGGCCCTCGGCGTGCGCCCAGCGCAGGAGCCGGCGCGGCAGCCCGGCGCCGCCCGTGCCGACGTCGAGCAGCCGCGTGCCCCAGACCGGCGAGAGCCGCGGGCGCACCCAGTCGCGGTACACCGCACGCTCCCCCGCGACCACGGCGTTCACGAGCCCGAACTGCGCGTACGTCTTCGCGAGCATGGCCGAGTCGGCGTCGGGCGAGTCCATGCGCTCGCGCACCGTGTCGTCGCGACCGCGCCGTCGGATCACCCTCACCCCAGCTGCGCGGTCATGAGGGCCGACTCGACGGTGAGCCCCGGGCCGAAGGCCATGGCCGCGACCCGGTCGCCGTCGGCGGCGACCTCCGAGTGCAGGATCTCGCGGAGCACGAACAGCACCGTCGCGCTCGACATGTTGCCGTAGTCGCGCAGCACCGCGCGCGAGGGCGCGAGCTGCGGCTCACCGAGGGCGAGCCGCGCTTCGACCTTGTCGAGGATGCTCCGGCCGCCCGGGTGGATCGCCCAGTGCGCCACGGCCTCGCCCGCCGTGCCCCCGGCGAGCGCCTCGGCGAGAGGTGGTTCGGCGGCGAACAACGGCTCCATCGCCCCGGTGATGTACTCGTCGATGAGCGCGGGCACGGCGTTCGAGAGCACCATCTCGAAGCCGTGGTCGCCGATCTTCCACGCCATGTCGCCTTCGCCGACGGGCGTCGTGCGGCTCTCGAAGCGGTCGAGGACGAGGGCCCGTTCACCGGCGGCGGGCGCGCGTGCCGTCACGATGCCCGCGCCCGCGCCGTCGGCGAAGAGCGAGGAGGCGACGATCGTGTCGGGGTCGTTCGAGGTGCGCAGATGCAGGGTGCAGAGCTCGACGCTCACGACGAGCACGACCGCGGCGGAATCGGCTTCGCAGAGCTGCTTCGCCAGGCGCAGGGCCGGCATCGCCGCGTAGCAGCCCATGAATCCGAGGTGGTAGCGCTGCACCCCCGGGTCGAGGCCGAGGTCGCGGGCGATCATGAAGTCGGGGCCGGGCGCGTAGAAGCCGGTGCAGCTCACGGTGATGACATGCGTGATCTCGGATGCCTCGAGGTCGGCGCATGCGTCGATGGCGGCCCGTCCGGCCTCGACGTAGAGCGAGGTCGCCTGCTCGGCGTAGAGCTCGTTGCGCGCCTTCGTGCCAGGCAGCAGCAGCTCACCGCTCGTCTGGTCGAAGAAGACGGGCGGCGGGGCATCGGGCTCTCTGGTCCAGCTCAGTTCGCGGAGCGTGGTGTGACGCGTCTCGATGGCCGAGACGTCGAAGCTCGTCTGGATGATGCGCTGACCCAGCCTGCTGAGGCCCGGCTGCGCCGCGAACACGTCGCGCACCTCGTGCTGGACGAGCACCGTCGGCGGAACCGCGGTGGCGAGCCCCTGCAGGGTGACGGCCATGCGTGCAGTCTAGGCAGACGGATGCCGCGGGCGACAGTGGCCCGCGGCATCCGTGCCGAGCTTCTCAGGCGATGATCAGGCGAGCAGCTTCGCCTTCGCGGCGGCGAACTCCTCGGGCGAGAGGATGCCCTGCTGCTGCAGGGCCGCCAGCTTCTGCAACTCGGCGACGACGTCGGTGCCGCCGGCCGGGGCCGCCGGCGCGGGCGCCTGCTGCGCGGCGAACTGCTGCGCCGCGGCCTGCTGGGCGGCGGCGTCGATCTGCGCCTGCTGCTGCTGCGCCTCGTACTGCTGCTGCTCGTACTGGGCCTCGGCCTTGCCCTGCTGACGGCGAGCCATGCCGCCGCTCACGGCGGAAGCGGTGCCGGCGACGACCGCGGTGCGTGCGGCGAGCCCGATCAGCCCGGGGCGACCGATGCGACGAATGGGCATGTCAGTTCTCCTCACCGCTCGCGTCGGCGAGCACCGCGTTCACGACCGGCGCGGGGATGCGCTCGGTCGACAGCACCACGCCGCCGCCTTCGGCGAAACGCGATGCGAGCTTCTTGGCCCAGACGAGCTCGAACGCCGCGAGTGCGGCCGAGGTCCCCGGGGGGATGAGTTCGGCGAAGTCGTCGACGTCTTCGGCGCCGACGAGACCCGACTGCTCGAGCTCGAGCACGCCGAACCCGTACGACTCGCCCTCGTCTTCGATCTCGATGATGCGCACCGAGCCGTCGGGCTCACGCGACACGATCACGAGGTCGAGCAGGCGGATCTCCCCGCCGTCGACCAGTTCCTCGAGGGCCGCGACCGTGCCGGCGTCCAGCCGATCGCCCTCGAATCCCACCAGGTACAGCTCCACCGGGCCGTACTCGAACTCCGCCATGATTCCCCTTGGGTTCGAAGAATGCGGCGGCGAGCGCCACCGACAGAGGCAGACTATCCTCGCTGCCGCCCGGCCCGCCAGCCGCACGCCCCTGCTCCCCGAGAACTCACGGCGAACACCGCGGCAGGTGCTTCCTCCTGCCGGATCGAGCCGATAGCGTCGAAGCTGTGGGCGAATCGCCCGACTGTGAAGAGGGGAACTTCCGCATGTCCGCAGAATTCAAAGGGACGATCAAGCTCGACGTCCGCGATTCGGTCGCCGATTGGGCGCCGTACGAGACACCGAAGGCTCCCGAGGGTTCGCCGAACATCCTCGTGATCCTGTACGACGACACCGGCATGGCCTCGTGGTCGCCCTACGGCGGCCGGATCAACATGCCGACCCTCGACCGTCTGGCGCAGAACGGCCTGACGTACACTCAATGGCACACGACCGCCCTCTGCTCGCCGACCCGGTCGACGTTCCTCACCGGGCGCAACCACCACGCCAACGGCATGGGCAACATCATGGAGGGCACGAACGGCTTCCCGGGCCTGTCGGGTCACATTCCCGCCGAGTGCGCCACGATCGGGCAGGTGCTGCAGGCGAACGGCTACTCGACCTTCTGGGTCGGCAAGAACCACAACGTGCCCGAAGAAGACGTGTCGGCCGGCGGCAGCAAGGACCAGTGGCCGCTCGCGATGGGCTTCGACCGCTTCTACGGATTCCTCGGCGGTGAGACGAACAACTGGTACCCCGACCTCACCGAGGACAACCGCTTCATCGAGCCGCCGTACACGCCCGAGGAGGGGTACCACCTCTCGAAGGACCTCGCCGATCAGACGATCCGCATGATCCGCGACCAGAAGGCGTCGAATCCGTCGAAGCCCTGGTACACGTGGTTCTGCCCGGGTGCGAACCATGCCCCGCACCACGCGCCCGAGGAGTACATCGCGAAGTACAAGGGCAAGTTCGACGACGGCTACGACGCCTACCGCACCTGGGTGCTCGAGCGCATGGTCGAGCGGGGCGTGATGCCCGAGGGCACCGAACTCACGCCGTTCAACCCGATGCCCGACGACCAGGCGAACGCCGCCGACTTCGTCAAGCCGTGGGATTCGCTCTCCGACGACGAGAAGCGGCTCTTCAGCCGGATGGCCGAGGTGTTCGCGGGCTTCAGCGAGTACACCGACGCGCAGATCGGACGGGTCGTCGACTACCTCGAGGCTTCGGGTCAACTCGACAACACGCTCATCTTCTACTGCGCCGACAACGGCGCCTCGGGCGAGGGCTCGCCCGACGGCTCGGTCAACGAGAACAAGTTCTTCAACGGATTCCCCGACGACCTCGCCGAGAACCTCGCGAAGATCGACGTGCTCGGGGGCCCCGAGACGTACAACCACTACCCGACCGGGTGGGCGGCGGCGTTCTCGACCCCGTTCCAGATGTTCAAGCGCTACTCGCAGTTCTCGGGCGGCACGTGCGACCCGATGATCATCCACTGGCCGGCGGGCATCAAGGCCAAGGGCGAGATCCGCAACCAGTACCACCACTCGACCGACGTCGTCGCGACCATCCTCGACGTCATCGGCCTCGAGTTCCCGGAGGTGTTCCGCGGCGTGAAGCAGCGCCCGCTCGACGGCATCTCGATGAAGTACAGCTTCGATGCGGCGCCCGACGGCCCCACCGAGAAGCAGGTGCAGTACTACGCGATGCTCGGCACCCGCGGCATCTGGAAGGACGGCTGGAAGGCCGCCGCCATCCACGCACCGCTCACCGGGCACGGCCGCTTCGACGAGGACCGCTGGGAGCTCTACCACGTCGAGGTCGACCGCTCCGAGTCGAAGGACCTCGCGGCCGAGTACCCCGAGAAGCTGCAGGAACTCATCGACGCCTGGTTCGAGGAGGCAGAGAAGAACCACGTGCTGCCGCTCGACGACCGTTCGGCGCGCGACCAGCTCACGATCGAGCGCCCACAGTCGGAGCCGCCGCGCACGCGCTACGTCTACTACCCCGACACCGGCGCCGTCGCCGAGAGCGTCGCCGTCAACGTGCGCGGTCGCTCGTACAAGATCATCGCCGACGTCGTGCTGGAGGAGGGCAGCCAGGGCGTGCTCTTCGCCCACGGTTCGCGCTTCGGCGGCCACTCGCTGTTCATCAAGGACGGCAGGCTCAACTACGTGTACAACTTCCTCGGCATCCCGCCCGAGCAGACGTTCACGTCCGAGGCACTCACGCCGGGCAAGCACGCGCTCGGCATGGAGTTCATCCGCGAGCGCGCCGGCGAGCACGGCGAGTCGATCGGCACCTGCAAGCTCTACGTCGACGACCAGGTCGTCGCCGAGGGGCCGATGCGGGCGCAGGTCGGCAAGTTCACGCTCTGCGGCGACGGCCTCTGCGTCGGGTACGACAGCGCCGACGCGGTGAGCGGCCAGTACACGAACCCGTTCCCGTTCTCCGGCGGCAAACTCCTCGGCGTCGGCATCGACGTCAGCGAGGAGCAGTACCTCGACCTCGAGCTCGAGGCGCTCGCCGCCCTCGCGCGGGAGTAGCGCGAGCAGCGCAGCACGAGCACCGATGCCTCGGCGGGGTTCACTCCCCGCCGAGGCATCCGTCGTTCAGCGGCGACGAGGCCGCCTCGCTCAGCCTTCGGGCAGTTCCGCCGACCGCTTCGCGGCCTTGCGCTCGCGCCGCGCGGCCTTGGCCGTGGCATCCTCCTCGGCCATCTGCTGCCTCGCCTCGTCGATCTCGCCGAGTGCCGGCCGCACCCACGCGATCGCCGGGTTCGAGTCGACGAGCAGCATGCGCACGAGCAGCGTCAACGGGATCGCGAGGATCGCCCCCATCGGCCCGAGGATCACGGCCCAGACCAGCACCGAGATGAACGTCAACGTCTGGCTGAGCGACACGGCGTCACCGACGATCTTGGGCTGGATGACCGACTGGATGACCGAGTTGATCAGGCCGTACACAACGATCACGGCGACGACGAGCGGCCACCCGCCGACGAGAGCCCCGAACACGAGCGGCGGCACGAGGGCGATGAAGTAGCCCACGTTCGGGATGAAGCTGCAGAGGAACGACAGCATGCCCCAGAGCGCGGCACCGGGGATGCCCATGATCGCGAGCGCGATCCAGTTGATGAGGCCCTGCGCGACGCCGAGCCCCGTCGTGGCGATCATGTACCGGCGCACGCCGTCGGCGAAGCGCACGAGCGCGTCGGCAAGTGCGGGGCGCTTCACGCGGATGCCGGCGACGACCGTCGGCACGTACGACGAGTCGGCCGCCATCAGGATGAGCATCGTGAGCAGGATGACCGCGCCTGAGATGAACCCTGCCGCCCCGCCGAGCAGCGCACCGACGACCCCGCCGACCGCGCCGACGATCTTCGTGGGGTCGAAGTCGCCGAGCAGCGCGTTGATCTCGTCGGGGCCGAGTCCGAGTCCGGCCAGCCAGGTGGCGGCGGAGGCCGCCCAGGCCTCGAACTCGGGCGCGTAGTCGGGCAGGAGCGCTGCGAACTGCCCGAACGCGATCAGCAGCAGGAACACGAACCCGCCGAGCAGCACGACGACCGCGAGCAGCACCGAGACGGTGGCGAGCCCGCGCGGCACACCGCGCCGTTCGAGGGTGCGCCGGATCGGGTGCACGCAGATCACCAGCACGAGGGCGAGGAACACCGAGGAGAACACCGAGCCGATGGCGGCGACGCCGAAGGCGGCGACGGTCGCGCCGCCCAGCCCGAGCATGATGAACGCGGTGCGGTGCGGCACCGCGGGCTCGGTATTCACGGCGACGGAGGGCGGCGCCTCGGGCTCATGCTTCCTGGTCCACCACATGCGGTTCCTCCTCGTCTCGGACGGCCGGATCGGTCGCTCGCAAGTTCGATTCGCTCTCGCCGGTGAGTCGCCGAAGCGCGACCGCCCCGCGATCGGGCTCGAGCAATACGGCACGCACGAGCAGCGACAGCGGCACCGACAGGATGGCCCCGATCGGCCCGATCACGAACGCCCAGAACGCCACCGAGAAGAAGGTGAGCGTGAGACTCAGCCCGACCGCGTCGCTCACGAACTTCGGCTGCACGAGCACCTGAAGCACGACGTTGATGACGCAGTAGATCGCGATGACGGCGAGCATGAGCGGCCAGCCGCCGACGACGAGCGCGAGAATCGCCGGCGGGATGAGTCCGATCACGAAGCCGATGTTCGGGATGAAGTTCGTGACGAACGCGAGGATCGCCCACACGATCGGGATCGGCACGCCGACCGCCCAGAGCAGCAGGCCGTCGAGCACGGCGACGATCGCGCCGAACGTCGCGTTGACGACGTAGTAGCGGCGCACCCCCGAGAAGTAGCGACCGGCGATGCCGTCGCGCACGGCATCGCCGAAGAGCCGGGCGGATGCCCCGGCCGCGGCCGCACGGAAGCGTGCCCCGTCGACCGTCATGAAGATGACGTAGGCGAGCACGAAGAAGAACGCGGTCGCGAGACCGAGCACCCAGTCGGCGACCCCCGCCGCGGCCGATGCCAGCCAGGCCGGATCGAGCCAGCCGGTCGCGGTCTCGGCCGTCGGCGCGGTGAACCCGAGACCCTGCAGCCACGCGAGCAGCCCGTCGGCCGTCTCGTTCAGGTCGTCGGCGACGTCGGGCAGGATCGCCACGAATCTGCCGACCGCGTAGACGAGCATGACGGCGAGGAGCGCGAGGATCAGATAGCTGATCACGATGACCGCCGTCGAGGCGAGCCACACCGGCCATCCGGCTCGTTCGAGCGGCCGCCGCACGGGATTCGCAATGATCACGATGACCGCCGCGAACGCCGCCGGAGCGACGAGGTCGCGGGCGAACCAGACGCCGGTGAACACGACGACGGCCGCCGCGACGGCCACGAGCACCCGGGTGCCGTGGCCGAAGTCCCGGCCCGAGGCATCCGTCTCGGTCGTCGTGCCCGCGCCCGGGCCGCCCGTTTCGCCCACCTAGAAGCTCCCGATGCCCTTGCCGACCACGGCCACGCCGATCACGAGCAGCAGCACGGCCATGACGGTCGCGTTGTTGTGCACGAGCCAGCCGCGCAGCGACTCCAGCGGTCCGGCCATCTGCTTCGAGGCGACCAGGTAGGCGATCACCGGTACCGCGACCGAGCACGCGGCGATCACGACGAAGACGATGAGCGCGACGGTGATCTCGCCGCCGCCCAGGCCGGCCGTGCCGACCGCGACGCCGGCGGCGGCGGCCAGCAGTAGGTTCTTGGGGTTCACCGCGGCGAGCAGGAACGCCAGCCCCAGCGCCTTGCCCGCATTCATCTGATCGATCGCAGCCATCCACTTGGGCAGTGCCGCCTCCTCGCCCGGCTTCGGGCGGGAACGCCATTGCTTCAGCGCGAGCAGCAGCAAGAGCGCGCCGAGCACGATCTTGATCGTGCCCGCGATCGGCTTGGATGCGTTGGGGTCGCTCTCGGGGATGACCGAGCCGAGCAGCGTGAACACCACCACCGCGACGACGATGCCGAGGAGCCAGCCCAGCAGGAACCCGACGCTCGTGCCCTTCGCCTTCGGCGACAGCAGCATGAGGATCGCCGCGATGATCGGGATCGGACTGATGGCGATGCCCAGTGCGAGCGGAAGGATGTCTCCGATGACGCTGCCCATGACTCACTGGCCTTTCTCGGCGGCGCTGCCGCCCTCGTCCGCTGCCCCGGCGCCGACCGGCGCGCCGAGCGCGGCGATCGCCGCGCGGTTGGTCTCGAATGTGCGGCGGTCGCCGAGCAGGCCGAGCTTGTCGAGCCGGTGCCTGGCACCGGGTCGCACCCGGCTGAACGAGAGCCCGACCTGCTCGCGCTCGAGCCAGACGAGCAGCGCCTCGAAGCTCTCGGCGCCGGTCACGTCGACGTCGGTCACCGCCTCCATGTCGATCACGACGTGGCGCACCGGCCCGTGTCCGGCCTCGTTCGCGGTGCGAACGGCACGTTTGACGGCATCGCCGAATACCGAGCCGTTGGCGAAGAACAGCGGCGCCGCGAGCCGCACCACGACGACCCCGGGTGCGGTGACCGCCCCGCTCGGCGCCTCGTCGAGCAACGAGTCGCTCGGCTCGCCGTCGGATTCGAGCACGTCGATCGCGGGGTTCGCCGCGCGCTTGGCGAGGTTGAGGAGCGCGAGCACGAACGCCACGAGGATGCCGGGGATCGAGCCGATGAACAGCGTGACGAGGAAGCACGTCGCCCCGACGACGAACTCGAACCGGTCCGCACGCCAGAGGCCGGCGAACTCCTTGATGCCGAGCAGCGGCAGGATCGCGACGCCGACGATCGCGCCGATCGCGGGCGAGGGGATGTCGGCGAGCAGCGCCGTGCCGAACAGGAGCAGCAGCAGGGTGCCGACGGCGAGCACGAGCGAGGGCAACTGGGTGCGCGAGCCCGCCTGATCCATCGCCGCGGTGCGCGACGTCGATGAGCCGACCGCGAAGCTGCCGGAGGCGCCCGCGGCGAGGTTGCCGAGGCCGAAGGCGAAGAGGTCGCGGTTGGGGCTGGTGCGGTAGCCCCGCTTCTCGCCGTACGAGCGCGAGACGAGCAGTCCTTCGGCGGTCGTGACGAGCGTGAGCGCCATCGCCGAAGGAATCAGCGCGAGCCACATCGTCCAGTCGATGATCGGCCAGGTGATCGCCGGCGGACCGGCCGGCACCTCGCCGAGCACCGAGACACCGGCCTGGTCGAGTTGCAGCCACAACACCACCACGGTGGTCACGACGAGCACCACGAGTGCCCATGGCACCGCTCCGAGGAATCGTTTGCCGAGGAGCAGTACCGCGACGGAACCGACGGAGATCGCGAGCGAGGCGAGGTTCGTCGTGCCGAGCCCCGTGACGAGCCCGCCCACCTTGTCGACGAACTCGCCGCCCGAGTCGATCTTCACCCCGAGCATCTTCGCGATCTGGCTCACGAGGATGTCGAGCGCGAGCCCGCCCACGAAGCCGACCAGGATCGGCTTCGAGAGGAAGTTCGCGAGAAAGCCGAGCTTGAACACCGCGAGCAGGATGAACATGATTCCGCAGAGGATCGCCTGTGCGAGCGCGAGCGTACCGTAGTCGGCGCTCCCGGCGGCGGCGAGCCCGCCGAGCGAACTCGCGACGAGGGCCGCAGCGGCGGCGTCGGGTGAGGCGACGAGCTGCCGGCTCGAGACCGTGAGCGCATAGAACACGGTCGGGACGATGAGCGCATACAGCCCCGCCGTCGCGGGCAACCCGGCGATCTGCGCGTAGCCGATGTTCAGCGGGATCGCGATCGCGATGAGCGTCACGCCCGCCGTCAGTTCACGGACGAGGTTCTTCCCGGTGAGCCCTGCCAGCGGCTTCTGCATGCGTCATTCCCTCTCGTCTGCGCCCGGTGAGGCGTCTCTCGTGCGTGTCAGCCGATCGGCACGAGCGGCGGCGGGGTCCAGTCGCCCGATCGCACCGCGTCGCGGGGCAGGTAGAGGCGCAGGTCGGCGGTGAACGGCTTTCCGGCCGGGGTGGGCAGCCAGTTGCGCTCGGGCGTGCCGCCGGGCAGCTCTGCGGCGAACGTCAGCGTGAGCGAGCCATCGGCATCGAGCTCGAGCGGCTGACCGGACCCGACGGTGAAACGACCCGCGGCATTGGGAACGAGCAGGTAGTCGGGCTTGCCGTAGACGGTCAGCGACCAGAACGCATCCACGACCGTGCTCGGCAGGGCGTCGGCGGAGAAGGTCATGCGATACACGGTGTCGCCGGTCGTCGGTGTGCCGTTGGCGTCGACGTGGAGGAGTTCGTAGACGGCCTCCTTCGACGAGTTCCACCAGATGCCGCCGAAGTTCGCCGTGGCGCGGAACCAGTAGTCGTCCCCGAACTTCGGGTAAGCGGCGGTCGACGACCACCCGTTCGTGACGTTGCCGAAGTGCACGACGAAGTCCATGAACGCGGGGATCGCCGCGGAACGGATCAGCTCGTCGAGCTCGGCGACCCGGCTCGATTCGTCGCCGACATAGGCGGCGATGGCGTGGACGAGCGCGTGAAGTTCATCGGCCCGACCGCAGGAGTCGGCCGGGGCGAGCGCGGCGGTCAGGTACGGGTCGGCGAACATCCACGCACCGGGCAGATGCGCGTTGTCGAACTCGGGGAGCGCGGCCGGAGGCACAACCGTCGGCGTGCCGGTGGAAGCCAGGGTGAATCCGTGCTGGAGTTCCACCGCTGCATCGACGTCATCGCCGATCTGCACCCGCGTGAGGATCTTCGCCTTCGACGACGGGATGTCGATGCGGAGGCAGCCGTCGGGGATCTCGGGCGAGCTGCCGGCGAGGCAGATCGCGAATCGCCCGTTCGGGTGATCGGGGAAGTTCCGCTCGTTGATGTTGTGGACGATCTCCGCCCACTCGTCGACGATCTGCGCCGTGGAATACCGACCCGCAGGCACGACGGGCACCTCGAGGATGGCCGGGGTCTGCTCGTCGACCGCGATCCACGCCTCGGAGTAGACGACATCGAGATTCGGGTTCACGAAGGTCGGGGCGGTCTCCGCCGAGGAACCGACGACGACGGCCGGATTGTGCTTCAGCACGTTGACGTCGATCCCGGCTTCGGCGAGGTCGATGCCCTCCTGCCGCATCACGAGATAGCGACCGAGCAGGTAGACCCCCGCTTCGGCGACCTGTTCCCCTGTCGGCGACGATGACAGCGCTCCCATTCAGACTCCCCCAATACGTGAGATGCGAATACCATGTTCAGGCAGTCTCACCCTATTCGCTCGACACCCTCGGCCCTCGCAACGAACTCGGGCGCCTTCGTGACGACGAGCCAGACCGGCAGCACGATCACGCAGAGCAGCGGCAGCACCGCGATGTCGCCGACGATCGCCGTGCCGAGGAAGATCGCGATCCAGCCGTCGCGGGTCGCGACGAGCGTGATCCCGAGCACGGCGCACGCGACCGCCAGAGCGACGGGGATGCCGGGGAAGATCGCGATCGCGAGCAGCCCGAGCGCCGCGCCGATGAAGACCACGGGGAACACGCGCCCGCCACGGAACCCTGCGGCGGCCGAGATCAGCAGGGCGACGAGCTTCACGCCGGCGAAGAGCGCGAGTTCGCCGGCCGTGTAGGCGCCGACGTCGCGGAGCAGCTCGCCCGTCTCCTCCAGCCCCTTGAACAAGGTGATCGGGCCGCCGATGATGCCGAGCACACCGAGCAGCGCCCCGCCGAGCGTCGTGTAGATCAGCGGGTTGCGAAGAGCGTGGAACCCGCGGTGCGCGATCGGCAGAAGCCAGGCGCCGAGGATGCCGACGAGCGCGGCGGCGACCGCGACGAGGCTGCCGGTCAGGAGATCGATCGGTTCGAGCGCGCCGATCGGTTCGAGTGTGAAGGCGAGCGACTGGCCGCCGAGCATCTTCATCGTGATCGCCCCGGCGCCGGCGGCCGCGAGCGGCAGGAACAGCTTGTCCCACAGCGAACCCCCGCCCTTGATCGCGGCCACGGCGCCGGTGAGCACGAGCGCCGCCGCGACGGGGGTGCCGAACAGTGCGCCGATCGTCGCCGCCATCGCGAGCGTCGCGGCCAAGCGGGCAGGCACCCGCGAGGTGACCCTCGCGAGCAGTGCGATCGCGAGGGCGCTGTTGATGCCGATGATCGGGTTCTCGGGCCCGAGGCTGACTCCGCCCGCGAGACCGAGCACGACGACCAGGGCCATCGAGGGCAGTGCTATGAGCTTCGGCGGCGGGGCATCGAGCTCGCCGAGCGCGGAGTCGGGGCCGCCGTGACCGGGCAGCAGCCAGACGGCCGCGCCCACCGCGGCACCGGTCAAGGTGAGCACAGCGAAGATCCAGAGCGGGCTGTCCGCCTCGATGCCGACGGCGTCGGGCACCGCCGCCCAGATCACCTCGTGCAGCCCTTCGCTGGCCAGGTCGAGCAGCCACAGCATGAACGCCGAGCCGATGCCGACGACGACCGCGGGGGCTGCGAGGACGATCAGCTGCCCGACCTTCGGTGTCTCCTGCGTTTCGGACACGCCGCCCCTCTCGTCGACCTCAGGCCATCATGCCGTAGCGGGTGCCCCGGGCGCGGAACCGGCGCTCAGAACCCGAGGGGCGGGGTGAGCGGGGCGGGCGGGATGTCGCTCGTGACGACTCCATCGAGATCTCGCGCTTTCAACAGGGCGGCCACGGCGTCGACCACGGCATCGGTGACCGGGACGCCGTGCAGCGGGTGGTGCCAGTACCGCACCCGGTACACTCGGCGATCCGCCCCGATCGTGATCGGTCGGAGGTGCACGCCCTCCTTCCGGTGCACGCCCTGCGCCTCGGAAGCCGCCATGACAACCGCCTCGCGGAGGTCCGCCTCCCCCGAGGCATCCGCACCCCCCAAGCGCACCTCGATCTCGCTGCGACGCGAACCGTGGGTCGAGTTGTTGACGAGCGGGTCGGCGAGTACCTGTGCGTTCGGCACGTGCACGGTGCGTCCGTCGACCGTGCGGATGATGACCGCCCGCCCGTTGAGCTCGAGCACGACGCCGACGAAGTCGCCGACCGCGATCTCGTCGCCCACGGCGAGGGGATGCCGCGACTGCAATACCACGCCCGCCGCGAAGTTGTCGGCGATGCCCCGCAGCACGAGCGCGAGCACGACGCCGACGATGATCGCCATCGCGAGGAGCGGTTGGATCGCGGCACCGAGGAATCCGAATGCGATGCCGACGCCGAGGAGCACGATCGCATACCAGGTGACCCGTTCGACGAGCAGCACGACGCCGGGCGACAGGCTCGGGATCCGGGCGAGCAGCGAGCGCATACCGCGTTTCGCGAAGTGGGCGAGCACGAAGGCCGCGCCGACGGCGATCGCCGCGATGAGCAGATCCCAACCACTGATGTCGAGTGTGCCCAGTAGATCGGTCATACGTCCTCCCGGTCCCGAGGCCTCCGGTCCTCCAGTGGCGAGGTTACCGCTCGATGAGCCGGTGACGCCCGCGAAATCGCCGTGATTGCGCGCGAGTTCGCGCTATTGTCGTCTACAGGACCGTCTTCGGTCAGGGGAGGGCGGGGTCCGCAGGGAGTCCGCCGATCAGCTGAGCACGGGCGTCCCGGTTCCGCACACCTGCGGCGCCTCCCTCGTATCGAAGAAAGGCTCTCTATGAGCATCTGGGAGAATTTCTGGGACCTGATCTGGTGGTTCCTCTTCGCGTTCGCGTTCATCGCCTACCTGTTCGCGCTGTTCGCGATCATCGGCGACCTGTTCCGCGACCAGAAGCTGAACGGCTGGTGGAAGGCGGTGTGGATCATCTTCCTGATCTTCGTGCCGTTCCTCACCGCGCTGATCTACCTGATCGCCCGCGGCAACGGCATGGCCGAGCGTTCGGCTCGCGACGCCAAGGCGGCCCAGGACGCGACGGACTCGTACATCCGTCAGGCCGCAGGCTCGTCGGCGAGCCCCGCCGACGAGATCGCCAAGGCGAAGGCGCTGCTCGATGCCGGCACGATCAGCCAGGCCGAGTACGACGCCCTGAAGGCGAAGGCGCTCGCGAAGGCGTAGCCCTCGCCGTCTGAGCAGTCGAAGGGGCCGGATGCCAGTGGCATCCGGCCCCTTCTGCGTGCTCTGGTGGGCGGTTACTCGACCGATGGGGCGGCGAGCGCCGCTTCGCTCGCCGCGCGCTCCTCGGCAGGCCGCTGCCGGATCGCGCCGACGCTGCGAAGGAACACGATGATCCAGCTGAAGATGAGCACCGCCGCGACCAGCTCGACCGCGGTGAGGTTGTAGTAGCCGATCGCGTAGAACACGGCGAGGACGGCGACCACCGCGACGTAGACGAAACCGAGGATCACGAACGTCTTCGGCATCGGCGGCACGAGCTTCGCGAGCCGGAACACGAGGATCGCGAACGCGACCGCCATGCCGGTGGCGACCGAGTTGTGCACCCAGAAGAAATCATCGACGTGGAAGACCCCGACGCAGGCCAGGAAGATGCCGATCAGGATCAGGAGGGTGCGCACGGCGTTGCGACGCTTGCGGTCGATCTCGGTCTCCACCGGGAGCGAGGCGGTGCCGTAGCGTGCGATGGTCGTCACGATGACGCCCGCGATGATCAGCGTGAGATTGAACGCGAGGGCGGAGACGTCGTCGGTCATGCCGAGCGCCGACAGGTTCATCTGCCACCAGAGCGGGTCGCTCGAACTCAGCATCGCGGCGATGACGCCGAAGACGAGGAACACCGCGAGCACCAGCGAGAGCAGGCTCGGCGTGAGGTTCGCCCCGCTCAGGAACCCCACGTACGCACTCAGTGCGAGCGCGACCCCGGCGAGCGCGATCGCGGGCACGGTGAAGACGAGCGCGCCGATGAAGCTGCGTTCGAGGATATTCGCGAGACCGAGCCAGACGAGCAGGGTGATGATCGCGTGGGCGACCCCCAGCGCGACGATGTCGAACCAGTGGAGTCGGGCACCCGGCACCTCGAACGGGTCGGCTCCGCGGGAGAGGTCGCGGCGGACGAGCACACGCGCGACGACGAACGCCGCAGCCGCGGCGAGCGCACCGGCGATCGCGGAGAACTCTCCGAGCGAACCCCGGCCCGAGATCGCGAGGTCGCGCCCCCAGAACAATGGAGTGGCGACCACGACTCCGAGGACGAACCCGATGGTGCCGATGACGAGCGCGAAGCTCTCGACCGACTCCGCCGACGCGGTCGGGCGTGAGATCACCCGACGCCACGACGATGCTTCACTCACGACGACTCCCCTCTGGCGCAGGCACGATTCCCTGCGGCAGCTCGAGCCAATCCTGCCGCATCGGCCGCTCCGTTCGGTGTCCCGCGCCGGTTGCCGTCCGCCGTCCCCCCGCATATCCTGATCACGGTGACCGCGGATTCCTCCCGGTTCGAACGCACGGGGAGAGATCATGACGCTGGGGCCTGTTGAAATTCTCGTACTGGCGTTTCCCGAGAACAACTTCTCAGGTCAGATCCTGCCCGAGCTCGCGAAGGTCGTCGATGACGAGACGATCACGATCATCGATGGCCTGTTCGTTCGCAAGGACGCAGACGGCGCGGTCGCCTTCTTCGAGTTCGAAGAGCTCGGCGCGTCGAGCGAGGTTGCGGCGATCGTCGACGTCATCGACCGCACCGACGGTCTCATCTCCGACGAGGATGTCGCCGAGCTGACCGAGACGCTGGAGCCGAACAGCTCGGCCGCGATCCTCGTATTCGAGCACACCTGGGTCAAGCCCCTGCGCGACGCCATCGTCGCCGCCGGCGGCCAGCAGATCGACAGCATCCGCGTGCCGGGCGTCGTCGTCGAAGAAGTGCTCGCGGCGGTCGCCGCGGCAGAAGCCGAATAAGGGGAGCCACGCAATGCGTCGACGTATGGGACGACCGGGTCTGATGGGCACCATGGCCCGCACCGCGGTGATCGCCGGCACGGCCACGGCCGTTTCGGGCAGCATGCGCAACAAGCAGATGGCCAATGCGCAGGCGCAGCAGGCGCAGCAGCAGGAGTCGCAGCAGCAGGCCGAGATGCAGGCTCAGATCGCGTCGTTGCAGGCGCAGCAGGCGGCTGCAGCTCCGGCCGCCCCTGCAGCAGCACCCGCACCGTCCGGTACCGACGCGCTCATGGAACAGCTGACGAAGCTCGCCCAGGCGAACGCGGCGGGCCTGCTCAACGACGAAGAGTACGCGGCAGCGAAGGCCAAGGCGCTCGGCATCTGAAGTCCGGTTCACCGACCAGGAGGCGCTCGGCGGAGCTTCGTGCCGCCGCCGCTCGTTCAGGAGTTCGAGATGCGCACACTTCCGCCCGCCGAGTCCGCGTTCGGCGGCCGAATCGCCGAGACGCAGACCGACGCCCGAGCTGAGCGTCCGAGCCTCACGCTTCCGCCGCAGGGTGCCCCGAACGTCGTCGTCGTCATGCTCGACGACGTCGGCTTCGGTGCGCCCGGGGCGTTCGGCGGCCCCGTTCCGACCCCGGCACTCGACAGGGTTGTGGCCGACGGCGTTCACTACAACCGATTCCACACCACCGCGCTGTGCTCCCCGTCGCGTGCCGCGCTCCTGACGGGGCGCAACCATCACAGCGCCCACATGGGCGCCATCTCCGAGATCGCCTACGGCTTTCCGGGCTACGACGGCATCATTCCGAAGTCGACTGCGACGATCGCCGAGGTGCTTCGCCAGAACGGCTTCGGCACGGCGATGTTCGGCAAGGCGCACATCACCCCCATGTGGGAGACGAGCCCCGCCGGACCATTCGATCGCTGGCCCACCGGCCTCGGATTCGATCGCTTCTATGGGTTCCTGGGCGGGGAGGCGTCGCAGTGGGAGCCGGCGCTCTACGACCAGACGCAACCGGTCGAACCGCACCTGGGCCGCGCCGACTACCACCTCACCGAGGACCTCGCCGATCAGGCGATCGACTGGATGCGCCTCCAGAAGACCTCCGCGCCCGAGCGACCGTTCTTCGTGTACTTCTCACCGGGCGCCACGCACGCCCCGCACCATGTCGCCCCCGAGTGGAGCGACCCGTTCCGCGGTCGCTTCGACGCCGGCTGGGACGCGCTCCGTGAAGAGATCTTCGACCGTCAGCGAGACCTCGGATTGCTGCCGGACGGCACGACGCTCACTCCCCGGCCTGAACAGCTGCCCGCCTGGAGCGAGTATGACGACCGCTACAAGCCCGTCGCCAGCCGGTTGATGGAGGTCTACGCCGGCTTCCTTGCGCACACCGACGCACAGGTCGGTCGACTCATCGACGCGATCGACGAGCTCGGCGAGTGGCAGAACACGCTCTTCATCTACATCACCGGCGACAACGGCGCCTCCGCCGAGGGTGGAGTGCACGGGGTGTGGAGCGCACCGGCGTTCCAGAACGGCTCCCCCGAAGATCCCGAATGGCTGCTCGCCCACATCGACGACTTCGGCACGCCTCGCGCCGAGAACCACTTCAACGCCGGGTGGGCGTGGGCGCTCGATGCTCCCTTCCAGTGGACGAAGCAGGTCGCCTCGCACTTCGGCGGCACGCGCAACGGCCTCGCCGTCTCCTGGCCAGCGGGCATGTGCGGAGGCCGCGGCATGCGCTCGCAGTTCCACCACATCATCGACATCGCCCCGACCATCCTCGACGCCGCTGGCGTCGAGGCGCCCGAACTGGTCGGCGGCGTGGTGCAGAAACCTGTCGAGGGCGTGAGCATGCGGTACTCGTTCGACGCGGCGGATGCCCCGAGCACCCGTCGGACGCAGTACTTCGAGATCCTCGGCAATCGTGCGCTCTACCACGACGGCTGGATCGCCTCCTGCTTCCACGGCCGGGTGCCGTGGATCCGGTCGCAGGCACTGCCCTTCGGCGACGGCGCCGAAACGTGGGAGCTCTACGACATCGCGAACGACTTCAGCCAGTCGAACGACCTGGCCGCGGAGCGTCCCGAGAAGTTGCGCGAACTGCGGGCGATCTTCGACCAGGAGGCGCGCAGATACGGGGTCTACCCGCTGAGCGATGAGACGACCTCGCGTGCCCTGCCGACGAACCGCCCGAGTTTCATCGAGGGCAGAACCCGATTCAGGCTGTACCCGGCGAATGTGCGCATGCCCGAGCTCGCCTCGGTGAACGTGAAGAACACCTCGTTCGACCTCTCAGCGCACCTCGACGTCCCCGTCGGCGGCGCCGAGGGAGTCGTGATCTGTCAGGGGGGTGCGCACGCAGGCTGGTCGCTCTACCTGCGTGACGGTCATCTCGTCTACGTCTACAACCTCTACGGGCGTGTCCTCACCGAGGTCGCGGCCTCGCTCGGCGATCGGGACGGAAGATTGACCGTCGGCGTCGGCTTCGACTACGACGGCGGCGGTCTCGGCAAGGGCGGCGCCGTTCACCTGCGGATCGACGGCGACGACGTCGCCCACGCCCGCGTCGAGCAGACGGTGCCGTTCATCTTCTCGATGAGCGGCGAGACCCTCGATGTCGGCGTCGACACCGGTTCACCGGTCGGGCGGTACCCGCATTCGTTCCCATTCACCGGAACGATCGACCTGGTCGAGATCGAGCTGCGCGGCCCGGGTCTCCCGTCAGTGCACGCCGAAGCGGCCGCCGACGGACGTCTGCGTGCGGCGCAGCGCGCCCAGTAGCGCGGGCTGAGGCCCTCATGACTCTCTGGACCACACTCACCCCGCTCATCTTGGGCAGTGCGATCGTGCCGATTCAGATCGTCATCACGATTCTGCTCATCAAGACGCCGCGCGGGGTGCTCACCTCGGCGGCCTTCGTCGCCGGCATGACCACGGTGAAGCTCACGCAGGGCGCGCTGTTCGGCTTCGTGTTCACCGCGTCGGCAGCAGAAGACGCGAGCGCGACCGACTCCGAGTCGAGTGCGGTCGTGGCGGTGCTGCTGCTCGTCGTCGCCGTGCTCTTCCTCGTCACCGCGTTCAAACAGTTGTTCGCCCGGGTCGACCCCGATGCGCCACCGCCGAAGTGGATGGGCACGATCGCGTCGATGACACCCGACCGCGCCTACCTGCTCGGCCTCGGGCTGATGGTGATCGGAGCAAAGTTCTGGGTGTTCACCCTCGGGGCGGTCGGCGCGATCGCCGATGAACGACTCGGCGCCGCGGCATCCGTCGCCGTGTTCGTGGTGTTCATCGTCGCGAGCGAAATCGTGCACCTCGTCGTGCTCGCGATCGCGGTCGTCGCACCGAAGCGGTCGGCGTCGCTGCTGGATGCCGCGACCGGCTGGCTCCAGCACAACAACCGGGTGATCATGATCCTGATCGGCTTCGTCTTCGGGGCCTGGTTCGCGGTGAAGGCGCTGCAGGGCCTCGGCGTCTTCTAGGCCGGCGCGCGACGGACCGCACCGACGATCGCCGGCCCCCAGCTGCGAACGGTTCGGGCGCTTCGGGTCGGTCCGAAGAGCCAAGCGACGATCGCGACGACCGCGCCGATCGCGATCAGCGCCGAGATGCCGTTCTGCAGGAGGACGAGAAGCTGGGCGAACACGGCTTCCGCAGCGGCGACCGACATCGACTCGGGACTGAGCGCGGCGACGAAGAAGGATCGACCGATCCCGACGCCCGCCGACAGGGCGATCATCGCGAGCGCGATCCCCCCGCCGGCCCAGACGACCGCGTTCATCGGCCGACGCGCGACCAGCGCACCCGTCGTCAACAGCAGGAGCGCGATGAGCGGCAGCCACATTCCAGCCGGCACCGCGATCGTGTAGATCGCCTGCACCACGAGCAGCGCGTCGGCCTGGATCACCACGAGGCTCGCATCAACGGAGGCGGCGCCAGGGAGGACGACGAAGCCCTCGCGAGCGAGCGCACCCTCGAGGGCGTCGACGACCGGTCCGAGCTGAATGACGAGCGCGCCGTCGCCGTCGAGGACGAGGGCCGATTCGGTGCTTCCCTTCATCGCGGCCTCGAATTGCCGATGCGACACACGAAGCGCCTCGCTCCATGCCAGCGAGAACGCCGGCGACTCGACGGCGCGCTGAACGCTCGCCTCGATGAACGCGTTCATTCCCGCGGTCACCGGCCCCTCCAGCGCTCGAAGCGCGAGGCGCGCCGTGCGGGGCAGTTCCTCCTCCTCGAGGCCAGAGAACAGGGCACCGGTCAACGCAGCGACGTCCAGGCGGCTCTCGATCAGCGTCGACACCTGAGCCGCGACCGCGTCCTGCACGGCCGGCACCTCGGCGAGCGGAGCGAATGTCGCGACGAACCGATCGCTGTCGACCAGCTCGATGCGGGCCCACGACGCGACCACGGCGACCGGGGTGATGAGTACGCCAGCGACGATGCACACCGCGGCGACGACCGAACGCCACCTGCCGGACCGCCCGCTCGCGCTTCGCCTCGAATCACGGCCGACTTCTGAATCGCGAGACTGGGGATGTGTCGTGTTCAAGCTGATCCTCCGCCTGAAGCCATACCCGGGCGCGACTACGCGTCGGTCGGATCGAGCACTTCGAGCATCGAGCCCTGCACGAATCCCGCCCATTCGTAGGCCGCCCTGAGGTAGTCGTCGCGGGTCTCTGCATCGACGTCGGTCTCGTCGTCCTCGGCATCGTCGACGCCGACCCGTTCGGCGAGGATGAGCCGCAGGTCGGTGAGGAAGGTGAGCCAGCCCCACGCCTCGGACTGGTCGAGCTCGATCTCGACGAGACCGTTCTCGCTCGTCGCTGCGGTCGCGTCTCGCACCTGCTGAGCCGCCAGCCGCTTGCCGTCGACGAGACTCTCGCGCGTGTAGCGGGCGTACTCGGCGGAGGCCTCGGCGTCGTCGGGGTACGCGCTCGGCAACAGCCGCCCGAGCGCCGGGTCGTCGGGTTCGCCGAGCAGCAGCACCGAGTCGACCTGGTCGGCGAGTTCGGAGAGGAGCATCGCCTCCTCGGTCTCGAGCACCAGGCGCACGCCCTCGCCGCCGCCGCGGCCCGCGACGATCACCCGTCGCCCCTCGCGACCGTCGCCTGCAGCCCGTAGCCGTGCATCGCCTGAACGTGCCGCTCCATCGCCTCGCGGTACCCGGAGGCGACGACCGCCCGGCCCTCGTTGTGGACGAGGAGCATGAGCCGCTGGGCCTCGTCGCGCGGGTACCCGAAGTAGCTGCGGAAGACGTAACTGACGTAGCTCATCAGGTTGATCGGGTCGTCCCACACGATCGCACGCCACGGCACCTCGGCGGCGCCCTGGCCGGCGAGGTCGAGGTCGAGGTCGAGCTCTTCGAGTGTCGCGGTCACCAGTCCAGCCTGACACGAATCCGGTCACGCGGACACCCGGGGTCAGGCCTCGCGCACCGACGCGGTGATCGTGAACTTCGGGTTGCGTGCGATCTGCCGAGTCGGCCCGACCGTGCGTTCGAGCAGCGGACGGTACCGCAGGTGCGAGTTCCAGACGCACCAGAGCTCTCCGCCGGGGGCGAGCACGCGGGCGGCGTCGGCGAACAGGTGCGCGGCGATGCCGGTCGAGATCGCCGCGTCGCTGTGGAACGGCGGGTTCAGCACGATGAACCGCTCGCTGGCGTCGGCGAGGCCTTCGAGCCCGTCGGCACGGGTCACGTGCACCCGCTCGGCGACGCCGTTGGCCTCGGCGGTCAGCCGGGCGGATGCCGCGGCCGCGGCCGAGCGGTCGGTCGCCACGACGCGCATGCCCGGCCGCGTGCGGGCGAGCCGGGTCGCCACGACGCCCGAGCCGCAAGCGAGATCGACGGCGGTCGAGGCATCCGGCATCGCCTCGCCGAGGTGCTGGAGCAGGAACCGGGTGCCGATGTCGATGCCGCTGCCCGCGAAGACGCCGCCGTGCGCGACGACCTCGAGGTCCTCGGCCTCGTGACGTTCGCGCCGCGGCCACGCGGGGGCCGCGGTTCGTGCGGCGGGCGTCGGCTCCGAGGCGGTGAGCACCCGCGACTTCTGCCGGGCGAGACTCACGTCGACGCGGCCGAAATGGCGGCCGAGTACCTCGTTCATCGCGAGGCTCATGTGCTTGAGGCGCCCCCCGGCGACGATGGCGACATCGGATGCCGCGTGGCGCGCGACGAGCCCGGCGACTTCGTCGAGCCGGTCGAGCGAGCGGGGCAGTCGCACGAGCACGAGCCGCGCGCCGGCGACGAGTTCGGGCGCGAAGGGCATCGACACGACCTCGTCGGCGAGCGCCAGCCGCCCGGCGTTCTCGGCGAGGGCGCGTTCGCCGGTCACGAGATCCTGATGCACCCGGATCGGCCGGGCCGCGCTCGCGCCGAACCGTTCGGCCGCGCCGAGCGCGATCGCTCCGTACGCGTCGTCGACGACCACGATCTCGTCGGGCGCCGGCCCGAGTGGCGACGCCGCCGCTCGCTCGTTCGCCTCGTCGAGGAGGAGCCGGTCGGCCGCATCGGAGGCTTCGAGCCCGGGGCCCTCGATGTCGGGGTGCCGCCCGAGGGCGCCGAAGTCGAAGGGCATGCCCCAAGGGTACGCGTCGGGGCGCGCCCGGATTCCTGAGTGCGGTGCCCGGTTCGATTTGCTACTCTCGGCTCCGCATGCGGCGAGATCGGCACGGGGGCGCGATTCGCGGCGGGCGATCCGTCCGCCGCCCGTTCGGCGTACTCGCGGCGATCGCGGTGTTCGGCCTCACTGCGACGGTCGCCGTCGCCCCGCTCACGAACCTCGAGACGATCCGCGCCGCCGCGGCAGACGGACTCGCCCGTGACTCGGTCGCGGCCGCCGCTCAGCGGCTGAGCGTCGAGCCGGGAACCGAATCGGCATCGCTCTCGACGGAGTCGTACGTGGCTTCGACCGGCCCCGAGACCCTCATCGACGGCGGAACCAACCTCGACTGGGCCAAGCTCGTCATCGTCGAGGGCGGGTGGCCGCTCACCGACGAGAACGTGACGTTCATGATGCGCTGGATGCGTCAGGAGAACGGCGCCGACAACTGGTGGAACCGCAACAACCCGCTGAACAACGGGCAGGGCTCGGGCGGCGGATCGGGCCTCGGCAGCTACGTCACCCTTGTGGAGGCGGCGTACTACGCGGCCGAGAATCTGCGGTCGGGCCGCTACCCGGCCGTCGACGCAGCGCTCGCTGAGGGCGACTCCGCCGACGCGACCGCGCAGGCGATCTGGGCCTCGCCGTGGGCGTCGAGCCACTACGGCTACGGCACGCACTGGAGCTCGCGCCCCTACGACGTCATCGAGGCGCCCGCCTCGGCGTGGGGCCGCTGAGGCACCGCGAAGACCCGCCCGAACAGCGACCACGCGAGCCGGCCGAGCCCGCCGGTGACGAGCAGTGCGCACAGCACGAAGATCGTGAGCGGAACCGGTGCACCGCCGAAGAAGACGAGGCCGATGCCGCCCTCGACCGTCGCGGCGAAGACCAGCGTCACGACGAAGTAGACGACGCCGTTGACGAGCAGTTGGACGACGAGTCCGAGGCCGACGGCCGACCAGGTCACCGCGCGGGGCGCGGGATGCCCGAGGCGCCGCAGCGCGGCGACGCTGCCCACGACCCCGCCGACGAACGCGGCGACGCCGATCACCACGGGGGCGATGACGAACCAGGGTTGCGCCGCGACCGCTCCCCCGCCGACGAGCGCGGTGAGGAAGCCGACGATGGCGGCGGCGCCGAGCCCTCCCGTGACGAGGCCGATCGCGGCGAACAGCACGAAGACGACGACGAGCACGAGCGCGGGCATCACGCCGACCACGAAGCCGAGCGTGACCAGCGGCAGCGCCCAGATGCCGATCGGTCCCGCGGATCGTGTGGGAGTCCGGGGGACCGGCGGGATGCCGGTCACCCGCGCTCCAGCGGCCGCCAGACGACGACCGCGTTCTCGCGGCGCACCCGCGTGCCGGCCTTGAGGCTGATCACCTCACCCGCCGAGCCCGCTGCGAAGATGCGCCGGCCCGGGCGGTTCAGCATCTCGTCGGCGAGCGCGCCCTCCAACTCCCGCACACGCGCACGGAGGACGGTGACCTCCTCTTCGAGCCCGAGCACCCGGCGGATGCCCTCGAGGCTCACGCCCTCGCTCGAGAGCTGGGCGATCTCGCGCAGCTGGACGACGTCGTGCATCGAGTATCGCCGCGACTTGCCCGCGGTGCGGGTGGGCGAGACGAGACCGAGGCGGTCGTACTGTCGAAGCGTCTGCGGGTGCATCCCCGCGAGTTCGGCCGCGACGGAGATGACGAAGAGCGGGCTCCTCTCGTGCATCTCGATCGCCTAGCCCTTCGCCCTCGCGAGCAGCTCGTCGCGCGGGTTCTCGTCGGGCAGCGCGGCGGCGAGCGCCTCGACGGCGGCCTCGGCGTCTTTCGAGAGGTGCGAGGGCACCGCGATCTGGACCACGGCGAGCAGGTCGCCCGTGCCCTTCTTCGTCTCGACGCCGCGGCCCTTCACGCGCAGCACGCGGCCGCTCGGCGTGCCGGGGGCGACGCGGAGCTTCACGGGGTCGCCGCCGAGCGTCGGCACCTGGATGGTCGCACCGAGCGCCGCCTCGGCGAAGGTCACCGGCACGGTGACGCGGAGGTTCAGGCCATCGCGCTCGAACACGGGGTGCTTGCGCACGTTGACGGTGAGGATGAGGTCGCCCGCCGCACCGCCGTCGGGCGAGGGGTGCCCCTTGCCGCGCAGGCGGATCTTCTGCCCGTCGGAGACCCCTGCCGGGATGCGCACCGTGATCGGCTTGCCCTCGGCCGTCTGAAGGGTGATCTGATCGCCCTTCGTCGCGGTGATGAAGTCGAGCGTCGTCGTCGCGCTGACGTCGCGCCCGGCGGTGGGCCCGCCGTACCCGCGGTAGCCGCCGGTCGGCTGACCGAACCGGCCGCCCCCGAAGAGCCCGCCGAGCAGGTCGTCGTAGTCGCCGCCCGGCTGGAAGGTGTACGACTGGCTGCGGCCGGGGCCGCCCTGGCCGAACATGCCGCCGAAGACGTCATCGAACCCGCCCGCGCCGCCGGCGCCGCCCGGCGCGGTGAACCGCGCACCCGAGCCCATCGCCCTGATCGCATCGTATTCTTTGCGCTGCTCGGGATCGGAGAGCACGGAGTGCGCCTCGCTGATCTCCTTGAACTTCGCCTCGGCGGCGGCGTCGCCGGCATTGGAGTCGGGGTGGTACTTGCGCGCGAGCTTGCGGTAGACCTTCTTCAGCTCTGCGTCGCTCACGTCTTTGGAGACGCCGAGCACCTGGTAGAAGTCCTTGTCGAACCAGTCCTGGCTGGCCATCGGCACCTCCTCTCTCTGAGTCTGTCTGAATGTGGGACGCCGGTCGAGTGGCGAAGGGTCGCCACTCGACCGGCGTCGCGGTGGTTCGCTAGGCCTGCGGCGTCGAGACGACGACCTTCGCGGCGCGCAGCTGCACCCCGCCCAGCGTGTAGCCGGTCTCGACGACGTCGGCGACCGTGTCGACCTCGACGTCGGCGCTCGGCTGCTGGAAGATCGCCTCGTGGCGCTGCGGGTCGAACGGCTCGCCGACCTCGCCGAAGGCGGCGAGGCCGAGCTTCTCGACTGCGGCGCGGAGCTTCGCGGCGATCGTCGCGAAGGCGCTGTCGCCCTCGAGGTCGCCGTGCTTCTCTGCCCGGTCGAGGTCGTCGAGCACCGGCAGCAGCACGGACACGGCCGCGCCGACCGCTCGCTCGCGCTCGATCTCGCGGTTCGCCTCGGTGCGCTTGCGGTAATTCGCGTACTCGGCGGTGACCCGCTTGAGGTCGGCGAGGTGCTCGTCGCTCGGCTCCTGGACCTCGGCGTTCGCCGCGTTCAGGATGTCGTCGACCGTGAGCTCCGTCTCGTCCTCGATGAGGTCGGATGCCTCGGGGGCGCCCTCTTCGGGCGCCCCGTCGGCCTGCCCAGAGCCCGTCGAAGGGTCGCGCACCACCGGCTCGTCCTGGTTCTGGTTCTCGTCGGTCATGACGACTTCTTCTCCTCGTCGTCGTCGACGACCTCGGCGTCCACGACGTCCTCATCTGAGGACTCGTCGGAGGCCTGGCCGGTCGCCGAGGCATCCTCGCCGGCGGCGGAGGCATCCGCCTGCGACTGGGCGTAGATCGCCTCGCCGAGCTTGGTCTGCGACTGCGACAGCTTCTCGAACGCGGTCTTGACCGCGTCGTCGTCGTCGCCCGCGAGGGCCGACTTCAGCGCGTCGACATCGCCCTGCACCTCGGACTTGACGTCGGCCGGGAGCTTGTCGTCGTTGTCCTTGATGAGCTTCTCGACCGAGTAGGCGAGCTGCTCGGCGGAGTTGCGGGTCTCGGCGGACTCGCGGCGTGCCTTGTCTTCGGCGGCGTGCTCCTCGGCCTCGCGCACCATGCGGTCGATGTCGTCCTTCGGGAGGCTCGAGCCGCCCGAGATCGTCATCGACTGCTCCTTGCCGGTGCCCTTGTCCTTCGCGGACACGTGCACGATGCCGTTGGCGTCGATGTCGAAGGTGACCTCGATCTGGGGGATGCCACGGGGCGCGGGGGCGATGCCGGTCAGCTCGAACGTGCCGAGTGCCTTGTTGTCGCGGGTGAAGTCGCGCTCGCCCTGGAAGACCTGGATGGCGACCGACGGCTGGTTGTCGTCGGCGGTCGTGAAGGTCTCGCTGCGCTTGGTCGGGATGGCCGTGTTGCGCTCGATGAGCTTGGTCATGATGCCGCCCTTGGTCTCGATGCCGAGGCTGAGGGGGGTGACGTCGATGAGCAGGACGTCTTTGCGCTCGCCCTTGAGGACGCCCGCCTGGAGGGCGGCGCCGACGGCGACGACCTCATCGGGGTTGACGCCCTTGTTGGGCTCCTGGCCGGTCTCCTTCTTGACGAGGTCGGAGACGGCCGGCATGCGGGTCGAGCCGCCGACGAGCACGACGTGCGCGACGTCGGAGAGCTTGATGCCCGCCTCGCGGATGACATCTTCGAAGGGCTTCTTCGTGCGGTCGAGCAGGTCGCTCGTCATGTTCTCGAACTCGGCGCGCGTGAGCGTCTCGTCGAGGTTCGCCGGGCCGTTCTCGGTGAGCGAGAGGTAGGGCAGCTGGATGGAGGTCTTCAGGTTCGAGGACAACTCCTTCTTGGCCTGCTCCGCCGCCTCCTTCAGGCGCTGCTTCGCGATCTTGTCGTTCGCGACGTCGACGCCGGTCGAGTCCTTGAACTTCTTGACCAGCCAGTCGACGATGCGCTGGTCCCAGTCGTCGCCGCCGAGGCGGTTGTCGCCCGAGGTCGCGCGGACCTGGATGGTCGAGAAGTCGTCGTCTTTGCCGACCTCGAGCAGCGAGACGTCGAAGGTGCCGCCACCGAGGTCGAAGACGAGGATGAGCTCGTCCTCCTTGCCCTTGTCGAGGCCGTACGCGAGCGCGGCCGCGGTGGGCTCGTTGATGATGCGGAGGACATTGAGGCCCGCGATCTCGCCGGCCTCCTTCGTGGCCTGGCGCTCGGCGTCGTTGAAGTACGCGGGCACGGTGATGACGGCGTCGGTGACGGTGTCGCCGAGGTACTGCTCGGCGTCGCGCTTGAGCTTCTGCAGGATGCGGGCCGAGATCTCCTGCGGCGTGTACTTCTTGCCGTCGATCTCGTCGGTCTTCCAGTCGGTGCCCATGTGGCGCTTGACCGAGGCGATGGTGCGGTCGACGTTGGTGACGGCCTGGCGCTTCGCGGTCTCGCCGACGAGCACCTCGCCGTCCTTGGTGAATGCGACCACCGACGGGGTGGTGCGGAAGCCCTCGGCGTTCGCGATGACGACGGGCTCGCCGCCCTCGAGGACCGAGACGACCGAGTTGGTGGTTCCGAGGTCGATTCCTACTGCACGTGACATGTGTTTCTCTCCTTCTCCCGATCGCCGGCCGAGTGGCGCACGGCGGAGCCGCACGCGTATCGGAACCGCGATTCGGATACCGGTTCGGCCTTCCTGGCCCGCAACCGAAGTCAGATGCGTCAAGACTTGAGCCTTGACGACTCAAGCTTCTCAGCGTCGAATGAACGTGTCAAGTCGAGCCCGTGAAACTTGAGTGTACTTGACTCAACTCACAGACGCCGCCCAGTATTCCACTAACCTGCCGGTGTGGACGCACGCGACCAGGACGAACGGCTCGTCGCCGCCGAACTCGCCCGATACGACCGCGAGCTGCGACGCTACCGTCGGCTGCGCAGTCGCATCGAGGCCGACTTCGCCCGCCGCCTCGACGCGGCCGGCTTCCGATACTTCCAGGTCACCGCGCGGGTGAAGTCGCGCGAGTCCTTCGAGCGCAAGGTGCGCCGCGCGCCCGACCGGGAGGTGCGCGACATCCTCGGCGTCCGCGTCATCGCGCACTTCGAGGGCGACCTCGCCGCGATGGAGCAGGTCGTGCGCGAGGCGCTCATCGTCGACGACGACTCGTGGGTCGACAAATCCGAACTGCTCCCGATCGATGCGTTCGGCTACCGCTCTGTGCAGTTCGTCGGTCAGATCCCCGCCTCCGACTCGGGCGGAGGCGCCGCCGATGCGACCGGCGCAGACGCGACCGGCGGCTCCCCCGAGATCGAGGCGCCGCTGGTCGAGGTGCAGCTGCGCACCGCCCTGTCCGACACCTGGTCGGAGCTCGAGCACGACTTCCGATACAAGTCCGCGCGCCAGCTCCCCCGCGAGGTCGACCGGCTCTTCGCCCTGTCGGCGGCGCTCCTCGAGCAGGCCGACGAGAACCTCGATCAGATCCGCCGCCAGGTGGAGGAGGCGCGCACCGCCGGCCCCGCCGCTCGCGGAGACGTCGGCGGGGAGCGCGGGTACATCGGCCGATTCATCCAGTACGACGGCGACTCCCGCACCCTCGACCAGATCGTGACCGCGGCACTCGACGTGCCGTTCGGCACCGTGACCGGTGCGGGCCGCGAGCTGCGCAGCGTCGTCCGCGCGGCCGGCTGGCTCAGGTACGAGGCGCTCGTCGACGGGTTCGGCGAGTTCTCGGAGCTCGGTCGCCGACTCGCGATCGCCTGCGCGAGCACCGACAACGACCTCCTCCTGGCCGACGCGGAGCCACAGCGCCCGGCACGTGCCTTCCGCGGCATCGGAACGTACTGGACCGCGCTGGCCGCGGCACTGATCGGAGGTGAGCCGATCCGCGAGAGCCGCGTGCCCGACGGGCGGCTCGCCGAGTACCGGGTCGTCGCGACCTACCTGTACGAGAATCCGGATGCCTCGGCCCTCGGTGTGCGCAGGCGCTACGGCGCGATCGCGGCGCCCGTCGGCACGCTCGACGACGAGGGGTTCCGGCCGATCGACCTCGGCTGAGTCGAGCCGCTTCCCGGCGTCCGGCGAAGCGGGGAGAATCGAGGCATGGACGAGACCGAAGAGGGTTGCCGGGCGGGCCGCTCAGGGATGCCCCCGAGGCACCGCGCCCCGGGCGCCAGTAGGGTGCCGGGATGACCCTACGAATCCTGCCGCGGGCGCTCACCGCCTCGACCGGCCTCGCGCTGCTGCTGCTGAGCGGATGCGCCGCCACCTCGACCGAACCGAACACGAACGAGTCCTCGCCGAGCGCGGAGGCCGAACCCTCCACCGAGGCCACCCCGGCAGCCGAGGGCGACGGTGCCGAGCCGAGCTGCGACACCGTCTTCACCGAGGCCGAGAACGCCGAGCTCGCCGCCGACGGCCTGACGCTCAACACCGAATCCAAGTTCCCGCTCGGCCAGGTCATGGTCGATCTCACCGCCGACGGCGCCCTCGACTGCCAGTGGTCGAAGGATCAGAGCGACGTCGCCGTCTGGTTCGCGCGCCTCGCCGAGGACGACGCCGCGTGGGCCGCGCGCAGCGCCGAGATCGGCGCAGCCGGCTGGACGGTCTCGGACGACCCGATCACCGGAACGATGCTCGCACCGGCCGACTACGACGCGAACTACCAGCCGTCGATCGTCCACGTCGACGGCGTCACGTACTTCGTCAGCTACGCCGAGCTGCTCGGCTCGGTCGCCGAGCTGCAGTAGCGCCGGGCGGCCGGCGGGCTCCGATGCACAGCCGCGCAGCACGGGCCCGTCGTCGTCAGGGCAGACGGCGCGATCGTCTACGTCGGGGGCGCCCGTCTTCGCGGGCTGGATCGCCTCGACCGGCGAAAGCGAGTGAGCCGGGCCGGTGAGCCGGGGCGGCACGCAGGCCGATCGGGTAGATTCGCAGGATGCCGCGCCGTGCCCCGTCGACCGTCGTCCTGCTGCTCGTCGCCGGCGCGATCGCCTTCGGCCTGAGCGGGTGCACCGACGCCGGCGCACCGAACGACGTCGATGCCTCACGGCTCGCGGCGCTCGAGTCGGAGGAGCCGTTCGACGCGGCAGCCTACGAAGGTCGATGGATGTCGCGGCCGGCGCGCCCCGCCCCCGCGTCGGTCAACGCCCTCGCCTCGCGGGCGCAGATCGACACGGATCTCTCGATCTCCGGCGACGCCGAGCCCGCCGACCCGTGGGCGCTGACGTTCCCGATCGCCCGCGACCTGGCCGGCGAGCTCGAGGCGAACGGATGGCAGGCGGTCGCCGTCTCGTGCGTCGCCCCAGCCGACCCGGAGACGTTCGGTTCGTTCGGCACGGTCGAGATCGCCGCGACCAAGCCCATCGAGGACTTCGTCGCCCTCACCGTCGTGCGCGTCGGCACCGGCAGCCACGGCGACGGCGTCACGGCGGAGTCGGTCGCTCCCTTCCACACCGAGTCCGCCGACCCGTGGGGCACTGCGCCCGTGACCGAGCCGACCTGCCTCGACTCGACCGCGCCTCCGACGGCGACGACCACCGCCGGCACGATGCCCGAGATCGACGACCTGCGCCGCGGCGGCTGAGCTCAGTCGGCGGGGACCGCCGCGCCGTAGATCGACGACCAGCCGCCGAACGCCCCGAGCGACTCGTCGCCGTCGACGGCATCGTCGATCGCCACCGACCTGACCTCGCCGTTCCACGGCTCGTAGAACTGGAGTTCGTCGCCCTCGTGTCCGACGAGCAGCACGTAGTGGCGGGGAACGCCTGAGTCGTCGCCGACGAGGAACGGGACGGGTGTGCCGGAGTCGACCGCGGAGATCGCCCGGTCGACGAGGTCCTGCGCGTCGCCGTTCGGCCCGAGCATGCTGTACGACATGTCGACGTCGTCCCCGGTGATGCGGGCGACCTCGTCGCCGTACCCCCAGGGTGCCGATCCGACGACCGACCCCGGCCAGAAGCTGAACTGGTTCGTCTGCCTGCGGATCTCCTCCTGGAGGTACTTGAGGCGTTCGGTCGTCGTCAGCCCGGCCTCGGGCATGCGGTCGATGAGCGTCACGTCGGAGAGGTACTCCGGGATGTGACCGTCGACGAGCGCGCCCTCCGCCAGGAACAGCGCGAGGAACGGGTCGCGCTGCGCGGCGAGCATCAGGAGAGACGAGGACCCGCACGTGGTGTCGGTCTTCTGCGTGATGACCGTGCCGTCGGGCATCGTCAGCTCGGTCCAGTCACGCGCGTCGGCGGCCGACACGTCGGTCATGCCGAGACCCGCGATCGCCTTCACCTGCTGCGGCGACATGGTCCGCAGCCTGCGGGCGAGCGCGAGGGTGAGTGCGAGGCCCGCGCCGCTCGCGAGGGCGCTCATGATGATCTGGCGCTCTTCGGGCGACTTCGACCCGTCGAGCGCGTCGTCGAGTCGCCTGCGGTCGGCCGGGCTCAACCGATCGCGCTCGGCGACGTAGGCCGCCCACTCGGCATCGGAGAGGACTGCACGGTCGGGATCGCCGACGCCTCGGGCGAGCGCGAGCGCCGCGTCGACGAGGCTCGTACTGCTCGTCGCCGGCAGGCCCGTCATCCGCGCATAGCCTGCGGCGTCCGAGAATGCGTAGCCGAGTCGCTGCTCGGCCTCGACGACCGCTTCGAGGGCCGAGCCGCTCCCGGCCAGCGCAGACTGGGCATCGACGTACACGTCACGGATGGCCGATATCGCGGCCCGGCATTCGGCGTCGCTCCACTCGGCGGCGAAGTCGACGGGCGCGTCGACCGCGAACGCGTCGTCGCGGGCCGATCGCACCTCCGCCGACCGCCGGTCGAAGCGACCCTGCCCGTCGTCGAGGGCGCTCGCATAGTCGTCGAGGGCGGCGGCGATGAACGCCGCACCGCGCTGCTCGAGCACGACGAGGTCGCGGAACGCGCGTACCTGCTCGGCCGCGGCCCGGCCGGCATCGGCGTCGAGCGCCTGCTCGACCTCGGTCGCGCGAGCATCGAGGCTCCTCGCACGCGCGTCGAGGGCGGCGGCGATCCGTTCGTACGCGTCGGCGCTCTGCTGCACGCTCGACGGTGACCCGCCGGGCCGTTGCAGGTGTTCACCCGTCCACATGCCCGCCATCGTCTGCAGCGACGTCGCGGCGCTGCGCACGCCCGCCTCGGTCGGGTGCGTCGGCAGCCAGTCCGAGGCGTTCTCGGCCATCCGTGCGAGCCGACGGCACTCCTCGGCTCTCTCCTGCAGGTTCACGTGTCGCCCTCCGCTCGCGTCGAGATACTCAGCCTCCGGAGCGTGTCGGCGACGCGCTCGAGCGCGTCCGCGGCGGCCTCCGACCCGGCGAGCCCGGCCAGTTCCGCGAACACCGTCCGCACGGCCTCCCGCCCGGCGTCGGGCCCGTCGACCACGGCGCCGCCCAGTCCGGCGACCGTGTCGAGCCCGGCGAGCCGCACGACGACGCCGAGGCGGCGCACCGTGGACCAGTCGACGCCGGCGCCGCCCAGGGTGACCGCCCAGCGCGCCACGTCGACGGGCGCGGCGCGACCGACCGCCGTCTTGCGATCAGGAGAGGCCTCGAGCCCGGGCTGTGCGGCCACGGTCACACCGCCTCGGCGCGACGACCGCCACCGCGCCGCTCACCCGGCGCCACGAGACCCTGGTCGAGGGCCGCGAATGCGGCGAGGTCGTCGTCGACCTTCTGGGCGAGCTGCCGGAGGCCCTCCCCCGCGACGCGGAACTCCTCCGCCCAGTGCGCCGCCGCGGCCGCGCCGGCCTCCTTCACGGCGGCGCCGAGCCCGTGGATGCCCGTCTCGGCGGCGTGCGCCGTCCGCCGCCTCATCGATCTCGACCGCATCGGCCATCGCGCCCTCCCCAGCTCGCAGCATCGTCGCCTCGACCCTCCCACGAGCTGCACGACATCGGAAATGGGCACCCCTCCCCATGCGGCGCGAGCTCGGACGTCACACGCGCGGCCGGAGACATCCGGCCTGATTGAATCGAGGGATGCACCGACTCGCCGTGACCGCCCGATGAACCCGCTCGAGTTCGCCGCCCTCGTGCTCGGCGGCATCGTCGCGGGCGGCATCAACTCGGTGGTCGGGTCGGGATCGCTCGTGACCTTCCCGATCCTGCTGGCGTTCGGCTACCCGCCGGTGCTCGCGAACGTCACGAACAACGTGGGCGTGCTGCCCGCCTCGCTCGTCGCCACGTTCGCTGGGCGTTCCGAGTTCCGCGGCGAATGGCGTCGCCTCGGCGTCTTCCTCTGCTTCTCGGCCGCGGGCGGCGCGACCGGCGCACTGCTGCTGCTGCGACTGCCGAGCGAGGCCTTCGACATGATCGTGCCTGCGCTGATCGTGCTGGCGCTGCTGCTCGTGATCTTCGGGCCGCAGATCAAGCGCTGGACGACCCGGCTGCACGGCCAGGCCGAGCACCACGACCACCCGGGCGCCACGATGGCGGTCGCCGGGCTCACCGCGGTCTACGGCGGCTATTTCGGGGCGGCGCAGGGCGTTCTGCTGCTGGCCCTCCTCTCGATCACGATGGCGGGGTCGCTCGTCCGGGCGAACGCCTACAAGAACGCCATGGCCGCGACCGCGAACCTCGTCGCGGCGATCGTGTTCGTCGCCGTCACCGAGGTGGCGTGGCTCGCGGCGCTCGCGATCGCGGTCGGCGCCTTCATCGGCGGAGCGCTCGGCGGTCGTTTCGGCCGGTACATCCCGCAGACGGCGTACCGCGTCGTGATCGTCACGATCGGACTCGCGGCGCTCGTCTACTTCATGGTGCGGTAGACGCGGTCGGCCGCGCGAACTCGCGCCGCACCTGTGCACGCCACCGAAGTGGCCATCGGTATCGTGGCGTGCATCGTGTCCCCGCAGGCGTGAGAGCCGGAGCTCCCGAACCGCGCCTTCCGCCCCGCGTGGGTGCCCATGAATCGGCGGAGCTGCGCGTCGAGCGGGCGCCCGCGCTGGAACGGCTGCCGCTGGAAGGTGCGGAACCGGGCGAGTTCGCCCTGGTCGGCCAGCAGCTCCTCGACGCGCGCGGAGCCGAGCGCGCGGATCGGTTCGCCCTCGAGGTCGGGCTCGCACGAGTAGAACCCCAGCTCGCCGAGCGGGGCGTCGGTGCTTCCGAGCCCGGCGCCGTCGACGGCGCGGCGCACATACGCGGTCTCGGCCGCATCGAAGAGCCCGAGCACGCGGCGCGGGCGGCCGTGCGCCGCGGCCTCCGCCTCGGCCGCGAGCGCGGCGAGGTGGTGGTGCAGGTTGGTCACGCCGTGCATCGGGACGACGGCGACCTCGGCCGCCGCGAGGTCGGCGCCGAGGCGCACGGCGAGCGCCTCGAGGGCGAGGCGGTCGCTCTCGCCCTCGACGAGCACGACGGTGGATGCCTCGGCGATGACCAGGTCCCGCATGGTGCGACCCTACTCCGGCGTACCCGGTGCTCGGGTCTACCGTCCGAGCGTCCGCGCGTCTAGAGTCAGCCCGTATGCAGGTCGAATGATGGAGGGGAATCGTGAACAGGATGCGGGCACGGCTGCTCGGCGGCGCGACCGTCGCGGCACTGGCGATCGGGAGCCTCGGCGCGATCGGCGCCGCCGCTGCCCCGAAGGGGGCCGGGCCCCGGTACACGGTCGGCGCCGCCGGCGCGGGCGACGCGTACTTCCCGTTCGCGGGCAACGGCGGCTACGACGTGCAGCACTACGACCTCGAACTCGACTACACCCCGCCGGCGCCCGATCCGGCGCCCCTCGAGGGCGAGCTGCGCGGCACCGCGACGATCGAGCTCGTGGCGACCCAGGATCTCGACCGGTTCAACCTCGACCTCCGCGGCATGGAGGTCGAGACCGTCGCCGTGAACGGCAAGCGTGCGGCCTCGGTGGCCACGCCCGCACCCGGTGCCGCCGTCGACGGCGCCGCGTTCTGGCATGTGCAGGACGACGAGGCTCGCGTGTGGGAGCTCACCGTGCAACCCCGGCCGAAGCTGAAGGCCGGTCAGCGCGCGACGGTGGTGGTCGAGTACGGCGGCGCGACGACGCAGCCCGAGGACATCGAGGAGGCGCTCTACGGCTGGGTGACGACGCGCGATGGCGCCATCGTCGCCAGCGAGCCCGACGGTTCGATGACCTGGTACCCCGTCAGCGATCACCAGACCGACAAGGCGAGCTACAGCTTCGCGATCACGGTGCCCGAGGGCAAGGTCGCCGTCGCCAACGGGACGCAGCCGAAGCCCGAGGAGACCGCCGACGGCCTGACCACCTGGTACTGGGATGCGCCCGACGAGCAGGCGAGCTACCTCACGACCGCCTCGGTCGGCGACTTCGAACTGCGGGCGCCGACCTTCTCGGCGAGCGGCGTGCCGATCATCGACGCGGTCGACCGCGACCTCTCACCCGCCCGTCTCGCCACGACGAACGCGAGCCTCGCCCGGCAGGCGGCGATGATCGACTTCTTCGAGAGCCGCTTCGGGCCATACCCGTTCACGGCGTTCGGCTCGATCGTCGATGACGACTCCGTCGGCTACGCCCTCGAGACCCAGACCCGACCGGTGTACTCCGGCCAGGCCGGTCAGGGAACCGTCGCACACGAGCTGGCGCACCAGTGGTTCGGCGACGCCGTGAGCCCCGAGCGCTGGCAGGACATCTGGCTCAACGAGGGCTGGGCCACGTACGCGACCTGGATGTGGACCGAGCAGAACGGCGGCGCCACCGCGCAGCAGAGCTACAACGCCTGGTACGACCCCACGCGGACGGCCTCGTACTGGCAGCTGCAGATCGGCGACCCGGGGCCGCTCGGGCTGTTCGCCACGCAGGTCTACAACCGCGGCGCAGGCACCCTGCACGCGCTCCGGGTCGAGGTGGGCGACGAGGCGTTCTTCGAAGGCGCCCGGCTCTGGCTCGAACGCTACGACGACTCCGCGGCGACCGCCGACGACTTCCAGGCGGTCTACGAGGAGGTGTCGGGCGAGGACCTCGACGAGTTCTTCCAGATCTGGCTCGCCGACCCGGTGAAGCCGCCCGCCGACTGGGTGCAGCCGTAGTCGCGTCGGTCGACGGGGCCGTACGATGACGGGATGATCCGAGCGTCCGAGCGCACCACCGGGCCCGAGCCCGGCAGCGCCGCCGACGTCGTGCGCTCGTGGGACGCCCGCGCCGACCACTACCTCGAGCTGTTCCGCGACGAGCTCGAGGGCAAGCCGCACGACCTCGCGCTGCTCGCCGACTTCGCCCGCCGCCTCGGCCAGGGCGCACGCGTGCTCGACGTCGGGTGCGGGCCGTGCGGGCACGTCGCCGCGGCGCTCGCCGCGCACGGGCTCGACGTCACCGGCCTCGACCTCTCGCCGCGATGCATCGAACTCGCGCGCCTCGTACAGCCCGGGCTTCGCTTCGAGATCGGCGACCAGCGCACGCTCGGCCCCGACCGCCTCGGCGGATCGTTCGACGGGATCGTCTCGAACTACTCGCTGCACGACCAGCCGAAGTCGCTGCTGCCCGGTACCTTCGCCGCGTGGGCCGCGGCGCTCAGGCCGGGCGGCCGCCTGCTCGTCGTCGCGAAGGAGGGCACCGACGACGGGGTCGCGGCAGACCCGCTCGGCTCCGGCATCGAGGTCTACTGGGCCGAGTTCACCGCCGCCGAGCTCGCCGGAGCGGCCGAGGCGGCGGGCTTCGCCGTCGAGCGGCTCGCCGATCGCGCGCCCTACGAACAGGAGATCGCCTCGCAACGGCTGTACCTCGAGGCATCCCTGCCCCGAGAATCGGGTCTGGACGCCGAGCGCCGGGCCCCCTAGACTTCCTGAGCCGCGTGCATCGCGCGGAATCGGGCCCGGAGCATCCGGCTGAAGGAGAGGAGACGACCATGGCTGTCCTTGTCATGACCCTCGACATCCCTTCATCCTGCGAGGCCCTCAGCCGCTGATCGCGGCCCGGTGGCCTCCGCATTCTTCGGAGAATCCACCGTGCATCTCATCTCGTCACTCGACCTCGCCTTCCTCGACACCGAACCCGGCGAGGGCCAACGCTGGTCGACCTGGCCGGCGACCACCCCCTCCGAGCGCGGCCCCGCGCCGCGCCCCGACTGGCTCGTCACCTCCGCAGCAGCGTTCGACACCGAACTCGGCGTCGTGAAGACCGGCAAGGAGGCCGACCTCTCGCTCATCGAACGCGCCGTGCCGGGCGCCGATCCGCAGGTCGCCGGCAACTCGGTGCTGCTCGCGGCCAAGCGCTACCGCGGCACCGAGCACAGCGATTTCCATCGCTCGACCGTCTACACCGAGGGCCGCGGCACCCGCCGCAGCCGCGACGCGCGCGCCCTCGCGAAGGGCACGACCTTCGGCCGCGAGGTCGCGCGGGTGCAGTGGGCGTACGCCGAGTTCGAGGCGCTCTCGCGGCTCACCGAACTCGGCGCGGCCGTGCCGTACCCGGTGCAGGTCGGCGGCACCGAGGTGCTCATGGAGTTCATCGGCGACGGCCGTGTCGCGGCCCCCCGGCTCGCGCAGGTGCGGGCGACGCCCGATGAACTGCGCGAGCTGTTCCACCAGGTCGTCGACTTCATGCACACGCTCGCCGCGGCGGGGCTCGCGCACGGCGACCTCTCCCCATACAACCTGCTCGTGCACGAGGGGCGGGTGGTCGCGATCGATCTGCCCCAGGTCGTCGACCTCATCTCGAACCCGCAGGGCTTCGACCTGCTGCACCGCGACTGCGTCAACGTGTGCTCGTGGTTCACGAGGCAGCGGCTCGAGTGCGACCCCGAAGAACTGTTCGGCGAGCTCGTCGGTATGGTCGCGATGTGAGCGCCCGGGGCCGTGCAGAATTCAGGATGCCTCCCGCGCCACGCCGTGCGTGAGCGCCGAAGCCTCGGCGAGTCGGCCGCCGCATCCTGAATTCTGCACGGCGTGCGCCCGACGGCGCACGCCCCGCGGTAGTGTGCAACTCGATCGACGCGGATCGGCCCCGGTTCGCGCCGTCACCACCCGTTCACCGGATGCCGGGAGACTGCCCCCATGACCGACCCGACCGAGCACGGCTCGACCCCCGCTTCGCCCGGGTACGGCCCCCGCAACTTCCCGCCCTCGCACCTGACGCCGCCCGACGGGGCGGCCGCGACCATCGGGGTCTCGACCAGCCAGGTCGAGGCCGTCACCGAGGGCGGCGCACGCAAGGGCCGCATCCTCGCCTGGGCGCTGTGGGACTGGGGCTCGGCCGCTTTCAACGCGGTCGTCACGACCTTCGTGTTCACGGTGTACCTCACGAGCGAGTCGTTCGGCCCGAGCGGCACCGTCGAGGCCCAGCTCGGGTGGGCGCTCGCGATCGCGGGCCTGCTGATCGCGGTGCTCGCACCCATCACCGGGCAGCGCTCCGACACGAGCGGTCGGCGCAAGTTCTGGCTCGCGGTCAACACCTACATCGTCGTCGCGATCACGGTCGCGATGTTCTTCGTGCTGCCGGCGCCCGAGTATCTGATGCTCGGCCTCTTCCTCGTCGCGGCGGGCAACGTCTTCTTCGAGTTCGCCGGCGTCAACTACAACGCCATGCTCGTGCAGGTCTCGACGCCCCGCTCGATCGGCAAGGTCTCGGGCTTCGGTTGGGGCATGGGCTACGTCGGCGGCATCGTGCTGCTACTCATCGTGTACTTCGGCTTCATCCAGCCCGAGGTCGGGCTCTTCGGCGTCACCGGTGACGAGGGCCTGGCCGTGCGCGTGTCGATGCTCGTCTCGGCGATCTGGTTCGGTGTCTTCGCCCTGCCCGTGCTGCTCGCCGTGCCCGAGTACCGCAACCCTGCCGCGGTCGAGCGCGAGAAGATCGGGTTCTTCGCCTCGTACGCGCGCCTCGGCCGAGACATCAAGCGACTGTGGAAGGAGCAGCGCAACACGGTCTGGTTCCTGCTGGCCAGCGCGGTGTTCCGCGACGGGCTCGCGGGCGTGTTCACCTTCGGCGGCGTGCTTGCGGCCTCGGTCTTCGGGTTCTCGGCGGGCGAGGTCATCATCTTCGCGATCGCGGCGAACGTCGTCGCCGGCATCTCGACGATCGCGGTCGGCGTGCTCGATGACCGGCTCGGCGCCAAGCCCGTGATCATGGCGGCGCTCATCGGCCTCGTGGTGAGCGGCCTCGTCGTGTTCTTCCTGCACGACGGCGGCCAGATCGTGTTCTGGACCGCGGGGCTCGCCCTGTGCCTGTTCGTCGGCCCCGCCCAGTCGGCGAGCCGCACCTTCCTCGCACGCCTCATTCCCGCCGGGCGCGAGGGCGAGGTGTTCGGCCTCTACGCGACGACCGGTCGCGCGGTGAGCTTCCTCGCGCCGACGGCGTTCGCCCTGTTCGTCACGATCGGCGGAGCGCCGTACTTCGGCATCCTCGGCATCATCCTCGTGATCGCGCTGGGGCTCGCACTGCTGATTCCGGTGAAGGCGAAGAAGGCGGTCGCGGCGGAGTAGACGCCCGGGCTCAATCGCGCGGCCAGGCGCCGACGAAGCGGGTCAGCAGCCGGGCGAACTCGACGGTCTCGTCGGGCGAGAACCCGGCGAGCGCGGTCTCGACAGCGCCGCGGCGGGTGTCGCGGGCGCCCGCGAGCACGCGCCGGCCCGCGGCGCTGAGCACGATCGCGCTGCGGCGTGCGTCGGCCGGGTCGAGCTCGCGGCGGGCGTGGCCCGCCTCGACGGCGGCCTGCACGAGCCGGCTCGCGCGGGGCTGGTCGACGCCGATCGCCTCGGCGAGCTGTCCGACCGACGGCGGCTGCGGCGCCGCCTCGAGCGCGTCGAGCAGCCGGAACCGGGCAGCCTGCGCGAGCCCCGAGCCGCCTCGGCCGCGGCCCCGGGGCGCGCCCGAGGCATCCGGTTCGTGGACGTCGCGATGATCGTGATGCCCGTGGTGGTCGCTGTGCGAGCGATGCCCGGGGTGCTGCGAACCGTGCTCGGCACGGTGCTGCAGGCGGCGTCGGCCCTGGTCGCGTCGCATCGCGACGAGCGCCGCCTCGACGGCGGCGATCGGGTCGGATGCCCCGGCGTCGCCGCCGCCCGCAGCTGGGTGTTCGCCCGGTGGGACTTGACGGCCGTCATTCATGTATGTCATTGTACATATACATGTCATAAGACATGCAAGTCCGAGGCATCCGACGCGCACCGCGTCACGAAAGGAACCACCATGACCTCCCTCGAGGACACGCAGCATCCCACCCCTGCCCAACGCCCCATCGGCTACTGGCTCCGAGTCGTCGACCGCAAGCTCGACGACGCCATGCTCGAGCTCTTCACCGACGAAGGCATCACCCGACGCGACTGGCGACGGCTCAACGTCATCGCCGGCACCGTCGACGACGCGCGCCTGCGCAACAAGATCGCCGCGCACCGCGATCGCATCGCCCCCCTGGTCGAGCGCGGCTGGGTCACTGACGAGCCCGGCGCACCGCGCCTCACCGAGGAGGGCGAGGCGTCGTACGCAGCGCTCCTCGAGCGCGTGACCGCGCTGCGTGCGCGTGTCGCGGGCGCCGTGTCGCCCGAGGACTTCCAGACCACCCTCTCGACGCTCGAGGCGGTCGCGCTCGAACTCGGCTGGTCCGAGGGTGAGCGGATGCCCCGGCGCCACCGCCGAGGCGAGGAGCGCCGCGGTCGCGGGCACGGGCACCGCGGGCACGGGCACCACGCGCACCATGAGCACGGGCACCACGAGCACCACGAGCACCACCGCCGCCCCTGCCGGTGACCCGATCTCGTCGACGTCCGGGGAGCCGCCGAGAAAACCCGTTGGCGCACGGGCCGGCGCAGGATAGTATCGCCTGACCCCCTACCCCCCAGGACGTATGATGCCCGAAGCATTCGTCATCTGCACGCCGACGCCGACCCCCCGTGCGGCAGCGTCGCGAGGTCGCCGGCCGTGAGCGCCGACGGCACGCCGCGCCGCGATCGATCGCATCGGCGGCATCGACGGCGCCGGGTGTGGGTGATCACCGCCGCCTCCCTCGTGATGGTGCTGCTCGGCGGCGGCGTCGCGACCGCGGTCGTGCTCACCGGCCAGGGCGGTGCGGTCGGTTCGACGCCGACCGCCTCGATGACGGCGGAGCCGGGCATCTTCCCCTCCGACCAGCCGTCGGCCCACGACGGCAGGAAGCCGTGCATCTCGCTCAACGTGCTCTCGTCGTACGAGAACGCCGAGCTGGTGACCCGCCTCGTCGACGGCTACAACGCGCAGCCGCGCAGCGTCGAAGGACGCTGCGTCGACGCCGTCGCGACGAAGGCGGTCTCTGGCGTTGCCGCGACCGACGCGGCGGGTGGCTTCCCCGGCGTCGCCGCCGACGACAAGCCGACCGTCTGGCTGCCCGACGCGAGCTCCTGGCTCGCCGTCTCGCAGGACGCGGGCGGGGCGGAGAACGTGCCCACCGAGGGTACGAGCATCGGCTCCTCGGCGATCGTGCTCGCGATGCCCCAGCCACTCGCCGACGCGATCGGCTGGAGCGAGACGCCCCCGACCTGGAACGACGTGTTCAACGCCGCACGCGACGAGGCCACCTGGAGCTGGATGGACCACCCCGAGTGGGGCACCTTCAAGCTCGGCAAGACGAGCCCGCTCATGGCGAGCTCGGGCCAGGCCGCCATGCTCGCCGAGTTCGGCGCCGAAGCGGGGAGCCTGGCCGAACTCACCACGAGCCAGATCCACGACACCGAGGTGACGAACGCCGTCCGGCAGGACGAGCTCGCCACCAGCCACTACATGGCCACGCCCGAACGCTTCCTCGCCCAGGCTCGCGCGTCCGAGAAGCAGGGTTCGATCGCCGACTTCCTCTCGGCGGTCATCGTCGACGAGAAGACGGTCTGGGACTACAACCGCGGCATCACGAGCTCCGACGGCGTGAGCCGCGCCGAATCGACCCCGCCAGGCGAGCAGCTCGTGCCGATCTACCCGAGCGACGGGTACTACGTCGCTGACAACCCCCTCACCGTGCTCAACGGCCCGTGGGTCGACGCCTCCGAGAAGGAGGCGGCGCGCGACCTCCTGCAGTTCGCGGGCACGAAGCAGGGCCAGCAGATCGTGCGCGCTTCCGGCCACCACGACCTGAACGGCGCGCTCGATCCCATCGTCAGCGAGGTCGGGCGTCTGCCCCAGCGCCCGTCGGGCGCCCTCGACTTCCCGGGCCGCGAGGTGCTCGCCGCGATCGACAGCACCTTCCCCGAGGTGCGCAAGCGCGCCCAGGTGCTGTTCCTCGTCGACGTCTCGGGCTCCATGGAGGAGAAGATCCCGACCGGCGAGACCAAGCTCGCCGCGGCCAAGCAGGCGATAGAGAAGGCGCTCGGCCACTTCTCGAAGGGCGACAACATCGGCCTCGCCGCGTTCAGCGCCATCGACGACGGGCCGGTCACCCCTGGGCTCGTGAGCCCCGTCGCCGATGCACGAACCGACCGCACGAAGTTCCTCGACGCGCTCGGCGCCCTCCGACCCGTCGAGTTCACGCCCCTCTACACGGCGATCGAGACGTTCGCGAAGGAGCGCGGCGAAGACTGGGACCCTGAGCGAATCAACGCGATCGTGCTCCTGAGCGACGGCAAGAACGAGACGCTCGGGCCGAGCCCGACCTCGAAGAAGCAGATGCTCGCCGGCCTCGAGCGGCTGCGCGACGACACCCCAGTGCTCGTCTTCACGCTCGCGTACGGCGCCAACGCCGACACCAAGACCCTCCGCGAGATCTCGACGGCCACGGGCGCGCAGTTCTACGACGCGACCGACCCGACGAAGCTCACGGCCGTGCTGGGCGACCTCGTCACGAGCTTCTGACCGACGAGGAGCTCGGAAGCTCTGCGCCGGCGGGTTCGGGCGGTCACCCGCCCGCGACGACCGCCTGCTCGATCAGCCGTGCAGTCGCGGCCGCACCGTCGGCGCCGCGGTACGCCTCGCGCACCTCGTCGGCCGCGGTGCGGATCGTCGGGTCGTCGAGCACCCGCCGCACCGCCGCCGTGAACTCGGGCCGACCCACGCGCTTCGGCGGGACGGCGATCGCGTTGCCGCGACGCTCGCAACTGCGCACGTGCCAGGTCTGCTCGGGCTGGAGGCCCATGCCGACGAACGGCACGCCCGTCGCGCACGCGGTCTGCACAGTGCCCTGGCCGCCGTGCAGCACTGCGGCGTCGACGAGGCCGCCCAGCTCGTGCGCCGGCAGCAACGGGGTCACGTGCACGTTGACCGGCACGCGATCGCCGGCCTCGAGGTAGTGGCCGATCGGCGCGACGACGTTGACCGGCAGCCCGCCGAGCGCCTCGGCCGTGGCGAGCGCGAGCCTGCGGTCGGCCGACGACCCGAGCCCGAGATAGACGAGCGGCTCGGGCGCGGCGGCGAGCTCTGCGACGATCGCGGGCATGGGCGCGTCGAGGTGCGCGAAGATCGGGCCGACGCGCTCGAAGCCCTCGGGCAGGTCGAAGCCGTCCATCTCCCACGGCATCTCGGTGATGAGGTTGCGGTCGGCGGTGAGCAGCGAGGAGACGGTGCGCAGCGGCGGCACGCCGTTCGCCTTCGCAACGCTCGTGAACGCCCGCGGCGCGAGCGGGGCCGAGTTGTAGATCCACCGGAACGCGGCGGTCGCCACCCGGTCGGCGGCTCGTGCGAGCCGCCCGGCACCGGTCACGAAGCCCATCCGCTTCGTCTGCGCGACCTGCGGGCGAGTGAGCGGGAACGGCACCGGGTAGAACAGCGGCGCGCCTTCGGCCCTCGCCGAGATGAACGAGGTGAGGTTCGACCCGGTCACGACGGCGGCCGCACCGAGCTCACGGATCGTGCGCCGCTCGAGCTCCACCCGCGCGCCGACGAGCTCTCGGGTGAACGGGCTCCGGAACGAGTGCCCCTGGTCGAAGGCGATCGCCTGGTCGCGCTCGGCACGGCTCCAGGCGGGCTCGCCGGCGAGGTACTCGAACCCCGCGTCGCGGATGAGGTCGACGAAGTCGGTCTCGTAGCCCTGGAACACGACCCGGTGCGCCGGGTGGAGTGCCCGCGCGACCTGGATCATGCGAGTGGTCTCGGCGAGGTTGAAGGTCACGGGGCAGAACAGGATCGTCGCCATGCGAGCAGGCTAGCGGTCGCACAGCGACGCACGGCACCGATCCGTCCCGGAGTTTGCGACGATGGTGCGATGACGACGCTCGTTCCCGCCCTGGTCGGCATCTCGCACGGCACCTCCTCGCCCGAAGGGCGACGGGCGGTGCGCGGGCTGCACGAGTCGGTGACCGCGGCGCTCTCCACGAGGCATCCGGATGCCACGCCCACCGCCCGCCTCGGGCACGTCGACGTCGAACAGCCCGACGTGCCCGCGTCGCTCGGATCGCTTCCGCCCGGCGAGCCCGCGGTCGTGGTGCCGTTGCTGCTCTCGGCCGGGTACCACGTGCACGTCGACCTCACCGAGGCCGTCGAGGCGACCGACGGCCGGCGGGTCGTGCTCGCGGGCGCCCTCGGACCCGACGACCGCCTCGCGGCGGTGCTCGCGCGCCGGCTCGCCGAGGCGGGCGTGCACGACGACGACACGATCGTGCTCTCGGTCGCCGGATCGAGCGACCCGCGTGCGGTGCGCGACTGCCACGTCATGCGCGAGCGTCTCGCCGCGGCGACCGGGCGCGACATCCGGATCGGGTTCCTCTCGGCGGCCGAGCCCCTACTTCCCGAGTCGGTGAGGCAGGCGAGGGCGGATGCCCCGGGCGCACGTGTCGTCGTCGCGAGCTACCTGCTCGCCCCCGGCTACTTCCAAGACCTCGCAGAGGCCGCCGGCGCCGACGTCGTCACCGAGCCGCTGCTCGTGCCCGACGCGGCGACTCCGGCCGAGCTCGTCGAGATCGTGCTCGACCGGTACGACGCCGCGGTCGAGCCGGTGGTCGAGTAGCGCCGACGAAGTCGACGCGTATCGAGACCCGCCCCGTCACACCCCCATCATGCCGATGCAGGGTCCGAGCACCACGATCCAGGCCGCCGCGGCGACGATGAGCATGCCGATCGCGACGCCACGCGTCTTCGGGAAGAAGAGCATGGCGATCGCGGCGAGCGCGACGACCACGAACGGCCAGACGAGCCCGAGCACGTTCGGGCCGGTCGCCGACATCGTGAAGAGGGTGGCGAGCATGAGCACGATCGCGACCACGTGCGCGCCGCAGCCGATGCCGACCCCGATGCCGATGCCGGCGCCGGTGCTGAGCCCGGCCGACTGCGGCGGGGCCGACGGGTCGTAGGGCTTCGGCACGAGCCCGGGTGGCGGAGGGGTGCCGGGCGTCTCCCCGTAGTCCGGCGGCTGGGCCGCCCAGCCCGGCTTCTCGAGTGGTGGCGGCGGGCCGTACACCGGCGGCACCGGCGGAGGCGGCGGCACCGCGGGAGGCGGGGTCGACTCGGCCGACGCCTCGGGCTCGGGCTCTTCGGGCGTGGGCTCTTCAGGATCGGGCACCATCGACGGCCATCCTCTCTCGGTTCGCGGCGAGCCGGCCGCGCGACGCCTTCCAGGCGAGGCGGGCGACGAGCAACGGGACGGTCAGCAGCAGGAACATCTGCGGGCGGGTCAGACCCATCCACGCGACCTCGTTGCCGCGCACGAACTCCACGAAGAAGCGGAAGATCGCGTACGCGGCGATGTAGATCGTGAGCGTCTCGCCTGCGGCGATCGGCTTGTGCCGCAGCCAGAACCACAGGGCGACGAACGCGGCCGCCTGAAAGGCGATCTCGTAGACGAAGCTCGGGTGCAGCGGCACTCCGGCCGGCCCGCCCAACTTTGCGGCGGCGGCCTCGTCGAGCACGATGCCCCAGTCGGCACCGGTCGGGGTTCCGGGCAGCTCGGTGAAGAGGCATCCGAATCGGCCGATCACCATGGCGAGCGCGACCGCCGGCGCGAAGAGGTCGCCGGTGCGCATCGGATACTTCACGATGCGCTTGGCGACGTGCACGCCGAGCCACGCGCCGACGAGCGCGCTCAGCACCGAGGCGTTGCCGCGGGTGAGCTGGGTCACGAGGTCGAGGTTCTGCGAGGGATCGAGGTGCTGCGCCCAGGTGCCGAGCCGCGAGAAGATCGCGGCCCCGGCGAGCGCGCCGAGCACGAGCGCCGCGACCCGCGTGTCGGTCTGGCCGCGGCGGCGCGACTCGACGACGAAGACGAGCCCTGCGGCGAGCATCGCGAGCCCGACGAACACCGAGTGCGTATCGATCGGCGGCCCCCAGCCGAGGAGATCCTGCAGCGTCGGAAACACGCGCTCAGCTCCAGCTTCCGGCGAACGCGCCGGCCCAGAGCATCACCCAGAACGGCACGGCGACGAGCGCGAGCACCTCGAGCACGATGAGGTAGGCGAGCACATTTCGCGTGTCGCCGAGCTTGCACTTCGAGCGCAGCAGGCCCGCCCGACGCGCCTTCGCGTACCCGGCGATGGCGATGCCCGCGAACACGGCGAGCGCGATCGGGCCGAACACGCACGTGATGAGCGCGATCGTCGCGAAGACGCACAGCCGCAGCGGGTCGTACGGCGCGGGAGCGGGGGCCGCGCCGACCGTCTCGTCGAAGCGGTTCAGCCCCGCGGCATCCCACGCGCCGAACTCGTCGGCCGTGCCGCCCGCCCCCGCGTCGTTCATGCCACCGTCACCGGCAGCTCGCGCCGGCCGCCCGTCACCGCCGCCTCGCCCGTCGCCGTCGAGATGCGCTGTCGCCCGAGCGGCGCCCACGCCTGCACCGCGCAGAACGGGGCGCACTGGTGCGCCGAGGTCTTCGCGTTGACCGTCGCGACGTGCACGCAGCACTGGGTGAGGCGCTCCTCGATCATCGTGTTGATGTCCATGAAGGGCTTCACCGTGATGCGCTTGACGCGTTCGCCGAGGAACCGCCTCAGGCGCTTGTGCTGCCCCGGCAGTGCCGAGCTCGCGAGCTGGGTGAGGGTGCCGATGCCGAGGTCGCAGCCGGTGCAGATGTCCTTCCACAACGACCCGATCGAGGGGTGCGACAGCGACGACTGCTCGCTGAGCAGGTCGAGCAGCGACTGTTTGACGCTGTCTTTCAGCGCCTGGTTGATGTTGCTGTCGGCGATGCGGTTCGCGATGAGGTCGGGGTTGAGGTCGAGGAACTCCTTCAACCGCTCGTGCCCGACGAGCTTGGTCAGCGAGTTCCATTCGCCCGAGTCATCCTTCAGCAGGTAGCCGACCGAGCAGCAGTGCGGGTGGCTGCAGGGCAGCGCGGTGAGGTCGCGCCAGGTGACCTCGCCGCCCGTCTGCGCCTCGAGCCGGGCGAGCACGCCCGTGTGCGTGAGCCGGTCGTTCGGGTCGATGCCGGCCGAGCGGCCCGAGCCGAACACGGGCTGGATCGTCACGCCGCCGACGTACGGCGTTCGCATCGCCCGCCGGATCACCGCGCCGATCTCGCCGTCGTTCACGCCGAGAGCGGCGGTCATCGTGAGGGTCGTGAAGACGCCCGCCTCCGACAGGCGTTCGAGCGCGCGGTCTTTGAAGCGGCGGATGTCGGCGCCCCGGTGATATGCGGAGGCCTCGGCGCTCTCGCCGTCGAACTGCAGGTAGACCTCGACGCGCTCCCGGTGCTTCTTGAGCGTGGCGACGAGGGCGTCGTCCTGCGCGATGCGCAGCCCGTTCGAGTTGAGCAGGATGCGCACGACCGGCCGCGCGACGAGGTGGTCGAGCAGCTGCTCGAGCCACGGGTAGAGCGTCGGCTCACCGCCCGAGAGCATGAGCACGTCGATGCGGTCGTTCTCGCGCGCGAGTCTCGCGTCGACCGAGGCGAGCACCTCGGCGAGCGGGGCGACCGCGGTCGCTGCCGGCCCCGACTCGGCGAAGCAGGTGGGGCAACGCAGGTTGCAGTGGTCGGTGAGGTCTTCGAGCAGGATGCACGTGTGCTGCGTCTGCATCTCGGGCAGGCCGTCTTCGTAGGCCGACGGCACGGGCTTGAAGTTGCCGACGAGGTCGGGGGTGTGCACCTTCGTCGGCGCCGTCCACTGCTCGAGGTAGCTCAGGATCTCGGGCGACTCGTCGTACATCGTCGACACGAGCCCGTGCGTCGGGCAGCCGCGCTCGAGCCAGACCCGGTCGTCGCGGATCGCCAGCCATCCCGACAGCCGGGCGACGTCGGCGAGCGGCCGTTCGGGGTCCTCCTCGTGGCACCGCGGGCAGAACGCGTTGACGTAGCGGTGCACGCGGGAGTCGCGCAGGGGCATTCCGGTACCAGCGGCGGTCGGCATGCGCTCACGATAGCGGGCGACTGCCTCGGGCGGGAGTACCGCGCTCGTCCCGCGGTCGAGCGCCGGATTGAGTAGGCGCGCCAGCGCCGTATCGAAATCTAGCGAGCGACGAAGGAGCATGCCCACCGGTGGTCGAGTAGCGCGCGACGAAGGAGCACGCGTATCGAGACTCGTGCCGCGAGACACAGCTGATATCATCGATATCAGTCGAACGGAGGCGCCGTGGCTCAGTTGCTCATCAGAAACCTGCCCGAGCAGGCGAAGGCCGCACTCAAGCGACGTGCCGGCGAGCACGGTCGGTCGATGGAAGCCGAGGCGCGCGCGATCCTCGTCGACATCGTGATGCCCACAGGAGACGATCCGGTCGTCGTGTGGCTCGACGAGAACGAACGATGGCGCGAACACGGGGGCGGGGGCGAACTTGCCGAGATTGAGCGCGCGGCACCTCGCGACGTCGAGCTGTCGTGATCATCGTCGACACCAACGTCTGGTCGGAGGCACTGCGTCCGGCGCCCGATGAGCGCGTGCTCGCCTGGCTGCGCGAGAATTCAGCGGGCCTGCATCTCACGGTCGTCAGCGTGCACGAACTGCGGTACGGCGTGCGACTTCTGCCCGCCGGTCGCCGACGCGACGAGTTGGACGACCAGATCGAACAGTTGCTCGTGCCGATGCGCACCCGACTTCTCGAATACGACGAGGCCGCAGCGCGGGCACATGCCGAGGTGCGGGCGGAGGCACGTCGCCTCGGACGAACGCTGAGTTCGGAAGACGGCCAGGTGCTCGGCATCGCCCTCGCGCACGACGCGCCGATCGCCACGCGAAACGTGCGCGACTTCGCCGGGCTCGGCGCGAAGGTGGTCGACCCATGGGCGAGGTGAGCCGGCGCGGGACGCCGAGGCGGACGTGGCTTTGGACTATCGCGGGTGCCGCGGTGCTGGTTCTCGGCGTCACCGGCTGGCTATGGCATGCGAACGCGAACCAAACGCAGATTCCGCCGATCGCGGTCGGCACTCCATCTGATGTCACGCCGCCGCCGACCGATGAGACGTTCGTGTCCGTTCCGGCGTCGACGCTTCCGGCGATTCCGGGCGAGGCAGGCGCATCGGGGTGTGCTCCCGCATCGCCAACCCTATGGCCCGAAGTACGGGGGACTCCGGGCGAACCGGGAACCGAGGCTTTCGGAATGTTCGAAGTCACCGATGCGACCGGGCTCGTGGCATCGGAGGCCCCGAAGAAGTTCGTGCTGCGGATGACGGGTGCCGGCGCGCTCACCGCGACGCTCCAAGCACCCGATTCATCCGAACACGCTCTCGAATGGGGGCCCGAGCCACACTCGTCGAGCAACTACGGCCGCCCCGGTGACGAATGGGGTACCGGCTTGCGATTCGACGCGCCTGGATGCTGGGGTTTGCACCTCACTCGCGAGGACGAAGGTTCGGCGAGCTTCTGGTACGAGGTTCGCTGAGGCTCTGCTCCCCTGGCCGACCCGCGCGCGAGAGCCGACACAGTTTGTGCGACTTCACGATGTGGAGTCGCACGAACTACTGATCGTCGGCGCGGTGGCGCGCAGGTTGCGCGACTTCACGATGTGGAGTGGCGCGAACGGCGGAGGGGCAGCGCTGCGAAGAGTAGGTTGCGCGACTTCACGGGAGCGGCGGCGGGGGTCTCGATACGCGTCGCCGCTTCGCGTCGGCGCTACTCGACCGGCGGAGGGACGTCGGCGCTACTCGACCACCGGAGCCAGATCAAGACTGTGACGCAATGCGGCGCCGTGCGACGGGCCGTGACACCACGTGACGGGCCCGCTGTCACGAAGGTGCCGCCCGAGGATGCCTCGCCTAACGTCGGCTCAACGGCGAGACATCCATCGTCGTTCCGACCCATCAGGAGGCTCTCGTGACGCTGAGCGAGACGGTGCGACCGGCACGGCCGGAACGCCCCGCGCGCCCCGAAGGCCGCCCCGCCCGCCCGGGCGCGAACCGGCCCAACGGCCAGTGGAAGGTCGACGGCACCGAGCCCCTCAACGCCAACGAGCAGTGGAAGCAGGAGGACGGCGGCCTCAGCGTGCGCGAGCGCATCGAGACGATCTACGCCAAGGGCGGCTTCTCGTCGATCGACGGCACCGACCTGCACGGGCGGTTCCGCTGGTGGGGCCTCTACACGCAGCGCAAGCCCGGCATCGACGGCGGCAAGACCGCGACCCTCGAACCGCACGAACTCGAAGACGAGTTCTTCATGCTGCGCGTGCGCATCGACGGCGGCCGGCTCACGACCGAGCAGCTGCGCGTGATCGGCGAGATCTCGACCGAGTTCGCGCGCGACACGGCCGACCTGACCGACCGGCAGAACATCCAGCTGCACTGGATCCGCGTCGAGGACGTGCCCGAGATCTGGCGCCGGCTCGAGGCCGTCGACCTGTCGACCACCGAGGCGTGCGGCGACGTGCCGCGGGTGTTCCTCGGTTCGCCCGTCGCGGGCATCGCGGCCGACGAGCTCATCGACCCGACGCCGCAGATAGACGAACTCGCCCGCAAGTACGTCGGCAACCCCGACTTCGCGAACCTGCCGCGCAAGTACAAGACCGCCATCACCGGCCACCCCAGCCAAGACGTCGTGCACGAGATCAACGACTGCGCCTTCGTCGCCGTCGTCCACCCCGAACTCGGCGTCGGCTACGACCTGTGGGTCGGCGGCGGCCTGTCGACGAACGCGCACCTCGCGGTGCGGCTCGGCGCGTTCGTCGCACCCGAGCGCGTCGCCGAGGTGTGGGAAGGCGTGACCTCGATCTTCCGCGACTACGGCTACCGGCGCCTGCGCAACCGCGCCCGCCTCAAGTACCTCGTCGCCGACTGGGGCGCCGAGAAGTTCCGCGACGTGCTCGAGACCGAATACCTCGACACCCCGCTGCCCGACGGGCCCGCCGCCCCGAAGCCGCTCACGCAGGGCGACCACGTCGGCGTGCACCAGCAGAAGGACGGCCGCTTCTACATCGGCGCGACCCCGTTCGTCGGCCGCATCTCGGGCACGACGCTCACGCGCCTCGCCGAGCTGCTCGAGAGTGTCGGCTCGGGCCGGCTGCGCACGACCCCGCACCAGAAGATCGTGCTGCTCGACATCGACGAGCAGCACGTCGAGCGGGTCGTCGCAGAACTCGACGAGCTCGGGCTGCAGGCCCGGCCGAGCCTCATCCGCCGCGGCACCATCGCGTGCACGGGCATCGAGTTCTGCAAGCTCGCGATCGTCGAGACCAAGCAGACCGCGACCGACGCGGTGCTCGCCCTCGAGCAGCGCCTCGCGGGCATCGAGCTGCCGCACCCGATCAGCCTGCACGTCAACGGCTGCCCGAACTCGTGCGCCCGCATCCAGACCGCCGACATCGGCCTCAAGGGACAGCTGCTGCCCGACGGCGACGGCGGTCAGACGCCCGGCTTCCAGGTGCACCTCGGCGGCGGCCTCGCCTCGGCGACCCGCGAGGAGGCCGGCACCGGCCGCACCGTGCGCGGCCTCAAGGTGACCGCCGACGGCCTCGCCGACTACGTCGAGAAGGTCGTGCGCCGGTTCATCGCGCAGCGGGATGTCGCGACCGACGAGACCTTCGCCGAGTGGGCCCACCGCGCCGACGAGGAGGAGCTGCGATGAGCGCCAGCAACCTCGGGTCCGTCGCTTCGACCGGCTCAGCGAGCGGAGGAAAGCGCGACGCCGCGACGCTGCGCGCCCTCGCCGAGGCGGGCGACGCCGAACTCCGGAGCCTGGCCGACGGCGAGGCATCCGCCTACGAGGTCGTTGCCTGGGTGGCGCGCAACTTCGCCGTGGATGCCGCGGCCGTGGCCTGCTCGATGGCCGACGCCGTGCTCCCCCACGTCGTCGCGCAGTCGCTGCCGGGGGTCGACGTGCTCTTCCTCGACACGGGCTACCACTTCGCCAAGACGCACGAGACTCGGGATCGCGTCGCCTCCTCGCTCGACGTGCGCATCGTCGACGTGCTGCCCGAGCTCACCGTCGCCGAACAGGACGCGAAGTACGGCAACGACCTCTTCGCCCACGACCCGGGCTCGTGCTGCGCGATGCGCAAGGTCGCTCCGCTGCAGAAGGCGCTCTCGGGCTACGAGGTGTGGTTCACGGGCGTGCGCCGCGACGAGGCGCCGACCCGCACGAACACGCCGCTCGTCTCGTGGGACGAGCGAAACGGGCTCGTGAAGGTCAACCCGCTCGCCGCGTGGAGCTTCGACGACCTCATCGACTACGCCGGCGCGTTCGGCGTCACCGTGAACCCGCTGCTGACCGAGGGCTACCCCTCGATCGGCTGCGAGCCCTGCACGAAGCCCGTCGCCGCGGGCGAAGACCCTCGATCCGGCCGCTGGTCGGGCCTCGACAAGACCGAATGCGGGTTGCACCTATGACCGACGTACTCACCGCCACCCCGGCGCGCGCGCTCGACACGCTCGAGGTGCTCGAGGCCGAGGCGATCCACATCATCCGCGAGGTCGTCGCCGAGTTCGAACGCCCCGTGCTGCTGTTCTCGGGCGGCAAGGACTCGGTCGTCGTGCTGCACCTCGCCGCGAAGGCGTTCTGGCCTGGCAGGGTGCCGTTCCCGGTGCTGCACGTCGACACCGGGCACAACTTCCCCGAGGTGCTCGCGTTCCGCGACGACACCGTCGAGCGGCTCGGCCTCCGGCTCGAAGTGGCGCTCGTGCAGGAGTACCTCGACGACGGCCGCCTGCAGGAGCGCCCCGACGGCACCCGCAACCCGCTGCAGACCCAGCCGCTGCTCGATGCGATCGCCGCTGGCCGGCACGACGCCGTCTTCGGCGGCGCCCGCCGCGACGAAGACAAGGCCCGCGCCAAGGAGCGCATCATCTCGCTGCGCGACGAATTCGGACAATGGGACCCGCGCAACCAGCGCCCCGAACTCTGGAGCCTCTACAACGGCCGGCACACGCCCGGCCAGCATGTGCGCGCCTTCCCGATCTCGAACTGGACCGAGCTCGACGTGTGGAGCTACATCGAGCGCGAGGGCATCGAACTGCCGCCGCTGTACTACGCGCACGAGCGCGAGGTGTTCCGGCGCGACGGCATGTGGCGCGCGGTCGGCGAGGTCTCGCCGCCGCGCCCCGACGAGCCGGTCGAACTGCGCACGGTGCGGTACCGCACGGTCGGCGACATGAGCTGCACCGGCGCGGTCGAATCGGATGCCGCGGACGTGACGGCCGTCGTGCGCGAGGTCGCGCAGTCGACCCTCACCGAGCGCGGCGCGACCCGGGCCGACGACCGCATCTCGGAGGCCGCCATGGAGGACCGCAAGAAGGACGGGTACTTCTGATGAGCGACACCATCACCGCCCCGAGCACCCTCTTCCGCTTCGCGACCGCCGGCTCGGTCGACGACGGCAAGTCGACCCTCGTCGGGCGCCTGCTGCACGACTCGAAGGCGATCCTCGCCGACCAGCTCGAGGCGGTCGCGCGCACCTCGGCCGAGCGCGGCTTCGGCGCCGGCACCGGCTTCGACTTCGCGCTGCTCACCGACGGACTGCGCGCCGAGCGCGAACAGGGCATCACGATCGACGTCGCGTACCGCTACTTCTCGACGGGCGCGCGCAGCTTCATCCTCGCCGACTGCCCCGGGCACGTGCAGTACACCCGCAACATGGTCACGGGCGCGACGACCGCCGACGCCGTCGTCGTGCTCATCGACGCTCGCAAGGGCGTGCTCGAGCAGACCCGCAGGCACCTCTCGGTCGTCGCACTGCTGCGCGTGCCGCACGTCATCGTCGCGGTCAACAAGATCGACCTGCTGGGCTACGACCGCGGCGCGTTCGAGCAGGTCGCAGCCGAGGTGCGCCGCGTCACCGGCGAACTCGGGCTCGACGGCGTGCACGTGCTGCCCGTCTCGGCGCTCGAGGGCGACAACATCGTCGAACGTTCGGCGAACACCGCCTGGTACGACGGGCCGGCCTTGCTCGAACTGCTCGAGTCGCTGCCCTCGCACGACGAGCTCGACACCGAGTACGACCCGTTCCGGCTCTCCGTGCAGCTCGTGCTGCGCCCGCAGGGCGGCTTCGCGCCCGACGTCGCCGACGACCCCCAGCGGGCCGAGACCTTCCGCGACTACCGGGCTTTCGCCGGCCGCATCGGTTCGGGGCGGGTACGTGTCGGCGACCGCGTCACGGTGTTCCCCTCGGGCATCGAGACCGCCGTCACGGGCATCGACCAGGCCGGGGCATCCCTCGACGAGGCCGTCGCACCGCAATCGGTCGCGCTGCGCCTCGCCGACGAGATCGACGCCGCCCGCGGCGCGGTCATCGCCGCGGCGGGCACCCTGCCCGAGGCCAGGCGGGAGTTCGAGGCCGAGCTGTTCCAGCTCGACCCGCGGCCCCTCGCCCCCGGCACCCGCGTGCTCGTGAAGCACGGCACCACGACCGTGCAGGGGCTCGTGGCCTCCATCGACGCCAAGCGCGACCTCGACACGCTCGAGCACGTGCCTGCGACCTCGCTCGAGGTGAACGACATCGGCCGGGCGACGATCCGCGTCGCCGCCGACCTGCCCCTCGAGCCCTACGGCGAGAACCGGCACGCCGGATCGTTCCTCGTCATCCATCCGTCCGACGGCCGCACCCTGGCCGCCGGCATCACCGAACAGTAGGCACCAACGATCCGTAAGGAGGCGATAACCGTGAACAGCACCATCCGCACCACCCGCAAGACCCTGACGATCACCGCTCTTGGAGTGGCGGCGATGATGCTGGCCGGTTGCTCCGCCGCCGCGGGCGCTGCACCGAACGACGGCGCCGCGACGTCGACCTCGCCCGCCGCCGAACTGCGTCTCGGCTACTTCGCGAACGTCACCCATGCTCCGGCGATCGTCGGCCTCGAAGAGGGGCTCCTCGAAGACGCCCTCGGCGACACCAAGCTCACCACCTCGGTGTTCAACGCCGGCCCCGCCGCGATCGAGGCGCTCTCGGCCGGCGCGATCGACGCGACCTACATCGGTCCGAACCCGTCGATCAACACCTTCATCCAGTCGGGCGGGCAGTCGGCGCACATCGTCGCGGGCGCAGCCACCGGGGGTGCCGCGCTGGTCGTGCGCGACGGCATCGACTCGGCCGAAGACCTCGAGGGCACCACGCTCGCGACCCCGCAGCTCGGCAACACCCAAGACGTCGCGCTGCGCGCCTGGCTCGCCGACGAGGGCTTCGAGACCGACACGCAGGGCGGCGGCGACGTGCACATCACGCCGACCGAGAACGCGCAGGCGCTGACCCTGTTCCAGCAGGGCGAGCTCGACGGCGCCTGGCTGCCCGAGCCCTGGGTGTCGCGGCTCATCATCGACGCGGGCGCGGAGGTGCTCGTCGACGAGGCCGAGCTGTGGGACGACGGGGCCTTCCCGACGACGGTGCTGCTCGTGCGCGCCGAGTTCCTCGCCAAGCACCCCGAGACGGTGCGGGCGCTGCTCGAGGGGCACGAGGCATCCGTCGCGTGGCTCGCCGACAACCCCGACCAGGCTGCCGGCGTGATCAACGCGGGCATCGAGGCCGAGACGGGCAAACCGCTCGCCGACGCCGTCATCGACCGCGCGCTCGAGCACGTCGTCTTCTCGGTCGACCCGCACGCCGTGACGTTCGCCGAGCTCGTCGCGAACGGCCTCGAGGCGGGCACCCAGAAGGACGGCTCGATCGACGGGCTGTTCGACCTCCGCATCCTGAACGAGCTGCGCGAGGAGGCCGGCGAGGAGCCCGTCTCCGCGGGCGGCCTCGGCGAGGAGTAGTCGCATGAGCGGGCAGACGGCCATCCGCATCGAGCACCTCGGCAAGCGCTTCGGCGCAGGCCCGGTCGTGCTCGACGACGTGAACCTCGACGTCGCGGCGGGTGAGTTCGTGTGCCTCCTCGGCGCCTCGGGCTGCGGCAAGTCGACGCTGCTGAACCTCATCGCGGGGCTCGACCAGCCGACGACCGGCAGCATCACGACGCCGTCCGAGGGCGCCGCGGTCATGTTCCAGGAGTCGGCGCTCATGCCCTGGCTCACCGCCGCGCAGAACGTCGAGCTCGCGCTGCGGCTCCGGCGGGTGGCGCGCGGAGAGCGCAGGGCGCAGGCGCTCGAACTGCTCGCCACCGTCAACCTCGCGGATGCCTCGGCGAAGCGCCCCCACGAACTCTCGGGCGGCATGCGCCAACGGGTCGCCCTCGCCCGGGCGCTCGCGCAGGACCGCCCCGTGCTGCTGATGGACGAGCCGTTCGCGGCGCTCGACGCGATCACCCGCGACCTGCTGCACGAGGAGCTCGAGCGGGTGTGGCGCCTGACCGGCCGCACCATCGTCTTCGTCACGCACAACGTGCGCGAGGCGGCACGGCTCGGGCAGCGCATCGTGCTGCTGTCGAGCCGGCCCGGCCGGGTCGCCGGCGAGTGGCGCATCGACGCCGCCGAAGGGCGGCGCATCGAGTCGCCCGAGGTGGCGGCGCTCTCGCTCGAGATCACCGCCGAGCTGCGGAAGGAGATCCGCCGAAATGCCGCATGACACCTCCCTGCTCGACCCGCCCGGCGCGCGTGGCACGGCGCCCGCCGCGGCGCCGTCCGCGCACGACGACCTCCGCGCGCTCGAGGCGGGCCTCGACCGCCTCCAGACCGACGCCGACGAGCGCCCAGGCCCCTGGAAGGTCTTCACGCGCAGCGTGCTGCCGCCCATCCTCTTCGTCATCGCCCTGATCGTCGCCTGGCAGCTCTACATCGTGATCGCGCAGCCCCGACCCGACATCGTGCCCGGCCCGCTCGACGTCGCCGCCGCCCTCGGCCAGGCGTGGGAGTCGGGTCGACTGCAGACGGCCGTCGCGACGAGCCTCGAGCGCGGCCTGCTCGGGTTCGTCATCGCGGTCGCCGTCGGCACGCCGCTCGGCCTGCTGCTCGCCGAAGTGAAGCCGCTGCGCCGCGCGGTCGGCCCGATCATCTCGGGCCTGCAGGTGCTGCCCTCGGTCGCGTGGGTGCCCGCCGCCATCCTCTGGTTCGGGCTCAGCGACGCGACCGTCTACTTCGTGGTCCTGATGGGCGCCATCCCGTCGATCGTGAACGGGCTGATCGCGGGCGTCGAGCAGGTGCCGCCGCAGCTGCGGCGGGTGGGCACGGTGCTCGGCGCCGGCCCGTGGCGCCTCGCGACGCTCGTCGTGCTGCCCGCTGCGCTGCCCGGCTACGTGGCCGGTCTCAAGCAGGGCTGGGCGTTCTCGTGGCGCTCGCTGATGGCGGCCGAGATCATCACCACGGGTGGAATGATCGGCTTCGGCCTCGGCTCCATGCTCAATCAGAGCCGCGAGCTCGCCGACATCTCCGCGGTGCTCGCGACGATCCTCGTGATCCTCGCCATCGGCATCCTCATCGAACTCGTCTTCTTCGCCCCGCTCGAGCGCCGGATGCTGCGCCGCCGCGGCCTCCTCCAAGGAGCCTCGCGATGACCGCCGGAACCGTCACCCTCGTCGGGGCCGGACCGGGCGACGCCGGGCTTCTCACCATCCGCGGCCTCCGCGCGCTCGAGGCCGCCGACGTGATCGTCGCCGACCGGCTCGGCGCCAGGGGCGTGCTCGACGGACTCGCGGCCGAGGGCGTCGAGCTGCGCGCCGAGGTCGTCGACGTCGGCAAGCAGCCCGGCCACCACGCCGTGCCGCAGGACGCGATCAACGCGCTGCTCGTGTCGCTCGCCCGCGACGGCAAGCGGGTCGTGCGGCTGAAGGGCGGCGACCCGTTCATCTTCGGCCGTGGGGGTGAGGAGCTCGCCTTCTGCCGCGACGCCGGCATCGCCGTCGAGGTGGTTCCCGGCATCACGAGTGCGATCTCGGTGCCCGCAATCGCGGGCATCCCCCTGACCCATCGCGGGCTCGCGACCACGTTCACGGTCGTCACCGGCCACGAGCAGATCCGCTCGCTCGGCGGCGGACGCGACCACACCGTCGTGCTCCTCATGGGCATCGGCACGCTCGCGAACTCGGCGATCACGCTCGCCCGCGGCGAGCGCGGGGGCGAATGCCCAGTCGCGATCGTCGAAGATGGATACGGCGAGAACCAGCGCGTCACGGTCGGCACCCTCGACTCGGTCGCGCTGCAGGCCGCGCGCCGGGGCATCCGGTCGCCAGCCGTCGTCGTGGTCGGCGACGTGGTGACCCTGAGCCCCTACGCGCCCGAAGCGCTCTCCTCCAGCACAACCCGAAAGGCATCGCAGCAATGACCCGTTCCCTCCGCGTCGCGATCGTGGGCGCCGGCCCCGCCGGCATCTACGCCGGCAACATCCTCCGCCGCCAGGTCGCCGAGCAGGGCGGCGAGGTCGCGATCGACCTCTTCGAGTCGCTGCCCGCGCCCTACGGCCTCATCCGCTACGGCGTCGCTCCCGACCACCCCCGCATCAAGGGCATCGTCAACTCGCTGCACGAGATGCTCGACGCGGGCGACATCCGCCTCATCGGCAACGTCGAGGTCGGCCGCGACGTCGAGGTCGGCGAGCTGGCCGAGCGCTACGACGCGGTGATCTTCGCGACCGGAGCGCTGCGCGACGCCCCCCTGAACATCCCGGGCGTCGAACTGCCCGGCTCGTACGGCGCCGCCGACTTCGTCGCCTGGTACGACGGCCACCCCGACGTGCCGCGCACCTGGCCGCTCGAGGCGCAGTCGATCGCCGTGATCGGCAACGGCAACGTCGCGCTCGACGTCGCACGGGTGCTCGCGAAGCACCCGAAGGACCTGCTCTCCACGGATGTCCCGGCGAACGTCGTCGCCGGACTCGAGGCCTCGCCCGTGACCGACGTGCACGTCTTCGGACGTCGCGGCCCCGGGCACGTGAAGTTCACGCCGATCGAGCTGCGCGAGCTCGGCGAGGTGCCCGACGTCGACATCGTGGTCTACGACGCCGACTTCGAGCGCGCCGAGGGCGATGCGCACGCCGAGGCGCTGCACGCCTCGAACAACCAGGTCAAGGTCATGACCCGCACCCTGAACGGCTGGCGCACCTCGCCGGGTTCGACCGGCACCGGCACGGCCTCGCGCCGGCTGCACCTGCACTTCCTGCACGCCCCCGTCGAGATCACCGGCGACGGCCGCGTCGAGGGCCTCCGCTTCGAGCTCACCCGCCCCGTCGGCGACGGCTCGGTCGAGGGCACCGGCGAGTTCGTCGACTACCCCGTTCAGGCGGTCTACCGCGCGGTCGGCTACGCGAGCTCGCCGATCCGCGACGTGCCCTTCGACGAGAAGGCGGCCGTCATCCCCAACGAGGGCGGCCGCGTGCTGGATGCCTCGGGCTCGCCCATTCCGGGCGTCTACGCGACCGGCTGGATCAAGCGCGGCCCCGTCGGCCTCATCGGCCACACCAAGGGCGACGCGCTCGAGACGATCACGAACCTCGTCGCCGACGCGAACGAGGGCGTGCTCGCCGCACCGGTGGTCGACGCCGCCGACGGCGAAGAGATCTTCGAGCTGCTCGCCTCCCGTGGGGTCGAGTACACGACCTGGCAGGGATGGCTCGGGCTCGACGCGCACGAGCGCGGGCTCGGCGAGGGCTTCGAGGCGCCGGCGCAGTACGCCGGGGTCGTGCGCGAGCGCGTCAAGGTCGTGCCCCGCGACGAGCAGGTGTCGATCTCGCGCGACGGCGCGCTCGCACTGTCGTGACGTACGTCATCGCGCTCCCCTGCGTCGATGTGAAGGACCGCGCCTGCATCGACGAGTGCCCGGTCGACTGCATCTACGAGGGTGAGCGGTCGCTCTACATCCACCCCGACGAGTGCGTCGACTGCGGTGCGTGCGAACCCGTCTGCCCGGTCGAGGCGATCTACTACGAAGACGACCTGCCCGACGAGTGGGCCGACTACTACAAGGCCAACGTCGAGTTCTTCGAGATCTCGACGGCCACGGTCGACGCGGTCGGCTCGCCCGGCGGCGCCGCGAAGGTCGGCGTCATCGCGATGGACCACCCGATCATCGCCGCGCTGCCGCCGCAGGGCGAGTAGCTCGCGCGGCCTGCGCGGCCGCGCAGCGATCAGCGCAGGGCGGCGCCGGGCTCGAGCACGAGCTCGGCGAGACCGGCCGGTGCGCCGATCGCCGCGAGTCGCGCGCGGAACGCGCGCCTGGCCCGCACGTACGGCTCGTCGGAGTCGCGGATGACGGCGAGCTGATTCATCCACTCGAAGATGCCCTGCACCTCGAACGCGAACTGCTCGGCGCCGTCGACATCGACGACCTCGTCGAGTTCGCCGGCCTCGGCCGCATACCGCACCGAGACGGCGAGGTAACCGAGCCAGTCGTCGAGCTGCGCGGTGATGGCGTCTCGGACGACGCCGGGTTTGGCGTGGAAGTCGGCGGCCGCCGCCGAGAAGAAGCAGCCGCCCGGGAAGACGCGATCCTGCGAGTAGGCGACGACGCGGTCGAGCAGGGCGACGACCCGGCCGAGCCCGCGGGGCTTCGCGCGGGCCGGCTCGATGACGGTGGTGAAGTAGCGCACGCGGGCGGCCTCGACGGCAGCGAGCTGCAAGCGCTCCTTGTTGCCGAAGAGCGTCGCGATGCTCGACTTGCTGACGTTCGCGGCGATCGCGATGCGCCCGATCGACAGTTGGTCGAGCCCTTCGATCGAGGCGAGGTCGACGGCGTGCCCGAGCACGATGCGCCGCGAGGCGTCGCCTCGTACGCGGCGGCCGTCGACCGCGACATCCGTTTCGCTCACGCTCTCGATTTTACGCACGATCGTGCGTATAGTGGGCGTACGATCGTTCGTATTCATTGATTCGTGCCCATCGTCGCCACGACGAGACCCATTCGGAGGACCCATGCACCCCGCCGTCATCGCCACCGTCGCCGCGGCGCGCACCGCCGACCGCGTCTCGCCGACGCTCGCCGCCCGGCTCGCGCTCCCGCTCTTCCGCCAGGCCGGGCCCGCCCTGACCGTGCGCGCGCACGACCGCGCCGTGCACGAGACCGCCCGCCGCTCGACCATCACGGTGCGCGGGCGGCGGGTCGCCGTCTCCGAGTGGGGCACGGGCGCCGACGTCGTGCTGCTCGCGCACGGCTGGCGCGGGCGTGCCTCGCAGTTCGCCCCCGTCGTGCGCGAGCTGCGTGCCGAGGGGTACCGCCTCGTCGCGTTCGACGCCCCGGCCAACGGCGACTCGGGCGGGCGGCGCACCGACATCCGCGACTGGCTCGCCGCGATCGAGGTGCTGCAGGCCCAGCACGGCCGATTCCACACGATCGTCGGGCACTCCTTCGGTGCGCTCGCCGCGCTCACCGCCGTGCACGAGGGCACCGCGACCGGGGGCGTCATCGCGATCGCGGGAGTGTCGCACGCGCGGTACCTCGTCGACGCCTTCACGACGCAGCTGGGCCTCTCGGCGGGCGCGAACGACGCGCTCGGCCGCGCCTTCGCCCGCACGCTCTTCCCCGCCGAGCACGAGGCGTCGGTCTGGGAGCGCTTCGACGCGGCCGCCCATCCGCTGCCCGACGGCGTGCCCCTGCTCCTCGTGCACGACGAGGGCGACCGCGAAGTGCTCGCGGGCGAGTCGCACCGCCTGCACGCCGCCCACGGCGAGCGCAGCCGCCATATCGTCGTGCGCGGCTCGGGTCATGTGCGCGTGCTCGGCGCCGACCCCACGCTCGACGCGATCACCGCGTTCATGGCCGGCGGGCTCGCCGCGGTCGATGCGATCGATGCGGGCGAGCTCGGCCGGCAGGCGCCCGTCGACACCTCGGTGTGAGGCCTCCGGCAGGTTGCCTGCCACGCCAATCGCAGCGCAGCGCCGCGCACCGGACCGCACCGCGGCCCGGCTCGGTTCAGGCGGCCGCGAGGGCCAGGAATGCGGTCGCGTCGGGCGGTGGTGGCGCGATCGATGGGAGTCGTCGGTTGCCCGCGCGTGGCCGCCTGCTCGGATCGAGGTGCGCGGGTGGCACGAACCACGTGTAGCCCTGGTCGATGAGGATGGCCCAGCCGTCGTCATGGACCCGGTGATGATGATGGGCGCAGAGCATGATGCCGTTGTCGAAATCGGTGCGGCCCTGGTGGCGGCTCCACCACCTGATGTGGTGCGCCTGAGTATGCGACGGCGGCCTCGTGCAGCCCGGCCACGCGCAGCCGCCGTCGCGTTCTGTGAGAACGAGCTTCTGCGCTTGAGAGAACAACCTGCGGGATCGGCCGAGCTGGAGGTTCTCGCGCCCCTCGCCCACGTAGAGGGGCGAGATTCCGGCTGACATCGCGAGCTCTTGGATCGAGGAGACCGAGACGGGCTGCTCGATGCCGTCGATCGTGCCGTACCCACGACCGGTCTCGAGGGCTTCGCCATCGATGCGGGCGACGACCATCGCCTGCCGCAGCGGCGCCGGCGCGTCGACGGCGCCGAGCGAGTGGCGGGCGAGGTCGGCCAACGCGTCGAGGTTCATCTGCGCGATCGTGCGCTGCTCGCCGAGCACGTCATCGTCGTCGCCGTCGCTCCTGCTGTCGCGGTCAGCTTCGGTTCGAGGATGCTTCGCGTCACGCGCCCGGTGGAGTTCGGCACCGACGAGCGTCTCGATCGCGAGCTTGATCGGGGCCCCGCTGACCGGGTCGGCAGCGCCCTTGAACCGGATCATGCCGTGCTCGTCCTCCCAGATGCGGAACTCGCGGGCGCCGCGCAACTCGTCTTCACGCGGCTTGACCCCGTCGGGGTCGAGCCGGGCCTGAAGCAGCTTCACGAGCCGGTGCAGCCCGTCGACCCCGACGACCGGAGCCCGTTCGACCAGGAACGCCTCGGCCTCACCGAGTTCGACCCGGTCGGCCCGAGGCGCGACCCCGTCGAGGAACCGGCGGATCACGTCGGCCGCATCGACGCACACCGCGCCCGCCGCGACCGCCCGAGCGAGATGCGGATGCTTGGGCGGCAGCACCTCACCGGTGAACGCGGCCCGCGGTGCCGTCGCCGCGCCGACCGCGACGAGCTTCACCGCCTCTCGGTAGCGACCGCCGGTCGCTGACGCGATCAAGTGCTCGGCCGAGGAGAACCCGTGCTTGCGCGCCACCTCATCGGTGCCCGGCCGAGAGCGGGCAGCCAGCTCGGCCGCGACCGGCGCCTGCAACGCCTGCACCCGACGGAACAACTCGCCCAGCGCCTCGGTCACCCGGACCAGCCCGTCAGCACTCATCAGCCGCACATCGCCGGCCGCGTCGACCGCCCTGACCGCCCCGGCGACCAGCGCCCCGGCCCATGCCTCATCGAGCCCGATGGTCGCGGCTGAAACCCCGGTCAGAGCGGGTATTTCAGCGGGTTCGGGCATGCCCCGAGTCTAGCCGAGATCGCCCGGGATTCGAAGAGATGTTCGATAGTTGTGGAGAACTTCTCCGCGGTTCGCGCCGCGGTTCGCGCTCCGCTTCGCGCCGCGGCTCGTGGCGACAGTCCGCGGCACAGTTCGCTCCGCCCCGCTACTCGCCCTTCGACCCGGCGTCGGTGACGCTCACGTCGGAGCGGTGGAAGTTGTGGAACGAGCGCGAGGCCGTCGGCCCCCGCTGGCCCTGATAGCGGCTCGAGTAGTCGGCCGAGCCGTACGGCTTCTCGGCGGGCGACGACAGCCGGAAGAAGCACATCTGCCCGATCTTCATGCCCGGCCACAGCTTGATCGGCAGCGTCGCGACGTTGCTCAGCTCGAGCGTGACGTGCCCCGTGAAGCCCGGGTCGATGAAACCCGCGGTCGAGTGCGTGAGCAGGCCGAGCCGGCCGAGCGAGCTCTTGCCCTCGAGACGCGCTGCGACGTCGTCGGGCAGGGTGACGGCCTCGAACGTCGAGGCGAGCACGAACTCGCCCGGGTGCAGGATGAACGCCTCGTCGGGCCGCACCTCGATGAGGTGGGTCAGCTCGGGCTGGTCTTCGGCCGGGTCGATGAACGGGTACTTGTGGTTGTCGAACAGCCGGAAGTACCGGTCGAGCCGCACGTCGACACTCGACGGCTGAAGCATCGACGCGTCGGAGGGCTCGAGCCTGATGCGCTCGAGGTCGAGTTCGGCCCTGATGTCACGATCCGAGAGAAGCACCCGCCCAGCCTACCGAGCGCCCGGCGGCCGATGAGCGACGCGTCTCGGCGATCGAATAGCGAAGCGCATCGAGACCCTTGCTACGATGGTCACCGCAGCATCTTCGTCGGATGCCGCACGCCGATGTAGTTCAATGGCAGAACTTCTGCTTCCCAAGCAGATAGCGCGGGTTCGATTCCCGTCATCGGCTCCATCGCCCCCCTCGTGCGAACGGCGTTCGCCAACGCCCGGCACTCCGAGGCGGCGGACGGCAGCCCGGCTCATTCCCCCGCCAGCTCCGCCTCGATCCCGGCCCCCAGGTCCTCGTACGCCTCGAGCCGCAGCATCTCGTCGTCCACGAAGAAGGTGGGCGTCGACTGCACGCCGAGCGCGATCCCGTCGATGCGGTCGGACTCGACGCGTTCGAGCGTCGCGGGATCGGCGACGGCCGCGTCGTAGGCGTCGAGGTCGAGCCCGAGCTCGGCTGCGAACTCGCGGAAGAGCGGCGCCCGCGACTCGCGCTGCTCGCCCCACTCGGCCTGCGTCTCGAAGAGCATGGCGTACATCGGCTCGAATGCGCCCTGCTGGGCGGCGGCCTCGGCGGCGACGGCCGCGTTGCGCGAGTTCAGGTGGCCGTCGAGGGGGAAGTAGCGCGTGACGAAGGTCACCTCGCCGGCGTACTCCTCGCGCAGCTGCTCCACGAGCGGGAAGAACGCCCCGCACGCCTCGCACTCGAAATCGAGGAACTCGACGACGGTCACCCCGCTCGTTCCCGGTTCGCCCAGCACGTGGCTGTCGGCACGCACGGTCGGAACCGAGGCATCCGACGATGACGATGACGAGGGCGACGAACCGCCCGACGCCGGCGGCGCCGTCTGCGGTCTGAGCAGGGCGAACGCGAGGGCGACGATCGCGATGAACGCCGCCACGAGGGCGACGTTCGTCCAGATGATCCGCTTGCGGCGGGATGCCTCGGCGGCGTCCCCGCTCGTCGGGCGCTTCGGGTCGGGCGTGGTCATGGGATGTTCTCCAAGTTCGGGGTGAGGTGGGGTCGGGCGGGCTGCGCGGCGCGCCGCCGCGGGTTCCCGGGCGGCGCGACGCGCGAGGGGTGCGGCGCGCCGCTAGCCGCGCGGGCTCACGCCGAGCAGCTCCTGCATCAGCGCGATCTCGTCGGACTGGGTGGCGACGATGCGTTCGGCCATGGCGACCGCGTCGGGGTGCGCGCCGTCGGCGATCTCGGCCTCGGCCATCGCGACGGCGCCCTCGTGGTGCACGATCATCTGCTCGAGGTAGAGCCGCTCGGCCTCGGCGCCGGCAGCCGCCTCGAGAACTGCGAGATCGTCCTCGCTCATCATGCCGTCGCCGTGATCCATGCCACCCATGTCGACCTCCTCCTGGCCCCACTCGGCGAGCCAGTCGCGCAGCTGGTCGATCTCGGGCTGCTGCGCCGCCATGACGCCCTCGGCGAGCGCGCGCACCGGCTCGCCGAGCTCGGGCTCCGCGAGCAGGAGCTCGCTCATCTCGACGGCCTGTTCGTGGTGCGGGATCATCATGGTCGCGAATGCGATGTCGGCACCGTTCGCGCCGGCCGCCGACGCGGTGTTCGAGTCGGTCGAGGGATTCGACGACGGGTCGCCGCCGTGGTCCATGCCCGTCATCGAGGTGTCGGCGCAGCCGGCGAGGGCCAGGGCGGTGACCGCCGCGGCGGCCGTGATCAGGAGCTTTCGTGCAGTTCGCATCAGTGTTCTTCCGTTCGTCGGGGTCGATCAGGTGATGCCGTGCGGGCATGGCGAGGCCACGCCCGCATGGCGGGGGCCGATTCGGCTCAGGTTCGACTGATGGAGAGAACGGAGAGATCAGGTCGGTGAAGGTGCAATGGGATGACCCGGAGGAACGCCGTGAAGTGCGCGGCGCCGCGGTCGAGCAGCCGACGGAACACGGCGGGCCCGCGGGCGACGAGCGCGAACGCGGCGAGCATGAGGAGCATCGCGCAGCCCATCACCATGAGCGCGCAGTCGCCGAGCGCGCTCATGCACTCCTCGTCGCAGGCGACGGCGCCGCCGACCGAGGCGATGAGGCTCGCGATGGCGGGATGCTCCGCCGTCGAGGTCGTGGCGGTCGATAGAGCCTCGTGACCGCTACCCGACTCGGGCGCGACATGCGAGGCCGTCGCGGCGGTGCCGTGCTCGGTGCCGGGTCCGGCGGTGTGCATGGCGAGCAGGCCCACGAGCACCGCCGCCACTCCGAGCAGCGCGAGCAGTGCGCGCCGCGCGCCACCGATGCGGGAACGGCCGACGTCGCGGGCCGCGCTCGACGACATCGCACCTCCTGGCCGGGCACCGCGGCGGGCACCGCGGACGAACACCCCCGAGCGTACTGCACCGCCCTCGGCGCCGGGCTGAGAATCCGCCGGAGGCGGGAGCGGGCGGCCGGGCGGGCGGCCGGGCGGGCGGGCCGGCGGGCGGCGGGCGGCGGGCGCCTATTCCTCGCCCGCGAGGAACGGCTCGTGGCGGTACCGACCATGCTGGAGGATCGCGACCGTCGCCTCGGGCACCTCGACGAAGGCGCCCGGCAGATCGCTGAGCGGCTCAGACACGATGACGCGCGCATTCCGCCCGTATCCCCGCAACCGCTCCTCCTCGGGGTACATCTCCTGCAGGGTCGCCATGGCGATCGAGTGGAACAGGGTGCGTGTCCGCCCTTCGGACGAGTACCGGAACGCCCACACGGTGGCGCCGTCGGAGACCGCGACGGTGCCCTGCATCGGAAACTCGACGCCGTGCCCGTGGCCGACGGCCTCGACCCTGCGGATCGCCACGGCCATGGCTGCGACCGGGTCGTCACGGAGGCCCAGTGTGAGCGCAAGGTAGAAGAGCAGCTCGGAGTCGGTGGTGCCGCGGATGAGCGGGTAGAACTCGGGCTCGACGGCGAGCGCGAGGTCGCGCCGCACGAGGTTCAGGCCCGCGATGCGCCCGTTGTGCATGAACAGCCAGTTCTCGTGCCGGAACGGGTGGCAGTTGGTCTGCTGGATCGGCGGGCCTGCCGCCGCGCGCACGTGCGCGAAGAAGAGCGGACTCTCGATCGCGTGGGTGATCTCACGCAGGTTCTCGTCGTACCAGGCCGGTTCGATGCTGTGGAACAACGCGGGATCACGTCCCTTCGCAGCATCCGCCGGATACCAGCCGACGCCGAACCCGTCGCCGTTCACCGTCTCGGCGCCGAGCGGCGAGTTCAGCGATTGCGCGACGAGCGAGTTCTGCGTATCGAGGATGAGTTTGGAGAGCTGGATCGGCTCGCCCGAGTACGCCAGCCAGCGACACATGCTGCTTCCTCCCCAGCGGGTGACGGATGCCTCTGGGTCGAGGCTACGCCGATTCGCCACGCGCCGGGCGGCGCCGGGCGCTATCCCTCAGCGGGCTCTTCGCCGGCCGCCTCCGCGGCCTCGGGTTCGATCGGGCAGACCGCGATCTCCTGCATCTTCGTCGTCGCCTGCTCGAGCGACCACGGCAGCTCGACGAGCGGTTGTTCGCGGCCTTCGATCGCCTTCGTCTTCGAGCCGATCGAGGCGAGGGCGAATGCCGTCTCGCGCACGAACGCTGCTCCCGAGGTCGAGTTGTTGAGCGCGACGACGACCGTGAGCCCCGTCTCGGGGTCGGTGAAGGCGGCGGTCAACGACCCGGCCGACTCGCCTGCGGTGCCGCGCATCGGCCCGTACTCCGCACCTCCGAGGCCGAACTGCTCCCAGACCGGGGCGTCGCCGCCGAGGTGCTCGGTCGTCCACAGCTCGCGTGCGCTGCGCTCCCCCACGAGCACACCGGTCGCGAAGGCCTCGCTCAACCTGCGGGCGTCGTCGAGGTCGGACGTCGCGCCCGCCGCGGCCGCGCCGATCGAGCTCGACTGCGAGGTGTCGTCGTGGATCACCGCGCAGTCGGTCTTGCCGTCGCCGCCGGTTCCCGCCGCATAGGCCCCGAGCAACCCCTGATGGCTGCTGTCGCCGGGGGGTGGGATCTCGGTGTCGTCGAGGCCGAGCGGCTCGAACACGTACTCCTCGGCGAGCTGGTCCCAGTCTCGTCCGGTCGCCTCCTCGAGGGCGCGGGCGAGGAGCAGCACCCCCGTGCGCGAATACGACCAGACCTCGCCGGGTTCGCCCGTCGGCTTCGTCGCGAGCCCGCCGGCGATGAGCTCGTTCGGCGACCAGATGCGCTCGGGGTTCGTGACGAAGTGCGCCTCGAGCCCCGGGTAGTAGTCGGCGAGTCCCGAGGTGTGGCGGCAGAGCTGTTCGAGAGTGATGCCCTCGAGCCCGGGAACGCGGTCGACGTACTCGGCGACGGGGTCGTCGAGCGCGACCGCGCCGGCGTCGACGAGACGCAGGAGGATGAGGCACGTGATCTCGGAGGTCACCGTCGTGAGGCGGAATCCCGTCTCCTCGGTCACCGGACGCGACTTCTCCCGGAAGTCGACGGTGCCGGATGCCCCGGTCCAGCCGCCGGCCCACGGAGCCCACACCCCGGCGACCCCACCGCTCGAGCCACTGAGTGCCACCGCCTGCTCGAGCACCTCGTCGAGCTGTTCCGCGACCTCGTCGGAGTACGCCGCGTCGACCGGTTCGAAACGACTCGCCGGGTCGACCGACCCGCCCGTGCATGCGCCGAGCGCGAGCACGACGAAGATCGCCGCGAGTGCCGAAGCCGCTCGCCGTCTGCCCCCAGTACGGTCAGCCACCGTGCCCCCTCAGCCGTGTGTCCGCTGAAATTGTAACCCGCGAAGTGGGATTCGCCCGGCCCGGCAGGCGGTGGCGGGGGCCGCGGGGCACCCCTCAGAGGGTTCTGTCCGGATGCGCACGAATGGTTCCAGAACCATCCGCCGCGCCGACGAGCCGACACCGACCACGGCGGCGCGCTGCGTCTCAGCGGGCGACGACGCCGATCTCACGGGCTGCGCCCGCCATGAAGCGCTCGACATCACGGTCGACGATGATGTCGCTCGGCCGCAGCGGCCGCTGCAGGTACAGCCCCTCGAGCGAGGTGAGCCGGCTCAACGCGACATACGTCTGCCCGGGGCTGAACACCCGTGGGCCGAGGTCGACGATCGCCGTGTCGTAGCTCGCCCCCTGCGACTTGTGGATCGTCACCGCCCAAGCCAACCGCAACGGGAACTGCGTGAACTCGGCGACGATCTCCTTCTCGAGCTTCTTGCGCGCCGCGTGCCACGTGTAGCGGTACTTCTCCCAGGTGACGGGTTCGATCTCGTGCTCCTCGCCGTCGATCTCGACGCGCACCTCGCGCTTCAGCGAGGTGATCGTGCCGATCGTGCCGTTCACCCAGCGCTGCCCGTCGGGCCCGATCGCCGTGTCGTTGCGGAGGAACATCACCTGCGCCCCGACCTTGAGCTCGAGCCGCTCGTCGGCCGGGAACGCCCGCCCGCCGAAGTCGCCGTTCACCTCGGCCGCGTTCGCCTTCGAGGTGCCGGGCAGGCGAGCCAACTGCGTCGCGTTGATGCGGTTGACCGTGCTGTTCGTCGTCGCCAGGGTGATCGCGCCCTGCTCGGGCAGCGGGCGCCTGGCGCCCACCCCGTTCAGCACGCCGGCCATCTCGGCGGTGACCCGCCCGTGCCGCACCGCGTTCAGCAACTGCTTGAACTGGTCGTCATGCTGGCGGTGGATCTCGCCGAGCTCGAAGATCTTGAGGTCGACCTCGCCCCAGACCTTCGCGTCGAAGAACCACATCGAGTCGTAGGTGTCGGCGAAGTAGGCGCGCTCGTCGGCGTCGCCCGGCACGGGCGCGAGCTGGTACGGATCGCCGAAGAGCACCACCTGGGCACCGCCGAACGGTTCGAGCGGACGCTGTCGCGCCTGCCTGAGCGAGCGATCCATCGCGTCCATGAGGTCGGCGTTCACCATCGACACCTCGTCGACGACCAGCGTGTCCATCGCGTTCAGGATCTTGCGCACCGCGTCGTTCTGGTCGATGTCGTGGTCGGCGATGACCCCGATCGGCAGGCGGAAGAGCGAGTGGATCGTCTGGCCGCCGACGTTCAGCGCGGCGACCCCGGTCGGCGCGCAGATCACGATCTGCTTCTTCGTCTGCCAGTTCAGGTGGTTCAGCAGGGTCGACTTGCCGGTGCCCGCGCGGCCCGTCACGAAGACGTGCTCGCGGGTGCTCTCGATCGCCTGGAACACCGCGGCCTGTTCGCGGGAGAGGGTCACGTTCTGCAACAAGGGTCTTTCGATGGGCGGATGTCTCGGGGCCGACGCAGCACCGGGCGGCGCTCCCAACTGTAACCGCGTACGGGGGCGACCCGAGCTCGAGACGGCGACTCCGTGACATCCGCGCCGCTCGCGCCGGCTGTGGAGAAGCTCAGCTTCGCGCGATCGTGAAACATAGACTGTGCGGGTGGGGAATGCAGGCGAGGTGCGGAGCCGGGTCTCGCCGGCGGCCGTCGCGGGGTGGGTCGGGCTCGCCGCGCTCCTCATCGCCGCCTTCCTCGCTGCGCTCGGCGGGCTCAACCAATCGATCTACGGCGCATCGAGCTTCGTGAAGGGCTACCTCGAGGCCATCGCCGACGACGACATCGCGACCGCCTCGACGACGCCCGGCGTCGCGCTCGACGACGCCACGCTCGAAGAGCTCGGCCTCCCGGCCGACATCTCCAGCGCGATGCTGCGCTCGGGCGTCGTCGCGTCGGCCCCCGAAGACATCAGCATCGTCAGCGACATCACGAACGCCGACGGCAGCCACTCGGTGACCGCGAGCTACCGCCTCGACACCGAGATCGCAGAATCCACCTTCGAGGTCCGGCCCATCGACGCGCTCTACGGCGTGCTCGCACGATGGGAGTTCGCCGACAGCCCACTCGCCGTGGTCGACGTGACCGCGGCTCACAACCCGCTCTTCACGGTCGGTTCGCTGACCCTCGACACCCGTGCGACGAAGACCGGCGACGAGCTCGCCGCGTTCACGCAGGTCGCGCCCTACCTCGCGATCGCCCCCGCGGTCTACGAGTTCTCGTACGATTCACCGCTGCTCGCGGCGCCGCACACCACCGTGCCGACGAGCGCCGCCGAGCAGGTCGCGGTCACCGTCGATGCGCAACCCACGCCCGAGTTCGTCGAACGGGTGCAGACGAAGGTCGACGAGTACCTCGCCGCCTGCACCGAGCAGAAAGTCCTCCAGCCGGCCGACTGCCCCTTCGGCATCGAGATCGACGACCGCGTCACGAGCGAACCGACGTGGAGCATCATCTCGACTCCTCAGGTGACGCTGACCGCGGGCGAGGCCTCGTTCGACATGCCGCCCACCGAGGGTGTCGCGCACATCTCGGTCGAGGTCCAAGACCTCTTCGACGGCCACTACTTCACGCTCGAGGAGGACCGCACGTTCACGCTGGCGCTCGCGGCGACGATCAGACCCGACGGTTCGATCGCGATCCAGCTCGAGTGACGCCCGTCTCGACCCGCGGGTTGAGGAGCGAGCGCCAGCGAGCGTCTCGAAACCGGCGGGTTGAGGAGCGAGCGCCAGCGAGCGTCTCGAAACCCGCGGATGCGGGCGGCGCTGCCCTCAGTCTGCGGAATTGTCGCGTGCGGCGATCGCGGCGAGGCGCGCGTTGTACTCCTCGAGCTCGGCGTCGCCCGTGCGGTCGGCGTGGCGATCGCGTCGCTTCGACTCCTTCTCGTCGCTGCGCGACCACTGGAACGCGACCGTGATCGCGAGCGCCACCGTCGGGATCTCGCCGATCGACCACGCGATGCCGCCGCCGAGCTGCTGGTCGGCGAGGGCATCGGTGCCCCAGCCCATCGCGCCGTACCAGTCGGCGAGCAGCAGCCCCGTGCCGGTCATGATCGCGAGGCCGAAGAAGGCGTGGAAGGCCATCGTGCCGAGCAGGAGCAGCAGCCGGAACGGGTACGGCAGCCGGTACGGCACCGGGTCGATGCCGATGAGCGACTGCACGAAGAGGTACCCCGTGATGAGGAAGTGCACGATCATCCACTCGTGGCCGATGTGGTCGAACATCGTCCAGCGGAACAGCGGCGAGTAGTAGAACACCCAGAGCGAGCCCGCGAAGAGCACCGCCGCGACGATCGGGTTCGCGATGATGCCGGCGAACTTCGAGTGCACGGCGAGCATGATCCACTCGCGCCCGCCGCGCGAGCCGTCCTTCCGGGGCCTGATCGCGCGCGCCGCGAGCGTCACGGGCGCCCCCGGCACGAGGAGCACCGGCACCGCCATCGTCAGCACCATGTGCGCGAGCATGTGCGCCGAGAACAGGTACTGCTCGTAGACGTTCACCCCGCCGTTGGTGACGTAGGCGAGGAGGAGGAGCCCGGCCACCCAGAGCACCGTGCGGTACACGGGCCACTTGTCGCCGCGCTTGCGGAGCCGGCGAACGCCCGCGAGGTAGAAGAAGATGCCGAAGCCGCAGGCGAGCAGCCAGATGAGGTCGGGGTTCCACTCGGTGAAGTAGCGGAACGTCTCGGGCCACGGCGGCAGTTCCTCACCGGTGAGGAACTTCGCCGGGCTGACGAGCGCGTTCGTGAGGACCTCTTCGGACACCGGCGGTGCCGTGCGGGCGAGCGCGGCGGCGACGCCGGAGGCGAGCCCCATGAACGCGAGCTCGGCGACGACGAGCCACCAGAACGTGCCGGACCCGGAACCCGACCCCGAACCCGTGCCCCGGGCCATCCGCCCGATCAGCCACCGGCGCTGGGCCGCACCGAACAGGCCGAGCGCGATCAGCGCGGCGACCTTCACGACGACGAGCGCGCCGTACGGCGTCGCAAGCTGCGACCAGTCGCCGAGGCGCAGCGCCGCGCTCGCGTACCCCGAGACCGCGACGACGATGAAGCAGATGAGCGCGACGGTCGAGTAGCGCGCGAGCACGACCGGCAGGCGCTTCGCGCCGAGTTCACGCTGAAGCAGCACGATCGTGAGGAGCCCGCCGAGCCAGACGGCCGCGAAGACGAGGTGGAGGCCCAGCCCGGTGACGGCGGCCGCGTGGCCTGCGGCGCCGGCGGCGTGCCCCTGCTGCGCCATCGGCACGAGCGAGGCGACCGCGAGCACCGTCACGAAGACGAGCGCGGTGTGGTTGCGCACCGCGAAGCAGAGCACCGTCACCGCGGCCGCGGCGAGCGTCGTGATGAGCCACGACTGGCCGAGCTCGATGGTGGTGACGAACTGCCCGAGCTTCTGCCCGAAGGCGTCGCTGAGATCGAACGGCACCGCCGTCACGAAGATGAAGGTGAACAGCCCCGTCGCCGCGCTCGCGACGGTCATCACCGCGGCCGAGGCGGCGGCGACGTCGAGGGCGAGGTCGAACTCGCGGCGCTTCGGGCTGAGCGCCCAGACGGCGAGCACGAGCGCGCCGATCATGCCGGCGGCGCCGAGGTTCACGAAGAGCTTCGACACCGGAACGCCGTAGCGCGCGATCGGCCCCGGGTCTTGAATGAGCTGTTCGGCGGCGCCCCCGCCGAACGAGAGTGCGGCGAAGGTCGCCGCGAGGGCGACGGCGGTGAGCACGGCAGGGCCGAGCACTCGGACGGAGCGGGGCACCGAACCAGCCTAGACGGCGCTGCCCGTGCATCTCCCGGGCGCGCATTCGCGTTGCTCAGGAACTCGGCCTGGAATACGTGTATTTCTCAGGACGATTCGGCCCTGATCAGGCTGTCGCACCCCGAAATCTCCTGAGAAACAGCTCTGGCGGGATGCTGCGGGGACGGCGAAGGGGCGTACGGCTCGCGCCGCACGCCCCTCGGGAAGGCTCTGGTTACTTGGCAGCAGCCTTGAGCTTCGAACCGGCCGAGACCTTGACCGAGTAGCCGGCCGGGATCTCGATGGTGGCACCCGTCTGCGGGTTGCGGCCGGTGCGCGCAGCGCGGTGCGTGCGCTCGACGGCGAGCCAGCCCGGGATGGAGACCTTGGTGCCCGAGCCCACGGACTCGGCGAGCGCCTCGAACAGACCGCCGAGCACGGCGTCGACGGTGGCCTGGCTCTGGCCGGTCGACGCAGCGATCTTCGCGACGAGCTCGGTCTTGTTCAGCGACTTGTCAGCCATTGAATGTCCTCCTCGGACGTTCGCTGTATGTACAGCACTTTTGTTGAAGTTTCGGGAACGAGCTTGCGCCGCCCCGTGGCCGTTGAGGCCGCCTCGAATGTAACAGAGATCCGCGGAATCCCGCGGATTTCCGGCCCTTTCGCGCACCTTGCCCCGGCGTGTCGCGCAGTGGTGGGCGTTGCGGGGGTGCTTTCGCGACATCCCAGGGCCGAATTCGGGGTGGTTCTGGCGCGAATGCACCCCCGGAAGCGCACAGCAGAGACGGCGAAAGGGGCGCCCCGGAATGATCCGGGGCGCCCCTCTCGTGAAGCGTGAAGCTCTCGGGCTTACCAGCTCGACTTCGTGATGCCGGGCAGTTCGCCACGGTGCGCCATGTCGCGGAAGCGGACACGCGAGACACCGAACTTCGTGAGCACGCCACGGGGGCGGCCGTCGATGGCGTCACGCGAACGCACGCGGATCGGCGAGGCGTTGCGGGGCAGCTTCTGCAGGCCCACGCGAGCGGCCTCGCGGCTCTCGTCGGTGCCGTTCGGGTCGACGAGCGCCTTCTTCAGTTCGAGGCGCTTCTCCGCGTAGCGGTCGACGATCACCTTGCGCTGCTCGTTGCGCGCGATCTTGCTCTTCTTCGCCATGTGGTTAGCGCTCCTCTCGGAAGTCGACGTGCTTGCGAATCACCGGGTCGTACTTCTTCAGCACGAGCCGGTCGGGGTTGTTGCGACGGTTCTTGCGGGTCACGTAGGTGAACCCGGTACCGGCGGTCGACCGAAGCTTGATGATCGGCCGGACGTCTTGTGCCTTCGCCATTAGAACTTCACCCCACGAGACTGCATGTCACGAACGACGGCCTCGATGCCACGGGCGTCGATGACCTTGATGCCCTTGGCGGACACGTTGATCGTGATGTTCCGACGAAGCGACGGAACGAAGTACGTCTTCTTCTGCACGTTCGGGTCGAAGCGGCGCTTCGTCCGGCGGTGCGAGTGCGAGATGTTGTGTCCGAAGCCGGGAACGGCTCCGGTCACCTGGCACACTGCTGCCATTGGTTTCCTCCAATACCGAGGGGCGGATGCCCCTCCCAAGGTCTCTTGTCTGCTGACGTTCCCACGCCGAATCCCGCGATTTCTCGCGGAGGACGAAGGGGATTGTCGCGGTCTGGGCAGTGGATGCACCCAGCCAACGAGCCAGTTTAGCAGAGTGGCCGATCGCAGCCGAATCGAGCGGTTCGGCTCAGTCCGTGAGCGAGTCGACGTACTCCCGGTTCTCCTCGATCCACGCCGCGACGACGGGGCCGTAGTCATCGGTGTCGGACTCGTTGAACATCGCGTTCTCGAGCGAGAAGAGCAGTTCGGAGTCCATCTCGAAGTCGGCGAGCCACATCGCGAGCGTCGGGAAGCGCTCGTCGAAGGTCTTGCCGCCGAAGGAGTGGATGCCCTCGGCATCGCCGAGCGCGCCCTCGGGGTCGGCGAGATCCTTGAGGGGGAACGCGTCGTACGCCCAGTGCGGGCGCCAGAGCGTGACGGCGATGTTCTCGCCGGCCTTCGTCGCGGCCGTCAGCTCGGAGAGCATCGCGGGCGTCGAGCTCGTGAGGTATTCCATCTTCTCGAGGCCGTAGGCCGGGATCACGGCTTCGGTCGTCACCCGGTTGAGGCCCGAGCCCGGTTCGATGCCCACGAGCCGGTTGCCGAAGAGGTCGGCGTTCGCGGCGAGCTCGTCGAGCGAGTCGATCGGGGCGTCCTCGTTCACCGCGATGGTGAGCTTCGCGTCCTCGTTCCACGCGCCGAGATCGACGAGCTCGTCGCCGTACTCCTCGATGTAGTCGGCGTGGGTGATCGGCAGCCAGGTGTCGAGCGTGACGTCGTAGTCGTCGGTCGTGAGGCCCGTGTAGACGGGCGCGGGGTCGGCGTACTCGAGGGTGACGTCGTAGCCCTGCTCGGTGAGCACGGCCTTCCAGAGTTCGCTGGCGGCGATGCCCTCGTCCCAGCCGTTGAAGACGGCGATCGTGACGTCCTTCTGGTCGCCGTTGTCGAGCGTCTCGGCACCGGCACCTGCGGCGCAGCCGCCGAGTGCGAGTGAGGAGACCGCTCCGAGTGCGAGTGCTCCGGTGAGCGTGCGCTTCTTCATGTGTTCCTTTCCTCCCGTGTGCTGTGGCACGGGTGTTGGGGAGCGCCGCGCGATTCCGCGCGACGAGTCGGGTGCCCGGCTCGAGCGGTCAGGGGGCGACGGATGCCACGGGGGCGCCCCCGCTCGCGGCGGGCTCGGGGCGGGGTGCAGCCGGCCGCGGGGCGCGCGCCGAGGCATCCGATCGCCTGACCCGCTTCGCACGCTGGCCGCGCAGACCGCCCAGCGCGCTGGTGAGCCGATCGAGGATGATCGCGAGGATCACGACCGAGAGCCCGGCCTCGAAGCCGAGGCCCACGTCGATGCGGGTGAGCGACTGCACGACGTCGCCGCCGAGCCCGCCCGCGCCGACCATGCCTGCGATGACGACCATCGAGAGCGAGAGCATGATGACCTGGTTGACGCCCGCCATGATGCTCGGCATCGCGAGCGGCAGCTGGATCTGGCGGAGGATGCGCCACGGAGAGGAGCCGAAGGCGTGGCCGGCCTCGACCACCTCCTTGTCGACGCCGCGGATGCCGAGCTCGGTCAGCCGCACGCCCGGCGCCATGGCGAAGACGATCGTCGCGACGATGCCGGGCACCACCCCCACTCGGAACAGGATGAGCGCCGGGATCAGGTAGACGAACGCCGGCATCGTCTGCATGAAGTCGAGGATCGGGCGGATGATCTTCGACGCCGTGTCGGAGCGGGCACCGAGGATGCCGATCGGGACGGCGATCACGATGGCGATCGCGCTGGCCACGAGCACGAGGGCGAGCGTGTCCATGGCGTTCTCCCACTGGTCGACGCCCACGATGACGAGGAGGCCGATCACCGTGCCGACGGCGAGCTTCCACCCTCGCAGGAGGAAGGCGAGTACCGCGAGCACGGCGATGACCACGCCGAACGGCGGCGCGGACAGCAGCAGGTCGACGGCGTCGTAGAGGCCGGCGAAGATCGCGCGGACGACGGCGAAGAAGCCGCCGAGGACGTCGGTCACGATGTCGATGACGCCTTCGGCGAGTTCGCCGAGGGGCAGACGGAAGTCGTTCATGCCGGGCTCCTCTCCCCCGCGGCGTGGGCCGCCGGGGCGTCGGCCGTCGCCGCCTCGGCCGCCGCCGTGCTGTGCAGCGTCGCCGTGATGACGTCGACGGGAATCGTCGCCGGGGTCGCGATGATCGACTGTTCGGCGGTGTCGGTCGGCACGTTGCCGAGCGCGGCGAGCAGCGTCACCCGCGGCACCGCGCCGAGCAGTCGCCCCTGGCCGTCGACGACGGCGAGCGGAAGCTGGCTCTCCACGGCGCTCTCGAACAGTTCGGAGAGGTGCTCGTCGACGTCGACGACGGGGTGGTCGTCGCTGATGACGCCCGCGAGCTCGCGCTCGCCCCGCTGCACGAGGCGCAGCACATCGCGGTCGTGGGCGACGCCGAGCAGGCGCCTCCCGTTGCCGACGACGAACACCATGGAGGTCTGCAGGTCGCGCATCGTCCGGAGTGCGGCCCGCGGACCCGCCGACGCGGTCACCACCGCTCGCGGCGCCTCCATGACGTTGCCGGCGGTGAGCACCCGGGCACGGTCGACGTCCTGCACGAACTGGGCGACGTAGTCGTCGGCCGGATCGGTGAGGATCTCCTCGGCGGTACCGAGCTGCACGATGCGTCCGTCGCGCATGACGGCGATGCGATCGCCGAGGAACATGGCCTCGTTGAGGTCGTGGGTGATGAAGACGATCGTCTTGCCGAGCTCGTGCTGAAGTTCGACGAGCTGCTCCTGCATCTCGCGGCGGATCAGCGGGTCGAGGGCCGAGAAGGCCTCGTCCATGAGCAGGATGTCGGTGTCGGCGACGAGCGCACGGGCCAGGCCGACCCGCTGCTGCATGCCGCCGGACAGCTCGTCGGGCATCTTGTCGCCCCATCCCCCGAGACCGACCCGGTCGAGGATCCGGTCGGCGCGCGCTCGGCGCTCGGCGAGCGGAACGCCCTGGATCTCGAGGCCGTACGCGGCGTTCTCACGGACGGTCCGGTGCGGCAGCAACGCGAAGTGCTGGAACACCATGGATACCCGCCGGCGTCGCACCGCGCGCAGACGCTTCGGCGCGACATCCGTGATCTGCTCCCCCATCACCGTCACCGTGCCGTCGGTCGGCTCGACGAGCCCGTTCAGCATCCTGATCAGGGTCGACTTGCCCGAGCCCGACAGGCCCATGACGACGAAGATCTCGCCTCGACGCACGTCGAAGTCGGCGTCGATGACGGCGGCGGTGCCGAGGGCGGCGACCTCGTCGCGACCGGCGCCCTGCTCGAGTCGAGCGAGCGCTTCTCGCGGCTTCCTGCCGAAGAACTTGGTGAGGTGGCGTACCTCGAGGGCGGTCGGCGGCTGCGGGCCGGGGTTCGGATTGTCTGGCATGGATCGGGCTCCCTGAGGGCGCGCCGAACACCGCGCACGTCAGGGGTTGCGCGGTCGGATCGGGATGCGCCGAACTCGTGGGTCACGGCCGGGTTGGCGGTGAATCGGATGCCCCGCGCTCAAGCCCGGCGCATGGTGCGATCGTCGGGCGAAACAGGGTGTCGTCGCACCCGGCCATCGGAGCCGGATGCCTCACCGCCGAACCATACGCTCCGAGGATTCCTGTTTGGGAATATCAGACCGCGGACTGGGCGATCGGTCTTGCAGGACCGTCGTCCACGCTATCGGGGATTCTCCGAAGAACCCAATCGGGCCGCGCTATTCAGCCCTGATCAGTGCTTTTGCATTCCGCTACTGGTTCATGTCGGATGCACGGGGGTCGCGATCGGCGAGCTGCGTGCAGTTCGCGCACAGCCCGAAGACGTCGACCACGTGCGCCGCCTGGGTGAACCCGTGCTCGGCCGCGATGCCTTTCGCCCACGCCTCCACCTCGTCGGCCGCGATCTCGACCGTCAGCCCGCAGTTGCGGCAGATGAGGTGATGATGGTGACCGGTCGTCGAGCAGGCCCGATACAGCGACTCACCCTCGGGCGACTGAAGCGAATCGGCCTCGCCGCTCGTCGCGAGGTCGCCGAGCGCGCGATAGACCGTCGCGAGACCGATCGGCGATCCGCTCGCGTGCAGCGCGGAGTGCAGCGCCTGCGCGCTGATGAAGCCCTCCGTGGAATCGAGCGCCTCACGGACGGCCTCGCGCTGCCAGGTGTTGCGTTTCATGCGATTCGTGCGCCCTCCGCGGTCTCGACGGGGATGTCGGTCCGCCTCCACGCTAGCCCTCGAAGCTTGGAGAGTCCCAGCGCGAGGAGGAAGAACGCCGTCGCCGCGAGCGCGATCGACGGGCCGGCGGCGATGTCGAACGCGCGCGAGGCGAGCACGCCGAGCACGCCCGACGCGGCGCCGATCAGGGGCGAGACGAGGAGCACTCCGCGGAACGAGCCGACCATGAGCCGCGCCGCCGCGGCCGGAGCCGCGATGAGCGCGATCGCGAGGATCGCGCCGACCGCCGGGAGCGAGCTCACGACCGACGCGGCGGTGAGGCCGAGCACGAGCAGCTCGATCGGCCACTCGCGATAGCCCATCGCCCGGAAGCCGGACGGATCGAAGGTCGAGAACGCGATCTCCTTGCCGAAGAGCACGACGAGCACCATCGCGGTCAGCGCAACACTTGCCGCAAGCAGTATGTCTCCGTCGCCGACGGTCAGGATGGAGCCCACGAGCAGGCTCTCGGCACGCACGGGCAGCCCGGGGATGAGCGCCTGCAACAGCGCCCCTGCGGCGAAGCCGCCGGTGAGCACGATTCCGGCTGCGACCTGCGCACCCTGGCGTCGTACGCGCGCGATGCCGGCCATGATCACGACGAGCACGACGGATGCCACGGCGGCCCCCGCGGGGACGCTGACGCCGAGCGCCGCCGCGGCGACCGCCCCCGGGTACGTGCCGTGGGTCAGCGCCTGCGCGAAGAAGGTGCGCTTGCGCAGCACCACGAGCGCGCCGACGAACCCGGCGCCGGCACCGATCACGATTGCCGCCAGGAGGGCGCGTTCGAAGTACCCCATCAGCGCCCCTCCCCCGCAATGCGAGGGGTCCCCGCATCCGCGGCGCCGGAACCGGCCGCTGCCGCCACCGCAGCCGCCGCCGCACCCGCTGCCGCTGCCGCCCTGGCCGCCGCACCCGCCGCCGCCGCCGCACCCGCCCCCGCTGCCGCACCAGCCCCTCCGTTCGGGAGGACTTCGGCCGATCGGGAGGAGGAAACTCGGGATTCGATCCTCCCGATCGAGCGATCTCCTCCCGTGCGGCGCGGCGGACGGGAGGCACGCGGCGGACGAGAGGCACGCGGCGAACGGGAGGCACGCGGCGAACGGGAGGCACGCGGCGGACGAGGCCCGTGGCGCGCATGGGAGACACGAGCGACGCGGCGGCTGATCGCCGTGACGCCCAGCACGAGCGCGTACCCCGCGACGAACACCGCCACGATCGTCGCGCCGGCCGGCAGGTCGATTCCGGCACCCACCGACACCGCGAACCCCGCCGCGAGCCCGAGCCACGCGCCGAGCGCGGCGAAGACTGCGGCGATCGGGAAGAGCCCCCACAGGCGGATGGTCGCGAGTCGCGCAACCGCACCCGGCACGATCAGCAGGGCCAGCACGAGCAGCGTGCCCACGGTCGCCGCGGCCGCGACGACGACGAGCGCGATCGCCGCGTTGAGCACGAGATCGAGCACGAGTGCCGAGTCGCCGACCGCGCGGCTGCCCTTTGCGTCGAACGCACGGAACAGTTGCTGCTTGAGGGTGAGGCCGACCGCGAGCAGCGCGAAGAGGCTGACCACGACGAGCGGCACGACCTGCTCGGGCGGGATCGTGAGCACCCGGCCGAAGAGCAGTGCCTCGAGCTCACCCGCGTAGTCGTCGCTCTTCGAGACCACGATCACGCCGATGCCGAAGGTGGCGGTGAGCATGATCGCGATCGCCGCGTCCGAGGTGATGCCCGCGCGATCGAGCCACGTCAGGGCGAGCGCGCCCGCGAGCGCCGCGACCGCCGCACCCGGGATGAGCCCGCTCGTCCCCCCGACCGCGAGTCCGATCGCGAGTCCGGGGAACACCGCGTGAGTGAGGCCGTCGGTGATGAACTCCAGCCCACGCAGGTTCACGAGCACGCCGACGACGCCGGCGACCACGGCCAGCACCAGCATGACAAGGAGCGCGCGGCCCATGAACGGGATCGCGAACGCGGAGAACAGCGCGTCGGTCAGCGACATGCGAGCCCCCTCCCCCGCGGCCCTCGCGGGCAATATGCGTTGTACGGCATTCAGTGACCCTCGTGCCCGGGGACCACGAGGGTGTGCTCGTCGATCTCGACCTCGACGCCCTCGAAGCACTCCTGCACGTTGCCCAGGGTGAGCACCTCGTCGACCGGGCCGAACGCCAGCTGCTCGCCGTTGACCAGCACGACCGAGTCGCACACGCGGCGGGCGAGGTCGAGGTCGTGGGTCGACACGAGCACCGCGACTCCGCGGGTCTTGAGCTCGCGCAACGTCTCGACCAGGGCATCGCGATTGAGCTGGTCGAGGCCGTTGAACGGCTCGTCGAGCAGCAGCAGCGTAGGGTCCGAGGCGAGGGCGCGCGCGAGCAGACCCCGTTGACGCTGCCCGCCCGAGAGCTCGCCGAACGGTCGCTTCGCGAGCCCCTCCAGCCCGACCGTCTCGAGCGCCCGCGCGACCGCCGCGCGATCGCCCCGGCCGGGCCACCTGAACACTCCGAGGCCGCGGTACCGCCCCTGCATGACGACCTGCTCGAGGCTGATCGGGAAGTCGGGGTCGAGGTCGGCCGACTGGGGGAGGAACGCCACCATGCCGTTCGCGGCATGCGATGCGCGGCCGATGCCGAAGTCGACGCCGCCGAGCTCGATCCGCCCGGCCGTGAGCGGCACGAGCCCGAGCACGCCCTTCAGCAGCGTCGACTTGCCTGCGCCGTTCGGACCGATGAGCGCGACCGCCTCGCCCGGCGCGATCTCGAGTTCGAGCCCCGAGACGCCCGAGCCGCCCGGGTGCGTGAAGGCGGCCCCGGAGAGGCGCAGGACGGGGGAGACGCTCATGCGAGTCATCCTTGCAGGACGGCAGGGAGGGCGGAAGGCGCGACGCCCCACGATTCGAGGATCAGTCGCGCATTGTGGACCTGGCTGCCGAGGTAGGTCTCGCCCTCGCTCCCGGGCGCGCCGAGCGAGTCGCCGTAGAGCGCGTCGGGCCCCGAGTACACGGCAGCGCCGGATTCGGCGGCGATCGTCTCCGCGGCCTTCGGCGAGAGGGATGCCTCGGAGAACACCGCGGCGACGCCCATCTCCTCGATCTTCGCGACGAGCTCGTCGATCTCGGCGGCGCTCGGCTCGGCGTTGTCGTCGAAGCTCGGGATGACGCTACCGACGAAGGTGACGTCGTAGGCGTCGACGAAATACGTGAAGGCGTCGTGGTTCGTCACGAGCAGGCGTTCGCCGACCGGCACCTGTTCGACGTTGTCGCCGATCCACTCGTCGAGCGCCGCGAGCTTCGCGAGGTACGCGGTCTCGTTCGCTTCGAGCTTCGTGTCATCGAGGCCGTCGACCGTCGCGAGACCGTCGGCGATGTTCTCGACCATCCGCTCGGCGAGCGCGGGATCGGTCCAGATATGCGGGTTGCCGGCGCCGTGGTCGTGACCCTCGTGGTCGGCGTCGTGGTCGTGCCCCGAAGCATCCGCCTCGTCGTCGTGGTCGTGTGCGTGGTCGTCGGTGCCGAAGAGCTCGATGCCGGTGCTCGCGTCGATGAGCACCCCGTCGAAGCCGGAGGCGTCGACGGCGTCGTCGAGCCAGCTCTCGAGGCCGCCGCCGTTGACGACCAGCGCGTCGGCGTTCGCCAGTGCCAGCAGCTGCGCCGCCGACGGGTCGAAGCCGTGCGCGCTCTGGCCGGGGGAGAGGAGCTGCGTGAACGCGGCGTCGCCGCCCAGGAGTTCGCGGGTGAAGTCGCCGACCTGCGTCGTCGTCGCGACGATCTGCGGCCCGTCGGTGCCGGCGGATGTCCCGGGGCTCGCGCACCCTGCGAGGGCGATGGCGCCGGCCGTCACGAGACCGCCCGCACCCATCAGCGTGAGGGGGCGGGTGACGTTCCGGCTGCGCGTGTGCATGCTTCGAAACTACGCTTATTGATAATGATTGTCAAAACCATTTGAGATGCGGCGCCGCGTCGAGCCTCCCTCGAGGCAACTCGAAGAGTTCACCGGGCATTCCAACGTCACCCTGTGCACAACACTTGGCGCCGGTCGGCGGTGCATGCGAGAGTGAAGTACGTGGATACGACGACGGCCCCGATCACGCTGCACCGATTCACCGTCGCCGATGCCGAGCGCGTGCTCTCCGGCGCGGTCGATCCGCACGACGAGTGGGAGGGCGCCTACGCCTTCACCGACGAGCCCGAGCTTCTCGCCGAGTACGTGAGCGCGGTGCGACAGAACGGCGACCCCATGCCCTTCGGGCCCTATCTGGTGCGCCGCGGTGAAGACGGGCCGGCCATCGGGGGAGTGAACCTGTTCGGCCCGCCCGACGCCGACGGCGCCGTCGAGTTCGACTTCGGACTCGTGCCCGCCGTGCGCGGCCAGGGGCTCGCGTTCCACACCGTGGTGGCCGCCGTGGAGCTCGCCCGCTCGACCGGTCTCGCCCGCATCGTGCGCGCCTCGGCCGAGGTCTCGAACCTGCCCGCACGCCGCACGCTCGAGCGGGTCGGCTTCGTCGAGGCGAGCCGCACGCCCGACACGATCACGAGCGAGTTCCGGCTGTAGCGGGGGCGCCGACCGCGCCCCCGCGCCTGGCTGCGCTCTCCGCCCGCTGTCCGCGGTCCGCGTCCTCCTGCGGGCGGAAAGCCGTCAGCCCCCGATCATTTGCCGTCGACTGGGCATTGGAATGCTCCCGGCCCGACGAGTTCGCAGCCCATCACATCGTTGAACCCGTTCGGCGTGCCGCCTTCAGGAGCTTCATCGCTGACCGAGGTCACCACCGTCGTCCACGCGGTGGCGGTTCCCGCGGGGTAGCCCCATTGCTCGGCCAACTGGATCTGCCGTTCCCCGATGAAGAGGCCCGTGTCAGCGTCGATGATCAGTTCCTGCCGAGTCTGATTCGAGGACTCAGTGCGACCGATCGCCACCCCGGTTCGTCCGTTCAACGTCGCCTGATCCTCGATGATCTCGACCCCTGGGATCAGCGCCGCGGCCTGGTAGAACGCACCCCGGAGGTCGGCGGGAACCGCTCCGCTCCGAAGCCGATCGGCGATGTACACGAGCGCCTCGCCGTCGGGGGAGGGACCTGCTCCGAGGGTGACCCGGTAGATGTGGTTGAGGAGCCGGTGCGGGTCGCGCGGCAGCTCGTCGAGCTGCAGCTCCGCGACCTCCGACGGGTAGCTGTAGAAGTTTCCGCCGGTTGCCCGGAGGCGTTCGGGCTCGGAGCCGAACTCCATGATCGTTCCCTGATACGACTCCTCCGCGAGGCGCCGCCCTTCGTCGCTGAACGCCTCGTACGGTCGCGAATGCTCCCTGACCCAGACCCATTCGTCCGATCGGTCGGCCGGCACGAAGAGCTGGTCGTCGGCGATGGTGAGCCAGCTCAACGGAGCCTGCCCGTCGAGCTGAGTCGTCGACCCGTACACCGCCGTCGTCTCGATCTTCAGGTACTGCCCGGGCCCGACCACCGGGTCGGACACCTCGATCGCCGCGAGCGCCGCCTCCTCGAGCACCGCCGCCGCGGCCGGCGTCGCCCCGCCGCGCCACCCCGCGAGCCCGACGACGTCGGCCATCACGAGCGTCGCGACGGCGCTGACCGCCACGGCCCCGCCGAGGGTGCCGAACCCCCACCCGCGCCGCCGCCGCCGACGGCGGGCGGCTCGCGCGGTCGCCGAGGCATCCACGTTCGTTTCCTCCTCGATCGCCCCGAACAATGCCGCGCGTCCTCGCGCGAGCGACTCGTCGCTCACCGTCGCCACGTCGTCAGATGATCGGCGCAGCAGTTGCAGCTCGTTCATGTTCCACCTCCGATTCGCGGGGCTCGCCCGCGTCGAGTTCGATGCGCAGCCTTCGCCGCGCGCGGTTCAGTCGTGAGCGGACCGTGCCGATCGGCACCTCGAGCGCTTCGGCGACCCCTGAGTAGTCGAGGTCGCCGAGGGCGTACAGCAGCAGCGTGTCGCGTTCCGCCCGGGGCATCCGTGCGATCACCCGGCCGAGTCGCCCCAGTGCGGCCTCCGCGTCGATGCGATCGCCGACGGCGTCGGTGGCATCGAGGTGGGGCTCCGTTGCGGCATGTGCCGCGGCGAGTCCGCGCCACGCGCGGGCCTCGAGTCGGGCGCGCTTCTTCAGCAGGGTGGTGGCGATGCCGTAGAGCCACGGCATCGCGTCGTCACGCGACCCGTCGAAGCGCCCGCGTCGCTCGAAGGCGACGAGGAACGTCTCGCTCATGACGTCGTCGGCCGCATGCGACCCGACGCGGCGTGCGGCGAAACGATGCACGCGCGGTGCGTGGCGATCGTAGAGCTCGCTGAACGCCGCCGGGCTCTCCAGCGATCGGGCGATGATGTCGCGGTCTGTGCTCACACCGGCTATTGCACGTTTCGCGCGTTCGAGTTCACGATTCGGATGCTACTGCGCCGACGCACTTCGTTGCGGGGGTGCTTTCCCGCCAATCCGATGCGGTTCAGGGCGGGAATCTGGCGCAAATGCACCCCCGGAACGGGTCCGCGGGTGCGGACGCGGGTGCGGGTGCGGGTCCTCGGGCGCGGGTCCGCGGGCGCGCGCACACGCTACTCGAGCAGGAGCGCGGGCTCCTCGATGATCGAGGCGACATCGGCGACGAAGCGCGAGACGACGTCGCCGTCGACGACGCGGTGGTCGAACGAGCCGCCGATCGTCGTCACGAAGCGCGGCCGCACCTCGCCGTCGACGACCCACGGCTTCTGCTTGATCGTTCCGAGCGCGACGATGCCGACCTCTCCCGGGTTGAGGATCGGCGTGCCGGTGTCCATGCCGAAGACGCCGATGTTCGTGATCGTGATCGTGCCGCCCTGCATCTCGGCGGGCTGCGTCTTGCCCTCGCGGGCGGTGAGCGTCAGCTGCTCGAGCGCGGTCGCGAGCTCGACCATCGACATGTCCTGCGCGTTCTTCACGTTCGGCACGATCAGCCCACGGGGCGTCGCCGCGGCGATCCCGAGGTTCACGTAGTGCTTGACGATGATCTCGTCGTCGGTCCACTGCGCGTTGACCGTCGGATTGCGACGCACGGCCCAGAGCATCGCCTTCGCCATGATGAGCAGCGGCGAGATCTTGATGCCGGCGTAGTCGGGCGAGGCCTTGAGGCGCTTCAGGTATTCCATCGTGCGAGTCGCGTCGACATCGACGAACACCGACACATGCGGCGCCGAGTATGCGCTCTGCACCATCGCGTTCGCGATCGCCTTGCGCACGCCCTTCACGGGGATGCGGGTCTCGCGGTCGGACGGCGCCTCGGGCGTCTGGATGTTGCGGAAGACGCTCGCCTGGCTCGCCTCGCGGATGACGTCGTCGCGCGTGATGTCGCCGATCGACCCGGTCGGGGCGACCCGCGAGATGTCGACGCCGAGGTCTTTCGCGAGCTTGCGGATCGGCGGCTTCGCGATCACGGGCACGCGCGACTCGCCGCGCGACGCAGCGGTCGGCGCAGCGGTCTGGGCTGCGGATGCCGCGGCGGCACCGCTGCGGTCGGCCGCGACCGGCGCCGCGACGGGAGCCGGGGGAGCGACGACCGCGGGAGCGGGCGGCGTCGCGAGGTTCTCGTGCGCCCCGCCGGGCGAGGGGTGCCGGCGTCGGCGCGTCGCCGTGGGGCCCGAGGCGCCGTGCCCGACGAGCACCGCTCCGCCGCCCTCCTCGGCGGGAGCAGCAGCGGGAGCCTCAGCGGGAGCGGCCGTGGCCGCAGCGCCGTTCGCACCCGCCCCGCCGGCACCCGCAGCTCCGGCCGGCGCCACGCCCGCGGCATCCGTCTGGATCACCAGGATGGGCGTGCCGACGTCGACCGTCCTGCCCTCTTCGACGAGGAGTTCGGAGACGACGCCCTCGAACGCGCTCGGCAGTTCGACGAGCGATTTCGCGGTCTCGATCTCGACGAACACCTGGTCGAGCACGATGCGATCGCCGGGGGCGACGCGCCACTGCACGATCTCGGCCTCGGTGAGGCCCTCGCCGACATCGGGAAGGGGGAATCGGATCTCGCTCATCAGTCTTACCCTCGCAGTCGAGTCATGCCGTCAACGACATGTCTGGGTCGTGTCAGTAGGCCAGCGCGCGGTCCACGGCTTCGAGCACCCGGTCGGGACTCGGCAGGTACTCGGTCTCGAGCGAGGCCGGCGGGAACGGCGTGTCGAAGCCCGAGACCCGCAGCACGGGCGCCTCGAGCGAGTAGAACGCCCGCTCGGCGACGGTCGCGGCGATCTCGGAGCCGACCGAGACGTTGCCGTACGCCTCCTGCGCCACGACGAGTCGGCCGGTGCGGTGCACCGACTCGAGCAGCGGGCCGTAGTCGATGGGGGAGAGGGAGCGCAGGTCGACGACCTCGATGCTCGTGCCCTCCTCCGCCGCGACATCGGCGGCCTGGAGCAGCGTCGAGACCATCGCGCCGTGGCCGACGACGGTGATGTCGGCGCCCTGGCGAACCACCCGGCTCGCGTGCAGCGGCAACCCGGCGTGGTCGAGGTCGACAGGGCCCTTCGGCCAGTAGCGGCTCTTCGGCTCGAAGAACAGCACGGGGTCGCGCGACTCGATCGCCTCGCGAATCATCCAGTAGGCGTCGTGGGGGTTCGACGGGCTGACCACGCGCAGGCCCGGGGTGTGGGCGAAGTACGCCTCGGGGCTCTCCTGATGGTGCTCGATCGAACCGATGTGCCCGCCGTACGGCACTCGGATGACGATCGGCATCGTCACCCTGCCCTCGTGCCGAAGGGTCTGCCGCGCGAGCTGGGTCGTGATCTGGTCGAACGCCGGGAAGATGAAGCCGTCGAACTGGATCTCGCACACGGGCCGGTAGCCGCGCATCGCGAGGCCGATGGCCGTGCCCACGATGGCCGACTCGGCGAGGGGGGTGTCGAGCACCCGCTTCTCGCCGAACTCGGCCGAGAGCCCCTCGGTGACGCGGAACACGCCGCCGAGCGGCCCGATGTCCTCGCCCATGAGCAGCACCTTCTCGTCGGCGCGCATGGCGTCGCGGAGGCCCGCCGTGATCGCCTTCGCCATCGACAGGGTCTGCACGCCGCGCATGTCGCCGGCCACGTCTGCGGGTCGAGTCGCCGAAGGCGTCTCGACCTCGGGCACGGATGCCTCGGGCGTCGTGTCGCTCGTCACGCGAACCTCCTCGTCGATCCGGCCGGTCATGCCGCGTCTCCGTCGAACGAGTTCTCGAACTCGTCGAGCCAGGCGTGCTGCTCGGCCATGAGCGGGTGCGGCTCGCTGTAGACGTGCTCGAAGATCGAGGCGCGCACCGGCCCGGTCAGCTCCAGTGCACGGCGGCGCACGTCGGCCGCCACGTCGGATGCCTCCTGGTCGACGTCGTCGAAGAACGCGGCCGAGGCGCCGCGGCTCTCGAGCCACGTGCGGTACCGGGCGATCGGGTCGCGCTCGGCCCAGTACGCCACCTCGTCGTCGGTGCGGTACTTCGTGGGATCGTCGGCGGTCGTGTGCGCGCCCATGCGGTAGGTGAGCGCCTCGATGAGACTCGGGCCCTGGCCGGCCCGGGCCTCCTCGAGCGACTGGCGGGTGACCGCGTAGCTCGCGAGCACGTCGTTGCCGTCGATGCGCACGCCGGGCATGCCGAAACCGCCGCCGCGCAGCGAAAGCGGGCTGCGCGACTGCCGCGAGACCGGCACCGAGATCGCCCACTGGTTGTTCTGGATGAAGAAGACCTGCGGCGTCTCGTAGCTCGAGGCGAAGACGAGTGCCTCGTTGGCGTCGCCCTGCGAGCTGGCACCGTCGCCGTAGTAGACGAGCACCGCGGCATCCGTCTCGGGGTCGCCTGTGGCGGTGGCGCCGTCGAACTGCAACCCCATGGCGTAGCCCGTGGCGTGCAGCGTCTGCGAGGCGAGCACGAGCGTGTAGAGGTGGAAGTTGCCGTTCTCCTCGGGGTTCCAGCCGCCCTGCGTGATGCCGCGCAGCAGCGCGAGGATGCGCACCGGATCGAGTCCGCGGATCATGCCCACGATGTGTTCGCGGTACGAGGGGAAGAGATGGTCTTGAGGGCGTGCGGCGTGCGCGGAGCCGACCTGCGCCGCCTCCTGGCCGGAGCTCGGCACCCACAGTGCCAACTGACCCTGTCGTTGCAGGTTCGCGCCGGCGACGTCGAGCCGCCGTGAGACCGTCATATCGCGGTAGAAACGCTGCAACGTCGCGTCGTCGAGCGCCTCGACGAGCGGCAGATAGGGCTCGGCTTCGGGGCTCGGGCGCAACACGCCCTCTGGGGTCAGGAGCTGAACCGTCGGCACGGTGAAGTCTCTCTCGCGGGCTGCCACCGTTCCACGCTACCCGCTATCCGGGATGCCCTTCTTGTGAAGCCGGTACAAGCTCACCGAGAATCCGGAGGAGGGAATCGACAGACTCCTCCTCGCCGATCGACACGCGGATGCCCGCCGGCGGGAACGCCCGGGTCACGAGCCCGGCATCGAAGAGCCGCTCGGCGACCTCGGCCGTCGCCTCGCCCGCAGGCAGCCAGATGAAGTTGCCCTGGGCGACCGGGATCGGCCACCCCTGCGCGATCAATGCCGTGCGGACGCGGTCGCGCCGTTCGGCGATGACCCCGACGCGCTCGAGCAGTTCGGCCTCGGCGGCGGGCTCGAGCGAGGCGAGCGCCGCAGCGGTCGAGGCGGCGGTCACGCTGAGCGGGGTGATCGTGGCGCGTGCCGCGTCGAGGATCGGCACGGGGCCGATCGCGTAGCCGACCCGGAGGCCGGCGAGGCCGTAGGCCTTCGAGAAGGTGCGCAGGATGACGAGGTTCGGGTACCGGCCGAGGAGCGTCGAGCCGTCGACGGCTCCGGGCGCATCGCGGACGAACTCGATGTAGGCCTCGTCGAGCAGCACGAGCAGGTCGGCGGGAACCTTCGCCATGAACGCCTCGAACTCGGCGGCCGTGACGACGACGCCCGTCGGATTGTTCGGCGAGCAGACGATGACGACGCGGGTGCGGTCGGTGATCGCCGCCGCCATCGCCTCGAGGTCGTGCCCGTGGTCGGCGCGATTCGGCACCTGCACGCTCGTCGCGCCCGACACGGTGACGAGACCCGGGTAGGCCTCGAACGACCGCCACGAGTAGACGACCTCGTCGCCGGGAGCGGCGGCGGCCTGGATCAGTGCGGCGAGCAGCGCCACCGAGCCCGCACCGACGAGCACCTCGTCGGCGGTGACCCCGTAACGCCGTGCGAGGGCTTCGCGCAGGGCGAGCGCCGTGGCATCGGGGTAGCGGTTGATCGTCGATGCCGAGGCCGCGACCGCCTCGGCGACGGAGGGCAGCGGGTCGAACGGATTCTCGTTGCTCGAGAGCTTGAATCCGTCGGCGGGAGCGGGGCGGCCCTGGCGATACGGCGGGAGGGCGGCGATCTCGGGGCGCAGGCGAACGCCTGCTCCTCGCGGTTCCGGTGCGTTCACGCGATCCACCGTACCCCTTCGCCTCTGCCGCACCGTCTGACAGAGTGGAGGCATGCGGTTCATCGTCAAGGTCATCGTCGTCGCCCTCGCGCTGTGGCTGACGACGCTCATCGTCTCGGGCGTCAGCGTGGTGCCGTACGACGACACCACGCTCGCGACCGTGCTCACCTACCTCCTCGTGGCCGCGATCTTCGGGCTCGTGAACGCGATCGTCGGCACGTTCATCAGGATCGTCGCGTTCCCGATCTACGTCCTCACGCTCGGCCTCATCTCGTTCATCGTGAACGGCCTGCTGCTGCTGCTCGTCGACTGGATCAGCGGCCTCATGGGCTTCGGCCTCGTCGTCGAGAGCTTCTGGTGGGGCGTGCTCGGCGCGCTGGTGCTCGGCCTCATCAGCTGGCTCATCGGCCTCGTGGTCCGTCCGTCGAGCGACTGAGCGGCACGCCCGCGGCGTCGTCCGCGCCGACGTCGCGCTCGGCGATCCACTCGCTCACCGCACGGGTGCCGCCGCCCGTGAAGGCGAGCAGTTCACGGAGCTCGACGAGCTCCGCCGCCTCCGACGCGTCGATGAGCGCCGCCGTGTCTCGGTAGCTCTCGAGCGAATGCGCCGGAAGCACCCCCTCGTAGCGGTGTCCGTCGTCGAGCGCGCTGCGCGTGACGGTCGTGCGATCGGGCGACGACCGCCCCGCCCCGCCGACCGCGGGTACCAGGTCTTCGTCGTGGGCGACATCGAGCACCGGCACCCCCTCGCGCGTCGGCGCCGAAGCGCCCGGTCCGCCGAGATTCACCCCGCCGACCGAGTTGATCCCGGGGTCCTTCACGAGCTCGTGCACGATGATGCCGCCGCCCGAATGCCCCGCGAAGTAGACCGGGTCGCCCGGTGACATTCCGGCGGCCCGCATCGCCTCGCGCACGGCGCGCTCGCCCGCGCCCGACTCGGCACCGGCTTGCCGGAGCGCGTCGAGCGGTGCGTCGTCGGCGACGCCGTGCACGTTCGAGACCATGTCGAAGGGCTGCTCACCCGCGACGAACGACGGGTCGACCGTCCCGCTGATGTACACGAGCCAGCGCGGGTCGCCGGCGTCGCCGTAGCGTTCGATGCGGATCTGCGGCCCCTCGCCGCCGGGGATCCGCGAGGCGAGATCGGCGAAACCGTCGGGCGCCTGCACACCGCGCTCGGGCCCAGTGCTCGGGTGCCCCGCGGGTGCCCTCCCGTCACCCGCACGATCGCCACCCTCTGCCCGGCGAACCGAGACCGGCCCGTCGACCAGGGCCTTCGAGCCGACGAGCGCGGCGACGCCGAGCAGGATGGAGGCGCTCTCGGGGGCGTTCACGAGGTCGCCGAACACCGCGGCCAGGCCGCCTCCTCCGGGAAGCTGCGCGGCACCGACCGCGAACTCGTCGACGGAGTCGACCGCGGCGCGGACCGCGCGCACGAACAACGGGTCGGAGAGCAGCGCCTGGTTCGCGGCGAGCCAATCGTTCAGCGGGGTGCTGCCCCACGCCTTCGCCGCCGCCGCATTGAGCCCGGCCGTCAGCGCGAGGCCGCCCGCGAAGAGCAGTCCGGCCGGCGTGGTGAGGGCGGAGCCGAGGAGGTGCGCGACGATGCCGCCGCCGAACTGCCAGAGTCCGTCGATCGCCCGCTCCGTCGACCCGTATCGCTCGGCACTCGCGATGAGCGCGGAGCGGAGCTCCTCCACGTCGGCCTCGCAGCGGCCCAGATCGACCTCGAGTTCGCGCAGCAGGGCAGCCGGTCGGGGCTCGGCCCAGCCGCCGCGGTCGGCGCCGATCGCGTCGAGCTCGGCCTCGAGCGACCCGGCCTGCGCCCGCACGGCGGCGACCGCGGTCGCGGCGCCGCCGAGGCGCGTGGCGTCGGCGAAGAGCTCGTCGGTCGCGACGGCGGTCGAACCGCCGCCCGAGATCGTGATGGTGTCGCTCACGAGCGACCCCCAGCAGCGCCGACCGCCCCGGCGCGCTCGGCGTGCTCGGCGTGCCGCTCCTCCGCACGGCGCGCGAGCCGCGCCTCTTCGGCGAGCGCGGCCTCCCGGGCGGCCCTGGCCTGCACCTCGGCATCGCGCTCGGCCTCTTCGAACGCCGCGAGCTCCGCCTGCATCCGACGGATGCGTTCCTCGAGATCGGCCGCCGCCGCGTCGAGCCGCTCCACTGCTGCGAGCACCCGCGAACGCAGCGCGTGCAGCCGTTCGGCGTAGCGATCGGCCGCTGCCGAGCGCCACTCCCCACCGTCGGGCGGCAGCATCGCCGCGGCGTGACCGAGTTCGGTTCGCAGCACCGCGAGTCGCACCCGGACCGTGGCGGCGGATTCGATTCGTTCAGTGGTGACGGTGCGACCCGTGAGGGCCGCGATCAGGGCGTCTGAGGCATCCATTCGGCCAGACTGCCGACCACGACGCGTCGCGACGCTCGACGGAGCCGAGCCGTACCCGGACCGCCGCGCCTCACCGCTGTGGAGGAAAGGTCGTCTCGTCGGCGAGCACCTGCTCGAGGGCGGTTCGGCCGAGCCGAGCGATCGGCCCCGCGCCGTCGAGCGCGTCGACGACCGCGCTGCCCCAGACGAACGCCCACCGCCCGCATTCGTCAACGTCGTGAGCACCGCACGCCGGCTCGGGAGTCCGGAAATGATTCCGTCGGATTCGTATACCCGACATGCCAGCTCTGCCGTCGTGGCCTGGCTCGGGAAGAGGTCGATCCCGTCGCCGATAGTGGTCGGCGACCCGGCGAAGCGGCGGGCCATGGCCTTCTCCGGCCAGTCGATCAGCTCGAAATCGATCGTCGCCCCGTGGAATCCCAGCTCTGTGAGCCCGAGCGCGACCATCCGGCCGCCCTCGTGCCAGTTCGGGCCCGGGATGTGCAAGATCTCGATCCTCATTAATCAATCCTCCCGGTCACGCGTCCCCTCGTTGTGTGCTGGGTCGCAGAATTTCTGCTGCACGCGGCCCTACCGTGAGAGCAACCCGGAAGCCTAGGCCCTGTCGGGCTGGGGCTCCAGCGATCACGTCTCGGGGTTTGCCGCCGCGAAGCCAGCATTGCCGGGCCAGCCGATAGCCGGGTTCGATCTGCAGCGAGCCGCCAGGATCGATTTGCAACCGATTCGGTCGAGCAGGACATCTGTGGTCGACGGCAGCTCTTCTGCCGTCCGAAAGGAGCTACCCGATGAACATCACAACTGCACTCGCTGCGATCGCCCTCGCCGCGTCGGCACTCGCTCCCGCAGCGGATGCAATACCCATTACACCCGAGACGACAATCGAAGTCCACTGCGTTGGCGAGGCGCTCCCGATCGACTCGACGAGTCTGCCGCCGGCTCCGGTTTGCTTCGACGCCCAAGAGGAAGCCGCCGCCTACCTGGAGGGTATCACCCAGTCCCAGAGCCGGAGTTCCACCTCTACCATCGTACTCGGCACGGTCTACGAGAACTCCAACTACTCGGGCTCGTCCTACACATTCTGGGGCTCAGGGGCATGCAACGGTGCAACCTATGGCTTCGCTTCCCTGAGCGGCGGTTGGGATACACGGATCAGTTCTGCCCGCGCCGCTGGCGGTTGCTGGGTGACTCTGTACAAGGCGACCGGATACGGCGGGGAGAAGGCAACGTGCACACCTCAGTGCGCAAGCATCGGGATCTTGAATGACCAGGTGCGGTCGATCGTGTTCCGGCCGGAGGGCACCATCGGCTAGTCGCCGGTGTCGAGGGGGGCGAGGCCGAGACGCGAACAGATCGCGGGCTGCGACGATGGAACCACAGCCGCAGTCCCGTCCGGCATGACGCACACCACGAATGCCTCGGGCACTTCGCCCGGGGCGTTCTTCAATGACGTCGGGTCGAACCCTGGCTCGAGCGCTCCCTGTTCCCACATCATCGTGCAAATCTCGATGGCGCTCAGTGCTCGCTCTGCATCGCTGTCCAAGGCGACAGACGCCATAGCACCGGGATAGCTGCCATCGCCGGCACGCTCATCCGAGATCAAGCATCGAACGAGCTCATCGTTCGAGACAGTCTGCGACTGCAGCACGATCCCGGCAGCCGTCGCGCCGATGCCGACCGTGAGGAGGCCGACACCACCCCACACGAACCAGCGGCGGCGGCGGCAGCGTGCCTTCTGTTCCCGGGACTCCCCGAGCTGGTCGAGCACGAGGCTGCGGATCGCCGCTTCGCGGCCGGGTCGCATCTCGGGGTAGCCGTCGTCCAGCGTGTCGTTCATGCCTCGATCACTTCCGTGTTCGGAGCGAATCGCTCGAGTTCCACTTGCAGCTTCTTCCGTGCTCGAGAGAGCTTGGACTTGACCGTGCCGACCGGCATTTCGAGCACGATTGCTGCGTCAGAGACGGTGAGCTCATCGATCAGACACAGCTCGATCACACGCTGGTCGGAGGCACTGAACCCCTTCATCGCCGCGCGGAGCGCGCGCATTGCCTCACCGGCCTCGATCTGAGCGAGAGAGCGTTCGCTGAGGTCTGGCTCGAACTCGGGGGGCGGAAGCTTCGCGAGGAGGCGCCGGTACCTGCGATTTGAACGATCGCGGTTGAGGCAGACGTTCAACGTGACGACAAGGAGCCAGGCCCGGAGAGAGCCGTCCACGAACCGGACGCTGTCCCGCTTCTTCCACGCCTCCATGAACACGATCGCGACGACATCCTCGGCATCCGTTGCATTGCGGACGCGGTCGTAGGCCCGTTTGAAGATCAGCCGACGGTACCGATCGAACACGACACCATATGACGCGTCGGTGCCGGAGATCGCCTCCAACCACAGGGCGGAGTCCGGCGTGTGGTCGTTCACGCTGGAAGTCTAAGCGGGGTTGCAGTGAGCTGGCGAAGCGACGCGAATCGCATGTGAAGCTGCAGGGCTCGCCTGCACGGCCCACGCCGAGAGGGCCGGTCGCGTGGCTCGCATCTGCAATTGGTGCCAATCGACCGGGTCTGCTGGCCGCGCCGCTATCTGTTCTTGCCCTTGCGACGGAGGCTCCACACGAGAAGCAGAAGGCCAGCGATAGGTAATGCCACGATTGCAACGATCGAGAGGGTGGCAATTGCGTCGCCTTGGAAAAGCATGGTTTGTTCTCCTCAGCGGAGAGGCCGCCTGCTGACGACCTCTCCGCATGGTGGGGTGTTAGAGGCTTTGGGTGGTCCACGCCGAGGTGATCGACGTGTTCAACTGAAGCCAAGCGCTGCCTGTGGTTAGACCGTTGAAGTAGTTGAACCAGAGCTGAACTGCCGTACCGCCACTCTTGACGATGAACTGAGCTTTCGAGTAGGTCGCGTTGGGGCCCGTCACGCTGATGGACATGTCCTTGTAACCGTAGACACTCGAACCGGTGCTCCACTGCGAGTAGCTCGCGGTGAAGCTTGCGGAGATGACGAGGCTGTAAGCATAGACATGGCAGTTCTGACGATAGATCACACCGGCGCCTGACCCGTACGTGCAGCCAGTAACCGCTCTCGGCGCGATTCCGCTCGAGGAAGCGTCTTGCGGGATATCGAGTTCTGTAGCGGTGGCAGATCCGTCGGCGTAGCGGTAGGTCCTCTTCTCGATATTGCCGACTGTCTCGTGCTCAACCGACACCGGTTGTGCTACCTGGCTGCCCAGAGGTTCGCCGTTCGCGAGTTTCTCGAGCAGGGCGTCTTGCGTCACTTCATTGATGCCCAGACGCTCGGCATTCACTTGGAACTCTGCGACGAATGCCGGATCCAGGTCGTCGGCCGTCGCCGCTTTTGCGGGGGTAATTCCCGTCCCGGCCATGAGCGCGACGGCCCCTCCGACAATCAGGATCTTGCTCAGGATGCTTGGCATTTACTTCTCCCTTAGTAGCTTCCGCCGGACGTGACCCCTGATGGAGTAGCGGTCAGCCGTAGGTTTCGTGCGTAGGTTCCAGCGAGACTCTGGGAGTCCCACTTGTACTTGATCTCGCCAGCGCTGGTCTGCTCGAACCGTGCGTTCACGACGTTCCCCAAGTCGTACAACACGCGCGCCTTGCCCCAGTTCGAAACACTCGCGCCGGTACTCCAGATCGAGTAGCTGGCGTAGAACTCGGCTGAGGTCGCGCCGGTGGTGTGGTAGACACGGCAATTGGTGGCGTATTTCACGCCCGCGTTGGTTTGCTGTGTGCATCCGCTGATCGCCCTCGGCAGGATCGCTCCGTCGGGGATGAGGGTAGGAACCTCGACCTCATTCACCGACACGGACCCATCCGCGTAGCGAGTCACTGTCCTGTTCAGTGCGGCGGTCGACTCGGTGACGACACGTACCGGGGTGGCGCCGGTATATGCGTCCCACAGCTCGCCCTCTTGCAGCCCATCGAGAAGCACGTCTTGGGTGGCAACCGGAACGTCCCATTGGGTGAAGAACTCTCTCACCTGCACGACTTCGTCCTCAGTCAGCACCGGCTCGGAAGCGACCGCGGTCGTCGCGCCCGCGACCAGAATGGTGAGCACCGCAGCACTAGCCAAGCCGAGAAGCTTGAGCCTTTTCGCCGTTCTCCGCACTCTCATCGATTCCCCGCCTCCTGAGCAGCGGCGGCGAATCGACCTTCCGCCATTCCTGAACTCGCAAGAAATGCACCTGTGAATCTCTCGCTTCGTATGCTCACGCTTCCTCCACAACGCTCGGACGGTCAGGCGACCGGTTGAACAGTGATGTCCGAATGAGCGGGTCGGGTTGCACATCGGCTAGATGGGTTGCGGGGCTCTCAGTCCAGCAGAGTCGGGCACGGCACTTCCACTTATGGCCTGCACCCGGAAAGTTCGCCGTCCTCGGGGCGAGCACTCGTGCCGGACCCGCAAGTTGATCGTGGGTCAGCTCCGGGCAGGCGCAGCCTCATCGCATGTGCGGTCGCTTCGCCCTAGACGACAATCTGGGCATTGTTCTACAGATGCAACAGCCCTTAGCTCATGTAATCCGGGAAAGGCGGGTCTGAACAGCATGTGCGCGAGCTACGGCCTCGATCCACGGTTCGACGGTTCGGACTTCATCGACACCGCTGACGAGGAGTTGCTAGCGGGCCTGCGGGACTGGGCCGAGCAGAACGCGAACGAGACGCTTCGCCCGACCGGGAAGAACCTCCGCAACTTGAATCCCATCGTCACCGCCGTCGACGACTCGCTTTCGTTGGGCCTTGGGTGGTGGGGCTACCTCGTCGATGGCGAGCCCGCGAAGTTCCCTTCCATCAACACGAGGTCTGAGCACCTGCAGCAGCGGCCGGCGAGTATGCCCACTCGCGCGATCGTGCCGGCAACGAACTGGTTTGAGATGCGAAAACCCGAGCGCAAGTGGTACAGCTTTGACACCGGTGGTCTGGATCTGTTCGGGATGGCCGCGGTCACGCAGCGCGGCAGGGCCACCGATGGCCGGTTATTCACCTGCTATTCGATCGTGATGCAGCCAGCCGTAGACCATCTCTTTGAGATCCATGATCGGATGCCGCTGCTCATCCCCTCCCGCTTCGCACGCGAGTGGCTCACCAGCACGGATCCCGCTCCCATCCTCATGCAGGCGGCGCTTCAGGCTGCCCGGCCCCTTGCGGCAGATATCAATGCTCACCCCGCGGCTCGCTGACATGGTCGATTGTCGTCATGGCGTGCGGTGATGCCGACGAGCGATCCGGTTTTGCAGCACGTATGAGGTAAGAGCTGCCGCTGCTGCTGCGACCAGCGGGAATCCAGTGAAGATGACGACCCATGCGCTGTAGAAGGTCGCGGACACCCCAACCAACGACAAGAGAACCGCTGCGGCGATGTTGGCTCCGATCGCGGCGACGAAGGCAAGTCCGGCGATGGACAGGATGCGCCGAGGTCGGAGAGCAAGAAGGAGCGACGCCAGGAGTAGGGCGGTAAGGCTGACGCACCACAACGTGAACGGGGTGATCCATAGCCCGAGGATCTTCTCCGGCTGGACATACACCTGACTCCCGCCGGCGATCGCCATCAACGCGGACCCAACTGGCGGCCAGGCGAACCATGCGCCTAGCGCTGTGCCGCCCGTGATCAGGAGCAGCGCGGTGAACGTTTGCCACCGCAGTTCCTGATCACGGGCGTGCTGGTTCAATAGCTACCCTGGGCGATGATCGTCTGGAGCGGGCAGGCGGCGCCAATGAGGCAATTGAAGTCGACCACCGCTCGCCGATAGGCGGTCGACGGTGTGCTGATAGGACCGGATCCCAGACCCGTTTCCGCATAGACATAGATCTCATGGTTCGGCGCGCCGCGGTGCTCACCACCAATGGCATAGGACCCCGCCCTCGTCAGCGTCGCATTGTAGTTTCCGGCGATTGCTCCGGTGATGCAGAACGGGTTACGAGCCTGGAAGTTGGTGCGGATGTCCATCGACACCTGGTTCTCGGTCGACATCTGGAGTGTCTGCGCTGACCAGTCGGTGGCGGTCCTAGAGGCCACGGTTGTCCCCGCGCTGTTCACCACGTGCGTGGCGCTGATGCCAGCATCAGTCCCAACCATCTGCGATCCGGGTCCGTGTGACCACCAAACATACGCCTTCGTGTACACCCGATAGGGGCCTGGGGTGAATTGGCCAGGGACAATCCACGAGCGATTGTCGCCCTTGAAGCGATACCCACTACCGTACTCACATCCAACTGGCGGCGCATCGACGTACTGAGACGCGATAAACGTCGACCACAGAATGCGTGACGCGCCGGTTGCGAGGGTCTGAGCCAAGGTCGACGCGGCGACATCCGTGATCTTCCTACCGGGGTCCAGAGCTTGGGTGAAGAGAACCCAGTTGTAACCCGTCCGCGGGGCCTCAGAGCCAGCATTCACGGCCTCGATCTCATCTGGGCGCCAGTCCGACTGCGACTTCGGGGCCGATGTGGAGATTCGATATTCGTGAGCCGAACCCGATGCACCGAGATCACGGAATGAAGTGGTATCCGTCGTCGTCAGTTGCTCACCATCGCGGAAGACGACGTACCCATCGTTGCCGGGGATCGCCGCCCACGAGAGGTCGACGAACCCCTTGCCTACGGCCGAGAGTGCGTGGGATGAAGGATTCTCGGCAAACGCCAGCGACCGATCGACGAAAGCCTCAGTTCCTTTCGTGCTCACCGCTGTCGTCAGGGCTGCCTCCAACCCGCTCGGCGCGGGGGCCCGCAGGTGGCCTGACGCGGCGACCGCGGTGTCTATGGAATCAAGCGTGAATTCTGGTTCTGGCGAAGCCGTGGGACTCAGTTCCGCCGCTGTGGCTGGCGTTGCGGTAAGGCCTACGATCGCGCCTGCGACAAGGCCAATCACGACGAGCTTGCCCTTCGTGGAGCGCGCGGCTGCGTGTTGTATGAATCGGAACATACTTATCCCTTTCGTTGTGCGAGGGGGACTCTCAGCAAACCGCTGACCGCCTACCGAGGCTCATAGAACGGCCTCTGTCTGGCAAGTCGCCATTTCCGCCGACTGTGGCCAAGCCTTGTCTTTGATTGGATGGTCGATTGTGCCTGCACAGGCTCCGCGCGGGCGCCCACCTTCGAGTCGGGCGCCTACTTCGGCACGCCCGACAGGCCGAGCGCCAGATAACGTCGGGCTGCAACAATGTTGCAGTTAATGCAATAGTAATCAAGTGGCCAAAGAATCTGGTGGCGGCGCATCGGCGCTGCGACTCATCGGCAACGTGCGCGCACTCGATGAGGGGCGCTTCGTGTTCGACGCGATGGTGGCTGGCTGGGGCGACCAGCAGGCGAGTCGCGGGCTCGCTGAAAGTACCGTCTGGAGTCGGGTCCTTGTAATCCGGCGGTTCGGGGAGTTCGCCGGACGGTATCCGTGGGAATGGTCGCCGGGTGACCTCGAGGATTTCACGGTCCATGCGATCTCAGGGCCGCGTCCAGCGGCGAAGTCGACCATTCGCGGGTACCACGCGATCATTCGGCTCTTCTGCGACTACCTCACCGACGCGCGGTACGAATGGATGCCCGAGTGCGAGCAGCGCTTCGGGTCGATTCCGCAGCAGGTCTGTCACGAGTGGAATACCGTCGCACATCTCGCTGACTATGAGGGCCGACCGACTCGCCGGGCGCTGACGTACGACGAACTGGAGCAATTCTTCAGCGCGACTGATGCGCGCGTAGAGGCGATCGTTCAGCAGGGTCGGAAGGGGGCCCTCGCCGCGTTGCGCGACGCTCAGATCTTCAAGACCATCTACGCGTACGGGCTGCGTCGTGCCGAGGCGGCGGGGCTGGACATCGCCGACTTGCGACGGAACGGGCAGGCTCCGAGATTCGGACGGTTCGGTGCCGTGGAGGTGCGCTGGGGGAAAGGATCCCATGGATCCGGGCCACGCCGACGCACCGTCCTGACGCTCCCCGAGTTCGACTGGGTCGTAGAGGGGCTCGCTCAATGGGTTGATCTGGCGCGCCCACGGTTCACTGACACGCCCGGCGGGCCACTATGGCCGACCGAGCGAGGGAGCCGAGTTTCGCTGCGGTACATCGATCAGCGCTTCGCGGCTATCCGGGAAGAGCTTGGGCTGCCGTCGGAACTCAGCGTGCACGCCCTCCGCCACACCTACGTCACCAACCTCATTGAGTGGGGATACACGGAGAAGTTCGTCCAGGATCAGGTCGGGCACGCCTATGCCTCGACTACCGCGATCTACACGTCGGTGGGCGACGACTTCAAGAACAGAATGATCACTAGAGCGCTCGCTCGCATCTATGGAGGACCTGATGCCGAACCCCGACCGTGATGCCCCGATCACATGGCACCTTCGACAGCTGATGGCCGCGGCCGGGATGTTCCAGACGACCGACCTCATCGAACCGTTGCGGGCACAGGGCGTGCAGTTGTCGCGGGAGCAGATCTTCCGACTGGTGACCAAAGTCCCGGAGCGGCTCAATGTCGAGGTGTTGGCTGCGCTGTGTCGAATCCTCAGCTGCACACCGACCGACTTGATCGAAGTACGCGTCGCTCACGCGGAACCGCGTCGAGCCTCGAGTTCAGGTCGCATGCCAAGCGGTCCGGCGGTCGGGACTCTGCGACCGATGCCGGCAAAACTTCACCGCCCGACAGAGTGATGGACGCCGGGTCATGAGTCGCCGCGCGCAGCTCGGCTGTGACTCGTGCGGCAGAGACGTGGTAGCCCGCTACGAGTTCCTCGATCAGCGCATCTGCAACGCGTGCTACTCGAGGCTGAGGCGCCACCCACGCATCTGCCCAGGCTGTGAGCAGCCCAAGGTCCTCGCATTCCACGACTCGTCGCGACGAGTCGTCTGCGCCACATGCGCGGGCGAGCCGCAGCGCTTCGGGTGCACGACCTGCGGCAGCGAAAACCAGCTCACAGGCTCCCAGTGCGGAACCTGCCGACTCGCTAACCGACTTCAGGATCTGCTCGGCGATGATTCTGGTCAGATCCATCCCGGACTCGCTAGCCTGCAGGAGTATCTCCTGACCGCCCGAGACCCCCGCTCAGCAACACGCTGGCTGCGCCGAGACTCCATCGGAATCACGCTCAGAGCTATGGCCACAGGACGAGCGCCGATCAGCCACCAAACACTGAACGACCTGCCCGAGTCGACGCGTGTCCGTTACTTCCGGCGGATGCTGATGAGCGCCGGAACGCTGCCGACAATCGATGTCTGGCTCAATGACCTCGAACTTTACGCCGCCCGCCTCTTTGCAAGCTTGGCCGTCGAGCACGCATCGATCATGACCAGGTATTTCAACTGGGAGGTGCTGCGGAAACTCCGACAACGCTCAGCGAGCACCCCGTTGACGACGGGTGCCGCAAACATGCGCCGCGCCGAGCTGCGGAGGATCGCGGAGCTGCTGGCGTGGCTTGACGCGCATGGACGGTCACTGTCAACGCTCGACCAGGCGGCAGTCGATCACTTCCTTGCCCATCGCGATCCGCACAAGGTCGTCGCCACGTTCATCCGCTGGTCTGCTCGCCACCGCCTAACCGGTCACATCGACGTAACTATTGGCCGCGCTGCTCCACCGCGCCCGCTCATCCCGGAAGAGATCGTCTGGAACAAGATCGATCGCCTCGTCGACGACGAGTCATTAGCGTTGCCGATTCGCATCATTGGGCTCTTCGTCTTGGTATTCGCACAGCCGTTGATGAACTGTGTTCGCATGCGCCAGGCAGATATCGTCGAGGAGGGGGCGACCATGCGCATCACTTTCGGAAAGACTCCGATTGTGCTTCCGCTTCCAATCGCCGACTTGCTCCGTCGTCACCTCGCGACGCGGAATGATCGGCGGGTCTTCCTTGTGGCCGAGTCGGAATGGCTCTTCGAGGGGAACATGCCACAGCACCACACAAGCGAGGCAAATGTGCGCCTGCAGCTCACGGCGCTCGGCATCCAACCCCGCGATATGAAGCGCACCAGGATCGACCAACTCGTTCAAGAAATTCCAGCGAGTGTCGTTGCCGACGTCGTCGGCATCAGCGTCGGAACCGCCCTCCACCACGCGGCACAGACGAACGCCGCATGGGGTGTATACCCGGCTCTGCGAACGCTTGTCCGGGACGAATAGGACGAATTCGAATAATGCTCGTCCCCGGTAAGGTCAACACGCTCATCGCGGAGTTCGTCGCGGTCAAGCCACTGCACGGCGGTGATCTGGTACCCGAGTGATTGGCAGAGAGCGCGAGACCTGGTGTTGAAACCGAAGACGTCCAGCGCGAGTTCATGGCCACCGCGGGTCGCGACGTAGTCTTCAGCAAGGCGCATCGCTGCGCGCCCGAATCCGCGCCCTCGCGCGGTCTCGTCGATCTCGATGCCCCAGGCCCACCAGACGCCGTCCACCTCACGAGGGTGGGGGCCGAGCCAGATCATCCCGACCGCTCGCCTGTCGCAGTCCACATGGAGGACGTTGTGGCTCTCTGTGCCGGACCCGTCTGAGCAGGGGGCGGGAGCGTGGACGATTCGTGGCCCTCGCGCGTCGATCCGCACGCGGACTGCGACGCTTCCGGGTTGTGGAACGACCGGTCGGGTGCACCGGCCTCAGTCGGCGAGCACCTGCTCGAGGGCGGTTCGGCCGAGCCGTGCGATCGGCCCCGCGCCGTCGAGCGCGTCGACGACCGCGCTGCCCCAGACGACGACCCACCCGCGCGCGCGACGCCAGCTCGCGGCATCGACGCGCCCGCGGTGCTCGAGTTCGCGCACGAAAACCGCCCGCCCTGCGGCTTCGAAGCTCAGCCATGCCGTCGCGAGGTCGGTCGCGGGGTCGCCTGCGGTGAGGTCGCCGAAGTCGATCACGGCGGCGAGGGCTCCGGATGTCTCGAGCACGAGGTTGCCCGGATGCAGGTCGCCGTGCAGCCACACCGGCGGGCCGCTCCACGCAGGCGCCCCGAGGGCGTCCTCCCAGACCGAGCGGAGGCCCGCGGCACCTTCGCCGAGCACGGCTTCGATCCGACCTCGTGCGAGGCGTTCGCGCACCGAGCCGTCGCGCGCGGCGAGCGGGACGCCCCGGAAGGGGTTGTGCGGAGCATTCGCGGGGGCCGGGGTGTGCAGTGCGTGGACGAAGGCGGCGAGGGCCGGGGCGAACGCTGCGCGCTCCACGGGGGAACGGGTCGCCGCGTTCACCCCGTCGAACCAGGGCACGATGCTCCACGGGGCGTCGTAGCCGAGCTCGGGCGCCGGGAGCCCCACGCGCACCGGCGCCGGCACGGCGACCGGCAGGCCCCCGGCGAGCGCCGGCAGCCACCGTTGCTCATTGAGGATGAGCGGGGCCGCGACGCGCCGCCGGGGGAGTCGCACCGAGAGATCATCGCCGAGCCGGTAGATCGCGTTGTCCCAGCCGTTGTCCACGAGGCTCAGCGGCCGATCCCTGAGATCGGGATGCTGGCTCTCGAGCAACCGCGCGACGAGGCCGACGTCGACGTGGAGGTCGGGCTCCGGAGCATCCGTCACCGCTTCGCCTCGGTCTCGGAGCGTTCGACGGTCACCAGCCAAGCCTAATGACGAGCCTGGTCGTGCGGGGGATCGATCGCCGCGATCGAGCCCGTGATGGTGACCGGGTTGCCGTCGCAGTCGATCAGCGCCCCCTCGCGCACCACGTCGCCGTCGCGCAGCGCGGCGAACTGCTCCGCGGTGACGGTCCGCGCCTCGGCTCCGGCGGCGAACACCGAGGGGTTCTTCGAGTTGCCGAGCTTCAGGTGGTTGAAGAGCAGGTTGAGCAGGATCGCCATGATCGCCGCCGAGCTGATGCCCGAGTGGAAGATGGTGACGAACCAGGCCGGGAAGTCGTCGTAGATCGCCGGCGCGACGATCGGCAGCATGCCGAAGCCGAGCGAGGTCGCGACGATCACGAGGTTCATGTTGCCGCGGTAGTCGACCGACGCGAGGGTGCGGATGCCACTGGCTGCGACGGTTCCGAACAGCACGATGCCGGCGCCGCCGAGCACGGGCGGCGGAACGGCGGCGACGATGCGGCCGAGCACGGGCAGCAGGCCGAGGATGACCAGGATGCCACCGCCGGCGGCGACGACGAAGCGGCTCTTGACCCCTGTGATCGCGACGAGGCCCACGTTCTGGGCGAATGCGCTCTGCGTGAACGAGTTGAAGATCGGGGCGATCGCCGACGAGATCATGTCGGCGCGAAGCCCGTTGCCGATGCGCTTGCTGTCGACCTTGGTCTTCACGATCTCTCCGACCGCGATGAGGTCGGCCGAGGTCTCGGTGAGCGTCACGAGGATGACGATGAGCATCGAGATGATCGCGGCGACGTCGAAGACGGGCATGCCGAACGCGAACGGGGTCGGGAAGGCGAAGATCTCGCCCTCGCCGACCGACGAGAAGTCGGCCTGCCCGGTGAACGCCGAGATCACCGTTCCCACCACCATGGCGAGGAGGATCGACAGGCGCGAGACCGCCTCGTTGCCGACCTTGCTGAGCAGCAGCACTGCGGCGAGCGTCGCCGCGGCGAGACCGAGGTTCGGGGCCGAGCCGAAGTCGGGCGCCGAGGAGTCTCCGCCCATGACCCAGCTCGCCGCGACCGGCATCAGCGTGAGGCCGATGGTCGTGATGACCGTGCCCGTGACCACCGGCGGGAAGAACCTGATGATCTTCGAGAACAGCGGGGTGATGAGGAACCCGATGACCGATGCCGCGATGACCGCGCCGAAGATCGCCTGGATGCCGGCGTGACCGCCGCCCTGCGTCTCGACGATCGCGATCATCGTCGCGACGCCCGAGAAGGAGACGCCCTGGACCAGCGGCAACTGCGCGCCGAAGAACGGAATGCCGATCGTCTGCAGGATCGTCGCGGCGCCTCCGACGAAGAGGCAGGCGGTGATGAGGAGCCCGATCTCCGCGCCCGAGAGGCCGGCCGCACCGCCCACCACGAGCGGGGGAGCGATGATGCCGCCGTACATCGTGAGCACGTGCTGAAGCCCGAAGGTGAACTGGCTCCAGAACGGCAGGCGCTCGTCTTCGGGCCGCAGGGCGGTTCCCGGCGCTCCGGCCGCCGTGGTCTTCCGTGTCTTCTTGTGTGGCATGGCTTCCTCTCTGTGGACGTCGGTGTCCGATCTGGACTTCGATGTCCGGACGTTGTGCGTGTGCCGTGCTGGTGGTGCGGTGTTCTCTGCGGTGCTGGTCCTTGTTCGCTACCCGTTGACGAGCCGTCTTGCGGCCTCGCTGTGGTGGGCGATGAGCTGTTCGACGTCGAGGCCCTCGACCCGGCCGTCCACGACGCGCCAGCGCCCCGCGACCATGACGCGGTCGGCCTTCTCCGCGCCGCAGAGCAGCAGCGCAGCGACCGGATCATGCGCCCCCGAGAAGCGGAGGTCGTCGAGGGTGAAGAGGGCGAGATCGGCCTGCGCGCCGACCTCGATACGCCCGATGTCGCGCCGCCCGAGCACGGCGGCCGAGCCTGAGGTCGCCCAGCCGAGCGCACGTTCGACCGGGACATCCGCGCCGTACTGCAGCCGCTGCAGCAGGAGTGCCTGCCGTGCCTCGACGATTATCGACGAACGGTCGTTCGACGCGGAGCCGTCGACGCCGATGCCGACCGGCGACCCGGCCGCCTCGAGCTCGAGCACGCGAGCGCTGCCCGAGGCGAGCCGCATGTTCGAGCTCGGGCAGTGCGCGACCCCCGTGCCAGCGGCGCCGAGCCGGGCGATCTCGTCGTCGCTGAAGTGGATTCCGTGACCGAGCCAGCTCCGGTCGCTGAGCCAGCCGACGCTCTCGAGGTAGTCGACCGGGCGCTGCCCGAACATCTCGAGGCAGAACCGCTCCTCGTCGATCGTCTCGCCGAGGTGGGTGTGCAGGCGGACGTCCTGTTCGCGCGCGAGCTCGGCGGTGTCCGACATGAGCTCGCGGGTCACCGAGAACGGTGAGCAGGGGGCGAGCGCGATCTGGATCTGCGCGCCGTCACCGCGCTCGTGGTACGCCTCGATCACGCGGCGGCTGTCTTCGAGGATCACCTCGTGGTCCTGCACGGTCGACTGCGGCGGCAGCCCGCCGTCCTTCTCGCCGAGCGTCATGGAGCCGCGCGTGAGGGTGGCACGCATGCCCATCGCCCGCACCGCCTCCACCTCGATGTCGATGCCGTGCTCGAGGCCGTCGGGGAAGACGTAGTGGTGGTCGGCCGCCGTCGTGCACCCCGAGAGCAGCAGTTCGGCGAGCGCGACGTCGACCGCGAGCCGCAGCGACCGCTCGTCCAGACGCGCCCACACCGGGTAGAGCCGCTGCAACCAGGGGAACAGCGGGGCGTTCGCGACCGGCCCCCAGGCTCGGGTGAGGGTCTGGGAGAAGTGGTGGTGGGTGTTGACGAAGCCGGGCGTGACGACGTGACGGCTCGCGTCGAAGCGGCGGGCGGCGGCGCCCGGTGTCACCGGGGTCGCCCCGTGGGCGACGAGTTCGACGATGCGGCCGCCGTCGACGACGATGCCGCCGCGGGCGTCGGCCGCCGGCTCTCCGCTCGCCTCGGTGCCGGTCGTGATTCCGAGCGGATTCGCTATCCAGAGCGGACCGTCGTCGAATGGTCGTGCGAGCGTCATGGGGCCTCCCGGGCGTCGTCGAGCGTTGATCGCTCGTTGATGCCCTGGCAGCTGCTCCAGGGACGCGGGTCGACGGGATCCACGTGGCGATCAGCGTAGGACGACCGCCGACCGTCGTCAAGGATTTTCTGTTGTGCGGAATCAGTTTTTCGTTTTCAGGACGTTTGGCGCCCGCATTCGCGCGAGACATCCGGTGCGTCAGTGGATGCCGCCCAGTTCCCTGCTGTGCAAATCCGCCATCTCCTCCACAATGGAACCCATGACGCGAGCGGAACCCGCTGGGGACGCCGCGCAGCCCTTCCGGGTCGCCTTCGTGTGCACCGGCAACATCTGCCGGTCTCCGATGGCCGAGGTGGTGCTGCGCTCCCTCGCCGAACGGGCGGGGCTCGGCGGCGCGCTCGCGATCGAGTCGGCCGCGACCGGCGACTGGCACGTCGGCGAACCCGCCGACCAGCGCACCGTGGAGGCGCTCGCGCGGGCCGGCTACGACGGCACGCATCATCGCGCCCGGCAGTTCGACGCGGGCGACTTCCCCGACTTGGACCTCGTGGTCGCGTTCGACCGCGGTCAGGCACGGATCCTCCGCAATTGGGCGACCGGCGTGGAGGAGCAGCACAAGGTGCGCCTGCTCCTCGAATTCGAGCCCGAGCTCGCGAGTCTGCAGGACGTGCCCGACCCCTATTACTCCGATGCGGGAATGTTCGATCGAGTCCTTGAGATGATTGAACGGTCGACCCAGGCGCTCTTCCGCCAACTCGCACCCGCTCTCAGACAAGGAATCCGATGACTTCGCTGCCTCCCCAGCCGCTCAGCCCCCTCGACGGCCGGTACCGTTCGGCGGTCGGCGAGCTCGGCGAGCACCTCTCAGAGGCGGGCCTGAATCGGGCGCGCGTGCACGTCGAGGTCGAGTGGCTCATCGCCCAGACCGACCGCGGCTTCTTCGGCTCGTCGCCGCTGACCGAGCAGCAGCAGCTGCGCCTGCGTTCGGTCGTCACCGACTTCGGCCAGGCCGACATCGACGAGCTCGCGGCCCTCGAGGCGACGACCCGGCACGACGTCAAGGCCGTCGAGTACTACGTGCGCCGCCGCCTCACCGACCTCGGACTCGACGCGATCTCAGAGCTGACGCACTTCGCCTGCACGAGTGAAGACATCAACAACCTCTCGTACGCCATCACCGTGCGCGACGCCGTGCAGCAGGTCTGGCTTCCGAAGTACCGCGCGGTGATCGACACGCTTCGGGCGCTGGCGATCGAGCACCGGGATGCCTCGATGCTCAGCCGCACGCACGGCCAGCCCGCGACGCCGTCGACCATGGGCAAGGAGCTCGCGGTCTTCGTCTACCGCCTCTCGCGCATCGCTTCGCAGATCGAGGCCACCGAGTACCTCGGCAAGTTCTCGGGTGCGACCGGCACCTTCTCGGCGCACGTCGTCGCCGCCCCGGATGTCACGTGGCCGGAGGTTTCTCAGGAGTTCGTCGAGTCGCTCGGTCTCACCTGGAACCCGCTCACCACCCAGATCGAGTCGCACGACTGGCAGGCCGAGCTCTACGGCAAGATCTCGCACGCGAACCGGGTGCTGCACAACCTCGCGACCGACATCTGGACCTACATCTCGCTCGGCTACTTCCGGCAGATCCCCGCCGCCGGCGCGACCGGCTCGTCGACGATGCCGCACAAGGTCAACCCGATCCGCTTCGAGAACGCCGAGGCGAACCTCGAGCTCTCGAGCGCACTGCTCGACTCGCTCTCCGCGACGCTGGTGACCAGCCGCCTCCAGCGCGACCTCACCGACTCGTCGGCGCAGCGCAACATCGGCGTCGGCTTCGGTCACTCGATGCTCGCGCTCGACAACATCCAGCGCGGGCTCGGCGAGATCGACCTCGACCGGGCGCTGCTGCTCAGCGACCTCGACCACAACTGGGAGGTGCTCGGCGAGGCGATCCAAACGGTGATCCGGGCCGAGGTCGTCGCGGGCCGCTCGACGATCAGCGACCCGTACGCGCTGCTCAAGGAGTTGACGCGCGGCAAGCGCGTCGGCGCCGCCGACCTCGCCGCATTCGTCGAGGGGCTCGAGATCGGCGACGAGGCGAAGGCCCGCCTCCTCGCCCTCACCCCGGCCTCGTACGTCGGCATCGCCGACGAGCTCGTCGACCGGCTGTAGGTCAGCGGGTCGACCCAGCTCGTGCCGAGTCGCAGTGCCATCGGCACGACACGCCGTCGGCCGTCCGCGTGTCACGAGAATCGTCGTGCGACTCGCGCGGGTCGCGCGGGTCGCGAGTCACCCCGGCCGCGAGTCGGTGAGGCGGGGCTCAGTGCCGGGTCGGGCCCTGCGGTGCGGCCGGCTCGTCGGGCCCTGCCTCGCCCTCGCCGAGTTCGGCCCGCTCGTCGGCGTTCGGCTTGATCGCCATCTGCAGCAGCGCGAGCACGACGAGCACGACGATGAAGACGCCACCGGTGCCGATGAGGGTGATCGTCCAGTCGCGGGTGGCGACGAGGCAGATCACGCCGACGAAGATCGCGGCGATCGCGGCGCCGCCGAGGTACTCGGCCGGGCGGAGCCTGTCTTGCCGGCTCGGCCGGTACTCACCGGGGGACTGGGTCACGACTGCTGCTCCGCTCCTGCCGCGGCGGGGCCGTCGGCGGTCTGGTTCGCGGCCCACTTCAGCGAGAGGCCGCCGATCACGAGGAACACCCCGAGGATCACGAGATAGCCGCCGAGCAGGCCGACCGCGGTGACGGCGTCGGGCGGGAGGAGGAGGAACACGATCGCGAGAATCGCGGTGAAGGCGCCGACGGCGGTCCAATCGCGGGCCGCGGCGGTGCGGCCGCGCGAGCGAAGGCCCGCGTAGAGCTCGACGAAGCCCGTGACGGCCGCCCAGACGCTCACGAGGTAGAGCATGAACGGCAGCCCGCCCGGCACGGAGAGGGCGAGCAGACCGGCGACGACGGTGACGACCGCATTGATCGCGACGAGCGAGCGGATGCCCCGGCCGACCAGCAACCGCAACGACAGCGCCCCGACGACGAGGCCCGAGACGACCGCCCAGATGCCGAACACGAGCAGCCCGAGCTCGGGCGCGTGGTTCGGCGAGAAGGTGATGACCACGGCGGGGACGACCGCGAGGAGTCCGCGGACGACCGGGACGACCCAGTACTGCGGGCGCTCCGGGGATGCATCGCGGGCGGTGGCCACGGCGACCTCTTTCACATCGGAGGGGGTTACCGATCCATCCTACGTTCCCGCGCCGAACCTGGTGGTCGAGTAGCGGCGAAGGAGCGTATCGAGACCGGTTGCGAGGGTCTCGATACTCGTGCTCCTTCTTCGCTCGCTACTCGACCAGCGGGGGCTACAGCACCCGGAGCAGGTCCTCCACGCGCTGCTTCGCGTCGCCGAAGAGCATCTGCGCGTTGTCGCGGGTGAACAGCGGGTTCGCGACGCCGGCGTACCCCGAGGCCATCGAGCGCTTGAAGACGACGACGTTCTTCGCCTCCCACACCTTCAGCACCGGCATGCCGGCGATGGGGCTGCCCGGGTCTTCGGCTGCGGCCGGGTTCACGGTGTCGTTCGCGCCGATCACGAGCACGACCGTCGTCTCGGGGAAGTCGTCGTTGATCTCGTCCATCTCCTCGACGATGTCGTACGGCACCTTCGCCTCGGCGAGCAGCACGTTCATGTGCCCAGGCAGGCGCCCGGCGACGGGGTGGATGCCGAATCGCACCCGCACCCCTCGCTCGCGCAGCCGGCTCGTGAGCTCGGCGACCGGATACTGCGCCTGCGCCACCGCCATGCCGTAGCCGGGGGTGATGATCACCGACGAGGCGTCGCGCAGCAGCTCCGCGGCATCCTCGATGTTGATCTCTCGGGCTTCGCCCTCGGCCTCGCCCGACGAGGTCGGCGCGGCGATGCCGAAGCCGCCCGCGATCACCGAGATGAACGAGCGGTTCATCGCCTTGCACATGATGTACGAGAGGTACGCACCCGACGAGCCGACGAGCGCACCGGTGACAATGAGCAGGTCGTTGTTCAGCAGGAAGCCGGCCGCGGCCGCCGCCCAGCCCGAGTAGCTGTTCAGCATCGAGATGACGACCGGCATGTCGCCGCCGCCGATGGATGCCACGAGGTGCCAGCCGAGCGCGAGGGCGAGCGCCGTCACGACGACGAGGAGCCACAGTTCGGGCGTGATCACGTACCAGACCGTGAGCACGACGAAGGCGATGAGCGCGCCGAGGTTGAGCACGTTCTTTCCCGGCAGCATCAGCGGTGCCGACTTCATGCGCGCCGAGAGCTTGAGGAACGCGACGATCGAGCCGGTGAACGTGACCGCGCCGATGAAGACGCCGATGAAGACCTCGGCGTGGTGGATGTCGAGGAGGGCACCGCTCATGCCGGTCTCCTCGAGGGCGCCGTTCCAGCCGACGAGCACCGCGGCGAGGCCGACGAAGCTGTGCAGCAGGGCGATCAGCTCGGGCATGCCGGTCATGGCGACGACGCGCGCCCGCCAGAGACCGATCGCTGCGCCGACGATGACGGCGATGACCAGCAGGGTGAGCCCGGTCGTCACGGTCGGTGTTCCCCAGGCGTCCGCGAAGGTCGCGTACACGGTGGCGACGAGGGCGATCGTCATGCCGGCGATGCCGTAGCTGACACCCGCCTTGGCGGTTTCGTGCTTGCTGAGCCCCGCGAGGCTCATGATGAACAGCAGTGCCGCGACGATGTACGCGGCTCCGGCGACCGAGGCCGGGGTCAGCAGGGAGGTCGTCTCAGCCACGGTCGGCTCCAGTCCTGCCCGCGGCGAACATCGCGAGCATGCGTCGGGTCACGGCGAAGCCGCCGAAGATGTTGATGCTGGCGAGCAGCACGGCGATGCCGGCGAGGATCTGCACGACGAGCACGTCGCTCGTGATCTGCACCATCGCGCCGACCACGATGATGCCCGAGATCGCGTTGGTCACACTCATGAGCGGCGTGTGCAGCGCGTGCGCCACCTTGCCGATGACGTAGAAGCCGACGACCACCGAGAGCACGAGCACCGTGAAGTGCTGCGGCAGGGGTGGTGGCGCGATCGCATTGACGGCGAAGAGCGCGGCGATTCCGACGGCGACGAGCACCACCTTCTTCACGGGCGACATCGGCTTCTTCGGTTCAGGTGCGGTCGCAGCATCCGTCGCGCTCGATCGGCCGGATGCCGCGGCGGCGGGCGCGGCGGAGACCTGGACCGGCGGCGGCGGCCAGGTGACCGCGCCGTCGCGAGCGACGGTGACCGAGCGCTGCACGATGTCGTCGAAGTCGAGCTCGAGCTCGCCGTCCTTGCCGGGCGTGAGCAGCTTGACGAGGTTGACGACGTTCGTGCCGTAGAGCTGCGAGGCCTGGGTGGGCAGGCGCGATGCGAGGTCGGTGTAGCCGAGGATGGTCACGCCGTTCGGGGTGACGATCTTCTCGCCCGCGACCGAGCCGTCGACGTTGCCGCCCATGCCGGCGGCCATGTCGACGATGACGCTGCCCGACTTCATGCTCGCGACGTCGGCCGCGGTGATGAGCTTCGGCGCCGGGCGCCCCGGGATGAGCGCGGTCGTGATGATCAGGTCGACGTCGGCCGCCTGCTCCGAGTAGATCTCGGCCGCGCGACGGTCGTACGCCTCGCTCGTGGCCTTCGCGTAGCCGTCGGTCGACTGCTCGACCTCGACCTCGACCTTCAGGTACTCGCCGCCGATCGAGCGCACCTGGTCGGCGACCTCGGGCCGGGGGTCGGTCGCCCGCACGATCGCGCCGAGGCTCGAGGCCGCGCCGATCGCGGCGAGCCCGGCGACGCCGGCGCCCGCGACGAGCACCTTCGCGGGCGGCACCTTGCCGGCCGCGGTCACCTGGCCCGTGAAGAAGCGGCCGAACTCGTGCGCGGCCTCGACCACGGCGCGGTAGCCCGCGATGTTCGCCATCGAGCTCAGCACGTCCATCGACTGCGCGCGCGAGATGCGCGGCACGGCGTCCATGGCGAGCGCCGTGACGCCGCGCTCGGCGAGCCGCTCGAGCAGTTCGGGGTTGAAGGCGGGGGCGAGCAGGCCCACGATCGTCGTGCCCGGGGCGAGCTCCGCGATCTCGGCGTCGGTCGGGGCGTTGACCTTCAGCACGAGGTTCGAGGCGAGCGCCTCGGCGGCCGTGCCGACGATCGCCGCGCCCGCATCGCGGTACGCCTCGTCGGGGAACGCGGAGGCGGCACCGGCCCCCGCCTCGACGGCGACCTCGTAGCCGAGGGAGATCAGCTGCTTCACGGTCGCCGGCGTTGCGGCGACCCTGGTCTCGGGCGGTTGCTCGGTGACGACCCCGATGCGCGTCATGCGGTGCTCCTCTGCGTGTGCGTTCGTGGAGGCGACCGCGCGGTCGCGGCGGCCTCGACGCAGCGACCCTCGTCGCGTTTGGGGGAGTCCGGGTTTGCGGCGACGGTGCTGCGTGTCGACACCACTGTAGGGCCGCCCGAGCTATTTCCTCAATGTGAAAGTTACATTTCGTTATGCGGAAGAGTCGGGCTGGGTACCGGGTGGTGCTGGCCTCAGCGTAGATCGCTCCGAGCCGAATCGAGCCGTCTTTCCGACCTGAAAGGCGTGAAGAATCCGTAATTCTTTCATGCGGCGGAATTCCGCGGCCCGGCGGAGCCTCGCCGAATGAGCCTCGCCGAAGGAGCCTCGCCGACAGAGCCCGAAGCGGCCTGAACCGGGCGGAGTTCGTGACGGGGCATCCGATCGCCTGCTGACGACCGGATGCCCCCTGGCTCACTCGACCGCGTCGTCGGCCCGCTCGCGCACCACCGTGCCGCCATGCTCGGGAATGAGCCTGAAGTCGGTCAGCAGCTCGCCCACCTGCGTGCCGTCGAGCCGCGCGAACAGCCGCTCGCGCAGGAACGCCGGACCGGGAAGCGCGACCTCCTCGCCGTCGCGAAGTCGGCTCGTCGCCTTCAGCAGGTGCCGCACGTCGTACGTCGACCCGAACACCTCGGGCACGCCGCGGTCGATGCCGAGGAGCCGGTACGCCGCCTCCATGCCCGTGCGCACCGAGTACTCGGTCGTGAAGATGCAGTCGCGGGTCGTCTCGGCGAACTGCCCGATGAACGCGAAGTTCTGCGCACCGGCGGGCACCACGTCGGGACGGTCGCCGGCCTTGCGCGGCATGAAGAAGCTCGTGACGTACGGCATCATGACCGGCACCGCCGTCGCGGCGTTCGCCGCCAGCTCGTCGATCTCGTCGACCGGCACGCCGAGGTGGTAGAGCCACTCGCGGGTGATCTCCTCGCCCGTCGACTCCTGCAGGGTCTTGCCCGTGTAGTCGCCCGGCACGTCGACGAAGAGTCCGTAGACCCACACCACGATCTGGTCGGCGGGTTGCATCTTGAAGTGCGGCTGGCGGTTGACCGTCCAGCTCATGAGCCACGACGAGTCGCGCGCGGTGACGATGCCGCCCGTGACGACCTTGCCGCTGAACGGGTCGCGCTGCGCGATCTTCTCGATGTAGGCGGGAATGCGGGCGTCGAGCGTCGTGACCGTGGCCGACTCCCATTTGGTCTTCTGGATGTCGCCGCAGAAGACCTCGGGCCGGCCGAACGAGGGATGCTTCGCCGCGATGTTCTGCCAGAGCGCCCACCCCGCGGCGGGCGACTCGTCGAGCTTCGCCGGGGTGTGCTGGTCGCCCTCGTCGGAATTCTCGGTGAGGCCGCCGATGGTCGCGAGCACGAGGTCGTCGGGCCCGAGATCGACGCCGCCGCGGACCCCGTCCTGCACCCAGTGGATGCGCGTGGCCCGCTTCGAGACATCCGCGCCCTGACCGTCGCCGTCGCCGTCGAACGCGAAGTCGATGTCGGTGACCTGCGTGTCGAAGTGGAAGGTCACGCCCTGGTCGAGCAGCCACCGGTACAACGGAAGCACGAGCGACTCGTACTGGTTGTACTTCGTGAACTTGAGCGCCGACAGGTCGGGCAGGCCCCCGATGTGGTGCACGAAGCGGTGGATGTAGAGCTTCATCTCGAGCGCCGAGTGCCACTCCTCGAAGGCGAACATCGTGCGCCAGTAGAGCCAGAAGTTGCTGCCCAGGAAGTCCTTCGAGAACACCTCGTCGATGCGCTTGTCCTCCATCTCCTCGCGCGTCGCGAGGAACACCCGCACGATGTCCTTCTGCGCGGCGTCGTCGAGGCCGAAGAGATTGTTCGTGTGCGCGTCCTGCCCCTGGGCTTCGGTCACGCGGCAGAGCGAGAAGTTCGGGTCGTCCTTGTTGAGCCAGTAGAACTCGTCGAGCACGCTCGCGCCCTCGATCTCGAGCGAGGGCACGGTGCGGAAGGCGTCCCACAGGCACTCCATGTGGTCCTCCATCTCGCGGCCGCCGCGGATGACGAAGCCCTTCTCGGGGCGCTTGATGCCGTCGAGGGCACCGCCCGGCAGCGGCAACCGCTCGACGATCGAGATGCGGTCGCCCGGCAACTGCCCGTCGCGGATCATGAAGAGCGCGGACGACATCGACGCGAGCCCCGCGCCGACGAACCACGCCGACTTGCCGTCGACCCCCTCCGGCTTGCGCGGACGCGCGAACGCCTCGTAGTTGCCGGTGCTGTAGTACATGCTTCCCCCTTCGTCGCGCTGCGACGATGCGCAGCGCACCACTCTCGATGGTACCGGCGGATGCCTCGCCGTGCACCCGCACGGATGTGCAGATGCGGGGAGCATCGCCCGAACGGAGGGACTCCTCCGAGGCTCCGAGCGCCCGGCGTCACCGCTCGGCGTCGGACCGGCGACGGCGCCGCGTCGCGCGACGCGCGGCCATGCGCCCCAGCGAGAGGTCCTCGGCCTTGCGCATCATCTCGGGCTCGAGCTTCACGTAGCCCGCGCTCTGCACGCCGATGGCGACGGCGCCGCTCGCGAGGATGACGACGCCGGCGATCCAGCTGATCTGCCAGAACGCCGCCACCGTGCCGACGCAGGCCGCAGCCATCGCGACCCCCCGGGCGACGCCGACGCTGCGCGCGCGGCTCACCCGGTGCCGATACGCCTCCTGGCTGCCGAGCAGCATGAGCCCCGCGAGCAGCGGGATCGCCACGGCGAAGCAGATGACGGTCACCAGTCCCAGCACGGGCGGGTCGTCGCCGCCGATGTACGGCTGGATGAGGATCGCACCCAGCCCGATCAGGCCGCCGTAGCTGAGGGTGTTCTGACGGATCAGTTCATCGGCGAGGCCGGGCTCCTTCATGAGCTCGCGGGTGATCGCCTCGTCGTCGTTCACGCCCTCGCCGTTCTCTGCTGAGGGCTCGCGCTCGGTCATCGCGACAGTCTCGCACCGACGGTGCTGCACCGCCATCGTCCGATGATCGAGCAGGGCGTTCTAGTATCGGACGCATGGCGGCAGACACGACGGCGCAGGGGGGCTCGCAGACGCTGAGCCGGGGCATCCGCATTCTCGAGATCCTCGCCGACGCCGATCGCGCCCTCTCGATCGACGAGGTCGCCGCCGAGCTCGGTGTGCACCGCTCGGTCGCGTACCGCCTGCTGCGAACGCTCGAGTATCACGGCCTCGCCTCACGCGACGCCGCCGGTCGCGTCGGGCTCGGCGCCGGCCTTGCTGCCCTCGCCGCCGGCGTGCAGCGCGACCTGCAGCAGCTCGCGCTGCCCGAGCTCGCCGAGGTGGCCGAAGAACTCGGCATGACCTGCCTGCTCGCCGTGCTGCTCGACGGCGACGAGGCCGTCACGCTCGTGAGCGCGTCGCCCCGGCGCACCGCCGCCGTGTCGTACCGGCCCGGGCATCGGCATCCGATCACCCGCGGGGGGCCGGGCAAGGCCATCCTCATGGGGCTGCCCGAGTCGCGCTGGCCCGGAGACGTGGCCGAGGCGCTGCGCGTCGAGATCGCCGAGAGCCGGGCGCGCGGGTACACCGTGAGCCACGACGAGGTCGTGCCGTCGCTGCGCTCGGTCGCGGTACCGCTGACGCTGCCCGGTCAGCCGCCGGCCGCGATCGCGGTGATCCACGTGTCGTTCCCGCGGCCCGAGGCCGAGCTCGCCGAGCGCCTGCTCGTTGCGACGACGAACCTGCGCCGGGCGTCGGGCGCCTGACCCGCGTACCGGCGCCGCCCGCCCGCAATGCTCACGCCTGAGTCGGCTTCAGCGCCTCGAGGACGGTTCGATCTGCCCTCCCGGCACCGAAGTCACCTCAGGCCGGCAGGATGCCGCGGGAGGAGGCGGCGCGCGAGGTCAGCGGCGCGCGAGGTCAGCGGCGCGCGAGCATCTGCCCCGCGAAGAACTCGGCGAGCTCGGCGGGCGCGGTGAGCGGCAGTACGTGCGCGACGTACCCGTCGGGGCGCACGACCACGACCGCGCCGTCGCGCGAGATGCCGCGCTCCTCGAAGATGTCGGTGCGGCACCAGTAGCTCGGCCCGGCCGCGAACACCTTCTCCCAGTCCGTGAGGCCGAGCGGCCCGGTCTTCGGGCGGAACACCTCGGGCGCGAGCGTCAGGTCGAGCTGGTCGTGGGGCTGCTGGTAGATCGCCTTGACATCGAAGACCGCGTCGGCGTCGGCGCCCTCGGGCGTGAACCGCGCGAGCGGCGAGTCGGGCGACGTCGACAACCATTCGGCCCAGTCGGTCAGGGCGGATGCCTCGCCCGCCGCGGGAGCATCGGCGAACGCGTACACGCGCCAGCGGCCGTCGGCCTTGGCGTGGTGACCGAGGTGCACGACGTTGCCGTCGCACACGAACGACACCTGCGACGATTTGAACCGCTTGCCGATCGGGAAACCGGTGGCGAGCGACTGGTGCGAGGCATCGCCCGTGATCATCGAGGGGCCGTACTGCGTCATGAACCCCGACGGGAACTCGGCGGTGCCGAGATAGAAGGTCGCGAGCTCCTGCGGATCGCTGATCTCCTCGGGCTTGCGGGCCATGAGCGACGACCACTCGCGGTCGAAGTCGATGAGCTGCTGCGCGACGGGCTGCCGTTCGGCCGAGTAGGTCGACAGCAGCGACTCGGGCGCGAGCCCCGAGACCACCGATCCGAGCTTCCAGCCGAGATTGAAGCCGTCCTGCATCGAGACGTTCATGCCCTGACCGGCCTTCGCGCTGTGCGTGTGGCAGGCGTCGCCGGTGAGGAACACCCGCGGCGCGGCATCCGCCTCGTCGCTCGAACGGTCGTCGAAGTGGTCGGTGACCCGATGCCCGACCTCGTAGACGCTGAACCAGGCGACGTCGCGCACGTCGAGCGTGTAGGGGTGCAGGATGTCGTTCGCCTTGGCGATGATCGCCTCGATCGGCGTCTTGCGCACCTCGTGGTCGTCATCTTCGGCCACGGCCCCCAGGTCGATGTACATGCGGGAGAGGTAGCCGCCCTCGCGCGGGATGTGCAGGATGTTGCCCGCCTCCGAGTTGATCGCGCACTTCGTGCGCCAGTCGGGGAAGTCGGTGTTCACGACGACGTCCATCACGCCCCACGCGTGCGCCGAGAACCCGCCGAGGTGCTTGCGGCCGATCGCGTCGCGCACGCCGCTGCGGGCGCCGTCGCAGCCCGCGACGTACTTGGCGCGCACCGTGCGCTCCTCGCCGGCGCGCTCGCCGGCCGTGTACCGCACGCGCACCTCGACGGGGTAGCCCGATGTCGCGCCTTCGCTGCCCGCCTCATGAACGGTGAGTCCGACGAACTCGATGCCGTAGTCGGGTGCGATGCGGCCGGGCCCGTGGGCGGCCGCCTCGGCGAAGTAGTCGAGCACGCGCGCCTGGTTCACGATGAGGTGCGGGAACTCGCTGATCTTGTAGCCGTAGTCCTCGGTGCGCGAGGTCCGCACGATGCGCGACCGGTCGGCGGGGTCGGGGCCCCAGAAGTTCATGTAGCCGATGTTGTAGGCCTCGGCGATGATGCGCTCGGCGAAGCCGAACGCCTGGAACGTCTCGACGCTGCGCGGCTGGATACCGTCGGCCTGACCCAGCACCAGGCGGCCGTCGCGGCGCTCGATGATGCGGGTGACGACGTCGGGGTACTGCGAGAGCTGCGCCGCGAGCAGCATTCCGGCGGGGCCCGAGCCGACGATGAGCACGTCCATCTCGTCGGGCAGCTCCGCGGGGCGGTCGACGCCGACGCCTGCTGCGGGCTGCACCCGCGGGTCGCCGGACACGTAGCCGTGGTGGTGGAACTGCACGGTGGGCTCCTCACATCGTCGTGTCGGGGCATCCGTGATTTCGAGCGGTGGATGCCTCGTGCTGTTCGATAATCGAACGTGCTATTCGTTTATCGCGCGTGTACATGGTAGGCGCGGACCGCCTGTGACGCAAGATCGGGGCCGCCCAGCCCCCACTCCCGGCACTCCCGGCACTCCCGCACCGTCGTGTGCAGAACTCAGGACGCCGCGCCCGCCACGCCGCACGGTCGCCCGGTCCGTGCGGCGCGTCGCCCGGACCATCCTGAGTTCTGCACAGGCCCGGGCACGAGCCGTCGGGTCGCGATGACGTCAGCTGGGCGACACGTCGATCGTCGGGCCCGTGCGTCGTGGCACCCAGCACCGCACCGCCGCGCGGTACCGACGGAACTCCTCGCCGAATCGCGCCTCCAGCTCGGCCTCCTCGAGCGGGCGCACGACGAAGTTCCAGAACAGACCGCCCGCGATCGCGTAGACGACGACCAGCCACGAGCCGAGCATGAGCCCGACCCCGACGCCCTGCGCGATGCCCGCCACCGCCATCGGGTTGCGCACGAACCGGTACGGCCCGGCGAGCACCAGCCGGTTCGCGGTCGCGGCGGGCAGCGGGGTTCCGGCACCGCGGGTCGCCATCGCGACCGCCGACCAGATGCCGAGCGCGCTCGCGAGCACGAACACCACCGCGCCGGACGGCGCGAGCCAGACGGGCGCGACCACGGTCAGCTGCCAGCGCTGTTCGAGCCAGGTGATCCCCAGCGGCACCACGCCGAGGAAGACTCCCCAGAAGACGAAGATCTGCGCGGCGGTCGCCGCGAGGTGCGCGCGGGGCTTCGCCGTCGCGTCCGCACGGCGGAATCGGAACGGGCCGACGAGCATCCACTCGGTCGGCACGCGCCCCAGCACCATCAGGCTGAGCGCCACCGCGGATGCCACGGACGCCGCCGCCATGAGCAGCACGCCCCACCCGGCCTCGCCGGTCACGGTCGCGACCACCGCCAGGGCGCCGGTGACCACGAGCGTCCACCCCGTCGCGACGAACGCCGCCGCTCGAACCCTGAGTGCGGCGACCGCCGAGGCGCCGACGAAGAGCGGGACGTCGAGCACGGCGACGGCCACCGCGTCGAGCCCGCCGAGCGTCGCCTCGCGCACGAACGGCACCGTGAACACCGCGAGCCACCAGACCAGGCCGGCGAGCGCCTGCACGCCGAAGTACGCCCGGCCGAGCCGGTCAGTCATCGAAGACGTACCAGCAGATCGGGCTCCGGCGCTCCTGATCCTCGAGCACGAGCTCGCGGATCTCGGGCGGCAGCCGGGCGCGCTGCCAGTCGCGCTCCGCGAGACGGGCCCGCTCCGAGGCATCCGCGCCGCCCTGCAATGCCGCCGCGGCGGCCGCCGCCCTGATCGCGTACGCGGCGGCCCCCAATTCGTGCTCGGCGACATGGGCGACCACGACGGCCTGGCCGACCGACCTCGCCGCGTACTTCACCGGGTCGGGCTTGCCCCGGGCCGCGGCGTTGGCGAACCAGGCGGCGCGGTGCGCCTCGCGCATCCGCACCTCGCCCCGCACCCATCCCCGCGCGACCTCGAGCGCCTCCCGCGGCCGCGGGTCGTCGGGCTCCGCCTCCTCGAACAGGTGCAGCACATGGTCGGAACAGGCGATGGCCCACTCGGCGAGCCGTCGGTGATCGTCGTCGGCCAGCGTTCCGCCGCGACGGATCGTGATGAGCCGTGGATCGCGTTCTTTCGGGAGGATCGGCACCCTGCCATTCCTACCACCGGGCGGATCGCGAGCTCAGGCGCCGCGCAGCTCGGCGAGCAGCTTCTCGACGCGGCGCAGGCGGGTGTCGGCGCCCTTCGCCTGAGCGATCACGCGGGCGTGCTGCCGTCGCCGGCTCAGGGTCAGGGCTTCGAACGCGGCGCGCGCGGCCGGGTCGTTGTCGAGCGCCGCGCTGAGCTCGGACGGTTCGCCGACGGTGATCGGCTCGGGGTCGAGCTGGAGGTCGATCACGACTTCGTCGCCGACCTCCGCGCCGGTGGCGGCGCGGTTGGCGTTGCTGAAGCCGATGAGGTCGCGACCCCGCATGATCGCGATGCGCGTGCGCCACGAGTGGCCGGCGATCGTGACGACGACCCGCGGACGTCTGCCGCCACCGAGCGCCTCGACCACGGAGGGTGGCACCTCGAGGCCGCGCATCTTCTCGTGCGGCTCGACGATCGCGGTGAACTGCTCTGCCATGAGCCCATCCTGCCGCAGGGATTCCCCCGCGGCATCCGGCCAGCCCGCGTAGGCTCGACCGCGTGAGCGAAGACGTGCGCAACCTCAAGACCGCCCTCGCGTCGATCGGCGAGCCGTGGCAGCCGCACCGGCTGGTGAGCGTCGACGACACCGACGTGAAGGTGGTGAAGCTCCATGGCGAATTCGTCTGGCACACGCATCCCGACGCCGACGAGCTGTTCCTGGTGCTGAGCGGCGAGCTCACGATCCAGCTCCGCGATCGCGACGTGGTGCTCGGCCCCGACGATGTGTTCGTGGTGCCCAAGGGCGTCGAGCACTGCCCGCGGGCCGATGCCGAGGTGCATGCCGTGCTCATCGAGCGGCGCGGCACCGTCAACACCGGCGACGCCGGGGGCGAGCGGACCTCGCCGCTGCGCGAGCTCGACCGACCCTGATGCGTCGGTGAGACGACGACGCCGCCCGCACCCCGTGAGGGGCCGGGCGGCGTTCGAGGCGTCGCGCTCGAGGGGCTTCAGCTCAACTTTCGCCGGTAGATCGCGATCGCCCAGACGTAGGCGACGACGAGGATGCCGACGAGCCAGGCCAGCGCGACCCAGATGTCGCTGCCGACCGGCTGACCCGCGAAGAGGGCCCTGATGCTGTTCACGATCGAGGTCACCGGCTGGTTCTCGGCGAACCAGGCGACCGGGCCGGGCATCGAGTCGGTCGGCACGAAGGCCGAGCTGATGAACGGCAGGAAGATCAGCGGGTAGCTGAACGCGCTCGCGCCGTCGACGGTCTTCGCCGAGAGGCCGGCGATCACCGCGAGCCAGGTGAGGGCGAGGGTGAAGAGCACGAGGATGCCGGCGACCGCCAGCCAGACCGCCACGGATGCCCCGGTGCGGAACCCCATGAGCAGGGCGACGCCGATGACGATCGCGACCGAGATCAGGTTCGAGACGAGCGACGTGAGCACGTGCGCCCACAGCACGCTCGACCTGGCGATCGGCATCGACTGGAAGCGCTCGAAGATTCCCCCCTGCATGTCGAGGAACAGCCGGTACGCGGTGTACGCGATGCCCGACGCGATCGTGATGAGCAGGATGCCGGGGAGCATGTAGTCGATGTACGACTCGTCGGACCCCGTGTTGATCGCCCCCCCGAGCACGTAGGTGAACAGCAGCATCAGCGCGATCGGGGTGACTGCGGTGGTGATGATCGTGTCGGGGCTGCGGAGGATGTGGGTCAGCGAGCGGCCCGTGAGTACCCGGGTGTCGCTCAGGACGTGGGTGGTCATCATGAATCCTTTCGGGTGTCGTTGGCTGAAGCCGCCACGTCGCTGCGCGCGCCGGCGCTCGCGCCGACCAGCGTGAGGAAGACCTCTTCGAGAGTCGGCTGCTTCTCGACGTACTCGACCTTGGCGGCCGGCAGCAGCTGCTTGAGTTCGGCGAGGGTGCCGTTCTGGATGATGGTGCCCTCGTGCAGGATCGCGATGCGGTCGGCGAGCTGCTCGGCCTCATCGAGGTATTGCGTCGTGAGCAGCACCGTCTTGCCGCGCTCGGCGAGTTGCTTGACGGTCTGCCACACCTCGATGCGCGCCTGCGGGTCGAGCCCGGTCGTCGGCTCGTCGAGGAAGATGATCGGCGGGTCGCCGATCAGGCTCATCGCGATGTCGAGCCGGCGTCGCATGCCGCCCGAGTAGGTGCCGGCCTTGCGGCCGCCCGCCTCGGTGAGCGAGAAACGTGCGAGCAGTTCGTCGGCGATGGCGCCCGGGTTCTTCTGGTGCCGCAGCTTCGCGATCAGCACGAGGTTCTCGCGACCGGTGAGCACCTCGTCGACCGCGGCGAACTGGCCGGTGAGGCTGATCGATTCGCGCACGTCGCCGGACTTGCCGCTGACGTCGAATCCATGCACCGTCGCGGTGCCGACATCCGCCTTCAGCAGGGTCGACAGGATGCGCACGAGCGTGGTCTTGCCGGCGCCGTTCGAGCCGAGCAGGGCGAAGATGCTGCCCCGCGCGACGTCGAAGTCGACACCCTTCAGCACCTGGAGGTCTTTGAACGACTTCTCGATGCCCTGGACCCTGATGGCGGGTTCGGTGACGGTGGTCATGACTGCTCCTTCTTCGCCTCGTCGATCGCCGAGTTCAGGCGAGCGCGCTCCTTGTCGATCCACTGCTTGCCGCCGTACGCCTGCGTGAACTCCTCGGCGAAGGCGACGGGGTCGTCGCCGACGATCTCGCTGACGGGCGTGCCGTCGATCGCCGCGCGCTCCCACAGGTCGGCGAAGTCCTCGAGCATCTTCACCATGGTGTCGCCGTCGGTGATGCCGCCGGCGTACATGAAGTAGCGGTCGAGCGCCTTGGCGCTGCCGCGGTACGGCTCGGGGAGGGCGTCGATGCGGGCCTTGTACTGCTTGTACTGCTTCTTCTGCTCGAGCGAGCCGGTCAGTGCTTCGATCCACTTTGCAGCCATGATCAGTTCTCCAATTCGTCGGTCTGGTGGAGCTGCTCGATACGTTCTGCGAGGAAGCTCCATGTCCTCCAGAACTCTGCGAGTTCGCCTCGGCCCTGCTCGTTGAGCGTGAAGACCTTGCGCGGCGGGCCCTTCTCGGAAGGCACCTTCTCGACGTCGACGAGACCGCGCTGCTCGACCCGAACCAGGAGGGCGTAGATCGTGCCCTCGGCGATGTCGTTGAAACCGCGCTCTCGCAGCCGCGCCGTGATGTCGTAGCCGTAGGCCGGCTGCTCGGCGAGGATCGCGAGGACGATGCCCTCGAGCGTGCCCTTGAGCATCTCGGTCATCTGCTTGCCCATGGAACGCTCCTTTCACTACTCAGTGTTGCTGGTAATCAGTGTCGCTGACTACCACTAGACAGTAACACTGAGTACCGGTACTTAGCAACACCGAATAGCAAATTCTTTCGCGAAGCGTCTCGAGCTGCGAATGCTCCCGCGATCGGGAACCATACAGCGTTTCCTTAATTCAGAGATTCCTGTACATTCACTTCCATGTCGAACGCCACCGCATCCGTGACGCACACCGCCGCCCTGGCCCGACTCGGCTACGCCCTCTCCGACGCGACCCGAGCGGGCGTCCTGCTCGCGCTCCGCGAGGCGCCGGCGTACCCGTCCGATCTGGCCGATGCGCTCGGGGTCTCGCGACAGGTCATGTCGAACCAGCTGGCCTGCCTGCGTGGATGCGGGCTCGTCGAGACGGTGCCCGACGGGCGGCGCACCTGGTACCGCCTCGCCGACCCCCACCTCGCACCGGCGCTCACCGAGCTGCTGCAGCTCGTCCTCTTCGTCGAACCGGAGTGCTGCGCCGGAGAGAGTTGCAGCTGCGCATGACGACGGCAGGGGCTTCGTCACCTTCCGAGCCTTCCGCGCCTTCCGCGCCTTCCGCGCCTTCCGCGGATTCCGCGCCTTCCGCCGATCGGAAGCGCACGCTCCGACGTCGAGTCCGGTGGATCGTCTCGGCCACGATCGCGTACAACCTGATCGAAGCCGTCGTGGCGATCACCGCAGGCAGCATCGCGTCCTCGACGGCGCTGATCGCGTTCGGGCTGGACTCGACGATCGAAGTCCTCTCGGCGGCCGCCGTCGTCTGGCAGTTCACGCGGCGCGACCCCGAGCGATGGGAGAAGGGCACCCTGCGCGTCATCGCCGTCGCCTTCTTCGCCCTCGCCGCCTACGTGATCGCGACGTCGATACTCGCACTGACGCTCCGCGCAGAGGTCGAGCACAGCACCCTCGGCATCGTCATCACCGCGCTCAGTGTTCTCGTGATGCCGTTCCTGTCACTCGCGGAGCGCCGCACCGGCCGCGAACTCGGTTCGGCGACGGCCGTCGCCGACTCGAAACAGACCCTCATCTGCGCCTACCTCTCCGCGGCCGTGCTGGTCGGCCTCGTCCTGAACACCATGTTCGGATGGTGGTGGGCCGACGCGATCGCCGGCCTCGTCATCGCCGGCTTCGCTGTTCGCGAAGGCATCGAAGCGTGGCGCGGGGACGCGTGCGCGACCTCGGTCGGCATGCTCCTCGAAGAGGAGCATGCCTCGTAGCCGCGCATCCTCCGCAAGATGCCCGCGGCTTTCCTTCGAGCGCGCTCGAATGTCAACGGTCGAGGTCATGCCGACCACCGGCGACAAGACGTGGATCATCACCGGGGCGAGCTCCGGCCTCGGCCTGGCTCTCGCCGAAGCAGCACTCCGAGGGCGGCGATCGGGTCATCGGGACGGCACGGCGATAGACGGTCGCCACCCATTCGCGGATGATCTGCTCGAGCTGGCTCACCGTGTACACCGCGTCGCCTTCGGGATCGTCGCCACGTCCGGAGATGTCGGCGCCCTTGTAGCCGGGCAGCTCCTGCAGGAAAGTGTCGAGCGTCCTGAAGAATCGCTCCTGCGGACCCTTGTCAGTCGGCTGGTAGACACGAGCGGGCTGGATCGAGATGCCGATTCGCGCACATGCGCTGGTGACGTGCTCCGACAGGTACGGCGCACCGTGATCGACGACGATTGTCTCCGGCAGGATGCCTGCTCGGGTGAATCGGGACATGCCGATCCGGGCGGGATCGGCCACTACCGTGTCTGGCACGCCGTGGTACGGCCAGCGTGCGCGTGTGTCCCAGTCGGGCGGGGCTTCGAATGGTTGGCATGCCTCCATCAGCACCCCGGCGACGTCGATGGACTTCGTCGACCCGGGCGTGAGTCGCAAGCCGAGGATGCAGCGGGAGTACACGTCCATCGCGACGGTGAGGTCAGCGCACACCCACTTCCCGGTCACGGGCGCGATGGCGAAGACGTTCAGCGGAGTCGTGTCCATATAGACGTACTGCCCTGGTCTCGTGGCATGCAGGCGCCCGTACGGGCCAGTGGGCCGATTCGCGTTTGAGCGCTTTCGCTTCGTGCTGCCCGAGAAGGTCGCTCGGCCACGAGCCAGCTCCTCGAGGATCTTGTAGGCCGCGCTGCGGGATGGCGACGCGACCACGTCGGCGCCAAAGAGTCGCTCGACGCGGGCATTGATACGGGCGATGATTACGGTCTTCGCAACCTTCGACTCTGGAGTTTGCTCATCGATGACCTCGCGAGCGACGTCCACCCATCGGTCGTCGAAGTTCCTGAGCGCCTGGCCCGGCTGCGCGCTGCGATTGTCCACCAGCCCGGCTTCGCCGGCTTCTCGGTATCTCGCGATCCATCGCTCGATCGTGCGGTGCCCCTTGCCCAGCTCCGCGGCCTTCGCAGCGATCCGTTGCTCCAGACTGTTGCCCGGCTGGAACAACTCCCGTGGCTCGCCCTCTCGTGCGACGTCCGCGTCCCCAGCTGTGTACCCGGTGAGGACTTCGCGGACGTGATCCGCGCGCTCCTGCGCCCGCGCCTGGGCCGCTTTGGTCGCGTCGGACCAGATCACGCCGAGCGGTACAGCCTCTTCTTCGTCTCGAGTGCGGCCGGGGATGTGTGCGAGGCCTCCTTCAGCGCGAGGCCGCAGGAGCTCGACGAGCCGGAGGCGTCGAAATCGACCTGCCCGGGTGCGGATGATCACCGCGCCGTCGGCGACCTCGGTGACTGTGGCGGGCTCCCCGTCGTAGACCAGATCGGCGCCTGCTTGCAGGATCCACGTATTGCTCATCTCAATCTCCCTGTTCGTCCTGATGGGGTGGTCATACTGGGCTCGCTCATCCCGGCTTGAGCACACTCGTTCGGCCCAGTGGGAGGGTGAGATCCGTACTGAGGAACCGAGTCCAAATGAGGTGAAGAACGAGCGCCAGGGCCCGCCGGTGGTCGCCGACGATCGACTGAACGAACGCGGCCGCCTCGCCGAACGTCTGCGGTGTTCGTAGCGCTTCGATCGCCGCAGCGACTTCTGTGTCGACGAACTGGAACGCGCGCCGGTAGCCGGCGAGGAACTGAACGTTCGTGAACAGGGTCGGATCAGGCTCGGACAGCACCCGGTACTCCCAGCCGTGCGCCTCGATCACCCGCCGCGACCACCCCAGCGAGTCACGCACCTTCGGCAGCGACAGCTTCTCCGCCGGTTTCACATCGGCCACGCAGACGGAGTCGTCGGCGTGAGCAATCAGGAAGTCAGGGATGTGCCGGCGAGTGGTGCCGCGATCATCGCCTTCGAGCAGAAAGGGCTGCGACAGCAGCCGTCGCACTCGCGGATCGAAGTCGAGCAGGAGCAGGTTGGCGTACTCCAGCCTCGACTCGTAGCCGACTGGAGCGTCCATCGTGGCGGACCAGTAGCTGCCTGAGAAATGGCGCTGCCCCTTGTACCACCGGAACTCCCGCCATGGGACCGCTGATTCGAACAGGCGCAGTCGAGCGTCCGCGATCGGAACAGACTCGACATGATCGGCAGACTTGCGGATCTGAATCGTCGCTGGCCGACCGCTCATCGCAGTGAACCTCTACGCCGCAGCAGACATGCGGACGCCTCTCGGCTGCTGCCACCCTCACCGCTGCTCCATCGCGAGTTGCTCTGCATTGGGCAATGATCGGGCGGCTCAGGCGCACATGAAAGGTGCCGACCCGACATAGATCCGGCAATCACGAGTAACGGTAACGCTATTGATTCATTGGCTGAAACTTGATACGCGAATACCGAATCTATTTGACGATTCTCACTATATCCTGATGTATGAGCAGAAAACAGACCCACCGAGCCATTCGCCACGAGGGTTACCGAATCCGGCGCCATCGACCGGTTCCCTGCAAGTGGTGGCGTGCGACACTCAAGGAGTGACGATCGTGGAACCTTTGGCACCCGCGGGCCCCGCCGCGCCCGAGGTATCACGCCTGGTCTTCGGGAACAGTCACATGTTCGGCGTCATGGTCGAGATCGCTTCGCTAGGCGGTCGCACCTTCTCGTCGAAGCAGATCAGTGACGCGACTCAGCTCTCGCCCGGCATCGTGCACCCCCTGATCCAGAAGCTGCGACGCGCTCACTTCATCGAGTTCGTCGAGCAGGTCCATGGAGAGCGCACCCTTCTGTATCGGGTTGTCGACAATCACGTGTGGGAAGCTGCCAGCCGCTACGCGGAAGAGCGCGCCGCAACCGAAGAGCGCTCGGCCTCGTAGCATCCCCCACTCAGGCCCGGCAGAGATTCTTGGCTCACCGTGCCAAGAATCTCGCGCGTCGCCGAAACGTGGCGGAATCGCCACATATCCGTAATGTGCCCGTGGAATCCGCCATCTTCACGTGGAACCTACAAGACAATCTAGTCAGTCACTCGTCAAGAGCGACCTACATCGGCGCCATGTCGGCGAACTTGGAGAAGTGGCCCTGGAACGCGACCGTGATGGTGCGGGTCGGGCCGTTACGGTGCTTCGCGACGATGAGGTCGGCCTCGCCTGCGCGGGGACTGTCACGCTCGTAGGCGGCCTCTCGGTGCAGCAGGATCACCATGTCGGCGTCCTGCTCGATCGAGCCCGACTCCCGGAGGTCGCTGATCGCGGGCATCTTGTCGGCGCGCTGCTCGGGGCCACGGTTCAGCTGCGAGAGAGCGATGACCGGCACCTGGAGCTCTTTCGCGAGCAGCTTCAGCGCACGCGAGAACTCCGAGACCTCTTGTTGGCGGCTTTCGACGCGCTTGCCGCTTGTCATGAGCTGGAGGTAGTCGATGACGACCATCTTCAGACCGACCTTCTGCTTGAGCCTGCGGCACTTCGCGCGGATCTCGACGAGGGTCATGTTGGGGGAGTCGTCGATGTAGAGCGGCGAGTCGTTGATGCGACCGCGGGTCGAGGCGATCGTCGTCCAGTCGCGGGAGTCGACCGTGCCCTTGCGCATGTTCTGCAGCGGTACGTTCGACTCTGCCGAGAGCAGGCGCATCGCGATCTCGCTCTTGCCCATCTCGAGCGAGAAGAACACCGAGGGCAGGCCGTTCGTGATCGACGCCGCGCGCGCGAAGTCGAGCGCGAGCGTCGACTTGCCCATCGCGGGTCGGGCGGCGACGATGATCATCTGCCCGGGGTGGAACCCGTTCGTCAGGTCGTCGAGGTCGGCGAAGCCGGTCGGCACGCCCGTGAACTTGCCGTCGGTGTGCTTGGCCGCCTCGATCTCGTCGATCGCGACCGTGACCGCTTCGGAGAGCGGCACGTAGTCTTCGGTCTCGACCGAGCCGGTGACCGAGTAGATCTCGGCCTGGGCGTTGTTCACGAGGTCGACGACCTCGCCCTCGCCGGCGTAGCCCATCTGCACGATGCGCGTGCCGGCCTCGACGAGCCGGCGGAGCAGGGCGCGCTCGGCGACGATCGAGGCGTAGAAACCGGCATTCGCGGCGGTCGGCACGAGGCTCGTGAGCGTGTGCAGGTACTCGACGCCGCCGGCGCGCTGCAGGTCGCCGGTCTTCGTCAGCTCGTCGGTGACGGCGATGACATCGGTCGGCTCGCCGTGCGAGTAGAGCGTGAGCACCGCATTGAAGACGACCTCGTGCTTGGGTACGTAGAAGTCGATGCCGCGAATGGTCTCGATGACATCGGCCACGGCGTCTTTCGAGAGCATCATGCCGCCGAGTGCACTCTGCTCGGCGAGGAGATCGTGCGGAGGAACGCGTTCGCCCCGTCGGGGTTCGCCGTCGTCGGCCGGTTCGGCGAGCCCGATGTGCGCGATCGACAACTGAATGACCTCCGATTTCGAGCTCGTGCGGGCGAGCGACCCGCGCCCGCACTCCAGTGTCATCGGAGCCACCGACACCGGCTCATCGACGCGAGGAGACCCACTGTTCGTGGGACGCTGCTTCACGATATGAGCGGCTCGACCACAGCACAAGCCGCCCTGTGGATAACTCTGGGGAGAATCTGGGCGAAACGCCGTTCAACATGTGCATTCCGCCTGTGGAGAACTGTGGAATTGGTTCGAATTACATGGGTTGAATTCAGAGTTGATCAGGGATAAATACTATGCACACCTGTGGAGGAAAACTTCTTCGACGACATTCCCCACCCTGTTCTCCACCTGTGTACAACAGTCACAGGAAACCCGGATGCGGACTTGCGCGGAGACCGCGCTCGGGTGTAGACGCGCGTCGGGTTTTCGAGCACGCGAGACACCCGTCCGGGGGACGTCGACAGACCCGCCACGTGGCATCCGACGCCCCTCGAACACGACGAAGCGGCGGTCGGGAGCCGAAGCTCCCGACCGCCGCTCGCGATCTCGGGCGATTACTTCGCCACGACCACCTGGAGGATGATCGTCGCGGTCAGCTCGTCGTGCAGACGAACCGTCGCCTCGTGGTCGCCGATCGACTTGATCGGCGTGGGGATCTGGATCTTGCGCTTGTCGATCGAGCCGAGGCCTGCGGCCTCGACTGCGTCCGCGACATCCGCCGTCTTGACCGAACCGAACAGGCGGCCGCCGAGACCGGCCTTGACGGCCAGCTTGACCTTGCCCGACTCGAGCTTGGCCTTGAGGGCCTGCGCGTCTTCGAGCGAGTGCAGGGCGCGAGCCGCGCGAGCGGCCTTGATCTGCTCGACCTGCTTCTCGCCACCGCGGGTCCACGGCGTCGCGAAGCCCTGGGGAACCAGGTAGTTGCGCGCATAGCCGTTCTTGACCTCGACGACGTCGCCGGCCGTGCCGAGGCCGCTGACCTCGTGCGTGAGAATAACCTTTGCCATTGTCGTGCTCCTTAGCGGCCGGAGCCCGAGTAGGGCAGGAGTGCCATCTCGCGCGCGTTCTTCACGGCGCGGGCGATGAGGCGCTGCTCCTGCACGGAGACACCGGTGATGCGACGGGCGCGGATCTTTCCACGCTCCGAGATGAACTTGCGAAGGGTCGCAACGTCCTTGTAGTCGATGATGCCGACCTTGATCGACTTCGCCGGGGCGGCGTTCTTCGCGCCCTTCCCGCGGCTCGGCTTGCGGCGATCGCCGCTGCTCTTTCCAGCCATTGGTCTTCCTGTCTTGAGATTCGCGGGTTGAGGAACGATGGAGTCGCGTCTCGAAACCCGCAGTGAGTATTAGAAGGGGGTCTCGTCGCCGTACCCGGTGCCGGGGGTGTTCCAGACATCCCCGCCGCCCTGCTGCTGCTGGGCCGCGGGAGCGCTGGGCGCCCACGCGTCGTCGGACTGGCCGCCCCCGAAGGAGCCGCCGCCGACCGCACCGCGGTTCGACTGCGCACGAGTGACGGTGGCGGTGGCGTACCGGAGCGAGGGACCGATCTCGTCGATCTCGAGCTCCATGGTGGTGCGCTTCTCGCCTTCCTTCGTCTCGTAGGAACGCTGCTTGAGACGCCCGGAAGCGATGACCCGGGAACCCTTGGTGAGTGAACCCGCGACGTGCTCGGCGAATTCACGCCAGCAGCTCGCGCGCAGGAACAGCGCTTCACCGTCCTTCCACTCGTTCGCCTGACGGTCGAACGTACGGGGAGTGGAGGCGATGGTGAAGTTGGCAACCGCCAGACCGTTCTGCGTGTAACGCAGCTCGGGATCTGCAGTGAGGTTGCCCACCACGGTGATGATGGTCTCGCCGGCCATGGGGACTAGGCGTCCTTCTTGGCGGGGGCCTTGGCGGCGGCGGCGGCCTTCTTGGCAGCCTTCGCCTCCTGGGCCTTCGCGTGAGCGGCGACCTGGGCGATCGCCTCTTCCGCGCGGAGCACCTTCGTGCGCATGACGGCCTCGCTGAGGTTCAGCTGGCGGTCGAGCTCGTCGGTGGTCTTGGACTCGGCGGTGAAGTCGACGACGGCGTAGATGCCCTCGTTCTTCTTGTTGATCTCGTAGGCCAGGCGACGACGTCCCCAGATGTCGACCTTGTCGACAGTGCCGCCATCGTTACGGATGACGTTGAGGAACTTGTCAAGGCTGGGAGCAACGGTGCGCTCGTCGATCTCGGGATCGAGGATGACCATCAGCTCGTACTGGTGCATGACTAACCCACCTCCTTCGGACTCAGCGGCTGCAGGATCTCTGCAACAGGAGGGTTGTGCATACGTCGCACCGAGGAGGCCTCACATTCGAGGCGCACGGGCAACCTGTCAATGGTAGCGGATGCCTCGCGCCAGCGCCATTCGCACCCGCGCCGCGCCGCGCGCCAGCGCCCCGCGCTCCGCGGCCCCGCGCCCCCGCGGCCCCGCGGCGTCACGCCGTTTCGGGGGTGCATATCCGCAAGCTGGCGCCGCGATTCCGTTCTGAGGTTGCGGGAAAGCACCCCCAAGACGAGCTGCACGCGCTCAGGTGCCGCGGCGCTGTGCGCGGCGGGGGAGGCCGGCGTCCTCGAGGGCCGCGGCCAACTCGCGCGGGCGAGTAGCGGTGCGCCAGTCCCAGTGCACGCCGTGGCGGCGGTGCCGACGCGCGATGCGCTGGTCGCGCTTCTTCTCGTCGAGCACGACCTGCTCGGCGGTTCGACCGCCGCGATACCGTGGATCGAGGTACTTCAGGTCGCCATCGAACTCGCCGAAGAGCCCGTGGTCGGGCCAGTCGAAGTCGACCCGGTCGACACCGCCGTCCGATCGGTCGAACTCGTGCTGGAGCACCGGTGCGGGGAAGCCCAGCAGATGGATCTGCGCCCGACTCAGTGATTCACCCACCGACTCCGCGCGGGCGTCGGCGAACTCGAGTGCGGTCCGTGCGCCGCGAATGCCGCCGCGCCGGCCGAGTCGACCGAGTCGTCGTTCGACCTCGGATGGCGGTACACCGCGGGCGACGACGAATCCGTCCGCTCGGAGGAACGTGCCCGTGGCGGCATCGAGGGCAACGACCGCGTTCACGAACCTTCGATCGCACGCGATATCGACGAGTGTCTGCAGGAGCCCCGTCACAAGGAATCCGTTGACCTCGACGATCTCGGTGGGGTCGAACGGCGTGCGCCGCCAGACGACACCGTTCATCGAGCGTGGGCGGGTCCCACGGGCATCGAGGAGCTCGACGGATTCGGGCGCGGGCCCGATGCGTGGAATGCCCCAGACCGCCGCCGCGGACTCATGCGAGAGCACGACCCGCCCGCGACGGGTGGCGACGACTGCGGCGATCCGCGCGAGCTCCCGGCGGCGACGACCGGCGGCGGCGAACTCCGCAGGCTCGACGAACACGCCCGCTCGGAGCCTGCTGAGCCGCCCGGTCGTCGCGCGGTATTGCAGTGTTCGAGCCGGAACCGAGGGTGAGGCCCGATCACCGCTGAACCGCAGGGGAGGGAACACGGCGCCGTCGGAGGAGTCCATCCCCGAAGCATCCATCGTTCGAAGCCGGCTCGCGCGGCTCGGCGCCGCCCTGTGAAGGCCTCGCCGCCGCCCCACCCTGTGGAGGACAGGCCGCGGACGGGTTCCATCCGTTTCGGGGGTGCATTTCCGCAAGGTGAGGTGCAGATTCCGGGCCGAACCTGCGGAAATGCACCCCCGAAACGAAACGGGCGGCAGCCCGCCCGCGGTTCAGTCGCGCGCGGCCCACCAGGCGCGCAGGCGCTCCGCCGCGGCATCCTCACCGATGGGGCCCTCGTCGAGCCGCACCTCGAGCAGGTACTTGTAGGCCTCACCGACCACGGGGCCCGGCTCGATGCCGAGCAGGCGCATGATCTGCTGGCCGTCGAGCTCGGGCCGCACGGCGGCGAGCTCCTCCTCCTCGGCGAGCACCGCGATGCGCTCCTCGAGGTCGTCGTAGGCGAACGCGAGTTGGTCGGCCTTTCGGCGGTTTCGGGTGGTGACGTCGGCGCGCGCGATGATGTGCAGCCGTTCGAGCTGCTCGGCGTCACCCGCGTCACGCACGTAGCGGCGCACGGCCGAGTCCGTCCACGCGCCGTCGGTGTAGCCGAAGAAGCGCAGGTGCAGCTCGATGAGGCGCGAGACCGCGGCGACCGTGTCGTTGTCGAAGCGCAGTGCGCGCAGACGCTTGCGCGCCAGCTTCGCACCGACGACGTCGTGGTGGTGGAAGCTGACGGCGCCGCCCGGCTCGTAGCGGCGGGTGGCCGGCTTGCCGATGTCGTGCAGCAGCGCCGCGAGGCGAACGACGAGATCGGGGGAGTCGAGCACTCCGCGCGACTTCTCGTAGTCGATCGCCTGGTCGAGCACGGTCAGGCTGTGCTCGTACACGTCCTTGTGGCGGTGGTGCTCGTCGCGTTCGAGGCTGAGCGCGGGCAGCTCGGGCAGCACGCGCGCGGCGAGGCCCGAGTCGACGAGGAGGCGCAGCCCGGGTCGCGGCGCATCGGTGAGCAGCAGCTTGACGAGCTCGTCGCGCACCCGCTCGGCCGAGATGCGGTCGATCTCGGGTGCGAGGTCGCGCATCGCCCGCACCGCCCCCTCGTCGACCTCGAAGCCGAGCTGCGAGGCGAAACGGGCAGCGCGGAGCATGCGCAGCGGGTCGTCGCCGAAGGACTGCTCGGGCGAGGCCGGGGTGCGCAGCACCATCGCGACGAGGTCTTCGACGCCGCCCGACGGATCGACGAGTTCGAGCTTCGGCAGGCGCAGCGCGAGTGCGTTCACGGTGAAGTCGCGCCGCACCAGGTCGGCCTCGAGCGAGTCGCCGAAGACGACCTCGGGCTTGCGCGAGTCGCCGTCGTACGCGTCGGCCCGGTAGGTGGTGATCTCGGCGGTCTCGCCGGCGACCTTCGCGCCGATCGTGCCGAACGCACGGCCGATGTCCCAGTGGGCCTCGGCGATCGGCTTCACGATCGCGAGGATCTCGTCGGGCGTGGCATCCGTCGTGAAATCGAGGTCGTTCACCGCACGGCCGAGGAACGCGTCGCGGACGGGCCCCCCGACGAGTGCCAGTTCGTGGCCCGCGCGCTCGAACGCCTCGGCGAGCTTCGCGACGGTCGGCGAAGACGCCGCCTCGGCCAGGCGGTCGAGGGCTGCCGCGACACTCTGCATGCCTCCCATGTTAAGCGGGCGGGTCGGCGCCGCGTCGAGCGGGCGGCCGCCGTGGATGCATCGACCGGATGCTCGGCTCGCTCACCGTAGAATCGCCTGCATGGCAGCCGACTCGACTCCTGCGCGCGCGCGCGGCGATCGGCTTCCGGCGACGGCGACGGCACCGCTGGGTGCTGCGGATGATTCGGGGCGACGCCGGCCGTCGGTCGACGCGCCGCGTGCATCGAACCGAGCGGCCGCCGGCACGGGCCGTCGCCGCGGCGTCGCGTTCGGCATCGCCGCGGCCGCGGTGTGCGCGGTCGTCGCCGCACCGCTCGGAGCGCTGGCCGTCGCCGGCGGGCCCGGCGCCGAGCGTCGCTCGGCCCCGACGTCCGTGCCGGCCTCCGCGGAGGAGTCCGAGGGTGTGGCGTTGCACATCGCGCCCATGAATGCGACGACGGTCACCGCCGGGCAGCCGCTGACCGTTCAGGTCGAGGTCGAGAACGCCACCGCCGAGGCCCTCGCCGCGGGCACGCTGCGCCTCACCCGCGCCGCCGCCGCCATCGACGATCCCGACGAACTCGATGTCTGGCTGGCGAGTGCAGGTTCGACCGATGGGGTCACCTCCCCCGACGGGGTGGCGCTCGGCGAGGCCGAGACACGGCCGGTCGCCGCCGGGTCGAACACCGTCGTCTCGTTCACCATCCCGGCGACGGCGATCGCCGTGGCCGGCGACGACCCGGTGCTCGGCCTCGGCGCCGAGCTCGTCGTCGACGACGTGCTCGTCGCCTCGGGCACCGACGCCTTCGCCACCTCGTCGGCACCGGCGACGAGCGGTACCTCGGTCGCACTCGTCTATCCGCTCACGGTGCCCGCGAGTTCCACCGGGCTGATCGACGCCGAGACGCTGGAGGAGTGGACTTCGCCGCTCGGGCTTCTCGATCGCCAGCTCGACGCGGTCGCGGGCCGCCCGGTCACGATCGGCGTCGATCCGCGCATCATCGCCTCGATCCGCGTGCTGGGCAGTTCGGCACCCGCCTCGGCCGTCGAGTGGCTCGGCCGCCTCGGCGACGCCGGCAACGAGATATTCCCTCTCGCGTATGCAGATGCGGATGTCGCGTTGCAGGCGCAGCTCGGACTCGCCCAACTGCTCGAGCCGACCGGGTTCGACGACGCGCTCGATGCCTCCGACTTCTCAGGCCAGGCCCCGCCCGACGATGACGGCGACCAGCCCGAAGAGGGCGAGGCGCCGAGCGACGACGCCACAGCGACACCCGGGCCGAGCGAGACCGCTCCCGCCGAGCCCGAGCCGACGCCGCCCACCCCCGGAGAGGTGCCGAGCACCGAGATGCTGCTCGACTGGCCGTACACGCGCACCGACATCGCCTGGCCCGCCGATGACACGGTGGCCGCGGGCGACCTCGCGGCGCTCGATGCCGCCGGGCTCACGACGGCCATCCTGTCGTCCGGCAACGTGACGGCGCCGGGCGACCGCGTCGGCGCGGCCGCGTCGATCGACGGCTCGACCGCCGTCGTCGCCGATGCACGGCTGACCGAGCCGCTGCGCGAGGCATCCGTCGCCGACTCCGACACCGAGTGGCGCTCGGCGACCGGCCGCCTCCTCGCGGAGCTCGCGCTCGATACGGGCGGATCGTCCTCGGCGCTGCTCGCCACGTTCGACCGCGACGCCGGCGAGCATTCGACTCGTGTCGCGGCGACCCTCGACGAGTTGACCCGGTCGCCGGCCGGCACGGTCGGCCTGGCCGAGGCGATCGGCGCTCCTCCGACGTCGCGCGCGCTCGTCGACCTCGCCGAAGATGGATCCCGCGTCGACTCCGCGGAGCGGATGCTCGCCGCCGAGAGCTCCGTCGCCGAGTTCGCCACCGTGCTCGACGATCCGACGCTGCTGACCGATCCGGTTCGCCGCGACCTCCTCGCGATGCTCGACGTCGCCTGGCTCTCCGACCGTGCGGCGTGGGAGACCGCGGTCGCCGAGTGGCTCGCCGCGCGCCGCGCGACGACCGAGGCCGTCTCGGTCGTGCCCTCCTCGAGTGTCAACATCTTCGCTCGCGAGACGCCGTTGCCGGTGACCGTCCTGAATGCGCTCCCGTACCCGGTGACCGTGATCGTCTCGGCCGATCCGTCGAACGGGCGACTCGTCGTCGACGAGAGCGTCACCGCGAAGATCCCCGCCGAATCGCGGAGCACCGTGCAGGTGCCGATCACGGCCGGCGTCGGTCGCGGCGAGGTGACGATCGCGATCTCCCTGTCGTCGGCGACCGGCGTCCCGGTCGGGCGCACCGTCTTCATCAGCGGCAACGTGCAGGCCGACTGGGAAGGCCTCGGCGCCGGCATCCTCGCCACCGCGCTGGTGCTCTTCTTCAGCTTCGGCATCTGGCGCAACATCCGTCGCCGCCGCAAGCAGCGCGCGGCGGAGGCTTCCGAGATCGCCGACACCGCCGCCGACCCCGACACCGATCCCGAGGACCCGAAGAGTGACTGACGACCGGATCGGCCGCGCGAGCCTGTTCCTCGCCTCGGGGACGCTGGTCTCCCGCATCCTCGGATTCGTGAAGGCGATCGTGCTGGCCGCCACCATCGGTGTCGTGCCCTCGGTCAGCGCCGACGCGTTCGCGGTCGCGAACGGCCTGCCGAACACCGTGTACGTGATCGTCGCGGGCGGTGTGCTCAGCGCGGTGCTCGTACCGCAGATCGTCCGCGCGTCGACGCACGCGGACGGCGGGGGCGCCTACATCAACAAGCTCCTCACGCTGGCGATGGTGATCCTGCTCGGCGCCACCGTGGTCGCCACCGCGGCCGCGCCACTCCTCACCTCGCTCTACGCCGGTTCGAACGCCGACATCCTGCCGCTCGCCATCGCGTTCGCCTGGTGGTGCATGCCCCAGATCTTCTTCTACGGCCTCTACACCCTGCTCGGCGAAGTGCTCAACGCACGCCGCAGCTTCGGCCCGTTCACCTGGGTTCCGGTGCTGAACAACGTCGTCGCCATCGCCGGGCTCGTCGCGTTCGGCTTCGCCTTCGGCTTCGACCCCGACGGCCTCCGCGACGTCGGCGACTGGACCGGCGGCATGGTCGTCCTCCTCGCGGGGTCGGCGACTCTCGGCATCGTCGTCCAAGCGGTCGTGCTGTTCTGGTTCTGGCGTCGCATCGGGCTCCGCTACCGACCAGACTTCGCCTGGCGCGGCGTCGGGCTGCGCACCGCGGGCAAGCTCGCCGGGTGGACGTTCGGGATGCTCCTGCTCACGACCCTCGCCGGGATCGTGCAGACCCGCGTGCTCTTCGTCGCGACCGGCCAGGGCGCCTCGGTCGCCGCCTTCGACACGGCATGGCTCGTGTTCATGCTGCCGCACTCGGTCATCACCGTCTCGATCGCCACCGCGTACTTCACGCGGATGAGCGAGCACGCGGCCATCGAGAACCTCGACGAGGTGCGCAACGACCTCTCGAGCGCGTTGCGCGGAGTGCTCGTCATCCTCGCGCTCGCCGCCGCCGGCCTCATCGTCGTCGCCTACCCGTTCGGCGCGGTCTTCCAGTCCGGGTTCGCCGCCGCCTCCGCCATCGGCAACATCCTGATCGCGCTCGCGCTCGGGCTCGTGGCCTTCAGCCTGCTCTTCGTGGTGCAGCGCACCTTCTACGCGCTGAACGACACGCGCACGCCGTTCTTCTTCACCCTGTTCCAGGTGATCGTCTTCTCCGGCGCCGCGTTCGCGTGCCTCCTCCTTCCGGTCGACTGGATCGGCGTCGGCGTCGCCCTCGCGACGACCCTCGCCGTGGTGGCGCAGTTCACCCTCGCGACGCTCCTGCTGCGTCGTCGTCTCGGCACCCTCGACGGCCGCCGTATCGGCCGTGCGCTCCTCCGTTCGCTCGTCGCGCTCGTCGCCCCCGTGCTGGTCGGCCTGGTGCTGCTCGTCGCCCTCGGCGGGACGAGCGAGGGAGGATTCGCCGTCTCGAGCCGCGTGGGCGCCATCGTGTCGATGGTCGTCATCGGCGTCGTGATGTCGGGGCTGTATTTCGCCGGACTGTGGCTGCTGCGCTCGCCCGAACTGCGCGGCTTCGCCGAGCCGCTCATCGCCCGCCTCCGCCGACGCTGAGCCGCCGTCGCCGCGGGGCGAGACCCTTCGGAATCCGCCCGGCTCGAGGCATCCGTCACACGCCACCGCCCGTGAGGCGGCAGGAATACCGGCCGCCTAGACTGTGTTGACCATGGCGTGACCTCCGGAATCCCCGGAGGCCGCACCACTGCAGCACCGCTGAGAACATCGAGGAGCATCGTTGCGCGACATCATCATCATCGGTTCGGGCCCGGCCGGCTTCACCGCCGCGATCTACGCCGCCCGCGCGCAGCTGAATCCCCTGCTCATCGCGAGTTCGGTCGAGATCGGCGGTGAGCTCATGAACACCACCGAGGTCGAGAACTACCCCGGCTTCCCCGAGGGCATCATGGGCCCCGACCTCATGACGAACTTCCAGCAGCAGGCCGAGCGCTTCGGCACCGAGGTCGTCTACGACGACGTCGTCGAGCTCGAGCTCGACGGCCCGGTCAAGCGCGTGAAGCTCGGCAACGGAGGCGTCGAAGAGGCGCGCACCGTCGTCTACGCGACGGGCTCGGCGTACCGCAAGCTCGGCCTGCCCGAAGAAGAGGTGCTGTCGGGCCACGGCCTGTCGTGGTGCGCCACCTGCGACGGATTCTTCTTCCGCCAGAAGACGATCGCGGTCGTCGGCGGCGGCGACTCGGCGATGGAGGAGGCGACCTTCCTCACCCGGTTCGCCGACAAGGTCTACGTCATCCACCGCCGAGACACCCTCAAGGCGTCGAAGATCATGCAGCAGCGCGCATTCGACAACGAGAAGATCGAGTTCATCTGGAACGCCGAGATCGCGGCGATCCACGGCACCGACGCCGTCACCGGCGTCACCCTGCGCGACACGGTGAACGGCGAGGAGCGCGGACTCGACCTCGACGGGCTGTTCGTCGCGATCGGCAACGACCCCCGCACCCACCTCGTGCACGGCAAGCTCGACCTGACCGCCGAGGGCACCATCGCGGTCGACGGGCGCAGCTCGCGCACGAGCATCGCCGGAGTGTTCGCCGCGGGCGACGTGATCGACCCCAACTACCGGCAGGCGATCACCGCCGCCGGCACGGGTGCTGCCGCAGCCCTCGACGCCGAGCACTACCTCGCCGCGCTCGACGCGAGCGACGACGAGGAGGCTGCACCAGTGGCCGCCCCAGAGCTCGCCGGCGTCGCCGCCGAATAGACGCCCGGCACGCGGCATCCCTCAGTCGGCTGCCGCGCCGGATCCCACCCAGCTTCACGCTTCCACGCTTCCACGCTTCCACTAAGGAGAACGCAAATGTCCGCACGTGCAGTGACCGAGGCCACCTTCGAGCAGGAGGTCCTCAACAACGACAAGCCCGTCATCGTCGACTTCTGGGCCGAATGGTGCGGCCCGTGCCGCGCGGTCAGCCCGATCCTCGACCAGATCGCGACCGAGCACGCCGACAAGATCGACATCGTCAAGCTCAACGTCGACGAGCACCCCAACCTCGCGATGAAGTACCAGATCACCGCGATCCCCGCGTTCAAGGTGTTCAAGGGCGGCGAAGTCGTGCAGAGCTTCGTCGGCGCGAAGCCCAAGCCGGCCCTCGAAGCCGACCTCGCCGCCTACATCGCGTAGTCGGCGGTCGATTCGTAGGAAGACCCGTCCGGTGAGAGCCGGGCGGGTCTTTCGCATACCCACGACGGATGCCACGTGGCATCCGTCATTCTGCCGGTGCACCGGCAACTACCATGGAAATCCCGAGCAGAACGGAACTCGCAGTGACCTCTGACGGCGTCCCCCAGCGGACCGGCAACAATCTCGACCCCTGGTACGCGAACTACGCCGAGCGCGCCGCCGGTCTCGCCGCCTCCGAGGTTCGAGCCCTGTTCGCCGTCGCCTCGCGCCCCGAGGTCGTCTCGCTCGCCGGCGGCATGCCGTTCGTCTCCGCCCTCCCGCAAGACCTGATCGTCTCCTCGATGGACAGGGTCATGCGCGAACAGGGTCCTGTCGCACTGCAATACGGCTCTGGTCAGGGAATTCCCGCGCTTCGCGAGCACATTCTCGAGGTCATGGCCATCGAGGGGATCCGTGGTGCGGTCGACGACGTCGTGACCACGACGGGCTCGCAGCAGGCACTCGACCTCGTCGCCAAGCTCTTCCTCGACCCCGGCGACGTGGTGCTCGCCGAGGCTCCTTCCTACGTCGGCGCGATGGGCGTGTTCCGCTCGTACCAGGCGAACGTGGTGCATGTCGCGATGGACGAGCACGGCCTCATTCCCGAAGCCCTCCGCCAGACCATTGCGCACCTGCGCGGGCAAGGTCGACGGATCAAGTTCCTCTACACGATCCCGAACTTCCACAATCCTGCCGGGGTGACGCTCTCGGCCGAGCGCCGGCCCGAGATCCTCGAGATCTGCCGCTCGAACGAGATCCTGATCCTCGAAGACAATCCCTACGGCCTGCTGCACTTCGACGAGCCGGCCCCGAACGCGCTCCGCTCCCTCGACGCCGAGGGTGTCATCTATCTCGGCTCCTTCTCGAAGACGCTCGCGCCCGGCTTCAGAGTGGGTTGGGCGCTCGCACCGCACGCGATCCGCGAGAAGCTCATCCTCGCCGCCGAGTCGGCGATCCTCTCTCCGTCCTCGTTCAGTCAGCTTGTCGTGTCCGAGTACCTCGCGACCGCCGACTGGCGCGCCCAGATCGACACCTTCCGCGGTGTCTACCGCGAACGCAAGGACGCGATGATCGAGGCGCTGGGGGAGTACCTGCCGCAGCTCACGTGGACGAACCCGAACGGCGGTTTCTACGTCTGGGTCACCATGCCCGATGTGCTCGACTCGAAGCAGATGCTCCCGCGAGCGGTGAAGGAGCTCGTCGCCTACACGCCGGGCACCGCCTTCTTCGCAGACGGCCGCGGGCGCCACGCGATGCGGCTGTCATTCTGCTATCCGACGCCAGAGGCGATCCGGCTCGGCATCCGCCGCCTCGCGACCGTCGTCAACGGCGAGCTCGACCTGCTCGACACCTTCGCCGGCACGGGCACGCTGCAACTGCCTCCGAGCGCGGGCTTCGAGTCCGCACCGCCTTCCGACCTGAAATAGCGCACGAACCCGACCTCAATTCAACCTCGCCGAGCGGAGAATCCCTGATCATGAGCGAATCCAACGGATTGCACGTCGTCGTTCTCGCGGGCGGCATCTCCCACGAGCGGGATGTCTCGCTGCGCTCCGGTCGTCGCGTCGCCGACGCCCTGGCCGCGGCCGGCCACCGAGTGACGCTGCGCGATCCCGATGCCGGGCTCCTGCCGTTCCTCGCGAGCGAACGACCTGATGTGGTGTTCCCGGCGCTGCACGGTTCGAGCGGCGAGGACGGCTCGCTCCTCGACCTGCTCGACGCGCTCGGCGTCGCGACCGTCGGCTCCTCAGGCCGGGCCGCGCGGCGCGCCTGGTCGAAGCCTGTCGCGAGCTCGCTCCTCGCCGAGGCCGGCGTCGCGGTCCCCGAGTCCATCGTCCTGTCGCACGAGGCCTTCCGCGAACTCGGCGCCGCGAGCGTGCTGCGCGTCGTGCGCGAGAAGCTCGACGGCGAACTCGTCGTGAAGCCGGCATCCGGCGGTTCGGCGCAGGGGGTCACGATCGTCGAGACCACCGACGAGCTTCCCCGAGCGATGGTCGAGGCCTTCACCTACGCCGACGTCGCCGTCGTCGAACGACGCGTCGTCGGCACCGAGATCGCCGTGACGGTGATCGACACCGGCGACGGCCCGACCACGCTGCCCGCCGTCGAGATCGAGCCGACGACCGGCATCTATGGATTCCAGGCCCGCTACAACGCGGGGGAGACCACCTTCTACGCCCCGTCACGTCTCGCCGACGCCGAACTCGCTGCCGTCACCGATGCAGCGATCGTCGCGCACCGCGTCCTCGGTCTTCGCGATCTGTCGCGTATCGATTTCATCGTGGATGCCTCGGGCACCCCGTGGTTCCTGGAGGCGAATGTCCTGCCGGGCCTCACCGAGACCTCGCTCGTTCCACTCGCGATCGAGGCCTCCGGATCGGACGCAGCCGCGATCTACGGAGAGATCGTCCGCGCGGCCCACGCTCGTTCAGTCTCGGCGTGATCCGAGGAGTGAGCTGACCGACGAGAACGGGGGTGGCCGCGGCCACCCCCGTTCTCGCGTTTCTGCGCGCCCCGAATCGACGATTTCAGTTCGTCAGGAGCGATTCTGCGACGGAATCCAGATCAGACTCCGTCGAGCTCCTCGCCGAGTTCACCGAGGATGCGACGGAGGTCCTGCACGGTAGCGAAATCGATGCTGATCTGGCCTTTTCTGGCGCCGAGCGCGATCTTGACGCGGGTATTGAGGCGGTCACCGAGCCGCGTCGCCAGATCATCGAGAAAGTCCTGACGCCTGCCTGCCGACGGCTTGACGCGCGACGGCTTCGGCTCCTTGGTGGCGATCGACTCGGCAGCGCGAACCGAGAGTTCTTCGTTCACGATCTTGTCGGCGAAGCGCTGCATCTCTTCGCTGTCACCGCCGACGGAGAGGATCGCCCGGGCGTGACCCGCAGTCAGCACCCCGGCGGCGACGCGAAGCTGCACGGGTTCGGGCAGCCTCAGGAGCCGGAGCGTGTTCGAGATCTGCGGGCGAGAACGACCGATGCGGTTCGCAAGCTCCTCCTGCGTGATGCCGAAGTCGGAGAGCAGCTGCTGGTAGGCCGAGGCTTCTTCGAGCGGGTTGAGCTGCGAACGGTGGAGATTCTCGAGGAGCGCATCGCGCAGCATGTCCTCGTTCGCAGTGTCCTTGACCACCGCCGGGATCGTGTCGAGGCCGGCGGCCTTCGTCGCACGGAGCCGCCGCTCGCCCATGACGAGCTCGTACTTGCCCGCCTGATCGGGATGCGGTCGAACGACGATCGGCTGAAGCACCCCGAACTCGCGGACGCTGTGGACGAGCTCGGCGAGATCTTCGGGGTCGAACACGCTTCGCGGCTGCATCGCATTCGGCACGATGTCGCTCGGGTCGAGGCGCGCGAGACGCGCACCTGGCACCGCGATGAGGCCTTCGGTCTCGGCAGCCTGCTCGACGACCGCGACCGCGACGGGGGAGGCGGCGGTGTCCGAGTCGGGGAAGAAGACGTCGACCGGGCGACTCGCCCTCGTGGCGTCCTCTCCACTCGGAATCAGTGCACCGATGCCACGTCCGAGTCCGGTTCGCTTGCTTGCCATCAGTTCGACTCCTCAGGGGTTGCCGCGCCACGACGGGCGATCTCGGCGGCGGCTTCTCGGTATGACAGCGATCCGCTCGACGCGAAGTCGTAACTGATCACGCTCTGGCCGTAGCTCGGCGCTTCGGAAACGCGCACCGATCGCGGAATGATCGTCTGCAGCGTCTGGATGGGGAAGTGATCGCGCACTTCTTGCGCCACTTGCTGTGCGAGGTTGGTACGCGAGTCGTACATCGTCAGCAGGATCGTGGAGAGACGGAGCTCGGGGTTGAGGTGCTTCTCGATCAGCTCGATGTTGCTGAGGAGCTGCGAGAGGCCTTCGAGCGCGTAGTACTCGCACTGGATCGGGATGAGCACCTCACGGGCCGCGACGAACGCGTTGATCGTCAGCAGGCCGAGCGAGGGCGGGCAATCGATGAAGACGTAGTCGTAGGCGCGGTCCATCGTGGCGAGATGCCGGTCGAGAGCACGCCGTAGCCGCTGCTCGCGCGCCACGAGTGAGACGAGTTCGATCTCTGCGCCGGCCAGATGGATGGTCGCCGGCACACAGTCGAGCCGTTCGTGCTCGGTCGACGGCCGGATGACTTCGGTGAGCGGGAGATCGGCGACGAGCACCTCGTACACGCTCTTCTGCTCGGAACGGTGGTCGACGCCGAGCGCCGTCGAGGCGTTGCCCTGCGGGTCGAGGTCGATCACGAGGACCTTCGCACCGGAACGCGCGAGAGCCGCCGCCAGATTCACGGCGGTGGTCGTCTTGCCGACGCCGCCCTTCTGGTTCGAGATGGTCAGCACCCGGGTCGCCGGCGGCAGCGGCAGCACTGATTCCTCGAGTGCGACGCGCCGACGCGTCTCGTCGGCAAGTTCGTAAGCCAGGGGAGTTCCTCCGTGATCGAGTGATGTTTCACGTGAAACATCGGGGGTTGCGGTCGGCGGGGCGACAACGGCTTCCGCCGGCTGCATGGTGATCTGTTCCGGCGAAGCCGGAGAAGTTTCTGCGTGCGGGGCGGCCTCGGTCTGCACTTCGCCTACCACCGGACCCCCGCGGTGGCCGTCGCTCTGGCCGTCGTTCTCAGTGATGACGGGGGTGCTTTCACCGTGAGCCTCAGCCGTGGGTGAAGGCGACTCGACAGGCGCGTGCACCGCAACCGGCGCGGTCTGCAGGGCCGTGGCCGTGTCGACTGCGGCGTCGCCGACGATCTCGCGGATGAGGTCTTCGAGCAGCCGGTCGGCCCCGAGTGCGTGTTCGACGGCGAGCGGTGTCGACTCGCTCTCCACCGGGTCGTCCGCCAGGGCCGCCGCCGTCGCAGCATCCCAGTCGATGCCCGAAGAAGATGCCTGGGGCGATCGGCCCGGCTGTTCGAGCTCGTCGGAGGCGCGTACCTCAGACGCGAACTCTGCGGAACCCAGCTCTACGGAAGCGAGCTCGTCGGAAGCGATCGGTTCCTGAATCGACGCCCTGTTCATGTCGACTGCGGCGGCTGCGCTCGGAACCAGGTCTCGGGCGTCGACAGACCCCTGCTGCACCGTCGGCTGCGAGTTGCCCGACGGCCCCGCGATGCCGTTCGCGTCTTCGACTGGGGCGACGGTCTGGTGGGGGCGTTTGCGATGAAACCATCCACGTCCCCCGCCAGGTGTCATACCCTCTGCTCCAAACCGATGATGCGTCGTCGCCCCGGTTCGCGGGGTCGACCCGAGAGACAAGCCTAACCGCCGCGACCGACTCACGCGGGTCGAAAGGCCCGCGAAACGACGATCCGAATCACCAATTCGGCCGCCGCTGGGGATGCCGAACGGAGTCGCTCACGACGACGGCGTGGAGTTGCGATGTTTCACGTGAAACATCGTGACGCAGTGGGCGAACTGGGCCGACGATTGCGAGGACATCCCGAATGGCGCCTCTGCCCGCCCGCACGAGGTGAAGAGCGGGTGAGCGCGCGCCAACCAGCACTGTCGGCGACGGCCGCTCACGGCAGTGCGTTTCACGTGAAACGCACCCCGCTCGCATGCCCCCGACGTACGAGAACGGTGCAACGCGACGGGACGGGACGGGACGGGAACATACTTACCAGGGGACTCTCCACGGGGAGGGTGCGTGTCTGTTCGATACAGATTCCACATCGATGGGGGAGCGGTCGACGGGCCGCGGCAGGCAACCAGCCCTGCCCGTCCGGGCAGGGCTCGCGCCGCTTCACGTGAAACATCCTGCTGAAGGTCGGCTCGTCGGCCAACCGGCGGTCGCTTGCCCGTCGCACCGTCATCCAGGTCGGCCACGTCGAGGTCGGCGAACCAACCATCGTCTGACCCGACGCCCCGACGACGCTGCCCAGTGCACCCGCTTCGGCCACACGTCTCGTCCATTCGCGGACCGTGAATCTGGTTGACTTGGCACGGGGATATTCAGGAATGCGCGCGTCGGATGTCGAAGTACTGACGGACTTCCTCCGGTCGGTCGACCCGGCGCTGAGCCGACTGGACGCACCCGGTATCCGGCTGTGGCTCGAACGCGACACGCACGGTGCGATTGTCGGGAGCACTGGCTACGAGCTCAGCTCAAACGGTCAGCACGCGCGATTCGGAGCGTCGCCGTGAGTCCCGGGCAACGTCCTCGCGGGAGGAGCAGTGCCCTGGCGGTCTTCGCCCTCGATCGCGCCGCGGAGGACGGCGCACCGACCGCGTGGTTGTTCAGCCGCCGATCATGGCAGAGCGCAGAGGGCCGTTTCACGTGAAACCTTGGGCGCGGCCGGCATGCTGACCTCGGCACAGCGGCGGTCAGCCCCGCACGGCGCCGGTCAATCGACCTTCGCGCGGAAGACCCGGGTCAGTTCGGAATCGGGAACGATTCCCTCACCGAGCACGATGACCTCGACGTCGCTCAGCTTGTACTTGCGGATGACCTTCTCGGCCGCTCCGACCTCGCCGTCGACGCCGGCGCCCTTCATGAGCACGAGTTCGCCACCCGCGCGCAGCAGGGGAGCGGTCACCGGAATCAGCGTGCGCAGCGCGCTCACGGCCCGAGCGGTCACCTGGTCGAGCGAGTCGCCGAGCTTCGACTCCTCGGCGCGAGCGCGAACGACGCTGACATTCGCAAGCTCGAGTTCCGCGGCCTGACGCTCGAGCCAGGCGACTCGGCGTTCCATCGGCTCGATGAGCGTGAATACGACATCGGGCCGCATGATCGCGAGTACCAGCCCCGGAAGCCCCGCGCCTGAGCCGACGTCGCCGACTCGTCCAGGACGAAGGAGCGGGGCGACGAGCGCACTGTTCAGTACATGCCGAGTCCACAGCCTCGGCAATTCGAGCGGACCGATGAGTCCGAGCTCCTCACCGTGACGCGCGAGCGCCATGGTGAACGCGCGTCCCTGCTCGAGATGCGCACCGAAGAGTTCCGCAGCCGCGGCGGGTTCGGCTTCGAGTCCGTCGATCATCGTTCCGTGCGAGACGTCAGGCGCCGCGGGTGATGACGGTGTGCCGATCGGCGCCTTCGCCGCGCGATTCCGAGTGGAGGCCCTGCTCAGCGACGAGGTCGTGCACGAGCTTGCGCTCGTACGACGACATCGGAGGCAGCGAAGCCTCGGCTGCGCCCGCCTCGATCCGCTCGGACGCGCGGGTCACGAGGGATGCGAGCTCATCGCGACGTGCGTCGCGCGAGCCGCCGATATCGAGGATCAAGCGGGAGAACGCGCCGGTCTTCGTCTGCACGGCAAGACGGGTGAGTTCCTGGAGCGCGCTCACGGTGTCGGGCTTCGAGAGGAGGTTCAGGTTCGCACCGGCGCCGGCGTTCACCGAGATGTAGGCCCGCCCGTTGCGCGCATCGATGTCGATGTCGCCGTCGAGATCGGTGATGTCGAGCAGTTCCTCGATGTAGTCCGCGGCGATGTCGCCCTCTTCTTCGAGCTGCGAGGTCGAGCGCTCGGCTGCGTCGTGCTGCACGTCGGTCATGGTCATTTCCCCTGCTTCTTGGCGCGCGACTTGCCCATGGGCTGCTGACGCTGAGTCTTCTTGGTCTCTTCGACGACGATCGTCGTGCCCTCGGCCTTGTCTTCGATGACGAGCTTGCCCTTCTTCGCGAGGCGCGCCTCACGGGCCTTCGCGGCATCGCTGCCGGGCGTCGGCATGTTGCGGATCACCACGAACTGCTGGCCCATCGTCCAGAAGTTCGAGACGAGCCAGTAGAACATGACGCCGAGCGGGAAGGCGACACCCGAGAACGCGAAGACGAGGGGGAGCAGGTACAGCAGGATGCGCTGCTGACGGAACATGGGGCTCGCCTTGGTTTCGGGCGACATGTTCTTGGAGACGATCTGGAGCTGCGTGATGAACTGCGAGGCGGTCATCAGGACGATCATCGTGAGCGCGATGAGCATGACGTTGAGGCTGAAGACATCGCCGGCGACCATGAGGTTCCACTCGCCGATGAACGTCGCCTTCAGCGGGGCACCGAGGAACTCGGCGTTCGCGAACGAATTCGCCAGTTCCTGCGTGAACACGCCCACGCCGGCCTTGTCGTGCTGCGCGTCGTTGAGCACGGAGAAGAGTCCGAAGAAGATCGGCATCTGCAGCAGCAGGGGGAGGCACGAGGAGAGCGGGTTGGTGCCAGTCTTCTTGTAGAGCTCCATCGTCTCGCGCGACATGGCCTCGCGCGAGTACTGATCCTTCTTGCCCTTGTACTTGTCCTGGATCTTCTTGAGCTGCGGAGCCACCTCGAGCATGCGGCGCTGGCTCTTGATCTGCCGGACGAAGATCGGGATGAGCGCGGCACGAACGACGATCACCAGACCGACGATCGAGAGGACCCAGGTGACACCCCCGTCGGGATCCATGCCGATGAAGGTCCACAGCGAGTGGAACGCGACGAGGATCAGCTCGATGACCCATTTGATGGGCCAGAGAATCAGGCTGATGATGTCCATTTGGCGGTGTCAGTCCTTCCGGGACATGGTGGGGGAGACGGTGACGATCGCCGCATCGTTGCGGGTCGAAGACTGAGCAGGGGCGAGACCGGATGCCGCGTGGTGGACGTGACCGTGGGAGTGCGCGTGCGGCGCGGACCCCGAGGCATCCGCGTGACCTGAACCTGCCGGCACAACCCAGCCGAATGGGGTCACCCGGTAGCGATCGTGGCGGGCGACGCGCACCTCGTCGATGCCGCCGGACGACCATGGATTGCAGCGGAGGATCCGCCATGCGGTGAGGGCCGAGCCCAGGAGCAGGCCTCGCTGCTGCACGGAGCCCAGTCCGTAGGCGGAGCAGGAGGGGTAGTAGCGACAGACGTCGCCGTACAGGGGGGAGATCAACGCGCGGTAGCCGCGGATCAGCAGGACCCCGGCGTTCCGGGGAATGAGCGAGACGAAGAGCAGGGCATCACGCATGTCATCCGCCCTTCACCCGGTCTTGGACACGGCGATCCGAGACGGCGCCGATCACGTCGGAGCGGAGTGCCGTCCAGTCGGCGGCCGCTGCAGACGGCAATGCTCGCACGACGATGTCGACTCCGGTGAAGCCGTCGCCGAGCACCTCGTGGCACGCGGCCTTGAGCCGGCGACGGACGAGATTGCGACGAACGGCCCCGCCGACCTTCTTCGAGACGATGAAGCCGAAGCGCGCGTCGGTGCCCGACTCCCGTGAGCGCACATAGCTCACGGTGTGGGCACCGGCGACCTTCGCACCGCGGCGCACGATGACTCGGTAGTCGTCGGCGTTCGTGACGCGATTGGCTTTGGCGAGCACCGAGAAGTTACGCGGAGAGTTCGGTGCGGCCCTTGGCGCGACGTGCCGACAGGATGGCACGGCCCGCGCGGGTGCGCATGCGAAGGCGGAAGCCGTGCTTCTTGGCACGACGACGGTTGTTCGGCTGGAACGTACGCTTGCTCATTCTTCTTCTCCGGCTGGTCGAATCTCCTCGCCGGGAAGTGGCTGCGACAGGTGGTGCAGCTCGGCGGCGGGAAAACTGGGTGCCCGAAAGGGCTGGGTCAACTGATTAAAACTACGGCCTCGCTCGCGTTCGGTCAAACCGAGACGTTGAGATCGGGATGCAGATCGAACCCGACAGTATCCCGTGAACCTCGATATCACCTGTGGAACGACACGCCGAGGTGATCGAATCCTCGAATCGGCATTTGTCGGCGGGCCCTTCCTCGGATAGCGTTTGACACCAGTTATCCCCAGCTTCGTGCGCGGAAACACGGGCAAGTCCCCGAATCTCCCCACAGGGGGTGGATAACACTGTGAACACTCGCCTCGCGCCGCTTGCTTTTCGTCGATGGGGGATCGATGAGCGGCACACGAGACCACCAGAACCTGATTGCGGGGAACGATGACAGAACAGCCCATTTCCGACACGTGGGCGACGATCCTCGATCGACTGTCAGACGACGACGCGATCACCCCGATGCTCCAAGGGTTCCTGAACCTGGTCGAGCCGAAGGGCATCGCCGCAGGCACCTTCTACCTCGAGGTGCCGAACGACTTCACCGCCAGCATGCTGAACCAGCGCATGCGAGTCTCGCTCCTCTCCGCGATGAGCACCGTGGAGGCGCCTTCGCCCGTCACCTCCTTCTACGTCGTGGTGAACCCCGAGCTCGAGGAGACAGCGCGTGCTGCCGAGGTTCAGGCCGGATACGGCAACGAGCCCGACCCCGTCGAACTGCCGGCCTCCCCGCAGTCGGTCTTCGAGAACACGAGTCCGGTCTCCTCGCGCGACACGCGGCTGAACCCGAAGTACGCGTTCGAGAGTTTCGTCATCGGGCAGTCGAACCGGTTCGCCCATGCGGCCGCGGTCGCCGTGGCCGAGGCGCCGGCGAAGGCCTACAACCCGCTCTTCATCTACGGCGACTCGGGGCTCGGCAAGACCCACCTCCTCCACGCCATCGGCCACTACGCGATGAGCCTGTATCCCGGTATCCGCGTGCGGTACGTCTCGTCCGAGGAGTTCACGAACGACTTCATCAACTCGATCGCGAACAACCGCGGCTCGCTCTTCCAGCAGCGCTATCGCAACATCGACATCCTGCTGATCGACGACATCCAGTTCCTGCAGGGCAAAGCGGAGACGCAGGAGGCGTTCTTCCACACCTTCAACACGCTGCACGACCACAACAAACAGGTCGTGATCACCTCGGATGTCCCGCCGAAGCACCTCACCGGCTTCGAGGACCGCATGCGCAGCCGGTTCGAGTGGGGCCTCATCACCGACGTCCAGGCCCCCGACCTCGAGACCCGCATCGCGATCCTCCGCAAGAAGGCGCAGTCCGAGCGACTCCAGGTGCCCGACGACATCCTCGAATACATGGCGTCGAAGGTGTCGTCGAACATCCGCGAACTCGAGGGCACGCTCATCCGGGTGACCGCGTTCGCGAGCCTCAACCGCACGCCCGTCGACATGCCGCTCGTGCAGACGGTGCTGAAAGACCTCATCACCGACGACTCCGACAACGTGGTGGCGCCGGTCGACATCATCACGGCGACGGCCGACTACTTCAAGCTCACCGTCGACGACCTCTACGGCTCGAGCCGTTCGCAGGCCGTGGCGACGGCGCGTCAGATCGCGATGTACCTCTGTCGCGAGCTCACGAACCTGTCGCTGCCGAAGATCGGGCAGCTGTTCGGCAACCGCGACCACACGACGGTGATGTACGCGAACAAGAAGATCTCGGAGCTCATGAAGGAGCGCCGATCGATCTACAACCAGGTCACCGAACTCACCGCTCGCATCAAGCAGACGACCCGCTACCGCTGAGTCGGGTCCGTGGGTTGAGGAGGGAGCGCAGCGACCGTCTCGAAACCCGTCCCGCCGCTACCTGGGGTTTCGAGACGCTCCTCCGTCGCTCCTCAACCCACCGAACGGCTTCTGCAGCGACCCTGCAGACCGATCTCAGCACGCTTCCCACAGTTGTGGAGAACCTGTGGATTGTTAACGAGCAACCGCCTGATGACTGTTGAGACGCACCGCCTGCCTGTGCAGAACGGTGTGATGCATTCGAGCCGACCCCGATGCGGCGCCGCTCGAATCCACACACCGTGCACAGATCTGATAGCCCGCGATCGGCGTCGTTCCGCGGGTCTCTGAACACCATCCACAGTTTCCACAACGGTTAACACCGTTAAGAGAGAGTTGATTAAGGGGTGATTCCCACAACCTCGTCGTCGGCGAGCGTCGAGCGAGGTCCATCCGAGCCGAAGCGATCGTTCGCGCAGGGGATTCTCCGACGCCGTCAACAGTCGTGCGGATAGCATGGGAGCCACCAAGCGACATCCACGACGGGAGAACCGTGAAGTTCCAGGTCAACCGCGACGTCTTCAGTGAGGCCGTGTCCTTCGCCGTGAAGCTGCTTCCGCAGCGCACGACGCTGCCGATCCTCTCCGGCGTCCTCATCAAGGCGACCGCCGATGGACTCGTGCTGTCCTCCTTCGACTACGAGGTCTCCTCGCAGACCGAGATCCAGGCCGACGTCGAGGAGCCCGGCACCGTGCTCGTCTCGGGTCGCCTCCTGGCCGAGATCGCGGGCCGGCTTCCGAACGCGCCCGTCCGTATCGCGACCGAAGAGAGCCGCATCTCGGTGAGCTGCGGCTCCGCGAGCTTCACGCTGCTCTCGATGCCGGTCGAGGAGTACCCGTCGATCCCCGAGATCGGCGAGCAGTCAGGGCTCGTGCCTGCGGAGGAGTTCGCGGCCGCGGTCGCGCAGGTCGCCGTGGCGGCCTCGCGCGACGACGTCACCCCGGTCATCACGGGCGTGCAGCTCGAGGTCCGCGAGAACAGCCTCGGCCTCGTCGCGACCGACCGCTACCGGGTCGCCGTGCGCGAGATCGACTGGGACGGCGGAAATGTCGCGGCCGGCGACGAGGCGATCACCGCGCTCGTTCCGGCGCGAACCCTGCAGGAGGTCGGCAAGACCCTCGGCAACGCGGGCAACATCTCGGTCGCGATCACGAGCCGCGACGATCGCGAGCTCATCGCCTTCAGCGCCGACAAGAAGACCGTCACGTCGCTGCTCATCAAGGGCAACTTCCCGCCCGTGCGCCGGCTCTTCCCCGAGACGGTCGACAACTACGCGGTCATGAACACCGCCGACCTCATCGAGGCGACGCGTCGTGTCGCGCTCGTCCTCGAGCGCGAGGCGGCGCTGCGCTACAGCTTCACGGCCGACGGACTGACCCTCGAGGCGATCGGGTCCGAGCAGGCCCAGGCATCCGAGTCGATCGACGCGATCCTGACCGGTGACGACACGGTCGTGTCGCTCAAGCCGCAGTTCCTCCTCGACGGGCTCGGTGCCGTGCACTCGGAGTTCGTGCGCATCTCGTTCACGAAGACCGAGAACCCGAACAAGCCCGGCCCCGTGCTCATCACGAGCCAGACCTCGCGCGAGCAGGCCGGCGCCGACAGCTACCGCTACCTGTTGCAGCCCAATCTGCTGCTCCGCTGACGCGGCCCGCGGCCCCGCCCCTGAGGCTCCGCGCGCCCCTTGGGTTTACAGGACATTTGGCGATTTACAGGTCGACTTCTCCCTGCGCTGTCCTGTAAACCCCGATTTGTCCTGTAAACCCCGGTGGGCAGGCGCGCGGCGAGGGGCGAGCAGGTGGGATGCCACGGGCGGTGTCAGCGCGCGACGGTAGCGTAGGCGTGGTCGAACGAGAGGAGCGGTGCCCGTGCACGTCGCCCGACTCTCGCTCACCGACTACCGCAACTACGAGCGCGCCGAGCTCGAGCTCGGCCCCGGTGCGACGGTGCTCGTCGGCCGAAACGGCCAGGGCAAAACCAACCTCGTCGAGTCGATCGGCTACCTCGCCACCCTCGGCTCGCACCGGGTCTCGGGCGACCAGGCGCTGATCAGGGCAGGGGCCGACGCGGCGATCGTCAGGGCCCTCCTGGCGCACGGCGACCGCGAACTGCTCGTCGAGCTGCAGCTGAACCGTCAGGGCGCGAATCGGGCGCAGCTGAACCGGTCGCCGGTGAAGACCCGCGAGCTGCCGCGCTACGCGCACAGTGTGCTGTTCGCCCCCGAAGATCTCGCGATCGTCCGCGGCGAACCCGGGGTCCGCCGCCGCATGCTCGACGAACTGCTCGTGCAGCGAGCCCCTCGCCTCGGCGGCGTGATGGCCGACTACGAGCGGGTGCTGAAGCAGCGGAACACCCTGCTGAAGAGCGCCCGTGCTCGCGGGCTCGCGGCCGAGAAGCTCACGACGCTCGACATCTGGGACGAGCGGCTGATCGCGCTCGGCTCCGAGCTCATCGACCAGCGACTCGCGCTCATCGCCGAACTCGGGGATCCCGTGGCGGCGGCCTACCGCTCGATCGTCGACGCCGATCACCGTCCCGAGCTCCGGGCTGTGCTCTCGATCGACGGCGGTGATGCCGACGGCGACGTCACGGAATTCGAGACGGCGCCTTCGTCGCCTCTTCAACCAGCCACGACGGCCGAACGCTTCGCCGCCGCACTCGGCGCGCTGCGCGGCAGGGAGCTCGAGCGGGGGGTCACCCTTGCGGGTCCGCACCGCGACGACGTGCTGCTCCTGCTCAACGGCCTCCCCGCGAAGGGGTACGCCAGCCACGGCGAGTCGTGGTCGTTCGCCCTCGCCCTGCGGCTCGCCTCGGCCGAACTCCTCCGCCGCGACTCGAGCACAGGCGACCCCGTGCTCGTCCTCGACGACGTCTTCGCCGAACTCGACCGGCTTCGCCGCGAGCGACTCGCGGGCGCGATCGCCGGTTTCGAGCAGGTGCTCGTGACGGCGGCCGTCCTCGAAGACGTGCCGGCGCCCCTCGTCGCGCGTATCGTGCACATCGAGTCGGGTCGCATCGTCGAAGCGACGCAGGCGAACGACCGCGACGTCGAATCCGGCGACGACGACGAGACATCCGAACGAGAAAGCGGCCAAGCCGATGGCTGAGGCATCCGAGGCGTCGCGGGTCTACCGGCACTTCCGTGAGATCTTCGGCGGCGAGCCGCGGCTCCGGGCCGGGCGAACGTCGAGGGTACGCACGCGCGACGACTCCGAGAACCAGCCGTTCACCCCGGGTCGCGACCCGAAGGCCCTCGGCGCCACGCTCGACGGACTGAGTGCGCAGCTCGGGTGGACCGGTCCGCTGTTGCAGCACGACGTGCTCGCCTCGTGGGCCGAGATCGTCGGCGACGACACGGCTCGGCACTCCGAGGCCATCGCGATCGAGGGCGGCGTGCTCCAGGTGCGCTGCGAGTCGACGGCCTGGGCGACCCAGCTCAGACTGATGCGCACCCGACTCGTCACCGAGATCATCACGAGGTACCCGGGGGCCGGGGTCGAGACCATCCGCTTCCAGGGGCCAGACGCCCCCACCTGGAAAAAGGGTCCCAGATCGGTTCCAGGGCGCGGTCCACGCGATACCTACGGCTGAGAAGGCCAAAACGGTCACTGAACCCGATTCATTGCGCGAGAGCGGCCTTTCACGGCCCCGTGACGCCGCCCGTTTGATAGGATCGAGAGTCGCCAGAACGACGGTTTGGAGCCCGATTCACCCATGACAGCGGAACCGACGAAGGCCCAGGGCGCGCCCGAATACGGTGCAGACGCGATCCAGGTTCTCGAGGGCCTCGAAGCGGTACGCAAGCGGCCCGGCATGTACATCGGCTCGACCGGGCCACGAGGACTCCACCACCTCGTCTACGAGATCGTCGACAACTCCGTCGACGAGGCGCTCGCGGGCTACGCGACCTCGATCGATGTGACGATCCTCGCCGACGGCGGTGTGCTCGTCGTCGACGACGGGCGTGGCATCCCGGTCGGCATCCACAAGACCGAGGGCCGCTCGACGGTCGAGGTCGTGCACACCGTGCTGCATGCCGGCGGCAAGTTCGGCGGCGGCGGGTACGCGGTCTCGGGCGGCCTGCACGGCGTCGGCGCCTCCGTCGTCAACGCGCTGTCGTCGCGCTTCGAGGTCGAGGTGCGCCGCGAGGGCCATGTCTGGCGCCAGGCGTACGAGATCGGCGTGCCGCTCGCTCCGCTGTCGAAAGACGAGGCGAGCGACCAGACCGGCACCACGACGACGTTCTGGGCGAGCCCCGACATCTTCGAGACGGTCGAGTACGACTACGAGACCCTCAGGGCGCGACTGCAGCAGATGGCGTTCCTCAACAAGGGGCTCCGCATCACGCTGACCGATCTCCGCCACGCGAGCGATCCGGCTGATCCGGCCGACGTCGAGAACGTGACGGACGCGCCGCTCGAGGGCCCGCGCACCGACACCTTCCACTACGAGCGCGGCCTCGTCGACTACGTCGAGTACATCAACCGCGCGAAGAAGTCCGAGGTCGTGAACGACGAGATCATCTCGTTCGAAACTGAAGACACCGAGCGCAAGATCGCGCTCGAGGTCGCGATGCAGTGGACGACCGCGTACACCGAATCGGTGCACACGTACGCGAACACGATCAACACGCACGAAGGCGGCACGCACGAAGAGGGTTTCCGTGCGGCGCTCACGACCCTCGTCAACAAGTACGCCCGCGACAAGAGCATCCTGAAGGAGAAGGACGACAACCTCTCGGGCGACGACGTCCGCGAGGGGCTCACCGCGGTCATCTCGGTGAAGCTCAGCGAGCCGCAGTTCGAGGGTCAGACGAAGACCAAGCTCGGCAACACCGAGGCGAAGTCGTTCGTGCAGAAGGTGACGGCCGACCAGCTCGGCGACTGGTTCGAGCGCAACCCGACCCAGGCCCGCGAGATCATCCGCAAGGCGATCCAGGCCGCGACCGCCCGCATCGCCGCGCGCAAGGCGCGAGAAGCGACCCGTCGCAAGGGCCTGCTCGAGTCGGGCGGCATGCCCGGCAAGCTGAAAGACTGCTCCTCGAAGGACCCGTCGCTCTCCGAGATCTTCATCGTCGAGGGCGACTCGGCCGGGGGTTCGGCCGTGCAGGGCCGAAACCCCGAGACGCAGGCGATCCTGCCGCTGCGCGGAAAGATCTTGAACGTCGAGAAGGCACGTCTCGACCGCGCACTCGGCAATGCCGAGGTGCAGGCGATGATCACGGCGTTCGGCGCCGGCATCGGCGAGGACTTCAACACCGAGAAGGCCAGGTACCACAAGATCGTGCTCATGGCCGACGCCGACGTCGACGGCCAGCACATCACGACGCTGCTGCTCACGCTGCTGTTCCGCTACATGCGTCCGCTCATCGAGCTGGGCTACGTGTACCTCGCGCAGCCGCCGCTCTACCGTCTGAAGTGGACGAACGCCGACCACGAGTACGTGTACTCCGACAAGGAGCGCGACGCGCTGCTCACCGCCGGCCTCGCGGCCGGCAAGCGCATCCCGAAGGACAACGGCGTGCAGCGCTACAAGGGCCTCGGTGAGATGAACCACCAGGAGTTGTGGGAGACCACGATGAACCCCGAGACCCGCACGCTGCTGCAGGTCACCATGGACGATGCGGCAGCCGCCGACGAGATCTTCTCGACCCTGATGGGCGAAGACGTCGAGAGCCGCCGCAACTTCATCCAGAAGAACGCGAAGGACGTGCGTTTCCTTGACATCTGATGTGATCAACCCCGGCGGCGACGGCACGGACGGCCTCGACGAGAGCGGCCCCGGCGTCCACGGCCGGATCGACCAGGTCGACCTGCAGCTCGAGATGCAGCGCTCGTACCTCGACTACGCGATGAGCGTCATCGTCGGGCGCGCGCTGCCCGAGGTGCGCGACGGTCTGAAGCCCGTGCACCGCCGCGTCATCTACGCCATGTACGACGGCGGCTACCGCCCCGACAAGGCGTTCTCGAAGTGCGCGCGCGTGGTCGGCGACGTCATGGGCCAGTTCCACCCGCACGGCGACACCGCGATCTACGATGCGCTCGTGCGCCTCGTGCAGCCGTGGAGCCTCCGCTACCCGCTCGCGCTCGGCCAGGGCAACTTCGGATCGCCCGGCAACGACGGCGCCGCCGCTCCCCGGTACACCGAGACCAAGATGGCTCCGCTCGCGCTCGAGATGGTGCGCGACATCGACAAAGAGACCGTCGACTTCCAGGACAACTACGACGGCCGTACGCAGGAGCCGTCGATCCTGCCGGCCCGGTTCCCGAACCTCCTCGTCAACGGCTCGGTCGGCATCGCGGTCGGCATGGCGACCAACATCCCGCCGCACAACCTCCGCGAGGTCGCCTCGGGTGCCCAGTGGTACCTCGAGCACCCCGAGGCATCCCGCGAAGAGCTGCAGGAGGCGCTGCTGCAGCGCATCAAGGGGCCGGACTTCCCGACCGGGGCGCAGATCCTCGGTGTGAAGGGCATCACCGACGCATACCGCACGGGCCGCGGCTCGATCACGATGCGCGCGGTCGTGAGCGTCGAAGAACTGCAGGGCCGCACCTGCCTCGTCGTCACCGAACTGCCGTACCAGGTGAACCCCGACAATCTCGCGATCAAGATCGCCGACCTCGTGAAGGACGGCAAGATCGGCGGCATCGCCGACATCCGCGACGAGACCTCGGGCCGCACCGGCCAGCGCCTCGTGATCGTGCTGAAGCGCGACGCGGTCGCGAAGGTCGTGCTGAACAACCTCTACAAGCACACGCAGCTTCAAGAGAACTTCGGCGCGAACATGCTCGCGATCGTCGACGGCGTGCCCCGCACGCTCTCGATCGACGGCTTCATCGCGCACTGGGTCGACCACCAGATCGACGTCATCGTGCGCCGCACGCAGTACCTGCTGCGCGAGGCCGAGGCGCGCATGCACATCCTGCGCGGCTACCTCAAGGCGCTCGACGCGCTCGACGAGGTCATCGCGCTCATCCGCGCCTCGGCGACGGTCGACGACGCGCGCGCGGGCCTGAAGGACCTGCTCGACATCGACGATCTGCAGTCCGATGCGATCCTCGGGATGCAGCTGCGCCGGCTGGCAGCGCTCGAGCGTCAGAAGATCATGGACGAGGCGGAGGCGCTCGAGGCCGAGATCACCGACTTCAAGGACATCCTCGCCCGGCCCGAGCGCCAGCGCACGATCGTCTCGGATGAGCTCGCCGAGATCGTCGACAAGTACGGCGACGAGCGGCGCACGCACATCATGCCCGGCTTCGACGGCGACATGTCGGTCGAAGACCTCATCCCTGAAGAAGAGATGGTCGTCACGGTCACTCGCGGCGGCTACGTGAAGCGCACGCGCAGCGACAACTACCGCTCGCAGCACCGCGGCGGCAAGGGTGTGAAGGGCGCGCAGCTGCGCGCCGACGACGTGGTCGAGCACTTCTTCGTCACCACGACGCACCACTGGCTGCTGTTCTTCACGAACATGGGCCGTGTCTACCGGGCGAAGGCGTACGAGATCCAGGAGGCCGGCCGCGATGCGAAGGGCCAGCACGTCGCGAATCTGCTCGAGATGCAGCCCGACGAGGAGATCGCCGAGATCCTCGACATCCGCGACTACGGGGTGGCGAAGTTCCTCGTGCTCGCGACGCACGACGGTCTCGTGAAGAAGACCGCGCTCGAGGAGTACGACACGAACCGCTCGCGCGGGGTCATCGCGATCAAGCTCCGAGAGGGCGACGAACTCGTCTCGGCGATGCTCGTCGACCAGCACGACGAGATCCTGCTCGTCTCGAAGAAGGGCATGTCGCTCCGCTTCGAGGCGACCGATGAGGCGCTGCGCCCGATGGGCCGCTCCACCTCGGGTGTGAAGGGCATGAGTTTCCGCGACGGCGACGCACTGCTCGAGGCTTCGGTCGTGCCGGGTTCGGGTGCGGCCGGTGAGATCGCTGAGAATGCGCCGGATGATTCGGCCGACGTCGACGGTGCGCAGTACGTGTTCGTCGTCACCGAGGGCGGCTACGCGAAGCGCACCGCGGTCGACCAGTATCGCCTTCAGAACCGCGGGGGCCTCGGCATCAAGGTGGCGAAACTCAACGAGGATCGCGGTGATCTCGCGGGCGCCCTCATCGTCGGAACCGACGACGAGGTACTGGTGGTTCTTGCCAGCGGCAAGGTGGTACGCTCCGATGTCGCCGAGGTTCCTGCCAAGGGCAGGGATACGATGGGCGTCGTCTTCGCGAAGTTCGCGGTGGACGATCGAATCATCGCCATCGCGAAGAATTCCGAACGGAATCTCGTGGAGGAGGCCGCCGAGTCCGAATCGGCCGAACCCGCCGGAGAGGGAGTAACCGTCAATGAGTAGCGTCGCCGAGAAGCTGGCCCGCAAGTCGAGCAAGCGTGCCCCGGCCAAGCAGGTGCGCCTGCGGCTCGTCTACGTCGACTTCTGGTCGGCGGTGAAGCTGTCGTTCCTCGTGGCCGTCTGCCTCGCGGTCGTATCGATCGTGGCGACGTTCCTCGTCTGGACGGTGCTCAACTCGACCGACGTGTTCGCGAAGCTCAACGAGCTCGTGAAGGACGTGGCCGGCACCGGCGGCGATCTGTCGTCGATCCTGTCGCTCGGCAACGTCATGGGCTTCGCGGTCGTCGCAGCGCTGCTCAATCTCGTCGTGACGACCGCGCTCGGCGCGATCGTGGCGGTGCTCTACAACCTCAGCGTGAAGATCACCGGCGGCATCCTGGTCGGGTTCACGAACAACTGACCGACGGGAATCGGTTCGATTCGGATAATCCTGAACTCTCAGGTAGTCTGTCCTTCGGCCGAAATTCGGGGATATAGCTCAGGCGGTTAGAGCGCTTCGCTGATAACGAAGAGGTCCGAGGTTCAAGTCCTCGTATCCCCACTCTGAAAATTCCACAACACATCGGATGCCTCGCATCCGCCCGGGGCCTTAGCTCAGTTGGTAGAGCGCCTGCTTTGCAAGCAGGATGTCAGGAGTTCGAATCTCCTAGGCTCCACAGAATACGGCCGGGCCCGTCGCCACATTCCGATACTGTGGGATCAACCCGGCAGACCTGCCGCGGAATCGTCTCGAGGGAGTACGGCCATGGCATTCGACACGAGCTTCTGGGATGTCTTCAGCGGCCTGTTCGGCATTTTCGTCTTCGTCGCCTATCTCGTGGCGCTCTTCTCGGTCATCGCCGATCTCTTCCGCGATCCGAAGCTGGCGGGCTGGGCGAAGGCGATCTGGCTGCTCTTCCTCATCTTCGTGCCGTTCCTCACACTGCTCGTCTACCTCATCGCACGCGGAGGCGGCTTCGCCGAGCGCGAGAACGCCCGACGCAGCACCTACCACGAATACGTCGACGATCGCGGCGAGGTGTCGCAGTTCAACCCCAACGACGAGGTTGCGAAGGCTCAGGGGCTCGGCGGCGACCCGACGATCAGCGGCTCGCAGTTCGACGCCGTGCAGCGCGACTCGATGCGCGAGGGCTGAGCCGCACTCGACGCTCCGGCCCGCTCACCCCGCCCGCGCGGGTAGGGTGACGGGATGGACATCCGCATCGCCGCGTATGGCGTGATCATCCGTGATGAACACATCCTGCTCGCGCACTGGAACGAGCACGGCCGCTCCGGCTGGACACTGCCCGGCGGCGGCATCGAGGGCAGTGAGCACCCGGTTCGGGCGGCACGGCGTGAGATCGCGGAGGAGACCGGCTACGAGGCATCCGTCGATCGCCTGCTCGGCATCGACACGATGGTGATCCCGGCGGCGAAGCGCCGCACGAGTGCCGACCCGCTCTACGCGATGCGGGTGATCTACCGTGCGAGCATCATCGGGGGAGAGCTGCGCAACGAGGTCGACGGTTCGAGCGATGAGGCGCGCTGGGTACCGCTCGGCGAGGTCGCGGGTCTGCACCGCGTGAGCCTGCTCGACATCGCGCTGCGCCTGAACGCGGCGGAGCCGGCCGACGGAGTGCCGCCGAGCGCGTGACTCGCCGCTCCACCCGCCTGCCGGAGCGCCCCGGCACGGTGCCCGGCTCCCGCGTGAGTGCTGCGACCGTCGGCCGAAGCATCCGCGCCGAAGCCGAGTGCCATGCAGGATGCGCGAACGGCGCCGCCGCGAAGGCGGCGACGCCGTCCGGTGCTGGGCTGGTCGTGAGGGCGTTCATGCGATCACGACTCAGAGGTTCGGGCCGAGGAGGGCGATCCGCTGGAGATCGCCGGCACGGACCCGGTGCGCGAGCGCCGTGTTCTGCTGACGCAGCATCACGGCCTCGTGCGAGACGCGTTCGCTCTGTCGACGGCTCCACGCGATGAGCGCGAGGCCGGCGCGCAGGGCGATCCGTTCGTTGAGTCGGCGTGCCTGGGCACGCATGGCGGTGGTCTGTCCGGTGGTGGACTGACCGAGGGCGAGAGAACTGGTGTTCACGTCGTGTCCTTCGTTGAGTGTGGTTGGGTGCACCGGTCGGTGCGGGGCGCCGGTCGGCCGGGCGGCCGAGGGCGTCGTCTGAGGTGATGAGAATCGGAGCGGGGTTGCGATCATCGCGAGCCGGCATCCGGGGAGCGCGGCGGAGCCGCGGGCCGTGCGCGGCAGCGGGCCGTGGACCATACGCCTGGTCGATCAGGCGACGGTGGCTGCCACGGAAGAGTCGCTGCTCATGCCACGAGGGCCGGTTGGCGTTCGCGCACGAAAGACGCGTCGCCGGGGCGGAGAACTAGCAGGCCGGAGCGGCGAGGAGGATCGCCGTGCGACCAGCAGTGAATGCTGGGGTGAAGATGTGCTTCATCATCGGGATCGACTCCTCTCTTGGGCTCAGGCGCGTTTCGCACCAGTCATTGACACTAGCGGGGGATTCACACCGACCGCAAGGCATTTCTTCAGATTCGTGAGAAATCAGTGTCCGCCCGGAGATGGGACGGCATTTCGGGGCGGAAGAACGGAACGGCCCCGCAGTGTGCGGGGCCGTTCCGTGGAGTCGGTCGTTCAGACGGCCGAGGTGCTTTCGGGCTCGTCGTCGGCGACCCACAGCTCGTCGTCGGCGCGGAAGGTCTGCCAGACCGCGTAGGCGACGCCGGCGACGGCGATGACGCCGGCACCGATCGCGAGGTAGGTGCCGACGCCGCGACCCTTCTTCTTCTCGACCACGGCGACTGCGCGCGGCGAGATGCGCTGGACCGCGCGGCGCACGCGTGCGTCGTTGGCGATGTCGCCAATCGACAGGATCGAGCCGAGCGCGTTGCCCAGACCCCGCTCGACGTTGTCACCAGCCGCCTTCGCGAATCGCCCGGCCTGCTCGACGCCCGGCCGCACGTAGCTCTCGTAGCCCGTGCGCACTCGCGGCACGACCTCTTCTCGCGTGAGGTGACCCAGCTGACGGCTGGCCTCGCGTGCCACGGCATTCGCGTGCTCGAGCACGTGTTGCTGGTCCCCCCAGAGGTCCTCAGCGCTGCTCTGCAGCCGCTTGAGTTCCTTCCGGCGCTTGCGTGACAGGCTCATCTCGACCTCCATCGTTGTGCAGCGAACTCCTCCATCTTGCCACCGAACGGGCTGGAAGCGAGGTGAGAGTCTCATTCCGGCATGCCGCCCCGCGAATCCGCGCATGACAGAATATGAGGATGCCGATTCACACCGCAGTCGCGACGCTCAACACCAACCACGGCCCCATCAAGGTCGACCTCTACGGCGACCACGCACCGAAGACGGTCAAGAACTTCGTCGGCCTCGCCACGGGCGAGATCGAGTGGACCCACCCCGCCACCGGCCAGAAGACCACCGACCCGCTGTACGACGGCGTCATCTTCCACCGCATCATCCCCGGCTTCATGATCCAGGGCGGCGACCCGCTCGGCCAGGGCGTCGGCGGCCCGGGCTACCAGTTCGACGACGAGATCAACCCCGAGCTCGACTTCACCGAGCCCTACGTGCTCGCCATGGCCAACGCCGGCATCCAGATGGGTCGCGGCACCAACGGCTCGCAGTTCTTCATCACCGTCGGTCCCACGACGTGGTTGCAGGGCAAGCACTCCATCTTCGGCAAGGTGACGGATGCCGCGAGCCAGGCGGTCGTCGACAAGCTCGCCGCCGTGGCGACCGACGGTCGCGACAAGCCGCTCGAGGACATCGTCATCGAGAGCATCACCGTCGAGCAGGTCTGACCCGCGGGTGAACGACTCGGGGCCTGATCGCTCGGACTTCTGCTATCGGCATCCCGATCGGCAGAGCTTCGTGCTGTGCCAGCGCTGCGGGCGCACCATCTGCCCCGAGTGCATGACGCAGGCCGCCGTCGGCGTCGTCTGCCCCGAGTGCATGCGCGAGCAGCGAGCGAGCGCGCCCCGCACCAAGCCCGCCGTGCTCACGCGCGTGCGCTCGGCGGCGGGGCGCGGGGCGCCGGTCGTGACGTATTCCCTGATCGGCATCACGCTCGCGGTGTTCGTCCTGCAGTTGATCCCCGGGCTCGCGATCACCGACCGCCTGCTCTATGCCGGCGTCTACTCGATCCCCGGCAACCTCGAGCCATGGCGCATGATCACCTCGGTGTTCGTGCACTCCACCGGGCTCATCTTCCACGTGCTGCTCAACATGTACACGCTGTGGATCTTCGGGCAGTTGTTGGAGGGCCTGCTGGGCCGCTGGCGGTTCCTCGCCCTGTATCTGATCTCGGGCCTCGGCGGTTCGATCGGCGTGCTCTGGCTCTCCGATCCCCGGGTCGGCGTGGTCGGCGCGTCGGGTGCCATCTTCGGTCTGATGGGCGCGTTCCTCGTGATCCAGCGCAGGCTCGGCGGACAGACCACCCAGTTGTTCGTGCTGCTCGGCATCAACCTGGTGATCGGCTTCGTGCCGGGCTTCAACGTCGCCTGGCAGGCGCATCTCGGCGGACTCGTGACGGGCGCTCTGGTCGGTCTCGTCTTCGTCGAGACGCGCAAACGCTCGCAGCAGGCGCTGCAGGTCTGGCTCCTCGTCGGCGTGGTCGCCGTGCTCCTCGTCCTCAGCCTGCGGTACTTCTTCTTCCCGGTCTTCTGACGGTTCGCCGAGGCACTCGGGCCCCGGCGCCACTTATCCACACCCCTTTCCACAGCTGTTGAGAGTTACATCGGTGTCATTCCCGAGATCCCAGTGATCACGCGGATTTGCACTTGTGCACAACTGTGGAGAACTGTGGAGAAGCCTGTGGGAAACTCGAACTGCCATGCGAAAAGGGCGGATGCCGAAGCATCCGCCCTTTCGCGTGTCGAGAGCCGGCGTCAGCGCCAGCGGGTGGTCATGAGGAAGCCGACGAAGGCGATGCCGAAGCCGATCAGGATGTTCCACGAGCCGAGGTCGGCGATCGGGAATCGGCCCTGACTGATGTAGAACACCAGGATCCACGCGAGTCCGAGCAGCATGAAGCCGAACATGACGGGCTTGAACCACACCGGGTTCGGTGCCTCCTCGCCGCTCGCTGCGACTTCAGCGCGCGTCGGCTTCGATGATTTCGTACGTGCCATGCCCGTGATTCTAGCCGAGGCCGCCGTGCACTCACAGCGAGAAGTCCGTTCGGACGAATAGAATCGCCCCTATGTCCGAGTCGGTGCCCGACGGCCGGCGCGCACGCCGCGCCGAGCGGTCGACAGCGCGCCCCAAGCCTCGAGTGAGCGTCGTCGGCGTCCTCGGCGAACTGCTGCTGACCGCGGGGGTGCTGATCCTGCTGTTCCTCGGCTGGCAGTTGTGGTGGAACGACGCGATCATGGCCGGGCAGCAGTCGCAGGCCGCTTCAGAGCTCAGCGATCAGTGGGCCGAGCAGGATCGCGCGGCGCGCGGCGACACCCCGCCGCCCGCGCCCGAAGACGTCGGCGAGCCGGTCGTCGACACCACCGGGTACGCGAATGCCGAGCCCTTCGCCGTCATGTACGTCCCGCGCTTCGACAGTGAGGGCACGCACGACTCGGCGCGCAATATCGCCGAGGGCTACGGCCTCGACGTGCTCAACAGCTTCGACCTCGGCGTCGGCCATTACCCAGGCACCCAGATGCCCGGCGAGGTCGGCAACTTCGCGATCGCTGCGCATCGCAGCGCCTACGGGGGCGGGATGCACGAGATCGAGCAGCTCCAGCTCGGCGACGCCATCTACATCCAGACGAAGGACGGCTGGTACACGTACCGCTTCCGCGACTTCGAGTACGTGACCCCGGCGACGAGCGGGGTCCTCTCACCGGTTCCCCACCACCCCGAACTCCAGCCGACCGACCGCATCATCACGCTCACGAGCTGCAACCCGCTCTACTCGACCGACGAGCGCATCATCGCGTACGGGGTGCTCGAGTCGTGGCAGCCTGGGGCCGCGAACCCGCCGGCCGAGATCGCCTCGGTCGTCGCAGAATGGGGCGACTGAGATGTACGGCGCACTCTGGCGCATCCTCCCCGGCCCGGTGTGGATCCGCATCATCCTGCTGCTCGTGCTCGTCGCAGCAGCCGTCTTCGCGCTCTTCACCTGGGTGTTCCCGTGGGTCGACGCGCAGCTCAATCCGATCAACGTCACGGTGGAAGAATGACCCGCATCCTCGTCATCGACAATTACGACAGCTTCGTCTACACACTCAACGGCTACCTGCGCGAACTCGGCGCCGAGACCGAGGTCGTGCGCAACGACGACATCCCGCTCGACGAGGTCGCCGAGCGGATCGCGCAGTACGATGCCGTGCTCATCTCACCGGGCCCCGGCAAGCCCGCCGACGCGGGCATCTCCATCCCCGTCGTCGAGGCCGCGCTCGCGAGCCGCCAGCCGATCCTCGGCGTCTGCCTCGGTCATCAGGCCATCGCCGAGGCGTTCGGCGCGGTCGTCACCAATGCCGAAGAACTCATGCACGGCAAGACCTCGCGCATCGAACACGACGGCAGCGCGTTCTACGACGGTGTGCCCCAGCCGTTCACGGCGACCAGATACCACTCGCTGGCGGTGGTGGATGCCACGGTGCCGTCGTCGCTCGTCGTGACGAGTCGCACGAGCGGGGGCGTGATCATGGGCCTGCGCCACGAGTCCGCGCCGATCTTCGGCGTGCAGTTCCACCCCGAGTCGGTGCTCACCGAGGGCGGCTACCGGATGCTCGGCAACTGGCTCGCCGTCGCGGGGCTGCCCGAAGCGCGCGAGCGCGCCGAGCACCTGAGCCCGCTCGTGCGGGCGAACGCCTGACGGCGTCGGTGCCGGTGGTCGAGACGCTCCTTCGTCGCTCCTCGACCACCGGTCGCGCTCAGCCCGCGCAGTAGGTCAGTTCGACATCGGAGTGCTGGGGCACCTGTCCCGGTGCGAGCGACTGATTCGTGACGGGTGAACCGGGCGCACTCGGGCAGCTCGGGTCGGGCTTCGGAATGGGGTTCAGCTGAAGCTCGTCGGATGTCAGGAAGTCGGACGCCGCCTGCAACGACTGCGTGCGCAGATCCGTCAGGGTGACCTGACCGTTCGACAGGGTGAATTCGACCGTCGAGCCGAGCTCGACGGACTCGCCCGCCGCGGGTGTCGTCTTCATGACCACGTCGGCGGCGACCGTCGGCGAGTTCTGGCGCGTCTCCTTGCCGGCGACGAGCCCGGCCTCTTCGAGCGCCTTCTTCGCGTCGGCGAGCGACATGTTCACCGTGTCGGGCACCTTCACCGCCTCACGGCCGGTCGAGATGTACACCGTGATCGCCTGGCCGGCGTCGACGATGTCGCCGGCGGCCGGGTCGCTGCGGATCACCTCGTCGACCGGCACGGTCTCACTCGTCTCCTCGAGCCGGGTGGCCGGGAGACCCAGGGACTGCAGCTCCTCGACGGCCTGCTCGTAGGTCATCCCGGTGAGCACCGGCACCTCGCGGGCGTTCGACGGCAGGTCGTCCTTCGGCTGGAGATTGAACGCCCAGTACATCACCGCGATCACGATCACGACCACGGCGATGATGCCCGCCCAGATCCAGATCGCCGGCGGGCGGCGCTGGGTGCGCGCCATCGTCTCGTCTTCGGTGAGCTGGCGGAGCGCGAGCTCGGAGCTGGAAAGCGACGCGGTCGGGGCTCCGAAGAGCATCGTCGCCTGGTCGGGTTCGCGATGCACGGGCACCCGGCCGGATGCCGCGGTGTCGACGTCGGCCCGGAACTCCACCGCCGTCTGGTAGCGCTGGTCGCGGTTCTTCGCGAGCGCGTGCAGCACGACCGCATCGAGCGCCGGCGACACCTTCGGATTGATGATGCTCGGTTTGACCGGTCGTTCGCTGACGTGCTGGTAGGCGACGGCGACCGGGGTGTCGCCGCGGAAGGGCGGGCGGCCGGTGAGCATCTCGAAGAGCACGACGCCCGTCGAGTAGAGGTCGGTGCGGGCATCGACGGTCTCGCCCTTCGCCTGCTCGGGCGAGAAGTACGAGGCCGTGCCGAGGATCGCGGTTGTCTGGGCCACGGTCGTCGCCGAGTCGGAGACCGCGCGTGCGATGCCGAAGTCCATCACCTTCACCTGACCGGTGGTGGTGATCATGATGTTGCCGGGCTTGATGTCGCGGTGCACGACCCCCGCGCGGTGCGAGTACTCGAGCGCGGTCAGCACCCCGTCGATGACCCGCACGGCCGCTGCCGGCTCGAGCGGACCGTCGTGGATGATGTCCTTGAGGAGGCGTCCCTCGACGAACTCCATGACGATGAAGGGCAGCTGCACCTCCTGGCCCGCCGTGTCGACCACGGTCTCCTCGCCCGCGTCGAAGACGCGGACGATGGTCGGGTGCGCCATCCGCGCGGCCGACTGCGCCTCCTGGCGGAACCGCATGCGGAACGCCGGATCGGTGGCGAGCTGCGGCTTGAGGAGCTTGATCGCGACCTGGCGGCCGAGCCGTGTGTCGGTGCCGACGTGCACATCGGACATGCCCCCGCGACCGATGAGGGCGCCCACGCGATAGCGGCCGGCGAGGACGCGTCCTTCATCGCTCACGGTGGGCGGATCCTTTCGTTCGTTCGGAGGTCGATCTTCTTCGGTGCAGCGGGTACGGCGCAGGCTCGAGGGAGCGAGCGCCGAGCCGTCACTCGGTGGCGGGCCCCTCGATGACCGTCACCGTCGCGGCGGGCGACGACGGCGAGTTCAGCTGACCGCAGAAGTACTGGTAGGTCACGGTGATCGTGTCTCCGGGGGCGGCGTCGGCGTTCGTCGTGATCGTGACGTTCGTCGCACCGGCGCCGAGCGGCGGAGCGGAGGACGCGGGGCCGTCGACGTTCACCTGGTAGCCCGAGAGCGTCTGGCCGGCGGGGCACTGGGCGGCCGGCCACTTCACCTCGAACGACGCACCCGGCGCGACCTCGGCCGGCGTCACGGTCGGCGCAGAGCCCGGAGCGGCGGGCGTCTCGGGAGCGCCGTAGTACGTGATCGTGACCTCGCTGCCGATCGGCACCGGTCCGGTCGGGTTGACCGCGTAGACGATGCCCTCCTGATCCGGGTCGGTCGCCGCATTGCCCTCGACCGCGTTCGCGACCATGCCGAGCTCGACGAGCTTGGCGCTGGCGTCAGAGGACGAGAGACCGATGAAGTCGTCGGGGTTGATCTGCTCCGTCGTGGGTGCCTCGCTCGTCGGCGGAGGGGTCGTGGCGGTCTGCGCCGGAGTCGACGGCGGCGTCGACGGGGTCGACGACTTGACCGGGTCCTTCTCGCCGGAGTTCAGCGCGAGCGCGATGATCGTGCCGATGAGCACGATCGCGAGCAGCGCGATGAGCACGATCAGCGGCCATGTCCACGGGCTGCGCTTCTTCTTCTCGGGCTCGCCCTCTTCGCCGCCCTCTTCGCCGTCGGCCGTCGGGAGGATGGTCGTGGCGGCGGTCGCTCCGGCCTGCGGCATGAGCATCGTCGCGGCGGTGAGACCCGCCGCACCGAGCACCGCGGGCACGGCGACCGACGCGGCCTGCACGTCGCCCCGGCGCAGCGCGGTCGCCGCACGGGCGAGGTGCGCCGCCGTCTGGGGCCGGTCGGCCGGGTTCTTCGCGATGCACGAGTAGACGAGGTTGCGCACCGGTTCGGAGACCGTGACCGGCAGATCGGGCGGCGTCTCGTTGATCTGCGCCATGGCGATCGCGACCTGCGACTCGCCCGTGAAGGGGCGGCGGCCGGCGAGGGCCTCGTAGGCGACGATGCCGAGCGAGTAGATGTCGGTCGTCGGCGACGCCGGGTGGCCCGAGGCCTGCTCGGGGGAGAGGTACTGAACGGTGCCCATTACCTGACCGGTGGCGGTCAGCGGCACCTGGTCGGCGATGCGAGCGATGCCGAAGTCGGTGATCTTCACCCGCCCGTCGGGCGTGATCAGCAGGTTGCCCGGCTTGATGTCGCGGTGCACGAGACCGGCCGCGTGCGCCGCCTGCAGGGCCGCGGCGGTCTGCGCGACGATGTCGAGGACCTTGTCGGTCGACAGCACGTGCTCGCGCTCGAGGATCGTCGAGAGCGCCTCGCCCGGAACGAGCTCCATGACGAGATAGGCGCTGCCCTCTTCTTCGCCGTAGTCGAAGACGTTCGCGATGCCCTCGTGGTTGACGAGTGCGGCATGACGGGCCTCGGCGCGGAAGCGCTCGAGGAAGCCCGGGTCGCCGAGGTACTCGTCCTTCAGGATCTTGATCGCGACCTGACGGCCGATGACGAGGTCGGTGGCCTGCCACACCTCGCCCATCCCGCCGATCGCGATGCGGGATTGCAGCTCGTAGCGCCCCCCGAAGGTGAGCCCTGCGCTCGGTCTCATTTGTTCAGCACCGCCTCTAGTACCTGCTTTGCGATGGGTGCGGCTATGAGATTGCCGTACCCCTCCTGACCAAGTCCCCCGCCATCCTCCACGAGCACCGTGATTGCATACTGAGGGTCGTCGGCGGGGGCGAACCCGGTGAACCACAAGGTGTACGGGTCATCCTCGCCGTTCTCCGCTGTTCCGGTCTTCCCGGCCACGCTGACGCCGTCTATTCTTGCATTACTCGCGGCCCCGTTCTCGACGCCGTTGACCATCATCTGCACCATGGTGTCGGCCGTCGACTCGCTGATGGCGCGGCCGAACTCGCTCGCCTCGAACTCCTCCAGCGGGGTGAAGTCGGGAGCGGTGATCTGATCGACGAGATTCGGGTTCATCACGATGCCGTCGTTGGCGATCGCCGCCGACACCAGGGCCATCTGCAGGGGGGTCGCCCGCACCGAGCCCTGCCCGAACGCCGAGAGCGCGGTCTGGGCGTCGTCGAGGCCCTGAGGGTAGGTGCTCGGCTCCGTTCCGGTCGGGATCAGGAACTCGTGGTCGAAGCCGAACTTCTCGGCCTGATCGCGGATCGCGTTGTCGCCGAGCTCGATGCCGAGTTCGGCGAACGGGATGTTGCAGGAGAGGCGGAGCGCGTCGGCGAGCGTCACGGTCGCACCGCCGCCGCAGGTGCCGCCGCCCGAGTTGCGAACGACGGAGGTCGAGCCGGGCAGGGTGAACTCACCGGGGTTCGGGAACGTCGAATCGGGGGTGTACCGGCCCGACTCGAGCGCCGCGGCCGTGACGACGAGCTTGAAGACCGAACCGGGCGGGTTCATGTCGCCGCCCGTCGCGCGGTTGAAGAGCGGGTCGCCGGGATCGGCGAGGAGCCCCTCGTACGTGGCCTGCACCTGCTCGCCGTCGTGCACCGTCATGCTGTTCGGGTCGAAGGTCGGCTTCGTGACCATCGCGAGGATGCGGCCGGTCTCGGGCTCGGTGACGACGACGGCGCCGGTGTAGTCGCCGAGCGCGTCCCAGGCGGCCTGCTGCGCGACCTTGTCGATCGCGACCTCGACCGAGGCCCCGACCGGGTCCTGTCCTGAGATGAGGCGGTTCAGCTGGTCGAAGAACTGGCTCGACGACTGGCCGCTCAGGTAGTCGTTGAGCGAGCGCTCGAGGCCGGTCGCCTCACCGTTGACCGGGATGTAGCCGGTGATGGGTGCGTAGAGCGGTCCGTTCGCGTACGTGCGCTGGAAGCGGTAGAAGTCGTCGGTCGCGGTCGAGTAGGCGATCGGGTCGCCGTCGACGAGGATCGGCCCGCGCTCGACCGAGTAGCTCTCGTACAGCGTGCGCGAGTTGCGGGGGTCGGCGGCGAGGGCGTCGGCCTGCACGAACTGGATCAGGGTCGACGAAACGAGGAGCGTGACGAACATGACGAGAGCGACGATCGAGACGCGCTTGAGTTCGCGGTTCATCCGTCGATCACCAGCCTCGGATGGTTGCGGACGGTGTCGGAGAGCCGCAGCAGCAGCGCGACGATGATCCAGTTCGCCACGAGCGATGAGCCGCCCGCCGCGAGGAACGGCGTCGTGAGGCCGGTCAACGGGATGACCCGGGTCACCCCGCCGACGACGATGAAGACCTGGAGCGCGACCACGAAGGCGAGGCCGACGCCGAGCAGCTTGCCGAAGTCGTCCTGGCCGGCGAAGCCGATGCGGAAGCCGCGCGCCACGAACAGCAGGTAGAGCGCGAGGATGGCGAAGATGCCGGCGAGCCCGAGCTCCTCGCCGAGCGACGCGATGATGTAGTCGCTCTGCGGCACCGGAGTGAGGTCGGGTCGCCCCTGGCCCCAGCCGGTGCCGATGAGTCCGCCGTTGGCGAGACCGAAGAGTCCCTGCACGAGCTGATAGCTGCCGCCGGGGTCGGCGTTGAACCGTTCGTCGCTGAAGGGGGTGAGCCAGTTCGCGAAGCGATTGCCGACGTAGTCGAGCGTCTGGCTCGCGATGATCGCGCCGGCGAGGAACAGCGAGAGGCCGAGCACGACCCACGAGAGCCGGCTCGTCGCGACGTAGAGCATCACGAGGAACAGGCCGAAGTAGAGCAGGGCGGTGCCGAGGTCGCGCTGGAAGACGATGACCGACATCGAGAGCGCCCACACGATGAGCAGCGGGCCGAGGTCGCGCCCGCGGGGGAACCTCATGCCGAGGAACTTCCTGCCCACCATCGACAGCGAGTCGCGGTTGCGCACGAGGTACCCCGCGAAGAAGACCGCGAGGGCGATCTTCGCGATCTCGCCGGGCTGGAACGTGGCGATGTCGCCGAAGCCGATCCAGACCTGGGCGCCGCCGCGCGACTGCCCGAGGCCGGGGACGAGCGGCAGGATGAGCAGGATGATCGCGACGAGACCCGCGAGGTAGGTGTAGCGGAAGAGCACCCGGTGGTTGCGGATGACGAAGATCGTCGCGATCGCGCAGATGATCGCGATCGCGCTCCACGCGATCTGACGCACCGCCGCGCTGTCCCAGCCGGCGTCGCCCTCGGCGATGTCGATGCGGTAGATCATCGCGATGCCGAGACCGTTCAGCACGGTGGCGATCGGGAGCAGGAACGGGTCGGCGTCGCGTGCGACGAAGCGCATCGAGATGTGCAGGCCGAACACGAGGACGGAGAGGCCCGCGCCGAGGAGCACGAGCTGCGTGTCGACGCGCCCGAGCGCACCGAGCTGCACGAGCACGATCGCCGCGGCGTTGATGACGCAGGCGACGATGAGCAGCCAGAACTCGAGATTGCGGAGCTTCTGCGGCATCCGGATGCGCCGGATGCCGCTCGGCGGCGTCGCCGGGCGCGCCGGGGTGCCGCCGTCGCCGGCGGTGGTCACCGCGCCGTTCGACGCGCTCCGGGAGCGAGCGGACTCGTCAGTCAAGGGACTCCTCCAAGCGCTGCACGATCTGGAAGGCCTCCGTGAACGACCCCGCACTGATCGTCTGCTCGACGCGCTGCTGGTCGTAGGTGCGCAGCTCGGCCACGTCGATGTCGGTCTCGGTGTGCAGCTCGTGCAGCGAGATCGGGCCGAGGTTCTGCTGGATGCCCTGGTAGATGGCGACCCGGCCGTTCGACTCGCCCACGTAGTAGCGGGTCTGGGTCCACTGGTAGCTGAGCACGATCGCGGCGACGATCGCCGCGATGAACAGCACGATCCAGAAGCCCCACACCCAGCGGCGTCGCCGTCGGCGACGTGCATCCTCCTCGATGATCTCGTCGAAGTAGTCGGCCGAGTCGGGCTCGAAGTGCGTTTCTTGAACGGGGTGCGGTCTGAACGGCGTCAGTCGGATGCCGCGTGGCCGCACCGGTTCGAGGGCCGCGCCGAAGGCGAGCGGAGCGGCGGCCGAGCCGACGATGAGGGGCGGCGTCGCGGGTGCGGCGGGCTCGCCGATGTCGACGAGCACGACGGTGACGTTGTCGGGGGCGCCGCCGTCGAGCGAGGCCTTCACGAGGCGATCGGCCACCTGCTTCGCGCCGACGTCGGCCGACATGAACTCGTGGATCTCGTCGAAGGAGACGACACCCGAGAGCCCGTCGGAGCACAGCATCCACCGGTCGCCGTCGCGGGTGTCCAGCACCATCTGGTCGATCTCGGGAGAGGCCTCGACGTCGCCGAGCACGCGCATGAGCACCGAACGGCGCGGATGCACCATGGCCTCTTCGGCGGTGATGCGTCCGGCGTCGACGAGACGCTGGACGAAAGTGTGGTCGGTCGAGATCTGGCTGAGCTCACCCGAACGCAGCAGGTAGATGCGCGAGTCGCCGATGTGCGAGATGACGACCCGGTCTCCGAGGTGCAGCATCGAGCTGACCGTGGTGCCCATGCCGGTCAGCTCGGAGTGCTCGGACACGGTCTCGGCGAGCTGCCGGTTCGCGGCGATGAGGGCGCCCTCGAGCGCCGCGGCCGCCTCGGGGGCGCTGTCGTAGTCGGCGTCGGCGTCGGCGATGCGACGGGTGGCGATCGCGCTCGCGACGTCACCGCCGGCGTGGCCTCCCATGCCGTCGGCGACGAGGAACAACCGGCGCCCGGCATAGCCGGAATCCTGGTTGTTCGAGCGGACCCGCCCGACATGCGAGACCGCTGCGCTCGCTTTCACCGTCGGCATGGGCTACCGCCGCAGCTCGAACGTCGTCGCTCCGACCTTCACGGTGGCTCCGAGCGGGATCGGGGTGGGCACGGTCACTCGGGAGCCGTTGAGGAGGGTGCCGTTCGTCGAATCGAGATCCTGGATCATCCAGCGGTCGTTCCACAGCATGAGCCGGGCGTGATGGGTCGAGGTGTAGTCGTCGCGGATGATGATCGCGGAGTCGCTCGAACGGCCGATCGTGATCTCGTCCCGCCCGAGGGGGAACTCGACGCCTGACTTGGCGCCGCTCGTGATCACCAGGCGCGAGGCGTTGCTGCTCGACGCGATCTCGTCGGCACCCGCGGGCGCGACGGGCGTCGAGACCGGCGCGGTGGGTGCGGCGGCCGCGACCGGCGAGCTCGGGAAGGAGGACGCCGCGGCCGGAGCCCCCGCCGCCTCGGGCTGAAGCTTGCGCACGCGTTGGCCGAACAGGTCGCTGCGCAGCGCATAGACGATCGCGAAGATGAACACCCAGAGCAGGATCAGGAAGCCCAGCTGCAGGACGACCAGGGTCAGCTCGCTCATTCGCCCGCCCCCCAGAATCCGCCCATATCGTGCCGCTGCGTCGCCGGTGCGGCGCGTCGCGGTTCGCCGGCGGCGCCCGCGGCCTGCGCGAGCACCCGGAACACGATACGCGAGCGACCGATCGTGATGACCGAGTCGGGCTCGAGGATCGACTCCTTCACTGGGGCCCCGTTCAACTGCGTTCCGTTCGTCGAGCCGAGGTCGCGCACCCGCGCGCGGGAGCCGTCCCACTGGACCTCGGCATGCCGGCGCGAAGCGCCGGAGTCGTCGAGGGTGACGTCGGCTTCGCTGCCGCGACCGATGACCGTGCGGCCCTTGAGGATCGGGTACCGCTTGCCGTCGACATCGAGCACCGGGGTCCAGGCGACCTGGCCCTTCACGTTCTGCGAGTCGACCTGCACCAGGCCGACGCTGAGACCCTCGTCGGGGCGGAGCGCGATCGTGATGCCGCCGGCGAACTGGAAGTGCTGGCTCGCCGCGTGCCGCTGCACGAGGTCGACGAGCTCGTCGATGAGCGTCGGCCCCAGCGACGACATGTGCTCGTGGTCGGCCGGCGACATGCGCACGGTGAAGTTGTTCGGCACGAGCACCCGGTCGCGCGACACGACGGCCGCCTTGGTGTCGATCTCTCGCTTCAGCGCCGAGGTGATCTCGACCGGCTGCAGCCCCGAGCGGAAAGTCTTCGCGAACGCGCCGTTGACGGCGCGTTCGAGACCTTTCTCGAAGTTGTCCAGTAGGCCCACAAGTCTCCCGATTCCGGTGTCTGACTTCGCGTCATGTTAGCGCGAGCGGCTGGCAACACCCCGGATCAGTCGATCGGGATGACCGTTTCGATGTCGTCGGCGTCGAGCGACAGAGTCGGGATGGACGCCGTCAGCAGGGTACCGTCCGCTCGCCTCGTGCCCGTGACATCCCGCATCGTCGGCGAGCCGTACCTGCGCGGACCCTGCCCGTCGAGCGGCACCGACACCGGGGCATCCGACGTGACCGTCACCTCGGCGCCGCGCACCCGGACCGTCGCCCGGGTGCCCTGCTCGACCGTGAAGGTGATCGCCGCGGGTTCGAGCTCGACGCGCAGCCGGGTGCCCCGGAGCGTCAGCCGGAACGTGAGGCGGGACCAGCCGTCGGGCAGGCGCGGATCGAAGGTGAACCGACCGCCGTGGTCGCGGAAGCCGCCGAAGCCCGAGACGAGCGCGCTCCAGACGCCACCGGTGGATGCCACGTGCACGCCGTCGGCCGCGTTGTGATGCAGGTCGGCGAGGTCGACGAACAAGGCCGAACGGAAGTACCGCATCGCGAGCTCGTGATACCCGACCTCGGCCGCGATGATCGACTGCACCACCGCCGACAGCGTCGAGTCGCCCGTCGTCAGCGGGTCGTAGTACTCGAAGTTCGCCCGCTTGGCCTCGGCGGAGAAGCGATCGCCCTGCAGGTACAGCGCGAGCACGACGTCGGCCTGCTTCAGCACCTGGAACCGGTAGATGACGAGCGGGTGGTAGTGCAGCAGCAGCGGCCGGCGGTCGTCCGGGGTGTTCTCGAGGTCCCACAGCTCCTTCTGGAGGAAGGCGCTGTCTTGCGGGTGGATGCCCAGCTGCTCGTCGAAGGGGATATGCATGTGCGCGGCGGCCCGCCGCCAACTCGCGACCTCGGCCGGCGTCACGCCGAGCCGCTCGACGAGCTGGTGGTACGCCGAGGCGTCGTTCACCTGCAGCGTGTCGATCGCGGATGCCGCGGCGGCGAGGTTCGCCCGGGCCATGACGTTCGTGTACAGGTTGTCGTTCACGACGGTCGTGTACTCGTCGGGACCGGTGACGCCGTGGATGTGGAAGATGTCGTCGGCGTTCGAACGCCAGAAGCCCAGGTCCTCCCACATGCGGGCCGTCTCGACCAGGATGTCGATCGCGCCGAGCGCGAGGAACTCCTCGTCGCCGGTGGCGGCCACGTACTGGCAGAGGGCGTAGGAGACATCGGCGTCGATGTGGTACTGCGCCGTACCCGCCGCGTAGTACGCGCTCGACTCCTGCCCGTTGATCGTGCGCCACGGGAAGAGCGCACCGCGCTGGTTCAGCTCGAGGGCTCGCGTGCGCGCGGCGTCGAGCATGCGCTGACGGAAGCGCAGCACGTTGCGGGCGACGATCGGGGCGGTGTAGCTGAGGAACGGGAGGACGTACACCTCGCTGTCCCAGAAGTAGTGGCCGCCGTAGCCCGAACCGCTCACTCCCTTCGCCGCGACCCCGCCGCCATCGGTGCGCGCCGTCGACTGGGCGAGTTGGAAGAGGTTCCACCTGGTCGCCTGCTGCAGCACCGGCTCGCCCGCGATCTCGACGTCGGAGCGCGCCCAGTAGTCGTCGAGCCAGGCCCGCTGCTGGGCGAACAGCTCGCCCGTGCCGAGCTCGGCCGCACGGTCGAGGGTGCGGTCGCAGCGGTCGACCAGCTCGCGGGCCGGCACCTTGCGGGCCGTGTGGTAGCTCACGGCCTTCGTGATGCGGATCGGCATGCCCTGCTTGGCCTGCACCCGGTACACGTGCTTCGCGAGGTCGTCGCCGATCGTGCCGGTCTCGGTGAACGGGTTGTCGGTCGTGATCTGGTGCTCGGCGCCGACCGCGAGGGTCATCCCCGAGTTGGTGCACTGGTAGCCGAGCACGTACCGGCCGCCCTCGGCCCGCTTCATGCGCGGCTGAAGCACCCGCTCGATGAACTGCTCGGCCTTGCGCGGATCGAACGCACCGGGGGTCTGGGCCTCCTGCTGCACGCCGCCGCGGTACTCGTCGCGGCCGTCCTGACGGTTGAGGATCTGGCTCGAGATCGTGACGGCCGCATCGGCGTCGAGCAGCTCGACCTCGTAGTCGATGACCGCGAGGTGCCGATCGGTGAAGCTCGTCATGCGGCGGCTCGTGATGAGCACGCGCTTGCCGGCGGGCGTGCGCCACTCGATCGAGCGGCTGAGCGCACCCAGGCGGAAGTCGAGCCGCCGCTCGTACGAACGCAGCTCGGCCTCGGTCAGCACGAGCGGCTCGTCATCGACGTAGAGGCGGATGATCTTGGCATCCGGCGCGTTGACGATCGTCTGCCCGACCCGGGCGAAACCGAACGCCTCCTCGGCGTGACGGATCGGCCACGTCTCGTGGAACCCGTTCACGAAGGTGCCGTGCATGTGGCCGTCGCGACCCTCTTCGACGTTGCCGCGGAGCCCGAGGTAGCCGTTGCCGACGCCGAAGAGCGTCTCGGTGCGGCCCATGTCGGCCTCGCCGAACTCGGTCTCGACGAGCGCCCACTCGTCGACTGGGAACCGGCTTCGGCTGAGCGGGTCGTCGTCGGCGAACCTCATGCGGTGCCTCCTTCTACTGGCTGGGGAGGGAGCGGAGCGACCGTCTCGAGACCCGGGAGCAGCTCGTCGAGCTCGTCGACCACGACGTCGGCGCCGAGGCGCTCGAGGGCGCCCCGGCCGACCCCGCGGTCGACGCCGACGACGAGGCCGAAGTCGCCGGCCGCACCGGCCTGCACCCCCGATTCGGCGTCTTCGACGACGGCGCACACGGTGGTCGGCAGGCCGAGCAGCTCGGCCGCCCGCTCATAGGTGTCGGGTGCGGGTTTACCGGGCAGGCCCTCGGCCGCGGCGTAGCCGCCGTCGACGACGACCTCGAAGCGATCGGCGAGGCCCGCCGCGGCGAGCACGGCCGGTGCGTTCTTCGAGCTCGAGACGACGGCCACGGGGCATCCGGCCGCCTGCACCGCGTCGAGGAACGCGACGCTCGCCGGGTACGGCACGACGCCCTCGTCGGCGAGCGTCTCGTTGAAGGCGACGTTCTTGCGGTTGCCGAGGCCGTGCACGGTATCGAGCTCGGGCGCGTCGCTCGCGTCGCCTTCGGCGATGCGGATGCCGCGGCTCTCGAGCAGGCTGCGGACCCCGTCGTAGCGTGGTTTGCCGTCGATGTGGGCGAAGTAGTCGGCCTCGGTGTACGGGGCGGCGCCGTGCAGCTCGAGGTAGGGGGTGAAGAGCCTCGCCCACGCATGCATGTGCACGATGGCGGTGGGGGTGAGCACGCCGTCGAGATCGAAGAGCCAGCCGCGGATGTCGCTGGGCGAGGTTGCGCGATCGCCTCGCTCGGTCGGCTCGTCGGGGGAGTGGGTCACGTGGGCGCTCCTTTCGTCGCATCGGTCGTGGGCGCCGGTACCCGGGTCTCGATGCTATTCCCGGGCGGGCTGCGGGCGCGAGGTGCAGGCGCGACTCGGAGCGGATGCCAAGGGTTCGGGAGCGTCTTGCCCGGGCGCGAGAGGGGCGCGTGACGAGTCGTCAGCGTCTCGGAGCGGCACGCCGAGTCGGGGCGGTGGTTCGGCGGAGTGTCGTCGGGCGATGCTGACGACTGGTCACGCGGGAGCCGGAGTGGGAGTGGGAGTGGGAGTGGGAGTGGGAGTGGGGGTGGGTGCGGGTGGGTGCGGGTGCGGGTGCGGGGCCGAATGGAGTTGCGGGCCGCGAGATGTTAGGCTCTCGTGGCTGGACGCACTTCGGTGCGACCACACGTGCGCGAGTGGCGGAATTGGCAGACGCGCTGGCTTCAGGTGCCAGTACTCGCAAGGGTGTGGGGGTTCAAGTCCCCCCTCGCGCACCAACCAGGCGAAGGCCCCCGAGCATCGGGGGCCTTCGTCATTCTCGGATGCGCCGCGGCGATCGGTGGGTGGATCAGTCGTGTGCGAGCCAGGCCCGGATGACCTCGACGATCGACGCACGTTTCGCGTCGAGCTCGTCGGGCGGCGGCATCTCGAAGCTGGCTCTGATGTCGGAGTGCCAGGTGAGCAGCCCGTCGGGATCGCCGGTGAAGCTCGGTGCCGACTCTTTGTCTTCAGCGCGGTCGGTGCCGAAATGCAGGATCAGTCGCACGGGGCCGTGCCCGGCGGCATTGATGGTGAGCCGGTCGACGCCGTCGAGGGTGTAGTCGGGGGAGTTCCACTTGACGATCTCGTTCAATCCGGGAGCGGCGTCGCGCACGAGCGCGCGGAGCGCCTCGACTTCCGCGCGGGTGCCGGGCGTCTGCGCCGCGAGGTACTCGTCGACGGTTGCGTAGCGATCGGCCATGAATCGGATGGTACGCCGCCCGACGAGGATTGCGCAGCCGGGCGCGGACAGACATTCTTGACCGGAGCCCTACTCGCCACCACCCGAACGAAGGAACCCCGTGCTCGAGTTCTTCGCCGCTGCCCCGATCATCGGCATCATCGCCCTCGTCGTCATCGCCGCCGTCATCCTGTGGATCTGGGCGAAGGTGCTGTATCGCAACGTCTCGCCCGACGAGGCGATCGTCGTCACCGGCAAGCGCTCGCGCCGTCGCATGGTCGACGGCGTCGACACCGAGGAGTCGGGCCAGCGCGTCGTGCACGGCCAGGGCGTGTGGATCATGCCGTTCTTCCAGAAGGCGCACAAGATCTCGCTGCGCTCGCGGGCGATCGAGATCCGCGCAGAGGCGCAGACCAACAACGGCATCACCGTGAACGTCGACGCCGTGGCGATCGTGAAGGTCGGCGACAGCGCCTCCGCGATCCGCGCCGCCGCCCAGCGGTTCCTCGGTCAGGACAAGAACATCGACATCTTCGCCCAGGAGGTGCTCTCGGGTTCGCTGCGCGCCTCGATCGGCGCGACCGACGTGCTGACGATCATCAACCGCCGCGACGAGCTCTCGGCCGCGGTGCTCGGCGTCGCCCGCGAATCGCTGCTCAGCCAGGGTCTCGACGTCGACTCGTTCGAGATCAAGGGCATTTCAGACAACAACGGCTACATCGACGACCTCGGCCGCGCCGAGCAGGCGAAGGTGCGCAAGCAGGCCGAGATCGCCGAGGCCGTCGCGCAGCGCGAGGCCCGCGAGGCCGTGATCTCAGCCGAGCAGACCGTCGCCGAGCGCGAGGCCGAGCTCGCCCAGCGCAAGGCCGCGCTCCAGCGCGAGACCGACAAGGCGATGGCCGAGGCCGCCGCTGCCCGCCCGCTCGCCGAGGCGCTCTCGCAGCAGGAGGTCGTCGCACAGCAGGAGATCACCGCGCAGAAGAAGGCCGCACTGCGCGCCGCCGAGCTCGATTCCGAGGTCAAGGCCGTCGCCGACGCGCAGGCGTACAAGGTGAAGGTCGAGGCCGAGGCCTCCGCCGAGGCCGTACGCATCGCCGCCGACGCCGACCGGATCGCGCGGACGGCCGCCGCCGAAGCGCTGCGGGTCGAGGGTCTCGCCGAGGCCGACGCGATCGAGGCGAAGGGCGCCGCCGATGCGGCCGCGACGAAGGCCGCAGCCGAGGCCGTCGCCCAGCAGTCGGAGGCGCTGCTGCAGATGCGCGTCATCGACGCCCTGCCGCTCATCGCACGCGAGCTCGCCGCTCCGATGTCGAACATCGACCAGCTCACCGTCGTGTCGACCGACGGCGCTTCGCAGCTCGCGAAGAACGCCGTGTCGGGCATCACCGAGGTCGACGCGATGCTGAGCTCGACCATGGGCGTCGGCCTCCGCGAGCTCCTCGGTTCGATCATCGGCGGGGCCGCCGCCGGCGGTGCGGCCGCGCGCGCATCCGAGCGCGACGGGGTCGAGGCGATCTCGCCGATCGCCGACCGGCTCGACGGGCTGGAGTCGTCGCTCGACGGGGCCGCCGAGGCGAAGAACTCCTGACGGTCGCGACCCTCACGGCGACGTGACCGGACTCAATCGTTCGATCGATGCGGTGCACGCGACATCCCAACATGCTGGGAGGACGGTCGGAAGGAATCGTCATGCTCAAGCTGTTCTACGCCGCGTTCGCCTACATGGTCGTCGGGGCCGCCTCGGGGCTGTATTACCGCGAACTCACGAAGTCTCAGGGGTTCCCCGAGGGTGAGTTCACGCAGTTGGGGCTCGCCCACACCCACCTGCTCACGCTCGGTTTCATCGTGCTGCTCATCGTGCTCGTGCTCGAGAAGGTGTTCGTGCTGTCGCAGAGCCGGCTGTTCGGCTGGTTCTTCTGGGTCTACAACGCGGGTGTCGTGCTGACCTCGGCGATGCTCGTCTGGCACGGCACGCTCACCGTCCTCGGCGGGCAGTCGACGGCCGCCATCGCCGGCATCGCGGGCCTCGGGCACATCCTCGTGACGGCGGGCATGGTGCTGCTCTTCCTCGCGCTCCGGAGCCGCATCGTCGTGGCGGGCGCCAAGAAGCCGTCGAAGGTCTGACGTCGGTCGCGATCAGGCGTCGAGGGCCCGCCACATCGTGGTGATCGGGGCGCCGTCGAGCGGTGAGGTGAAGCCGCCGACCCGGCGGAATCCGGCCCGCTCGTAGCGGCGGTCGTTCTCGGGGTTCGTCGATTCGAGGTACGCGGGGAGGCCATCGGCGGCGAAGGCCCGCAGGTTCTCGGCGAGCAGGCGCTGCCCGAGCCCCTCGCCGCGGCGCGCGGGGTTCGACGCGAGCAGGCTCAGGTACATGTGCGGTTCGCCGTGAGGGTGGTTCGACTCGAACGCCTCCATGAGCCCGTCGAACGCCCGCCGCTGTTCGGCGTCGAGCCGGGCGTCGACGACCGCCTCGACCTCGGCGAACTGCTGCTCGGTCATCTCGGGCTCGCCCGAGGGAAGCCACACCGCGACCGCGTCACCGTCGTCGACGACCCACACCGTCCGGTACGGCAGCGCGCCCTCGACGAAGCGGCGCCAGAACGGTTCGAGGTGGCTCGTGTCACCGTCGGGGCGGCGGAGCACAGGACCCCAGACGGGGTCGTCGGCGAACGCGAGGGCGAGGGTTGCGGCGATCGCGGGAACGTCGGCGGCATCGGCGAGTCTGTGGGGCACGCGATCATCGTCGCACGTCGCCGCCTGCCGCGGGCAGCTGTCGCCGTCGCTGTCAGCCGGGTGAGGCACACTGGTGCGGTGATCGCCGACCATGCCCTCGAGTGGCGGCCGCGGCATCCGACCGATCTCAGACAGACCCTCGGAAGCCTGCGCCGGGGCATCGGCGACCCCTCGTTCCAGCTCGACCAGGCGGGCGCGGTATGGCGCGCGGTGCGCACCGCCGAGGGCGATGCGACCATTCGACTGCGGCAGTCGCCGGACGGGATGCTGCGGTGCGAGGGCTGGGGGCCGGGGGCGGGCTCCGCGGTCGAGCAGGCACCCGAACTGCTCGGTGAGCGCGACGACCCGAGCGGGTTCGTGCCCCTCCTGCCCGTGCTCGCCGACGCCCATCGCCGCAATCCCGGGTTGCGGGTGCCGCGCACGGCGCAGGTGTTCGAGGCCCTCGCCGCGTCGATCCTCGAGCAGAAGGTCATCACCCTGCAAGCGCACGATTCGTGGCGCCGGCTCGTCACCCGCTTCGGTGCGGCCGCCCCCGGGCCGACGCCGCGGCCCATGCGCGTCGTGCCGAGTGCCGAGGTGTGGCGGGCGATTCCGAGCTGGGAATGGCACAAGGCGGGCGTCGACCCGCGGCGCGCGGCGACGGTGCAGAACGCGGCACGGCACGCGCGCCGCCTCGACGAGGCGGTCGGCATGAGCCCGGCGGATGCCGCGGCGCGCCTCACCCTGATGCAGGGCGTCGGCCCGTGGACGGCTGCGGAGGTCGCGCAGCGCGCCCTCGGCGATGCCGACGCCGTGTCGGTCGGCGACTACCACCTCGCGAACTACGTCGGCCATGCCCTCGCCGGGCACGACATGAGCGACGAGGAGATGCTCGAGGCGCTCGAGCCGTGGGCGGGGCACCGCTACCGGGTGGTGCGGCTGCTCGGCGCGGCCGGGGTGCGTGGCCGACCGCGGCGTGGGCCCCGGATGCCGTTCGTCGACCACCGCGCCATTTGAGCGGTCGAGACCGACCGAGAGGTCGCCGCTCGACGCTCGCCGCTCGCCGCTCGCTGCTCGCCGCTCGCCGCTCGCCGCTCGCTGCTCGATGTCACTCGCCGGACCCGCCCCCCCACCCGCCGAATCGTGACGATATCGGGGAGAGCTCTTCTGCCTGCAGGCTCGGCACTTCGGTACTTCGGTACTTCGGTACTTCGGTACTGGTGGCGCGGGGGAGAAGGCCCTGGCAGGTGGGTGCCCGCGGTCAGCGGGCGGAACCGAATCGGCATGCCGCTCGACCCCGAGCCGAGCGGGGGCGGATCCCGGTCGCCCGCCGAATCTACGCGCCGGGCGGGCGACCGAGCAGCGCGGCGGCGGCCCGCGTGAACTCGTCGAGCACCTCGGCGACCGGGCGCGACTCGCGCAGGAGGCCCACACCCTGGCCGGCATCGACCGGCACGAGCGCGTGGTCGCCGTCGCGGTTCGCCGCAAAGATCGCGGCGCGCAGGGCGACGAGATCGGTGCCGTCGCTCGCGGCCGTCGCCGTGCGCAGCTCCTCGACGCGGCCCTGCCACGTGTCGACGAGGTCGTTGCGGATCACGCGTTCGGGGAACCGCTCGGGCCAGGGGAGCCCGAGCGCGGCGTCGAGTGCGCACGTGGTCACGGTGTCGTCGCCCGTCGCGGCGAGCAGCACCTCGATGGCGGCGGGCGGGGTGAGCGTCTCGGTCGAGGCGGAGAGAGCGGTCCCGATCCACGCGCCGGCGGCGCCCGCCGCGAGTACGGCGGCGAGGCTGCGTCCCGAGCCGATGCCGCCGGCCGCGAGCACCGGGGCGCGGGCGTCGATCACGTCGAGCACCGCATCGAGGAGGGCGAGCGTGCCGATGCGCGGGTCGCCGTGGCCGCCGCCGTCGGATCCGCGGGCGACGATGACGTCGACCCCGGCGTCAGCCGCGGTGAGAGCTTCGGCAGCCGTTGCGACCTGGGTCGCCGCGAGCGAACCTGCCGCGTGCACGCGGTCGACCCATTCGAAGCGTTCGGCGAAGCTCACCGAGATGAGGGAGGGACCAGCCCCGATCGCGACGTCGAGCAGCGCGGGATCGCGTTCGATGCCCCAGTGCACGAGTCCGACGCCGCACGGCTCGCCGACGCGACCGTGCCTCGCGCGGTCGCGTTCGAACTCGGCGAGCTGCGCCGCGAGCTTCGCCGCCGAGCCGGCGCTGCCCATGCCGATCATGCCGAGCGCCCCGGCCCGCGACACCGCGCTCGCGAAACGACCGCCCGCGACCCCGCCCATCGGCGCGCTGACGATGGGGGTGGCGAGTCCGAGTGAGGCCGACCACGGCGTCGAGAGCACGGCGCTCACGGCTGAAGCTCCTGCCGGGCCGCCCACTCGAGAAAGGCGGGCTCGGTCGACACGATGCGCGAGACCTCTTCGCCGCCGTCGCAGCGGCAGAGGCTCACGATCACCCCGTCGGCGTCGAGCTGACGCACGGCCCAGGTGCCGCCGAAGCCCTCCCACCGGTCGAGCTCGTCGAGCGGGGACGGGGACGGGGACGGGGACGGGGACGGGGACGGGGACGGGGACGCGGCATCCTGCACCGGCTCGTTCGTGTCGGGCGGGCCGGGCGCGATGGGCGACTTGCGGGTCCAGCCGACGTGCTCGCCGCGGTCGTAGAAATGGCGGAAGCTGTAGATGAGCGGGTGCCAGGCGTGCGGGTCGATGTGGTTCGTGCCGGGCACGACGAGTTCGGGCAGGGCGTGCACTCGCACCACCTCGACCTCGACCATGAAGTAGCCGGGGTCGACGCCCGGGGTCATGCGCAGCACCTCGCCCTCGAACTGCAGCGGTGCCTCCCGCACGCGCGGCGGCGACACCAACTGCGAGGGGACCGTCGTGAACCCGGCGAGCTCGAATTTGCGCGGCTCGAAGCGGTACTGCCCGGCTTTCGTCTCGGGCACGGGGTCGCGTCCGGTCACCGCCGAGAGCCGCTCGACGCGTCGCCAATGCGTCGCCGCCGGGAAGTTCACGGTCAGCTGGGGCCGTTCGGCGATGTTGGCCGCCGTCTGCCCGTCGGCCTCGAGCCCGAGCACGAGCATTCGCCCGAGCGCCCAGTGCGAGGAGGCGGGCGCGAGGTTCGCCGTGCCGTCGGTGTTCTCGGTGACGACGAGGTAGACCGGCGTGCCGACGTACAGGACGCTCGGCTCGATCACCAGGTGGTCGGAGGTCTCGGCATCCATCGCGCACCCTTCTCTACGGATGTCTCTCACGCTACGCCCACCCGCGGAGGGCCGAGGCACTATGACGCCGTTCACGGGAGAGGCATAGCGAACGCATACCTTTCTCGCCTACGGTCGTCAGGGCGGCGAGCCGCGCCGCAACCACGACCGAAGGACCATTGTGACCTCGAACACCCCGACCCGCGCCCTGCCCAACCTGCCGCTCATCGGCACCTGGGTCGCCGCCCTCGCCCTGCTCGGCGTCGGCCTCTGGCTGCTCAACTCGTCGAACGCGTCGCAGGTCGAGCTCTACACGGCCCAGTCGCAGGACTACGCGGCCTACCTCGGCGCGCAGACCGGCACGACCGTCGGCGGCCTGCTGATCGCGGTCGGCGCGCTCGCGATCGTCATCGCCGCCGCGACGCAGGCGGTCGCCTGGTCGATCGCGCGTCGCGCATCGCAGGCGGATGCCGCGGCGCCGGCCGAGTTCGACGAGGACGACTCGTTCGACGACGAGCTCGTCGAGTCGGAGGCCGCCCCGGTCGATGAGGCGCCCGCCGAGCAGCCCGCCGCCGAGCAGCCCGCCGCCGAGCAGGCCGAGCAGGTCGAGCCCGAGGCCACCAGCACCAAGTAACCCCGTCGTACGGTTTCTCAGCCGGCCGGGCGCTCGATCGAGTGCCCGGCCGCTGCGTTCCCGGCCTCGTCGCTCTCGAGGCCCCACTCGACGAGCGGCTGCAGCAGCTCGATGAGCCGGAGCCCGGCCGCGCTCGGCGTGTAGGCGATCGTCACCGGTGTCGTCGCCTTCACGTGCCGCTCGATCATGCCCTCGGCCTCGAGCTCGCGCAACCTGGCCGCGAGCAGGCGGTCGGAGATGCCCGTCACGGTGGCCCGGTACTCGGAGAACCGCCGGGCGCCGCGGACGCCCGCGAGCAGGATCGCCCCGTTCCACTTGCGGCCAGCGAACTCGATCGTCGTCTGGAATCGGCGGCACGCCTCGTCGTCGATGTGCCCGAGCCCCTCGAGCCGCGCGCGATGCGCGGCGAGGTCGTCACCCGGCGCAGGCGAGGGAATGTTCGACCGTTCGGATTTGCTTACCACAAGTAAGTAGCTTACCTGAAAGGCGCGCTCGTGGCATCCATGCAGCATGCTGGGGGAGACGTGGAAAGGGACCCGCACGATGCACTACGGCCATGATCTCGAGTTCGGCACCTTCATCACCCCGACGAACGACCCGCCGCACGCGCCGGTGCGCCTCGCCGAACTCAGCGAGGCCGCCGGCTACGACCTCGTGACCTTCCAGGACCACCCGTACCAGCCGCGCTTCCACGACACCCAGACGCTCCTGACCTGGGTCGCGGCCCGCACCGAACGCATCCGACTTGCGGCGAACGTCGCGAACGTGCCGCTGCGCCCGCCCGCAGTGCTCGCCCGCTCAGCCGCGAGCCTCGACCTCCTCTCGAACGGGCGCTTCGAACTCGCGCTCGGCGCCGGTGGCTTCTGGGACGCGATCGAGGCGATGGGCGGCCGGCGCCTCACGCCCGGGCAGGCGGTCGACGCCCTCTCCGAGGCGATCGACGTCATCCGCGGCGTGTGGGACCAGGGCGAGCGCGCCCGGTTCGAACTCGACGGCGACTACTACCGCATCGACGGAGCCAAGCGGGGACCGGCCCCCGCGCACAACATCCCGATCTGGATCGGCGCGCTGAAGCCGCGCATGCTCCGGCTCATCGGGCGCAAGGGCGACGGCTGGCTGCCCTCGCTCGCCTACCTCCAGCCCGGCGACCTCGCCCGAGCCAACACGACGATCGACGACGCGGCGACCGCCGCCGGGCGCGACCCGCGCGAGATCCGCAGGATGCTGAACATCGGCGGGCGCCTCTCCGCGGGCGGACGGGGCGGCATGCTCGACGGGCCGGCCGAGCAGTGGGTCGAGCAACTGCTCCCGTACGTCGTCGACGACGGCGTCGGCACCTTCATCCTCGCGAGCGACGACCCCGGCACCATCCGGCACTTCGCCGACGAGGTCGTGCCCGGGCTCCGCGAGGCGGTCGCCCGCGAACTGGGCACGCGTGATCGAAGCACGTCATCGGATGCCTCGGCGACGACGCCGCTCGTCGGAGACGCGCCGAGTCGCAGCAGCGCGGTGCGGGCCAAGCGGCGCGACGGCATCGACTACGACGCGCTGCCCGCCTCGCTCGCGGCCCGGGCGATCGAGCCGGGCGACGCCGGCTACGCCCGGGTGAAGTCGACCTACCTCCGCGGCGGCGCGCCCGGACTCGTGCTGCAGCCGACCACCGCGGCCGAGGTCGCCGACGCCGTGCGCTTCGCGGGGCGGCATCGCGAGGTGCCGTTCGGCGTGCGCAGCGGCGGACACGGCATCAGCGGCCGCTCGACGAACGACGGCGGCATCGTCGTCGACCTCTCGAGGATGCGCGCCATGACCGTGCTCGACGAGGCGAGCCGGCTCGTGCGCATCGAGGCCGGCGCGCGCTGGAAGGACGTCGCGGCGTTCCTCGCCCCGCACGGCTGGGCGCTCAGCTCGGGCGACTCCGGCGGCGTCGGGGTCGGCGGCCTCGCGACGGCGGGCGGCATCGGCTACCTCGCCCGCGAGCACGGACTCACCATCGACCACCTGCGCGCCGCCGAACTCGTGCTCGCCGACGGTCGGGTCGTGCGGGCCGACGCCGCGGAGCATCCCGAACTCTTCTGGGCCGTGCGCGGCGCAGGTGCGAACGTCGGTATCGTCACCGCCTTCGAGTTCGAGGTCGACGAGGTCGGCGTCGTCGGCTTCGCACAGCTCGCCTTCGATGCGAGCGACCGTGCCGGGTTCCTCGAGGCGTGGGGCCGTTGGGTCGTCGAGTCGCCGCGCGACGTGACGAGCTTCCTCACGATGGGCGGGTCGCGGCCCGGACAGCCGCCCGTCGCGACCGTCATGACGATGATCGACTCCGACGACCCCGACACCGTGCTCGAACGTCTGCAACCGCTCGCCGACGCCGCGCCGCTCATCGGGCAGGACGTGCGCCTCTCCACCTACGACGCCGTCCTGGCGAACGCGGGCGACGAGAGTCACGGCGCCGAAGGCGAGCCGACCTCGCGTTCGGGGCTCATCGGCCCGGTCACGCCCGAGTTCGCGCGCGATGCGGCCCGGTTCCTCGACGATGGGGCGAGCTACTTCTTCCAGCTCCGCGCGGTCGGCGGGGCGGTGCACGACGTGCCGGCCGAGGGGACCGCGTTCGCGCACCGCTCCTCGGAGTTCTCGGTCGTCGCCTTCGGCACCGCGAACATGCGCACGAGCGAGCGGTGGGACGAGCTCATCGCCCCGCACACCGACGGTGCGTACGTCAGCTTCGAGACGATGCAGGGCGAGCACGCCGTCGCGGCGGCGTACCCGCCGGCGACGCTCGCGCGGCTGCGGGCGCTCAAGGCCGAGGTCGACCCCGGCAACCTGTTCCGCGACAACGCGAACATCGCGCCGGTCGGGTAGGTTTCGAGACGTCGCTTCGCTCCTCCTCGACCCGCGGTGAGCGACGTCGCTTCGCTCCTCCTCGACCCGCGCCGGTCACGCCCCCAGCAGGGCGTCGAGGCTCGGGTGCAGGTGGCGGGTGACCAGCACGGATGCCGCGTGGTTGGCGCCCGCTTCGAGCGCCTCGTCGAGCTCGGCGCCGGCGAGGGTCGCGTCGAGCACGCCCGCCATGAACGCGTCGCCCGCGCCGTTCGTGTCGCGTACCGTGGTGGGCACGGCCGCGACGTCGTGGCGGATCATCCGCTCGTCGAGGGCGACGGCGCCCCGGGCGCCGAGCGTGCAGACCACGAGCGAGGCGCCGCCCTCGATGCACGAGCGCATGAACGGCAGCGGGTCGTCGCCGATGCGGTCGGCGTTCATGAAGATCGCGTCGGCCGCCTCGATGAACGGACGGTGGAACTCGCTCTCGCCGTCGTAGTCGTGGATGTCGGTCCAGACGGGTCGCCCGCTCGCCTTCGCCGCGGGGATCAGCCGGCGCGAGAGCTCCGAGAGGTCGAGGACCAGCGCCGAGGCATCCGCCATCGCCTGCCGCAGCTCGCCGTCGAGCTCGGGGTCGCGGCCCTCGCCGGGGTCGACGGGCGTCGAGAGGAACAGCGAGACCCGCTCGCCTGCGCGCGTCATGAGGTTGACGTGGCGTTCGGTGACGCCGCCGTCGGCGGCGATGAGCGCGACGCCCGCCTGCATGAGGAGGCGCTGCACCCGCGCGCCGTCGGCGTCGGCGCCGAAGAGCGCGTGCAGGCGCACCTGCCGGCCGAGCCCGACGAGGCCGAGGGCCTTGCCCGCCGAGGTCGCGCCGACGGTCTCGTACTCTTCGAGGGCGAACTGCATGTGCGGCACCGGCTCGGGCAGATGGTCGAGCACGACGATGCGGTTCCACGATGCCGGCCCTGAGATGAAGACGTGTTCGCTCACCCGCCCATTCTGGCGGCTGCTCAGCGCATCGTGTCGAGGATGCCGACCAGCTGATCGAACGTCGTCATCGGGTTCACGATCGCGAACCGGGTGTTGGGCCGGCCCGCGTGGGAGCTCGGCGTCACGAACGCGCGCTGCTCGTCGAGCAGCTTCGACGACCAGCGCTCGTAGTCGTCCATCGACCAGCCCTCCCGTTCGAAGACGACGATCGAGAGCTGCGGGTCGCGCACGAGACGGAGCTCGGGGCGGGAGCGGATCTCGTCGGCGATGCGCTGGGCGAGCTCGAGCGAGTTCGTGATGGCGGCGCGGTAGGCGGCGGCGCCGTAGCTCGCGAGGGAGAACCAGAACGGGAGACCGCGTGGGCGGCGGGTGAGCTGCACGGCGTAGTCCGACGGGCTCCACTCGGGCTTGCCGGTGAGGGTGTCGAGGTACTCGGCGTGCTGGGTGTGCGCGCGCCGCCCGATCTCGGGGTCGCGGTAGATGAGCGCGCACGCGTCGAAGGGGGCGAAGAGCCACTTGTGCGGGTCGACGATGACCGAGTCGGCGCGCTCGACGCCCGTGTAGCGTTCGCGGGCGAGGGGCGAGAGCATGCCGGTCAGGCCGTAGGCGCCGTCGATGTGCAGCCAGAAGTCGTACTCGTCCTTCAGCGCCGCGATGGAGGCGACGTCGTCGACGATGCCGAAGTTCGTCGAACCGGTGGTCGCGATCACGGCGAAGGCGTCGTCGCCGTGCTCCTCGAGCGCTGCGCGCACGGCCTCGCCCCGAAGCATCCCGTCGTCGTCTGCCGGAACGAGCACGACGTCGACGTCCATCACCTTCGCGGCGGACGTGTTCGAGGAGTGCGCCTCGGTCGAGCAGACGAGCTTCCACCGGGCGGGCATGGGTGCTCCCGCGGCGGTGCGCCGCTCGCGCGCCGCTTCACGCGCGGCGACGAGCGCAGAGAGGTTGCCGATGGTGCCGCCCTGCACGAACACGCCGCCGGCGCCCGCGGGCAGGCCGAACTCGTTCGCGAGCCAGGTGAGCACCTCGTTCTCGGCGTGCACGGCGCCCGAGCCCTCCATCCAGCTGCCGCCGTAGAGGCTCGAGGCCGACACCACGAGGTCGAACGCCATCGCCGCCTTCGTCGGTGCGGCCGGGATGAACGACAGGTACTGCGGGTGGTCGATCGTGATGCACGCCGGCGCGAGCACGTGCTCGAAGATCGAGAGCGCCCGCGTCGCACCGATGCCGCGCTCGTCGATGGTGCGGCCGGCGAGGCGGGTGAGCTCGGCCTCGGTCTCGGGCTTGTCGAGCGGGGTGTCGGTCGAGAGCAGGCGCCGCCGCGAGTAGTCGAGCACCAGGTCGACGATGGCCTCGGTCTCGCCGGTGACGGCGTGCATGCGGGTCGGGTCGGGGTTCTCGGGGCTGCGGTCGTGGTCGATGGTCACTGGAGTCTCCGGCGGGTGGGTCAGGTGGTGGCGACACAAGTGTGAACACCGGCGCGCGAGAACGCAAATTTTCGGCAGAGAATCGGGTTCTTGTGCATGATACCAATGATCCGCTCGCCAGGTCGCAATAATCATGCGCGTCGTGGAGGATCGGCGCAGCTTTGGTCGGGTGAGCTGTTTGCACTGCGGGCCGCGTGCTTCTAGACTGACTAGTCAGTACAAACGAAGGATGCATCGTGCCGATCATCGTGCGGGCGCATGAACTCGCCCTCCACTCCAAGCGCGGCCCCGTCTACGGGCCCGTCTCGCTCGTCGCCGCCTCCGGCCTCACCGTCGTCGCCGGCCCGGCCGGCAGCGGCCGCACGAGCCTCCTGCTCACGCTCGCCGCGCGCATGAAGCCGTCGAGCGGCCACCTCGAGACTCTCGGCTACGACCTGCCCCGCCGGGCGCGACCGGTGCAGCGCGCCACCGCCATCGCCGGCTTCCAGGGCATCGACACCCTCGAGGAGTCGGTCACCGTCGGCGCCGCGATCCGCGAGCGCGCCGCCTGGCTCTCGCCGTGGTGGGCCTTCATCCGGCGCACCGAGGAGGCAGAGCTCCGCCGGGTGCTCGCCCCGGTCTTCGGCGAGGTGCCACTGCCCGCCGTCGACACCCTCATCTGGGATCTCGACGAGGTGCAGACCGTGCTCCTCCGCATCGCGCTCGCGATGATGAGCGAGCCCGACGTGCTCTTCTTCGACCAGATCGAGCAGCTGCAGTCGCCCGAGGCGCGCCGCACGCTCTGGCTGCGCCTCGACGCGATCACCCGCGCGGGCACCGCCGTCATCGCCTCGGCGGCGGCGCCAGAGCTCGAACTCTGGGCCGAGCTCCGCCTCGCCCCGCACGTCGTCGACCTCGCCGCAACGGCGGGCGAGGCATCCGCTGCACCGCGCGACGACGCGTCAGACCTCACCGACCTCATCCTGGAGCACGCCTGATGTTCGCCTTCCTCTCCTCCGGCACCGAGCTGCGCCGCTTCCGCAAGGGCGTGCTGCCCAAGATCGCGCTCGTCGTGCTGCTGTTCATCCCCCTCATCTACGGCGCCCTCTACCTCTGGGCGTTCTGGGCCCCCACCGACGAGATGAAAAACCTGCCCGTCGCCCTCGTGAACGAGGACGCGGGGGCCACGCGGAACGGCGAACGGCTGACCGCCGGCGACGACCTCGTCACCGAGCTCACCGACCGCGGCGATCTCGACTGGCAGCTCACCGACGCGACGGATGCCACGACCGGCGTGCAGGACGGCGACTACTACTTCTCCGTCACGATTCCCGACGACTTCTCGGCGAACGCCGTCTCGGTCGGCGGCGACCAGCCGACGCCCGCGACCGTCGAGGTCGAGTACAACGACGCGAACAGCTTCCTCGCCTCGACCCTCGGCAAGCAGGCCATGGTGCAGCTGCGCGACACCGTCGCCGAGCAGGTGAGCCGGCAGACCGCCGACACGATGCTCGTCGGCATCAGCGACGCGAGCGACGGCATCCGCGCGGCCGCCGACGGTGCGAACACGCTCGCCGACGGACTCGCGACGGCCGACGCGGGCGCCGGCCGTCTCGTCGTCGGCCTCGGCGACCTCTCGAGCGGGGCGGGCGCGCTCGACGCGGGCGCGATCCGGCTGGCCGACGGCTCGGGCACCCTCGCCGACGGACTCGACCAGCTCGCCGCGGGTGCGGGCAGCCTCTCGAGCGGCGCGGGCACCCTCGCCGGCGGCCTCGGCCAGCTCGCGACCGGCGCCGGAACGCTCTCGAGCGGCACCTCGACGCTCGCGGGCGGGCTCGACCAACTCGCCACCGGAGCGGGCGGGCTCTCGAGCGGTGCGACCAAGGTCGCCGACGGGGCCGGCGCGCTCTCGACGCAGCTCGGCGCGGCCGCCGACGGTGCCGGGCAGCTCGCGACCGGCTCGCACCAGCTCGCCGACGGTGCGGGGCAGATCGCCACGCAGACCGAGCAGTTCGCCGGCGGCAGCGCCCATGTCAGCGGCTCGATCGCCGAGCTGCTCGCCGCCGCCCAGGCGAACCCCGACGTCCCCGTCTCGGCCTACCTCGATGCCCTCCAGCAGGCCGCCGACGGCGCCGCGACCCTCGATGCCGGGGCGCAGGCCGCGGTGCCGCAGGTGCAGGGCTACGCCGCGAACTCGACGGCGTTCGCCGGCAAGGTCGACGCACTCGCGGCGGGGCTGACCGCGGGGGCTCCGAAGGCCGCCGAGCTCGCCGACGGTGCGGCACAGCTGCGCGACGGTACGGCGGCGCTCGCCCAGAAGTCGGGCGACGCGGCATCCGGAGCGCACGAGCTCGCGAGCGGCGCCGCGACCCTCGCCCAGAAGTCGGGCGACGCGGCATCCGGCGCGACGACCCTCGCGACGGGCGCGACGAACCTCGCCTCCACGTCGGGCGACGCCGCCTCGGGCGCGCACACCGTCGCCGACGGTGCAGCCCAGCTCCGTGCCGGCGCCGGGGATCTCGCCGACGGCGCCTCGAAGCTCGACGACGGCGGCACGACCCTCGCGGCGGGCGCCGGCAAGCTGGCCGACGGCAGCCGCACCCTCGCCGACGAGCTCGGCGCGGGCGCCGCGTCGGCACCGGTCATGAGCGAGTCCGACATCGAATCGAAGGCCGACGTGATCGCCGCGCCCGTGCAGCTCGACGAGAGCTCGCAGAACGCCGCGTCGAGCTTCGGCGAAGGGTTCGCGCCGTTCTTCATCGCGCTCGCGACCTTCGTGGGCGGCCTGATCATGTGGCTCATCCTGCGCGCGCTGCCGACCCGGGCGCTCGCCGCCTCCGCGAGCGGGCTCCGCGCCGTGATGACCGGGTTCCTCCCGGCGATGGCGATCGGACTCGGGCAGGTCGTGATCATGGTGCTGGTGCTCGTCTACGGCATCGGCCTCGAACCCGAGTACTGGCTCGCGACGAGCGCGTTCATCTACCTCGTGACCCTCGCGTTCCTCGCCCTGCAGCAGATGTTCATCATCGTGCTCGGCACGGCGGCCGGCCGCGTCGTGAGCCTCGTGCTGCTCATGCTGCAGCTGAGCTCCTCGGGCGGCACATACCCCGTCGAGACGACGCCGGGGTTCTTCCAGGTGCTGCACCCGTTCATGCCCGCCTCGTACGTCGTCAGCGGCCTGCGCGAGCTCATCACCGGCGGCGTGGACTCTAGACTGTGGCTCTCGGTGCTCGTGATGGCCGGCATCCTCGTGGGCTCGCTCGCGATCAGCGCGTGGAGCGCCGGCAAGCAGCGGATGTGGAGCGTCAGCCGCCTGCACCCCGAACTCGCGATCTGACCGGAGGAGCGACCATGGCCCGCGCGAACACCACCAAGCGCGCCATCCTCGACGCCGCGCTCGAGCTGGCGGCGACGAAGGGCATCACCGGGACCACGATGGACGAGGTCGCCGAGCTCGCCGGGGTCGCGAAGGGCAGCCTGTACTACAACTTCAGCTCGAAGGACCAGCTGTTCGAAGCCATGCTGCAGGAGGGGGTCGGCGCGCTCGCCGAGTCCCTCCGTGCGGCCAAGGGCGAGCTGCGCGGCTGGCCTGCGATCGAGGCGCTCGTGTGGCAGCTGCTCGACCGGATCGCGGCGAACGCGGCGCTCGCGAAGCTCATGGCCTCCGAGATCTTCCGCACCGACCGGGCCTGGCAGGAGACCCTGTTCGCCCTGCGGCACGAGGCGCTCGCCGTCTTCGAGGCGGCGATCGACGAGACGGATGTCCCGGAGGGACGCGCGGGCATCATGGCGTCGAGCGTCTTCGGGGCGGTGCTGCTCGCGGGTCTCGAATGGCTCGTCTTCGAGCCCGAGCGCTCGCGCGACGAGGTCGCCGCCGGCATCCTCGCGACGCTGCACACGAGATGAACGGAACGGGCCCCACGCGCTGCCGGAATTCATCGAACAGCGCGCGAGGCCCGTCATGCCGCCTACTGGTGGCGCAGCGCCGCCTGTAGATGCTCATCGGGGTCGACGAGGTGGTTGTGGTCGTCGAGGCCGAGTGCGACCTCGGCCCACTTCAGGGTGCCGCTGAACGCGCCGCCCCAGACCTTGTAGCCCTCGTAAGCCGGCATGCCCGTGTCGCAGCCGGCGTCCATGCCCTCATCGAACGAGAAGTAGAGCGCGTGCGTGTGCTCGACGCGTCCGGTGCCGACCGCCGCGCCGTCGATGAAGAGCGTCACGTCGCCGCCCTTGCCGATGCCGCCGCCGTCGTACGCGAACTCGACCCGCACCTGGTGCTCGCCCGCGCCGATCGGGGCATCCGACAGGGTGGTCGAGCGCTGAAGGCCGCAGTAGTTGTAGTGGAAGCCGAGCTTGCCGTCTTCGGCGAAGAACGACCAGCCGCCGGTGCGGCCGCCCTGGGCCACGATCGCACCCTCGAGCGAGCCGTCGTCGGGCACGACCACCTCGGCGGTCGCCGAGAACGAGCGGTTCTTCACGTTGATCGCAACGTTCTCGCCGAGTCGCACCATGCCGGGGTAGAGCCGCAGGCGGTCGCCGGTGACGAGTGTCGGCCGGCCGGCGATCGCGGGGTTCATGCGCTCGGCGGCGCGGTCATCCATCGGGAACACGTTGTGGCGCGCCGCCTCGATGAGGAAGAGCCGCTGCAACTCGGCGAGCTTCTCGGGCTGCTCGGCGGCGAGGTTCTTCGCCTGGGTCCAGTCGGTCGTCGTGTCGTAGAGCTCCCACACGTCGAGCGAGAAGTCGGGGGCCTTCGACACGACATCCCACGGGGTGCGGTGCTTCGTGACCGCGGTCCAGCCGTGGTGGTAGATGCCGCGGTTGCCCATGAGTTCGAAGTACTGCGTCGTATGGCGTTCGTCGGCGGAGGCGTCGTCGAAGCTGTACGCCATCGAGACGCCGTGCATCGGCTCCTGCGTGACGCCGTTCACCGTGTGCGGCTCGGCGAGGCCGGCTACGTCGAGCACGGTCGGCGCGAGGTCGATGACGTGGTGCCACTGCTCGCGCACCTCGCCCTTCGCGGCGATGCGGCTCGGCCAGTGCACGATCGTGCCGTTGCGGGTGCCGCCGTAGTGCGAGGCCACCTGCTTGGTCCACTGGTACGGGGTGCACATCGCGTGCGCCCACGCGACCGAGTAGTGGTTGTACGCCTCCGGCCCGCCGACCTCGTCGAGGTGCTCCTTCCAGAACTCGACGGTCTCGAACTGGCCGCCGCCGTTCGAGGCGGTGGTCAGCATGTAGGCGCCGTTGATGCCGCCCTCGGCCGAGGCGCCGTTGTCGCCGATGATGTAGTAGATCAGTGTGTCCTCGAGGATGTCGAGCTCTTCGAGGGCGTCGATGACACGACCGGTGTGGTGATCGGCGTACTCGAGGAAGGCTGCGTAGACCTCCATCTGGCGGGCGAGGACGGGCTTCTGCTCTTCGGGCACGTCGCTCCACGCGGGGAGTCCCTCGGGGCGCGCGGTCAGCTCGGAGTCGGCGGCGATGACGCCGAGCTCCTTCTGACGGGCGAAGGTCTGCTCGCGCTGCGCGTCCCAGCCGAGGTCGAACTTGCCCTCGTACTTGGCGATCCAGTCCTTCGGCACGTGGTGCGGCGCGTGGGTCGCCCCCGGGGCGAAGTAGACGAAGAACGGCTTGTCGGGCGTCAGGCTCTTCTGCTGGCGCACGTAGTCGATCGCCTTGTCGGCGAGGTCGGGCATCAGGTGGTAGTCGGGATCGGTCGGCGGCTCGATGGTCGTGAGGCCGTCGATGAGGGCGGGCGTGTACTGGTTCGTCTCGCCGCCGATGAAGCCGTAGAAGCGCTCGAAGCCGCTCTGGGCGGGCCAGTGGTCGAACGGGCCGGTCGGGCCCGACTCCCACACCGGCACCTCGTGGCACTTGCCGAACTGCGCGGTGTTGTAGCCGCTCTGGCGGAGGATCTCGGGCAGCGGCACCGCGGTGTTCGGTCGCGTCGAGCGGTAGCCCGGCGCCGGCGTCGCGGTCTCCGTGATGTGGCCCATGCCGACGGCGTGGTGGTTGCGCCCCGAGAGCAGGGCGGCGCGGGTCGGCGAGCAGAGCGCAGTGGTGTGGAACCGCGAGTAGCGGAGGCCCTCGCCGGCGAGGCGCTCGGCGGTGGGCGTGTGGATCGGCCCGCCGAAGGCACTGGAGGCCCCGAAGCCGACATCGTCGAGCAGGATCACGAGCACATTCGGCGCCTGGGCCGGCGGCCGCGCCGGCTCGATCGGCGGGAACTTCTCATCGAGCTTCTTCGCGTCGTACGCGACCGGCCCCTGGTACGCGCGATCTGGAACAGGAAGCACGCTTCCTGGTCGGACGTCGTTCATCTGCACAACCCCTCTGCGGCGCAGGGCGGAGGTCGCCCCCGCGCCACTCGATCCTCTCAGATCCGGACTGTCGATCGCGGTCCGCTCGGCGAGCACCGGGAACGCCCCGACGGACCCTCACGCACGATGCCGTGCCGAACGCCGCCGGCGCAACGGCTCGCCCCGTCGTGCGGGCACCGCCGCCACGGTCGCAGCGCCGAGCTCGTCGGCGACGCGGCTCGCAGAGTTCGGCCGCGGATGGCTGCCCTCGCGGGGGCAGGCGCAGGCCAGGCGGGTCTCCTCGCCGAGCGGTCCGTACACGAACTCCAGGTGGTGTGCCATGGCGCCTCCCCTTCCGCGGCAGAACTGATGGTCCTCCCTGAGAGACGCGCGCGGGCGCGGATCATGACGCGGGTCGGGTGTGAGTTCGTCCGGCGAAGGTTCGGCGCTCAGCCTCCGTCGAGCCCCTTCAGCTCGATGCTGATCTGCTCGGCGTCGAGGTCTTCGAGGGCGGCGCTGAGCGCGGCGGCGCTGAACCGGCCCTCGTCGCGGGCGTCGAGCAGGGCGTCGCGCTCGGCCTCGATCATGCGCAGTCGAAGGCGGCGCACCTGCTCGGGGTCGACACGGGGGGCGGATGCCTCGGGGCCGGAGCGCTTCGCCGGGTCGCCGCCGCCGCCCGCGCCTTCGGCCTCGGCCTCGTCAGCGGCATCCGTCTCGCCGGCGCCCTCGTCGTTGGAGACCTGCCAGGCCGCGCGCATGCGCTCGGCCATGATGCGCGACTGCGCATCGCCCGACTCGGCGAGCTCGCGCATCGCGGCCGTGCGCAGCAGTGCGCGGAGCTTCCGCCGCTCGGCGGCGCCCGCGCCGGGGTCGCGGGCGGGGACGAGCCGGCGCACGAGCCACGGCAGCGTGCCGCCCTGCACGAGCAGCGAGGCCACCGCGACGACGAAGGCGATGAAGACGAGCAGCGAACGGTTCGGGGTGTCGGCCGGCAGGGTCTGCGCGGCGACGAGCGTCACGACGCCGCGCATGCCTGCCCACACGATGATGGTGCCGTCGCGCCAGTCGAGAGATTCATCGACGAAGTAGTCGATGTCGGCGACCCGGCGCCGGAGCATCGAGCGGAATCGTGCCGACCTGGCCTGATCGGGTGCGCGGCCCGCGCGGAGCGCGAACGCGGCCGTGTCGGTGGGCAGCGACTGAATCCGCTCCTTCACCAGGGCACCGCGTCGGGCACGCCGCCCGAGACCCATGATCAGCGGGCCCACGTACGCCGCGCGGACCAGCGTGACCCCGACCAGCGCAATCGCAGCGATGCCGACCGCGTTCCAGATTCCGGCGTGCCCCCGTTCGACGTCTTCGACGAGGGCGGTCACCTCGAGCCCCATCACCAGGAACACCGCGCCCTCGAGCACGAGCTCGACGGTGCGCCAGTTCTGCACGTCGGAGAGCCGATGCCGGGGGCTCAGGAACTTCGCCGCCCCGCGCCCCGTGATGAGACCGGCGACGACCGCCGCGACGAGCCCCGAGGCGCCGAGCAGCTCGGCGGGGACGGACGCGAGGAACGGCATCGTGAACGAGATCACCGTGTTCACCGTCGGGTTCGAGACGCGGGCGCGCACTCGCAGGCTCACCCAGCCGATGATCGCGCCGATGGCGGTCGCCACGGCGACCGCGTAGACGAAGTTCCCGGCAACGCCCCAGATCGAGACGGATGCCGCGGCTCCGGCGATCGCGGAACGGAGGAGCACCAGGGCCGTCGCGTCGTTGAGCAGGCTCTCGCCCTCGAGTATCGCGACGACGCGCGGCGAGACGCCGAGGCGTTTGACGATGGAGGTGGCGACCGCATCGGTCGGGCTCACGATGGCTCCGAGGGCGATGCCGATCGCGAGGTCGATGCCCGGGATGATCCACGTGAACAGCAGCCCGAGCAGCACCGAGCTGACGACGACGAGCACGACCGAGAGGCCGCCGATCGCGCCGAAGTCGCGGCGGAACTCCATCGCCGGCATCGACACCGCCGCCGAGTACAGCAACGGCGGGAGGACTCCCGCGATGATCCACTCGGGGTCGATCTCGATCGGCGGCACCGAGGGCAGCAGGCTCACGAGGAGGCCCGCGACGACGAGCAGCAACGGCGCCGCGACGCCGAGCTTCGGTCCGATCGCGGTCGCGGCGGCGATGGCGAGGAGCCCGAGCACCCCGGCCAGCAGCAGTTCCATGCGGCCATTCTGCCGCTCGGCGGGTTGCGGAGGAGCGAAGCGAGGTCTCGAACCCAGGCCCCCGCGGCGTCGGCGGTGTGTGGTGTGCTGGGCGCATGGGTTTCGACGCGCAGTTCCTGGGAGTGACGGCACCGATGCCGCGGCCGAGGCCCGGCCCCGAGACATCCGAATGCGTCGACCTCGCCTACGTGCACTTCTCGCTCGTGCTCGACCCGGTGCGGCGCTTCGCCCGCGTCACCGGGGTGAACGTCGACGGGGCGGCGCTCCTCGATCTGGCCCGAGGCGGCGACGAGTGGCGGCTCGACGAACGGGTGCCCGCCGACTGGCAGGCCGGCCCCGCGGTCTACGCGGCGAACGACCTCGACCGGGGTCATCTCGTGCGCCGTCGCGATCCTGTCTGGGGCGAGCCCGCCGTCGCCGCGCGGGCGAACGCCGACACGTTCCACTACACGAACGCCGCGCCCCAGGCCGCCGGGTTCAACCAGTCGAAGGAGCTCTGGCTCGGCCTCGAAGACCACGTGCTCGTCTATTCCGAGACGACGGCGCAGCGGCTGAGTGTCTTCACCGCCCCCGTGCTCGGCGACGACGACCCCGGGTACCGAGGCATCCGGGTGCCGTTGCAGTTCTGGAAGGTCGTCGCGTGGAACGCCGGCGGCGCGCTCGCCGCGACCGCGTTCCTGCTCGACCAGTCGCCGCTCGTCGACACGAGCGAGCTGCGCGAGCCCCGGGCGGGCGGCGCCCAGGCGCCACCGCTCGGCCCGTTCCGCACCTTCCAGGTGCCGGTGGCGGATGTCGCGGGGCTGGCCGGCCTCGAAATGCCCGAGCTCGTGGCCGCCGAAATCCTGCCGCCGACGGTGGTCGCCGCCGGCCGTCGCCGGCTCGAGGTGCCGGGCGACGTGCTGCTGCCGCGCTGACGCGCCACGACGGCGTGCCGCGACGGCCCGCCCCGACGGCGCGCCGCGTCGGCCCGCGCAACCCCGGCGTATCGTGAATGGCGAGCACTTCACGTCGACGAGGTCGGGAGGCGACGACGATGGCGAGCATCGCGTGGATCGGACTGGGCAACATGGGCGGCCCGATGGCGGGGCACCTCGTCGCCGCCGGACACACGGTTCGGGGGGTCGACCCCGTTCCTGCGGCCCGTACGGCCGCCGCCGAGCGGGGGATCAGGGTGGTCGCGTCGATCGCGGAGGCGGTCGACGGAGCCGACGCGGTGATGACGAGCCTGCCCCGCAACGAGCACGTCCGCGAGGTCTACGGCGCCCACGACGGAATCTGGGCGAGCGCACCCACGACCGCACTGCTCCTCGATACCTCGACCGTCGACATCGAGACCTCCGGGTTCTGCCACGAGACCTCCGCGAGCCGAGGCTTCGGCTTCGTCGACTCGCCGGTGTCGGGCGGAATCGGCGGCGCCGAGGCGGGCACGTTGACCTTCATGCTCGGCGGCGACCCCGACGACGTCACCCGGGCGAGGGCGTTCGTCGAGCCCATGGCCGGCCACGTGTTCGACCTCGGCGGGCCGACGCTCGGCATCGCCGCGAAGCTCGCGAACAACCTCATGCTCTTCGTCTCGCTGCTCGGCGTCGCCGAAGGGGCCGCGCTCGCCGCGACGCTCGGGCTCGACGCGAAGCGGTTCTTCGAGGTCGCCTCGGTCTCATCGGGGGAGTCGTGGCCGCTGCGCACCTGGTACCCCGCGCCGGGCGTCGTTGCGACGAGCCCCGCGAATCGCAACTTCGACGCGTCGTTCACGACCGTGCTCGCCGAGAAGGACCTGTCGTTCGCGCTCGCGGCGGGTGCGGCGGCAGGTTTGCCGATGCGCGCATCGCGCATCGCGCTCGAGCAGTTCGAGCGGCTCATCGAGGAGGGGCTCGGCGGAAAGGACGCCAGTCTCATCGCGAAGTTCGCGACCGCCGACGGCGAGGTCGCCGGATTCGAGCCGCCGCGCGGGGAGTGACGCAGGCGGCGCCGCAGGCGGCGGAGCCGGTCGGGCAGGGTAGGGGCAGGGCGCCGCGCTCAGAAGGGCGGCGGGTCGGTGTAGCTGCGGCCGGTGGGGCTGTGCCAGGTCACGGTGTCGTCGGCGTTCTTGGTCTGGCGGAACCGGGTGCTGTGTTTCAGGCGATGGTCGCCCCGGCAGGCGGGGCAGAGGTTCTCGGGGTTCGAGAGACCCCCGTGCTGCCAGTCGTGGAGGTGGTCGAGGTCGGCGCTGACCGCGAGTCGATTGCAGCCGGGCCTGGTGCATCGGCCGTGGACGAGGGCGAGCCAACGGCGTTGCTCGTTCGTCGGCCGGTATCTCGTGCGATCGAGGGCGAGGGGCGCCGCGGTGATCGGGTCGATCGCGAGCCGGAGGAACGAGGGTGCGTCGGCGAACAACTGCCGTGCGGTGGTGTCGTCGATCGGACCGACACCGTCGAGTTTCGCGACCTCGTCGCCGAGGCCGGCGGTACCGGTGAGGGTGAGGAGCGGCACGGTGACGATGATCTCGGTGCGCGCCCCGGTCGGGGTGCCCGCGCCGGTGAGCCAGCCCGTCGCGGTGTCGGCGCGGAGCTGCTCGAGGGTGCGAACCTCGCCGGGGGCGCCGGAATCACGACGGGCCGTCGCGTCGAGGCGCGCGGAGATCTTCGCCGCCTCGAGCTGCGAGGTGTAGAGACTCACCCACGCCATGCCGTCGTCGACGTGCTCGACGACGACACGCCGTTGCGCGTAGGCACGGGCGAGGCGGGCTTCGAGCCGGTCGCGTTCGAGTCGGGCGAGCATGGTGCGGGCCCGCTGCCGGAACCTGGTCGTCGTGACGGTGCCGATCACCGCCGCGAGTTCTTCGTCGAGTTCGGCCAGGCGTGCGTCGCCGGGTGCGAACCCGGCTGCGGCATCGACGGCGACCCGGGCGTCGGTGTACGAGGCGGCGCCGGCCGCGAAGCGCGCCCACACCTCTGGAAGGCGGTCGTGCAGCACAGCGGCCTCGTGCGCGCGGTTTCGGATCGTGCCGACCGGGACGTGCAGCCGCATCGAGAGTTCGGTCGCTGCGGCACGCACCGCGAGTTCGGCGGCGTCGGGTGCGCCGAGCTGACCGGCCCGGAGGTACACGGCGGGGTTGCGGGCCGCGAGATCGAGCGCGCGCCGAGTCGCGTCGAGCTGGGCCGCCATGGCCCGATTCACGGCGAACCAGGCCTGCTCCGCGCCATCCAGCTCGGAGCACAGCTCGGCGAACGCATCGACCGATGCGGCGATGCCGGCGAACTCGTACCCGGCATCGAGGGCGAACGGCGCGACGTCGAGGTCGGACGCGTCGAGCAGGTCGAGCGGATCGCGCCCGTCGAAAGCGCCCGACACGGCAGGGTCGATCTCGGCGAGCGGGTCGAGTCGGCTCGCCTCGGCCTCTCTCGTGTCGAACGTCTGTGCCATAGATCTATGCTCTCTCCACCCACCGACATCGTATTCAGCTTCGAATCGAGTCCACCGGGGTTCGCCGGCTGCGAACCGCTCTTGCGGCTGTTGTCGATCCGGGCCAGTGTCGTTCGACGTCCAGGTGAGGGCACCTTTCGATCGGTGCCCCTGACGAGAGGATCGAGCGATGACCCAGTACTTCCTGACCGTGCCCCACGACTCCGCCGACGAGCCGACCATGGCGTCGATGCAGGAGTTCGACCCCGCCGAACTCGAAGCCGTGATGGCGGCGGTCGGTGCCTTCAACACCGCCCTCGCAGAGGCGGGAGCCCTCGTCTTCGCCGGCGGCCTCACCCCGCCGTCGACCGCCAAGACCGTGGATGCCTCGTCGGGCACGCCGCGCGTCCTCGACGAGCCGTTCGTCGAAGCGTCGTCGTACGTCGGGGGGTTCTGGGTGATCGAGGCGCCCGACGAGCCGGCGGCGGTGGCGTGGGCCACCCGGGCGGCGACGGCGCTCGGCGGCCGCATCGAGGTGCGGGCCCTGCAGGAGGCGCCCGAGGCGTAGCGCGGTCAGCCGCCGCGCTGCACGGCGGCGATGACCTCGGTGAGTCGGTCGCGGAGGGCGCCGAGTTCGTCGAGGCTCAGTCCGAGGCGGTCGACGACCTGCGGCGGGATCGACAGCGCTCGCTCGCGGAGCGCCCGCCCGCTCTCGGTGAGCGCGACGTCGAGGGTCCGCTCGTCGCGCGGGTTGCGGTGGCGGGTGACGTACCCCTGCGCCTCGAGGCGCTTGAGGAGGGGAGAGAGCGTCGCCGGTTCGAGCTGGAGCGCCTCGCCGAGGTCGCGCACGGTGCGCGGGCTGCGCTGCCAGAGCGCGAGCATGACGAGGTACTGCGGGTGGGTGAGCCCGAGCGGTTCGAGAATCGGTCGGTAGACGCCGATCACGCCTCGTGCGGCGACGGCCAGGGCGAAGCAGACCTGGTTCTCGAGGGCGAGCAGGTCGGGGGCGGGGTCGTCGACGGGCCGGGCGGATGCCTCGGGGCCCGCGACTGCCGCGGATGCATTGTGCTCGGTCATGGGGTTCCATTATGACTCGTGGGCTATCTGTTCGTACACGAAGGAACCGCCGTTCAGTCGCGGGACGGCCGCGCCAGTCGTCGGCTCACCCAGCGGGCGTACTGCGACCACGGGTCATCCACCCCATCGGAGAGCCCAGCGATGTGCTCGAGCAGCGCCTCGTGCACCTCGAACCACTCGGTGCCTGCGCCGCGGAACGCGGCGAACTGCTCGTGCCGGGCCCGCTCGAGCAGGCGGCCGCCCCGCTCGAAGGCGAGCACCTCGTCGTGCGGCAGGCTCGCGACCCGCCGCCGCGGATTCGCCGAGGTGCCGATCTTCACCCGGTCGCGAGAGCGGAGGTAGTAGACGACCTCGACGGGATCGTCGTCGAGCGTGCGATCGGGCAGTTCGCCGTAGCGCCACTCGCACTCGGCGCAGATCCAGCCGCTCGGGTAGCGCACGCCCACCCGTGAACCGCAGGCTGGGCACGGGCCGGGCAGCAGGTCGGTCGCACCCACCTCGCGCTCGACCCAGTCATGGGCGACGAGCAGGTGCCCGGCGCAGAGCGGCAGCGGTGCGGCAGGCTGCGCCGGATTCGGGCACGCCCCGCCGTCGTCGTCGACGAGCCCGCAGCGTCGCGCGCCGTGCGCTCCGCCGCGCCCTCCGTCGATCGCCATGGCCGTCATCCGGGCAGGCTACGCCCGACCGGTGACACCCGCGCCGCGGCATCCACCCCGCGGCATCCACCCCTGCTCGCCGGGCGCCGCGTCGGCCACCCGCGATAGGCTCGTTCTCCGACGCCGATCGGCGTCGGACATCGACGTTCACGGGGTGGAACCATGCCGTTCTGGGGCAAGAAGCGGGCGAAGCGGCGATTCAAGCCGTTCGACCGCAGTGCCCTTCCCGACGTCACCCCGCCGACCTTCGACGAGATGCTCGCCGAAGGCCTGCTCGTCGCCGAGTCCGCCGGCCGCATGGCTCTGCGCAACCGCTTCGTCATGCACGCCCTGCGCGGCGACGAGCCCTTCGACGCCGAGCGCGCAGCGGCCGCGGCGCGCGAGGTGCTCTACGAGCTGGTGCAGGAGGCCGACGAGGTCGCCGAACGCACCGCCGAAGACCGCGCCGCCGCCGCGCGCCGCGAGGGCCGGGCCTCGAACGAACACGATTACCGACGGGCGGATGCCGCGAACCTCCGTCGGCGCGAACAGGTCTACGCCGCCGTGGCGAAAGAACTCTGGACCAGGCGCGGCGACTCCGAGTACCTCGCCGCCTTCGCCGAGCGGGCCCGCGCCGAGGCGTGGGACGACGTCGCCGGGGCGATCGATGCGCGTCTCGCGCGCGAATGGGGCGGCGGCTGGCCCGAGATCGAGGTCGACGAGGAGTACGAGGCCGAGCGCGAGGCGAGGTTGGCCGGGCTACTGCTCGACCTCGACGACGATCTGCGTGCGGCTGAGCGCGAGCGCGAGCGGCGCGCGGAGGAGAACGACCCGTTCCGGGGGTTCGTGGGCTGACCTGGGGGCATTGCGAGGGGCCGAATGACGAACGAGACGTCCTGCGCACGGCGGCGCATCCGCCCGCTCACCGACCGCGACCGGTTCGGGACGGCGATCGAGCGGCGCGACGGCGCCGACTTCCCGTTCTACGACGGGGTGCCGATCGAGCTCACGATCTGGCGCTGGCTCGTGGTCTGGGCGGCGTGCATCGCGGGATTCCTCGTGCTGACCTTCTTTCCGCAGCCCGGCAACGTGGTGGCGATCGTGCCGCGCACGCTCTTCGTCGCGATCCCGCTCGCCGTGCTCGCACTCGTCGCGGGACGCCACTGGACGGCCTTGTTCCGGCGGGTGGGGTGGCGCGAACTGCTTGCGATGGTGTTCTTCGCCGTGCTGAACATCGTCGTCACCGTCACGGTCGGCGCGATCGTGTCGATGCTGTTCCGGGTGAGCCCCAACACGACCATCGCCGCCGCAGGCGATGCCGGGGGAGTCGACACCATCGCCCTGTTCGTGGGCAGCGGCATCCAGCTCGTCGGCGAAGAGGTGTTCACCCTGCTGCCGTTCCTCGCGGTGCTGTACCTGCTCTTCGCGAAGGGCGGCCTCTCGCGGAAGACCGCGGTGGTGCTGGCATGGGTCGCCTCTGCCCTGTGGTTCGGGGCGGCGCACCTGCCGACCTACGACTGGAACGCCGCGCAGGCGTTCCTCGTCATCGGCTCGGCGCGCATCGCCTTCACGCTCGCGTTCATCCGCACGAAGAACCTGTGGGTCGCGGCCGGCGCGCACATCCTGAACGACTGGGTGTTCCTCACGGTGGCGGTGGCCGGGCTCGCCGGCGGGGCCGCGCTAACGTGATCCCCATGTCTGCGCGCGCGATGGAGTGGAACGACGGCCGATGGACGAGGGAGCCCGCGTCGACCCGAGTCGACGGCGACACGCTCGTCGTCACCGCCGTCGAGGCCAGCGACTACTGGCGCACCACCCACTACGGCTTCGTGCACGACGACGGCCACGGGTTGCTCGCCGACTGGCCGGCCGGGAGCGCGTTCGAGGTGAGCTTCGACGCGTCGGCGCTCACCGGTCTCTACGACCAGGCCGGCATCCTGCTGTTCGCGGGTGACGAGCTGTGGGTGAAGGCAGGCCTCGAGGTCTCCGACGGGGTGCTGCACCTCGGGGCGGTCGTCACCGACGGCGTCAGCGACTGGTCGATGGCGCCCGTGCCCGAGTGGGTGGGCGAGGTCGTCACCATCCGTGCGAGCCGAGGCGGGGTCGCCGGCGACGCGATCACCCTGCGCGCCCGAACCGCGACGAGCGGGTGGCGCACCCTGCGCGTCGCCCCGTTCACCGGCGGAGCGGCGCAGGCCGGGCCCATGATCTGCGCGCCGATGCGAGCCGACCTCGCCGTGCGGTTCACCCGCTGGGTGCTCACCGACGGCGATGTCGACCTGCACGAGGACCCGCCGTTGGGTTGAGGCTGGGGCCTGCCCGCCCGCGGGCGGGCCGAGCCCCGTCGTCTCACGCCGGCCTGATGTTGTGGTTGCGCCGGAACGAGTTGCCCGGATCGACCTCGGCTTTCACCCGCCGCAGCCGCTCGAGCGTCGCCGGCGGGTACATCGAGGCCGTGATCTCGTCGCTGCGGTTCGCCTCGAAACCGCCGTACGAGCCGGTCGTGGACGCGAGCGCCGCATCGCTGCCGGCCTTCACGGCCGCGACGAGCTCGGGCTCGGCGTCGGCCGGCAGCACGCCGTTGACGACGACGAGTGCCTCGGCCCCGCGATGGGCGATCGCGGTCGCATCGGCATCGACCCTCGAGAACGCACCCCCGAGCGCCCGCAGCAGCGCCATCGTCGGTACGTCGCGGGCGTACGCGGCCGCAACCGCCTCGAGCAGTTCGTCGGTGAGCTCTGGCGCGAAGCCGTTGCCGCCGACGAACTGGAACGGCGGCCGGCCGGGCGGGGCGTCTTCGAGCAGATCGCCGTAGGCGATCGGCGCGAGGTCGACCTTCGTGACCGAGGGGAGCGCGAGCAGCGGTGCGAGCAGTTCGTGCAGTTCGCCCTCGGAGCCGCGGAGGGCGATGCCGGCCTGCAGGCCGCCGGGCATCTCGGGCCCCATCGGGGGCATGAGCATGATCGTCGAGTTGAACTCGTCGCCGCCGGCCCGCATCACCTCGCGCCACGACCGCAGCACGGTCGGCACCTCGCTGCGGTCGAAGTGGATCGACCCCCCGACGAGCCCGTCGACGGGGCTCGCCTGCACGGTGAACCGGGTGACGACGCCGAAGTTGCCGCCGCCGCCGCGGAGCGCCCAGAAGAGCTCGGGGTGCGACTCGGAGTTCACGGTGAGCACCTCGCCCGCCGCGGTGACGAGCTCGACCTCGCGGAGCGCGTCGATCGTGAGGCCGTAGGTGCGGACGAGCCAGCCGATGCCGCCGCCGAGCAGGAGCCCGCCGACGCCCACCTGACGGGTGTCGCCCGAGCTGATGCCGAGGCCGCGCGGCGCGAGCGCCGCCGCGACGTCGCCCCAGTGCGCGGCGGGGCCGAGGGTGGCGAGCCCGTCGTCGCCGACCTCGATCGTGTCGAACTCCGCCAGGTCGATGACGAGGCCGTCGTCGACGGGGAGCTGGCCGTGCCCGCCGCTGCGGACGGCGATCGAGAGCCCGTCGGCCGCGGCATGCGCGACCGCGGCGGCGACCTCGTCGGCGGTGTGCGGCCGGACGACGGCCGCGGGTTCGCCGACGCCGGCGAAGACGGTGCGCCCCGCGTCGTACTCGGTGGTGCCGGGACCGTGCGCCCGGCCTGGGAGGTGCTCGCTCAGTTCTGTGAGAAGAGACATTTCGCCAGTCTTGCAGCGGCCTGCGACATCCGGAACGCTGCTCGCTCAGCGCGGAATCGATGCGCTCGCATGAGGCTCTCGAAGCTTCGTGGCGGGCGTCGGTGCCGCAGCGTAGTGTGCAGCGCATGACGTTCGACGACGGCCTCGTGACGGCCAATCTCTCGGTCTCGCTCGACGGCTTCGTCGCGGGCCCGAACCAGACGCTCGACGACCCGCTCGGCGAGGGCGGCGAGGCGGTGCACCGCTGGATGTTCGAGCAGCCCGACGAGGCGCAGCCGATCGTCGAGCAGATCCTCGCGCCGCGCGCCTACATCATGGGGCGCAACATGTTCGGCCCGATCCGAGGCGAATGGCCCGACGACGAATGGAAGGGCTGGTGGGGCCAAGACCCGCCCTACCACGGCCCCGTGTTCGTGCTCACGCACTACCCCCGCGAACCCGTCGAGATGGAGGGCGGCACGACGTTCCACTTCGTGACCACCGGCATCCACGACGCCCTCGCGCGGGCGCGCGCCGCCGTCGGCGGAGCAGGCCGCATCTCGGTCGCGGGCGGCGCGAGCACGGTGCGCCAGTACCTCGCCGCGGGGCTCATCGACCGCATCATCGTGAGCGTCTCGCCGATCATGCTCGGCTCGGGCGAGTGCCTGTTCGAGGGCCTCGACCTCGAGCTCACCCCGATCGACGTGCTCCAGACCGAGCTGGTCACGCACATCACCTACGACGTGCCGCGCTGAGGAGATGGGCCGGGTTTCGAGACGCGTCCTCCTCCGTCGGGCGCTCCTCTACCCGCCGACGGGGTCACTCCCCGCTCGGGTGCGCCCCCGCCGCGTCGATGAGCCAGGCGTACATGAAGGCGCGTTCGCGCCAGGCCGAGTATCGCCCCGACACCCCGCCGTGACCGGCCGCCATCTCGATCTTCAGCAGCGGGTCGGCGCCGACCTCGCGCAGCCGGGCCACCCATTTCGCCGGCTCGACGTAGAGCACCCGCGTGTCGTTGAGCGAGGTGACGGCGAGGATCGGGGGGTAGTGCCGGCCGCCGTGGGCGCCGTCGTGCACGTTCTCGAGCGGCGAGTACGACTTCATGTACGCGTACACCTCCTCGTCGTCGAGCGGGTTGCCCCACTCGTCCCACTCGATGACCGTCAGCGGCAGCGAGGGGTCGAGGATCGAGGTCAGCGGGTCGACGAACGGCACGTCGGCGAGGAACCCCGAGAAGTACTTCGCCGCGAGGTTCGCGACCGCGCCGACGAGGAGGCCGCCGGCGCTGCCGCCGTGCGCGACGAGCCGGTCGGACGCCGTGATCTCCTCGTCGATCAGGTGGCGGGCGACGGCGGCGAAGTCGGTGAAGCTGTTGCGCTTCTCGAGCTTCTTGCCGTGCTCGTACCAGAGCCGGCCCATCTCGCCGCCGCCGCGCACGTGCGCGACGGCGAACACCATGCCGCGGTCGAGCAGCGACAGCCGGGGGATGGCGAAGCCCGGGTCGACCGAGTACTCGTAGGCGCCGTAGCCGTAGAGCAGCGTCGGTGCCGGCTCGCCGAGGGTCACGAGGTCGTGCCGGTAGACCAGTGAGATCGGAATGCGGGTGCCGTCGTCGGCGACCGCCCACTCACGGCGCTGCGCGTAGCGGGCGGGGTCGTAGTCGCCGAGCACGGCCTGGCGCTTGCGCAGCTTGCGCTCGCCCGTCGCGACGACGAGGTCGAGCACGGTCGAGGGCGTCACGAAGCTCGTGTAGCCGAGGCGCAGGGTGGGCTGCGCCCAGTCGGGGTTGCCGCCGAGGCCGACCGAGAACAGCTCCTCGTCGAAGGCGAGCTCGTGCAGGGTGTCGTCGGGCTCCGGGTTTCGAGACGCGTCCTCCTCCGTCGGGCGCTCCTCAACCCGCTCGACCTCCGTCTCGCGGTTTCGAGACGCGTCCTCCTGCGTCGGGCGCTCCTCAACCCGCTCGACCGACGTCGCCACCTTCGCGATCGCGACCCGCGGCAGCCCGTCACGGCGGTACTCGAGCGCCACGAAGTCACGGAATCCGTCGACCCCCTCGATGCGCACCTCTGGGTTGTGCGGCAGCAGCATGCGGCGCGGACCCTGCGGGTCGTCGGCGGCGACCGAGACGAGTTCGAAGTTCACCGCCCCGTCGTTGTGCGTGATGAGCAGTCGATCCCTGCCTCCCGCGACGACGTGCTCGACGTCGTACTCGACGCCGTCCTTCCGCGGCCAGACGACGGCGAACGTCCCCGTCGGGTCCGAGGCATCCAGCAGCCGGGTCTCGCTCGTGATGTTCGAACCGGCCTCGATGACGAGGTACTTGCGGCTGCGGGTGAGGCCCACACCGAGCCAGAACCGCTCGTCGGGCTCGCTGAAGATCGCCACATCGGCGGATGCCTCGGTGCCGACCTCGTGCCGCCAGATGGTGTCGGGGCGCCAGGCCTCGTCGACCGTCGCGTAGAAGAGGTAGCGGCCGCTCGGGTCGAAGACGGCGCCCGCCGCGGTGTTCTCGATGACGTCGGAGAACTCGCGCCCCGAGGCATCCAGCGATCGCAGCCTGATCGTGTACCGCTCGTCGCCCTCGACGTCGACGGCGTAGAGCAGCGCGCGGCCGTCGGCCGTGAGGTCGAAGCTGCCGAGCGCGTAGAACTCGTGCCCCTCGGCCTCGACGTTGTCGTCGAGGAGGATCTGCTCACCGGGCAGCGGCGCGCCCGAGTCGTCGGTGACGGGCGGCTCCCAGTCGTCGGGGCCGGCCGCGGGCACCCGGCAGTGGATGGCGTACTGCTGCCCCTCGACGGTGCGGCTGTAGTACCACCAATCGCCCTCTCGAGCCGGCACCGAGAGGTCGGTCTCCTTCGTGCGGTGCTTGATCTCCTCGAAGATCTGCTCCTGAAGGATGGCGAGGTGCTCGGTGCGCGCCTTGGTGAAGGCGTTCTCCTCGTGGAGGTGGGCGAGCACCTCGGGGTCGTCCTTGTCGCGCAGCCACTCGTAGTCGTCGACGACGACGTCGCCGTGGTGCACGCGTTCGATCGGTCGCTTCTTCGGCACAGGTGGAGTCAGCACCCTCCCCACGCTACGTGCTCGCCCGCATTTCGGGAACGGCCCACCCCCGCCCGACGCCCCCCGTGGTTTCTCAGGAGCCCCCCGTGGTTTCTCAGGAGCAAACTGGCCGATTGGGGCGAATCGGCCGCCGAACGTCCTGAGAAACACCTGGCCCGGGCCCGCAGCTCCTGAGAAACAGGGGATCCGCCCGGGGCGACCCGATCGGGTGTCCCGATCGGGTGTCCTGATCAGGTGTCCTCTACGATCTCGGCGATCTCCCACTCCGAGCCGCCCTGGTGCCTGAGCACCCCGCGCACGCGGGTGCCGTCGCGCTCGGCCTGGAACGCGACCGCCGCGGGTTCGCCCGGGCCGACGACCTGCTCGGCCGAGAAGGTCGGCGAGTCGTAGCCGGCGGCGATGAGCGTCTCCCGGCGCTCGCCCTGGTCCCACGATCCGGGCATGACGCCGAACATCGCGGCGAAGGCGATGACGGCGATCAGGAAGATCCCCGAGCCGAGCTCGCGCACGGGCTTCGACCTCCGTCGTGTTCCGAGGCTCGACACGACGACGCCCGCCCCCGCGATCACGACGGGAATCGCGAGCGGCCACGGGTTCCACGGGGCGATGGTGACGATTTCGTTCATAGCGGATGCCTCGAACTCGGCCCGTCTTCGCACAGTCGAGGTTGACGACGTTGCCGGTGTTGACGGTCTCACCGCAATCATGCACCCGCGGATTCATCCGCAGCAAGCGCCCGCCTCACTCACGCCTGCCGGGGGCGAGGGTGTCGACGAGCGCCGCGCGGATGCGCGCGAGCCCTTCGCCCAGGAGGGCGTCGCCGACGCCGGCGTAGCCGAAGACGATCCCGCCCGGCCGTTCGCCTGGCACCGCCGAGTAGTCGGCGAGCGGCGCCACGCCGACGCCTTCTTCGGCGAGCCGGGCGACGATCGCGGCGGAAGCCTCGGCGTCGTGCAGTCCGACGACCGCGTGCAGGCCGCCGTCGAGTCCGCTGAGCGGTGCGCCGGGCAGTTCGCCGAGCACCGACTGCACCATGCGCCGACGGTGCGCGTAGTCACGCCGGGTGGCCGCGATGTGACGGCGCAGCGCTCCCGAGGCGAGGAACACCCGCATGGCCTCCTGGGCCGGACCGGCGACGGGGCACGGCTCGTCTGCTCGGATCCGGAGGACCGCGGCGCGCAGCGCGGGGTCGGCCGGCAGCACGAGGTAGCCGAGGCGCAGCCACGGGGTGAGCACCTTCGAGAAGCTGCCGACGAGCACGGTGCGCTCGGAGCTGCGCTCGGTGCCGGGCCCCGTGCGGCCGCCCGCGGCGCCGAGCCGGTCGAGCGAGGCGAGGGCGGGCAGCGGCGCGCCGAGATGGCGGAACTCGCTGTCGTAGTCGTCCTCGATGATGAGCGCCCCGGTCGCCCGCGCCCAGTCGATGAGTTCGAGCCTGGATGCCACGGGCAGCCGCCCGCCGAGCGGGTACTGGTGGCTCGGGGTGACCATGACGGCCTGCGGAGGGCGGGGCATCCGCCGCAGCGCGTCGAGGTCGAGGCCGTCGGCGTCGACCGGGAGTGGGGCGATCACCAGCCCCCGCCGCTCGAGCAGGCGTCGCGCCGAGGGGTAGCCGGGGTGCTCGACGGCGACGACGGGGGGCGCGCCGCCCGCTCCGCCGTCGTCGCGCGCGAGTTCGAGGAGCGCGGCGCCGAGGAGGCCCAACGCGTCGCTCGTGCCCGCGGTGACGACGAGGTCGTCGCTCGTGCAGCCGACCCCGCGGGCCTGCCTGAGGTGGTCGGCGATCTCGACGCGCAGCCCGGCGAGGCCCGCCCGCGGCGGCGACGACCGGGGGATCGGTGCGGCGGCGGCCCGCCGCCAGGCCGATCGCCAGGCGCGCTCGTCGATGCGGGCGGTCGACGGGATGCCGGGCAGCAGGTCGATGCGGAGGAGTGGGGGTTCGTCGCCGCGGGGGGCCTCGGGCCCGGTTCGGTCGCTCGGCCCCGCGACCGGCGACGGCGACGGCGAGAGCGAGGGTGCGGATGCCTCGGGCTCGACGACGAGCCGGGCCACCCGGGTCGGCGCGCCCTGGCGCAGTTCGAGGTAGCCCTCGCCGGCGAGCTGCTCGTACGCGGCGACGACCGAACTGCGCGAGACGCCGAGTTCGGCGGCGAGCGCCCGCGTGGAGGGCACGGGATCGCCGGGGGCGAGGAGCCCACCGAGGATGCCCCGACGGACGCCGTCGACGAGTCGGACGCCGATGGGAGCGCCGTCGCGAGGGTCGAGCACGAGCAGGGGACCGTCCACGGCTGCTCCTCACTGGACTGGTCGGAATCGCAGCAACTGGACTGCAGGTGTGGCCAGTGTACGTCCGAGACTCGAGCCATGACCACGATCGACACGTCCGCCGACCGCCAGGCACGACGCATCCGCCGCCTGCCCGAACGCCAGACCACCGACCGCGACGCCCTCTTCGAGCTGCTCGACGCCGAACTCGTCGGCCATCTCGCCGCGGTCGCCGACGGCCTGCCGATCGTCGTGCCGATGGGCTACGCCCGCATCGGCGAGGCGATCTACGTGCACGGTTCGACGGGCGGCGGCTTCGCCCTCCGCGCCGCAGCCGAACGGGCAACCGTCGCCTTCTCGGTCACCGCCCTCGACGGACTCGTCTTCGCGCGCTCGCTCTTCGACAGCTCGATGAACTACCGCAGCGCGGTCGCGTACGGCGTGCTCGACGAGGTCGGCTCCGACGAGGCGGATGCCGCGTTGCTCGCGCTCTCCGAACGGCTCATGCCCGGGCGCTCCGCAGAGGTGCGCGGGATGCGGCGCAAGGAGGTCGCGGCGACCCGGGTGCTCCGGCTCGCCCTGGACGACGTCGTCATGAAGGCGCGTGCGAACGGGGCATCCGAATCGCCCGACGACGGCGAGGATCACTCGCAGTGGGCGGGCGTCGTGCCGCTCGAACGCGTGTGGGGCGAACCGCAGCCCTCCGAACTGACCCCGACGGGTGCGCCCCTGCCCGAGTCGGTCCGCGCGTTGAGGGCGCGCCACGACCGCTCGCGCCTCTGAGGTGCCCCGGGCACGAAATAGGGCGATCGTCCGATGGGCCCGGGGCGCCTTAGCGAGCACCATCGAGACGTCAGATCGCACCGAAGACCGAAGGAATGATCATGCAGTACTCAGCAGAACTGCTCGCCGTACACACCCACGAGGCGAACCTGCTGCAGGCCGAGCGGCGCATCGCGCACCGCCGCGCAGCGGAGGAGCGTGCGGCCGTGAGCGAACCGGCAGGCCAGGCCGAGCCGGTCGCCCACCACCGTTCCTTCGGTCGCCGCGGCCTGCGTCCCGTCCTGCGGTGAGCGCCACGGCGGCGGCGCCCGCCGTGGCTCCCGCGGCGACGGCGGCCTCGCGGCGCCCCGAGACGCATGTCGGCGGCCCGTGGCACGATGAGATCGTGACCATGTCTGCAGCGGCCATGATCGGCCGCGGCGCCGACCTCTCGCGGCTCGACGAGCGCCTCGACGAGGTGCGCGCCGGCGCGCCGTTCACGGTGATCGTCGGGGGCGAGGCCGGCATCGGCAAGACCCGCCTCATCAGCGAGTTCCAGCAGCGGCTGCCGAGTGACGTGCGGCTGCTCGCGGGCCAGTGCGTCGACCTCGGCAGCGTGGCCGCGCCGTACGCACCGGTCAAGACGGCGCTGCGGGCGCTCGTCGCCGACGTCGGCGCGGCTCCCGTGCTCGAGGCGGTCGGGCCGGGGCGGGCGGCGCTCGTCGCGCTGCTGCCCGAGCTCGCCGCGGAGTCGGGCGAGGTCGGGGTGCCGGGGGCCGGCATCGCCGCGGGCCAGCTGCACGAGGGCATCGCGGTGCTCCTCGAGACCTTCTCTCGTGAGCGGCCGATCGTGTTCGTGATCGAAGACCTCCACTGGATCGACGCGGCGAGTCTCGCATTGCTGCGCTTCCTGCTGCGCGCCCTCGGCTCGAGCCGAGTGCTCACCGTGCTCAGCTACCGCACCGAAGACGTCACCCGCGGCCACCCCGTCCGCGCGTTCCTCTCCGAGGCCGAGCGCGACCGCTGGGTCGAGCGCCTCGAACTCGGGCGGCTTTCGAAGGGGCAGGTCAAGCGGCTCGTGAAGTCGCTCGTCGTCGACGAGGCGCCGAACGACCGGGTGCTCGAGACGGTCTTCCGGCGCAGCGACGGAATCCCCTTCTTCGTCGAAGAACTCGTCGGCATCGACGGCTGCCGCGACGAGGGCTTCGTCCCCGACACCCTCCGCGAGCTGCTCCTCGCCCGTTACGAGCGGCTGCCCGAGTCGGCGCAAGAACTGTTGCGCCTCATCTCGACGGGCGGGGTGCGGGTCTCGCACGGCCTGCTCTCCGAGGTGTACCGGGGCGACGACGCCGAGCTCGACGCGGCCGCACGCCAGTGCGTGCACTACGGCGTCCTCACGATCGACGGCGACGACTACTCCTTCCGGCATGCGCTCGTGCGCGAGGCGATCCTCGACGATCTGCTGCCGGGCGAGCGCGCCCGGTTCCACGCCCGATATGCCGAGGCCTATGAGGCCGCCGCCGGGGCCGGCTCGCGCCGCCTCGCCGCCGAGATCTCGTACCACTGGCTCGGTGCGCACAACGCGACCCGCGCCTTCCCGGCGACACTCCAGGCCATGCGCGAGGCCCGCGCCGCGGCCGCCTACGCGACCGCGGCCCATTTCGGCGAACGCGCACTCGAACTGTGGGACGTGGTTCCCGACCCCGAGACCGCAGCCGGCATGGGCAAGCTCGAGCTCATGGGCCGCACGGCCTCGCACCTGCGCAACGCGGGCGAGGTCGAGCGCGGGCTCGCGCTCGTGAAGGCCGCGCTCGCCGAATGCCCGCGCGACGATCCGCAGTACCCGCGGTTCCTCCGAGACAAGGCGCTCTACCTCGCGGCGATCGGCAAGCCCGGATCGATCCCGCTCCTCGAAGAGGGGCTCGAGGTGCTCGGCGACGACGGCGACCCCGAGATCAAGGCGGGGTCGCTCGCGACGCTCGCCGGCCGACTCATGATCGAGGGGCGCATGGCCGAAGCGATCGAGACGGCCGAGCAGGGTCTCGCCGTCGCGCTCGAATACGACCTGCCGCGCTCGGCCTCGATCTCGATGAACATCGCGGCCGTCAGCCACGCTGTGGGCGGCGAGGTCGAGCGCGGGCTCGAGATGCTCGCCGAGGCCCGCGAGCTCGCTGAGGGCGACGGGGCCGCACTCCTGCGTTACTGGGTCAACTCCTCCGACATCGCGTACCTCATCGGCGACTACACCGAGGCGGTGCGTCTCGCCGAAGACGGCCTCGGAAGGGCACGCGCCCAGGGCGTCGAGCGCAGCAGCGGCGTGCTGCTCGCCTCGAACGCGGTCGACCCGCTCTTCGCGCTCGGCGAATGGGAGCGCGGCGGCGAGATCATCGAGCGGGCGCTGTCGCTCGACCCGCCGGTGCCGTTCACCGTCTACCTGCAGCGCGCCCGCATCTGGTCGATGCTGTGGCGCGGCGATCCTGCCGGCGCGGCCGAGGCGCTGCGTCGGGTCCGGCCGATGATGGCGGGCGTCCAGGCGGTCGAGATGCAGACCCGCCTCGCGGTCGGGCAGATGGCGGCCGAGGTCGCACTCGCGAACGACGATCTCGCGGGGGCCTGGGGCGAGATCCGCGGCATGCTCCATGAAGAGCACCCGCTGCATGCCGGCTACGCCCACCCGGGCTTCTGGGTCGCCGCTCGCATCGTCGCCGCGATCGCCGCGCGCCCGCATGCGGTGCCAGAGGGTGTCGCGGCCGAGGCGGAGGGGGCGGTGGCCGAGATCCACCGACTGCTCGACGCGGCGTCGTTCTGGCCGCACCACGAGATCTGGGTCGCCCTGGTCGGGGCCGAACTCGCCGAGGCGTCCGAGGGGGCGGGCGCCCAGGTTCCGGGCACCAACGCGGTCGCCTGGCGGCGAGCGGTCGACGCGACCGAACGCGGGGGCGTCCCCGGGTACCTCCACCCCTACGCACTCTTGCGACTCGCCGAGGCCGAACTCGCCGAGGCCGACCGCTCGGCGGCGAAGGCGACGCTGCAACTCGCGCTCGACCGCGCCGAGGCCGCCGGGGTCACCGCCGTTCGCGAGCGGGTCGAACGCGTCGCGGCGTCCGCGGCGATCGCGCTCGACGGGGCGCATCGCCCGGTCGGCGGCGACGTGGCGGGCATCGCCGGCGCCGCGGCATCCGACGCCGATGCCGCCGCGACCGCCGAACTCACCGCGCGCGAACGCCAGGTGCTCGGCCTCATCGCCGAGGGGCTCAGCAATCGCCAGATCGGCGAGCGGCTCTTCATCAGCGGTAAGACGGCCTCGGTGCACGTCTCGGCGATCCTGCGCAAGCTCGGCGCCGCGACCCGCACCGAGGCGGCGTACCGCGCGGGCGCGCTGCGCTGAGCGGATCGTCGGCGCGGTCGACTGGCCGCGACGCCGAGTCCTGCCGTCCGCACACGCGCTCCGACTGCCCCGATCGCCTGATCGCGCGGGCGCCCGATCGCCCGATCGCGCGGGCGCTTGGAGCGCTTCAGGCAGCGACGGACGGTTCCCGGCGGACGGCACGGCCGCCCGAGACCCGGTACGTCGGGCGGGCCGTGGAGCGGGCGACCCCGTCGCGCCGACTACGTCACTGATATGCGGGTGGTATCGGCGGTCGGCGAGATCGATCGCGGGTCGCGAGGCGATACCGCTCGCGTATCAGTGACGTAATGGTCGACACTCGTACTCCTGGCGGTCGGGGAAGTCGATCGCGGGTCGTGAAGCGATACCGCTCGCGTATCAGTGACGTAATGGTCGACACTCGTACTCCCGGCGTTCGCCCTTCGCGACACTCGCGCTTCGCGCGGCACGCCTTCGCGCAGACCGGTGAACCTGCGGCGCAGGAGTGGTGATCCGACGGGGGCGGCGCCGGGTCGTGCGCGCGAATCGGGTCCGGTAGCGTCGAGCCCATGACGCGTCGTATGGGCTGGGCCGGGCTTCCGAACACCTGGGATCTCGGCGGACTCGACGGTGCACGCGGCACGATCCGTCGGGGGCGCATCTATCGTTCGGCGCTGCTCGACGGCCTCGACGCGGCGGGGCGCGCCGAGCTCTACGACGAGGGCGTGCGCACCATCATCGACCTCCGCAACGACGACGAGGTCGGTGCGGTGATCGACGCACCGTTCACGAGGTACCACCGCCCGATCGAAGACCAGTCCGACGCCGAGTTCATGGCCAGATGGCCCCGGCTCGACACGCCCGGCTACTACTCCGAGGTGCTCGAACGCTGGCCCGAACTCGTGGCGGCGGTGTTCGGCGATCTCGCCGAGGCAAGCGCCGAGGCGAGCGCCGGAGCAGGCCCTGGCGCCGAGGCGGGAGTCGGCGCGGTCCTCTTCCACTGCGCCCACGGCCGCGACCGCACGGGCATGATCACTGCGATGCTGTTGCAGCTGTGCGAGGTCGACCGGGGTGCGATCGTCGCCGACTACCTCGCCGCAGTCCGCGCGATCGCTGAGCACACCGCGGTCATCGGCGGCGAGGCGGCCGCCGATGACGGGTCGGGTGAGCTCGATTCGCGCCGGGTGCGCGAACTGGGCGAGTTCCTCGACGGCCTCGACGTCGCCGAGTTCCTGCTCGACAACGGACTCTCCGCATCCGATCTCGTGCGCGTTCGCGCGCGCCTCCTCGACTGAGATCAGGCCATGACGACGCATTCCGACGAAGCCGGCCGGAGCGGTGTCGCGCCGTTCGTCCGCACAGCGCGACCCGACGACGCGCTCGGCATCGCCAGGATGCACTGGGAGAGCCACCAGGCGACCTACATCGAATCGGGTCTCGTCACGCGCGAGCGCATCGAGGCGTGGACCCTCGACCAGCGCATCGAGGGGTGGAGCAGGGTGCTCGACGACGCCACCTCCCCGGCGCGCACGGTCGTCGTCGCCGTCGAAGGCGAGCGGATTCTCGGCTTCGCCGACGCCCGCGCCGTCGATCTCGCCCTCGAGCCCGATGCCCCGCGCGACCTCGAACTGAAGGGGTTGTACCTGCTCGGGGCGCGCCAGGGCTCAGGGCTCGGCCAGGCGCTGCTCGACGCCGCGATCGGCGACCGGCCCGCCTACCTGTGGGCGATGGCCGGCGAGACGAGGGCTCGGGCCTTCTACCGTCGGAACGGCTTCGAACCCGACGGCACCGAAGCGCCGTTCGAGCCCTGGGACGTCATGACCGTTCGGCTCGTCCGCTGACGCGGTCGACGGCCGGCGACCCGAACACGGCGGCCGCCTCAGCTGCCTCGCTCGGTCGGCGACTGCGCTGATCGCGGCGCGGGCCGACCGGGCCGTGCTGCCGTGGCGAGGGTCGTCATCGCGGCTTCGAGCGCGTCGTCCCACGCCTGGGTCGAGCCCCTCGAAACGCCGTGAGCGAGAAGGTGCGCGACCGCGGCGACGGTGTCGACCGGCTGTCGCGGGTCGCCGTCGACGAGCAGCCGGGCCTCGGGGCGTTCGACCGCGGCGACGAGTTCGTCGAATCGGGCGTCGTTCGCGAAAGCGAACGCGCTCACGACGACGAGGTCGGCGACGGCGATCGCCGCTCGCGTCTTATCGAAGCGGATGCCGCGGGCAGCCGTCTGCTCGGGTGCGGCGACCTCCTCGGATCGGACGCTGCGACGGCCGTCGCGACGATCGACGACCACCCGTGCCGTGCCGTGCACCGCACCGCCGGAGACGAGGCGCACGCCGAAGTCGTGCAGCACGGAGCGGATTCGTTCACCGTCTCGGTCGTCGCCGATCGCTGCGACGAGCGTCGCCTCGTCGCCGAGGACCGCGAGCCCGATCGCCGCATCGACGCCGCGGCCGCCCACGAACTCTCGCGAGCCGCGCCCATCGCGGTGCACCTCGACGTGCGCATCGCCGACGACCGTCACGCGCACGCGCACGCGACCCGCCCGCTCACCCGCCCGCCCGGAACCCCCGAGCCACCTCGATCAGGATGCGCGTGCCGAAACCGGTCGCGCCCTTCGAACGCCACGACTCGTCGGAATCCGACTGCATCGTTCCCGCGATGTCGAGGTGGGCCCACGGTGTGTCGCCGACGAAGTGATCGAGGAACAGTGCCGCGGTCGTCGCCCCTGCGTACGGGCCGCCGAGGTTCGAGAGGTCGGCGACGTCCGAATCGAGCTGCTTGCGGTACCGACGTTCGAGGGGAAGCCGCCAGACCTGCTCGTCGGTGACGGACGCGGCCCGTTCGACCTCGCCGAGCACGGTCTCGTCGTTGCCGAGGAGCGCGGCCGTGATCTGCCCGAGCGACATGAGCGCCGAACCCGTCAGGGTGGCGATGTCGACGATCGCGTCGACGCCGTCCTCGTTCGCGAGCACGATGCCGTCCATCATGGCGAGACGACCCTCAGCGTCGGTGTTCTTCACCTCGACGGTCGTGCCGCCGCGCGCGGTCAAGACGTCGCCGAGCTTGTACGCCGACCCCGAGGGCATGTTGTCGGTGCACATGAGCCAGCCGCTGACGGTCGCGGTCGCCCCGAGTGCGCGGAGCGCGGTGAAGGTCGCGAGCACCGAGGCGGCCCCGCCCATGTCCATCTTCATGAGCAGGTGCATCGGGTCGGACGGCTTCAGGCTGATGCCGCCCGAGTCGTACATGATGCCCTTGCCGACGAGGCCGAGATGCCCGGTCGGCTCGCCGTCGGGCGTGTAGTGCAGTTTGACCATGCGGGGCTCTTCGGCCGAGCCCTGATTGACGCCGAGCAGCCCCCCGCAACCGAGCTCGATGAGCTGGCGCTTGTCGAACACCTCGACGTCGAATCCGAAGCGTTCGCCCAGCCCGACGGCGACCTCGGCCATCACGGTCGCGGTCAGGTGCCCCGGCGGGCAGTTCGCGAGGTCGCGGGCGAGGTTCGCGGCGCGGGCCGTGGCGAGACCGAGCTCGACGCCCGCGGCCGCTTGCGAGGCATCCGCGCCGTCGATGCGCAGCTCGACGCGGCCGAGCGCGACGTCCTTCGCTTCGCGTTTCAGTGTGTCGAAGCGGTAGCGCGCGAGCAGCGCGCCCTCGGTGAGCGCCTGTGCCGCCCCGGCCGCCTCGGCGCTGCCCGTCGACGGCACCCGCAGGCCGATGCGAGCGAACTTCGCGCTCGCGCGGGCGAAGGCTGCGCCGGCGTCGCGCAGGCCGTTCGAACCGAGCTCGGCGAGGGGACCGACCCCGACGAGCACGAGCAGCGGCCCTGAACCGTAGGGGAGGACGAGCGTCGTCCCGGGCTTCGACTCGAAGCCCGAGCGCGCGAGCGCCTCGCGGTCGAGATCGATGCCGGCGGGCAGTTCGCCGTCGCTCGAGACGAGCACACCGATCACCTCGAGCGAGGATTCGTCGAGCTCGTCGACGACGGCGACCGACACCGTGTCGGAGCGGTCGAGCGAGGGAATCGGCGTGAAGCCGTCGGGGATGAGCGGGTCGCGGGTCATGCGCGCGCCTCCTTCTAGGTCGGTTCGACGACAGGTTCGACGACAGGTTCGACGACCGGGTCGAGGGTCGGGTCGACGACGGGGTCGATCTCGTCGTCGTCGTCCGGTTCGAGCTTCTCGGGCAGGTCGCCCTCTCGACGCCCGGGCATACGGGTCGCCGGCACGATCGCGAGCAGTGAGAATGCGGCGAGCCCGAGCAGGGAGATCTGCAGCGACTGCAATCGCGCCTCGGCGTTCACCGCGAGGGCGGCGTCGAGCTCCGGTCCGCTCGCCCGATCGGCCAGGATCGCGGCGAGCTGCTCGTTCGTCAGGAAGTTCGCCTCGTTGATGTTCACCTGCGCGATGAGCTCGTCGCTGATCTCGGGGTGCTCCTGCGCGCCGACGAGCAGCATCGTCGAGAGCGTGCCCACCGCGAAGGCGCTCGCGACCGCGATGCCGACCGAGCCAGACAGGTTGTGCACGAGACCGCGCCAGGCGCCGACATCGCCGGCGAGTTGCTTCGGCGCCGCCGAGAGCAGCGTGTTGAAGACGAGGGCGACGATCGCTCCCTGCCCGAGACCGAGCAGGATGAGCCCGGAGACGACGAAGCCCTGGCTCCACTCGCCGCGCACGGTGAACGCGAGCAGGGTGAGCGCGGATGCCACGACGATGAAGCCGGCGGTCGCGAGCACTCGCGGCGTGAAGCGGCCGTAGAGGTAGGCGACGAACGTCGAGGCGAGGAAGATCGACAACGTGTACGGGATGATCGAGAACGAGGTCTCGATGCTCGAACGCCCCTGCACCACCTGGATGTACAGCGGGATGAGGAAGTTCGCCGCGGTCCCGACGAAGAGCATGGTCGCCATGCAGGCGGTGACCGCCCGCTCGGAGCCCGTCGCGAGCACACGCAGGTCGAAGATGCGCGGCCCGCCTTCGCGCGCCCGGCGTCGCAGCCAGGAGAAGAAGACCTGCCCGACGACGAGCCCCGCGATCACGAGCAGCGGCGCGGGCGAGATGCCGAGCACGTCGAACGGCGCCTGCGGCGTCGCGAGCCAGACGCCCCAGGTCGCGAGGCCGCTGAATCCGAAGCTGAGCAGGATCACGGCGACGGCGGCGATCAGTGCACCGGTCCAGTCGATCGTGAGCCCGGGCTGCGCGGGGACCTTCTTCACGAGGAAGCTCAGCAGCAGGTTCACGACGGCCAGGGCCACCATGAGGATGAACGACCACCGCCACCCGATCGTGGTCGCGAAGGTGCCTGCGACGAGCAGGGCGAGGACACCGGCCGCGGGGATGGCCGCGGCGAGCAGGCCGATCGCCTTGCCCTGCTGCTCGCCGTGGTAGTTCGTCGCGATGAACACCGTCAGCGCCGGCGCGATGAGCGCGATCACCGCTCCCGACGAGGCCTGCGCGATGAAGAGCATCGCCGGACTCACGCTGAGCGCGACCCCGAGCATCGCGAGGCCGTGCACGGCGACGGCGATCTGGAAGACCCCGCGGGTGCCGAAGCGCGATCCGACCTTGGCACCGAGCAGGATGAAGGCCGCCATCGCGAAGGTGCCCGCGGTGATCGCGATGCCGACCGAGGTCGCGGGCGTGTCGAGGTCGCTCGTGATCCCGGCCATCGAGACCGTGAGCGCATTCACGGCGAAGGACGCCTGGATCTGGGTGAGGACCACCACGATGAGTGGGAGCCACGAGGTCTTCGGCAGTGTCTCGGTCGATCCTGGATCGGTCACGCTGCGTCCCCTTCGCATTGGCCATCCGGGATGCGCTTCGTCGCGGCATCCGCTCGCCTTCACTGTATTGCCCCGCTAGCCTGAGCGCCATGGAGCCAGTTGTCGCGACGTTCGCGATCCTCGCCGTCGCGGTGGCGGCGTTCATGACGAGCCGGATCCCCGTCGCGGTGACCGCGATCGGCGTCGCGCTCGCGCTCTGGGCCACCGGAATCCTCACCCTCGAACAGTCGCTCGCCGGCTTCGCCGACCCGACCGTGCTCTTCATCGCCGCCCTCTTCGTCGTGAGCGAGGGACTCGACGCGACGGGCGTCACCGCCCGGCTCGGCCGCATCGTGGCAGCTCGCGGCGGCTCGAGCCGCCGGAAGGTGCTCGTGCTCGTGATGGTGCTCGTCGCCCTGCTCACCGCGCTCATCAGCGTCAACGGTGCCGTCGCGGCGCTCCTGCCGATGACGGTCGTCGTCGCCGTGCGCATCGGCCTGCCGCCGTCGCAGCTGCTGCTGCCGCTCGCCTTCGCGGCGCACGCGGGCTCGATGCTCGCCCTCACCGGCACGCCCGTCAACGTGATCGTCTCGGAGTTCGCGGCGGAGTCGGCGGGCGGGCCATTCGGCTTCTTCGAGTTCGCGATCGTCGGCGTCCCGCTGGTGATCGGCACCGTGCTGCTCACCATGCTGCTCGGCGAGCGGATGCTTCCGGCGCGCAGCGCCGCCACCGTTCCGCGCGACCTCAGCGACCACGCCTGCACCCTCCTCGACGACTATTCCGTGCTCGCGGCCGCCGACGGCGGTGGCCGGGCGGTGACGATCGACGCCGAGAACGGGGTCGCCGAGGTGCTCGTGCCGCCTCGCTCCGAACTCGTCGGCATGCGGGTGTTCCCCGGAATGACGACGCCGAGCGGCAAGCTCGTGATCCTCGCGGTCTCTCGCAACGGACGCGAACTCACCGCCCCCGAGGCGGACGTCGAGGTGGGCGACGTCCTGCTCCTCCAGGGCACTTGGGACGATCTCGAGCGGAACACCGCGGGCGACGACGTGAGGGTCGTCGATTCGCCCGCGTCGGTGCGCGGGCAGGCGGCTCCGATCGGGCGCCGCGGCATCGTCGCGATCGTCGTCCTCGCCGCGATGGTGCTGCTGCTCGCGACCGGGCTGGTGCCGCCCGTCGTCGCCGGGCTGGTCGCTGCCGGAGCGATGATCGTCACCGGCGTGGTCCCGCTCGGACGGGCGTACCGGGCTGTCTCCTGGACGACGGTCATCCTCGTCGCGGGGATGATCCCGATGTCGACGGCGTTCTCGACCACGGGCGCGGCCGAGCTCGTCGGCGACGCGCTCGTCGGCGCCGCCGGGCCGGGTGGGCCGCTCGTCGTGCTGCTCGCGATCTGCGTGCTGGTCGTCGTACTCGGCCAGCTGATCAGCAACACGGCGACCGTGCTCATCGTCGCGCCGATCGCGATCTCGGCGGCGGCGGCGCTCGACGTCTCGGCCCGCCCGTTCCTGATGGCCCTGACGGTGGTCGGTGCCGCGGCCTTCCTCACCCCGATCGCGACGCCGGTCAACCTCATGGTGATGGGGCCGGGCGGCTACCGTTTCGGCGACTACGCCCGCTTCGGCTGGCCGTTCACGCTGTTGTTCCTCGCGGTCGCGGTGCTGCTCGTGCCGCTCTTCTGGCCGTTCTGACGCGCGCTCGCGCGTTCGCGGTCGAGTACCGTTGATCGTCGACCCAGAGGAGCATCACCGCACATGAAGCCCGGCCCCCGGCGCAGCGTCAGCCAGTCCGACATCGTCGATGCCGCCTTCGAGATCCTCGAGGAGAAGGGTTTCGCCGCCGTCTCGGTGCGGGGCGTCGCCGGCGCGCTCGGGCTGACCCCCACGGCGATGTACACGTACTTCGCGTCGAAGAACGCCCTGCTTCAGTCGATGGTCGAGCACCTGCTCGCCGGCGTCGGGGATGTCTCGGCGCCCGACTGGCGCGACCGGGTCCTCGCGCTCGCGCTCGCGCTGCGAGCGAAGCTCGCGGAGCACTCGGGGTCGATCGTGCTCGTCACGAGCGGCCCGCTCGACGGCCCGAACGCGCTCTCGCTCGCCGAACGGCTCATCGAGAGCTTCGTCGAGGCAGGGCTCCGCGTCGATGACGCCGCTCGCGCCGGCCACGCCGTGCGGGCCTTCGTCGTGGGGCAGTCGGCGCTCGAGGCGGCCCGCCGCACGGCGCCGGTCGAGGCATCCGTGCAGCAGCCGCTCTGGTCGGAGACGCGCCATCCGCTCGTCGAGCAGACCGTCGGTCTTGCACTGGACGCCGACGGCGACCATGAGTTCGCGACGATGCTGGGGCGCGTGATCGACGGGTTCGCCCAGGCGTAAGCCGCGGGGTGAACCGGGCGAGGCGCCGACCCCCTGAGGGGCCGACGCCTCGCCGGTCGTGCGGTCGTGCTCTTGCGTTGCCGCTCAGCCTGCCGCGGGGGGCGTGATGCTGATCAGCGCTGCGGTGTTGCCCTTGAACGCCTTCTTGACCTGGATCACGGTGCCGTAACCCACGCCGTCGTCGGCGGGGTTGCCCGAGCCGAACGGTCCGACGCCGGCGTCGACGCCGTCGTAGTCGGGCAGGCGGTTGCCGGCGAGGTCGTACAGCGGGGTGCTGTACTGGGCGTTGCCGACCGAGGGAACCACGGTCGACGCGTCGCGGTCGCGGTAGAAGAGCTGACCGGTCGCCTCGTTCAGGGCGAAGCCGGGCACCCAGCCGCGGTCGTCGGTGAAGGTGCTCACCGGGTCGAGGGCCGCGGTGTCGGTGCAGTACTCGTTGCCGGACGCGATGAAGCACTCGGTGAACGGGTACGTCTTCGTGAGACCGAACGACGCGTTCGACGACTGGGCGCGCGAGGGCATCACGTTCAGCGTCGACGGGTCGGCGTCGGCCGCGGCACCGGTGCGCTGCAGCGGGTTGAAGTGGCTGTCGACGAGCAGGAGCCCGCCCTTCGCACCATAGCTCGGCAGCGCCGCCTCGTTCGAGAGGATCTGGTTCGAGTTGCCGTACGTGGTGTCGCGGTACCAGACCAGCGCGCCCGGTGCGTTGTAGGCGATCTTCTCGACCTTCCACGCGCCGTCACTGTAGACGGAGTTGTAGCCGTACTTCAGCCCTTCGTCGAAGCCGTCGAAGTTGCGCCACTCGACCAGGTAGTACTGCGCCTTGATCGAGGTGCCGGTGTCGATGCGCCAGCCGGGGCCGGTGGTGTCGGCGAAGGTGCCGACCTTGGGCGTCCAGCCGCTCTCGCCCGACTCGACGTCGTCGCTCCACGTCGTGGTGGCGCCGCTCGTGAGCGAGAAGTCGTCGGCGAACCAGCCGCGCTCCTGGAAGGCGGCGTCGGTCGCCATGCGGAGACGGAGGTCGATCGACTGCCCGGCGTAGGCCGTGAGGTCGACGTACTGGTTCTGCCAGCCGTGCGAGTCACCGGTGAGACCGTACTTGCGGTCGCCGAAGCCGTGCAGGTTGCCGTTCGGGTCGGGGTAGCCGTCGGGGGTCGTGGCCTCCGAGCCGTCGGCGTTGTAGACCTTCTGGTCGGTCCACGTGGTGCCGCCGTCGGTCGAGATCTCGACGAAGCCGAAGTCCCAGTCCGATTCGATCACGAAGTTGTTCCACATCCAGAACTTCGCGTCGGCGCCGACGTCGAGCTTGCGCTCGATGCGGATGTCGCCCCAGTCCTGGTCGGCCCCGGTGTACCACATGTTCTCGCCGCTGTGCGGGTCGGCGAGGTTGATGGTCTTGTCGGGGAGGTTCACCTTCACGCCGTCTTCGCTGCCCTTGAGGGGGCGCGAGTTCTGGCCGACCTTGACGGTCGTCTCGTCGTCACCGGGGTTCACGACCTGCGGGTCGGCCCAACCGAGCACCCACTTGTCCCAGAGGCCCATGTGCGTCGGCATCGACTGGAAGATCGGGCCCGAGTGCGAGCCCGAGCTCATGAGGTCCCAGAAGTCGATGTCGCTGCTGCCGGCGTTCGAGGTGTCGTAGAGGTCGGGCAGGCCGAGGTCGTGGCCGTACTCGTGCGCGAACACGCCGACGCCCGAGTCTTCGGGCTGCACGATGTAGTTCGACAGCTTGAGGTCGGTGCCGGGGATCGTCGCTCCGCCGAGGACGGCCGAGGAGTGCGCCCACAGCGCGTAGGTGCCCTGCGCGCCGCCGCCGCCGGACTTGTCTTCACCCGCGTGGACGAGCACGACGTGGTCGATCACGCCGTCGGGCTCGTTGACGTTGCCGTCGCCGTCGCGGTCGCCCTGGTCTTCGATGTCGTAGTCGACCCAGGGGAAGTCGGGCTGCGCCTCCGCGAGGGCTGCGACCGCGTCGATCGGCAGCTGGCCGGGGCCCTTCGGGTTGTCGGGGTGGCCCTGCTGGTCCTGCATGGGACCGGCCTCGTAGACGCCCTCTTCGTTCTGGTGGCACACCGTGGCGCCGTAGTAAGCCTCGGAGTGCGGGACCGTGATCCACGGGGTCGCCTCACCGGTGACGGTGTAGGCGCCGCGCGACATCTCTTCGTACATCGACTTCATCGTGTAGCCCGAGATGTCGAAGCCGGGCTTGCCGTCGGGGCCCGTGAGGTCGGTGCGGACGCGCTCGGTGATGCCTTCGTCGGTGAAGAGCATCTTGTTGAAGTGCTCCGACGAGAAGTCGGGCACCCACATCGAGTTGTTGTCTTCGAGCTCGTAGTCGGCGGGGTTCGGGATGCCGTTGTGAAGGGGCCCGTTCTGGACGTTGCCGGGCTTGCAGGTGGTCGCACCGAACTCGGTCGGGACGTAGCTGCCGGTGAAGTCGTCGTTCGCCTCGTCGTTGAACTCGACGAGGATCGTGAGGAGCTTGGCCTCCTGGGTGACGTCGGCCTGCTTGTAGTTGGGCGACTTCTTCGGCTTCTTGGCGTTCGTGTTCGCCTTCAGCTGCTCCTGCTTGAGCTGCTTCGGGCTCTTGCCGGTCTCGTTCGACTTGTTTTCGAGCTTCGCCAGGCCGCCCGCGGCCTGCGGGTTGCCTGCGGCGAACTTCGCGTCGATCTCCATGGCGGTCGCCAGCGCGTCCTCGGCGCTCGGGGCGGCGACCTTGTTGCCGTGGATGTCGAAGGCGGCTTCGTCATCGGCGCCCACGACGGCCTCCGCACGGGGGGCGACGTAGTTCATGTAGTACTCCGAGTCGCTGATCACCGGCGGCGATACCGGTGATTCAGCCGCGGCTGCGGTGCTCACGCCGAACGACACCATTCCGGTGGCGGCGAGTGCGAGCACCGGGACGACCGCGACCGCACGCTTGCGCGCGCGGCTGGTGAATCCAGTCATGCTTCTCCCTTCGAGTGTCTCGGCGGAGGTGACCGTCGAGACACGCACGGCGCCCGTCGGTGGACGGACGTATTCGGAATCCTGCCGTTAACGGGCCCGGCTGGGGAAGACCTGAGCCGAAACTGTGGAGAAGTCCGCACATTCGTCTGCTGATTCGACGAGTCCGTGCAGTGCGTCCGGCGATCGCTTCCGCCGGAGATCGCCGTTGAGTAGAATTCGAGGTCGACACGCGGGGGGAACACGGTGGCATCCGATCGAACGACCTGCGGCCGCACCCGGGGTGCGCGCGTGGCATCCGCGATGCTCGCGGTGGCGGTCGGCAGCCTCGCGCTCGCCGGGTGCTCATCGCCCACCGAGTCGATTCCGCCCGTCATCGTCGACCTCGGGGAGGTCGACGGCACGACGGTCGAGGTCGACGAGGGCGGCACCATCGATCTCACCGGCGACGACGAGACGTACGCGGCGTGGACGGCCGACATCGGCGACCCCGCGATCGTGGAGTTCACACCCGGCCGCGACGACGGCAGCGCGCAGTTCGACCCCGGGCTCACCGCGACTGCGCCGGGCGAGACCGAGGTGACGCTCGACAACACGGAGACGGGCGAGTCGGTGACGTTCACGGTCGAGGTCGTCGGACCGAGCTCGATCTACTGACCCGACGCGGTCGCCCCGGGCACCGCCCTCAGCCGAGCAGCAGGGAGCGCAGCTGGTCGGCCGAGTGCACGACCGCCATCGCGTCGCCGGCCTCGGCCGGTGAGCCGTAGCCCCATTCGACGAGGATCGTCGGCACGCCGTTGGCGAGTGCGCCGAGCGTGTCGTAGCCGCGGTCGCCGACCATCACGGAGTGCGCGGTGTCGACGCCCTGCGCCGTCAGACGGTGGAGCGCCTCGGCGACGACGTCGGCCTTCGTGCTGCGCTCTTCGTCTGCGCTCGCCCCGGTGATCACGGTGAAATACCGGCTGAGTCCGGCGTGGTCGAGCACCTTTCGCGCCATCGTCTCGGGCTTCGACGTCGCGAGGGCGATCGGGATGCCGGCGGCGTGGAGTCGCTCGAGCACGCCGGCGACGCCGGGGAACACCGGGGAGCTCAGCAGGTGCTTGCCGTAGTGGGCGCGGTAGACATTGAGGGCCTCCCGGGCCTCGGCGTCCGAGAAGCCCGCGGTCATGCGCAGGCTGTCGAGCAGCGGTGGGCCGACGTAGGCGCGCAGGCTCTCATCAGATGGCACGGGCAGACCCATCTCGGCGAACATGTACGCGAGCGAGCCCGTGATGTCGGTGGCGGAGTCGATGATGGTGCCGTCGAGATCGAACAGCACGGCCGACCACGTGCGCGTGGGGGAGAGGGTCGGGGAGGTCACCGTGACATCCTAGGACGCAAGAATCTGAGTAAAGCTCAGAACAGCCGCGAGTCGCCGTCGTCGACGCCGCGCATCGCGTCGTAGTCGAGCACCAGGCAGCGGATTCCCCGGTCCTCGGCGAGGGTGCGCGCCTGCGGCTTGATCTCCTGCGCGGCGAACACGCCGGTCACGGGGGCGAGCAGCGGGTCGCGGTTCATGAGCTCGAGGTAGCGGGTCAGCTGCTCGACGCCATCGATGTCGCCGCGCCGCTTCAACTCGACGGCGACGGAGGCGCCCGCGGCATCCGTCGCGAGGATGTCGACCGGGCCGATCGCCGTCATGTACTCGCGTCGTACCAGCCGGTGCCCGTCGCCGAGCAGCTCGATCTGCTCGGCGAGCAGCTTCTGCAGGTGCGCCTCGACGCCGTCCTTCTGGAGGCCCGGGTCGATGCCGAGCTCGTGCGCGGAGTCGTGCAGCACCTCGTGGATCGAGACGATGAGGCGATCGGCGGTCTTCTTGTGCGTGACCGTCCAGAGCTCGACGACGCCGGCCTCGCGCTGCTCGTCGTCGGGCTCGTTCGTCGCGAGCGTGCAGGGCGGGCTCATCCAGTTGAGGGGCTTGTAGCTGCCGCCGTCGGAGTGCACGAGAAGGCTGCCGTCGCCCTTCACCATGAGCAGGCGGGTCGCGAGCGGGAGGTGGGCTTGCAGCCGCCCCGCGTAGTCGACGGAACAGCGGGCGATGACGAGACGCACCCGACGAGTCTACGTGCGGTCGGATGCCACGGGGCGCGCGCGCTCGCGGGCGGCCGGCGCCGCGAGCGCCGAGAGCACGAGGAGGCCGAGGATCACGAGCAGCGCGTTGAGGATGCCGAAGTGCTCGCCGATGAAACCGAGCAGCGGAGGGCCGGTGAGGAACGCGCAGTAGCCGATGATCGCGACGGCGCTCACGCGAGCCGCCGAATCGGTCGGGTGATCGGCCGCGGCCGACATGCCGACCGGGAATCCGAGCGACGAGCCGACGCCCCAGAGCACGGTGCCGACGAGGAGCATCCACGTCTCGGTGCCGAAGATGAACAGCGTGAGCCCGGCGATGCCCACGACGGCCAGCGTGCGCAGCACCGGCACGCGGCCGAACCGGTCGATGAGGGGGCCGCCGACCACCCGGGCGGCGGTGATCGCGACGGTGAAGACGCCGAACATGAGCGCGCCGGTCGTCTCGTCGAAACCGTGCCCGTCGACGACGGCGAGAGCGAGCCAGTCGTTGGCCGATCCCTCGGCGAACGACATGCCGAGCATGATCACGCCGATGAGCAGCAGTCGCACGTCGCCCCAGACGGCGAGGTCCTTGCGGAGGCGCTCGGTGAAGGGCGGGCGCGGGGCATCCGTGTGCAGGTTGTCGCCGACCTCGGCGCGCAGCGGCACGAAGCGCACCGCGACGACGATCGCGACGGCGATGAGGAGCGCGATGACGCCGAAGTGGACCGAGACGGGGATGCCGGTCGCCGATGCGGCCGCAGCGATGCCCGCGCCGGCCACCGTGCCGAAGCTGAAGAACGCGTGCATGAGCGGCATCACCGTGCGCCCGAGTTCGCGCTCGGCCTCGGCGCCCTCGACGTTCATCATCACGTCGACGGCGCCGTTGCCGAAGCCGAAGAGGGCGAGGCCGATGACGACGAGCGGCACCGACGGCAGCGCCGAACCGCCGATGCCGACGAAGACGAGGCCGACCGAGACGGTGACGAGCGCCAGGATCATGCCCGCGCGTGCGCCGAGCCGCGCGAGCAGCCACGGGGCGGCGACGAGGCCGAGCACCGAGCCGATCGAGCCGCCCAGGATGACGAGCCCGACGCCCTGCGTGCTCAGCCCGGTGTCGTCGCGGATCGCGGGGATGCGTGCGACCCAGCTCGCCATGCTGAGCCCGCTCAGGAAGAAGATCGCGAAGATCGCGTTGCGCCACGCGATGAGCTCGCCCGTGGGGCGGGTCGATCGCGCGGCGGCGCTGGCGGGTTCGGTCATCGGCTGCTTCTCGTCTGGGTCTTCGGGAGCGAGGCGATCGTGCCTCTCGAATCGATTCGACCACGATAACAGCAGCGGCGACCGTCGCCATGCTTTCGGGTATCGCCATGATTTCGGATGCCACGGCGTGAACCCATCCGAAGTCGTGGTGATATCCGTGGCTGTGGCGGGTACGGGGGCGGGTACGGGTACGGGTACGGGTACGGGTAGGGGGCGGGTGCGGGGGGCGGGTACGGGGGCGGGTGCGGGTGGCGGGTGCGGCCCGGAACGGCTCGTGCGGCCCGGAGGACCGGACCGCACGAGCACGGGAAGCAGGAACCTAGAAGCTCGCCGTGACGCTCACCCCCGCGAAATCGGTCACACCGGTGAGGGCGACGTAGTTCCAACCGGGCTGCGGCCACTCGACCACGACCCGCTCGCCGGTGCTGCCGGGCACGGTCGAGCGCGCGACGTGCGCGGTGCGGTCGGCCCAGCCGTAGCAGTTGTAGTACAGGTCGAGGTCGCCGGTGCCGCCCGAGGTCTCGACCGTGACGCGCGGGGTTCCGGTGGGCACCCAGATGAGGAGGTGGTCGGTCTGGCCGCCCGAGCCCGACCGCGCCGACCGCGCGCACCCGTTCTCGAGCACGCGCGTGTCGGCGCTGTCGCACTCGGGCAGCCCGGTGCCGGGCCCACTGCCGCCGACGGCCTTCACCGTGCTCGTCGTCGTCGCGGTCGCGCCGTCGTCATCGGTCACCGCGAGCGTCACCGTGAAGTCGCCGCCCGTGGCGTAGCTCACCGTGGGGTGCCGTTCGCTCGAGCTCTGTCCGTCGCCGAACGACCAGTTCCACGAGGTGATCGTGCCGTCGGAGTCGGTCGAGGCATCCGTGAATGCGACCCGGAGCCCATCGACGCTGCTCGTGAACGCGGCCACCGGGGCCGCGTTCACCGGCTCGGTGTCGCCTCCGCCGAGCTCGTCGCTGCAGTCGCCGGCGGCGCAGCGGGTGAGGTACGCCGCGAACTCGGCGTCGTAGCGGGTGCCGATCGTTTCGATGAGGTACGTGCGCGCCTCGTCCCAATCGCCGGCGCGGTACGAGCCGAGCACCGTCTGCAGTTCGCTCGGGTGCTCGTTCAGCAGGAAGGCCGCCGCGAGGTAGCCCCAGCGGTAGATCCGCTCGGTGCCGTGATCGTACGAGGTGTCGAACAGCTCGCTCAGCTTGAACGTGCCGAGCGCCGCCGCCGACTGAGCCGCGGTGTACGCCTCGCCGCGGTAGTGATACGAGATGTACTCGGCGAAGCCCTCGACCCACCAGATCGTCGGGGTCTGCATGTTCTCGGTGAAGTCGCCGTGCATGTTGAATCGGCCGTCGAGGTAGTGCGTGTATTCGTGGTTGAGGTTCCACACGGCGAACGCGGGGCGCAGCCACTCGGCCTCGTACGCGATGAAGCGGGCGATGTTGTCGGATGCCGCGGGGTCGCCCTCGAGGTACATGCCGCCGTTGTTCGTGTCGATGTCGAAGATCGCACCGGCGTAGTCGCCGTAGTCGGCGCTCGAGTCGAACACGACGACCTCGATCCGGTCGTTGACGTCGTTCGGCACCGGGCCCGGGTCCTTCGCGACCGCGTGGAAGTAGCGGTCCTGCGCGAGCAGGCTCTCGCAGCTCGTCGTGAGCTCCTGCGTGCTCATCTCCTGGGCCCGGATGGTGATGCCGGCCGAGCAGTCGTGGCGCACCGGCAGCACGGACGCCGAGACGCGCTCGGCGAGGTCGCACGTGCCGTACGCGGCGCAGGCGCCGCCGTCGTAGTAGTTCACGACCGTCGCGGTCGCGATCCAGAGCGGAGCGGCGGGCCCGTCGAGCGAGGTACGGCCGAGCAGGTCGATCACGAGCGGCTTGGCGGCCGCTCGAACGGCGTCGTCGCCGAGGAACCGCGCGAGCTCGCGGCCGGCGTTCGACGGCAGGAAGCCGGAGTCGCCGCCGACGAGGTCGAGGTGTGCCACGGCGAAATCGCGGAGCGTGGTGAGCACGCCCGGGTCGGCCGCGACGGCCGCGACGAACGCCGGCACCTGGTGCCCCCGGAACAGCACGGTGAAGGTGTTGTTCACGGCGTTGCGCATCCACCAGGAGGCCTCGTAGTCGACGTCGTAGGCGGTGAGCAGCCGTTCGACGACATCGAGGTAGCGCGCGTTGAGCTCGGCGCTGTCGATCAGGATGACCGCCTCGCTCAGGATCTCGCCGTTCGCATCGGTCACGTCGCGCGAGCGGGCGTTGCCGAAGTAGGCGTCGAGCGCTCCGGCGGTCGCGTTCGACAGTGCGCTGCCGTAGGCGCCGACGTTCGCTGCGTCGTAGTACTGCACGTAGTAGCCGGCCCGGAGGAACAGCACGAGCTGCGCCGCCGAGGTGGAGTTGTCACCGGGGTAGCTCTGCGCCACCGTGCGTAGTGCCTTCGCGACCGACACCATCTGCGACTCCGCGAAGATCGCCTTCGCCTCGGCGCCCTTCACGGAGAACAGCTCGTTCACGCAGTCGGTGGTGCTCGCGCGGACCAGGTCGACGAGGGCCTGGCCCTGCACGGCGGCGAACGCGGCGGTCGAGCACTCGGCCGCCGCCGCGCGGGCCTTCGAGCGGCTCGCGGACTCGGCGGAGGGCCGCTCGGGCAGTTCGACCTCGCCGCCGGCCTCGGTGCGGTGCACGGCTTCATTGGCGGTGAGTGGGGCGGTCGCGGCGAGTGCGTCGCCGCCGATGCCGTCGCCCGCGCCCGCGCCCGAACCTGCGGCGTCCGCTGCGCCGATCTCGGACGCCGGCGCGGCGCCGCTCGCCGTCGTGGCCGCGGGGGGTGCGGCGTTCGCCGCGAGTGGGGTGCAGAGACTGAACAGGAGCGTGAGGGACAGTGCGACTGCCGCCCCCGCCCCGCCCCGTCGTCGGAACGTCGTGGTCATCGTTGACCTCCATCGGTTGTCTGCCTGACGGTCGGAGAACCGGCACTTCGGGTTCCCGACCCTGTGCTGTCTCCGGCACGAGCCGGAGACCGGTGCCTCATCCGCGAGACGCCGCCGTCATCGTGTCATATATCACGCATTACGCGCTACATACTGAACACAGAATTTCGGGGATACGCCGCGAGGCGGCGCGCTCGAGGTGCCGCCCCTCGACCCGCAGCTCGTCGTTACTTCGAGGCGGGCCAGGCCGAGCCCGCCGCGGCGGCATCGGCCTGAGGCCGCCGCAATCTCGGAGATAGCCGCATCTTCGGATCGAATCCGGCCCGTCGAGCCGAATTCGTGCAGATCTCCGAGATCGTGGCGAACCTCGCGCCGATACGATGGCTGAGTCATCCGGCGCACCCACCGGACCACACGCACGAGCCGCCGTACCCAGCGGCTCGTGCGCCGAACAACGGAGTTTTCGAGTCATGAAGGCCCTCTACAAAGCCGCCCCCGGCGCCGGTTTCGAGTTCGTCGAACGGCCCGAACCGACGCCCGGCCCCGCCGACGTGAAGATCCGGGTGCTCCGCACCGGCATCTGCGGCACCGACCTGCACATCGAGCAGTGGGACGACTGGGCCGCGTCGAACATCGCGACGCCGCTCATCGCAGGACACGAGTTCTACGGCGAGGTCGTCGAGGTCGGGCCGCTCGTGCACGACGTCTCGGTCGGCGACCGGGTGTCGGGCGAGGGCCACATCGTCTGCGGCATGTGCCGGAACTGCCGCGCCGGCCGTCGGCAGATGTGCATCCGTACGCTGGGGGTGGGCTTGCACCGCGACGGCGCGTTCGCCGAATACATCGTCATCCCCGGCGAGAACGTGTGGGTGCACCACGCTCCGGTCGACCCCGAGGTCGGAGCGATCTTCGACCCGTTCGGCAACGCCGTGCACACGGCGCTCGCGTTCTCGGTCGTCGGCGAAGACGTGCTCGTCACCGGCTGCGGCCCGATCGGGCTCATGTCGATCGCGGTCGCGCGTCACGTCGGGGCCCGCTTCATCGTCGCCTCGGATGTCTCGCCCGCGCGCCTCGAGCTCGCCCGGCAGATGGGCGCCGACGACGTCGTGGATGTCTCGAAGGAGCGCGTGCGTGAGGCGCAGGGCCGGCTCGGGATGCGCGAGGGCTTCGACGTCGGCTTCGAGATGAGCGGGTCGCCGCAGGCGCTGCCCGAGATGATCGAGAACATGAACCACGGCGGCCGCATCGCGATGCTGGGGCTGCCGAGCGAGTCCTACGCGATCGACTGGGGCAAGGTCGTCACCCACATGCTGACGCTCAAGGGCATCTACGGCCGCGAGATGTTCGAGACGTGGAACTCGATGAGCGCGATGCTGCAGACCGGTTCCGAGCTGCGCGGGCGCGTGGCATCCATCATCAGCGACCGCTACGCGGCGCGCGACTGGCGCCGTGCCTTCGAGGTCGCGGCTTCCGGCGGCGTGGGCAAGGTCATCCTCGACTGGACCGAAATCTGAGAACGGAGATCTGAGATGTACGGAGACGTGAAGACGCAGCTGCGCGCCGAGCTCGACGAGATCGAGGCCGCGGGTCTCATGAAGCGTGAGCGCGGCATCCACGGACCGCAGTCCTCCGAGATCGAGGTCGCCGGCCGCGAGGTGCTGAACTTCTGCGCCAACAACTACCTCGGCCTCGCGAACGATCCGCGCATCGTCGCGGCTGCGCACCGCGGACTCGACGAATGGGGGTACGGCCTCGCGAGCGTGCGGTTCATCTGCGGCACGCAGGAGCTCCATCTCGAGCTCGAGCGACGGGTGTCGGGGTTCCTCGGCTACGACGACACGATCCTCTTCTCGTCGTGTTTCGACGCGAACGGCGGCGTTTTCGAGACGCTGTTCGGGCCCGATGACGCGATCATCTCCGACGAGCTCAACCACGCGTCGATCATCGACGGCATCCGCCTGTCGAAGGCCCGCCGGTTCCGCTACAGGAACCGCGACATGGCCGAGCTCGAGGCTCGCCTCGCCGAAGCGTCTGATGCCCGCCGCCGCGTGATCGTGACCGACGGCGTGTTCTCGATGGACGGCTACATCGCGCCGCTCCAGGAGATCTGCGACCTCGCCGAGCGGTACGACGCGCTCGTCTTCGTCGACGACTCGCACGCGGTCGGCTTCGTCGGCGCGAACGGCCGCGGCACCCCCGAGTACTGCGGCGTCGAAGGCCGGGTCGACATCACCACCGGCACCTTCGGCAAGGCGCTCGGCGGCGCATCCGGCGGGTACGTCGCCGCCCGCCAGGAGATCGTCGACCTCCTGCGCCAGCGCGCCCGCCCCTACCTCTTCTCGAACACCCTCGCCCCCGCGATCGTCGCCGGCACGATCGAGGCGCTGACGCTCCTCTCCACCTCGGGTTCGCTTCGTGAGCGGCTCAATGCGAACGCGGCCCTGTTCCGAGAGCTGATGGATGCCGCGGGGTTCGAGCTGCTGCCCGGCGAGCACGCGATCGTGCCGGTCATGTTCGGCGACGCCGCCCTGACCGCCCGCATCGCCGACGCTCTTCAGCAGCGCGGCGTGTTCGTCACGGCCTTCTCGTATCCGGTCGTCCCGAAGGGCGCCGCGCGCATCCGCGTGCAGCTCTCGGCCGCGCACACCGTCGACGAGATCCGCCGCTGCGTCGCGGCCTTCATCGAGGCGCGCGACGCGGTCGGCGCGGTGCCCGCCGAGTAGGATGACCCGCGCTCGCGACCTCGGCTAGGACCAGGGCGCGCGGTTACGTATGATACGGAGGCGTGCGTCCGATTCGGGCGCCGCCGTACGCGGCGCACCCCGGTGCCCGACGAAAAGGGGAGAGGGCGTTCGATGCGTTCCGATGTGAGTCCACGCGACATCCGTTCGAAATTGGGGCGGGCGCTTCGACGCCTGACCCTCGCGACTGCGCTCACCGCGCTGCTCGCGGGCGGCGGCGTGGTCGCTGCAGCGAATGCGGCAGGTGAGTCGACCGTGACCGGTCGGGTCGTGAACAGCGGCGGTGCGCCGGTCGCAGGCGTAAAGCTCACCACGGGCGCCAACCAGGGTGACGCGGGCGACGCCGCGCCGAGGTCGACCGTGACCGCTGCTGACGGCTCCTTCACCCTCACAACAGCCATCCCCTACCGCTTCTACGTTCGGGTCGAGGCCCCGGCTCCGTACGTCAGCAGCTCGACCATCGCGGTCGACGGCGGACTCGCCTGGGGCGAGTGGCACGACGGCTCCCGGAGGTTCGACCCCGGCAGCACGAATGAGGTCGGCACGTTGACGCTCGATCCCGGCATCGAGGTCGGCGGCGCACTCGGCGTGTCGGGCCTGGGCGGGCCCCAGGAGGCTCGAGTCAGGGTGCAGGCGGCCGACGCGCGTGAAGTCGCGGGATCATTCGACGTCTCCAACGGATCGACCCCGTGGAAGCTGCGAGTGCCGGCCGGCTCTTACACGGTGAAGGGTTCCGTCTGGGCCGCTGGGCTCGACGCAAGCCAGACCGTGCCGATCACGGTGGGCACCGCATCGCTCACGGGAATCGACCTCGCGTTCGCGGCCAACGGCCGCACGATCGCCGGCACCGTGCTCGATCCCGACGGGAAGGCCGCTTCGGGGGTTCACCTCACCTTGTCGCCGATCGATCCCGCGAACAGCGGCGACTATCGCGGTATGAACGTCGGTGTAAACGGTCGCTACCTGCTCGAGAACATCCGGAACGGCAGCTACCGCGTGCAGGTCGACACGGGCGACGGCACCCGGTGGATCAAGGGCAACGGCGTGACGATGTCCTACGAGGACGCCGAGATCCTCGTGTTCGAGCAGGCCTCGCCGAGTCGCACCATCAGCTTCACCGCTGCGCGCGCCGCCTCGAGCGAGCCCCGCTCGGTCGTGGCCACGGCCGGCAACGCGTCGGCCACCGTGACGTGGCAGGCACCACTGAGCGAGGGCAACTCGGAGATCGACGAGTACCGCGTGACCGCCAGCCCCGGCGGCAAGTCCGTCGTGGTGATCGCACCGACGCTGACGGCGAAGGTGCCGGGCCTGACGAACGGCACCGTCTACACCTTCACCGTCGACGCCTCCAACGGCTGGGGCGTCTCGCTGCCCTCTGTGGCCAGCGCTCCGGTGACGCCGGCGACGGTGCCGGGTGCGCCGACCGGTGTGTCGGCGGTCGCAGGCAACGGGAACGCGACGGTGTCGTGGAAGGCGCCGGCGTCGAACGGCGGTTCGGCGATTACGGGCTACACGGTGACGTCGAGCCCGGGTGGCAAGACGGCGACGGTGTCCGGTTCGGCGACGACGGCGACGGTTGCCGGCCTGACGAACGGCACGGCGTACACGTTCACGGTGAAAGCGCAGAACGCGAAGGGCTCATCGGTTGCCTCGGCGGCGAGTGCCGCCGTGACGCCGGCGACGGTGCCGGGGGCACCGACCGGTGTGTCGGCTGTCGCAGGCAGCGGGAAGGCGACGGTGTCGTGGGTGGCGCCGGCGTCGAACGGCGGTTCGGCGATCACGGGCTACACGGTGACGTCGAGCCCGGGCGGCAAGACGGCGACGGTCGCCGGTTCGGCGACGACGGCGACGGTGTCGGGGCTCGCGAACGGCACGGCGTACACGTTCACGGTGAAGGCGACGAACGCGAAGGGGTCGTCGGCAGCGTCGAGCGCGAGCGGTGCAGTGACGCCGGCGACGGTGCCGGATGCGCCGACGGCGGTGTCGGCGGTCGCCGGCAACGCCGAGGCGACGGTGTCGGTGGCGCCGGCGTCGAACGGCGGTTCGGCGATCACGGGCTACACGGTGACGTCGAGCCCGGGCGGCAAGATGGCGACGGTCGCCGGTTCGGCGACGACGGCGACGGTGTCGGGGCTCGCGAACGGCACGGCGTACACGTTCACGGTGAAGGCGACGAACGCGAAGGGGTCGTCGGCAGCGTCGAGCGCGAGCGGTGCAGTGACGCCGGCGACGGTGCCGGATGCGCCGACGGCGGTGTCGGCGGTCGCCGGCAACGCCGAGGCGACGGTGTCGTGGGCGGTTGCGTCGACCGGCGGCTCCCCGGTCACGGGTTACACGGTGACGTCGAGCCCGGGCGGCAAGACGGCGACGGTGTCCGGTTCGGCCACGACGGCGACGGTGACCGGGCTCGCGAACGGCACGGCGTACACCTTCACCGTGAAGGCGACGAACGCGAAGGGCACCTCGGGAGCATCGGATGCGAGCGCCGCCGTCACGCCCGTCGGTGCACCCGACGCGCCGACCGGCGTCACCGCTGACGCGGCCGATGCGCGGGCGATCGTCTCGTGGACGGCACCCGGCTTCACCGGCGGTTCGGCGATCACGGGTTACACGGTGACGTCGAGCCCGGGTGGCAAGACGGCGACGGTGTCCGGATCGACGAAGACGGCGACGGTGTCGGGGCTCGTGAACGGCACTGCGTATACCTTCACCGTGAAGGCCCGGAACGTGGTGGGCAGCTCGGTCGCCTCGAGCCCGAGCACCGCCGTCACGCCGAAGTCCGCGACCGATCGATACGCCGGCGCATCGCGGTACGACACGGCAGCGGTGGTGTCTCGCAAGAGCTTCGCTCCCGGGGTCGACACCGTCTACGTCGCCGGTGGCACCGGGCTTGCCGACGCGCTTGCGGGGGCCTCCGTGGCTGGGCGCGACGCGGCACCGATCCTGCTGACGGCAGCCACCTCGCTCCCCGCGCAGACGAAGCTCGAGCTCCAGCGGCTCGACCCGAAGAAGGTCGTCATCCTCGGTGGAACCGGTGTCGTGGCGAAGTCGCTCGAAACGGCGATCGCGCGTGCCGCCGGCGTGACGAGCGTGACGCGTCTCGCCGGAGTCAACCGGTACGAGACCGCAGCCGGCATCTCGCGGGCGAGCTTCGAGGCCGGTGTGAGCACCGTGTACCTCGCCAACGGGACCGGGTTGCCCGACGCGCTCGCCGGGGCGCCGGTGGCCGGCAGCGTCGGCGGGCCGGTGCTCCTCGTCGAGAAGAGTCGCATCCCCAAGGAGACGGCCGTCGAGCTGAAGCGACTCAAGCCGGCGAAGATCGTCATCCTCGGCGGCACCGGGGTGGTCTCGTCGACCGTCGTCAGCCAGGTGAAGTCGCTCGTGAATCCGACCAAGGGAGTGACGCGCTGGGCAGGGACGGACCGGTACGCCACCGCAGCGGCGATCGTCGCGAAGGCGTTCCCGTCGGGTGCTTCCACGGTCTATGTCGCGCAGGGCGACGGCCTCCCTGACGCGCTTGCCGCCGCGCCGGTCGCGGCCGTCGATGGCGCGCCCATCCTGCTCGTCGGTCGGGATTCGATCCCCTCCGCAACGGCTCTGGCACTCGAAGCGCTCGACTCCGAGAAGCCCATCACCCGGATCGTCGTGCTCGGCGGCACCGGCGTCGTCTCCGACAAGGTGCGGGTCGCGCTCGCGAAGTACACAGGGTGATTCCCGCAGCAGTGGCCGGCCGATTCGTCGACCGGTCACTGCCGCCTCCGAGCCGGGGCGCATCGGGTCGATCCGGCACGATCGAATCGATTCGGCCTAGACTCGGGCGCATGCAGCCCGAATCTGCCGAATCCTCCGAGCAGTCCGCGACGGCGCCGAGAACCGATGCCGCCTCCCGCCCGACGCTGGCGGACGTCGCCGCCCACGCCGGGGTCTCCGCGTCGACGGCGTCGCTCGCGTTCAGCGGCTCGGGCCCCGTGTCGGATGCCACGAAGCAGCGTGTGCTCGGCGCCGCCGCCGAACTCGGCTACGGCGGGCCGGACCCGCGGGCCCGATCGCTGCGACGGGGCCGTTCGGGCATCGTCGGGGTGGTGCTCGAGGAACGCATCCGAACCGCCTTCCTCGACCCCGTGAAGATCCAGATGCTCGACGGGATCACGGAGGGCATCGCACCGCTCGGTGCCGGACTGCTCCTGCTCACCGACACCGGCGATGTCGGCGACAACGCGGTGAGCATCGAGAGCGCACCCGTCGACGCCGTCGTGCTCGTCGGCTGCAGCCCGCGATTCACCGAATCGGTCGAGGCGCTGCGCCGCCGCGGCATCCCTGCTGTCGCCATCGAGGGCTCGGCAGACGACGGTGTGCCCGAGATCTCGATCGACAACCTCCAGGCGACGCGGCGCGGCGCCGAGTACCTGCGCGAGCTCGGCCACTCACGGGTGGCGATCGTGACACTGCCGGTCGACGCCGCACGCACTCGCGGCGCGCTGACGCCCGAACTCGAACGATCGAGCACCGCGAGCGTCACGAACGAACGGCTCGCAGGGGCCCGCGCGATCTTCCCGGGCGCCCCCGCCCACGTCGCCGCGGCGAGCCTGATCGAGGAGGGCCTCGATGCGGGCCGGGCGATCCTCGCCGACCCGTCGACCCGGCCGACAGCGGTGATCGCGCAGAGCGACCTGCTCGCCGCCGGAGTGATCCGCGCCGCGGAGGAACTCGGCATCGCCGTCCCCGCCGAGCTCAGCGTGCTCGGATTCGACGGCATCCGCGTCGACGGGTTGCAGCACGACCTGACGACGCTCGTGCAGCCCTCGGTCGCGAAGGGCCGTGCCGCCGGCGAAGCCGTGGTGAGGCTCCTCGCGGGCGAGGCGCCCGAATCGGTGTGTTTCACGAGCACGCTGCACGTGGGCGACACGACGGCCGCACCCGAGCGCTGACGCGCTGACGCGCTGACGGCACTCGTTCCGCCGGAAGGCGGGCGCTCGGTCCTAGGCTGACGGCATGTCTCTCGACCTCGCAGCCATCTACCGCGACCTGCACGCCAACCCCGAGCTCTCCTTCGAGGAGCATCGCACCGCGGGCATCGTCGCCGAGACCCTGGGCGCGCTCGGGCTCGAGGTCACGACCGGCATCGGCGGCACCGGAGTCACCGGGGTGCTCGCGAACGGCGCCGGACCGACGGTGATGCTGCGCGCCGACATGGACGGACTCCCGGTCCTCGAGGCGACCGGGCTCCTGTACGCGAGCACCGCGCGCGGCGTCGACCCCGACGGCAACGACGTGCCCGTCATGCACGCCTGCGGGCACGACGTGCACGTGACGTGCCTGCTCGGGGCGGCCGAACGCCTCGTGGCCGATCGCTCGGGTTGGTCGGGCACGCTCGTGGTGCTCTTCCAGCCCGCCGAGGAACAGGGCGGCGGCGCCGAGGCGATGGTCGCCGACGGACTCTACGACCGGGTGCCCACGCCCGACGTCGTGCTCGGCCAGCATGTCGCACCCCTGCCGGCCGGTTTCGTGGGCCTGCGCCCCGGTCCGGCGATGGCCGCGGCCGACTCGCTCTCGGTGCTCGTCCACGGCACGGGCGGGCACGGTTCGCGCCCCGAGGCGACCGTCGACCCCGTGCTGCTCGCCGCATCAATGACGGTGCGGCTCCAGGGCATCGTCGCCCGCGAGGTCGCCGCCACCGACTCGGCGGTCGTGACGGTCGGGCAGTTGCACACCGGCACCAAGAACAACATCATTCCGGCCGAGGCGAAGCTCGGCCTCAGCGTGCGCACCTTCAACGAGTCGGTGCGCGAGAAGGTCCTGGCCGCGATCGAACGCATCGCGAAGGGCGAGGCGGCCGCTTCAGGGGCGCCGCGCGAGCCCGAGCTCGTGTTCGAGGAGCGCTTCCCGCTCACGGTCAACGAGCCGGCGGCATCCGAGCGTACCGCCGTCGCGCTGCGGGGGGCGCTCGGCGAGCAACGCGTGTTCGACCCGGGCGTCGTCTCGGGCAGTGAGGACGTCGGGGTGCTGGCGACCGCGGCGGGCGCACCGCTCGTGTACTGGCTTCTCGGCGGGTTCGATCCTGCGCGCTTCGACCTCGTGGCGTTCGCTGCGGGGCGCTTGCCCGATGACCTGCCCTCGAACCACTCCCCGTACTTCGCGCCGGCGATCGACCCGACGCTCGACGTCGGGGTGGCCGCGCTCGTCGCCGCGGCTCGTGAATGGCTCGAAGACGCCTCGGCCTGACGCCCCGGTCTGACGCCTCGGCCTGTCGGGCGTTCGTCGCTCAGGCCGGCGCGCCCGTGATCACCCAGCGGTCGCCGCGTGCCCGCAGGCCGAGGGTCACGGCGCGTGCCGCGAGATAGCCGATCGCGAAGGCCGCCATGAGCCAGGCGGGCCCGGCCGCACCGGCCGGGGCGACCGCGACGACGCCGAGTGCGAGCGGCGCGAATGCGGCGAGGTTCACGAGTCCCGTCCAGGCGAGGTAGCGGGCGTCGCCTGCGCCGATGAGCACGCCGTCGAGCACGAAGACGAGGCCGCCGAGCGGCGCCGAGAGGCCGAGCACCACGAACGCCGGCGGCAGCAGTGCGGCCACCTCGGCGGAGCTCGTGAAGAGCCCGGGCAGCACCCACGCCGTCGCGATGAGCATCGCACCGAGGATCGCGCCGGCACCGATGCCCCATTCGACGCAGCGTCGCAGGATCTGCCGTACCGCGACGACGTCGCCCACCCCGAGCCCACGGCCGATGAGCGCCTGTGCGGCGATCGCGAGGGCGTCGAGCGCGAAGCCGAGGGTGAAGTAGATCGTCATGGCGACCTGGAACGCCGCCAGCTCGTTCGAGCCGAGCGAGGTCGCCGCCCACGTCGCGAGCAGCAGCGCGACCCGCAGGCTCGCCGTGCGCAGCAGCAGCCAGCCGCCCGAGACGGCTCCCCGCAGCACCCCGGCGTGGTGCGGCCACGGGCTCGCACCGGCTCGCGCGGCGTGCCGTGCGACGACGACGAGGTAGACCGCGACCATGCCCCACTGGGCGACGACGGTGCCGATCGCCGAGCCGGCGATGCCCCACCCGGCCACGTAGATGAAGAGGTAGTTCAGCGCGATGTTGACGGCGAAGCCGATGCCCGCGACCCAGAGCGGTGTTCGCGTGTCCTGGAGCCCCCGAAGCAGACCCGTGGCGGCGAACACCACGAGCATGGCCGGCAGGCCGGCCATCGAGATCGAGAGATAGACGGATGCCTCGGCCGCGACCTCGCTCGTCGCCCCGAACACGCCGACGAGCCATGGCGCGGCGAACCACCCGGCGACGGCGAGCACCACGCCGATGCCGAGGGCGAGCCAGAGCCCGTCGACGCCCGCCGCGACCGCGCCCCGCAGATCGCCGGTGCCGACCAGCCGCGCGACCGCCGGGGTCGTGGCATAGGCGAGGAAGACCATGAGCCCGATGATCGTCTGCAGGACCGCGCTCGCGAGCCCGAGGCCGGCGAGCGGGGTCGCCCCGAGGTGCCCGACCATCGCGGTGTCGGCGAGCAGGAAGAGCGGTTCGGCGATGAGCGCGCCGAGCGCGGGTACGGCGAGACGCAGGATCTCTCGGTCGACGGTACGGGGCGAGGGCGTCTCGGTGCTCATGTCCCTTGAAGCCTAGGCGCGGCCACCGACGGGTCACCGACCGCACGTCGAGCACCGCGCACGGGACTCGGGCGGCTGCGTGCCGTCAGGCGTCGACGATCTCCTTGCCGAGCGGCGCGAGCGACACCGGCACCAGCTTGAAGTTCGCGATGCCGAGCGGGAGCCGATGATCGTGACGCAGAGCAGCACGCCGGCGATGAGGTGCTCGAGTGCGAGCCACCAGCCGGCGAGGATCACCCAGATGACGTTGCCGATGAACGACCACGCGCCCGAGGTCGGTTTCTGCACGACCGTGCGGCCGAAGGGCCAGAGCGCGTACCCGGCGATGCGGAACGAGGCGATGCCCCAGGGGATCGTCACGATGAGGATGCACATGACGACGCCCGCGAGCACGTAGCCGAGGAACAGCCAGACGCCCGAGAGCACCAGCCAGATGATGTTCAGGAGCGTGTTCATGTCGGGAACATCCAAGCACGTCCACCCCGGCTTAGGCTGGGGGGATGACCGACGTCGCGCTCCCCTCCGGTATCAAGCAGGACGAACTCGATGCGGCGGTGCGTCCGCAGGACGACCTCTTCCGCCACGTGAACGGCGCATGGATCGAACGTACCGAGATCCCAGCCGACAAGGCGCGCTTCGGCTCCTTCATCGAGTTGCACGAGGAGGCCGAACAGGCGGTCCGCGACATCATCCACGAATCGCAGGAGTCCGAGCCCGGCACCGAGGCGCGCAAGGTCGGCGACCTCTTCTCGAGCTTCATGAACGAGGAGCGCGCCGAACTCCTCGGCGTCACGCCCATCGCCGGTCAGCTCGTCGACGTCTCGCTCGTGAGCTCGGTGGCGAGCCTGCTCGAGACCCTCGGCAGTCTCGAACGGCAGGGTGTCGCGGGCTTCGTCCAGCTGTACGTCGACAACGACCCCGGCGACCCCGAGCGCTACCTCGTGTTCGTCGAGCAGGGCGGCATCGGCCTGCCCGACGAGAGCTACTTCCGCGAAGAGCGCTTCGAGAGCGTTCGCGAGGCGTATCGTTCGCACCTCGAGCGGATGCTCCGGCTCGCCCAACTCGACGAGCCTGCCGAGCGGGCGGCCCGCGTGTTCGAGCTCGAGTCCGCCATCGCGGCCGTGCACTGGAACAACGTCGAGTCCCGCGACAGCGAGAAGACCTACAACCTGAAGCCCTGGCAGGGCGTCCTCGACGAGGCATCCCTTCGACGGGCTCAGGACGGCGCCCTCGACCTCGCGATCTGGCGCGATGCGATGGGCGTGCCCGCCCACGCCTTCGACGAGCTCGTGGTGCGCCAGCCCTCGTTCCTCGCGGGGCTCGGCGCCCTCCTCACGGAGGAGCGGCTGCCCGCGTGGCGCGACTGGCTCGCCTGGCAGGTCGTGCGCTCGAGCGCCGCGTACCTCTCGAGCGACCTCGTCGAGGCGAACTTCGACTTCTACGGTCGCACGCTCACCGGCACCCCGCAGATGCGCGAGCGGTGGAAGCGCGGCGTCTCGCTCGTCGAGGGCGCGATGGGCGAGGCCGTGGGCCGCATCTACGTCGACCGGCACTTCCCGCCCACCGCGAAGGAGGCGATGGACGTGCTCGTCGAAAACCTCGTGCTCGCATACCGCGAGTCGATCGAGGCGCTCGAATGGATGGGCGAGGCCACGAAGGCGAAGGCGCTCGACAAGCTCGAGAAGTTCACGCCCAAGATCGGCTACCCGGTGAAGTGGCGCGACTACTCGGCGCTCGAGATCACGGCCGGCGACCTCGTCGGCAACGTGCGTGCGACCGCCGAGTTCGAGTTCAACCGGGAGCTCGGCAAGATCGGCAAGCCGATCGACCGCGACGAGTGGTTCATGACCCCGCAGACGATCAACGCGTACTACAACCCGGGCTTCAACGAGATCGTGTTCCCGGCGGCGATCCTGCAGTACCCGTTCTTCGACGCCGAGCGTGACGCGGCCGCGAACTACGGCGCGATCGGCGCCGTCATCGGGCACGAGATCGGGCACGGCTTCGACGACCAGGGCTCGAAGTACGACGGCGACGGGCGACTCACCGACTGGTGGACAGCCGACGACCGCGCCGCCTTCGAAGAGCGCACGAAGGCGCTCATCGCGCAGTACGACGCCCTGGTCCCGGCGCAGCTGGTCGACGGCGACGAGGATGCCTCGGCCGAGGCATCCACCGACGGCGAAGCCCCGCACGTCAACGGCGCCCTCACGATCGGCGAGAACATCGGCGACCTCGGCGGTCTCGCCATCGCGTGGAAGGCGTACGTGCTGTCGCAGGGCGGCAGCGTCGCCCAGTCGCCCGTGATCGACGGCCTGACACCGGCTCAGCGGTTCTTCCTGTCGTGGGCGCAGGCCTGGCAGATGAAGGGCCGCGACGAAGAGGTGGTGCGTCTGCTCGCGATCGACCCGCACTCGCCGAACGAGTTCCGGTGCAACCAGATCGTCCGCAACATCGATGAGTTCTACACTGGCTTCGGAGTGACTGCCGACGACGCCCTCTGGCTCGACCCTGCCGAGCGGGTGACGATCTGGTAGTTTCAACTCTTCCGGCGTACCCCCTTCTGCCCCGAACAGGGGGTGGGATGGCGCGACGTGCACTGATTAGCTGATGGACATCGCTCTGACGGTGCCGCGCCTTGGATCGGCAGCCGCCGAGGCGGTCCTATGCTCGATTTCTCCAGCCAGAGAGTCTGATGATCATGCCGTTGCGCGCGCGCCGACATTCACGCCAGTCCGCCCCGAACATGTCCTCTGCTCCGCGCTTCCGTCTGCGGCGCCCGCTCGGGATCGTGGCCGGACTTTCAGTCGCGGTGACGACCCTCGTGACGGCGCCCGTCGCGGTCGCGGCCGAGCCGGCGTGGTCGCTGAGCAAGATCGGTGAGTACGATTTCACGCAGGCGATGGCGCTCGGCGATGGGTGGGATGCCACGGCCATCAGTCCCGACGGCCGCTACCTGGTGACGTCCGATGCGCGTGCCGAAGGCCGGGCGTTGCTCCTCATCGACACCCAGACGCAGGCGAGTCGGCTCGTGAACGCGTATCCCCACGGGAGCGGGAGCATCGGAGCATCGTGGGAGGCCGGTCGTGCGCAGGTCAGCACCGGCGGCCGTTACGTCGCGTTCACCGAGAACGTGAAGAATCTGCCGAAGCCTGCGGTCGGCACCGACGCATCCTTCTGGACGTACGTGTACGACGCCGAGTCCGAGACGGTGACGCCGGTACCGACCACCCCTGAGCTGCCGCGCTTCAACGAGCTCGTGCTCGTCGACATGAGCGCAGACGCATCCGTGATGCTGCTCCGAAACGACGACAACGGACGCCGGCTCTTCGTGACCAAGCGCGATGGCGCCACGATGACGACGAAGCTGCTCATGGAACTTCCCGCTCCGGCGCGCTCCAGCGACGTGCAGCGATACCCGTACCCGCAACTCAGTGACGACGGCACTCGGGTGATGCTCCACGACCTGACTGGTGAGGGAAGCGTTGCGCTGTACGACATCACGGGCGAGGCACCGGTCCTCGAGTGGTCGGAGGCCGCGTACGTCGGGAGCGAGCCCAGTCCATACTTCAGGACCGCGCGGCTCGGTCTCAGTGCCGACGGCTCGGTCGTGGCGTGGGCGAGCCGCCCGCAGAGCTGGCCGACTGCGGACGTGCCATTCACCATCACGATCCTCGACCGGACGACAGGCGACCGGCGGGAACTCGAGGTGCCCGAGCGGTGGCTCCGATTCGTGGGTGGACTCACTCTGAGCGCCGACGGATCCGCACTCGCGGCAGTGGTCGCGCGGCCGGCTGCCGGCCTGGACGTCTTCGCCTTCGATACAGCGACTGGAGCGGCCGAACTGGTGTCGGCGCCCGCCGACGGCGGGGATCCGTTCCCCGGAGGCCGCGAAACCTCGACCCTGCGAAGTCTCGCCCCGCAGATCAGCGCCGACGGAGCGCGGATCACGTTCAACACCGACAACGACCTCATCACGGGCGTGCGTTCCGGTCCGAGGAATGCGTATCTGGCGGAGTCACGCAGTGCCACGGCGCCCGTCTGGCCAGATGGATCCGCCGTGCGTCTCGTCGAGGCGGGTGCCGAGTTCGTCCGGGTGGAATGGGATGCCGCGAGCGACACGATGGGCGTCGACGACTACCTCGTGAGCGTTGACGGGCAGCTCGTGACCACGGTGCCGGCCGCCACACGCGCCACGCTGCTCGACGGGCTCGCCGCCGACACCGCCTACCGCATCGCCGTTGAACCGAGGAACATTGCGGGGCAGATCGGCGCCCCGCTCGAACTCGAGGTGCGAACCGGCGCCGTCCTGATCGGCGACGCAGCGCTCACCGGGTCCGCCGCCGCCGACGGACGCGTCACGCTGCGCTGGGACTCGGTCGGGGCCGATGCGACGTATCGCGTCGTGCGCACGGTCGGCGGCGCGAGCAAGACCGTCGGTGAGACGGCGGCCGCCACGTTCGTCGACACCGGCGTTCCGGCGGGTGTCGATGTCGAGTATCGTGTCGAGCTCGTGAGCGGCGAGACGACCGTTCGGCTCACCAGATCCTTCGCCGTCGCGACGCCGGCGCTGCCGGCGCCCGTGGTGTCTTGGAGCGCTCCCAAGCTCTCGACTGGCCACCTGGCGCTCGGTTCAACGCTCGCGGTACAGGTGACCGGCCAGCCCGATCGCACCGTCACGGCGGAACTCCGGCTCGGCACGCTCTTCGGCGAGGAGGTCGTGACGCTCGACTTCGTGGAGCAGACCGACGGCCGATACACGGCGAGCCATCCGCTCGTGGCGGGGCCCGTGAACCGCGTGGTCGCGCTCGCGGTCGCCATCGACGACGGTGAGGGGCATGAGGCGACGGCGGAGGCCACCGGACTGCCTGCATCGCTGAGCGGCGCATTACGCCTCGACTTCGCCGGCGCGGCGATCGCCGGCGATGTGCTCACGGTGGCGAGCGCCTCGGCCGAGTTCAGCCACCAGCAACTGCTCACTGCCGAGCCGACCGTGACGGTGCCGGTGCCCCCGGCTGACGACCTTCGAGCAGAGGTGCGCCGAGCCAACGGCAGCCTGGCTGCGTCGAGCACGGGACTCAGCGCGATCCCTGCCGCCGAGACATTCGTCGAACTCCGCTTGGCCGCGGAAGCCACGCTCGACGTCGAGGTGCGGATTGCGGGCGGCGAGCCACTGCGTGACGCGGTCGTCGAGGTCTCGGGCCGAGACGGCGCCACGAGCGGCCGGACCGACTCGCTCGGCGTCGCTCGATCCAGTGGTTGGCAAGGGGGCGACACCGTCGGAGTGCGTGTGACCTCGTCGGCGCTCCCGATCGAGGCTCAGCCCGATGTCGAGGTCGTGCTCGTGGCCGGTGCGAATCACGTCGTCGTGGAGGTGACCCCGGTCGGCGCTGCGATCATCACTGGAATCATCCGCGAGAACGGGGAGCCGATCGCAGGCGCGACCGTCACGCTCTCGCAGACGATCGCGGGGCAGAACCTTGTGCGCGTCGCAACCACCGGTGATGACGGCCGGTTCGCGCTCGAGGGGTACGTCGGCGCGTCGACGTTGCGCGTCTCGACGCCGAGCGGCGGATCGGCGACTCGCCAGCACATTCTCGACGCGACGAACGATGTGCTCATCGACGTCGAGCCGCTCGCCTTCGAGACGGTGCGAGTCGATCTTCGCATGAAGCCACCCGGTGAGCCTGAATGGGGCCCGCCGGTCGGCATCGACTGGTCGACCTCGGTCCACCTCAAGGTCGACGCGGACACCAGCGCCGTCCGGCTCGGAACCTTCAACGAGAGTTCTGCGACGATCTCAGGTGCGGTCGGCACCGAGGTTCGCATCTGCGCGGACGCGGTGCAGGTGTCGGGACCGGCCGGGTGCAGTGAGCCGTTCACCCTTACCGGTGAGGCGAAGATTCACGAGGTCGACCTCCGGCTCGGTTGGCCGGCGGGCATCCAGGCGACCCTCCTCGACGGGAATCACGAGCCCTTGACCGGCTCGTGGACGGCGACCCTCATGGGCGAGGAATGGTCGACGGCGATCTCAGGCAACGGCTCCGCGTTCAGCGCCCAACTCCCCGCCGCCGGAAGGTATGTCATCGCGATCAACCACTCCGGGAGCCGCGCTGCGGCGTGGAAGGCTGTCGATGTCGAGAACGACACGGTGACTCAGCTCGGTGAGATCGTGATCAACGAGGTGGTGGGCGCATTCACGGGTGACGGGAACAGCGTGGTGGCGCTCGACAAGCCGGCTCCGGGCGAGACCGTGGAGATCCGCATCGAGTTCGCGGCGACCGTCGCGGTGCGCGGCGCACAGCTTCGGCTCACGACGCCGGCGGGATGGGAGGTGCTCCCTGCGGGCACCATACTCGATGGTTCGCCGGTAACCGCTCGATCCGGGCTCGGCGGCCTGACGGTGCGTCTGGGCGACCTGGCTGCCGGCGACACCGGCGTCCTGCGGGTCACGCTTCGCGTGCCTGCGGATGCGTCGGTCGGAGTCGGTCAACGCGTGACCGCGCTGGTCTCCGCGGGAACCGGCGGCGAGCATGTCGTCGGCTCCACCGTCGTCGACGTCGCAGGAGTCACCATCCACGGGCCGGAGCGCATCTCGGAGTTCACGGCCGTGCTCTCCGGTCTTGCCCCGGCAGGCGCCGAGGTGAGCATCACGGAGCGTGGCACTGTGGTGGGTGTCGCAACCGCGGGCCCCGGTGGACGATGGGAGACCAGAGTCGATCTGCCCGAGCGCCGGCTGTTCTGGGGCTACGAGTTCCAGGCCAGCGCCGTCGGCGATGGACGATCGATGTTCTCGAACACGATCATGGTCGAGTATGATCCCACGGCCCCCGCCCTTACCGAGATCGCCGTCCATCAGAACGCCGTGGGATCGAGCGGACGCACGATTCGCTTCGATCCGCGCGACGGGGTGGCGGTCTTCCCGTTCGTCGTCGTCGATGGCGACGTCACGGTGGGCCTGACGTTCGATCGTCCTGATCAGGTGGACGGAGCCGTGGTGAAGCTCGGAGCGTACGAGGTCGAGGCGATTCGTGGCCTCGACGGCCGGTTCACGGCGACGATTCCGCTGAGGCTCGGCAACGAGGGCCCGATCTCGGTCGACGTGACGAGCCGCGCCGAACCGCTCATGCTCGACGACCCGCGACTGGTCGTGCCATCCGACGAGGCGACCATCCGCGAGTTGATGCCTGTCGGCATGCGCGACTTCGTGATCACCGACGTGACGCCGGTTTCGAACGAGAACGGAACGGGCGAGCGGATCACGGTACTGTTCCCGAGCCTCCCGCCGGCGGACGGCGAGCCGGTCGTCGGCGTGCTCACCCGTGTCGTCGAGGAGGTCGACGTCGAACTCACCGACGACGACCGGCGCTTGATGGAGCAGACGGGCGTGCCCATCGCCGGATTCGAGTTCGAGGCGGCCCCCGGCGGCAACGGGGGCTCGATGGAGGTGATCCTCCCTGCCGATGGTTCGTCATTCGAGCCCGTCGAGGGCGTCGCGTCGGCGGCCTCCGTGTCGATGACGCCGAGTGGCAGGGCGGCAGCCTCCACCGCACTGTTCCGGCCTGGCTTCAAGACGGCGCTCGATTGGGCGTTCAAAGCCGACGCCGCCGAGAGCGCTCGGACGGCCGGTGACAAGTATGAGGCCCTCAGCAAGCTGAAGGATCGGATCAACAACGTGAAGTCGTCCTGCCAATACGACTACGACATGTCGTATTGGGAGGACGCGGTCGACGACGTCGGCAAGCAGTCCATGGCGCTCGACGGACTCAACGCGCTCGCCATGGCCACCAGCGTGAATACCGGCCCCGCCGCCGAGTTCGTCTACAGCGCCTTGACCTACGTCGGCGACAAGACGATGGGAAAGCTGCTCGAGCATCAGATCAACCAGATCGACGAACACGTCACCGGGACCGAGAAGAACTGCGGTGAAACTCCTGAGGAGCGGATGGAGCGTATGCAGGAGGCCTGGCAGCCCATTGCGGATCCCGAATACATCTACGACCCGTCGGGGTTCGTCTACGAGGGCGCCGAGGCCAACCGACTCGAGGGCGTCACTGCCACCGTGCTCCATGCACCCACGGCCGAGGGCCCCTGGGAGGTGTGGAACGCCGAATGGTATGGCCAGTGGAATCCGGTGCTGACCGATGCCGAAGGGAGATACGCCTGGGACGTGCCGATCGGGTTCTGGCAGGTGCGCTATGAGGCCGAGGGATACGCGCCGGCGAAGAGCGACGTGCTCGAGGTGCTGCCGCCGCACGTCGACGTGAACGTGGGCTTGGTGCCGCTCGCCGCTCCGACGGCGACCGGACTCACCGCGACCGGTGAACTGGTGCTGACGTTCAGCCAGCTCATGCAGGCCGCATCCGTGACCACCGATTCCGTCTCGGTGATGGTGGGTGGTGTGCCCGTGTCCGGCTCGATCACCCCCATCGAGCCGCTCGAGACGCCCGACGGAGCCCCCATCGCGCGATCCTTCACGTTCACCCCCGGCGAGGCGTTCGTACCCGGCACCGAACTCGAGATGCACGTGCTCGCGAGTGCGCGGAACCACGCAGGCCGGGCGATGGAGTCGGATGCCATGCTCATTGCGGTGTTCGAGGCGGCACCCGTCGACCCGGCGGACCCGGGTGAGCCAGGCGGCGATGGGAGCGGTTCCGGATCGAACCCCGGGGGCGGAACCGCAGCGGGCGCAACCGATGGCGTCGCGACATCCGGCACGAAGGGACCGCGACGGCTCTCCGACACCGGGGCGTCGTTGATCGCGCTGCCGATCGGCCTCGGACTGCTCGCGCTCGGCGTCGTGTTCGTCGTCGCACGTCGCCGACGGTCAGGCCGTGCCGACGAGGCATCACGATCGGCGTCCAGGTCGACATCGCCGGGGCTCGTTGCGGCCGCGAGGGAGTAGCGACCCTCGGGCAGATCCACGTACAGCTCGCCCGCCTCGGTCGCACTCGCCGAACGAGTTCCGGTGCAACCAGATCGTCCGCAACATCGATGAGTTCTACACTGGCTTCGGAGTGACTGCCGACGACGCCCTCTGGCTCGACCCTGCCGAGCGGGTGACGATCTGGTAATCACCGATCCGAAGTCCGAGTATCCGAACAACTCGTGCGCGCCGCAGCCCGCGGTGGGGGAGCGCCGACCGTCTGAGGAAGAGCGTGCTAGCACCGTGGTGACGTCGTCGCAGGGATCCGAGCGACGTGCACGTCATGCTGACCTGCGCAAGGGCAAGCACCGCACGGAGGAGCCGAACGAGAACTTCGCCCGAGGCTTCGCGGCACTCGGCGAGCTCGCGCTCGCCGGGGTGCAGGTGTCGGCCCGGGCGACGGACCTCGCGACCGGCAAGGTGCTGTTCTCGGTCGACGATCACGTCGTGATGCCGACGGCATCGATCGGCAAGGTGCTGCTGCTCGTCGAGGTCGCCTCCAGGCTCGTCGGTGCGAGCGCCGAGTCGTTCACCGTGCTCGACCGTGCACCGCGCGACGCCGTCGGCGATTCGGGCATCTGGCAGCACCTCCAGTCGCCGTCGCTGCCGGTCGCCGACCTCGCCGCGCTCATCGGCGCGACGAGCGACAACCTCGCGACGAACGTGCTGATCCGCCACATCGGGCTCGAGGCCGTGCGCGCCCGCACCGAGACGCTCGGGCTCACCCGCACCGCCCTCCTCGACCTCGTGCGCGACCACCGCGGCCCCGACGATGCGCCGCAGCTCTCGATCGGCTCGGCGAAGGAGCTGACCTGGCTGTTCGCCTCGCTCGCGCGCGGCGAGATCGTGTCGCCCGAGGTGTCGCAGCGCGTCGTGGGCTGGCTCTCGCTGAACGCCGACCTCTCGATGGTCGCGTCGGCGTTCGGTCTCGATCCGCTCGCGCACCGCTCGCCCGACCACGGTCTGCTTCTCATGAACAAGACCGGCACCGACGGCGGCGTGCGCAGCGAGGTCGGCGTGCTGCGCGGCCCCCGCGCGAGCGTCGCCTACGCGGTGTCGATGTACTACGCCGACACGATGCTCTCCTCGCGGCTCGCGGTGCTCGACGGCATGCGCCAGGTCGGCCTCGACCTGCTCGAGTTCGTGCACTGAGCAAGCCACAGAGCGCCACGAAATCGGAGATCGCCACGACTTCGGACGTTCTCGCTCCGATCGCTCCGATCGTGCGGTGATCCCCGATCGCGCGGTTCCGCGGCCAGATGAGACGGACGTGGTTCCGCCGTGGGCTCGGCGGTCGTCGCGTTCGTGCTCATCGCCGCCAGCGGCCTCGCGCTCGCGTTCCGCCGCCTCGCGTCAGCCCGCTGACCGACCCGCGCGCGCCGCAGCTTCGGCGATCGCCACGACTTCGGATGTTTCGCGGCGATCGGTCCGATCGGGTGGCGATCGCCGACGTCGTGGCGGGGTCACGCGGCCTGTGCGGCGAGGTGGGCGATACCGGCGATCACCGCGGCCGCGGTCTGGGGTGCGCCGAGCACCCTGAAGTGGCCCGCGACCGGCACGCACTCGTTCACGGCGCCGACGAGCTCCGAACCCTCGGGCACGTGCGGATCGAACGCCGGGTAGACCGACACGATGCGCGAATTCGCGGATGCTCCTCCGGTGAGGTGCCCGATGACCGGGCCGACCGGATCGAACTCGCGAAGCGAGGGATCGACCATGTACGCCGCGAGGCTCGAGCCGTTGAACGGCGTCGCGATCGCGACGAGCCCGAGCAGTCCGAGCGCCTCCGCATCCTCCCGCATGAGCATCCACTTGCCCGTGAGCCCGCCCTTCGAGTGGGCGACGACGACCTGACCGGCCGCGGGGGTCGGGACACGGCCGAGGGCTCGCTCGACGCGGGCCGCAGTCTCGGGGATGTGGGCGATGTTCGCGCCCAGGCCGTGCACGACCCGCACCCGGTGCCCGGCCGCATTCAGCGTGTCGCCGATCGACGACATGAACGACCAGTGTTCGTACACGCCCGGCATGAGCACGATCGTCGGCTTCGAGAGGTCGCCGCGCGACCACGAGGCCGGCGGTTTCGGCCGGGTCAGCACCCGGAGCTGGCGCCCCGCCGCATCGAGGTAATCGAGCAGCGACCAGCGCAGGTAGCCGCGGACGTGTGCGACGGAGATCGCCATGTCAGTCGATCAGGCCGGTCGCCGCGAGCCGGACGAGCACCTCGCGCCCGGCGGGCGGGCAGCGATCGAGCTCGCTCGTCGTCACCCAGTGCAGGGAGCCCACCTCGGCCGAGGCCCGCGGCGAGGCATCCGTCTCGGCTCGGAAGACGCGCATGCGCACGAGGCGGCCGTCGGGTTCGCCGTGCGCCTGCGTGACGACTTCGAAGAGCTCGTCGAGCGCATCGGGGTCGAGCTCGAGCGCGACCTCCTCGCAGGCCTCACGGGCGGCGGCCTGCGCGGCGGTCTCGCCGGGATCGATCTTGCCGCCGGGCATGTAGAAGACCTCGCGGTCGCGCGCGGTCACCATGAGCACCCGCCGATCGCGCACGAGCGCGATGGCGGAGACGAGGAGGTCGGGGAGAGGCATCCGTCTCAGCCTAAGATGGTTGCCAGCGCGCCTCGCGCGAAATCCCCGCTCGCCTGCACCATTGGAGCCACCGTGGCCGCACCCAGCCGTCTCGAATCCGTCATCGCCCTCGCCCAGCACCGGGGCTTCGTCTTCCAGGCCGGCGAGATCTACGGCGGATCCCGTTCCGCCTGGGACTACGGCCCCCTCGGCGTCGAGCTGAAGGAGAACATCAAGCGCCAGTGGTGGCGCTACATGGTCACCCGCCGCGACGACGTCGTCGGCCTCGACTCGAGCGTCATCCTCCCGAAGCAGGTCTGGGTCGCCTCGGGCCACGTCGGCGTCTTCACCGACCCGCTCGTCGAGTGCCTGCACTGCCACAAGCGCTTCCGCGAAGACCACCTGCTCGAGGCCTTCGAAGAGAAGAAGGGCCGTGCGCCCGAGAACGGCATGGGCGACATCGCCTGCCCGAACTGCGGCACCCGCGGCCAGTGGACCCCGCCCCGCGACTTCAACATGATGCTCCAGACCTACCTCGGCCCCGTGCAAGACGAGGGCGGCCTGCACTACCTTCGCCCCGAGACCGCGCAGGGCATCTTCACGAACTTCGCGAACGTGCTCCAGGCGGCGCGCATGAAGCCGCCGTTCGGCATCGGCCAGATCGGCAAGTCGTTCCGCAACGAGATCACGCCGGGCAACTTCATCTTCCGCACGCGCGAGTTCGAGCAGATGGAGCTCGAGTTCTTCGTCGAGCCCGGCACCGACGACGAGTGGTTCGAGTACTGGCTCGACTACCGCTGGAACTGGTACGTCGACCTCGGCGTCGACCCCGAGAACCTGCGCAGGTTCGAGCACCCCGAAGACAAGCTCTCGCACTACTCGAAGCGCACCGTCGACCTCGAGTACCGCTTCGGCTTCACCGGCGGAGAGTGGGGCGAGCTCGAGGGCGTCGCGAACCGCACCGACTTCGACCTGTCGACGCACTCCGAGCACTCCGGCAAGGAGCTGAGCTACTTCGACCAGTCGAAGAACGAGCGCTGGATCCCCTACGTGATCGAGCCCGCCGCCGGCCTCACCCGCTCGCTCATGGCGTTCCTCGTCGACGCGTACCACGTCGAAGAGGTGCCGAACGCGAAGGGCGGCGTCGACACCCGCACCGTGCTGAAGCTCGACCCGCGCCTGTCGCCGGTGAAGGCCGCGGTGCTGCCGCTCAGCCGCAACGAGAAGCTCTCGCCGCTCGCCCGCGAGGTCGCAGCAAAACTGCGTCAGTACTGGAACGTCGACTTCGACGACGCCGGGGCGATCGGTCGCCGCTACCGCCGTCAAGACGAGATCGGCACTCCGTTCTGCATCACGGTCGACTTCGACTCGCTCGACGACGATGCCGTGACGGTGCGCGACCGAGACTCGATGGAGCAGCAGCGCGTGCCGCTCGCCGAGCTCGAGGGCTTCCTCGCCGCGCGGCTCATCGGGGCGTAGCCGTCGTCTCGCGAAGGCGGGTGCCCGGGGGCGCCCGCCTTCGGCGTTCCCGCCCACTCGGGCTCAGCCCTTCGCGGCGAGCACCTTCGTGATGCGCTGCAGCGACACGCTCTCGGCCGCGCGCAACTCCTGCGCGAAGAGGCTGATCCGCAGCTCCTCGATGAGCCATCGAGCCCGAACGAGGTTCACGGGCGCCCGCGGCGCGAGCGGAATCGTGCCGCCGGCGTCGGCGAAGCGCGCGAGCGCCACCTGCACCTCGTTCATCCAGACGCGGTCGCGGCCGGGGTTTTGCTCGAGCTTGCCGACGCGCATCGTGACGCCCTCGAGGTAGCGCGGCAGGTGCCGCAGCCGCTCGAGGCCGGTGCGCGACACGTAGCCGGGGAACACGAGCCCGTCGAGCTGCGCGCGCGCGTCGCCGAGCGCCGGGAGCAGGGCGAGGCTCGTCGCCGACTTCACCGCCTTCTCGGCGGTGCGGAGCGCCACGAGCGTGCTCGCGACGAGCGAGACGGTCTCGAACATCGTGTTCATGACGACGCCCGAGATCCGGTCGCGCACGGTGTCGAATTCGAGCTTCGTGAAGAGCATTCCGTCGTCCTTCACCCGGTACAGCACGTCGTCGACGCACGCGACGAGGCAGTCGGCGAACAGCGCGGCGGTGTTCGGGTACGGGCTCGTCGCGAGCACGAGCTTCTCGTTGCCGGTGAGGTGCTGCTCCACGTACTTCACGGGCGAGGGCGTCGCGAGCATGAGCAGGCGCCGGATGCCGCCGGGCATCGTCGCGGCCTGGTCCTCGGGCGTCGCGAGCAGACGGATGCTCACGGTCTCGCCGTCGTCGACGAGGGCGGGGTAGGCGCGCACCCGGTTGCCACCGACGTCGGTGTCGACGTGGCGCGGCAGCTCGGGGAAGTCCCACTTCGTGAGCCCGGTGCGCTCGAGTCCGCTGCCGAGTCCCGGGCCGCCGAGTGCCGAGGGGGTCACGGGGCCCGGTCCGCCCGCGACATCCACGGCCCTCGGCCCGCGTCGCCGTTGCGCGCCCGCGCCGCCGCCCGCCGCGAAGGTGCCGGCGACGGCATCTCGCGCGCGGTCGGAGAACTGCGCCTGGAGCGCCCGCAGGTCCTTGCCCACCCCGAGCTGCTTGCCGCGCCCCTCGACCACCCGGAACGACATCTGCAGGTGCGGCGGGATGCGATCCGTCGCGAAGTCGGCGCCCGTGACGGGCGTGTGGGTCAGTCGCCTGATCACGCCGGCGACCTCGTCGGCGAACGAGGTCTGCGCCGTGGCATCCTGGCCGTCGAGCTCGGCGACGATCTTCGCCGCCCAGTCGGCCGCGGGCACGACGTTGCGCCGGATCATCTTCGGCAACGCCTTGATCATCGCGGTCACGAGCTCGGTGCGCAGCCCGGGCACCTGCCGGTCGAAGCCCTCGGGCCGGAGGCGCGCGAGCAGCACCAGCGGCACCTGCACGGTCACCCCGTCGTCGGATGCCCCGGGCTCGAAGCGGTAGCGGAGGGTCAGCGTCTGATCGTCCTGCTGCCAGGTGGGCGGGAACGCCCCATCGTCGATCGCCGGCGCATCGTCGGGCGCGAGCGTCTCTGCGGTCATCGTGAGCAGGCCCTGGCGCTGCTTCTTCGCCTCGCGCCACCAGGTCTCGAAGAGCCTCGTCGAGGTCACGTCGGCCGGGATCCGCGCGTCGTAGAAGTCGAAGACGGCCTCGTCGTCGAACAGGATGTCGCGACGGCGGCTGCGCTCCTCGACCGCTTCGAGCTCGGCGCGCAGGCGGCGGTTGCGACGGTCGAATTCGAACAGCGGGTCGCGCCGGATCTCGTTCGGCCAGTCGCCTTCGACGAGGGCGTGGCGGATGAAGAGTTCGCGTGCGTAGGGCGCGTCGATGCGGGCGAGCTGGATGCGCCGGCGCTCGACGATCGGCACCCCGTAGAGCGTGACCTTCTCGTACGCGACGGCCGAGCCCTGGCGTTTCTCCCAGTGCGGCTCGCTGTGGCTGCGCTTCACGAGCGAACCCGCGAGCGGTTCGGCCCACGCGGGGTCGATCGCCGCGTTGGTGCGGGCGAAGAGCCGGCTGGTCTCGACGAGCTCGGCGCTCATGAGCGCGGCCGGCGGCTTCTTCGCGAGCGCCGACCCCGGGAAGACGACGAACCGCGCGTTGCGGGCGCCGACGAACTCGGACTGCTGGCGGCGGCCGCGACGTTCTGCGTCGCGCCCCGCCCCGGCACCGCCGCGCCCGCTGCTCGTCTTCGAGTCGTCGCGGAGCCCGAGCTGCGAGAGCAGTCCCGAGAGCAGAGCCTTGTGGATCCCGTCGCCTTTCGCTCCAGCGGGCGCTGCCGGTTCGGATGCCTCGCGCGCGACCTGCAGCCCGAGGGGCTTCGCGAGTCGCACGAGCTGGCGGTAGAGGTCCTGCCACTCGCGGACCCGCAGGTAGTTCAGGAACTCCGACTTGCACATGCGGCGGAAGGCGCTGCCCGAGAGCTCGCGCTGCTTCTCCTCGAGGTGGTTCCAGAGGTTCAGGAGGGTGAGGAAATCGCTCGTCGGGTCGACGAAGCGCGCGTGGAAGCCGTCGGCCTGCTCGCGACGGTCGAGCGGGCGCTCGCGCGGATCCTGCACCGTCAGTCCGGCGACGATCGCGAGCACCTCGCGCGAGACGTCCTGCGCCTTCGACTCGAGCACCATGCGCGCGAAGCGCGGCTCGATGGGCAGGCGCGAGAGCTGGCGGCCGACCTTCGTGAGCTTCGGCCCCACATCCGCTGGTCGAGGAGCACCCGACGAAGAAGGACGCGTCTCGAGACCCTCCAGCGCCCCCAGCTCGCGCAGCAGTTCGACGCCGTCGCGGATGCCGCGGCTGTCGGGCGGGGTGAGGAACGGGAACTCCTCGATCGGGCCGAGACCGAGCGAGGCCATCTGCAGGATGACCGCCGCGAGGTTCGTGCGCAGGATCTCGGGGTCGGTGAACTCGGGGCGGCGCGCGAAGTCCTCTTCGGAGTACAGGCGGATCGCGATGCCGTCGCTCGTGCGGCCCGAGCGGCCCGAGCGCTGGTTCGCCGAGGCCTGCGAGATCGCCTCGATCGGCAGGCGCTGCACCTTCGAGCGCACCGAGTAGCGGCTGATCCGCGCGGTGCCCGCGTCGACGACGTAGCGGATGCCCGGCACGGTGAGGCTCGTCTCGGCGACGTTCGTGGCGAGCACGACGCGGCGGCGGAGCCCGGCGACCTTCGACGGCTCGAACACCCGGTGCTGGTCGGCCGAGGAGAGCCGGCCGTAGAGCGGCAGCACTTCGGTCTCACCGCCGCGACCGCCGCCGGCGGTCGCGTAGTGCCCGCGCACCGCCTGCTCGGCGTCGCGGATCTCGCCCTCGCCCGAGAGGAAGACGAGCACGTCGCCGCGCGACTCGCGGTCGAGCTCGTCGAGCGCATCGAGGATGCCCCGTTGCACGTCCTTGTCCTCCGCGGCGGCGCCCTCGTCGTCGGCGTCCTCGCCGGTGTCGCCCGACGCCTCCGCGATGAGGGGGCGGTAGCGCACCTCGACGGGGTACGTGCGCCCCGAGACCTCGATGACGGGCGCGGGGGTGCCGGAGGCATCCTCGAAATGTCTCGCGAAACTCTCGGGGTCGATCGTCGCGCTCGTGACGATCACCTTGAGGTCGGGGCGGCGGGGGAGGAGCCGCTTCAGGTAGCCGAGCAGGAAGTCGATGTTGAGGCTGCGTTCGTGCGCCTCGTCGATGATGATCGTGTCGTAGCGACGCAGCTCGCGGTCGCGGTGGATCTCGTTGAGCAGGATGCCGTCGGTCATCACCTTGATGCGGGTCGCGTCGCTCACCTGGTCGGTGAAGCGGACCTGGTAGCCGACGAGCCCGCCGAGCTCGACCTCGAGCTCCTCGGAGATGCGCTCGGCGATCGTGCGCGCGGCGATACGACGGGGTTGGGTGTGCGCGATGGAGGAGCGCCCGAGCTCGAGGCAGATCTTCGGCAGCTGGGTGGTCTTGCCCGATCCCGTGGCGCCCGCCACGATGACGACCTGGTGCGACTCGAGGGCGCGCGCGATCTCCTCGCGCTGCGCGGAGACGGGCAGTTCGGCGGGGTAGGTGATCGCGGGGATCGGGAGCGGCGAAGTCATCAGCCCTCCATCGTAGGACGGCGCGATCGTCGGCGCCCCTCCGCGTCGACTTCTCGCTCGTGCGATTCGCGGGGAGCGAACCACCCTGTCGCCCGGCGGGACCGCATGATGGGATGGCGGGCATGACGGTTCCCCGCATCCAGCTCAACGACGGCCACTCGATCCCGCAGCTCGGATTCGGGGTGTTCAAGGTCGATCCGGCCGAGACCGAGCGGATCGTGTCCGACGCGCTCGAGGTCGGCTACCGCCACCTCGACACGGCCCGCATCTACGGCAACGAGGAGGGGGTCGGCCGGGCCGTCGCCGCCTCGGGCATCCCTCGCGAGCAGCTCTACGTGACCACGAAGCTCTGGAACGACGACCAGGGCACGCAATCGGTGCACGACGCCTTCGACGCGAGCCTCGAGCGCCTCGGGCTCGACTACGTCGACCTCTACCTGATCCACTGGCCGTCGCCCGCCCGCGATCGGTACGTCGAGACCTGGCACGCGTTCGAGGAGCTGCGCGACTCGGGCCGGGTGCGGTCGATCGGCGTCTCGAACTTCCTCGTTCCGCATCTCGAGCGGCTGCTCGGCGAGAGCGACGTCGTGCCGGCCGTCGACCAGATCGAGCTGCACCCGGCGCACCAGCAGCCGGCGACCACCGCCTTCGCCGAGGAGCACGGCATTGCGATCGAGGCGTGGGGCCCGCTCGGCCAGGGCAAGTACCCGCTCTTCGAGCTGCCCGAGGTCGCCGACGCGGCGGCCGCCCACGGCAGGTCGCCCGCGCAGGTCGTGATCCGCTGGCACCTCCAGCGCGGGCACATCGTGTTCCCGAAGTCGTCGACGCGTGCCCGCATGGCCGAGAACTTCGACGTCTTCGACTTCGAACTCGGCGAGGCCGAGATGCAGGCGATCACCGCGCTCGAACGCGAGGGCCGGGTGAGCTCGCACCCCGACGAGGTGAACTGAGCCCAGCGCGACGTTCTCGGATCCGGTCGACCCCAGTCGGCCGGATTCCGCGTTTCATCGGGGATGTCGTCGGTGCTGGGTGCGTGTTCGCGGTTCGCGACACGCCCGGGTTGTGTGGTGGATTTGCTGGTTGTGGTGGTGTGCGCGTAGATTTTCTCTTGTCGCTGCGGCGGCCGGGAAGCGCGGGAGAGCGGGTCTGGTCGAGTGGTGGTGGTTCTAGCCAAATAACCTCGAAGGCGCAGCATTGCGACTCGGTGATTTCAAGTCTAGGATGAGATACCCCTTCTAGTTGATCGTGGCTCTTCGGAGTTGTGGTGGTCGTCGTGTTTTCGGCGGGCTGGTTTGGTGGTATGTTTGACAGGTTGCCCTGGGGGCTGGCTCGGCTTTGGGTCGGGTTCAACTCGGGTGCGTCCGTTCCTTGAGAACTCAACAGCGTGCACTATGTTCAATGCCAATTT